>JAHDXO010000056.1 GCA_023382975.1 Pirellulaceae bacterium
TGCCGTATCTTGTCACCGTCAACTTGAATTCTGGGGTGCGGAATGTGAGTAACTAGGAGACGATTTGTCCCGACGCGGTCAGCCGGAAGTGGACGTGCGGCGGGCGGAATTGATCCGGCTAATGGGGCTTATTCGCAGGGTTGCTGAAAGCCGTCCTCGCTAGCAGCGCAGGCGTCGCTCAAGCAGGTGAACGCGCTAAAGCTGCAGTGTCCGGTCTGCCGATTTCCGTAAACGGCCACTTCAGGGATAGCGTGATTGTGGTGGGCGAAACCATGCTTCGAGCGACAACCACGAAGGTCTTCGCTGGGAAGAACTGGCGATCTGATTTCGGCTTTCCGACAAAGTCGGGTCCGACCGTATGATTGGGCGGCTGCGTGACGATCGCTGCTTGATGGTAAGGGCCGTGAGTCGTCGGACGGTGAGCCGAGCAGATTGCGATGACACACGGATGTGGCAGCCGTCAACCAAACCGACCGAAGCAGTCGGAATAGTCAAATGTGGAGGCAAGGATGCCACGAGGATTTGCAGAGGGGCATGCCCCCGCAAGCCCGGATCAGTTGCGGGAGTGGTATATGGGAGAGATGGTCTCTCGCGATGGGGAAATACTCTGCGACGAAGCGCACGTTCTGCTCAGGGAATTCGTTGACACGCCTAACGCGACCATCTCCGCAGTCACCTTGGCCCGCAGGCTGTTCATGGACCCGTATCAAACACGCAGCCTCTGCAGGCAACTGGTGACGCACGAAATCCTTGAGGAATCACCTCCTTTGAGCGCACGTTTCCGACTGGTCCAGGACGACGTACATGGCGCTGTCCTAGCAAACATCGCGTCACACGTGCGACGTTCACACCGGAAAGCGGCCTGAGTCAAACCGCCACCCAGACATGAGCTAACTCGCGACCGGCATCGCAGGTCGCGGACCTGATGACCAGCGTGGGTGCCATCATTCACGTGGTCTGGCAATCACCGTCTTCCAGAAGTCCTTCTTCTCCAAAAGGTCCACGCGGATCCAAGGGCGGTTCTCTGACGACGCGATCATTTTGTCCAGCTTATCGCGAACATCCCCGATGTCGTCTTCCCTGTCAAAGCACTTCGCATACTCGGCCAACAGCACTGATCGGCCGCCACTCCCGGTGACTGTCTGCGCAACCGTCCAAACACCTTGTGAGCAAATGAAGTGATCCGGTTCCGTAGTCCCCGGCGAACACCAGATCCCTTTCGCGCCCGTCAGGTACACGAACTTCTGCTTGGCGGAAAGGCCGACCAACTGGTTGTGGAGCGCTCCCATTGAGACTCGCCGAACGTTTATATCGTGCTGAGAAAGAACCTCCTGGACTCGATCGCTTGCGTCTGGCACCCACCTACCGCGAGCATCCGGCGAAGGTTCAATCAACCAAACCTCGCCCCGAAACTTGCCTTGAATTAAGGTTGATAACACGCAGCGACCGTAATCTGACACGATCGCCACGTCGACAGGCGCTTGGCCATCCCACAGCAGCACGCCTTGACGCATTGATTCGTCCGCAACTGCATCGCCATCAGCGGCCCGTTCGATGAGATAGTCATCGAGAAACACTTCGAGTTCTCGTTTGTTCGCTTCCGTTGGTTCAGCGGCCCAATCGAAATCGCGTCGGACTTTGGCAACCAACTTCCGTACCAGCGCATTGAACGGGTGCAAAGTTTCTGCCGCCGAGCAAGCCAGTTCGACTTGATCTCGAAACGAAACGGCTTCATCACCAAAGCCGTACTTGCAAAATGAACGCAGCACCACGGCAGTCATACCGGCCACTTCCGCTCCATTAATTGCCGACGCGAGCGGCAACAACCATTGCTGGGGCAGATGGAAATCAGGTTCGATTCGCCTCGCGCCAATTCGATAGGTGGTCACCTTCACGGTGCGAATCGCCGTGTTCGGATGCACTTCCAGAACGGGCGACACCGTGTCGATCACGTCTTGGATGACTGTCCCCAGAAATTGCAGCCCTGAGCCATAGTCAACGCTCGCAACGGGAAGGCTGGAACCGTCGGGACGAGGATCCGGCACATCCTGACGAGGCGGAACGTTGGCACGAATCTCAAAGAGATTCCTACCACGATCAAAAATTGTCTCGAAGAGCCAGTCAACCGGACCGAGATGCGTTTTCCTTGGGTCACAAATCGCGTCGGGTTTCAATTGCAACCGAATTTCCAACGGACAAACCTTGGGCCCGAGAGTACAGCACGTAGCAATTCGCAATAGACTAGCGATCTTTCGAACGCGGACTCCGCCGACATCTTCGGGAACGTCTCCGATTTCATTCGACGGCAGGTAGCCGGTAAGAATCGCTGCTAATGCCAGTCGATTGGCATCGGACCAGGAGCATTTGTGCTTCCAGAACTGCTGTACAAAACGCGCCGACCGGTCAGGGAAGGTCCGGATGAGCCTTGAAAGCTCCGCTGAGTCGTACTCCGGGGCCTCTCCCCAAGGAGCGACAGTGGGAGCGGTTACGTCATATAGCATCTGCTGCGATTGGTCTGGTGGGCGAGCGGTCCGCTCTTCGGGAAAGATGCCCCAAAGCAAACCAATCGTCCTCACGCGGCACGCTGCGTCAAGAAACATGCACTCCTGCGGTGTTGGATTGAAAGCGTTTACGCGATCTTCCAAGTGCTCCCCGTAGCGATCCCCGCGAATAAGGTCAGCGAGTGTATTCTCCACGGACCGAGCATGATCATCGCCAAGGAATACCTGAAACCGAGGATAGAATCGGAACCTCTGAGCCATACGATCATCGAAGACATCGTCGCACAGCGCGTCAACTTCCGCCAGTTTCCTCTCAAACTCGGGCACGGAGTTTGCTCGTACCCGAACCCACGTTGGATCTGCTGTCCGTGCCATCGCTTCTGGCTCCATATTTCGCTTCCAATCGAAAAACCTGTCTTGGGGATCCGGTCCCTTTCTCCGTGGCCCCTCCGACCAGTGTCTAATCGTATCACTATTCTTGCCAATGGCAATGCCAAGCAGCACGACTGGCAATCTAGGTGTTAATATGCGGGATTTGCGTGGCATGCGTCATCTAGTGAGCTTCAGTAGATTTCAATCCCAGCGAACCCGGCATTCTTCAACAGCTCGACGACGGAATTCGATCCAATAATCGCCGCCGCGGATGCCAGTGGAGGCCGTTCTAAACCCCAAAAGACGCCGGTACAGGGGATGTCCTTTCCGGCAGCAAAGTCCCCGACCAGTTCGGTGATCTCGCGGCCGTGCCGCTTCGATAGGTCGACGGCCTCGTCGAACAACACGTGGCGCAGCACGGCGTAGCGAGCCAACCGACTGTCTCTGCTATACAGCAGGGGATCTTCGAGGAACGCCTTCAGGCCTTTTGTGCCATCGACCGCGATCAACGGGTGATCGCCTTCTGGACGCAGGCAGCCGGATTGCCCGCCGCCGGACGACACCAAGACCGCGAATGGTACTCGAAATGCGCCCCGCAACGCCGAATGCTGCACTTGGAAATCATCGAGCACGCGTTGCTTGAGAGAGGACGGAATCCCGTGAAAGAACCAGTGTTCGTTCCGGGCGACGAAATCACGGATCGTCGGTCGAATGACATCGAAACCGAGGTACCGCAGCGCATACGCGGATTCATATCTCGGCTGCCGTTCTTGGTCTGTGGAAGCAAGACTGTTTAGCAGCAAGCGACTGCTGTCAACAATGCTCTGCAAATCCGCCAAGATCGCCCCGGGCTCCAGTGATGCAAGCTGCACCACCGGACCAACCTCTTCTGGCACCATCGCAGCCTGACCGGTCAATCGCCGATGGAGCTTCGTGTAATCTCGGTCTTTCTCCAGCACGAACGAATCAAGCATGTAGCGTGTGTCGCCACGCAATCGCGATGGAACAAATGCATCAAATCCAGGCTCCAGACAGACCGGAATGAACTTGTCGTTTTGATGCCCCGACTGGTAGAGCTCGTTTCGAATCAGAATGCTCTCCCAGATGACGCCCCGCCCAACGCCCGGGACTTCCTCGCCGTTGAACCGCTTGAAGTACCGCTCGGTACAAACCAAGAGCACGAACTTGGCACGCCCAATTTGCTCTTCCATCCACATCGGCCAACCTTGGGACGGATGTGGATCGAACTGGTCAATCCAGCAGTCGATGCCGTCACGCCGCAATCGATTCGCAAGCTCGGCAGCCCGTGCCGCGTGCTCCGGCGAATCATGGCTGTAGCTGATGAGAACACGCGGCGTGATAGGCCTGTCTAACTTTGGAATCGACACGGACATCTGCACTTCCCTCACGGCTCTCAAGGTTCCTTGCGAGTTAGCTCATCCTGATTCTTGTCTGCCGTCACGCTGATTGGCTCAATTGCGAAAATTCTTCAGGCACCACAATATTGGCTCCATTTGGGATTGTTGTAGGTAGCGATCGAGACCACCGCAGTAGTAGAGGATGGCGGTTTTGAAATTCTCGAGGTTTCGAAAGCCGTCGTCACGCCGTTTGATGGACACGATTTCGCTGTTCAAACCTCCTGCGAAGGCGTTGGTGATTCCGTGGGTACAGTAGCTGACGTCGTTTTGGAGTCGTTCGAGAATGGTCTTGGCGGCTATTCTCAAGCGTGTCAGTTTGGTGTGGACCACACGGCGATACCAGTTCTTGAAATAGGTGGTGGCGGAGGCGACATGGTCGTGATCTCAGAGATCTCGCAGCAGTTCCTTGTAGCTCGTAGGCCTTTCCCGTCTCCAACCGCAAGCTGAAGACGTCGAAGTCGCCTTGTTGCTTGTCGCTCAATTTCTGTTGGCTGGTAAGCCAGACGTGCCTGGATGCTGCGGAGCAGATCGCGGAACGAGTCGCGCGGCAGCAACTCGACGTCCTCGGCAAACATGGTGAACAGACAGCGCATCAGGAACTGGGCCACGTCGTCGGCATGGTGGCCGGCGGCTTCGAGCGACTTGGCGAGTTCGGCCAGCTTGGCGGCGATCTCGCGCGTCACGCGGGCCGAGCGGCGGGCGGGGTCCAGGCTCAGCGGGTCGGTCCAGACCAGCCGCAGTCGCTCGCGCAGCGCGGCGTCGGTCAGTTGATCGAGTTTGATGCGGTGCGATTTCGCGTCCGGAAACGGCACGTACGTTCCGCCGGTCTGCGAGAACTCGGCGTACAACTCGATCGAATGGCCGACGTCCACGACGATCACGAACGGCGGCCGGCCTTCGTCGGGCGGCAGGGCGCGCGTGTACTGCTCGGCCTGGCCGCGGGCGCGGAACATGGCGTCGTCCCAGGCGGCCGTGCCGCGAGTCCCGTGGCCCCGCTTGCGTTTGGCCCGCCGCTGCTGCTGCTTGGCCGACAGGGCCGGCGCGGTTTCCTGTTGCTCGACGCCCTGCTTGGATTCCAGCACGAAGCAGCCGCGTTTGTACAGATCGATGCGGCCGGTGGAATAGGTGCCGTCCAGGTTGTCGAATTGCACGCCGCGTTCGAAGACGTAGGCGTTCTGGCTGTCGTCCTCGACCGTCGGCTCGGGGCGCGGGACGTCCAGCACCTCGCACAATTCGGCCAGGAACAACTGGTAGTTGGCCCGTTCCGCGCCCCCGGACTGCGCCCAACGCTCGATGAATTCCGCAATCAACCGCTCGTCCATGCCGCCCGTCCCAACCTGAATGCAAACCGCTGGGGAAAACACCAAGTTGGGCAGTATAGCAACCAATCCCAACGGCTGCACGAACCCCTGGCCTGACCGACCAGGGATCGAGATGCAGCTTGAACCGGCAAATGACTCCTGTCACATTGTTCTCGGCCGATGTTAAGGAGTGGGAACAAGCTTGCGGATGCGCCGCAGATGTTCGTGTCCCGACAGGTACAGGTCGTTGTCTACGAAGGTCGGATCGCCGACCGGATCGGGGCCGGTCAGGCTGGAAAGCCTGACGTACGGGTGGCGAATGTTGATCCGCGTTGCGATGTCTTGGGTGACGGCCGGGTTTGTCGTCCCGGCCGGCGTTCTCTTCACCGCCTTGCCCCGGAGTTTGACCACGAGCCGCCAATGCATGGACCTTGCCGTTTCCCTTCGTTTGCGTGCCGACCGCGACGCAGCGGGCGAAACCGAACGTCCGCGGCGCGACCCGGACGACCGCCCCGTCTGCCCCTTTTGCCGCAAGATCAAAGAGCGCGATCCCGCCTACCGCTGCGTCTGCTGCGAACCTAGCGACGGCGATCTGATCGGCGTCTGATCCCGACGGTCGGCTGCTATTGAAGAAGTCGCTCGCAGAGGCGCGGAGATCGCAGAGAGGTGAATTCGGGTCTTCCTCTGTGTCTCTGCGCCTCTGCGAGAGCCTGTCTTTCGCTATGCCCCCCGGGTCTCACGCCGTGTCACAGCTCTGGCATCCAAGAGCGAAGACGGGCCGCACGGCAGATTCTGCTCCGCCGCGCGGCCCGGGTGATGGCCGCGGTGCTCCGGTTGGCCGTCAGCGCAACAGGGTCCAAGCCTGTTCCGGCCGGACGAAGTTGGCCCGGCGCGCGTCGTTCTCGCCCACGCTGTTGCCGCGTCAGTAGTTTAGTCCACTGGGCGGGTTCACATCGTCCATGATCGTGACGTGGGTGTGCGGGGCAGGCGACGAGCCCTCGTAGCCATGCGTCTCGATGTAGCCCGGCCGCTGGCCGAGCTCGATCGTCGAGCCGACCCCCTAGCCCAACTCGCTCTGCCCCTGGCCGAACCGCAACGCCGCGTCCGGATGCTCGACCATTGCCCACCGCGTCCGTGTAGGTCTGCGTGCCGCTGAATGTCCCCCGGTCGCGGGCCGCCCCGAACGAGTCGCCCGCGTGGTCCGGAACAGTTGGCTGGTTCGGCGTGGCCGTCAGGGTCAGCCAGTAGTTGGTGTTTCCGCTGTAGCGATAGACGCGGACGACGTAGACGCCGGGGCTCGAGGGCCTCGAAGAACGACCGGCGCCGAACGGCCGACCGACGCGTCTTGGTGTGCCGAAACCACCGCTGCCACAAACCTTTCGACTGCTTCTTGGACATGGCCATGACTCCTGTGAAAAAGCAAAAAACGTTGCCGGGCGGTTTGCCCGCCGGACAGACGCCCGTCTGCTCGGACACAGGAGACATCGCGAACCGTAAGAGGATTGGCGGGACGGGATGACAAATCGGCCGATTTTTTTGCGGCGCCCCGCGTCGTCCCGTGCTTACCGCCCCGTGAAGGCAAGTGTACCGACAAGCCTAAGCGTCTCATCGGGATTCAGGGAAATCAGGAAAATCTTCCCCGCTATCCGCCTGTGCCGCGTACTTGGCCAGCGCGTCGCGGCATTTGGCTTCGAGAAGGCGGCGGATCTGTTCGTTTTTCACCCGGGGCAGCGATCGCTTCATAAACGCAGAAAAGTAGTCATGGAAGTAACGGGCATCTTCCGGTGAGCGGATCGGCTGGCCGTCCACGAGCACGTAGAAGGGGCTGGTGTGTGCAAAGGCAAAGGCGGGGGAAAGGTTGGGATTGTCGCCTCGGCCCAGACAACGCACTGCCAGCCAGCCGCTCCCCGGCACGGTGAGCGTCTCGATGTGACGGAGCTCGGTGGTGGGATCAACGTCGATCTGCTTCAAGACGCGAGCCTGGTACACGAGATCGACTCGAGTGATGGGCGTGGCCGACACGGCGTGGATGTCCACGCGGAGCGGCGTTGCCGCCTTCACACGCAACTCGGAGCCTGGGTTCTGGCCGTCGACCGTCACAAACAGCAGCGGCCGATTCGTCACGAAGGTTCGGCCCTGTTTGAGGGCGTTCAGCCAGTTCTCCACCGTCAAGGGGCCGTCCAGCTTGGCGTAGACGCGGTTGTAACCTTTCCAAACTCCCACGCCCATGCCGACATTGTCGGTGCCGGCCGAGGCGGGCAGACGATAGCCGCAGTTGAGAAAGCGATACCAGACGCCGAAGCTGCCGTTGGTGCCGTGCCGATCCAGACTTTGCCAGAAATCGGCCTCGGTGCCTCGGTTGGCGATGCTGCAATAGCTGTTCTCCAGCACGCCGTAGACATCGATCCAGCCGTTGGCCACGTAGAGCGGATAGTACCAAAGCCGCGGCGGGTCGTGCATGTAGGCGATCGTGGTGGCGCCGGCTGCGTGCGCCTGCTCGATGAGGAAAGGCGTGCGGACCACGAACGAAGTGCGCAGATCCGTCGATCCGCCGGGTCGATCCGAAGTCGCGAAATCGTCCCGAGGCCAAGGTTCTTCGCCCAGACGCAGCTCCAGAGGCTGGGGCAGGTTCCACAAGAAGCAGTCCCATTCGATGGCCGGCAACTGGGTCACCAAGACGTGATTGGCATCCGGCAGCGGCGTCACCCTTTGGTGCGGGCGGTAGCTCAGTTCGACGCCGCCGCAGATGGGAACCGCAGCCAGATTCAAGTCCTCGCCCAGCATCAGCGCCGCATCCGGCATCTGGTGCAGGTGCTCGTCAGCGTTGTACCAGCCCTGGGCCAGCGGATCGATCAGACGTCGCAGCGTGTAGGTCTTCTCCGAGTTTTGTCCGGGCTGAACCGCGATGATGTCGTGGACGGTGCTGTAGGCCGGTCCGTGGGCAATGTCGATCTGTGCCTTGCCGACGCCGACCTCGATACGGAAAGAGCCGTCCGTATAGAACCAGTCGCCGCACACCGGCTGCGTACCCTTGTAGACAGCACTTTGGCGAGTGGCTTGGCCGGGAAGGAGAAGGTCGCGGCCATCAGCAGCGCGCAGATGGACTCGCGCCGGCAGGGTCTTTCCCGCCTCGTCGACCACCTGCACCGTCAGCATTCCGACTGCGGGCTCAGCAGCGAACACCGCCAGCGGTTGGATCGGCGGGACGTGCCGGCCCGGTACGCCGATCGGCGCCACCACCGCGGCCAGCATGGCGAGCAACAGAAACTTGCTGCGGAAAGCCACTTCTTCGCTCCTCGTGGAAAGGGGGCGGGAGTCGTTTCCGGAGAACACGTCTTCCATGTGGTCATCACGCTCCGCCGTGATTGTCGGTCGTCACGGCGTAGCGTGACGACTACGAATCTGGCGACAGTCATTTCCTTGCCGATACTACGCTGCTCGCAAACCAGACCCGGAGTGGCTTGGGCGTCGCCTAGACACTCGCCGCTGCCGGGCACGCAACCGAGGTTGCGGCCCAGGATTGCGGCAGCCAGAGGTTCCGGATCTCAAGATTGCACGTCCGGCTGTCCTACCTTGTCCGGTTGCTTGGTTCTATCGGGCTGCTTGGTCTTGTCGGGTTGCTTCCCAGCATCTGGTTGCTTGGTCTTTTCCGGCTGCTTTCCAGCATCCGGTTGCTTGGTCTTGTCGGGCTGTTTCCCGGCATCCGGCCGCTTGGTCTTGTCGGGCAGATTCGACTTATCCTGCCGTTTTGGCTGATCCTTGGCAGCTTTTTCGTCAATCGCTTGAACTGCTGCGGCCTGCTCGAACGCCACCTTTTGTGTTGGCGTGAGCATCGCCACGATACGCTTCTGAACGGCGGCATCCATACGCTGATGGATTTGTTCGCGCCAGCGTTTCATGGCGGGCTCGTCGTGCTTGTCCGGCGCTTGTTCCGTTTGTGCCGAGTCCGTGACTTCGCGACGGGCTTGCTCGGCAGCCGCATTGATGTTGGCAACAAGCTTCTTCTGCTCGTCGGTGAGAATCTGGCCCACGAGTTGTTGGAGCTTGTTTCGAGCTTCGGCGACCAGCCGCTGAGCCTGTTCCTTCTGCTCTTGGGTTGCGTTGGGATTGAGCTTAGCCAGTACCACGGCGGCGCGGACCTTCTCGCTCTGAATCGTCTCGGCTACCGCCGCTCCGATCCTTTGCTTCTGGTCGGTGGTCAGTTCGAGCGCGCCCACGATGCCTGGCACGGACCGCTCTAGCGCGATGGGCTCGCCTCCTTTGCCCGTAAAGCCCAGGATGTCACCGCTGGGCATCCACTTGCCGAAGTCCTTCTGCTTCTCGGGTTCGGCGCCAAACAACTTCTGCGCGCCGGCCGAAAGCACGTGCTGCTCGCCGGGCACATCGACGTGAACCATGCCCGTGACCACGGCCACGGCCAAGACAAACATGCTGCGAAAACTCATGTCTAGCTCTTCCTTTCCTTCAGTAGACCACAGATTTACCTCAAAATCGGTGCCCAACGTGGACACCGAGCCACTGCATGTTTCGACGCGAAAAGTCCCGTCACCCTGGGGAGGTACGCGGAAACGGCCGCCGCCTTCGAGCAATTCCAAAACCTGCCCCGAGTGGTCGTCCGGGGAGCGGATGATGGCCGCCGTCGCGACGGCCAATTCGGCCCGGGTTCCACCGGCCAGTTCAATGACCGCCGGCCGATCTCCGACAACCCGCAACGGCGTGTTGCTGCGAACTCGCGTCGCCGGAATGTCTTCGACCTCGACCATCCCAGCGACGACCGGATATGCGGCCACGTTAAGTCGTGGGGCTCGGATGCGAGCGGTCGGCGCCGCGTCCCAAGCAACTTGACCCGTCAGACCTTGGAGCGACCACCCCAGGATCACGACCACCAACAGCAACGCCGCGATGGCCGCGACGGCCCTGACGAGGCGCCGCCTGCGGAGATGATTTGCGTCGAGTCCCGCGCCTGTCTGCATTTCCGAGTCAATCCCGTGCAGATGCAGCGTCAGCAAGGTATCGACGCGCGTCGCATCCCATAAAGCATCGGCTACCTCCGTGCGTTCCGCCACAAGGCGTTCCAATTCGGCCACTTCAGCGGGCGAGGCGATGTGCTCGAGATAGCGTTGAATCAGATCTTCGCTGCGGTCATCGGGCATCATGCACCTCCGCGGGCCACGATGTATCGCTGCATGCAGTCCCGCAACCGCCGGCGCAACCGCGACAGGGCCTGGTACACGGCCGTCTGCGTAGCTCGCAACTCGGCGGCGATTGCTGCGAGCGGTTGGCTCTGGCTGTATCGCAAGGTCAGCAAACGCCGCGACTTCTCCGGAAGCTGGCCCAGACAATGTTCCAGCGCCTCGAATGCCGGCACGGGCCGCGACTCGCTGCGGTCCGCCGCCTCGACCAGCTTGAGGATCGCATCGGGCGAGAGCACCAGGGGCGAACGGCGGTCAGCACTGAACCGCTCCAACAGCTTTTTGGCTGCCACGCCGCGAGCCCAGGCTCCGAACGGCCGGCCCGGATCGTAGCGATCGAAGTGCTGCCAAAGTGTCAGGGCGATCTCCTGAAACACGTCTTCTCGAACATGGACGTCTCGCACCACCGCGCCGACCAGCGCGCGCAGATTCACCTCGCAACGCAGGAATTGGCGGAGAAACTCCCCTTGGTCAGTCATAGGTTCCAGCTCCCTCACCTCCTTCTTGAGCGTAGCCGATGCAAATCTGACAGGAAACCCGGAAGAATTTCGGAGAACAGCACCGAATGCCGAACGCGGTGGGAGCCATGCAGACGAATCCTGTAATACTTGCCACCTCACTGTCCGGAACTGAATCGCATCGAGATTCGATGAAGAATAGACAATCCGCTGATTAGTCTGATCGGGCACTGACTGCGCCTTGGTTGTGTTTCAGCCGCATTGGCAAGCTTGCTTACCGGACCCTGCGGCTGTATGGTGGTGGCTGGATCTTAACCAGTTTCGCAGCAACAGGTATCGCGACCGTGAGCGCTCAAGGCAGTTCGTCGATCCGGATCTCCTGTCCGCAATGCGGCGGGAATGTCAAGGTGCCGCCGTACCAGGCCGGACAGCGGTGTCGCTGTCCGCGTTGCGGCGCCGAAATAACCGTGCCGGAAAGGGCAGCGTCCGGAGCGCCGCAAGCTGACGGGCAGACGACCGCGTCGAAATCGCCGACGGCCACTAAGCCATCGCCTGTCTCGACTGCCGGACGGTCCGCCCCAGTGCCGTCATCGGCCGCTACGGCCCCGCCGGCGTTTTCCCCGGCCGCACCTGCCCCAGCCGCTCCGGCCAAACCTCGCGAATCGTACGACGATGTGTACGGGATTACCTGCCAGGTCTGCCAAGCTCGATTGCATGTACGGCCTCCGCAGGTCGGCACGACGATCCAATGTCCCGATTGCTATTCGCCGGTCGTCGTGTCTCCGCCGCCCAAACGCAAGACGCCGACGCAGCTTACGAAGGCGGCGCCGAGTGCCGAATCGCCGGTCGGCGGCCCCACGGCGATGCAAACCGCCGCTCAGAAGATGCTGGACAAGGCGAGAGCCGAACTGGAAAAAGAGGAAGCGGACGAACGCGAGCGGTCCCCCGACCGTTTCATCGAGGGCTATTTCGACTTTCTCGCCGACCCGCGTGCCATCGTCCGGATGGTGATTCTGGCCGTCTGGTTCGCGCTGGCCATGTTGCTCTTGCATGCGGTGCTCGAGATGCAGATCTCGGAGGACGCACCCGCGATTCTGAGCGAGGCGGCCAGTCTGATGATCGCGTTGCTGGCGGGCCTGTTGCTGCTGACCTTTTCGATCGCCGCCGCGGCTTTCGCTTGGGCCCTGGTGAAGGACACGTCCGAGGGATTACGAAGGATCGAGCATTGGCCGGGCGTCAATTTCCTGGCGTGGGACCGCGACCTGCGGTTTATCATCAGCGCCGGTCTGGTGGCAGCGCTGCCGGGCGTGTTGGTTGGGATCGTGCTGGGACTGATCGGGCTCACCGGAACGGTCGTGTACACGGCGGCCTTCACGTTCGGCGTGCTGTTTCCGCCTGTGTTGCTGTCGATGCACGTTACGCGTTCGGCACTGGCTCCGTTTTCGGACGACGGCTGGAGCTGCATCGCTCAGCACCCCGAGCCGTGGAAGTTGACCTATCTGATGACCAGCGTGATGATCATCGTCGCGTTGTTCGGCTTCGTCACCTCGCTGCTGCATGGTTTTCCTTTAGGTTCCGCCGGCGCGGCGCTGGTGATCGTCTGCATGACGCTGTACTTTCGCACCCTGGGCCGACTGTTCTGCCATATCGCACAAGTTTGAAGCCGCAGTGACTCGCATCGGCACCTGATCACTAACACGGAGACCGAATATGCCTACCGCGTGCCTCTTGATTCTGGCGACCGTGACCATCCAGCCGACGGACGATGTTCCGGCAAAATACACGGGCAAGGTAGCTGGGATGCCGGATTTCTGCCAGGGTGATGAACGCTTCGGCCGCCTGCCGACGGGCGGCAAGACGATTTGCGGACCGGTCGCGGTATCGAATGCGTTGATGTGGTTGCACGGCAACGGATTCCCGGAACTGCTTGCCCTCCAGAGTCCGGCGCCGCGGGACCAAGCCGCTTTGATCGGGTTGCTGGCCTCCGACCAGTACATGAACGTATCCGATGTCAATGGCACGTCGCCCAAGCAACTCGTGGCGGGCCTGGAGAGATTTGCCGCCGAACGCGACTATCAGGCCAAGATCGAAACGATGGGGTGGCGAAGCAGCGCCAAGCGAATCGGCGGCAGGCCGGAACTCCCGTGGATGCTGAAATCCGTGATCGGCGAATCGAATCTGATCCTGAACATCGGCTGGTATGTGTACGAGAAAGACCAGAACGTCTATCAACGGACGAACGGTCACTACGTGACATTGGCCGGTTTCGAGCGTCTGGGACAAGACGTGGTCTTGTACGTTCATGATCCCGCTGTCCGCGATGGCCTGGAAAAACGCACCGTGACGTGCCGCTTGCGGCCGTTGCCAGAGGAAACCACTCTACGGCTGCAAAGCGGCGGCAGCACTTCCGCCAGCGGCTTCTTCGAGTTGCACGGCGTGCGGGTCAAACGCGGGAACGATCTGGCGATTCTCGACCAAGCGATCGCCTTTACCCTGATCCGCCGCCCGTGACGTGAATGGCGGCATCGGCGCGACGGTGGAGCTACTTCCGCCTGGTCGTGGAGACTACGGCCGCGATGGCGACCCCCACAACAACCAGGACGACGACAACTCCTGCGCCGAGCAGAAGCAATTTGGCGATCGGGACGCTTGCAGACATCGGAACCTCACTTTCGTCGAGTGGTCGTGACGACGACGACGATCGCCAGAACGGCGACCACGGCAACCACGGCACCGCCAAGTAGCAGGAGTTCGAACAATCCGATGCCAACCATTGCACGGCTTTCCATTGTTCCATGACTTCTGTGAATAGGTACGAAGGCCCATGCCGAGCTACATTCTCCAGACCTCGCTGCGGATTCGCAAGTACCGATCGCCGACGCGCCGGCGATCCCGTTGCGTGGCGTGCGCGAAGGTGCCAGAATCGACGTTGTGTTGAAGAACTTTCTCCTGCAAGCCGGAGTGGAAACATGCTGGACGAGAACAAAGCGATGGTGCGCCGATACTACGACCAAGTGATGGGCGATCTGGCGGAGATCGAATCCCTGGTCGCGAACGACTTTGTCGATTATCACTTCCCGCCGGATACCCCGCCGGGGCCGGCCGGCGTGCGGCAGTTTTTCCAGGGATTCGCTGCCACGGTGTTCAGCGACATGCGAGTCGAGATCGATTTTCTGTTGGCCGAGGGCGATCGCGTCGATTGCCATTTCGTGTTCCATGCCCGGCACACGGGCGAAATGGCCGGGATTGCTCCCCGGGGCAATGCGATCCGGTTGCCCGCGATCAGCACCTTCCGAATCGCCGACGGAAAGCTGGCCGAGGCGTGGGAGATCTTCGACAGTGGAACGCTGCTGGGCCAGATGCGCGGCGAGTCGTGAGCGACCGCCGTTCGTCACGCTGTCAGACGAAGGTCCTGGATCGCTGGCCCTGTTCCTGCCACCAGCGGGCTGCGGCCTCGCGTGTCCAGCCATCGGCGTCCGCGCACTGGCTGAAGGCATCGATCAGTTCCTGGGCGGTCTGATACCGGTCCTGGCGGCGTTTGGCCAAGCAGCGCATGACCACCTGCTCCACGTCCTCGGGTACGTCCGGGTTCAGTTCCCTCGGCGGCAGCGGGATTTCGTTCGCGTGAGCCATCAGAATCTTCATGGGCCGCGTTTCCTGAAACAGCGGCCGGGCGGTGAGCAGGAAATAGGCCACGGCGCCCATCGAGTAGATGTCGCTGCGGCCGTCCAGATCATCTTCGCCCATCACTTGTTCGGGCGACATATACAAAGGCGACCCGGTGATCGCGCCTTCCTGAGTCAGGTGGCTGTCCTCGGCCTCGTCCAACGGCTTGGCCAAGCCGAAATCCAGTAACTTGGCGACGTCGTAGACCCCGCCTCGCTCGGCGGCGATGATGTTTGCCGGTTTGATGTCGCGATGGACGATGCCCGCGCGGTGGGCTTCGCGCAATGCGTCACAAGCCTGACGCAACAGATGGATCGTCCGCGCCGGCGGCAGCGGCCCGAACCGCGACACCAATTCGTTCAGGTTCAAGCCGGGCAGGTACTCCATCACGTAGTAGAACGTGCCGTCCTTGGCTCGCCCGTAATCGTAGATGTCGATGCTGTTCCAGTGCGATAGCCGGGCCGTGGCCCGCACTTCGCGTTCGAAACGGCTCAGCACCCTCGCGTCCCCGGCCCGCTCGGGCTTGATCAACTTGATCGCGCACGGTCGCTTCATGAAGCGGTGTTCGGCCAGATATACCTCGCCCATTCCGCCGGAACCGATCCGCTCGCGCAACTGGTATTGGCCGAATTGCTTCGCCTTGTGCGCCTCCCGGCGCAAGCTTCCGATCGTCCAGACTCCCACCACCGTAATCGTCCAACCGATCGACATGATCAGCGTCAGTTCGATCACGAAACTGATATCGGTTCGCAAAGCCGCGCCGACTTGCGGCTCAGTCAACCAGAGGAATGCGGTGACCAGCAGCGGTGAAACGCAGATGACGGACAACACCATCGCCGCTCGTTGCCAGACGTTCGGAATGAAGAATGCATACACGAAGGCCAAGAGCAACCACGGCGGCGCCGGAGTGTTGAAGGGGCGGGGGGGATTGATGGCCGCCAACATCGCTTCGTGCTGAACCTGGAGCAAGAACAACACGGGGATTCCGAACACGATCAGTTCCTTGACCCGAAGCTTCCAACCCGTGATCGAGCAACTGCGGCGAAGCATCCAACCGCATATCGCAAGTATCAAGGTCACGACCAGCAATTGGCCCACGAGCCAAACGCTGTTATTCTTGCCCAAGCCGATTTCGATCAGGTTCCAGATCAAGAACGCGCCAAATCCGGCGGCCATCACCAAGGACGCGATCTGCAGTCGCAGCCGCGCCAACTGAAGGATCTCGTCCAGCAGGCATTGGCACTTCCCGTGAATCAGTTCGATCGGCGCGTTGGTCTCGCCCCAACCGGTGGCCGACGCCGGTAGGGTCTGCTCGATGGTCACATCGTAGTCTTCGAAACCAAGTTGTCTTGCAGAGTCAGAGGTCATACGCGTCCGGACAACTAAGGACTGATCGAGAAAAAAGTGTCAGGAGTCATTTGCCGGGAACCGGCCCTCCGGGTGCTTTGCACAAATGACTCCTGACACTTTTTTCTCGGCCGTTGCTAAATTCCATCAGGCTAGAAATGCTACGGCTCCGTCACGCTCAGCCGTACTCACCTCGACATCATAGAGCAAAGTCCAACTTCGGGCGAGTGTTTCGCAGCGGCAAACCCAAATACACACCACCCACACGAGTGCCCGTGGCCCGTCGTCGAAGTCTGGCTCTCGGCAATTCTTGGTCCCTTCCGCCCTGATCTACCGAAATTGCAGACGCCAAGCGTTACAGCCGTTGGTGGCGATACGCGATCAGGATGCCTTGAAAGACCAAGTTTGGCACCACGCGGGCCGAACCATCGAGAAAGCCCGCCAGCACCGCTGCATCGCCGCCCGCGACGAAAATCTCCGGTGGAGTGTCGAGATCGGACGAGATCCGACCAACCAATTCGCGCACCGCCCCGATGTGGCTCCAGAACAAACCACTGCGAATCGCTTGGACCGTCGACTTGCCGACCACCGGGGGCGGTTGAGTTGACTCCGATGGTTCGATCAAAGGCAATTGGTCCGTCTGCTGAGCCAGCGCGGTGGCCATCATTGCAAAGCCTGGCAGGATGGCGCCGCCTTCGAACGCGCCGTCGCCCGAAACCAGATCGACCGTGATGGCCGAACCTGCGTCGATTACGATTGCCGGGTGCTCGTTGGAACGCAACGCGGCAGCGGCTAACGCGGCCAGCAAGCGATCCGTGCCGACTCGCTCGGGCTGTTCCACGCGGATCTCGATCGGCAGCATGTCGTTGGTCAATCGCAGGTAGTCGTCCGCAGGCCGCTGGCTCGCGACCCAGCGTGCGAGTCCCGTTTCCACCGGACGACAGACGCTGGCGACGCGCCAGGTTGCTCGATCGGCGGGCAGCCAATTGGCTAATTCGTCGAAGGGCATCGGCGCGCTGGACAGTCGCAGTACCGAGGCATTCTCCGGAAAGGCGGACGCGTCGCCGACGTTCAATCTCGCAAATTTGACGTGGTGGTTGCCGATGTCGACAACAATCAGAGTCTCCGGTTGCTGCTCGCTCATGTCCGCCCTCGGTTAAATCCCAACGCCTCGGGACACCATTTTATCTCGTCAACCGGAAGATGCACCGACCGGTACGTGCATCATCAGCATCGTGATCTCGGTTCGCATGGCTTCGAGATCGTCGACATAGGCATAAGCCACATTGCGATCGGGACTAGCGGTCCACGACAGTATGCCTCGGTCATCGAGTCGAATGCTCCCGGAAGCCGAGGTATCGAACAGACGCCGCGAAGACGGTCTCGCTCCGTAGAGCATCCGCAGTTGGTCCCAGGTCGGACGATTCATGTCGGCCTGTCCGCCAAAGTAGGCTTCGTAGCTCTTGCGGATGATGTGCTCGGACGGTGCGTCGCGATAGCATGTGCCGATCTTCAGGCGATTGCCGCTGCCGCCGGCGAAGACCGTTGGGAAATCGACGGGCAGTTTTGCCAGTTCATTCTGTCCAGCGGGAATGTCCTGCTGATAGTTCCATCCGCATTGGCCCTTGGGCAGGCCGCCGTTCCCGTTGCCGCCCGCGGCATAGAACTTGACTTTGCGACGCATCAGTCCGACACCATCGAGCGGACTGTGTTCGTCGGCAGAGGAATCGAGCAGACGGCTGATGTTCGTCGGTGGCCCGACCGCGATCAAAGTGACGCTTCGATCGGGCTGAGCCGCAAGGATTTGGCGGTAGAGATCGATCACATCCGGCGCTGCCCGGTTGGTCAAGTCGTGCGGATAGGACTTCACCACCTCGGCCATGTACTTGTCGCGATTGATCGGCGCGTCCCTCTTGATGATGCCCACCGGCAGGTTGGGCCGACCGTACCAAGTATTGATCGCGTCGGTGTAAGGAACAGCATTTACGTGTCCGTTGACGATTCCGACGGCCAGGATCTCGATCTCGCCTCGGTCGGCCAAGGCATGCATCACGGCCATGGTCCCTGCATCGTCGATGTCGCCGCCGATATCCGTATCGAAAATAACGCGTTCCGCCGCGGTCGCGTCGACGGCCGGCACGGATAGAACGATGGTGATCGCCAGCAGGATGCGGGTGAACATTTTGGAAACCCGGGTCGGTGAAGGAATTGCGTCAGGCACGTGGCCGGAATCCATGAACCGACCAAACAGGAATGCTAACCGCCGAAGGCGTCTGACGCAACGGCTTGCGCCGGCAGCCAGTGGTCCTGGCAACCGTTGTGGTGTTGGTGCTGGCTGAACGCGCGATGCCTGCGAAAATGGCAAAAGCAATGCGCCGGTTCCCGCGCCGTTGACCAACTACTGTCGGCCAGTTATAGTGTCAGCCCGTCGGCCAAACGGGCAGTCTTTCTCAGCAGTCTTACGTTTTCTTGCTTCCCGACACGCCGTCGCTTCACCTCGGATCATCACTGCACGATGCGTTACTTCCCGCTGCACGACGATCGATCTGGCGGGCGTTCTCCCGCCGAGATTATGGCCGCCGCGAACGCCTCGCGAGTGGTGATCCAGGACGTCAGGCCGTTTGCCGAAAGCCTGGAATGGGAACTCGGGCAGAGCTTCTACAGCGCTCGCGGCAGCCAAGCGTTTATCAGCGACTTCGATCCGGTCCCGTATACGGTGAACAACGACGGCGAGGCATCCTACAACGCGGCCGAGGTTGTGTTCGCCTCGCTGGTGGCCCACCCGCCCGAGTCGCCACGGATCCTGGTGCTCGAACTCGGCATTGGGCTCGGACTGTTCGCACGCTTCTTCCTCGATCGTTTTCGCCAACTCTGTCTGGAATCCGGCCGGGACTTCTACGACCGACTGTGGTACATCGCGGCGGACGCGTCAGAATCGATGCTGGTGGATGCGTGCCGTCACGGGATCTTTGCCGACCATGCGGGACATGCTCTGTTGCGCGTCATTGACGCCCGCCGGGTCGGCGAAGATTTGGCAGACGATCCGCTGCTGGCGGAATTCGATCCGCTGTCGCTGCGGGGCGTGTTTTGCAATTACGTGCTCGACTGTCTGCCGGCCCATATTTTGAAGTTCGTCCAACGGTCTGCCGCTTCCGCCGACTCTGCTGGCTCGACGGACCAGCAAGCCGACGTTATTGTCCAGTCGCTCCATCTGCAGAGTTGTTTGGCGCGGCATGTCCGATTGGAGGAGCACACGCCGCTCTCGCTGGCCGAAATTCGCCAACTGGCGAATTCCGCCGATCCGGCGCAGCGGCGCCGACTGACCCCGTTGTTCGACCTGTTCAGCGTGGAATACGAATTCCTGCCGATCGACCCCGCGAGCATCCCGTTTGGCGAATTGGCGGTGGCGATGGGGCAGTCGCGCGGAGCGTACACCGTACACAACTCCGGGGCGATGGAGGTTCTCTTTCAACTGACCCAGTTGCTGGAACCCGGTGGCGTGGTGCTGGTCAACGACTACGGTTATGGTGAAAACCATCCATCGTTCCAGCGCGGTTTCACTTACGAAACGTTTTCCTCGTCGACTGCTTTGGGCCTGAATTTCCCGTTGCTCGACGACTTCTGCGCCTGCATGGAACTGGAATCGCACGCGACCGACCGGCAGATGGATCAATACTACACCCGGCTGATCGGCCGTAACATTCCGCCCGCCGTCGTGACTCGCTTCCATGAAGTCTTCGGGCAGGAACGCTACCGGTTTGCCAACGAGTGGATCGAACGAGTCGATGCGTTGCGCACAACCCAATGCGCCGAGGCCGAAGCGGATGCGTACTTCGAGTGCCTGCGGCGCACTCCGCACAACTGGACGTACCTGCACTGTGCCGGCGGATTCCTGCTCAAACGCCAGGGCAATCCGCAAGCCGCACTGGCGATGGCGCGGCAGGCATTGACCCTGAATCCGGCCTGTTCGTCCGATCTATGGGACTTGGTGGGCGAATGCCTGGTGGCGCTGGGGCGGAAACGGGAAGCCCGCCATGCGTTCGAACGCGCTTTACGAATCAATCCCAGCGATCTACGCGGGCTGTATCAGTCCGCCAAACTGGATCTTGAGATCGGCGACTATCGAGCCGCGTTGGAGCGGATCGCTCGGGGAATGGCAACCAAGTCAAGCCGCGAAGGCTTGTACGACTTTATCGAACTTCAAGGCCGCGTGTCGGACGAGTTGCGCAGCAACTGGACTAAGGCGGATCAACGCATCGAGGACCGGGTCGGCAAGACGGCTCGATTCGAATCGCCCGTCCACGTCGATCGGAAACGCACGTAAATCGCGAGAAGTGGAGATGGGAATGATCCGGCACCAGCGTTACGAATCCCCGGGTTTCAAGAGCCAGGCTGACGTCTTGGCGAGCATTGTCGTGCCCTGCCGCGGTCAATTGGAGTACACCGAACGGTGTCTCGCGCGGCTGTTGAGGCATACCGGCTCGCAGGCGGAATTCCTCTTCATCGATCTGGGATCGCTGGATGGCACTCGCGAGTTCCTGCGCGGAGCGGCGGCGACGTCCGCGGTTGCCTTGGCGGTGAATCTGTGCGCGGAGGACACCGAATTCCCGGAGGCGTTGAACGAAGCTCTCGCCGCGTCTCGAGGAGAGTACATCGTCTGGCTGAGCAACGAAACGATGGTGACGCCGAGTTGGCTCGAGGGTCTGACCGCAGCGGCTCGGGCAACGCCCGGGATCGGTTTGGTGAGTCCGCTGAGCAACGTTCCAACGACCGAAGACGCCGAGATTCCGCCATTCGATGTGCTGCGAGGTCGGATTGCCGTCCGGTATCCCGAGGAAGCCGCCGAGGATCTGGCGGGGTTGGACGAATTCGCCGAGCTGTGGCGCGAGAAGCACGGAAGCCGGGGCTGTGAAGCGGGCGAGGTGACCGAAGCCTGTTTCTTAGCGTCACGCCAAAGCGTCAACGCGCTCGCGCCGTGGGGTCAATGGACCCACGCGGCGCGAGGAGAGAACCGACTGAACCACCTCGACATGAACGCACTGAACGCGGCTGTTCGCCGACTGGATCTGAAATCGGGCTGCTGCCCCGGAGTGTACGTCTACTCGTTCGGCAGCCGTCCTGCATTTCGAGCCCAGCCGATCACATGAAGACCCAGCCGGTCTCGCTCTTGACGTTCTTGTCCTTTGTGGTGTCGATGTTTTGCAACGTGGCGCCAAGCTTCTTGTGGTCGCGCAAGAACTTCTTGATCGCCTCTTGATAGAATGCCTTCTCGTCCGGATCGTGCGCGACGTCCCTGCGGGCATACTTCACACGATGTTCTTTGCGGGTCTTTTTGACCGCATCGATGACTCTCTCGTACGTGATCGTGATTCCGACCGTTCTTCCGCCGTGCCCCGGCATAAACGCCCTCCGTTTCTACTGAAGTAGTGATGGGAAACCATTAGGAGACCGAGATTTGATTTTTTGAATGCGCTCATTCTATCTCGTCTTGCGCGGACTGCAACTCGACGCATCGCACGTTGCGGGAAAATTCCTGCGCCGGACAGCAAACTCTGGAAGGACAGTCCCGTTCGGTTCCTCTAATTGCGTTAAACGTCTATCATACAGTCATAGAGCGCCGCGTGACTGTTCCGGATTACTGTCGGTTGTGAAAGGAGTCCAGGGGCAATGGCGACATCATCTCGTCTTTCCGTCGGTCGAACGAATGCTGGCTACTTGGTCGCCCTTGAAGGCAAGGGCACGCTGTTTCAAAGCCCGTCGTTTCAGGAATTGGCCGAGCGCTGTCTGCGCGAAGAGCCTTCGACGTTGGTTTTCGACCTGTCAGCCTGCGAGTACTTGGACAGCACTTTTCTTGGTTGTCTCGTGAGCCTCCACCGCAAGTACAACGGTGGCGGACGTGTTCGTTTGCAGGTCCACGCGCCCAGCGAGGTGCGGGGCAGGCTGCTGCACAGCTCGCATCTGGATCGTCTTCTGGCCTTCACTCCACGTCCGCCGGAGCTTGCCGGCGAACTGGTCGCGGCCGATATGTCACGACCCGACCGCGATTTGCTGGGCAGGCACGTGGAGGAATCCCATCGCCGTTTGGCCGAACTTGGCGGCCACGACGCGGCAGCCTTCGGCAGAATTGCGCAGAGCGTGGCGAGCGAGTGACAGCGGCCTCCCGAAGGCGATTGGCTGAGCAGTGGCTAACGTACACCGTCACGCGGTTCAGCCGCCGTTTTCCGCAATTCGATCGACCGTCCGTCGGTGTCCCATTTCAGATCGAGCCGCCAGCAGATGACGTCGAGCGCCTGTTCCAAGGCGATGTCGCGCAGATCGAGGCTCAGGCTGTCCTCGCCATGCGCCTCGGGAACGCGGATCTGTACCCTGTGCATATCGCTGAGGAAGCCGGCGATTTGCGACAACGGCGTTTTGATGAATTCCAACCGTGTTTCGCTGCGCAGCGCCGAGGTCGCCGCGGTCGGCTCGATTCCCAATCTAGCCCAACGCTGCGCCCGTCCCAAGGCATGTTGCTTCACTCGCGCGACGCTTTCCGCTGGTCCGACGAAGATGATCCCGTGGTCGGGGAACCAATCGTATTGCAGCGAATCGGTCAGTTCCGTCAGGGCAATGTGCAGCGGCACGCCCGACGGTTCGATCGTCACGGGCGTTGCGTTGGCACCGAGCAACTCGACGTTCAGGTCGTGCATGTCTTTCACGAACGCGATGGTCTGATCCAGCGGCGTCTCGACGAAATCCAGCTTGGTCGAGTCCACAAGCGCGGCGGCGACCGTGGGGTTGGCCCAACGAATCTTGTCCAGATTGTTCCGGTACGTCTGGCGTGCCGATTCGAGTCGCTCGGGATGCCCGATCCAGAACAGATCCGCGGCCAGTTGGTGCGTTCGGTAGGGAGTCGCGATGAGCATTTGTTCGAGCACCGACAGCCAAGGCCCCTCGGCCGCAGTCGCCGGCAGTTTTGCGGCGTGTTCCAGCACTCCTCGATCGATCCACACTTGAACTACTGTCTGGCGGACAAGCGAGTTGAGGACCGTCGCCAGATCACCAGAATCGGCGGTCACCTTGACGGGCTTGGCCAACAGCAGCTCCCGCAGGATGTTCGCAGGAATTCCCGCTTGCGCAGCGAAACTCGCAAAATGATGCGGCGACCAATGGGCTGCGATCGTGTGCAGCACTAGATCGCTCTCCGGTGCCCTTATTCGCTGGGCCGCCGAATAGAGTTCGCCGAGCGCGGTGTAGGTAATCGGCGAGTGGCTGATACGACGTTCGTCCTGCAAAGCGGCCCGCAATCGGTCGCGAGCCTCCAACTGTACCGGGTTTTCGGTGCCGCTGCTGATCAACAGCAAGGTCATCAGCGTCTCCGCGGCCCAACGGACGTCGCTCTTGTCAGCCTGCGGCGTGTCGAACAGCGGTTTGACGAATTCGAAATCCAGCTTGCCCGGCCGCGTTTCGCGAACAGCCAGCAGATGGGCGATCCGATACAGCGAGGCTAGGTCATCGTGCTCCGCGGCGGCTTGGCGCCAGCGCCCGGATGTGTCCTCGCCGCTCCGAGTGGCGATGATCAACTCGATCAACTCCAGCCAGACTTTGCGCCGCGTCCGCCAGTCGAAAGGACAGGTGTCCGCGTCCAGAGCCGCCAATCGCTGCCGAGTGAAGTCCACAATTGCTTTGGCAGGCCGAATCAGCCCTTCGGCCTGCCGATCCAGTCGCTCGACCACATCGCCGGCCGATTCGTCTCGCAGCCTCAACCAGCGGTGTTTGGTCAGTTTCGCCAGCACCATCCCGGCATCCGGGTGATCGTGCAGTCCGGCATGCAACAGCATCAAGGCATCGTCCAACACGACCGCATCCAGATCAGCGTTTTCCAGGCTTGTCCGGACGACATCGTGTGCCCTCTGTAGCAACTCGTCAATCTTCATCTTGCGTTGCTGTGCCGGATCGAGGCGCTGTGGAAAAGCCCCGAACGGATCGGCCGCGTCGCCTGGGCGCGGCGGCGCGAACGGATCCGCCGCGTCGACCGCCTTCGGCGGAACGCGGTCCATTCGATCCCCCTGGGCAGGCGGCGCAAACGGATCCCTGCCCTCGGCAGACGCAATCGGTTTTTTAGGCTCCCCCGCGGCGGGCAACGTCGAATCGCGTTGTTCCCCAGCCCAACCGACCTGCACCGCCGTCATCCCGGCCAGCACCAGCACCCCAGACAATCGCAGCCAATGGAAGCACGCAGACATCACGGGACTCCTTTATCAAGACAAGAAAGACCGCCCGCCCAAGCCCCAGGCGTATCGCAATCAATCCCACATGATAGCGACCCCGCTCGGAAAAAAGCGATGGCGCCCAAAAAAAGGGAGGTAGCTGCGTATTTGCATCGTTCGTGAAACAACTGCCAGGCGACAATTGAGCGGCAAGTCGCTTTTCTGGGCTAGCCGCCGGTGAGCCTGCGAAACCCGAACCGGTGGCTGGCGCCATTCCGTTCACTTTTCGCGAACGATGCTTAGCGAGCGCGCAGAAATAACGTGAACAATTTGTAGCAGGCACACTCCGTGTGCCGTCCGCAGTTTACGGCACACGGAGTGTGCCTACTACTTTGGAACTGAACAACCTAGTCCTGTGCGGTCGCTCAGTACCACAACCGCACGCCGCCGAGCAGGCTGTTCAGTTGGGTGCGTCCCACGTCCAGATACTCGTACCCGGTGTAGAACTCCCAACGATGCAGATGCACGCCCAGGGTGGTTCGACCGCGGAATAGCCCGGCGTTCCCGAGCCAGCCCCAATCGACTTCGGCGGAGACGATCCAGGGATTGGCAAGGAACAGATCGCCGCCGTAGGTGAAGTTGAAACCGAGATCGGTGCCGTCGGTGTCGGACATCCAGTTGACGCCCAGTCCCGTCCGCATCTGCAATCGGGGACTCTGTGCGAACCGGTAGACTACGTTGGCATCGCCCAGCCAAAGTTGATCGTTCGCCGATCCCGTGCGTTCCTCGCGGAGATAGTCGAATTGCGAGTCGATTCCCCAACGGCTGGCCGTGTCCCACAGTACCTGACCACCGATCCGAGACAGGTCGTCGAACGAATCGGCGTATTCGATCCGCGTCCGCAGCAGCCAATCGTAATGTTCGTCCGCCAGGGGCGGCTCGAAATCCCGAACCCCGCCAGGATCGGTCGCCATGTATCCAGGCAGATCGCAACGGTACGGATAGCGGGCGAAATATCCGCGGCAGAGAGAGCCGTCGCCAACCAAACTGCGCGGCGCCCAGATCGGCGATGTGACCGCGTACAAGGCGAACCACCCAGCCAACTCGGTCAGCCCCTCGTAGGCGTCGTCTTCGCCGTCGCAACGCCTGCGGTCGCTGTTCTGATTTCCGCCGGAATCCGATTCGCGATCGGGCGCGGCATTCCGGCCGCGCACGTCATCTCGCAACTGATCCAAGACTTGGGCGCAAGTCTGGCGGGAACCTGGGCCGAGAAGAAGAGAGCCGAACACCAGCATGATGCCGGCACACCGCCCCGCGTGCGAAACCGAGACTGGCTCCGGGGCACGGATGCCCGGTGCCTGTACGATTTTCGGAGACTCCCGAGGATGGGACGACGTTGCCATGCATGCAAATACCGTCCGCAGAGTCTCTGTGTCAAGCCCGAAAGTCAGTATTAAACGACTGACCCTGGGAATTAAAAAAAGACGCGCCGAGTTGAACTCGGCGCGTCTCTTGGTATTTCTCGTTTTGTTTGGCGGCGGCTCAGGCGGCGGCTGACGACCTTCGCTCAGGCCTTGGCAGCGGCTCCAGCTCCTCCCGCAGAACCAGCACGTCAGCGGGCGCTTTGATGCCCAGCCTCACTCTGTCTCCCGATACGCCCACTACGGTGATGACGATCGAATCTCCCAGCTTGATTCGCTCCCCCTCTTTCCTCGACAACACCAGCATGTTCGACCTCCTTGATAATCCTTGGATGAAATTGGATGATTGCGTCGTCGAACTTTGCCTAGTTCAGACCGGGTGGTTGCGAGAGTTGGATGCGCAACACACGTTCACCGCTCGAACCGTAGAAAAGAATGGTGTTGCGGCTGGTTTCCCAGATCGCAACCAGCTTGACACTCCGCGGGCCGTGAAGGCAGAAAAAAATCCCGCAGGGTGCGCCGCTCTTTTCCAGGACGCGTTCGGTGAAGTGGAAGGCTCCGACCTCCAATTCGTTCTGCTGGCAAAGCTCTTGTTGGACGTAGTCTCTCAAGTCCTTGAGATTCCGGATCTGCACAGGGTATGCCTGCATGGTTCGGATCACTCCTCGATGACTGGAAGATAGTGGGCGGATTCTCTCAGTTACGAAGAACCGGCAGATTGCCAACAGAGTAAGCTATCGGCAAAATGGGCGAATTGGCTTTGCTTGGAAAAACCGGGAATTGTGTACCGCCTGGCGAAAACGTTCCGAATGTAACAGCGCGACTGGACCAATCGTTACGACCGTCGACTCGATTTATCGGCAGTCAACGCGACGGATGAAGACTGGAAGTTGTCGAGCGGGCTTCGCCTCCCGCTCGGAACCGCGAGCCGCAATAAAACGTCCCGATTACGGACGCAGGGAGGAAGTGTGACGTCAAGCGTGGAAGAAATCCTTAGCCGTTGCCAACTTTTTGCGCAGGTGGATCCGATGCGGCGACAGCGTCTGGTCGAGGTCTCGCTCGTTCGACGGTTCGCCAAGGGCGTCCGAGTCTTCCGGGAAGGCGACGCATGTCCGGGGGTCTACGTGGTCGGCAGCGGAGCGGTGCGGGTCTTCAAGACGGGGGCCGGCGGCAAGGAGCATGTGCTGCACATGGTCGGTCCCGGACAGACCTTTGCCGAAATCGCCGCGATCGGAGGATTTCCGTGTCCGGCCAGTGCCGAGGCGATCGCACCCACCACGACGGCGCTGATCCCCTACGAGCCGTTCCGCAAGGCGATCTCCGACGATCATCAACTGTGCTTGGAGATGATGACTGGTCTGTGTTTCTGGGTGAAGCATCTGATCTCGCTGATGGAAGATATCGTGCTGCGCGACGCCACCGGACGCGTGGCCCGTTTCCTGTTGGATGCCGAGGCGGAATTGGACGGTTCGATTAAACTGCCCGGCCTGAAGCGGCATATTGCCAGCCACTTGAATCTGACCAGTGAGACATTCTCCCGCACCTTGAGCCGGCTGATCGAGGCCGGTTTGGTCGTCGAGCAGGCCGACAGCCGGGTGGAATTGCGCGACCGGCAAGGGCTGCAAGCAGTCAGCGAAGGGTTGTTTCCGCAACTTTGATGAGCCGCGGGTCGGCGTTTCACTTAATGACCATGATCGGACAGTTGGCGCGATCCAGGATTTGTTGGCGTTGGCGGGCGATCAAATCATGTTTCACGCGCTCGGACTGGAAGGCGCCCATGACGAGCAGATCGACATTGCGCTGCGCTAATTCGATCGGTACGATGACTTCGCTGTTGCCCGAACGCAGGACGTCTTCAAATTTCACGCGTTTGCTCATAGCGCGCTGCCGCACTTCGTCCAGTTGGTTCTGACCGCTCTGTTCCAATTCGCGTTCGAATTCCGCCATTTCGGAATCGACCAGAATCTTGACGTTCAGCAATTGCCGCAGGGTGTCGGTGTCGACCACCGCCAGTGCGGTAAGGCGGGCGCCCAGGGTGTGGGCGAGATCGATGGCATAGTCGGCCGCCCGGAACGAGGTTTTCGTACCATCGACGAGGATCAGGATGTGGTTGATCAGTAACCTAGACATGACTGACGCTCCCTTCGGCTTCTCGTGTGAGGCGGTCCTTGATCATTTTCTGAATGATAAATGATTCGCGTTCCCGTTCTTCCAAGTTCGACAGGATATAGTCGATGGTTTCCGAGTAATCCGGGATGAACACCTTGGACAGCGCGTTGCAGCGCCGCTGCGTCTTCCGCAGTTCGCGTGCCAGCCGGATGACGGAGTTTTCCAGTTCGGCCAATTCTGCCAGCAGCGGCAGTACTTCGATGAACTTCCGCATGGCGGTGTCGGTCTGCGCCGAGGTGCCGCCGAAACCGAACTGGACGCTCAGTTCGGCGGGCTGCGCGGTGACGGTCGGCAGCCGGATGCCCATCAAGTTCTGCTGGCTCAACTCCACCTGGTGCTCGAACACGACGGCCAAGGAAGCCCGGTCGACACCGGCCGAACCGACGTCCAACACCGCCTCGCGCAGCGCCTCGTGCGCCGGCGCCACCGCCGCATTCAAACGCCGCTCGGCATCGCGTGCCCGGCCCAAACGGCTCATCAACTCGTACACCAAAATCTGGCGCTTCTGGTCCAGCAGATCGTAGCCTTCCTTGGCCGAATCGAGTTGCCGCGACAACTCGAGATAGCTGGATTTCGTCGGTGCTACGTTCAACTTGGGCATGTCAGTCCTGCTTCGTCCGGTAGTGTTCGTCCAGCATCGCGTCGCTCAGCCGGTGCAGTTCGTCGCGCGGCAAGGTTGAGAGTACGTCCCAACCGATCTCCAGGGTGGTCTCGATCGACCGGTTCTCTGTTTCGCCCTGGCTCAGGAATTTCCGCTCGAACGTCTCGCCGAAGCGCAGAAATTCCTTGTCGAGCAAACTCAGTTCCTCCTCGCCCACCACGTCGGCCAGCGCGCGAACCCGCTTGACGTAGGCATAGCAGGCGAACAACTGGCTGGCCAGTGCGGGATGGTCGTCGCGGGTGTAGCCCTTGCCCACGCCGTCCTTCATCAGCCGCGACAGGCTGGGCAGACCGGCGATCGGCGGATAGATCCCGCGCTGGTACAGCGTGCGGTCCAGCACGATCTGTCCCTCGGTGATGTAACCGGTCAAATCTGGCACCGGATGGCTGATGTCGTCGGCGGGCATGGTCAGGATGGCCATTTGCGTGACCGAGCCTTCGGAACTGACCACGCGCCCGGCTCGTTCGTACAAGCTGGCAAGATCCGAGTACAGGTAGCCCGGATAGCCTTTGCGGCCCGGGATCTCGCCGCGGGCCGTGCCGACTTCGCGGAGACTTTCGCAGTAGTTCGTCATGTCGGTCAACAGGACCAGGACGTGTTGTCCGCAATCGAAGGCCAAGTGCTCGGCCATCGTCAGGGCAACTCGCGGGGTCAGCAGCCGTTCGACGCTGGGCGCGTCGGCCAACGACAGGAACACCACGACTCGGCCCAGCGCGCCGGACTCTTCGAAGTTGCGGATGAAGTACTCGGCGACATCGTGCTTGACGCCCATCGCGCCAAAGACGATCGAGAACTCCACCCGCTCGTCCAGCAGCCTGGCCTGACGAACGATCTGCGCGGCGACGCGGTCGTGCGGCAGCCCGTTGCCGGAGAAGATCGGCAGCTTCTGACCCCGCACCAGCGCGTTCATGCCGTCGATCGCCGACAGACCGGTCTGGATGAACTCGCGCGGATACTGACGGGCATGTGGATTGATCGGCAGACCGTTGATGTCGCGCCGATCGGCACTCAGCGGGAGCGGCCCGCTGTCCAGCGGACGGCCCAACCCGTCGAAGACGCGGCCCAGCATGTGCTGCGAAACCGGCAGGCAGAAACTCTCGCCGAGGAAACGCACGCGGGTGGTCAGGTTGGACAGACCGGTCGTCCCTTCCAGCACCTGGATGACCGCCTGCTGGTCCGAAACGTCCAACACACGCCCCAGCCGCGGCTTGCCTTCCGGGTCCAGGATCTCGACGATCTCGTCGAAACCGACGTCCCGGACTCGCTGGACCACGACCAGCGGACCATCGATCTTGCTGGTCCCGACGTATTGGAGCCCTCGATCTTGGATGTCAAACCGCATCGCGCACGTGCTCCTTCTCCAACTCGTCCAGTTCTTGGTTCATTTGAAGCTCCAACGCCAGCAGCCCGTCGAGTTCGTCGTTGCCGAACGCCTGCTTGGCGCGGATGATTCGCGGGACGCATGGCAGTTCGCGGATCAACTGCAAGGGCGCGCCGGCTTGGATGATCGCGCTGGCGCGGCGGTGCAGCGTCATGATCAGCCGCAACAAGGCGAGCTGCCGATCCGGATGGCAGTACATGTCCTTGGCGTCGAAGGCGCTCTGGGTCAGGAACCCGTCCTTCAGGATCTCGGCCGTGAACAACATCATCCGCTGCGAGTCGGGCAGAACGTCCGGGCCCACCAGCTTGACGATCTGCTGCAGACGGTCTTCGCGCTGCAGTACCTCGATGGCTTCCTGACGCAACGCGCTCCACTCGGGCGAGCGGCGTTCCCACCACGGCCGCACATCCTCCACATACTCCGAATACGAGCGGAGCCAATGGATCGACGGGTAGTGCCGGGCGTTCGCCAATTCGGTGTCCAGAGCCCAGAAGCAGCGAATGAACCGGCGGGTGTGCTGGGTGACCGGCTCGGAGAAGTCCCCGCCGGGCGGGCTGACCGCGCCGACGATCGTGATCGAGCCCTCCTGGCCGCCGAGCGTCGTGGCCGCGCCGCCCCGTTCGTAGAACTGGGCCAAGCGAGTCGCCAGCGTCGCCGGGAATCCTTCTTCGGCAGGCATCTCTTCCAGCCGGGCCGCCAGCTCCCGGAGCGCCTCGGCCCAACGACTGGTCGAGTCGGCGAACACGGCCACGTGCCGCCCTTGGTCGCGATAGTATTCGGCCAGCGTGATGCCGGTGTAGATCGAGACTTCGCGAGCGGCGACCGGCATGTTCGAGGTGTTGGCGATCAAGATGGTGCGTTCGATCAGGGGCCGCCCCGATTCCGGATCCTCGATCTTGGGAAACTCCTGCAGCACGTCGGTCATCTCGTTGCCACGCTCGCCGCAGCCGACGTAGACGATCAAATCGGCGTTGGACCATTTGGCCAACTGGTGCTGGGTGATCGTCTTGCCGGTGCCGAAGCCGCCGGGGATCGCTGCCGCGCCGCCTTTGCCGATCGGAAACAGCGCGTCGATGATGCGCTGGCCCGTGACCAGCGGCTCGGTGATCCGCCGCCGCAGTTGGATCGGGCGGGGCATGCGCACCGGCCAGTACTGGGCCATCGTCAGTTCCCGCGGACCGGCGGTCGTCTCGACCACGGCGATCACGTCGCGGATCGTGTACTCGCCGGCCTGCGCCAGCGATTGCAGCGTGCCCGAAACGTCTGGGGGAACGAGCACACGGTGTGTGATCAGGGCGGTCTCGGGCACCTCGCCCAGAATCTGTCCGCCCTGGACGGTTTGCCCAACGGTCGCGGTCGGCGTGAACGACCATTTTTTGTCCGAGTTCAGCGGCGGAACCTTCTCGCCGTTGACGATCCAGGCGCCGCTGGCGGCGTGCATCTCGGGCAGCGAACGCTGAATGCCGTCGTAGATATTCCCGATCAATCCGGGCCCCAGGTGCAGCGAAAGCGGCGCGCCCGTGCGGCGCACCGGAGCGCCCGGCTTCAACATGCTGGTATTCTCGTAGACTTGCACCGTGGCCAAATCGCCCGACAACCGGACGATCTCGCCGACGAGTCCCTCGTCCCCGACTTCGACGACTTCGTACATCTGGGCGCCGAGCATTCCGGTAGCGGCCACGATGGGACCGCTGACTCGGGCGACGACGGCTTGGCTGGTACGGATCGGCACGGTCACGATGGCCCTCCTGCTGGCTGCGCGATGGTTTGAAGGCCGAGATGTTCCGCGATCTGGTTGCGCAAGATCGGCCAGAGGCGGTCCAGGCGGGCTTCGAAGCTGTTGTTCCAGACCTGACGACTCGGCGGGTCGCGTACGATCACACCGCCGCCGATTGTTGCAGGCTGGGTGTCGAGGGTTACGGTGACGTCGGGACGTCCGGCGCGGGCCGCCACCGCCGCGGCCAATGCTGGGCCGTGCGCTTTCAGGTCGCCGGCGGCCAGTTGCAGCACGAAAGCGTCGCCCTCCATGCGGGCGACCGCCTCGGCGGCCAGGGCCAGCAGGGATTCGCGGTAGTCAAATCGCTTGCGGGCCGCCAATTGACCGCGGACGTTCTCGCGCAGCGATTCCAGTTCCCGTTCGGCCCGCGAGGCGCGCATGCGGCCGATCTGGACGGGCACGGTGGCCAACGTCAGGGCGCGATGCCGATCAGCCGCGGCCCGGGCGGCGGCGAGTTTTTCCTGGCACTGCTGCTCGCACTCGGCGACGGCCTTGTCGACCAGCGCCGCCGCCTCGCGTTCGGCCTTGCGGATCAACCGCTGAGCCTGACGCTGGGCGTCGGCCAGGATCTCGTCGCGCAGCACATCGTGCGAACTGGTTCCGTTCGAGTCTGCCAAACCGGTACTCCTCATTCCTGACTGATACGAATGCCCACGGCTTCCTGGACCAACTGGCGAAGCGTCTTGCGTCCCGCGACCGGCCCCTGCGGACCAGGGATCTCGACCAGCAGCGGACGCTCGCATTCCAACCGCACCTTGTCCACCTGCGGGCGGATCTCGGCGGCCACCGCGTCGGTGATGATCACCACGCCCGCATCGCGCCGCCGGACCACTTGCTGCAGCGCGGCTTCGGCTTCGAGCGGAGTGGTTACGACATGGCCTTCGATGCCGGCCAGCCGGAATCCCCGCACGGTGTCTTCGTCGCCGATACAGAAAAACTTCACCGGTCGCTCCGCGGATCAGGGGATTTTCATCACGATCAACATGGCCACCGCGAATCCGAGCACCGCGAGACCTTCGGCCAGCGCGACGAACAACAGGCTGCGCGTGAGCAGTTCCGGATGTTCGGCAGCCGAGCCCAGGGCCGCGGCCCCGATCTTGCCGACGGCAAAGCCGGCGCCCAGGATACTGATCGAAGCCGTCACCGCCGCCGCCGCGGCCAGTCCGACCGCGAAATACACTTCCGTCATCGAGAACGTCCCTTGCCTGGCGGTTGGATCGGCCCCAGTCGGTTCATCGCCGGCGGCCGACGCCACCGATCCCATCACCAGCACGCCGGCCAGGACGGCCCCCGCAATCAGACCTCGTCGATGCATCACGTTACCTTCCTTTCCTTGTCGAGGAACGAGAAGGGCCTGAACGGCAGACCGCTTCCCGAAAAGAACTTGCCAAAAAACTCGTAGTACTCCAAACGCAACACTTGCACCGCCACGACCACGCCTTCCAGCACCAGGGCGATCAGGTTGCCGATGATGGCGATGATCACGTACAGCACAATACCGACACCCGGCGTCTTGCCCACAGCCTCGGCCATGGCGAACGTCGCCATCAGGATCGCCGCGTGGCTCATGGCGTACGCGGCCAACCGGACGAAGCTGATGGTGTTGGCCAGGTACGCCAGCACCGCTTCGAACGCCTCGATCGCCGACTCGATGAAGGCGACGAACACGTTTTCCGAATGCGGCTTGCGCCCGGCCCGTCGGCTCAAGGCGTACTGCAACGGCTCCTTCAGAGTCATCGCCAGCAGCGGCAGCGTGACGGCGACCACCAACACCAGGCCGGCCAACCCCATCTCGTCCAGCATCGAATAGCGGACGATAAACAGCAGGCTGCCCCAGTAGAAGACAATGCCGACGATTCCAAATTTGTCCAGCACTCCGCTGACAATCTCGCCGCGACGGAATGAATTGACGATGTTCAGCAGGATTCCCATGCTGACAATGACCACCCCCACGCCGATCGCGGCCATCATCAAACTGACCGGATCGTGCAGCGGTTCGTGCCAAATCGCCAGATGATGCAGCGACGGAATCCCGAAGTAGCTGCCGTAAACCGCACCGAACAACATGCTGGACAGGCCGGCCATCATCACCAGCATGCCGTAGTCGCGCTGCTTGTCATCGCGCAGAAAGAACATGGCGGCCAGCCCGCCGATGGCCAGCACCCCGCCGTGTCCGACGTCGCCGAACATGAGGCCGAACATCAGCATGTAGGTGATCGCCACCAGCAGCGTGGGCTGCACGTCGCGGTAGCCGGGCAAGCCGTACCCCGAGACCAGCGCAGCGAACGGCCTCAGCCACCGCGGTTGCCGTAGCAACACCGGGATCTGGTCGATCGGCACGTGGTGCGGTTGTTCGACGCGGATGACGCAACGGTTGTTGGTGATCTGCTTCAACTGGGCTTCGAGCGATGCGGCGTATTCGGCTGGCGCCCAGCCGCTGATGAGTACGGCCGTATCGGTCTGCGAGAAATTCGTGCGGGCCTGCAGGATCGCGTGTTCCTCACGCACTGCTTGCTCCAGCATCGACAGCTCCGCGACGACGCTGCGAGCGAACCGCTGGTGCTGCTCCTGGGCTTGCGCCAGTTCGACCGCCAACCGCCGCTGCTCGGCGCGGCTTTCGTCCGCTAGTTCCCGGATGTCCGAACCCTCTCGCGCGGGCAGTTTTTCGTGACGGAAGCCGACTTGTTTCAAGGCGGTTTCCATCGCGAAACGGCCCTTGCGGCTGGTGACGGCGACCACTGGCAACCGCTCGCCCTGCGAAGCGAGAGGCAGCAGAACGACGTTGTCCTCCGCGGCGCTGCGCAACGATTCCAGGTTCTGGCCGGGCAGCGTGCCGATGGCGAAGTGGAGAAAAGCGAACTTGGCCAACTGCTCCAGCGGCAAGTCCAGATCTTCGTACGCGGCGATCTGGTCCAGCAGCATGGTCACCTGACTCCATTGCTGTTCGACCTGGCGACGGCGCTGCACGAGTTCGTCGGTAGTCCGTTCGATGCGCGAAAGGCGTTCGTCCACTTGGTCTGCGGTTAGCGGTTCGGTTTCGCCGGCCGGCGGCTGATGGCCGATGCCGAGCGCCCCGCGAAGGGCCTCGATCCGCCGCAACAACTCCTCGCAAGTGGCCAGGGCGGGGCTCTCGTCCAGCGTGGCCAGCGGCTCGCTTTGCGGATCGGATTCCGAACGAGCCAGGTGGACGACGCCGGCCCGGCCAAGTCCGTACAACAACGCCCGCTCGTCCCGCTTCAGGACCAACGCGCTCACGCGGACCATCGGTGCTGGGCTAAACATGGGCGGCCTCCGTGTCGCGAGGGATCAGACGCCGGCGGATGGCGTCCGACGGCATGTCGTTGCGGATGCCTTCGGAGAGCGTGATCAAGTTGGCGACCTCGATGCGGCGGATCGCTGCAAACGCGACGACGGCGCCCAGGCCCATGTGGCTGTGGCGAAACGCTCGCCGCGCCAGCCGCAGGTAGCGGTTCCACGCGAGCGTCTCCAGCAGCGGCGCATCCGTGGCCTGCGCGCCCGCCGCGTGCCGGTCTTCGGGGGTCGGCAGCGGGTCCAAGGCCAGACCAGCGGCCAGCGAGGCCACCTCGCGCAGCGTATCAGCGGCCAGCATCTGGGCGAAGCGGTCGCGGGTGATTCCGGCTCCCGGCACGTGAAACCGTTCCAGTTGTGCGGCGCTCAGGTCGTAGCCGAAACGCCCGCGGGCCACCAACATCAAATGAAAAGTGTCCACTTCCTGCTTGGCGATCATCATCGAGTCGCTGCGGGCGTCGCCGGTCAGGGAGCGAGTACGATTCAGCAATTCCAGAAAGTAGATTCGGTCCAGCGTGGCTTCCAGGACAATCGGACGAGGCTCCTCCGTGTACGCGGGAGCCATGGCGGTCAATCCCTTTCGCAGGATCCCGGCGGGAGCGGCCAGCGCAAATGATTCCGCCGAGTCCGCTGCGACCAGCGCTTCGAAGTCCAGCGACAGATCGTCCGGCAAGGGAACCAAGTAGGCACGCGCCACCTGCAACGGCTTGCCTGTCGCGAAGGCCCGGGCCAACACCTTGAGGTTTTCGACTTGAAAGCGAATGCGAAGCCATGCCATCAGGGCCGAACCGGCCCCGGTCAACTGCGAGGCGAAATCCGCCAACTCCTGCACCATCGCCTGGATCAATCCGTGTTGGAAATCGGTCACCGTCGTGAACCGCGAGTGGGGATTCAACGCACGCACCAGATCCGTCATGGTGCGCAGTCGGCAGAGCGTATCGAGCCGGTCGGCCTCCGCGAATTGCCCCCGCCGCCCGTGCAAACGGGCCACCAGATAATCGAGATCGGCGGGAAGTGCGGATGACATGGGTTGATGGATCCGTTCGGGGGCTTAACTGGCTCCGTGTACGCAACGCATCATGGCTTCGATCAAAGTCTGCAAAGACGCGTCATCCAATTTGACCGCCGTTTCGATCTCGGTGGCGGCTTGGTCCAGCCGGACCTGGCGTTCTCGCTGACCCTCCTGCTGTGCGGTGTCGATCATCGCCTGAGCCTGCTCGGCCGTTTCGAGACGCCGCTTCTGAACCAATTCGTGGGCTCGTCGCCGGGCGTCGTCCGAGATCTGCGACGCCTGCGTTTCGGCTTCTTCCAGAATGCGTTTGGATTCGCTTTCCGCCTGGAGCACCAATCTGACCACGTCGTTCATCGGTAATTCGGCTGGCACGGCTATTCCTCCGAGTCAATCAAATCGAGAAGCTCGGACGATGTTGAACAGTCCAGCGCGCGGCGAAAAAAGCCAGGGACCTCCACCAAACGTGCGATCTCTACCAGAGCTCTCAGATGTGCTCCCGCCGCCGCGGGGTTGGCCAGCAACAGGGCGACGATGTGAACCGGCTGACCATCCGCCGAGTCGAATTCGATGCCTTCGCGGGAGGTTCCCAGGGCAACGACCAGTTCGGAAACCGACTGCAGCTTGCCGTGCGGCAACGCGACGCCTTTGCCGATTCCGGTGGTGGCTTGCGCCTCGCGCTGCAGAAGTGTTCGCAGCGCATCCTGGCGGTCGACGATCCGACCGGCTCGAATCAACATGTCGACCATTTCCGCCAGACACTCTTCCTTGTCCACCGATTCCAGGGCCACCTTCACCGTGGATTCGTCCAGCAAGTCTCGCAGTCGCATCCCACTATCCTCAGGATCACGGATCGTTCCATAAACTCACTAAAGTACGTCCAAACCCGGACGTTTTCAACCATATCAGACAAAGAAACCCAAGATTGCAGTCGGAACGCGGAAGTCCACGGGTTCTCGCTTCGCCGCCGGGGACGGACGACCGTTGGCTCACCGAACTGCAATCGAGCTACGTTGTTGGCAAATAACGGCTTAAGTCGATCCTTGATATTGATTTCCGCACCAGATTTTTGCATGATGTCCCGTGTGCGGGAAGTGCCTTGCCCGCAGATCAGTCTTATTCGAGACGCGCAGGAGTCGCGATGAACGATCGAAATGTCGAAACTGGCGGCAAGAACGGGGCGCAGGCGAACCGAGGGATTCTCGCCCGAATGCTGGATCTGCTCGAACGATTGGGCAACAAACTGCCGGATCCGGCCGTATTGTTTTTGATCGGGATGGTCGCCACATGGGCCCTGTCGGCTTGGCTTTCGGGATTCCGTTTCACCGAGCTCGATCCTCGCTCGAATCAACCGATCGAGATCGTCAATTTGTTGTCGCTGGAGCGGTCGGCACTATTCCTGGCAGGAATGGTAAAAGAGTTCGTTGGATTCCCGCCACTAGGGGTGGTTCTTGTTGCCCTTCTAGGCGTGGGTGTCGCCGAGCAGGCTGGGTTCATCAACACGTGCCTGAAGAATCTGCTGGCGCTGACTCCCCAGAAACTGCTGACCCCGATGTTGTTGTTCGTCGCGATCATCAGTCACACGGCGGCGGATGCAGGCTATGTGCTGGTCATCCCAATCGGTGGAGCGATGTTTTACGCGGCGGGCCGGCACCCATTGGCCGGTATTGCGGCGGCGTTTGCCGGGGTGTCGGGAGGTTTCAGTGCCAACTTTGTCCCTTCGGGGATCGATCCCCTACTCTCCGGACTCACGCAGTCCGGTGCGGTCTTGGTTGAAGCCGAGCGAGCCGTCAATCCGTTATGCAACCTGTTCTTTACGGCGGCATCGTCGCTGCTGATCATCCTGGTCGGGTGGTTCTTGACGGACGTGGTCATCGAGCCGCGATTGCGCGGGACGGCGCTGGACGGCAACCCCGACGAAATGCCGAAGATGGAATCGCTTTCCCGACGCGACCAGATCGGCATGTTTTGCGGCTTGGGAGCGATGTTGGCAGGGATATTGGCCCTGGTCCTTTGGGCTTGGCCAGCCGATTCTTCGTTGCGGGCTCCCGACGGGTCGCTGACGTCGTATCGTCCGCCGGCACCGATGATGGAAGCGATCGTGCCGCTGATCTTCCTTATCTTCTTGGTTCCAGGGGTGGTTCATGGCTTTGTTTCCGGCAAGTTCCGCACGCACCGGGACGTGATCAAGGGCATGACCCGCGCGATGGAAGCGATGGGATACTATCTGGTGCTGGTCTTTTTCGCCGCTCTGTTCATTGCCGCTTTCCGCGACTCGAACATCGGGGTGTTGATCGCCGTCAAGGGAGCCACGTTCCTGAAAGAGGCGGGGGCTTCCCCGGCCTTCACCATCGTGGGTATCATTCTGTTGACAGCGTGCGTGAATCTGCTGATCGGCAGTGCGTCGGCCAAGTGGGCGATGCTGGCTCCGATTTTTGTGCCGATGCTGATGCTGCTGGGGTTGTCGCCCGAGTTGACTCAGGCAGCCTACCGCGTCGGCGATTCGTCGACCAATATCATCACGCCGATGATGCCGTATTTTCCCTTGGTCGTGGTGTTCTGCCAGCGTTACGTGAAGAGTACGGGAATCGGCACCTTGGCGGCCATGATGATGCCGTATTCGTTTGTGTTTTTGATCGGTTGGACTTTGTTCTTGCTGGCGTACTGGTCGTTGGGGCTGCCGCTGGGCCTGCAGGCGCCGTACACGTACCAGCCTCCCGCGATTCCAGCCGGTTGATTGGACCCCGTTCCGCCACACCCTTTCCGGCGAAACGGGGCTTGCCCAAAGCTCGTCTACAGGAGACGATAGCACCATGAGCCCCCAACCCTCTTCCTTCGACGAACGGCGCAAGGCGTTGGAGAACGCCTTCTTCCACAAGCGGGACGAACAACTGCTGCAGCAGTTCCGTGAACGCATGGAACGGCTTGACCAGAAGGCCAAACTAATCGAAGCCACCGGCATTCAGGACGAATCGCTGGTGGACCGTCTGGTCGATCTGCAGATCCAGCCGGAGACGCTCCGTGCGTTGATGTTGGTTCCGTTGGTCGAGATTGCCTGGGCCGATGGCACCGTCCACGCGAAGCAGCGTCACGCCGTTCTGACCGCTGCGGAACGAGCCGGTCTGTCCCCGGAATCCGATGGCCACCGGCTGCTGGAGCGTTGGTTGGACGAGAAGCCTGGACCGGAACTGCTGCAGGTCTGGAAAGACTACGTGCATTTCGAATCTCAGCGGATGGGCCCGTCGGCCGCTCAAGCGATGCGCGACGACATTCTGGACCGAGCTTGGTTCGTTGCCGAAGCGGCTCGGGGAGTCTTCGGATTTCACAAGGTGGCCCGCGAAGAACGCGCGAAGCTCGAAGAGTTGGCCGCCTTGCTCGAAGAACTGGCCGCGGCCTTCAATTAGCGTCGGACCGTGCCTGAGCGAGTCCGATGCGCATCGTCATAGCATGGCTCGCTGAGTGCCGTGCTGTCCAACGGTCTCGTTCAACGTGCGGGCACGACCAGCCGATCGGCGGCGTGCGCCCAGTACGGCGGCAAGGCCGCGTCCAGCGTCAGCGAGTAGTCCTCCAACACGCCGCGGTCGGCCCGCTCGACGCGAATCTGCCAAGCCCGATCGGCGGTGCCCGTGGGAACCTCGACCCGAGCCGTGGATTCAGGTTGTTCGCCGGTCTGCACCGCCGCCGCCTCGCGTCCCTCGGGATCGAGAATCCTCAACCGTGCGGTTTCTCCGGGCGCGGGACTCTCCAGCGAGATCTGAAATCGAGTGGTGCCTGCCGGGACGTAGAAGAACATCGGCGAGGCTTGAGAGATCATTCGCGGCGATTGGCCCACCATCGCGGCATGAGGCGAAAGCAACGTGACCAGCGCCCGGCTCTGACCGCTGCGGACCACCAGCAGATACGCGCCGGCGGCGGGGGCGACCGCGTCGATCCGCTCCGTACGGTCGACGGCGATCTGGCCGTGGCCCAGCAGTTGGTCGTCAGGTCCGTACAGCAACCACTCGACCGGACCTTCGGCCCGGCCCACCCGCCGGGCAGCAATCCGAGCTCCGAAACGCTCACCGGCCCCCAGTACGGCGACGAACTCGGCCTCGTGACGGATCGAAAACCCGGGCTCGCCCTCCAACGGTGCAACCTCCGGCGACAAGGCACGCAGCACTTCGCCATCGTAGCTGCGTCCTTGGATCGCCTTCCAACTCGATTCCTCGACCGACGCGCAATGGTCGTAGTTCGCCACGAACTGTCCCTCGGTCGCGCGGCGGAACGCGACCAACTGTTCCCGAAGACGGCGGACCGCAACGGGCGACAGCGTGCGATCGGCTCCGGCATTGGCTGCTGCGACCCGTCGGCACATCCGGGCGTGTTCCAGACCTAGACGGAGATACTCCACGCGAGCAGCGCTGACCGGATCGTCGGCAGCCGCTTCGGAGGCTTTCCGCAGAATCGCCTCGGCCGGCGGAAACACTTCGTCCGGAAAGACGACATGGGCAAAGGCGGCGAAGCTGCGGTAGCGAGACACGCCCGCCTCGCGCTGCGCACGATCGAATCGGTCGCGGTCGGACATGGCGTAGGCTTCCCAGGTCTCGAAATAACGCCGAACATGCTCGGCCGCCGGGCCGAACGCGCTGTAGTATTCGGCCAACAGCCCATCCACCGGTTGCTGGGCGCGGGTGTGCAACCGGAACAGCAGGTACAGGTTGGTGCCTTGAGCCGCCCATTGGCCAGTCAGCGAATCGAAATCGGTGGCGATCATGCCGTGCCGCGCATAGTGCTGGAACTCGTCGGCGAACTGCCGAGCAAAGATGTGGGGCATGGTGTAGCTGTCCAGAAAGTAATTGGGACGAAGGAACATGCTGGCCCCGGTAGCCGACCACCCGTCCCACTGCTGCTTGAGCCACTGTTGCTGGCGGTCAGTCCGCGGATACCACCACCCCGGCCAGGGACACATCCCGACCAGCAAGTTGCGATTCAATCGGATTCCGGACGTTGGCGCCGGGTAGTAATTGAAGTAGGCGTAGCCCACGACCCTCGCCTCCGGATCTTCCTCGGCAGCCAACTGCTGCAAGGCGAGCCAGAAGCGGGCGTACCGATCCGAGACCATGCGTCGATCGCCCAGCGGATAGATGTCGGTCAATTCGGGCTGGGGACCGTCCCAGGCCAGGCACCGTTCGCACAGGCACAACCCGCTGATGTCGTTCTCACAACCGTTGACGTTCCGCCGAATACCCCCGTCGCCCGCACTCGCACGCTGCCATTGGTCGATCACGTGTCGCTGGAAATCGGGGTCGGAAACGCACATCGAAAAACGGGCATTGGGCGTGGCTGGGCCGCGGCGTCCGTCCGCCAACAACTGGAACCACTCGGGATGTTCGTCTCCGTAGCGTTCCCACCACGATTCGAACGCATGGCCATACGTCAAGGGCACGGACGATCCCATGCGGTGCCGACGCTGGAAGACACGTTGCGCGCGGGCGTATTGTTTCGAGCCATCGGCCGTCAGGCCAGCAGCGGTCGCCGGCCGCCCGAGCCCGTCGCGCACCCGGCGGCGGATCATCGTCGGCACGATCGTCTCGTCGATGTCGGGGATGGTCACGACTCGGTGCATGGGCACATGCACTCCCAAGTCGCCCGGCCAAAGCCAGCGGACGCCGAGGAACCGGTCCAACAACTCGTACACGCCCCACAGCGTACCGCAGCGAGTGGTGTCCAACAGCGGATCGCCCCCCGTATCTTCGCCCGCCACGATCAGCGCATCGCTCAAGCTCCGCAAGACCAACGCTTCGCGGGGCAACGTGTCGAATTCGACTCCGGCGCGAACAGCAGCCTGAGTTCGGCCGAGGTAGATCCGCGCGGACGGATCAGCGGGAACGTCGGCCTCGGCGACGATTGACAGGCGAACGCCGGTGGCTTTGTCCAGATGGTAGACCAATTCCTCCGCGGCGTACCGCTCCACCGCACTGGGCTCGTCGGGCAACACGATCACCGCCTGCGCACGACCATCGGCGATCAACGTCACGGCGCCCCACGCGGGCACAGCGTGCCAACCAGTCGCCAGTACGCACCCTGCTAGCAGCAGAGACTTCGCGACTCCACACGCCGCCGGGAATCCGGAGGTCCGCTTCTCCGAACGCTCAACCGTTTCCCCGCCGTCGCGTCGATCGCGATGACTTGCCAACCGAACTCGTGAATCGATCCACGTTGTCATGTTCATCTCCTGAAAATCTCGATACCGGCGACGTTCACGAAGTCGGTTCCAGAACGAAGCCAAGGAGCAGCGAATCCGTTCAAGCAACAGGTCAGAAACACCTCCGACTTCTGTCGGAGCCAATTTCCATTCTCCCAAGTTCATAACGCCTGAACTATGGCGCTGTCAAAGCGCACGTGGTGCGGACCTCGGCCGAACCTGCGCAGCTATCGCTGGCGGCCAATTCGCGGACGGACTGCGCGGAAAACTTGCCCCAAAACATGGTCACTCGGCCGATCTGGCGCTCGAGTCCTTCCAGGCTGGAGGTGTCCGCCGGATCTTGTACCAGCCGCAGTGCATAACGTGACCTTGAAGTTCTCTTCCGTGGCCACCGGCAGGATGAACTTTTCGAACGCGCGACCGCTGATGTTTGCTCCGCCCCACCAGGAGACGAGAAACGAGTCGATGCCGGCCGCTTTCGTGAGCCGAATATGCCAGCGAACAACCTCGGGATCATCGCTGTCGTAGTAGGCGATCAGCGGCTGGGCCTTTGAATGGGTCTTGGGTTGGCCGTCTTCGGCTGGTCATTGCGGTTCGGTTACGGCCTCTTACTGTGCCTTCTTCAAGCCTTCCCATTTGACGACCCAGCTTCCATCGTCGGGAAAGCCGGGGGCGTGTCGGTCCGGACCGCCGTCCCAGCCGGCAGCCATCATGGCCGTGGCCCAGAGCAGGCCGCCGGTGCCGGGCAGGTAGGGCATCGAGCCGGCGGTGTTGAAGCCGTTGGCCAAGACAACGTTGTTGGGATGGTCCGCAAGCAACGCGTCCAGCGCCGCTTCCGGCTTGCCCAGTCGTGCGGCGGTCATGGCCATCATCGGGAAGTCGCAGCCCCAGAACATCCACCGATGACCTTCGCCCACCTGCTTCCAGACAAGATCGAACGTGACCTGCATGGCTTCGCGGTCGATTTCGTCCCCCCGCATGCACCCCAATGCCTCGAACCAAGCCGGACGCGGATACATGCCGCTGCGGATCGGATCGTCTGCACGCGGAGGCCGGATCTTCTCGGCGTCGAGGCACAGGCCGTCCACTACCGGCGGCTGGGAAAGCTTGGCCAGCACCTCGTCCCACTTGGCCTGCCGCGGCAGGCCCAGCCGCTCGCGCCAAAGCTGGGCCGTGCGCAGGCCGTAGTACCAATAGGAAAGCTCGACCGTCGAGTTGTAGGTCGTTCGCCAGTTGGTGGCTTCCGAGCCGGTCAACAGCGGCGGCCCCAGCACGTAGCGATCCGTCGGGTCATCCCACCAGAGATAATCGACCATGAACTCGGCCGACTGCATGACCAACTCCTGGAACTGCTCCAGCGTCTCGCGCGTCGGGCGGCAGCGGTACATCTGTTCGGCCCAGTAGATGGCGTGTCCCTGCTGGGTCATGCGGAACGGGCCGGCGTCCGACGGCGATTCCCACTCGGCGGTCGGCGCGATCATCTTCATCCACCGCGCTCCCTGGTAGCCCTGCCGAGCCGCCTGCCGCCGCGCGGCTTCCAGGCCCGGCCCGCGCATCCAATCCATCCAGCGGTCCACCAGATGCGACCTGCCCCACAAGGTGAAGTGGATCCCGTGCCAGGCGGTCATCTCCAGATGGAACTTGCCGTGCCAACTGTTCGAGAACAGGCCGCTCTCCTGCGGCGGAGTCGAGCCGGTCGAGTTGATCTTCGTCAGATACTGGGCCAGCACGATCCGCCGTTCCAGTTCGCGCCACCGCGGGTCCTTGCTTTCCGAGAGATCGATCGCGCCGCCCGACTGCCAGAACGCCGGCCAGTGTTTGGCCGAGGCGGTGGCCGTCTCTTCAAACGTGGGCAGTTCGCCGATCGTCTTCGGAGAGAACCGGCAGACGAAACTGAATTCGTCGGTGTCGCGGGAAGGCGTCAGCAGGTATCGCCGCGGCCAGCCCGGATTCCACGATCCAGCCCCCCATTCGCCTCGTTCCCATGCGACCGACACAAAGTATCGATCGGCATCCAGCGTGCGCGTGAGATCCACGCGGCTGGCGCCCTGCGGATTCGCTTCGGTCTCGGTGTTGGCCGCCACCACCGGAAATTCCCAGAAAATCTTGAGCCGCCCCTGGGAGATCAGCTTCGATTTCGCGTGGACCGCAACCAGATCTTGCTGCGGGTGACAGCAGGTGACCACCTCCACGGGCACGCCCTCGATCTCGTAGCTGCTCTGCACGATGCCGGTCCACAGATCGAGCGTCTGCCGGATGTTTTTCAGATCGGTCGGTTCAATCAGCTTCCCATCGGCCTTGAACAAGTGGAAGCGGATCTGCCCCAGCGGCAGCCGACCTGGGTTTTGGCGGAAGTAATTCCACGCGCCTTCCGCCCGCTTGGCCTCGTCCGGCGGCAACGTCGGCCAATGATGTCGGCTGTTGCTCGCATACGGCACCTTGCGGCCGCCTCCGCCCGTAACCTCGATCATCGTCTCTTCCGGCCGGTAGTTCTCCGGATTGGCCGCGGTGTGCCAGCCCCAGTCCGAGAGCGTCGCGTGGCTGAAGCTGCCCTGCAGCATGAACGTTTGCAGGCCCGTTACATCCAGGCCGAAAGCAAAACGCCCATTACCGACTTGCAGCGGCGTCTGGCGCGTGCGTGGCAGCGTCGCGTCAAACTCAGTGATCACCACACTGTGCCGCGTCACCAGCGCGTGCCGGTCGATCTTGGCGGCTCCCAGAGTCTGGGAGATCTCCGCCGCACGGACCGCCGCCATGCTGGCCATGGCGATGGCAGCCAAGCCAATCAGCGTGCGTTTGATCCTCTGGATACCGTTCATCACTGTCTTCCTTTCGTTGGGCGCTTCGCGTCTGTTTCCATTCCCCGATAGCTCCAAGATGCTCGTTCTCCAGAATCTGGGTGATGTGAATCGCGTGTTGCTGCTTGCTCCTCCAGTTTGAAAGCAGTTATTTGCTCGAGTTCACAGCGCCGATTGCCCGTCGAGAAATATGCGCGGGAGGCCTCGATCGAGGACTACGGCCACGTGCTGCCAAACGCCGGGTTTCAGCACGCCAGGGAAGTTGCGCTGCTGGTTGCCGGCGATCACCCGCAGGCTGAGATCCGGCCAGGTGTCGAACAAGAATCCGTCGTTCTTGCCGGGCGTGAGCTTGTCCAGAATGCGTCCGGACTCCTTTTCGGCGGGACAAATCCATGCTTCAAACGAAACCGCGCCGGCAAAATCCTCGGATTGCGTCGGCAGCTTGTCGCACGCCTTGGGGTTCAGCCAGCAACCGACTACGTCGGGCGCCGCCATCGGCTGGGTGCGATCACCGGCGGCCAGCTCGCGAATGGTTTGCGCGGTGAGCTTGCTACGAAACATGGTCACGCGGCCGATCTGGCCGCGGAACCGGTTCGCCTCGCTCTGGTCCGAGCCGGCACGCAGCGGATGGTCGTTTGGCGGTACGGGCGGCGCCGGTGGCTTGCCGGCTTGCAGCGGGCAGACCACCACGTCGCCGCGGCGCGACGGCGGCTCGATGTCCCAGGCCACGAGTTGGCCGTCCTTGACCGTCCCGCGGAGCACCGTACGCCGCATCAGGTGCAGCTTGAAATCCGCGTCCCAGTCGGTCGGCCAGGCGGGCAACAGCAGGATCTTGTCGCCCGCCTCCTGGACGAGCATCCGTTGCAGGGCCACGGACCCGGCGCCGAAATGATCGAAGTCCGGGCACGAATCGGGGCCCTCCCGGCCGTACAGTGGGAAGCGGCACGCCGGCGTGGCGATGCGAAAGCGGCGGACCAGTCCGTCGGCCGCCTCCGCGGCGTCGCCCGCATAAGCCCAGTGGATCTGATCCTGGGTCCAGCAGGCACAGCCGAAGGCGTCCTTGTTCGAGCGGTGCTTCATGGTCCACGCCACGATGTCGCCGCTTCCTAACGCCAGCCCGAAACAGCGGAACGGGAACACTGGGTACAGTTCGCCGTTTTCGGCGTTGTGCTTCTTCTCCCACTTCTCGGCCGGCGCAATGGCCTGGCGTCCCTCGATGGTCTGCAGGTAGACCTCGGGAATCTCGTCGCGGAACCTTCGCCATTGAGCCTGATCTTCGGACGTGCCGGCTTTCAGGGCCAACAGTTCGTCCAGGCAGAACCGCAGGCCAGCCACGTCCGGCGCAGGGTTGACCGCGATCCACCAGGTCTCGACCACTTGGGCCGGATCCAGCCGGAGCTTGCCGTCCGCGCCGCGCGGGTAGTGCTGGTCGAAGAACAACAGCACCTCGCGGGCGAAGGGCACCAGGACCCCGTCGCGGAACTCGGTGTCGCCGGTGTAGTTCACGTAGTCCAGCATCATGGCCGTGATTTCCAGGCCGCTGGTGAAGTAGTAGTTGTGGTACCAGCCCTCGTACTTCTCGCCCGGTTTCGTCTTGGGGGGCAGCGCGCCCGACTGGCTGCTCTCCCGCTCGGCGCCCGTGGGCTCGATGTTCTCCCGGTAGTAAGCACCCTCGTGCTCGAACCAGGCCTTGGTGATCTCGCGGCGCATCTCCAGCAGATTCGAGTAGTAGTCGAAGAACGGTTCCATCAGGTCGAAGTCGCCGCTGGCCAGCAGCGGCCAATAGAGCAGTCGCTGGTTCTGGAAGGTGAATCGGCGGCCCCAGAGGCGGTCGTCCTCGTGCGTCAGCAACGAGCCGTCCGGTTGTTCCACAGCGTGGGGCCGCGACCTCTTGGGATTCGCCCTCAGATGCAACGGTTGCGTGAACAGGCCGCCGTTGAACTTGGCCTGGACCCTCCCGCGGCTCTGGCAGGCCATCAGGAAGCGGAAGACGTTGTAGCTCTGCGCCGCCAGCGCCGCGCCGTCCTCCTCTTCGCGCATGCCGCCCGCCGAAGGTTCGCCGTGGAACTGTTCGCGGGCCTCCGGCGGCAGGGTGTTGTCGGAGACCACGATCCAACTGCGGTCCCAGAACGCGGTCCACCACGCGCAGTGCGCTGGCCAGTCCTTGGCCCCGTCGATCGGCTGGGCGGCGTTTCTCTCGATGGTCTCGATCCACGTTTCGGGTTTCGGTGTCTGCATGGCCAGCGCGTGGATGCGGAGGTCGAACGACGTGCCGCGGCCGCGCAGTGCGCCGTCCTGGAGCGTCAGCGACGGGCATTCCAGCAGGTTGCCGAACGTGTTGAAGCGGAAGGGGTCCGCGAAGCGCGAGGCCATGTGCTCCACCTGGTACGCCTTCAGATCGTCCGGATAGATGCTCCGGTCGCCCACGGGATAGTACCAGAGGATCGTGTCGACGCGCTCCAGCCGCACGTCCTGCGTCGGTTCGGCGTCGCGCGGCAAGGCGGCTGTCGCATACCCCTGCACATTGAACGGGCAGTGATCGAAGCGTTGCCAGAACTCCGGCCCGGCCGCGACGGCGATTTCCCGCGGCGAGTCGATCTGGACATGATAGACCGGTCGGTTCGCGTCAGCCCAGATCCGTAACGTCACGCCGTCCGCTTCGATATGGATGGAACCTGTCGCCAGATCCAGCGTCTGGCGGAACGGCTTGCCCGGCTGGAAGGGATTCGGATCCAGCGAGATGCGAACCCGCCCCGTCTTGAAAATGTCGCCTTGGTACGTGTAGGCATCGTTCTTGGCCAACAGCAGGTACAAGTCGCCGCCCTCGATGGCGTACACGCCCGCGGCGAGGTCGCCGTTGCCCAGCGGCATCACGCCTGAGGCATCCTTCGACGGGCTGGTCCAGACGACGTTGTACCGGCCGATCCGCTCGGCGACGGTTTTCGCCCCGCTGCAGCCGGCCGCTTCCGCAGCGTGCAGGACGCTCGGCAGCGCCAGCAGCACGGCAGCCAGGGGCGGCATGCTGCGTTTGATGGTTCGCAAAGCGAGCATCGATATCGCCGTATTTGTCAGCAGCTTGGTCATGGGGGTTCCTTTCCGTCATGTTGAAAGACCAGACACGGCTGGAGTGGCTGCTAATATTCCCCTCGTTTCGCGCGGCGTGATTGCAGAACGAGAATTACCACGGTGTGAAGCGTAAACCGAAGAGAACCAGGACTTGCAGTCCCAGAAGGATCAGCACGGCGGGCACAAAGGGTTCGAAGCAGTCGATGGTTTCGGGTTTCGTCTCGCGGATTTCGACTCTTTTCATCTGGTCGATGCGATCGAAGACGACTTTCAATGTTTGAGGCGTCAAGGCTTTGAAGGCCTCGCCTCCGGTTTCGGTGGCGATTGTCTCCAAGGCGGGCGAGAAACTCTGGTCGTTCAACGCGATGGCAAAGACCGTGATCCGGTGGCTGCGCAGACGCGCAATGACATCCCGCTCGCGACCGTTGCCGATGTCTTCGCCTTCGCCGTCGGTGATCAAGATGATCATCCGATCGCCCTTGGCATGACGCGAGAGCGGTGTGATTGCGCCGTCCAACGCTCGGCCAATGTAGGTGTAGCCCCAGATCTCGTCGGGGAACATCTCCGGCCAGATGATCTCGCGTGCCATCCGGATCGCGCGGGTGTCCTGGGTCAGCGGAACCCAGTGGATGAACTGCCGCGAGAAGATCGTCAGACCGAACGCGTCGCCTTCGCGAGTTGTGAGGAAGGCTTCCAAGGCGTCCATCGCGCCGTGAAACCGCGTATAGGGTTTGTCACCTGCCTGCGGCCCGTACGTGTTGTAAACCATGCTGGTCGAAGCGTCCAGCACGATCTGGATATTCGTCAATTCACGTTGTGTCTTGGGCGGTGCATACGTGAGCGGACGAGCCAGCAGGATGATCGCCAGACCCAACAGCAACGCCGGAATGCTATTGGCAACCAGTACCGGCAGTCCCAGCCACCAACCACGGCCTTGCTGCACATCGTCGAACGGCATCACCAGCGGTCGCCCCTGGCGAACCCACTCCCAGAAGAGCAGGATCACCGGGATGACCAGCAAGATGATCAGTTGAGGATAGGCGAAAGTCATGTTAGGGTTCCGCGCCCCGTTGTTCTACGTGATCGCGATACGTTAGGACAAAGTCATTGGCCCCGACGGCGGCGCGGGGATTGTGCAGCCACGCCTGCAGTTGACGATAGACTTGCCCGAAGTTGCTGTTCTCTTCGATGTACCGACAAGCGGTGGCCATCCGTCGTTCTCTCATTCCCAATCGCTCCCGCCAATCCTGCAACAAGAGAGACTCGAGTCGTGCCTTGTCATCGACCGATAGCTCTCCGTCGGCAAGCATCCTCAGATAGCGATCAATCTGCTCGGTGATCGAGGGCTTTGGCGGTCGCGGCGTTTCCTTTTTCGGCCGTGGCGGACGTCCGATAAAGATCAGCCCCATCAGCCATACCAGCCAGACAACGCCCAAGCCGACCAGCGTCTCGTAGTACCAGTGCCAAATGCGGATGCCGACGGTTTCGATCTCTTGAATTCGAGTTTCAATGTCTTTCGTCAGACTGGTTAAACCCGCCACGCGAAACGACGGCAGATTGTCCAGCGATCGACCATCGGTAGACGTCAGGTAGTCGGTCAGGTCGAATTCGCCTGGCAAGTTGATCACATAACGAATGTCATAGATGCGCGTATCGCCTTGTTGAACTTCGTTGGCAATTCGCAGATTGACCGAAGCACCACGGCGATACGGCCGAGCCTGCAGACGCGGCCCGCCCGACCGGATGATCACGGCCTGTTCGACCCCCAGCGGCACTTCGGTATCGGAGTACGTCTTTGGGATTTCCGCGGGACGAAACCGTAGGACCGCGACGACACCACCGACAAGGAACAGCAATAGGCACGCCCCGGCCAAGACGGCAATCCGCTTGGTTGGCGTGCGTTCGGGGATCGGTGGCTGTTCCGTCATACGTGACTATCTCGCTCCGGTACTTCGGCCGCGGGCTCGCAGAAAAGCTCGCAGTGGTCCCAGGATGGGGCGGTTCGTCTCCAGCAGTAAGTAATCGATTCCGTGGCGGGTCAAGCGTGTCTTCACGTCGCGATCGTGCAGCCAACGTCGCAAGCCGGTGGCGAAAAACGATCGCCCAGTCTCGGCTTCCCTGCCGCGGAAGAGCCCAGCGCCGCGAACACCGGTCTCCGCCGGGTCTCGCAGGTGCAGGACAATGCACTCGTGTTCTTGAGAAGCCAACCGCAACGCACTTACCGCATCGAGATCGTGCATGTCGCTCAGCACCACCAAGGCACTTCGGCGTCGCAAGGTCGGCAGCAACTCCCGAATTCGGCGGCCCAGCAAGGTGCCTTCCAGGAATCCGTGTCGCCGCAATCGGTGAGCCCATTGCATCACGTCGTTACGGCCCAGGCTCGGCGAGATCCGCATCTGGCGCTCGCCACAGGCGATCAGTCCGACGGGTGTCAGACGCGATTGAACCGCTAACGCGATGCCAGCCGCAATCCGCACGGCCCATGCGTACTTGCTCAATCGAAGCGAACTGACGCACATCGATGCCGAAGTGTCCAATAACACGTACACCGGGATCTGCCGTGGTTCCTGATATTCCTTGATGAAGTACTTGCCGGTTCGCGCGGAAACTCGCCAATCGATCAGCTTGACGCTATCACCGGCTTGATACGCACGCGACTGCGAGTACTCCAAACCCGAGCCGTGATAGATTGAATCGTCCGGACCGAACGACAGGCTGTCGGCCAAGAGCTTCACCGCCAATTCGAATTGGCGTGAATCAACGGGATCATGCGGCAGTTCAACCGTGCGATGCATAGGAGTGAACCCCCCTTAGCCTAGATCGGTCAAGATGGATTCAATGACTTCACGGCCATCGTGGCCCTCGGCGGCTGCCTCGTAGGTCAAGCGGATGCGGTGCAGCATCACGTCCTCGGCCAGCTCGAACAGATCTTCCGGCACGACGTAATCGCGGTCATGGATGAAGGCTCGAGCACGAGCGGCGGCGGCCAATGCCAGACAAGCACGCGGGCTGCAGCCGAAGTCCAACAGGCGGGATTCGCGGGTTCGTCGGACCAACTCGACCAGATGCTTCATGAAAACATCGCTGACTTGTACCTTCTGGACGGCCTCCATGGCTCGTACCAAATCCGCGATGGATGCACACGGCTCGTCGGCAATCATGTCGAACGCCGTTTTTGGTACGGCTCCGCCGTCCTCCCGCTTCAATCCCATGCCCAACTGGCGTCGCAGGATCTCCGTTTCCTCATCGGCGGTGGGATAATCCAGTCGGTGATAGAGCATGAAACGGTCCAACTGCGCTTCAGGCAATTCGAACGTTCCCGCCTGCTCGACGGGATTCTGCGTGGCAATCACCAGGAACGGTGTCGGCAATTTGAAAGTCTCGCCGCCGATCGTAACTTTGCGTTCCTGCATCGCCTCGAGCATGGCACTTTGTGCTTTGGGTGCGGCCCGGTTGATTTCATCGGCCAGCAACAGATTGGCAAACACAGGGCCTTTCTGGACGCGGAACTCGCCGGTCTTCTGATCCAAGATCTCCGACCCCACGATGTCGGACGGCAAGAGGTCGATCGTGAACTGGATCCGCGAAAACTGCAGACTGATGGCCTTGGCCACCGCGTTGACCAGCAGCGTCTTCGCCAAGCCCGGCACGCCTTGAAGCATCAAATGACCGCCGGTGAACAAGGCGATCAGGATTCTCTCGACCACGGCGTCTTGTCCCACGACGACTTCGCCCACACGTTGGCGGACGTCGTCGCAGAAGCGGTTTGCACCGTCGAAGGGCGACTTGGTGGAAGGGGATGCCGTATCAGGAGAGGCAGTCTGTAAAATTTGCATAGGGGTTCTCTTCGATTTCCGCGGACGGGTTGAATGGAATGCGACCGTTCATCCGTGCTTTGTCAGCAGGCGGTTCTCAGCCACTTCTTCGCAAGTTGACGCAGTTCATTCTCGGTGATTCCTGCTGAACCGTTGCTGCCAAAGCAGGCGGCTTGGATTCTCTGTAGATCCTGCTGCATCTCGGATCGCTGGGCGGTGGACAGTCGAACGAGTTCGCTGCCGTTCAATGCTCGCAGCAATTGCACGACGGCAAAGCCATCGATCTCGGCAGGCAGGTGAAACACGTCTCTTGCCCGTAGCGGCCTCTCGCGCGAGCGGATCTTCCGAATGGCAATTCCCAGCAGCACGAGTGCCAGGAGTGCCGCGCCGATACCGATCGCGATGTAGACCATGCGGCGATGGTCTTGAGCCGCGAATTCGTCGGACACCTTGTACTCGATCCCGCTGCCGGCCGTGGCAATCGGCTCATCCAAATCGATCAAATCCATCTCGTCATAGGTTCGATAGGTGACGGTCGCATCGATCTTCGGCTTGGGGAATCTCAGTTGAATTCGCTGCGGGGGATCGACCAGGCTGGTGGCATCCAAGGCCAACGTCCACCGACGGGTCGAAACCGCATGGACGGTATCTCCCCAACTGTTTACCTGCTGCAGCACGATACCTCCGTGCGGATCGATCCGCGCGATGGGCAGTTGTTCCCGCAAAGCCTCCAAGTCGACCAGATCTTCCAATTCCGGTACGAGGCCGCTGGCCGTGGCCTCGATCTGCAGCAGAATCTCTTCCGAGACATCCAAACTGCGTTGATCCAACGTTTGCGTCATCTCGACTCGGTCGAAGGGCCGCGGGGCGGTTGGCTGGTCGGTCACCTTGATCAGTGTTTCCGGCGACTCGGCCGTGATCTTCACCGGTCCTGTCAGGTCCAGGAATTCGAGGCTCATCTGAATCCGTGGAATCTTATCGACGCTGGCATCTTTGGCTTTCACCTGGATGTAGGCCAGGATCGTTTCTTCCCAACCCGGTTGATCGATCGGTCGAGGTTGCACGTCCTTGGGGCTGAACGCGATGGCTCGGACGTCGAAGAACAGTCCCAGGGCTTCGCGGATATTCATTTCCAATTCGTCGCGGCGGCCTTGCAGGGCGCCCATCTGATAGGTGGCGACGAGCCGTTGTTCGAGATCCCGGCGTTGCGGCGAGTTGGCTGGCGGCAGTTCATTCACGAGGTACTTGCCAAAATCGGCCATCCGTCCCAGAGCTTCGGTGTGTTGGACGCTCAGCAAGATGCCGAAATCGTGATTACGGTGGATCGTGTTGGACCCATCGACTCGCGTCGTCAGTCGTGTTTCTTCCAGCAGTTGATCGTAGTAGGCCAATTTCTCGTCGGCCTGGAACGCGAACGGGTTCTCCTTGGTAATGACCAGCGAACCGGCCAGGTACTTGTACTTGAGTTGCTCGTGCAATGGTTTCTCGGTGTCTTCCAAACGCGACTGCACATGCTTTGCGAAACGGTTCAAGTGATTGGTGGCAACGTCTTCGGGAAGCTTCCGAATCGTCTCTCGCAAGGCGTTCAAGGCTCTGCGATCCAGCGGCTTCGACAGGTTCAACCGACCATCGGAATTGATGCCCAACAGACTATGGAACCACGCGAGGTAGACATCGATCGAGTACTGGCCGGGCGTCAGGTTCTCGATTTCACGAGCATACGCCTCGGCGGCTCGAACGAAGTAGGATTCGGCCTCCAAATTCTTCACACGAAAAGCTTCCATTCGATCGATCGGCGAATCGCTGGCCAATTGCTGGTAGTATTCGAAGTCCGCCCAGTCGCTCTGCAGCGAACCTGCCAAGGCGAGCAGTCGCCAGGAATCTCGATCCTCTTGACATCGTTCATCGATCATCTCGATCGCGGTCCGATAACCGGCGCGGACCATATCCAGCGTTTCCTGCTGGGTGCGCCGCGTGCCCGCTTCGACCTGTACCTCCATGGTTCGCCAACGCGACGCCAGCCCATCGACCATCATGCGGATCATGTTCAGGAAGATCCCTTCGTCCATCTTGGAGACCGATCCAAAGACTTTCTCCAGATGGCTTCGTTGATAGACTTCCGCATTGCTGTAGCAGACGTCGAACGCGGCAACCAGCAATTCCGCGTTCTTCGGCGGGATCTTGTGCTTTCGGAACAGATCCATCATCTCCGCGAGACTGGCGATGTTCTTTTCCATCATGATCGGAGTCACGGCGATCCGAGCGTCCGATGCGAGGCCGTACTTCTTGCGAACCGCTTCGGGAATCTCCGGGCTGTGCCTGAAAGCCCAAGCCTTCAAATACTCTTCGGCCAAGGCCACGCCGGCCTTCGGATTGCGACCGCCCAACTCGATAATCTGCTGGACCACTTCCGGGTAATGGTCGCTGATCAACACGGCTTTGGACACACAGACATCCACACGATCGCGTAGACTGATCGGGATCGCTGCCAGCCACGCACCGTCGGGCACCGATGTCAGCAGGTCGCCGGGCAGAAGACAGGGCTTCGGACGCGTGTTCGCGTTTCGATAACTGGGGTGATTCTCGAAGGTGTGTTCCGCCTCTTGAACCCACCAGTCGGCCATCGTCGTAGCGACGGTCTCCCATGGCGACTGCGACAAATCGGCATGCTCGCCAACTTGTTGCAGAATCGCTTTCTGGGCGTCCAGATTGTACGTGCGCCGAGCGATGTCGTTGTCACTTAGTTTGCCCTGAGCTCGTTTTCCGAGCGCGATCGCCAGTTGCAGTACCGCCTGCTGGTCCTTTTGCAAGAGATCGCGGATCCAGGGCAGAAAGGATGGCGAGGGCGCCTTTCCGAGAAGATCCGCCAGTTGATCCGCAGCCTGTTGCCGACGCGAGCTATCCGCGTTCGGGTCGAGCAAGACGCCGGACTGTTGCTCCCACAGTTTGGCGATCCTTGTTTGCTGAAACTGCTCCAACTCCTCCTGCGAAGACAGGAAGTTGAGGATCTCGTCGCGAACGCCTTCGTCTTCGATTTGCGCGGCCACCGCGGTGCTGGGCAGATAGTCACGAGCCAAATCGTCAAAGCCGGCGTGCATCAAGATCCGTCCGGTGTTCGTGCGTTTCGGCTCATCGCGACCCAGGTGGCGAGTTCCTTTCTGCAGCGCTTCCTGCAGCCAGACCTCTTGTTCCGGAGCCACGGCGATTCGCAACAGCAATCCCAGTTTGCGGATCCGATCGTCATTCAGTTCTGTCGGACAAGCGTCGGCCAAGCCCAGGAAATCCTGCAACGTCAGCACCGGCACCGTCCGTCCCGCCAAGTCACCGACGATTCGATCGTAGATCGTATTCGCAAAATCCTCGGGCAGTCTGTCCAGGGTCTTCTGAATCTGGTCCCAGTCGCCTTCGAAATAGGCTTTCAGGAATTGATCCTGGGGCTTCAGTTGGTCCGAATCCAGCGTGGAAAACCGCAAGATCTTATCGTACATCGCCGTTGCGTTGCGATAGTACCGTTCGGATTTCAGGCCGTCGTACTGCTTCAGGAGTTCTTGCGCATCCTCCTCGGCAGCGATGCAAGATGTCAATTGGAACCATCCAATGCAAAGGCCAATCAATCCGATCAATGTCAAGCGTGAATTCATGGGGATTGTTTTCATGGGATGTCAGCAGCCGAGAAATAGTCACTGGAAATGTGAGCGGCAAGCCGCCGGTTCTTCAATGTCTCCGCAGGTCAGGCTCCGTCACGCGCACCGTGCGCGCATCTTCGTTTAACGGCAAGCCGAAGGCGTCCGCTGAATTAGTCGTGGGGTAAGCTTCCAGCTTGCCAAATAGGTAGTTCAGGAAAACTTGGAAATCGAAAATGCAGAAAGCTGGCAAGCTGGAAGCTTACCCCATGTTGGTTTCCGCTAGCATTTCAGCGGGCTCCTACGGCTTGCTGTCAAACGAGTTTGGTTGCGGCCGGAGGCCGCGTTAGGAGCCCTCCAGTTCGGTAAGTTGATCTCGCAGGTCCGTTTGGTTTTCGGGTTCCAATGGTTCTTCGTTCTCCATCGTCAACAACGCAGCCGCCGCTCGCGCAGCGCCTCCGCCGCCTTCTTCGGGCGGTGGCGGAGGGGCTTGCATCCGCAACACGGATTCCAGGTTTTGCAGCAACACCGTATCGATGCCTTGAATCCCGCGGATCGACTGCATCGAGCCGTCGTTGGTCGTCATGATCTCGAATTCAGTCGTTTTCGGATCGGTCTCCGGCATTTCAGCAGTCAACGGAACCTGATCCACGCCCTCGGTATCCAGCGGATCGACCTGCGATCCCTCCACACCGGAACTCACGCCCGTAATCGACTTGATGTCCTTCTTCGTGTCGTTCGCGTCGTCCGCCTGCAAAAGAAGCAGTCCCGCCCCGGCACCGGCCATGGCCGACATGCATAGCGTCACGATGATGAACGCCCAGGTACGGGAGAGGAACCCCAGGTGCGAAGCACCCGAAGCGCCGGTTCCCGGCAAATGGTTCCCGACCATTTTCTCGCTCTGCTGAATCATTCGCCCTTTCCCTCATTCCTTGCTGGAATTTGCACGACCTACGGCCTTGTCAAACTCGCGACGAACTCGCTGCTCGTAATCCTGAAACTCGTCTGGATCCTCCAACTCGGCCAAAAACCGGAACAATTGACGAGATCGCTCTGCGAACGGTCGCCATTCATCTTCCGATGCACCGCTGGTCTTCAAGACCCACGTCGCGTAGTAATGAGCCTTGCCCAATTGTTCCCGCACGCCACGCGTCAGCGGCGCGTTCTCGCCGTAGACCGTCGCGGTTTCTTGTAACAGGCGAGTCAACTCGACGATCGCATTTTCCAGATCCAGCATCTCTAAGCGAGCTTCACAGACGGCCAAACGAATCTGGTAGAAGACCGCCGGATTCTCGTCCGCGGGCAATTCCGACGCCAATTCGTTGTATCCCCGAATGATCTCTTCCCAGTCGGGTTCCTTTTGCCGAGAGAGCCGTTCGATCTCTCGCAGCTTCACATGGGCTCTTTCTCGAGCCATCTGGTCGGGGCCCTCGTTGAAGTGATAGGCGGCCACACCAACCGGGAACAACATCCATAGCAAAACCAGCGACTTGCGGATCATGACACCACCCCCCGCGTAGCAGGCGGTCGATTCACGCGAACCGTCTTCCAATCGCTGCCAAAATACTCCAAAGCGACCGGAATCAAAACCAGCACGATTGCACCCGCGGCAAACACGAAAACGGCGATGTCGATCAATCCGTACGTCGTCTTGGCTGCCCCGGTCCCCCGTGCCAGCGTTCCGAGCGAGAGTGTCGTCAGGTGCTTTTCGTTGACGTCGATGTACTTGCCTTTCAACCTGCCTGCCAAGGTGTTCAGCAACGCCGCATCCTGTCGCGACATGTGGCCGTCAATGAACATGCCCTGGTGCGGATCGCCAACGCCCAGGATGTATACGTCCCGAACCGAGTCGGGAAGTTTCGGAACCACGCCAAGCTCCTCCGTGTCGCCATCGGTCAGCAGGAACACGGTCGTACTATTTTCCGGATAGTCCCGCAGGTGTTCCAACGTCTGCCGAATCCCCGTGCCCAAGTCGGTCTTCCCCGGCTTCATGACATACCACAGCGGCAAACCGTCGAAAACGTTGCGGACCAACTCCGTATCGGTGGCGTCCAACACGACCACGAGAGCATCCGTGTAGAAACCGATCACGGAGTAGACGACATCGCCATCCATCCGTTGCAGAATCCCATCGACCACTTCGAAGGCGCGTTTGTTTCGAGTGACATCGCCCTTGGGCCCCGCATCCTTTAGCAGCATGCTGGGAGACAGATCGGCCACGAAAGCGACATGACGTCGGTTCTCCCGCCGATCCTCGGAATTTTCGTCCGTCTTGAAGACCCCGCCGCTGCCGTAAAACAAGGTCGTTGCTGCCCAGGCCATGGCGGACAGTGCGCTCGCTCGCACGATCGGGACAAAGCGAACCCAACGTCGCGGTTGACCGCTGGGCCCGACGGCCAATCGCGCGACTGACTGGCACCGCCGCTGGTGCAAACTCTCGGCAGCCAACACCAGCAGGAACACGGCCAGGGCAGCAGCCAGCGGAATCTGAATTTCGAGGGGCAAGGACATCGCAACGTCGCAGGAGGGGTATTACGGGGGCGTGCAATTTCGCCTTATTGTGCTTGTTGATTCAGGATGTGTCAAACTCCGATTCGAGGCAAAAACTTCGTGTTCCCGATGCCTCGCACTTGATGTGCCACCGTACCGCTTGTTCTAATCGGTGATCGCTTATCCATCAGCGCCCCCGTTACGGCGGGGATTATCCAAGTCAGATGGACATTCACCGTCATCGAGGGCACCCCGACGGGGGTGAGTTTAGCACAAGCACCCAGTGGTTCAGAGTGGACAAGCACCGATGAAACGATCGCATTGGTTTGTCGTGTTGGCGGTGGGCATGGCCGCGTCCGGGCTTCGCGGCGCGGAGCCTGCCTGGTTTGGTTTGGCCGATCCGGTGACCGAAGGCCGCTGGGTTCGCCCGCCAGCCGATGAGGGGGCGGCAAAGCCGGTGTGGGGACGGGCCGAGGGGCTGCGCATCGGACTCGCTCCCTTGCCGGGGCCGCGGGGCCTGCTGCGCGTGTACACTCCCCACGTCGGTCAGCCGGACTGGCGGATGATCAACTTCATTGCCATCGAGCCGATCGTCGAGGGGCAGACCGGCCGAGGCTACTCGGAGCTGGAGCGATCGTCGCTGGTCGAGGGAACCGGCAAGGTGATGTGGAGTGTGGATCGCCCCGACGACTGGGCGCCGCGGGACCCGACCCATCCGGCGCGCGGCGTTATCGGAGAAGAGAACGGAGTCGAGACGCTGACCGTCTTGATCGGCATCGAGAAGTTCCACAGCGGCGCTGCCGTCTATCTGCGGCTCACTTTTCGGGAAGATCGCCCTGATGAAGTCCGGATCGCCGCGTTCACGCAGCCGACCTCCGCTCCCCTGTCGCATTGCGTGGTGACTGCCACGATGGGCAACTATGCCAGGCTTCGCCAGCTTCATCTTGCCACGGGCGTCGTGACGGCTCGTGAACTCTATGCCGACGCGGCCTTCGGTGCCATCGGCTTCGCACCGCACCAACGCTTCGGTCTCGAACAACTGGCGAGAACACAAGACGGGGCGGCGGTACTGGCGGCGACCAGCGACGAAGCCGATCCCGCGGCGGCGGACCAGACGGCGGTCCCCCGTGGCTGGCGATACGTCGGACGACCTGCCACGCAATACTGGAGGTGTGATCATCCGGATCCGAAGTTGATGGCCCTGGTCAACGCTCGGCGGACGTACTGGGCATCCAACCATCCGATCCCCGGCGGCGTGAGCTTCGAAAACATCGAACTAACCGCCCCGTTCCAGCCAGGTCAAACCTGGACGTTCGGAGTGACCACCGCCCCACCGACCGCGTTGCTCCGCGACGAAAGCCCGCCCGACACCGCAAAGCACTGACTCACCGCCGGCATCCGGAAAAAGGGGATACATCCGGAAAAAGGGGATAAGTCCCATTTCTTCGGTTCCCTGGAGACGCTCATTGCTTCTTTCGCGGGTGCCCGCGGGGGCACAGCGTGAACTCCAAGCCGAGTTGCTTGGCAGTACTCTGTTGCCAGACCTCGGCTCCGAACGGGCAGCCGCGTTGAACCGAGCTGCGCAGGCGTCCAACTCGCCTTCCTTCTGCACTGCGTTCACCAAACCAACCCAATTTCTGGGACGCGGCACGGGCCAGTCGCAGACGCCTCCAAACGCTGCCGTCCCACTCGCTGCGCCAGGCTGCACCACCGCCACTCTTCGCCTCGCTCAACAAGGTTGGCACGCAGCTCATTTCGCTCCGCACAGCGGCAGACGGCGTAAAGATGCTCATCGTCCTGAACCGGGAACGACTTGTACGTGCGCTGCTACACGTGGTTGGGGCCCACGCTCTGCCGGTACAGATGCCAGCGGCGAACGTGAGCCGTCGTCAGTCGCTGCATGAAGGCCGCCAGTTGCCCATCCTGCTCGGGCCATAGTACCAGGTGCCAATGGTTGGACAGCAGACAATAGGCCAACACCCGCATCGGCGCAGACTCCTGGTTCTGGCCGAACAACCGTAGGAAGGCGGCGTAATCGTCGTCGTTTCCGAAAATGGTGCGCTGGTCATTGCCAAGATTCAAAACGTGGAAGACCATCCCTCCCGACGCGATTCGTGCTGCTCTGGGCATGCCCAGCAGATCACCACAAGCATCCGCCCAAGTCAATAATGGGACTTATCCCTTTTTTCCGGACCAATAATGGGACTTATCCCTTTTTTCCGGACTATCCCCTTTTTTCGACCCAATCGACTGGCTTCAGTACCGCCTTCGTGGAGGGTGGCGAGAAGACGATGCACTCCTGCAAGGGCTCATCAGTGTCGGCATGGCGACGGACCAAGGCGAAATTTTCTGACGCTGTGGCTCTGCCGGCGGCCATCCTTGTCCACCACGTCGCTCGGAGTTGGTCTCCCGTCGCGTGGGTGGTCCAATACCCTTCCACACGCTGCCGGGCTTTTTTCCCTCTCGCGGAACTTGTCGCTGGCCCCTCGTAACCTGTCTCACAGCAACCGAATCTGATAAAATCAAATCCAATGACGATCTTATTGACAAAACCACTCTTTTGGTTAGCGTGGTTTGCAATAAAGGAAGGGCGATCGATGGACTCCATTCCCAGCGAATACTTCCAAACTGAATATCGTGTTGACGAACGAAAACTCGACGAAATCGAGCAACTTCTTGAGAAGGTGTGGCACTCGCTTGTGGCGTGCCGGACGGCCTCTGGATGGCCTTACGACCTAGTCGAAGGCGAACAAGTAGTTCCTCCAACTTCACCTTCGCTAAGCACGCAAACCATGGTTTTATTTGGGCTGTGTACACAACTTGGACTAGTTTCGTTGCGAACGATCGCACCGGCGAGTTCCTCAAGTGTCCAACGGTCGCCAGTCCAAAGCACGGGGTCAGAGGAGTTACACAAGACGCTAACGAGTGTTGTCGACGAACGCTTAAAATTGCTCGCGAGTGTTGAGGAAGGCCAGCTAGACAGTTCATCGTTCGGGGTCAAGAATCCATTCACGCTTGCTTGGTTAACGGCGGTGATTGGTGGTGCTTTCCGAAATGTGGATGACTTCAAGCATTCTGTTGCGGAACTTCAAGCCAAAAACTTTGGGGCAAAACTCGGCGAGTGGGTCGAGATCGCGACCTGCCGCATCAAATCCCTCAAGGAACTTCAGCCAAAGCTTCTGGACATTCCGGCTGGCAAAGGGAAAGCTGCGATACATGCGTTTCCGGCGCTCCGAGCAATCCATCTTTTCAACATGGTCAAAGAAATCTGCAGCGAAGGCACAAGAATTGATCAACTTGAAGAACACCAGTCTTTCCGCCAGGCAGCAACCCTATCTTCAGACGAGATCCGCGCTGCAGGAGTGTGGTTTCGTTCCCGGTTGTTGGACCATCTTGCTCTTGCATCAATTAGAGATGCACCATTTGACGCTGCCGAACTCGCGTTCTCCCTCGAAGGATTTTTGTATTGTGAGGCTGCACGTTTCAATGCGAAGAATCATGATCCAGATTTGATTCGCAAAGTGTTTGAAGTCTTGCACGATCGCCAGGAAATAAATCCATATTGGCGTCCCCTCAAACCAATCCTGACGAACGATCGAGGCTTCGCGCTACTGCCCCTGAGTGTTGAGATCGTTAATTCGCTTTTTAGAACGTGCTGGTTGCTCGAACATTCTGGCGAAGAATACTTCTCACAATACATCGATGTCTTCAAGCGATACTACGAGTGGATTGTGAGCCGATCAACTCACGGTGAGTTCAAGGCAGAAAACGGAGAGATTTCTTCGTTCACCGGATGGCATTCTGAGCATGTGCAACAACCCGGCTCTATTCACATTTGGGAGACCAGCCAAGTCGCAGTATATTTGCTCCATTACAGGGAGATGCTTCAATCGCATATTGCAAGGCGCGCTTTGTCGGCAGCGCGGCTGACTTCGCGAGCGTTAAAACGGAAAGAAAAGCATGCTGCCCTGCCTATCGTCGACTATTGGGAGACACAGGTATCGAAGAAAGACCCCCAACCACCAGAAAGACAACTCTATAACGATATAGCCAAGCTTCTTGTTCAGTGCAGAAGCCCGGGTGCCAAAGGTAGGCATGGATTTTCGATGGTCCTGTATGGCCCGCCAGGAACAGGGAAAACGTCCATCGCAGAAGACCTCGCAGCGACTTTGGGCTGGAAATTCTGCGAGATTACGCCGAGTGACTTTGTCGCTAGTGGCGAATCCGAAGTTGAGTTGCGAGCAAGAGAGATATTCACCGCTTTGTCGGAGCAGGGGGATACCGTCATTCTATTTGATGAAATTGATCGTCTGATCTTGGATCGAGATTCGGCGCTCTACCTCGAACAAGGGGACATGTTTCAGGTAATGACTCCCGGAATGCTCCCTAAGCTGAAGTTGCTCCGTTCACGCCAACGGAGCATTTTCATTCTCGCGACGAATTATTGGGAGCGACTTGATCCAGCGGCAATACGCATAGGGAGGATCGACAAGCAGCTTCTGGTCAGTCTTCCAAACTCTGATGCAAGGTCAAAGATTCTTGCTAACGAACTGAAGGACGAACTCGGCAAGCTAGACGCGGTAGTTCTTGCGTCGGTCCCAGCGGGTGAGGCCATGCCTCCTTCGCATGAAATAACACCCGACGATTTGGTTAGCGTGGCCAACGCATGTGCGCTCGGCGCTTACGGTGAACTCTGTGAGTTGATCAGGAATGCGGCTGCTCGTGTCAAAGTGCAAGAACACGTCGGACATCGATTTGTACTAAAGACCGAGATTGTAGACGCTCTAGAGAACGAGCTAAAGACTTTTGCATCGACAGTGACAATTGGGAGCTATCGTTCACGGTTCAAAATCTATACAAGTTGCGGAAACGCTGAGAAGGCACATTCGACGAATAAGCAACCTTTCGTTGAGTTCATTGATTTGGCTGGTCTGCTTTGTGAGAACGATAAGACGCGAGAACATCTAACGACTTCGGTTTGTCAGATGATTAGCGATGTGCTGCGAAATGCGTGCGATACTTACGATGTGGCGATTGACGGCGTCGCCAGAGATGCTCCCGCGGGGCTGGCGCAATTAGTCGACAGACTTGCCGATCACGCAGCTTTTCAAACAGTCAGGGGTGCCCTGAAGTTGACTTCTGAAGCTATGAAAGATAGTACGAAATGGAAGACGTAAGCATTCAATGCTCTCAGTCGCTATATCGTCCGGCGTCAACGCGGCAACACGACTTTGGGATTGCGATGAAGGCGCTTAGCTGTGTTCTTGATGGGCACAAATGCGTCTACGTTGCAGCACCGGTTACGGGGGGCCCAAGATTCGTTCGTTGGTATAAGAGCAGCGGAATGAAAATAAAGCAAGATAGCGACGAGTACAGGTCGCAACTTCGGGAATACGTGATCGATCCAAATACTATTGACGCCAATGGCCGTATCGAGGAGTTCAAGAGGCACAGCCGTGAATCTTTCATTGATCCGTCTCGGCTTTACGTCAAATCGTGGACACAGGACGACTATCGGCACTTCTGGAGTCTTGTAATCGAACGGTTCGCAGCGAGAGCCGTGTTTCTCGACGGATGGCATCTCAGCAGTGGTTGTGCCTATGAATTTCTTGTGACCAAGTCACTAGGTATTCCAGTAAAAGACCAGTCACTCAATGACTTGACGATTGTGCAAGGGCTTGTGCTTGCGAAGGAAGGGAGAGCGGAGATCAGCAGTATCGGGGCGGATACGGAGTTTGTTGATCTCGTAATTGGCAAGCTCGCAAGACTCTCTGAGATCGCTTCTGTGGGAGACGCCAATGCTTGAGAAAGATGCCGTTCTCAATAGTGTCGCCGACCGGGCCAATGTGGCGCAGTTTGTAAGTTTTTCACCTGGAGACAGGCCGGCCCTTCGATTTTGCCGAATCAGAGGCAGCGAGAGCACAGACTTAGATTTGCCTTCTGCAATTCGGCTCCTCCTAGACCAGAGTCTTGAGAACAGCGTAAACATCCGCTCATTCCGACCTGGACAGACAAAAGGAGGGGAGTTCGTGTACGGACTTCGGTCAACAGACGACGTAATTGGCGCCGCGAACCGATTATTGCGGTTCGGCTGGTTTGTGATCGTTAACGAGACAATTGATGTGAACGACGGGGGCGTGTCTGGAGTTTCGATGGGGCGAACGATGGAATTTGCGCCTGGTGACACACCAAGGTGTGTCGAAAAAGCCGGAACTTGCCGGCTGTCGTTTGAATTGGGAAATCGTGTCCTTCAAACCGTCTACGGATTTGCGCCTGAACTAGAAGATGCTGCCGCAAAACGAGTCGAGTTTAGTATCCATCCTATTCGCCGTGGACATCGTCACGGTCATACCGTGATCTGGGAAGTGGAAGAAGCACCAGAATTCAAGACTCACTTTCCTCCACAATGGCCGAATCGATTCAGCCAGTTCCTTGGGGACAAAGTCTTTGGGCTGCTGATTGCATCAGCGTGCGGAGTTCATGTTCCGAGAACTGTCGTTATGTCGAGGCAAGTTGCGCCGTTCGTTTTTGGCGAAAGTACCGGGACTTTTGAGCATTGGCAGCGAACCGCGCCAAGCATCCAGAGTCCGGGAGAACTGCCAACATCATTCGGCTGGACGGACCCGTTCGAGACTTGGGAGGGCATGGTTCGTAATGGAACTGCGGAAGGCTGCGCATCACTGATCAGCCAAGAGGGAGTCGAATCGATGTTTGCTGGCGCAGCGGCCGTTACAAGTGAGGGGAGTCCGGTTGTAGAAGGCGTGAAGGGCCGCGGAGTCGGATTCATGTTAGGCCAGAAAGCTCCAGAGACTCTGCCAAGACACGTTCAGGAGGATGTCGAAGCTGTCTTGGAGATTTTGGCTGGGAGTTGTGGCCCTGTCCGCATTGAGTGGGCTCACGACGGCAGAGTTGCCTGGGTGCTTCAACTACACGTTGGAGGCGTCTCAAGTGCGCCAAATGTGATCTCAGCCGGTGATGCAGATACTTGGATTGAATATGCTGTGAAAGAGGGCTTGGAGGGACTTCGAGAACTAGTTGGAGATATTGGCGGAAAGGGAATTGGTGTCCGGTTGATTGGTGACGTGGGTATCACCAGCCACTTCGGTGACCTCTTGCGAGGTGAAGGGATTCCTGGCGTCTTGGGAAGATAAACCAAGGAGAGTTGATCCTTGTACGATCTGGCGTCTTGCTCGGCGTCAATTAGCAGTGTTCTTAAGCGACAATTAGATGGTCCGAGCGAAAGTCGGGATTGGAAGGAAAGGGACACGCATTTTTGCCCGTTTTGCCTGCACGTTGGCGACTGGGTGGGTATCGTGATAGTCGTGATGGATTTCCAAAGCGGGAGGATTGGCGAGACCAGCGCCTCGAAGCCAACTCGTGGATGTTTATTTAAGTCGTTGCTACCAATGCCTTTCCCGTTGCGTGCGGCGGGCGTTTTTTGCGGCGTGGGATTGGAACATCGCAAGCAGTGGATCGAGGACCGCTGGCAGACGCTCTTCGAGGGCTTTGCCGCGATTGTCTTCGACGTCGCTTCACCGCTCGGCTACGAGGCCGGCGTCGACCTCAGCTAGCGGCCAGACTGGAACCTTCTTGGGCGGTCGAGATACAACTCTCCGACCACAGGTTATTTGCCGACTTCGTAGGTCCCTGCAAATTTCCACCAAGTCGTGGTTGAATCGGGCAGCATACTGCTCACGATGCTTGCGGGTTTCTTCAAGAATCGGATCGTTCATAGCTCAAATACCTCGATAAGTTCCGGGGGCGTGCAGATCACCGGCGGATCGTAGCCCGCGGCACGGCACACTCGTTCGATGGCGCCACGTAAAGCGGGATTGCAATGCTTGTCAACCGGATGTCAGCAGGTTCGTCGAGAGGCTGCAATTCCACTGCAATCGGTTGTGTTGTCGGCCAGCATAGGCTGGCAGTCTGTGGCCACGGGGTGCGAAAAGATGCGTCACGGGGTTTCGCCGATGCCCAGTTGCTGCTTGATGATCTCGGTCAGGCGTTCTTCGCTGCGCTCGTCGGCTTCGGAAATCGCGGCCAGCACGCCGCTCTCGTCGGAGATCTCCAGGACGAGCGGTTCGCTCGGACTGGTTTCGCCCGGCATGGCGCCGCGGTAGTCGGTAGCTTCGAGCGTCAGCTTCAATCGGTCTCCCTTGGCCAGGGCCAGCGGAACGGCGGTGTCGGCGCTAGAAGTCGCTAGACGGCTGAGATCCAAGGCATAGCTGCCGAGATGCGGCATGCGGTCGGCGGTCAGGATCTCGTCGGCTTGCAGCAATTGCAGGGTCGTCCGCCGGTCGTCGGAGGGTTCGTCGTCCAAGTCCTGTCGAGCTCGTTCGACTTGGACGTGCAAGGCCAGTCCGGCGATGCCGTAGTCGTCGCTGACGCGAAAGTTGATCTCAGGTTTGGCGGTTGGCAGCACAACGCGGTGGACGATGTCGGCGGAACACGTGGGCGGGCGGTCGATCTTGATCCGCACGTAGCCGCGCAGCGGCGTTTCCAGATTCAGACCGTCTTCGTCGGTCAACTGGACCTCGAACCGCGTTTCCCGACGAATCTGCTCCAGCGGCGTGTCCTGCGGCGGTAGAGTCCAGCGAAAGCCCGTGGCGTCCTCGGCCTGCATTTCGAACCGCTGCGAATTCTCCTGGTCCACGATCGTCACCCAGGCAGCCGCGATCTTCTTGCGATTGGTGGATTCGATCGACACGCGGACTTCGGAACCTTCCAGGACCGAAAGCTGTCGGCTGCCCGGAGCGGCGGGCGGCTCGGCCGCCGCGGCCGCGTACTCGGGTGGCCGGACGGCCATCTCCATTTCGACGACCGGCAACGAGATCATGCGGATTTCGGCCGGGTCCGTCCAGGCATCGCCCAGATACAACCGATACGAGACCGGATCGACCAAGCGGTTCAATCGGCCTTCGTATACGGTCGCTTGCTGCGATCTGCCCGGCCGGTCGCCAAGCCTAGCATCGGCCTCTTCCTGGGGCAGCCGCTCCAACACCAAGGTGCGCTGGCGACCCGAAGCCGCTCGCAGCCGAGCCTGGCCGCTTTCGGGCAACCGGCCGGATACCTGGAGTTGAAAAACAATCGGCAGTCCCTCGGCCGCGGCGATCGAACGCGGCTGAGTACGGTCCACGTCGCGATCGAGGACGATCTGATCGTTGATCATCACCGCCTCGATACGAGTCGCGGACGGGTAGTGGTCGGCCGCCAGCGCCAGCCGCCGGAGGAAGATCCTCGCGTGTTCCGGAAACAACCCGACTACGGCAGCCCCAACCACGGCGGTCGCCAGCAGAATCCCGAGCCGTCGACGGGCCAGCGGATGGGAGAACCCTTCGCCCACATTCAAGCCGCGCGACCGGTCGGCGACTTGCGAGATAACGGCATCTTCGAGCTGTCGCGAGCCCCATTCGACGGCCGCGGGAGTCTCGAACTGCAGCGCGGCCACCAGATCGCTGCGGATCCCGTGCTGGCGTTCGACCAACAGCGCGACCTGCGTCAGACTCTCCCGTTGGCGCAGCACGGGCCACGAATACCGGCGCCACGCCCAGATCGCGGCCAAGGCCCCGATCGCCATCACGACCAACCGCTGGGGCACGTCCAGTTCGAACAACGCGTCCAATGCGAACAGCCCGGCCAGCACCCAACTCACGGCGATCAACACGCCCGACCAGGCCGTCGTCCCGCGCATGAAGGCTCGCCAGCGATGAAGCGAAACGATTTGTCGGCGAAGCGGTTCGAGTGGAGACATGCGATGAAAACTCTCGTTCCCCTGGATTTACCTGTCCGAGTCTGTGCTGCAGGTTGTCTACCACCAGTCGGCCACGCTGCAGCCCGTGCAACATGATGCGGTCTGACGCGGCAAAATGCAAGAACACGGGAGCAGAACGGGGGTCCGACCCCACGGAATGCGTTTCCGCCCCCGGGCGGGGCTTGACAATGATCTCCGGCCGCACGAGCATCTGAATGCAGGGCGTTTCCAATCGCGAACGGCCGCTTCGTCTCATCTCAACTTCAAGAATCCGGAGTCAATTCCATGGACGACAACCCCTACGAAAGCCCGCACAGCGCTGGCGAACCGCCGGTACGACAGCCCAGCAAATGGACCCGCAGGCTTGTCGAATGGCTCGTCGTCCTCGGCATCATTGCGATCTTGGTGGCTCTCTTGCTTCCTGCGGTTCGTAGTTCCCCAAGTGCAGCGCGGCGCAGCCAGTGCAGTAACAACCTCAAGAATATCGCACTCGCTTTGCAAAACTACGCCGACACGTATCAGGCCCTGCCGCCGGCATACACCGTCGATGCGACGGGCCGACCTCTCCACAGTTGGCGAACGCTGATTCTGCCGTTCATCGAGCAGCGAGCGCTCTACGAATCGATCGATCTCTCCAAACCGTGGGATGATCCGGCGAACCTGGCAGCCTACGAAACCACGATCTCCGCGTACCAGTGTCCTTCGGTCACCTGTCCGCCGAACCACACCACGTATTGCGCCGTCATGGACCCGGTTGGGTCGTTTCGACCGACCGAGTCGCGTAAGATCGCCGAACTTCCTCGATCGACGAGTTCAACCCTGATGGTGATGGAAGTCGCCGGCGAGCACTCGGTCCATTGGATGTCGCCCACTGATCCGATCGAGCGGTGGATTCTGGATCTGGATACCGTCGCCAAGACGCCGCATCCGGGAGGCGCGCAAGTCGTTCATGTCGACGGCAGCGTCGACTTCTTGACCCCAACCGTTGTGCGCGAGTTGTTCTCGGGCAATGGCCAGGACGCGGAGGAAACGTCGGACGCCGAGTTAGATTGACGAAGGGACAAGTCCAAAACTCCTCGCATACTGGGCTCCCCGCCGACCTTGTGTCCAATGGCGTGGACTTAAAGGTCATCAGCAGCCTCGATTTGCGGTATTCCGATGCACAATCGCCGAAAGTTGCGACATCTGTGGACTGCCAGCAGCGTTTCCGCCGTTGAGTCCACGCCATTCGAGGCGAGCTCGGCGGCGACGAAGAATTGCGTGCGGAGGCTGCGGCTCACGATTCTCCACCTCGGGCAATCGTCCAAGATGTCTGCCTGTCCCTACGACGCGGTGGGCTGCTGCTGACGACGCATGACACTATAATGCTCCGTGACTCTTCCGATGTCGGCGCGAAATTGTTCAAGGTCTGTGGACCGGAATGTCTCCAGCGGCAGCGAAAGAGGGCCATGTCCGCCTGGGCACTCGTGGATGGGAACGATCATGGAATTACCGATTCTCGCCGCAGTTGTTTCGAAATGGCTGGGCGAGACGCGATTGTATTATGCCCTTGTCTGCCTTCAAGTCTGCTTGGGAATTGCGGCTCCTTGGTCAGCCGCTGCCGAGGTGGATTTCCAACGCGACATTCGTCCGATCCTGTCGAACCATTGCTTCAAGTGCCACGGGCCGGACGAAGGAACTCGCGAAGCCGATTTGCGGCTGGACGCGTTCGAGACTGCGACGGCGGACCGTGGCGGATATCGGGCCATCGTGCCTGTCGACGCCGAGTCCAGCGCGATCATCGAACGGATGGTGACGGAGGAAGCCGACTTGCGGATGCCTCCCGCCGATAGCGGCCTCACGGTGACCGCGGCACAGATTGCACTGCTGCGGCGGTGGATCGATGACGGCGCCGAGTACCAACCGCATTGGGCGTTCCGCCCAATCGCCCGGCCCGTTTTGCCGCAGCCGAAGGCGAACGATTGGGTCCGCAATCGGATCGACGCGTTTGTGCTGTCGCGACTCGAAGCGGCCGGGATCCAGCCATCGCCCGAGGCCGATCGTTCCACGCTGATCCGCCGAGTGTTCCTGGACCTGCTGGGCCTGCCGCCCGAGCCGGAGCAGGTCGCCGCGTTTCTTGGCGACGAGGCACCGGACGCCTTCGACCGCTTGGTCGAGACGGCGTTGGCAAGTCCCCGCTACGGCGAACGTTGGGCGCGGCATTGGCTGGATCAGGCCCGCTACGCGGACACCAACGGCTACACCATCGATTCGGAACGTTCCATCTGGCCTTACCGCGACTGGGTGATCAACTCGCTGAACCGCGACTTGCCGTTCGACCAGTTCACCATCGAGCAACTGGCCGGCGATCTGCTGCCCAATTCGACCCAGGACCAGTTGATCGCCACCGGATTCCATCGCAATACGCTGGTCAATCAGGAAGGTGGCGTCGATGCCGAACAGTTCCGCAACGAGACGGTGATGGACCGAGTGAACACGACCGGTGCCGTCTGGTTGGGCTTGACCATCGGCTGTGCCCAATGCCACACGCACAAATACGATCCGATCACCTTGCGCGAATACTATCAACTGTTCGCCTTCTTCAACAGTTCGCGCGACGTGAACAGCGTCACGCCCACCATCCAAGTCGCCGACGACGAAGTCCGCCAGCGCCTGGAGGAGTTGGATCAGCGGATCGCCGCTGCGAAACGCGAGTTGAACGAGTACCAGCAGAAGCAGAGCGAATCGGCGGCCGGCGAAGATCGCGACGACGGCAAGCCCGTGGAATGGCAGACGCTGGCGGTCGACGATTTCCGCTCGCTGGCCGGCGCGACCTGGCAACGCTTGGAAGACGGTTCGGTCCTGGTCGGCGGCGAGAACGGCGACAGCGACGAATATGTCGTGTCGCTCGCCGCGCCCGGCGCGCGGATCACGGCGATCCGCCTGGAAGTCCTGACGCATCCCAGTCTCCCCAAAGGCGGACCGGGCCGCGCGGGCAACGGCAACCTGGTGTTGAACGAGATCCAATTGTTTCGCGACGCCGGCACGCCCGTGCGTTGGCTTCATGCCACCGCCGACCATTCGCAGAAAGAATACCCGATCGCCGCGGCCATCGATGGCGATGCCGCGACGGGCTGGGCGATCAACGTTTCCAGCGGAGTGATGAACGTCAACCGCACGGCCACCTTGGTGTTGGCCGAGCCGCTGGCGGTCCCGCAGGGCGGCAAGTTGCTCGTGCGGTTCGAATTCGGCGCCCAGCCGCCGAAATACAACATCGGCCGCTTCCGCTTGGCAGCGACCGGCGATGCGTATGCCAAGCTGGATGTGCCGGATGCCGGGCGGACTCGCCTCGAAGCCGCAGTCAAGCGATGGGAAGACGAACGCAAGAAAGTCGCCTCCGCCGTTCCGTCCACGATGGTCATGCAGGAACTGGACCAGCCCCGGCCGTCGTTCGTGCTGATCCGCGGCGACTTCTTGCGCCGTGGCGAACCGGTCGCTCCCAACGTGCCTGCGGTGTTTCCGCCGCTGCAAGCTGCCAACGATCCGCCGAACCGGCTGGATCTGGCTCGCTGGCTCGTTTCGCCCGAGAATCCGCTGACAGCGCGCGTGACGGTCAATCGCATCTGGATGCGTTACTTCGGTCGCGGATTGGTCGAGACGGAGAACGACTTCGGGATGCAGGGCACGCCCCCGACGCATCCCGAGCTGCTCGATTGGCTGGCGGCCGAATTCGTCGAGAGCGGCTGGTCGCTGAAGCATCTGCACCGGCTGATCGTCACCTCGGCGACCTACCGCCAATCGTCGCACGCCCGGCCGGATCTGGCGGAGATCGATCCGTTGAACAAGCTGCTGGCCCGGCAGTCGAGGATTCGCGTCGAGGCGGAGATCGTCCGCGACTTGGCCCTGGCCGTCAGCGGCTTGTTGGACGACCGGATCGGCGGACGCAGCGTCTTTCCGCCGCAACCCGAGGGCGTGTACGCCTTTACCCAGCGGTCCGCCGCGTGGCCGACCAGCCAGGGGCCTGACCGCTATCGCCGCGGTCTGTACACGTTTTTCATGCGCAGCGCCCCCTACCCGATGCTTGGCACCTTCGATGCGCCCGACTTCAACACCGTCTGCACTCGCCGCGCGACGTCGAACACCCCGTTGCAGTCGCTGGCGGTCGGCAACGACCAGGCCATGGTCGAATTGGCTCAGGCCTTCGCGCGCCGACTGCTCGCCGCAGCGGACAACGATCCCCAGCGGCTGGAGCAAGCCTACCGCATCTGCCTCTCGCGGTCGCCGACCGATTTCGAGCGTCAGCGACTGATGGATTACCTGGACGAACAGCGGGAACAGTTTGCCGCGGATCCCGAGAGCGCAGCACGTGTCGCCGGAGCCTCGGAGCCGTCCCCATCGCTTCACAACCTCGCCGCCTGGACCTCGGTGGCCCGCGTGCTGATCAACCTGGACGAATTCATCACCCGCCAGTGACGGAGAGACCATGCGCGATATGCTCGACCAACTCCAGACGGTCACCCGCCGGCACTTCTTCGAACGCTGCGGCGTGGGCCTGGGGGCGATCGCCCTGGGCAGCCTGCTCGGCGACCCGAGGGCGGAAGCCAACCCGCTGGCCCCCCGCGCCCCGCACTTCCGCCCGAAAGCGAAAGCGGTGATCTTCCTGTTCATGGCCGGCGGGCCGAGCCAGTTGGATCTGTTCGTCGACAAACCCTTGCTGCGCGAGCACCACGGGCAATTGCCTCCCAAAGCCTACATGGAAGGCAAGCGCTTCGCCTTTCTGAAGGGAACCGAGACGCTGTTGGCCAGTCCGCGAACGTTCCAGCGGCACGGGCAGTGCGGCCAGCAACTGAGCGATCTGCTGCCCCACCACGCCAAGATCGTCGACGACGTCTGCTGGATGCACGGTTTGACGACCGATGTCTTCAATCACGGTCCGGCGAAGATCTTCGTCAACTCGGGTTCGCCGCAACCCGGCCGCCCGAGCATGGGATCGTGGGTCACCTACGGCTTGGGAAGCGAATCGGCGGACCTGCCCGGCTTCGTCGTCCTGCAATCCGGACCGCGAGGCCCACGTGGCGGATCATCCCTGTGGTCCAGCGGATTCCTGCCCACCACCTACCAGGGAGTGCCGTTTCGCAGCGGTCCCGAGCCGATCCTCAGCCTCTCCAGTCCCGCGGGAATGAACCGTACACGCGACAGGCAATTCGTGGACGTGGTTGCTGACTTGAATCGGCACCGGCAGGACATCGTCGGCGATCCCGAAATCGCGACTCGGATCGAGGCCTACGAAATGGCCTACCGCATGCAGACCAGCGCCCCGGAACTGATGAACATCGCCGACGAGCCGCAGCATGTGCTGGACCTGTACGGCGCCGCGCCGGGCAAACCGTCCTATGCCAACAACTGCTTGCTCGCTCGGCGGCTGGTCGAACGTGGCGTGCGGTTCATCCAACTGTACCATACCAACTGGGACCATCACGGCGGCCCGACGGAAAACTTGGAACAGCACTTGCCGCAGGTCTGCCGCGAAGTGGATCAAGCATCGGCCGCGCTCGTGCTGGACCTCAAGCAGCGCGGACTGCTGGACGAGACGCTGGTGGTCTGGGGCGGCGAGTTCGGTCGGACGCCCATGGGCGAAGTCCGCGAGACGACCGGCCGCGACCATCACATCGACGGCTATTCCATGTGGTTGGCCGGCGGCGGCGTGCGTCCCGGCCTGATCTTCGGCGAAACCGACGAACTGGGTTTGGCGGCGGTCGAAGGCGTCAAGCATGTCCACGATCTGCAGGCCACCATACTGCACCTGCTCGGATTGGACCACCGCCGCCTGACATTTCGCTTCCAAGGCCGCGACTTCCGCCTGACCGACGTCCACGGACACGTCATCCAAGAAATCCTAACCTGACCCCCCCTCGGTGATCCCATCCCCGGCGAGCGTGGCGGCGTCAGCCCCACGGTACTTCCCAGAATCCAAGTGGCCCGCGGGCGCCGAACGCGGGTCAGCAATCCGTGCCCCGCGGGCACCGAACGCGGGTCCGGCAATCCGTGGCCCGCGGGCGCCGAACGCGGGTCCAACCCTCTTCCGCCCGCCACCCCCGGCGAGCATGGCGGCGTCAGCCCCACGGCAATCCGCCCCTGTCTCCCCTTCGAAACTCTGCGGTTCCTTCTCGCATCGCCGAATCCAAGTGGCCGCCGAACGCGGTTCAACTCCCGGCGAGCGTGGCTGCGTCAGCCCCACGGGTGATCCCATTCCCCGTACTCCTCCGGCGAGCGTGGTGGCGTCAGCCCCACGGTGCTCCGCCCCTGTCTGCCATTCGACATTCTGCGGTTCATCGGGAACGAGCAAGGAGCATGATCGCCGAGCGAATGGTTCCGCGCAAAGTCCGACCTCGCGCACCGGCCGACGGTCCCCGAGTTGATCGCCCGCACCTACGGGCCGCACCCCTTCGACACCTCGTAACCACAGGCCGTTGCTCGATGACGACCCCGCACCACCGGCATGTTCCTCACGATCGTTGTCCGCTCGGCACACCCCGTCCGCACCGTTCGGGCCACGAGCACCGGGAAATCGCGCGAAATCCCGCACTCTGGTACTTGACTTCCGCACCCCAGGCAGGTTACCGTGCTGAAGTGCGGACAGTGCCGCGGTAAACAAAGTGCATAGCCGCCGCAGCTCCGCGGCTGGAGTCCAACTACTTTCGATCCCGCAGGCTCCCGCAAAGCGTGCCTCCCGACGCAAAGGCACTTCTCCGGGAGCCAGCGGGATAGAAACCTTTACGTTCTGTGGCATGCGTAGGATGGAAACTAGATGTCAACTGACGAATGCAAAGCGACGTTGTCCGAACGGTCTCGTAGATTCTTTGAGACTATCAATCAATCGTGCCTGCGGCGGATTGATCGTGTCTCAGTTCCGATACTCGGCGTCCAGGATGACCAGATAAAGCACGATCGCACGCGAGTACTTTACCGTGTCGCCAACGATCACTTTGTCCTTACGGCAGCACACAAGCTTCAGAGGACCGTTGAAGCAAATATTCCGCTTTACCTGTCGATGAATAAGCCAGGTGTTACGCCCGTGCCACTTGGCGACGCACGATTTCACTCGACTGAAGATGTTGGTCGAGACGTTGCTGCGATCTGGCTTCCGCCAAAAACCGCGCAAGAGATCGCGCAGCACAAGGACTTCCTATCGCACAATCAGATCGATCTAAACGGCGCGGACAGTCGCGGGCCCTTTGTATTCTTCGGATACCCGATGAATTGGTCCGGGCACGTCGTCGATCACAATTCCATTGTGTCGATGGGCCTCGTTTTCGCAACCTTTCCTCACAACGGACCACGTCGAGAATCTACCCATTACGACCCAAACGTCCACATGTTGTTGAACTTCACTCGCGACGCCATTAACTCAATTAAGGGCGGCGTCGATCGATTGCCGGAACTGTATGGAATCAGCGGCTGTGGCGTTTGGCAAGTTGGCGATATCGTTGACAAAGAGGTCAAGCCGCGCGACGAAGATAACGTCACTTTGGTCGCGATTCAGCATAGATGGATTGAGGAACTGAATTACATACAGGCAACGAAGATTCGATATGCGTTAGGATTTGTCATCGACAACTTTCCGGACGCTCGGGCCGCAATGAACCTTGTGTATCCGAAACGATAAGCCGCAGAACTAATGAAGGATTAGATCGTGCGGTGATCAGGGAGGGGACGTTTCGG
>JAHDXO010000057.1 GCA_023382975.1 Pirellulaceae bacterium
GAAGTCTAGCAAAAACGGCTTGACAGGGTAAGATCAGTTTTGTTGCGCTGTACTATTAAGAAGCTGCTTGTTACCGAACTGACGAATCCGCGCCCAAGAGACCGTTCCACAGACAACGGCCAAGACTGACCCCGGCCGTTTCTGCCAGACTAGCACCTCGGTTTGCCTGTTTCTGCCTGCCCGAGTTTCTACGAGCCGCCAGCGGAGCTAGACTGAGGGCGTCGTCAAGGAACTGTCCGACGATTTGTGACTTGGGATGACCCTGGCCTAAGCGGTATCCGGGATGCACCCGCTGACCCGTTGTTCCACAACAGCAGCACGATAACCATCAACCGAAAAGAACCCGTCCCATGACTCTGCTTGTCAATTTGTGTCTTGCCACTTGCCTGATGTGCGGCGCGGAGGGTGAGGCCGGGGCGCCGCCGCGGATGAACGTGCTGCTGATTGCAGTCGACGATCTGCGAGACTCACTGGGGTGCTACGGCAATGCGGCCGTGCGGTCGCCGCATATCGATGCGCTGGCGGCCCGAGGAGTGTTGTTCGAGCGGGCGTACGTCCAGTATCCGGTGTGCAATCCGAGTCGGTGTTCGTTCCTGACCGGGCTGCGCCCCGACCAAACCCAGGTCACCGACAACACGACGCTGCTGCGCGACCGACTGCCGGACGTGATCACTTGGCCGCAGATGCTGAAAGAGCACGGCTGGCACGCGGCGGCGTTCGGCAAGATTTTCCACCTGGGCGGCGGGCGCGACGCGACGTTGCGGACCCGCTTCATCGACCTGCCCGCATCGTGGCACTCGGCGGACGTGTTCGCGCCGACCGACGCGGGCCGACGGGCGCTCGAAGGCCGCAACCTTACCGGCGGCGCGTTGAGCTGGTGTCACTGGGCGATGGCCGACGGCGACGACGACGATCAGCCGGACGGTCAGAACGCTCGTCAGGCCATCGCGCGGATGGAGCAACTCGGCGAACAGCCGTGGCTGATTGCCGTGGGCTTCCACAAGCCGCACGATCCGTTCATCGCGCCCCGCAAGTACTTTGACCTCTATCCGCCCGAATCGTTGCAGTTGTACCGGGACCCGGACGGCATGACGCCCGCTCCGCCGTTGGCCGTGGGATTCGGTGCCTTCGGCGCAGCGTTCCGCAAGTTCACGGATCAGGAGCGGATCGAGTTTCTGCGGGCCTACTACGCTTGCACGTCGTTCATGGACGCGCAAGTCGGCCGGGTGCTTGCTGCGCTCGAACGGCTCGAACTGTGGGATCGCACGCTGGTGATCTTCGTCAGCGATCACGGCTACCATTTGGGCGAACGCGACTGGTGGAACAAGAACACGCTGTTCGAGCGCAGTTGCCGGACGCCGTTGATCATCGCTGCGCCGGGCGTCAAGCCGGGCGTCGCGCGCGGGTTGGTCGAGTTGGTGGATCTGTTCCCGACCGTTGCCGACTTCTGCCGCGTGAAACCGCCGCCGGGACTGGCCGGCCAGAGTTTGCGTCCGCTGCTGGACGATCCGTCGCGTCCCGGGAAGCCCGCGGCGATCACGATGGTCACTCGTGGACCCAACCGGGGCGACAGTCTCCGCAACGATCGCTGGCGCTATACCGTGTGGAGCGACGGCGCTCGGGAACTTTACGACCATGCCTCCGATCCCCAAGAGACGCGAAACGTGGTGGAAGCCAACGCCGACATTGCTGCGGAACTGCAGGAAAGCCTGAATGCGGCACGCCGCAGCCCCGAGTCCGGCGCCGATCACGGCGACGAATAGGTTCGAACCCGTATCAATGTACACCCCCTTGATCTGGATGCGAGGAAGTCATGACGCGAATTTCGGAACGCCAATACGTTGAGCATCGTCCCTTGCCGGCACTCAAGCCGGTTCTTTTTCTTGTCCTCTTTCTCCTGGCCTCCCCGTCCGTTGTCGATGCGTGGGCCGCGGCGCCGCAGCCGAATGTCGTCGTGCTGCTGGCCGACGATCTGGGTTGGAAAGACATCGGCTGCTATGGCGGCCCGGTCAAGACGCCGGCACTCGACGGTCTCGCTGCGCAAGGCATGCGTTTCACGGATTTCTATTCGGGCTGCGCCGTCTGCTCGCCGTCTCGCGCCACGCTGCTCACCGGGCGGCAGCACATCCGCACCGGCGTGTACAGTTGGATCGCCGACGGCTCTCAGAACTCCCACCTGCTGGAGCGCGAGGTCACGTTGGCAGAAGTGCTGAAGCAGGCGGGCTACGCCACCGCGCACGTCGGCAAATGGCATCTCGGCCTGCCTACCGCCGGGCGGCCGAAGCCCACGCCTGACCAGCACGGTTTCGATCACTGGTTCGCGACCGTCAACAACGCCGCTCCCAGCCATCGGAACCCCAACAACTTCATCCGCAACGGAGAGCCGGTCGGGCAAATCGAAGGCTACTCGTGCCAGATTGTGGTGGATGAAGCCATCGCTTGGCTCGACCAGCGGCGAGAAGTGAAACAGCCCTTCTATCTGAACGTCTGGTTTCACGAGCCTCACGCGCCGATCGCCGCGCCGGACGATCTCGTGGCCGGTTACGGCGCGCCGGGCGACCAGGCCGCCGTCTACTCGGGCACCATCGAGAACACCGACCGTGCGATCGGTCGGTTGCTGGCCAAGCTCCGCACGATCTCGCCCGCTGAGGAAACGCTGATCGTCTATGCCTCGGACAACGGCAGCTACCGCCGCGACCGAGTCGGCCACTTGCGCGGGCAGAAAGGCGTCAACTGGGAAGGCGGCATCCGCGTGCCGGGGATCTTCGCGTGGCCTGGTGCGATCCCGGCAGGCCGCGTCGAGCCGACACCGGCCGGCCTGGTGGATGTGCTGCCCACGGTCTGCGGCCTACTTGGCATCGCGCCGCCGGCCGGCGTCCATCTGGACGGTTCCGACCTGAGCCCGCTGCTGCGTCCGCGGGCCGACGTCGAATTCGTTCGCCACCAACCGTTGTTCTGGCACCTGCAGAAGTCCCGTCCCATCGTAGCGCTGCGCGACGGCCGCTGGTCACTCACTGCCGATCCTGACTACGAGCTTTCCACCGACAACCTCTTCCGCGAGGCGTGGATTCCGGTCATCAAATCGGGCGGCTACCGGAATTGGCAATTGTTCGATCTCGAAGCCGATCCCGGACAGACCACCGATCTGGCCGAAGCGCATCCCGAGGTGCTTGCCCGGCTCAAGGCTCGTTTACTCGAGATCAACGCCAGCGTCATGGCGGACGGCACGGACTGGCACGAGTGAAACATGGCTGTGCTGGACATCAATTGGCATCCAACTTCGAAGCAACTGCGGCAGTTCGCCGTCTTGCAGTTGTTGTTCTTCGGCCTTGTCGCCGTCTGGCTCAATCACCGCAGCGGCGGTCGTGCGGCGACGGTGGTGGTGTTGAGTCTGTCGTTGCTGACCTGTCTGGTCGGGTTGGTGCGGCCACAATCGCTGCGCTGGTTCTTCGTCGGCTGGATCGTGGCCGCTTATCCGATCGGTTGGTGTGTCTCGTACCTGTTGCTCACCGCGCTCTTCTATTTGGTCGTTACGCCGATCGGAATGATCATGGCGTGCTGCGGCTACGATCCGATGCATCGACGATGGGACCGACAAGCCAAGACCTACTGGCGTCCGCGGACGCCAGCGGATGACGTCGAAAGATATTTCAAGCAGTACTGAAGCCGATGACCGATACCACCGAACCGCCCGAGACCGATCAAGAACGCGAATTCGCCCAGCAGGCCGAACAGCGCCCGCCCGGCATCGTCGCCGAGTTCTGGGACTTTCTGATCCACAACAAGAAATGGTGGATCACCCCGATCATCGTCATCCTGCTGTTGATGGGCGCATTGATTCTCTTGAGCAGTACCCCGCTCGCGCCGTTCATCTACCCGTTTTGGTAAGGATTCATGATGAAAGAACACCATCGAATGACAATCGGCAAACGATTTTCAAGCGAGCCAGCGATCACCAACCAAGCGTTTGCACTGCTTCTCGCGGCGGTCGCGTGGTGTGTTCTGTGGCTGTTCGTCTTGCCGTTGCCACCATCGGCAGCGCGCGATGGCGAAATGCCTTCGCTGGAAAGGAAGTTCGTGGTGGTTGCACCCGCCGGATTCCACGAGTCATTAGCTGATTTTCTCGCGCACAAGGCCAAGCAGCTCACGGTCGAGTTGGTCGGTCTGGAGGACGTTCTGAAGGACCAATCTGGCGTGGACGATCCGGAGAAGTTGAAGCGGTTCTTGTTTGGACGCTGGCGAGACAATCGTCTCGGCTATGCCTTGCTGGTTGGCGATGTGGATGTGATGCCCGTGCGGTACATGGCCCTTGACCGCGTGACGCCGGCGGCCTTCGACTACGCTTTCTACCCGTCGGATCTGTACTACGCCGATCTGGCCAAGGCGGATGGCACTTTCGACGACTGGAATGCCAGCCGAGACGGATTTCACGGATCGTATTTCGGCGAGGTGCGCGGCGAGAAAAACAAGGACGGGCCGATCAACGAGGATCAGGTGGATTACCTGCCGGACATCGCCGTCGGGCGTTGGCCGGTGAGCACCGCGGAACAGGCGGCGACCGCGGCCCGGAAGACCATCCGCTACGAGCAGGGCTTGTTGGCGGGCGACAAGCCGGGATGGAACCGAACCGCGATCCTGGCGGTCCAAGGTTGGGTCGACAGCCGTCGTCTGCTGGACGGGGTGGCCCGAGACCTGTCGCCGCGCTGGCAGGTCACCAAGCTGTACTATGGCAGCCGATACCCGGAGCCAACGACGCCGCCGACGGAAGCGGCCTTGTACGATCTGTTGAACACCGGAGTCGGACTGGTGCTTCACACGGGGCATGGCGAGACGAATCGCTGGGACCATTGCTGCACGGTTTCTGGACTGGCCCAAGTGAAGAACGCCGACCGACTGCCGGTGTTGTTCTCCGTGGGTTGCTCGACAGCCCATTTCGCCCCCCTCGCCCCTTACGATTCCTACACCGACACGGACGGTATGTCGCACCAGGGAACGGACCGCGGCGAAGTGTTCTCTGCCCCGCCACCCCCGCCGGCCGCGTACCAGCGGGAATTCAATCGCACGGGCTTGGGTGAGGCGGCCTTGCGGCACGGCGACAACGGCGCGGTGGCCTACATCGGCTGCAACACGGGCAGTCAGCCCTGCGCCCAAACGCTGCTGGTCGGATTCTCCAAGGCATTGGCGAATGCCGACCAGCCGCGCCTGGGCGACGCCTGGGCTAGTGCGGTGCGGTACTATCACACCCAAGAGCGGCTGGCGGATCTCCGGCCCACGACCAGTTGGTATCCGGCCAGCATCTTTTTTCAAGGGATGAAGTTCATGGTCTTCGGCGATCCGACCCTGCTGATGCCGCCTGTCGCACCGCCCGACGCGCAGTGACCAGACACGTTCATCAATTTGGAACTTGGCGGTAGATCGGCGTGGGTTGGGACGAAGTGCGGCAGATCGCTTGCGGCACGCCGCATCGCCAAGTATCCTCAATCCCGTCCGAAACTCAAACGACTCTACAACCCGAGGAGCAAGCGAACATGGAAATCAATCGTCGAACGTTGTTGGCGAGTGGAACGGCATTGGCGAGCCTGGCCGTTCTGCGCGGCGAGACGGCAGCCCACGGCGCGGGCAATGCCGAGGTGCCCGAGGGCGCAGTGATTCTGACGGCCATGGTCAAGGCCAAGCCGGGGCAGGAGGATGCGGTGAAGGAAGCCTTGATGTCGATGGTCGAGCCGACTCGGAAAGAACCGGGCTGCCTGTGCTACAACCTCCACCAGTCGAAGACCGACCCGACGCAATTCATGTTCTACGAACAATGGGCCAGCCAGGAAGCACTGGACGCCCACGGCCAAACGCCGCACATGAAAGCCCTTGGTGGAAAGCTCAAAGGAAATACCGACAAGGGCGGCGGAGTCGTCTTCTATGCCTTGCTGGAGTAGGACGGGTGGCGCGTCCGCGACAAGGCGCAAGCCGCCGGGCGTCGTGCCCACTCGAGACCGGCGGCGAGCGCCATTCCGCTCACTTCCACAATTCGTCGATGATTTCCACCGTCCGGTCGACCAGCATCTGTCCGCCCTCCGGGCCGATCACGTTGCTTTGCGGGATGGCCGAATACGAGCCGCTGGCCTGCGCCCGCTCGGTCGGCAAGTAGCTGCCGAAGCCAGACATCTGCAGGATGAATGTCTGCGTCGCTTTCGACCTCGCCTTGATGCGAATGCCGTATTCGCAGAACAGTTCGAACGGATTGGAGCAGATCACCAGGTCGCCGAGCCGAACGACGTGAATCTCGACCGGATAGGTCGCGTCCGGCTCCTTCTGCAATTGCTCGTAGCGTTTCACGACGCCGTGATGCCAATCCCGGGCCATAAAGGCGACGCGCGGGGCGCTGGCGGGATCTTTGTCGAGTTGCTCCATGACCTTGTTGTACTCGGCCAGGGCTTGCTGGTACTGCGTTTCGGAAATCTTATTCAACGGCAATTGCAGCGTGACGGCAACGTGTCGCAGCGTCGGATCGGCGATCTTCTCTTGTTGGACCGCATCGAACGTTTGGCTGACCGAAAGGTCGATCCGCCGGGCCAGTTCCTGCATCTCGTTCAGGCCACGCAGGCTTCGCATGCGAGCATTGGCGGCTTTGTGCAGCAGCGGACGCGGCGAGATGTCCCCCGCCGCGGCGCCCCAGCCCAGAACAACGACTTCTTCGCCGTACCGCGCTTTCAAATTGTCGCGGACGGGAAGCCAGAAGTCCGCGTTGATCGAGGACTGACCTTCGACCACCTGAGCCGGACAGGCAACGTTGACGGCGATCGCCAGCAACTTGTCCTGCTGATCGTAGAAGAAAATCGAGCCCACATCGTCGTCGTCCATGCCTTCCAGATGGACGAAGTCCGCGCGATTCGTGTTGCCGTACATCTGTGCCGAACCGTTCGCATAGACGACCCGGCGACTGAAGCCGATGCTGTTCCGGTCCAGGCCGTACGACATTTTTCCCGGCGCGATGCTCTTCCACGCGGCCACGACGCCGTCGCTGATCTTGTCGGCCAGATAGTCGATCGTTTCTTCGACGGTCATCGTTTGGTCGTTGACCGGTATGCCCGGCGTTCCCAAACGTAGGACGGGAGCGGTATGCGTGTGCGTCGCGGTCAGCACCATGTGCTGAACGTCGATCGAAGCGTCCTTCTTTGCCACCGCGTCCCGGATCGCCTGGACGACGACCTCCGGCAACTGCAGCAGGTCCAGCGAGACCAAGGTGGTCTGAGCGTCCGCGGACCGCAGGGCGACGACGTTGGCCGTCAGAGGCGTGTCCGGTTTGGTCGACAGTCGCAGGCCGAACTGTCCCCACAGGGCAACGGCCTTGTTTGGCGTGATGTCGACGGACGCGGTCCCCACCTGTAACTCGGCGCCGCCGGACAGGGTTGGGATGAGCAGACAAATCAACCAACCGCTGCACACGGTTCTGACGACAACGCTCGGAGAACACTTCTTCATACCCGGCTCCTTTCGAAATGGATGGCTGCTCTCCAGGTCCGCTTCCGGCCGTCACCAGATCCGGTTGTCCTGGGTCAAGTCAACACCGTCCTCGATCACAAATCCGCTCAATCGCACGGTGTCTTGGAGAAAAGCAACGATCTCTTCCCGTTCCATCGTGCCGATGAAGCCACGGTGCTTCTTGGAAAGCTTGTTGAATTCAACGACCGCCTTTTTCAATGCGGAATAGATCGACGTGGCGTTCTTCTTCTGCGTCGCCTTGGCGACGGAATCGACGAACGACGAAAGCACCTTTTCGGAATCGGCCAGGGCGGTTGGCGTCAACTCGTCGTCTCCCGACCGCATTCGCCGCTCCCATTTGCGCGTCGGCAACTTTTCCTTCTGCTTTTCGATCGCACTGGCTTGGTCCGACGAGATGTTCTTTTTCTGCTGAGCGATGTTCTCCACCAAGTCTCTCTTCTTGCGTTCGGCGTGGTGCAGTGCCCAGATCCGAAACCATGCCAGCGTGTTGTCCTTGTCGAACACGACCAGGATCTCGAAGTCGTCGTCGTAAAACGTCCAGATCGGTTCGCCTGAAACGTTCTTGCCTTTGCTGAACGGCTTTCGGCCAAGGGCCTGTTGGATCGCCGCGGGTGTGTCGCCAAAGCGGAGGCCATACGGAAGCGGGACATCTTGCAAACCCTGGGGTCGGAAAGTCATCTCGGACAGGATGACTTCTTCGTCCTTGGTGGATTTGAAGGTGCTCGTCGGTTCCGCGATCTGCTTGGCGTAGAAGCCCTTGTACCAGAAGGTGAAGGTGAGCCCGCAGGTGACGCTCTTGATCGAATCGTATCGCTCGAGCGACGCTTTGTCTTCGCAGACAGCGCCCCATTCCGCCAGCGCCTTGTCGATCAACGGGTCGTAGATGGATCGACCAAACAGCGACGTGATCTGTGCAAGGTCCATTCCAGTCTCCCGAAAGCGGATGCGATTCAGTTCCTGCCAAGCACCGGCAGGTTCGCGCCTTCAAATGCCGGTCGCCGACCCCGATTTTACCAGCCAGTGAATCAGATTCCAGCGGCTATTCAGTCTCGTTCACCATTGGGACGAGCCCGCTGGGGTCTAACCTGGTCCTTCCGGGTTTGTCGTGGGTTTGCGGCATTCGCCGCATTTTCCTCCCCTTTCGTCTCCCCAGCCACAAGTGAGGGAGGCGAGAGGGGAGAAGAATGCTACCGGGAACTGGTGCAGCCGGTTTTTCGTTAGCATTTTGTGCTTGGATCGGTGCCTGCTTCAGCCTGGAGGGCCTAGCGAATCCGTCGATTTCGAGCATTCGAGGCGTCGGACCTACCCACGGAGAACCCGGATGGACCAAAAACCTATCGCCACAACGGAACAAGAACCGGCGTATGTCAAGACGCAATCTCTCACAGAAACGCGATAAATCGAACACGCCACGTCGGGAGTCGTTTTCGGGGACAGCGACTTCCAGATGGTTCGTCGTTGCCCGAAAACGACTCCCGACCCCGTTCTGACGATGGCCGCGCGAGAGTGACCGAATCATGCGCTCCACCGAGCAAGCTCGGCGGGGGCGCGCTTCTCGGGAGTCCGCGATGTATAGTGCAGAATCGTCGTCCCACCGAGCAAGCTCGGCGGAGACGTTGCCCGAGTTCATAGACTAAGGTTAGTCCTTCCAATTTCATTCTTGCGGCGGACGGCGCCGGATGCGGGATGCGGGATTGGCCGTGTGTCACCGCAAAACTGAAACTTGAAGGACTGACCTCAGCTTCTTGCCCGGCTTCGCCCCCGCCGAGCTTGCTCGGCGGAGCGGTGATTTTGCACTAAGCAGGAATATCTCTCCGTCTTCCGCTCCCCGCCGAGCTTGCTCGGTGGAAGCCGTGATTGACGATTGCCGCGCGAAAGTGACCGAATCATGCGCTCCACCGAGCAAGCTCAGCGGGGGCGGGCTTCTCGGGAGTCCGCGATGTAGTGCAGAATCGTCGTTCCACCGAGCAAGCTCGGCGGAGACGAGGCTCACTTTCACGATCTTTCGCCGTGAACCGCGCTGTGGCTCGGTCTCCCGGCCGGGCCACTCGCGCCACCGCAGGTCTCCGAAATTCGAGTGGTCTGCGGTCGGGCGTTTCGGCGATCTTCAGAGACCTGCGCCGAGCGTGGTAGATGCAAGCGGGAAGCGGCGACTACTTCTTGGGTTTGATCACTTTGATCGTGTCGCTTCCCGCGAACTCTACGCCGTCCTTGGTGACGCCCGTCATTGTCACGGTGACGGTTCCGATGGGAATCCAGCTCTTTACCGTGTCCAGGTTGAACTTGGCCACGAAGTTTCCTTGGTTGTCAGATTTCCAGCTCTGGATCGGCTGGTCGTTCAGCGCCACGGACCAGCCATCGACCAGGCCGTACGCGATGTCGGTGTGGACCGTCAGCACCTCGCCCTGCGAATCCAGCGAAACCACGTTCGGCGCAACTTGGATGGTGATCTCAATGATCTCAGAGGCGGATGCGCTGTTGGCCGCTGCGAGCATCGCCAGCGCAGCAAGAATCGACAGGAATGCAGCTTTCATGATGGAACCCCTTCTCAACAAAAGACAACGTAGAAAACTCAGACGAACCGTTTCGTCTGCACCGTCCAAGAGGAACAACGCCCAAACAGAGACAAGTCCCGGAGGGATGAAGGCTTCCGCTCGGAGTCGGTCCCGAGTTCTCCCGCCCTCCGGGTGTGAAATTTCTGCACATCGCTGCTTACGCGGCTTGACACCAATCTGCATCGCAAATCGCTGGCAGCCTGGAAGCGGCGATCCCCGACTCATTAACCAGCAATCGGTGTACCGCTCCGAACCTCGCGATCACGTCTTCGTCAAGGCGATCGTCGAGCATTGACGGTCGATGGCGTCGTCCATCGCGGCGGCGACGATGGGCCAAGAGTAGAGGCCGGTCAACGCGACTGGTTCCAGGCCGGCAGGCCAGACGGTCGCCGTTTTCTTGCGTTGTGCCAGTTCCCACAAACGGTCTACCAATCCCGCGGGCGTGTCGTCGTGAAAGAACTCGGCATGGTCGCCAAGCACTTCGGGGTAGGCCAAGCGGCGGGGCACCAACGGGAAACAGCCGGCGGCCACGGCTTCCAGAACTCCGATGCCAAAGAACTCGTGCCGAGCGGTGGAGACGACGACATCGGCCTGAGCCAATGCCGCTTGATAGTCGGCTCGGTTCGGCAAGAAGCCCCAATGGTCGATGCGGTCCGACAGACTTCGCCTCGCTTGGCCGAAGATCTCGGGCATTCGGTCAAATCGCTCGCCCAGGACACTCACCCGAAAATCGCACCCTCGATCGGCCAACTGAAACAGCCCGTGGAAGAACGTCTCCGGGGCTTTGTCGTGTTCCCAGCGAGAGACCCAGACAATCCGCAACGGTCCCCCGGCCGGCCGCGCGGCCGCCGAAACGGACTGGATGCCGGGCGGATGGATCTCGGATTTCGCTCGGATCGAGGCAACCGCGTGCTGAGGCGCATGGTCCGGCATGCGGCGCAGCCACTGCTCCAGGGCAGCGAGAAATTCGTCGCGATGAAAGGCCGAGTTGAACCAGACCGTGGTGGCGGCCAGCGCCGTCGTCAAATTGGTGAAGGCAAAGTGCAAGTCGCGAGGATCGGGAGTGAGGACCGGGTAGGTCAATTGGTTTTCGTGGAAATAGGCGATCGTCGGCAAGTTGCGCAGCGGCGGGCACAGGCCGAGGAACTCGGCTAAATTCAGCATGTCGGTGCAGAAGACGGCGTCCCAGTCGGCGCCGTCCTGGATCAGCCGGGCGACTTGCTCGGACAACGTGACGGCCGCGTGCCGCATCCGCCATTTCCACTTGAATGCCGGCAGCGTCAGGGGCGTGAATTCGTGCCGACTGTGCGCCATCCAGCCGTCCAGAAAGGCTTGGTGGCTGCCGCCGTGGTAGGCGTTCAAAGCCAGCACCCGTGTCTTCATGGCGGTTTTCCGGATAGGATAGGAACTCTGCAATTCGGGCGGTTTAGGATAGCAGCAACGGCCCAGGCTGGCAGCCTGGGCTACGGGGATGGTTGGGACATGGGTTGGTTTTCGGGATTCTTACAGACGCTTCCGTTCGCCAACAGCGCGATGCTGCTGTGGGGCTTGGCGGCCAGCGTGCCGATTATCATTCACCTGTGGAGCAAGCGGCGGTACAACCGGGTCGCGTGGGCCGCCATGGAATTCCTGTTGGCCGCGGTGCGCAAGAACTCGCGGCGGATCCGCATCGAGCAGCTCATCCTGCTGTTGCTGCGGGTCGCCATCCTGATCCTGCTGGCCGTCGCGCTGGCCGATCCGGTCTGGTCGTTGTTCGCTTCGCTGGGCTCGCCGCTGGCCGGCCGCGGTTCGACGCATCACGTGCTGGTCTTGGACGCATCGTACTCGATGGGCTACCGCGCGGCGGAACGCAGCCGTTTCGAAGTGGCCCGTCAACTGGCCGCCCAGGTCGTGACTGACAGCCGCCAGGGCGACGGATTCACGCTGGTCCTGATGGCCGATCCGCCGGTGACCGTGATCGGCGATCCTGCATTTTCGCCGGGCGACGCGCTCGACGAATTGCAGAACGTGCGATTGAGGCACACGGGCGCGAATCTGACGACCACGCTGGGCGACGTCGAGACGATTCTTCGCCGGGCCAAGGAGAAACACGAACGGCTGAAGAGCAGCAAGGTCTTTTTCTTTACGGATCTCGGGCGCACCACGTGGGATGAAGCGGCGGGCGACGAGTGCCGCAGACGCTTGGCGCGGTTGAGCGAGCAGGCGACGTTGATCTTGATCGACGTGGGCCAATCGGACGTGCAAAACCTGGCGGTCACGAACCTGCTGGTCCGCGAACCGCTGGTCACGGCGGGGCAGCGAGTGAGGATCGAGGCGGAGATCGAGAATTTCGGCACACGCGACCAGAGCGGACGTCAGGCGGCCTTGTACGCCGACGATCAACAGGTACTGGTCGAGAAGATCAATGTCCCGGCCTCCGGGCGAGCTGCCGTGTCGTTCGTCCACCGTTTTGAATCGCCCGGCGAGCACCAAATCGAGGTTCGGCTGGAGGACGATCCGCTGGACGTGGACAACCATCGCTGGGCGAGCGTTCCGGTGCGCGACGCGATCCGAGTTTTGTGTGTCGAAGGCCGTCCGGGCGAGGCTCAGCACGTTGCGCTGGCGCTGGAACCCAGTCTGGCCGCCCAGCCGCGTGTCCAGGTGCAGACGCAGTTCGAGAATGTGCTGCTGGAATCGGACTTGCTGCAGTACGACGCAATCTTCCTGTGCAACCTGGCGCGGTTCGGACGCGACGAAGCGGTGGTGTTGCACGACTACGTCCGCAACGGCGGCGGCCTGATCGTGACGCTGGGCGATCAGGTCCAGGCGGAGAACTACAACGCGATGCTGGGCAACGCGGCGAGCGCACGCGTCCTGCCGGCGCGACTGGACGCGGTGGCGGCCGAAGGCGACTACTTGTTCGATCCGTTGGACTACCAGCACCCGATCGTCGCGCCGTTTTCCGGTCATGTGCGGGCCGGGTTGCTGACGACGCCCGTCTGGCGCTACTTCCGCGTCGCGCCGTTCGACGATTCCTCGGCCCGCGTCGCGCTGGCGTTCAACAACGGCGACGCGGCGATCGTCGAGAGCCGCCTGCAAAGCGGTGTCTGCATTCTGGTGACGACGGCCACGTCGCCCCTGTCGGTCGACCGGTCCACCTCGCCGCCCACACCCTGGTCGGCGCTGTCCACTTGGCCCAGCTTTCCGCCGCTGATCCAGGAGATCCTGGCGTTCGCGGCGCGAGGCCGGGCCGAGTCGAGAAACCGTCAGGTCGGCGAGCCGCTGGAGGGCGCCGTGCGTGGCACGTTCGCCAATCTGAACGTCACGGTCGAACGCCCGGACGGCAGCAGCGAGCGGGTGCCGGTGCAAGTCGACGGGGCGGACAGCCGCTGGGTGGTGGCCGACACCACTCGCAGCGGCATCCACACAGCCCGTTACGACGCGCCCGTCAATCGCCACGAGTTATTCGCGGTGAATGTCAACCCTCGCGAGAGCAATCTGCAACGGCTCGACCCGGATCTGCTGCCCAGTCAACTGACCTTGGGTCTGCAAACGGACGAACCCGCCGCGATGCTGCCGATGACGCAGCCGGCGCGTTACTTCCGCCACCTGCTGGGTTTGCTGTTGGTGCTGCTGTTGGTCGAATCCAGTTGGGCCTGGTACATCGGGAACGCCTCGGCATGATGTCTTCGCTGCAGGAAATTCTGAAAGACATGGGCGACTTCCTCGCTCCCCGCGGCGGTCCGGGCGTGGAAGTGACTCGCTCGCACACCTGGCCGTGGGCGCCGTCGGTGACGCTGGTGCTGTTGGCGGCCGCCGCGGCGCTGGTGATTTTCCTGTACGCGCGGGAGCGAGGCACGGCGGGGCGCGTCTTCAAATCGTTGTTGGCCGCGTTGCGCATCGCCTTGATCGCGCTGGTCGTCTTTATGATGCACGGTTGGTTGCTGAATCGGCACCGCACCGACCTGCCCGACTTGCTCGTCCTGGTCGACGATTCGCAAAGCATGACGCTGGAGGACGTGTACGAGGACGCCGCGCGCCGCAAGACACTGTTGGCACGGCTGGAAAGTCTGGGACTGGACGGAGTGACGCGGCTGAATCTGGCCAAGCTGCTGTTGCTGGAAAAGGACGCGCGATTGCTGCGCGAACTGGAATCGCGGTACAACGTCAAACTGTACCAACTGGGCGGCACAGCGCGCGCCGCGGATGACGCGACGCCCGACGGGCTGACGGATCCCGCCGGGGGCAAGTCGTTCGCGCCGGCCGTGGCGGCGATCGAGTCGCTGGAAACCAGCAGCCGGTTGGGCAACGGATTGCGGGACGTGCTGGAATCCCAGCGAGGCCGTCCGACGGCCGCGGCGCTGGTGTTGACCGACGGCGTCACCACCGAAGGCCGGACGCTGAGCGACGTGGCGGAATACGCGCGCCGCAAGGGCGTCCCGCTGCTGCTGGTCGGATTGGGCAACGACCAACCGCCGCGCGATCTGCGGATCAGCGACCTGCTGGTGGACGAAGCCGTGTTCGTGGGAGACCTGCTCAATTTCGATTTCCGCCTGAGCGGTTCGGGATACGCGGGTCGCCAAGTCACCGTGCGGTTGAAACGCATCGAGAGCGAGGGTGGCAGCACGACGCTGGCCGAACAGTCGGTGACAGTCGGCCGGGACGGCGAGCCCCAATCGCTGCGACTGTCGCACCGGCCCGAGCAGGAGGGCGAGTTCGAGTACGCCGTCGAAGCCGGCGTGCTGGACGGCGAAGCGAACCCTGGCAACAACCGCCAGACGCGACGGGTCAAGGTCCGGGACGAAACGCTACGGGTGCTGTATGTCCAGGACTATCCCAACTACGACTTTCGCTTTCTGAAGAACACCCTCGGCCGAGCCCTGAAGCGCGACGGGCGGGAGAAGGCGATCCAGTTGACGACCGTGCTGCAGGAAGCCGATCTGGAATACGCCGAGACGGACGCCACCGCCCAGCGCGTGTTCCCGGTCAGCCGGGACGAGCTGTTCGCCTACGACGTGCTGATTTTCGGCGACGTCAATCCGTCGTTGCTCAGCCGTTCCGTTCTGGAGAACATCGCGGCGTTTGTCGAAGAGCGCGGGGGCGGCCTGGTCGTGCTCGCCGGCCCGCGGCACACACCGCTGTCTTACCGGGACACGCCCTTGGCCAAACTGATGCCGATCGATCTGGAGACGGCGACCGTGCCGCCGGCGGACACCTTGCTGAACGAGCCGATCCGAGTTCAGCCGACGAAACTGATCTCCGCCAGTCCGCCCCTGCAATTGGAAAGCACGCTGGCCGACAGCCTGAAGGCGTGGCGCGAGTTGCCGCCGATCTACTGGATGCTGGACGCACCCGACCTGCGGCCCGGCGCCCGCGTCCTGGCCGTCGATCCGGCCCGCACCAGCGTCAGCGGAGAAAACCTGCCGGCGATCGCGATGCAGTTCGTGGGGGCGGGAAAAGTTGTCTTCCACGCCACCGACGAAAGCTACCGCTGGTCGCGACATCCGGCCGGCGAGGGCTACTACGCGCGGTACTGGACCCAGATGATCCGCTACCTCAGCCGATCGAAGCTGTTGGAAGGCACGCGCGGCGCCGAACTGACCAGCGACCGCGTCGAGTATCCGCGGGGCGAGACGGTGCGGTTGCGGGTCCGCTTTTTCGACGACCGGCTGGCCCCGGAGGCGGACGACGGCGTGCGCGTGATGCTGGAACGCGAGGACGGCACGCGGCGCCAAGTCGCTTTGCGGCGGGATGCCGCCAACCGAGGCATCTTCGAGGGTCTGGTCAGCAATCTGGCCGAAGGGGCCTACCGCGCCTGGGTCGCCGCGCCGACACTGCCCGGCGATCCGCCTTCGCAACGATTCGTCGTTGTGGCGCCGCCCGGCGAATTCGCCCGGCTGCAGATGGACGCGGCCGACCTGCAACTGGCCGCCAAGACTTCGCAGGGACGATTCTACACGTTCGAGAACGCCTCGGAATTGATCGAGCATCTGCCGCGGGGACGCCAGGTTCGCATCGACTCGCTACCGCCCAAACCGATCTGGAATTCGCCGCTGTGGGCCGCGCTGTTTGTGGTTCTGATCACCGCCGAGTGGCTGCTGAGAAAACGAGCCGGACTGGTCTGAACGGCTCGAACCGGAAGCGAAGAGGGTCGGGAGTCGTTTTCGGGCCACGACGAACCATCCGGACGCTCAGCACTTCCGCCAGATCCGCTCCAAGGGAACTTGCAGGGCGCCGCGGGCCGCCTCGATGTCGGCCAGGAACCGGCGCGCGTCGACCGGGTAGCCGGCGGTGGGTTTCAGGCCGGGGACGTGCTGTTGCCAGAAATGGTTGAAGGCTTTCATGGCCAATTCGCGCAGATACTTGGCCGTCATCGACGCCAGCGCGGCGGGCAGAAACGTCTCGCCCTTGGCAACAAAGCGAAATTCGACGCGGCGCGACGGCGGCCCGGTCCGGTAGCGGCTCTCCGCCCGGCCTTCGGCACAGACTTCGACCAGGTGCTCGGGAAAGTGGTGCTGGAGCAGGGGAAGGTAATGGTTTCGACCTCCGTGCTTGTCGCAGTGGACCAGAATCGAACCGGTGCGAAGAGGCGTTACAAGTTCGCTAACCAGTTCCATCGTACCACTGGACAACAACGCGCCTTTTCCGCCCCAGCGATCGACGAGGCGGTTGAACTGATCAGCGACGACGACCCGGGCCCGGACGTCCAACAGTTGAATGCCGTGCTGCGCGATCCCTTGCTGGAACGACTCGGCGCGGCACGGCAACTGACCGGCATCCGCGTCGACGGGCAGAGCGAGGTCGAATTGCCGATACCAGGGAATCGACCGAATGTCCCCTTCGCATCCGGGGGCGAGCCGCGGCCATATTTCCTGCCAGCGGGTAAACGACACGCCGATTGCGGCCAGCGTGGGAAATAGCCCCGATTCCAGCGAGCCCAGTCCGGCGCCGGACTGGTACAGACGCTTGGAGTCGGCGATCGGGACGACCCCGGCCATGCGGAGACCTGCGGGCTGGCGTGTCACCACGCCGTCCAGCAATTCGTACAAGTCGCAGGTTTTCCGGGATTCGGGAACCTGCCACAGGGTGGCGGCGATCACCAGTGGTCCGAGATTAGGACCATAGCCGGCTTCGTCCGTTCCGACAAAGTACGCCATCGTTAAACTCGTTGGGACACGTTAAAGTCGGTCGATCGATACAATCGTTCCATATTCCGCTATGGCGGCAAGCTGCGAAGCTTCTGCGCTTCGGCGGCTTTCACATCCGGCCGTACAATCGTCACGCTTTCACTAGGCGTCAACGGCTACGAGTTCGGCAGAGTCATCGTCGTAAACCATTTGCTGAAAATTACTTCGGTACTCTCAAGGGTTCCGCCAAAGCACGCCGATACGGAACATGTTGACGCGATTAGGCTTGCCTTGGTGGCACCCGTGCGACGCGTCAGTCCAACCGGCGGACTTGCCTGAGCCAAAGAGTGGCTCGACCGCTGCTGGCGAAAACCCACCGTTTGATCCGTGGCGCGCCGATGCGTGTTTCGGACAGCCAACCGTAAGATTGACCCAGATCGGTCCCCTTGGCCAAGTGGACCCATCCTCGGTTCGATGCCGTCTCCCGCCTTCGGCGAGCCCGACGACATCTTACTGCAAAGCGGCTCAAACGGAAGAACGCCAGTGTGATTTCACTTGTTCCATCGTAAAGGAGACATGGCTCGATGAAGTGGAACATTCTCGTTGCATCGATGGTGCTCGGCCTCGGTTTGAGCACCCAGAGCTTCGGTTTCGACCTGTTGGACCGAATGCTCGGCGGAAGCGGCTGTGAGCAGAAAGGCTCGGCCGGATGTTGTGACAAGGGATCGTGCCAGAAGGCGTGCGACAATGGTTGTGCGCAGAAGGACGGTGCCAAAGATTGCTGCCAGAAGTCCGGGTGTGCCCGCGGCTTGCTCGGCGGCTGCGCCCAGAAGTCCTGCTGCGACGGCAAGGGCGACGGCAAGGGTTGCGGCAACGGCTGCGCCCAGAAGGACGGCAAAGACGCTTGCCAGAAGGCCGGCTGCGGCTTGGGCCTGTTCGGCGGTTGCGCCCAGAAGGCCTGCTGCGACAGTAAGGGCGACGACAAGGGTTGCGGCAACGGTAAGGACGCTTGCCAGAAGGCCGGCTGCGGGCTGGGCCTGTTCGGCGGATGCGCCCAGAAGGCTTGCTGCGACGGCAAGGGCGACGACAAGGGTTGCGGCAACGGCTGCGCCCAGAAGGACGGCAAGGATCATTGCCAGAAAGCCGGATTGGGCCTCGGCCTGTTCGGCGGTTGCGCCCAGAAGGCCTGCTGCGATAGCAAGGGCGACGACAAGGGTTGCGGCAACGGCTGCGCCCAGAAGGACGGCAAGGATCATTGCCAGAAAGCCGGATTGGGCCTGGGCCTGTTCGGCGGATGCGCCCAGAAGGCCTGCTGCGACAGCAAGGGCGGCGACAAGGGTTGCGGCGACGGCTGTGGCGCGAAGGACGGCAAGAGCGCTTGCCAGAAGTCCGGCTGCGGCATGGGCCTGCTCGACCGGATCTTCGCCTGCCGTCAACGCGGCTGCTGCGACTCGAAGGGTGGCAAGGACGGCAAGGGCGGAGACGACAAAGGCGGTATGAAGGTTGCTCCCGAAGCAGCCGACGAAGCCCCGATGCCTCCGGCTCCGGTGGTCGATGCCTCGGCCTTCCTGAACGGCCAGCGCACCGTCATCCAGGCGAGCACCCGAGTGGTCAACTAACTTAGTAGACCCCCAGGGTTAGAATTGAAACGACAAACTGCCCGGGAATTCGTTCCCGGGCAGTTTGCGTTTCTTGTGAGAACGTCCCGAAACCCTGAAAATAGGACGGGCGCCGGCCATCCGTGCCGCGGAACCCGTCCCATCCGTGCCTCGCCACAAGGAACCGCAACATGGCCGGACGCACGATCGCCATCGGCGACATTCACGGCTGCTTTCGAGCTTTTTCCAGCCTGCTGGACGCGGTCGCCCCGGAGGCCGATGACCAAGTGATCGTGTTGGGCGACTATGTCGACCGCGGCCCCGAATCGCGTGAAGTGGTGGATCGCCTACTGGATTTGCAGCGGCAATGCCGATTGGTCGTGCTGACGGGAAACCACGAACTGATGCTGCTGCGCGGGTTGGAAGACAAACACGAAAGACGCTTTTGGCTGAACTTCGGCGGCGGGCCGACCTTGGACAGCTATGGCGGGCGTCTGGAGAACATTCCCGCGAAGCACTTGGCGTTTCTGCGTTCGGGACGCGATTTCTACGAGACCGACACGCATCTGTTTGTCCACGCCAATTACCAGCCGGACACGCCGCTGGACCAACAGTCCGAGACGGTCCTGATGTGGACCCACCTGCATCTTCGCGTGCCTCCGCCCCACGCCTCGGGCAAGACCGTCATCGTCGGGCATACGCCGCAGGTCGACGGCGAGGTCCTGGATCTCGGCCACTTGATCTGCATCGATACGTTCTGTTGCGGCGGGGGCTGGCTGACGGCCTTGGAGGTTCATACTCGCGAGATCTGGCAGACGGATCGGGACGGACGGCTGCGCGGCGGCCGATCGGAGTAACCCCCCTTGGCGAGAGACCGAATCGGAGTGATGCTGATGGCAACGGACTTGCCGGTCGCAACGCCAGCGGGATTTGTGCCAATCAAGACCGGGTGTCAACTCCGATAGTTGACGATGCGCCGGCGGAACATCGCGAAGATCCGCCGTTGGGAATGTGTTGCGATCCGAATTGGTTCAACCCATGGTGGTGGACCGGGGAGTAAACTCGACCGTGAATCTTCAAGGCAGCATCGCACCGACTGATCCGCCGAAAACCAACCTGGTGGATTCCCTTCGCTACTGGGCCGCGACGACTCCGACCAATACCGCCTTCTGTTTCCTTCGGGACGGCGAGACGGACGAAATCTGCTGGTCGTTCGAGGAACTGGACCGACGGGCCCGGGCGGTGGCGGCCAGGCTGCAATCCATGAAGATGGCCGGCCAGCGGGCCTTGCTGTTGTATCCCCCCGGTCTGGATTTCGTGGCCGGGTTCTTTGGCTGCCTGTACTCGGGAACCATCGCCGTGCCGGCCTACCCGCCTCGCCGCAACCGGAACATGGCCCGTATTCAGGCGATCTCTGACAACGCCGAGGCGAAAGCCGTGCTGAGCGTCCACGAAGTGACGAATCGCGTCAGTGGGCTGTTGGACGAAGCGCCGCATCTGAAACACCTGACCTGGATTGCCACCGACCAAGTTTCGCTGGAACTGGCCGATCGTTGGACGGTGCCCGAACTGCACCCCGAGATGCTGGCGGTCCTGCAGTACACGTCCGGATCGACCGGGACGCCCAAGGGAGTGATGCTGGCCCATCGGAACTTGATGCACAACATGGGCTCGATCACCCACGGATTCGAACCCGATCCGCGCGGTTCGGGAGTCTTCTGGTTGCCGACGTACCACGACATGGGACTGATCGGCGGCATTCTGAATCCGGTCTTCGGCGGACTGCAGTGCGTGCTGTTGTCGCCGTTGGCGTTCCTGCAGAAGCCGATTCGCTGGTTGCGCACCATCACCCGTTATCGGACCACGATCAGCGGGGGGCCGAACTTCGCGTACGATCTCTGCGTCCAGAAAGTGACGGACGACCAGTTGGAAGGTTTGGACCTGAGCAGTTGGGACGTGGCGTTTAACGGCGCCGAACCGATCCGCGCGACGACCTTGGATGCGTTCACCGAACGGTTCGCCCCCGTCGGATTCCGCCGAGAGGCGTTGTACCCCTGTTACGGAATGGCCGAAACCACGTTGATCGTCACCGGGGGCAAGAAGAGCGAACCGCCGGTCCTGCGCACGTTTCTAGGCAAGGCGCTGGACGAACACCGCATCATCCCCGTCCCCGCCGACCATCCGGATGCTCGCAAACTGGTCGGCTGCGGACGCGTGCTGCCGGCACAGCAGATGCGGATCGTCGACCCCGTCAACTACCGGCAGATGCCCGAGGATCGCGTCGGCGAGATCTGGGTGGACAGTCCCAGTGTTGGCCTCGGCTATTGGAAGAATCCAGGGGCGACGCAAGAGACATTCCAGGCCAAGCTGTCCGACAGTTCCAGCGGAACCTACCTCCGTACCGGGGATCTCGGCTTCTTCCACGAAGGGGAATTGTTCGTCACCGGCCGATTGAAGGACCTGATCATCGTTCGCGGAGTCAACCGGTATCCCCAGGATATCGAACAGACGGTTGCGCAGTCCAACAACCATCTTCAGGCCGGTGCGGTGGGTTGCTTTTCGGTCGATATCAGCGGACGAGAACGTCTGATTGTCGTCAGCGAGGTGGAGCGGGTCCGGAGAAAGGACTGGTCGGACGTCATCGAGAGCATTCGCAAACAGGTGACCCTCGAACACGACATTGCTCCGGACGGAATCGTCCTGGTGCGGTTCGGGTCGATTCCCAAGACGTCCAGTGGCAAGATTCAACGGCATGCATGTCGCGATGGATTCCTGGATGGCTCCCTGATGGTGGTTGCCGAGTGGTTTGGCTGGGATCGGCAGGCCGCCAAGACCTAAGAAAAAGCCGTCACTTCTTGCAATCCGCCCGTCCGCCGCACTATACTGCGGTGGTTTCTGGCAATTCTGCGCTTGGGCCGTTCGGCGCGGTGGCCTCGGCGATAGCGAACAATACTCTACCTTAGAGGGGCACTAGAGTTGAAACGAGCACTGATCAGCGACATCCACGCCAACCTTGAAGCACTTCGCGTGGTGCTCGATGACATTCGCGGCCAAGGTATTTCGGAGATCTACTGCCTGGGTGACATCATTGGTTACGGTCCGAACCCCTGTGAATGCCTGGACGAGATCATGCGTCGGTGTCAGGTCTGTATTCTGGGGAATCACGACCAGGCTGCCCTGTTCGATCCCGATGGATTCAATCCGGTCGCGCTGCGCGCCGTGTACTGGACGAGGGAACAGTTGGAGAATGGGCCGGGTGGAAGGACGCGAGTCGACGCGCGATGGGAGTTCCTCGGTGAATTGCCGCGAATGCATGTCGAGGGGGACTTCACCTTCGTTCACGGCTCGCCCCGGGAACCGACGAACGAATACGTGTTTCCCGAGGATATCTACAATCATCGCAAGATGGACACTCTGTTTGGTCTGATTCAGAAGTACTGCTTTCAGGGCCACACGCACATTCCGGGCGTATTCACTTCCCAGATGGAATTCATCACGCCGGAGGATTGCGGTTACGAGTACCGTTTGACCCGCGAGAAGACCATGATCAATGTGGGTTCGGTGGGGCAACCGCGAGACAGCGATCCTCGTAGCTGCTATGTCATTCTGGACGGGGACCGCGTGATTTTTCGGCGGCTGGACTATCCGATCAACATCGTTTCGGGGAAAATCTACGCGACCGAGAGTCTGGACAACATGCTGGGAGACCGACTGCACGCGGGCCGCTAGGAGCATCCCGTGCCGTGCGTTTCCCGACTCAACCCAACAGCGATACCCTTTTCGTCGATCTGCTAACGGCCGCAGCCAACTGGATTCTAGTTTTGAAACGCGCGATCATCAGTGACATCCACGGGAATCTGGAAGCCTTGGGGGCGGTTCTGAACGACATCGCAGCTCAACAGGTCGATCAGATCTATTGCCTGGGCGACATCATCGGTTACGGCCCCAATCCGTGCGAGTGTCTCGATATTGCGATGGGATTCTCCGCGACGGTTCTCGGGAATCACGACCAAGGTGCCTTGTTCGACCCGGAGGGATTCAGTTCCGGTGCCGAGAAGGCCATTTTCTGGACCCGGCAGCAGCTTGAATCTCCGGGCGACGATCCGGACCGCAACTTGGCCCGGTGGGATTTTCTCTGCCAACTTCCTCGCTGTTTGTGCGAGGACAATCTGATGTTCGTTCACGGCTCGCCGCGCAGTCCGCTGAACGAGTACGTTTTTCCAGAAGATGTCCACAACCCCCAGAAGGTCAAGAAGATCTTCGCCATGGTCCAGCAGTATTGTTTTCAAGGGCACACGCACGTGCCGGGGGTCTTCACGGATGACGGGAAATTTCTGCGCCCCGACCAGTTGCGCGACGGCTATCAGCTTGGCTCGAAAAAGTGCATGATCAACGTAGGCAGTGTGGGTCAGCCGCGCGACGGAGATCCGCGGGCCTGCTACGCTGTTCTCGAGGATGAACGGGTGCGATTCCGTCGAGTCGAGTATCCGCTGGCCGAAACAGCCCGCAAGATTTATGCCATCGCTGAATTGGACGATTTCCTCGGCGATCGTCTGCGCGACGGTCGTTAGGTGTTATTCTCCCCTCCGAGGTTCTCAATCGTGGAAAAGCGTTTTGCCCTGTTTTTGGTGCTTTCATCGCTGATTCTGATGACGCACCTGGTGATCCAGCAGCAGTTCTTCCCGCCTCCTGTCCCGGCGGTCCAGCAACCGGAACAGCAGCCGCCCGAGGCTCCGGACGCCCCTGATCCCCAGGTTGCCCAGACGCCGGATACGGGTACTCCCGACGACGCGCCACGCGTTCCCGAAGTACCGGAACTGGTGGCCGAACCAGAGACGGAGACGGCACCTGCCTTGGCCACGCTCGGGTCGTTGGCGCCCGACAGTCCCTACAAGTTGCTGGTCACGCTGAACAACCGCGGAGCGGCGATCGAGCGGATCGAGTTGAACGAGCGGACTCGCTCGGGTCAATTCCGCTACCGGGATTCCGAACGTACGTCCGGCTACCTGGGACATCTTCAACTGCAGGACGAACCCGGCGGCGGAAGCCGCGTGCGGGTTGTCGGGTCGGGCACGCCGGCGGATTTGGCAAGAGCCTTGACGGCGGGAACCCCACCCGGCTTGCGGGCAGGCGACGTGATCGTGCAACTGGACTCGCGCCCGATCCAAAGCTCATTGGACTACACCGAGCACCTCGCCGGTCTGCGAGCCGGTCAGGTGGTGCGCATCGAGGTGTCGCGGTCGAACCCGGAGACGCCGACTAGCCGCTTGGCGTTCGAAGCGATGTTGACCGACGAACCGCTCAGCGTCGTCCAACCCGAGGTGAACCGGCACGCCAAGACCAATCGTCCCGATGCGTTGTCATTCTTGTTCACCTTGACGCGGATCGGCGCGAAAGCGATCGAGCGGGGCCGTAGCGAGATCGCTGATCTGCCTTCGCTCCGCGAAGGACACTGGGCCATGCAGGAGGTCGCCGACGATGGAAATGGACCGGCCGTGGAATTCCGACGTCGGTTGTCCAGTGGCGATCTGAAAAGGATCGGCATCGACGGCGACTTGGAGATCGTGAAGCGTTATCGGCTGGCCCGTTCGATCGGCGATTCGCCGTCCCCGACCGCCCCCGCCGCGCATCATCTGACGCTGGAAATCGAGATTCACAACCTCGGATCGTCCGCGCAGCCGTTGGCCTATCAACTGGACGGCGCCACGGGCTTGCCGCTGGAAGGCTGGTGGTACTCGAACAAGACGCATCCCACGAAATTCAGCGCGGTGGGCGCGCGGGACGTGGCGTGGAAGACCGTCCGCTCGGGACACGGTCTGATCGGGGCGCCGCAGATCTACAAAGAGGCCAAGAAGGCCGAGGACAAAGGAATCGCCGCGCCGATCCCCCTGTTCCCGCAGGGGCAGCAGCAGGTGGTCCGTTACGTCGGCGGCGACGCGCAGTACTTCTGCGTCGTCCTGCTGACCGAGGCGGACGCCGACCCGGCCAAAGCGACGTTTCAGGAAGGCCATGCCATCCTGGCCGGGCCGTTCGGCGAAAAGGCCGGCCAGTGGGTCAAGACGACCAACACCACGTTCCGGCTGGCCAGTCCCGATCGCACTTTGGAGCCGGGCCAAGTCTACTCGCAGAAGTTCACCATCTTTGCGGGCCCCAAGGTGCCCGCGTTGCTGCAGCAGTACGGCTTGGAGGAGTTCATCGCCTACGGCTGGTTCTGGATGATCGCGATCCCCTTGTCGTGGTTGCTGCATTTCTTCGAGTCGCTGCCGCTGGTGAACTATGGCTTGGCGATCATTCTGCTGACCGTGCTGGTCCGCAGCGCCATGATGCCGCTCAGCCGCAAAGCCGCCAAGAACGCGCAGATGATGCAGGAACTGGCGCCGGAGATGAAGCGGATCGCCGAGAAGTACAAGAATGACATGGAGAAGCGCGGCATCGCACAGCGCGAACTGTTCGCCAAGCACAACTACAATCCGTTCGGCGGCTGTCTGCTGATGTTCGTCCAGTTGCCGATCTTCATCGGCCTGTACCGTTCGCTGTCGGTCGACATCGAGCTGCTGCAAGCGCCGCTGATCCACGGGTTCTGGTGGTGTTCGAACCTGGCCGGGCCCGACATGCTGTGGTACTGGGAACCTTACCTGTTCGCCTTCTTTGCGGACCCGGGCACCGGATGGCTGGGACCGTACTTGAACGTGCTGCCGATCGTCACCATCGTTCTGTTTCTGGTGCAGCAGAAGATGTTCATGCCCCCGGCGACCGACGAGCAGACGCGCATGCAGCAGCAGATGATGAAGTACATGATGGTCTTCATGGGCGTGCTGTTCTTCCGCGTTCCCAGCGGACTGTGCGTGTACTTCATCGCATCGAGTCTGTGGGGCATCGCCGAGCGCAAAATGCTGCCGCCGCCGCAAAAACGGGATGCGACCGCAGTCGCCGCTCCCAAGAAACCCAGCGGTTTGGCTTTCTTTTCCAAGGAGAAGAACTCCCAGGCGGAAAGCGACGCCAAGAAAGCCCGCATCAAGAACCGCCAGAAACGTCGTTGACAAGCTGCGGGAGGCTCTATCGTGACTTCGACCCGTGACACTGGTCCGAGCTTGTCACCGCCGAACGTGGCTGAACTGGATGAAACTTTGTCAGCGCGCCGACCGGACCATCGCGAAGGCACGGCCTATCTTTCCGGTTCGAGGATTGGGCGGTACGTTGTCGAGCGGCTACTTGGGCAGGGTGGATTTGGAACCGTTTATCTGGCTCGTGACGAGCAACTCGATCGAGTTGTCGCCATCAAAGTCCCCAACCATATCGATCGGGCCGACTCACCAGAGCTGGCCCGAATTTTCGCCGAAGCCCAGACGATCGCCAAGCTGAAGCATCCGGCCATCGTTGCCGTGCATGATGTGGGGCACACGGACCTCGGTACTCCGTTCGTCGTCATGGAATATGTCGAGGGCCACACACTCAAAGAACTGATGGCGTCCGAGAGACCTTCGCCGGCGCGGGCCGCGACAATTCTGCGCGAAGTCGCCGAGGCGGTGCATCAGGCACACAAGCAGGGGTTCGTCCACCGCGACCTAAAACCGTCGAACGTGATCCTGGATTTGGCCGGACAACCGCACGTACTCGATTTCGGGCTCAGTTTGCACGAAAGCACGCAGCGTGCCCACGCTGGCGAATATGCCGGCACGTTGCCGTACATGGCTCCCGAACAGGTCCGTCGGGAACCGGAGCGGCTCGACGGACGCACGGATGTCTGGGCGCTCGGCGTCGTGCTGTACGAGCTATTGACCGGGCGACGCCCGTTTCGCGGCGAGCGGGCAGAGATTCTGGAGGACGAAATCCTCCACCGAGAACCGAAGCCGCCTCGGCAAATCGACGACTCGATTCCCGTCCCCTTGGAACAGGTCTGCCTGCGCTGCTTGGCCAAGTCGGTGACGGATCGCTATTCGACGGCTGCCGACTTGGCAGCCGATTTGGGACGCTGCCTGCGGCCGCCACGGCGTTCGGCTCTGCCAGCGATCGCCGTGGCGATTGGGGTTGTCGCGTTAAGTCTCTTGGCCGCTTGGTCTGTCTGGCCCGGCACATCGCCGGAGCCCATCGCACCGATGGCCGAATTGTCTGGCCGGATCAATGTCTACGTGTCCCACGAAGCGCTACCGGCCCGGGATCTGCGCGAGGTGCGCAGCGCGGGCGTCCTGCCGCTGCGATCGGGCGACGCCGTGCGTTTCGAGGCGAACGTCAGCCGTCCGGCGTATGTCTATCTAGTGCTGATCGATTCCGCGGGTGACGCCGTGCCCATTTATCCGTGGACGCCTGGCGAGTGGGAGCAGCGGCCGGCCCAGGAAACGCCCGTGGCTCGGCTCAGCGCCCCGGCGGATCTGCAGCAGTTCTGGCCGGTCCAAGGTGAATCGGGAATGGAGACCGCGCTGCTCATGGCTCGCGACACGCCGTTGCCGGCCGACGTTCAACTTCGGGAAGTGTTCCAGGGACTGTCGCCGCAACCCGCCGACGATGGCCCGCCGCTGGTCGAGATGGAGAATGGCCAGATTCGCGGCGACGAGCAGCTAGCGTGGTCGAGCAGCGGCGACCGATCCTTCGATCTCCACCGTCCGCAGCACCGCTGGCATGCGGTACTTCGCAATCAGAAGCAAATTCACGACCGGCTGCGGTCGCATTTCCCGCTGATCTACGCGATCAATCTGAAACACGTGGAAAACGACGAGCCCTAGATCGCCCTCTCAACAGTCCGGTTCCCAGAATCGGGAAGGGAAAAACGATGCGAACCATGCTCGCGTGGTGGTGGATGGTGCTCCTCCAAGTCCCGCTCGTGTTGGCCGCGGACGGCGCCGATGGGAATGCGAAACCCGCGCGGTTCGCGCCTGGTCCGGAGGCACCGAGACGCGACGCAACGGTCGAAGAACCGCCCGCCGCGCCCGGCCCAACAGGCACCGGCCGCAATTCGGCGGTTTCCGAGCGACAAGAGCAGCTCCAGGAAGTGGATCGGTTGAACGCTCAGATCGCTCAACTTTGCCGCGCCAACAGACAACGCGAGGCTATCCCGCTCGCCAAGAAGCTCATCGAGCTTCAACGGGAAGTGCTCGGGGAAAAGCACCGGGACTACGGCATCACGTTGCACAATCTGGCCTTATTGCACCAGTCGTTGGCCGAGTATGCCGAGGGCGTGCCATTGTTGCTGGAACTCCGAGAAATCGTACGGCAAACAGACGGCGAAAAGCATCGGGACTACGCTACCGTGCTGAACAACTTGGCCATGATGTATAAATGGATGGAGGAATACGGCAAGGCCGAGCCCTTGCTCTTGGAGACGCGTGAGATCTTGCGACAGACCGTGGGAGAAAGGCATTCGGAGTACGCCCGCACTCTGCACAATCTGGCCGCTGTGTACGAGTCGATGGGCGAAATCGCCAAGGCGGAACCATTGCTTCTGGAAGCCCAAGGAATCTTCCGGGAAACCGTGGGCGAAAACAATCCGACGTTCGCCACGTCGTTGGTCAACCTGGGGAGCCTGTATGCATCGAGGGGGGACTTCGCCAAGGCCGAGCCGCTGTGGGTGCAGGCCCGCGAGATCCGGCGGCAAATCTTGGGCGAGAAGCATCCGGAATACGCCGTTGCCTTGAACAACCTCGGCCAACTCTATACGAAGACCGGGGAGTACGCCAAAGCGGAACCCTTGCTGCTGGAGGCCCGCGAAATCTGGGCGACCACGCTGGGCAAGAATCACCCGAACTACGCAACGATGTCGGTGAACCTGGGTGGTCTGTACAAGTCACTGCGGGAGTATTCCAAGGCGGAGTCGTGTCTGCAGGAGGCCCGCGAGATCTGGCGCGAAGCACGGGGCGAAACACACGATCACTACGTCGGTGCCTTGGGCGAGCTGGCCCTCTTGTATGAGTCGATGGGAAAACACGCTCAAGCGGTGGACCACGCAACGGAGGCATCACGACTCAGGTCGCGGATCGCCGACGCGGTCCTCCCGGCTTTGTCAGAAGCAGAGATGCTCACATTCGTCCACGAGCACTCGTTGCTGCCGCCCGTTCTCCTTTCCGCAGCGCTGCATGCCCGCACGGCGCCTGAGCAGGTGTACGACTTCGTTTGGGCTCAGCGGGGGATGGTGTACCAGGTGACCTCGCGCCGCCAGCACTTGCTCCAGCCGACACAGATCCCGCCCGCCAACGAGGTCTTCGAGCGTTACCAACGGACCCGCCAAGATCTGGCTCGCATGACCCTGGCTCCCGCGCCCGACAATCCGCCCGACAAGGCTGCCCACTTGAAGCGGCTCGAGGCCCTCGGCGAGGAGAAGGAACGGTTGGAAAAGCAACTCGCGGCCGAATTGCCGGACTTCCGCGCCGCGTGGGAACAACAGCGGAGCACTCCAGCCGATCTGGCGGCTAGAATGCCGCAGGACGCGGTCTTCGTCGATCTGCTCCACTATCACCTCCTCGAACAGGATCCGGACGTGCCCGGAGACGCGGGCCTGCGACAAGCATGCTCCTACGTCGCATTCATCATCGCGCCGGGCCGTCCCGTGGCCAGGGTCGAACTGGGGGCCGTTGCACCAATCCACGCAGCGTTGCGGGCCTGGCGGCGGGCGATCAGCGCCAGCCAGCCAAGCGATTCCCCGCAGGAGTTGCGACGGTTGGTTTGGGAGCCAATCGAGAAGCAACTCCCCGCGCATACGAAGACGGTGTTTGTCACTCCAGATGACCAGCTTGCCGCGTTGCCCTGGGCCGCCCTGCCGGGAAGAGCACAAGGAACCGTGCTGCTGGAACAATACGCCTTTGCCACCGTCCCCTGCGGCAAGTTCCTGTTCGAGGCCATCGCGCCGAGGTCCGCTTCGCCAGAGTCCCAAGGCCGTTTGCTGGCCGTCGGCGATGTGGATTACATGCACGAGTCCGCTCGCGGGCCAAACGGGATGCGTGAGGTGGTCGGGAACCTCTCCGCCTCCGAGGTGGTGCAGACGTCGGCCGCTTGGCCGGCCTTGCCCGGCACACAAAGAGAGATCGAAGATTTGCTGGAAACGGCCGGCAAACGGGACCGGATTGTGCTGCGAGGTCAGGAGGCAACCGCCGCACGCATACTTGCTGAACTGCCCCAGGCTCGCTGGGCTCATCTGGCGACCCACGGTTTTTTCGCGGATGCTCGGTTCCGGTCAGCCTTTCAGACTCATAACGAGGCCTTCGAGGAACGGGAGCAACTGTACATCCGCGGCCAGCGAAATACCGTTGCGGGCCGGAACCCGTTGGTCCTTTCGGGGCTGGTGCTGGCCGGGGCCAACTTGCCGCGGATCGAGGAAGGAGACGGGATGCGGAGCGACGGAGGCATCTTGACGGCCGAAGCCATCGCGTCGTTGCGACTGGAGAACCTGGAACTAGCCGTGCTGTCGGCCTGCGACACGGGACTGGGCGACGTGGCCGGTGGCGAGGGAGTTTTCGGTCTTCAGCGGGCTTTCCATCAGGCCGGCGCACGCAACGTGGTGGCCAGCCTGTGGAAGATAGACGACCAGGCGACAGCTACGTTGATGGGGCTGTTCTATCATTTCCTTTGGAAGGAAGGTAAACCGCCGGTCGAAGCCCTGCGTGCCGCCCAACTTTCGCTCTATCGCCGCCCGGAACTCTTGACCGAATCAGTAGACCGTGCCTGGGTCGATATCGCGAAACCGCTCGACCGCCCCCGAGCGAATCTTGCGCCCGGCGATCCCACCTCCCCGCCAAAGCTCTGGGCTGGGTTCGTTTTGTCCGGGCCGGGATAAGAAATCGACGCGGATGATCGACTCCTGGATTCCGCGGGATTCTGACGTCACAAACTTGTCCGCGACCAAGGCCGTCGCCAACCTCCCGCGGGTCGGCAGCTCCAAGTCTATCTCGCCAACAGAGAAAAGTGCAGATCGGCGCGGCTGCGAAATACCGGCAATTTTCGGGGCCGCTGGTAACGACTGCTGGAATTCCTACGAGTCGGCAACTACTCTAGGAAGAGTAGGCCATTGCCCGGATACGTTCTACTACCTTTGGAGATGCTCCTATGTGCTGCTGTTCGTCTGTGCGGCGGGGCGCCGCGCGCGTGTTGGCAAGTTGCGTCGTCGTGATCGTATTGCTGCCGATCGTTCTTCGGAGCGCGAACGCCGCGGACCAGGAAGCCGCCAAGCCGGCGGAGAAACCGGCAGCGCAGGCCCCGGCAACGGACAGCCCGGCAGCCGAGGCGGAGAAGTCGCCGGCGACGGCTACCGTTCAAGCGGGAACGATCAAAATCTCGCTGGATTTGGACGGCACGTTCGTGGCTCAGACCAGTGAGGAGATCGCCGTGCGGCCCGAGGAATGGGGCTCGGCAGGTCCGCTGGTGGTCGAGAGCGCCGCGAAACATGGGGCGCTCGTCAAACGGGGCGATGTGCTGATTCAATTCGATACCGCGAAGATCGACCGGGCGATCGACGATCTGCGCGCGGATCTGGAAATCAACCAGCTTAGTCTGCGGCAGGCGGAGCAAAGCCTGCAGGCGCTCGAAGAATTCACGCCCATCGACCTGAAGGCCAACGAGCGTTTGGCGAAGATGTCGGACGAGGACCAGCGGTACTACTTCGACAAGCAGCGGCCGTTCGACCTGAAGGTGCTCGAATTCTCGTTGCAATCATCCAAGAACTCGCTGGAATACGCCGAGGAAGAACTGAAGCAGTTGGAGAAGATGTACGAGGCGGACGACCTGACCGAGGAGAGCGAGGCGATCGTGCTGAAACGGGCCCGCAACACGGTCGAAGCCGCCAAGATCTCGTTGGCCAGCGCGCAGATGCGCTACGATTTCGCCACGCAGTTCAGTTTGGCTCGGGCGGACGAAAGCACGCGGGAATCGGCACTCCGCACCCGCCTGCAGACGCAGCGGACCGCCGTCGCGCTGCCGGTGGCGTTGGAGAAACAGCGGTTGGAGGTGGCGAAGCTGAACCAGCAACGGCTGCGTTCCGAGGAGCGGCTGAAGAAGCTGGAAGCCGACCGGGCGAAGATGACGGTCAAGTCGCCGCTGGAGGGCATCGTGTACTACGGCAAAGCGGTGCGGGGCAAGTTCAGCGACTCCGCCACGCAAGCGGAATCGCTGCGGCCCTTCGGCAATGTGCAGCCCAACCAGGTCGTCATGACGGTGGTCCAGCCGCAGCCGCTATCGGTGCTCGTTTCGATCCCCGAGGACAAGCTGTACCGGATCCGCACCGGCTTGGCCGGCACGGCGATCCCCAAAGCGTATCCGGACTCGAAACTGCCCGTGACGGCCGCCCGGATCAGCTCGATTCCCACCGGTCCGGGAACGTTCGAAGGCGAGTTCCGGGTCAGCCGCGGAGGGAAAGCCGACCAGATGGTGCCGGGCATGGCGTGCAAGGTCGAGGTGGTGCCCTACCTGAAACGCAACGCGCTGCACGTTCCGCCCAAAGCGGTGATGACCGACGAGAAGACGGACGAGACGTACGTCTGGCTCGTCGATAAGAACGGCAAACCGGAGCGCCGCCCGGTCACGGTTGGCGAGAAGACGGAATCGCAGGCCGAAATCCTCAAAGGTCTGGCTGCTGGCGACAAGGTGCTGCTCGAAGCTCCTCAAGACAAGAAATGAGGCCGCGATGATCCGAGGATTTTCGTTCGCTCTGCTGGCCGTTCTGGCCGGTCTGCCCGTCCAGGCAGGCGACCAGGAGTCGGCCGGCTCCGGGGCCTTCGAGCCACCGACCGCCGAGCAAATCGAGGCGGCCATCGGCCGAGGCGTGCAGTTCCTGCTCGACCGCCAGAATCCCAACGGCTCGTGGGGCGGGATCGGCGGCAACCGGCCGTACGAGGTCTACGCGCCGGTGCCCGGCGCTCATCACGCCTTTCGCGCGGCGGTCACCGCGCTGAGCGTCGTCGCGCTGATCGAAGCCGGCGGGGAAGCGGCCGAGGTCCAGCAGGCGATCGAACGCGGCGAAGCGTGGCTGCTGCGGGAATTGCCCTCGTTGCGCCGCGCGACTCCCGATGCAATCTACAACACGTGGGGACACGCCTACGCCATTCAGGCGTTGGTACGATTGCTCGCCCGGCATCCCGAAGACGAATCACGCCACCAGCGGATCCGCGAAGTGATCGCCCAGCAGATCGAGTTGCTGGACCGCTACGAAGTCGTCGACGGGGGGTGGGCCTACTACGATTTCGAAGCGGGAACCAAGAAGCCGGCCGGTTCGTCGATCAGCTTCGTGACGGCGACCGTGCTGATCGCCTTCGACGAAGCCCGCGACGCCGGTTTCGAGATTCCCGAGCGTCTGGTCCAGCGCGGCAGAGATTCGATCCTGCGGCAGCGCAAGCCCGATTTCAGCTACCTGTACGGCGAGTATCTGAAAGCTCGACCGATGCGCGAGATCAACCGGCCGGCCGGCAGCCTGGGGCGTTCGCAAGTCTGCAATCTGGCCTTGCGATTGTGGGGCGACGAGGCGATCACCGACGAGGTGGTGCAGACTTGGCTCGACCGCCTGTTCGCCCGCAACGGCTGGCTGAGCATCGGCCGCAAGCGGCCGATTCCGCACGAGTCCTGGTTCCAAGTGGCCGGCTATTTCTTCTACTACGGCCACTACTACGCGGCGGCTTGCATGGAACTGTTGCCCGCCGAACAGCGCGGACCGTACCAGGCACAGATGGCCGCGCTGTTGATCGGGCTGCAAGAGCGGGACGGTTCGTGGTGGGACTTCCCGCTGTACGACTACCACCAGCAGTACGGCACCGCCTTTGCCCTGATGTCCCTGCACCGCTGCCGCAAAGCCCCTTAGCGCAACGCCGTGAAGGATTTCCCGGCGTGGAAAACACCGGGAAGACGATGGTAGCCGAATTCGTGAGAATTCGGAGCCTCCCCGGAACCTCCGAATTCTCACGAATTCGGCTACGGAAATGCTTAGCGGCGGATGGTCGGCGGCGGCGATGCGGCGGGTTGCACGAAACTGGCTTGAGACGCAGTACTGCCGGGGCGGGCGCCCGTCTGCGACGTCCCGGCCAGGAAGTTGTCGATTTGGGCCGTTTCTTTCAGCCGGTCGAATTCCTTGGCCATCGCGATCCGCAGCTTCTTCTCGTGCAAGTCCTTCTGCAGTTCGTCCTTGACCAGATTGAAATCGGTCACGACCGGTTGCGTGCGCCCCAGGCAGCGCAGGATCACGAACTGGTCGCCGATCGCGACGATTCCCGACAGTTCACCCGGTTTCAGCCGGAACGCTTCCCGCTCGACCAGCGGTTGACCGCCGTGTTTGCGGATCGGGGGTACTTTGCCGAAGTTCGACCGCGAGGTCGCTTCGATCGAGTACTGGTGCGCCAGTTCGCCGAAGAATTGGTCCGTCGGATTGTTGCGGGCCATCTCCCAAACGCTCTGCGCCTGGCGGTGGTTGCTCAGCACCATCGCCAGCACTTCGACACGCTCGCCGAAATTCGACTCGAATCCCTTCTGCATGTCCTCCTGAGTCACCTGGATTTGGTCGCCGATCAGCTTCTTCAGCGCGACCGACGGCCAGACGGCATCGCGGACGTACAACTCCACCGTCGTCTGGTCGCCCTCGGTGACCGCTTTCAGCCAGGCTTCGATATCGGGCTTCCCGTCGGCCTTGACGTATCCGTAGGCGTCGGCCGCGCGGGCGACTTCCAGATCGATGTCCCGTTCGTCGACCGCTTGGTTCCGGCGGCGCAACTCCTGCTGGAGCAAGCGTCGGTTGATTTCGCCCTCTAGGACTTCCTTGCCGTGCCGGGCGACGCATTCCTCGGCCAATTGCGCCAAGGCGATTTGTCGACCGTTCACCATGCCGGCCAATCCGGGATGGCGTGCCTGCAATTGGGAGTCGCCCAGGATCTTGACGATCTGCGATCGGGATTGCAGATCCTGGAACAAGTTGGCCGATTCGGCGCGCATCTTGTGGTCCAAGACCTGCTGCCGGATCTGCTTTTCGATCGCCGGCATGTTCTCGGTCGAGACAAAGGTCCGCGCGATGTGCTGTTCGCACTTGAGAATCAAATACTGGTTGCCGACCGGAATGACCGGCGAGATCTCGCCTTCCTTCAAGCTGTAAGCGATCTGTTCGATGTTGGGATCGCCCACGTGCTTGCGGATCGGGGGAATCACGCCGTACACGCTGGCGGTCGCCCGGTCCTCGGAGTGTTCCTTGGCCAGTTGCGGAAAGCTCTCCGGGTTGCTCTGAGCCGATTTGCGCAGCCAATCGGCTTTTTCCCGGTTGCTGACCGCGATCACGCGAGCTTTGATCTTCGGCCCGTACTCGGATTCGAACGCCTGGCGAAACTCCTCGTCGCTGACCGCGACTTGGGTCGAGGCCAGTCGCCGCAGCGCCAGCGTCGGCCAGATGATATCCGTGCGGTATTGAGCCGGGTCGATGTTCCGTTCGGTCTGCAGGACGGACAGCCAGCGGTCGACCGACAGCCCGAACCGTTCGGCAACGTAGCGGATCTCGGTGTCGAGATCCTGGTCGGTGATCGCGATGTTCCGCGCTTGGCAGGCTTGGGCGATGATCTGCCGGTTGATCAAGTTTTCGAGCACTTCTTCGCCGTAGCGTCGCAAGCACTCGTTGGCCAACATCTCCCGCTGAATCTGCTCGCCATTGACAACGGCCATCACCGGCATCGGAGGCTTGGCTGCCACAGGCGCCGGAGCGGGGCCCGCCGTGGCGTTCGGCACGGCTGCCGGCGGACCGGACTGAGCGAAGGCGGCCGCAGTGCCAAGCAGACCGGCGATCAGACAGAACACCGTCAGCCGACGGGCGATGGAGGGACCGAACACGAGAATGGAACGGGTGAGCTTGCGCGCGTCAGCGCTGCTAGCATCCTTGCCAGCCATGACCGCATCTCCCTAAACATCTGGACGAAATAGTGGGTCTCGCGACGGCACCGCGCCCGTCGCCTCCTACACGGCGCGGGGAGTATAGGGGACAGCCCCGATACGGGTCAATAGAATTTGCCCGCCGTTTTCTTGGCAGATTCTCGGCAGCTTGACACTGGCATTTTGTCTTGGGCACGAGTGTTGGTTACGCACCCGGTTCCCGTGGAGGCTGCGGCGGCAGTAGCTGTGCCCCGTGAGTGACGGCAAGGACATAAATGTCCTTCGCGGCAATCTCGTAGATCGAGGACAGATGCCCGATCGCTGCATTTGTCCAACGCACTTTCATTTCGGTAGTCCGAACTGGCGGCGGACTTCCTCAACGTCCACCAATCGCCCCTCGGCAACGTCCTGACGCCCCGCATCGATCGCTTGCCGGACGTAGATGCGATACATCACGTCGTCCCAGGTAGCGTCGTCCGGAAGGCTATCGACCAATTGTCTCGCCGCGGACTTCGAGGCCATCCGGAAATAATACGTGGAAAAACGGCAGCTATCACTGTTCGTCGTTCGCAATCCCTGCTATGTCGCCGACACCTTCCATTCCAAGCAAACGATCGTTCCGCAACCCATCGCTTGGGCAGCAGGTCGTGCGGCAGCATGTCCCACTGACAGCCGGTGCGGTTGAGGTAGAAGATCGTGTTAAGGACGTCCCGCATGTTGACCTGTCGAGGCCGACCACCATGCTTGCTTGCCGGGATCAACGGCTCAATGATCGCCCACTGAGCATCGGTCAGGTCACTGGAATACGATTCGCGTGCTGGCACGTCCATGTGCTTGCTCCTGCGTTCGGTTGGAATGTCGGCCCCAGACACCCAAAGTCAGCACGTACCCAGTCCAGGTAATTTAGGGCAAGATCACCTTCCGGATAGCCTCCTAGTTTTCGCGTTTTCGGCGTACGAAGGCGGTTCCGTGGGCGGCATCACGGCGATCGATCCCAGCGAACAGTGATCTCGCGTGTATGCGTCAAGTCGATGCGGCCGGCGTCGTAGTCGCCGTGTTCGGGGTGTCTGAACAGCAGATGGTGTCTGCCGCCGGGCAAATCGCGGGCCGTGCAGGGTGTGGTGTACGGCGTGCCGTCCGGTTCGGTGAGTTGCACACCGTCCAGGTAGATCGTGGCCTCGAACGGCTCGGAGATGAAATTGACGTCGACGTGTGGCGGTTGCGGCCGCATGTACAGGGCCACTGCGGCCGCGAGCGACAGCAGGCAGGCGATCGCGACCGTCAGCAAGAAGCGCCGGCGCGGCAGGCGGGGCGGTGGGGCCTCGAGCACCGCCAGCATCTCGCCGGCGTCCCGGAAGCGGTTTTCCGCAGCAGGCTGACAGGCCCGGAGCACCAGGCGGTTGAGCCGGGCCAACTCAGGATCGGCGGTGATTTCCCGCGCCCGCGTGCCCAGCCGCGGAAACGCCTCGGCAGGCAGGCCGGTCAGCAGTTCGTACAGCACCAATCCGGCGGCGTACACATCGGCTCGGGAGTCCATGCGCCCGTCGGGCGGCATGTATTTGGCGGTTCCCAACCGCGAAGCCTGCGAGTTGGCCGCGGTCAGAAGACCGAAGTCGGCCAGCTTCAACTGTCGGCCCACCCACAGGCAGTTGGCCGGTTTCACGTCGCGATGGATCATGCCCGCCGCATGCAGGTGGGCCAGTCCGGACAAGAGTTGCCGAGCCGTCTCCCGGCATTCCCCGGTGGGCAAGGGACCTTGTTCCAGCCGCCGTAACAAAGTTGCCGGCCGATAGTCGGGCTCCGCCGTGGCCGGTCCGCCGGACAGGTCGTCGGCGGGATCCATGATGTAGAACAGGTAGTCCGCCGTCTTGCCCACATGGTGAATGTCCAGCAGGTTCTCGTGCCGCGTGCCGAGTTGTGCTTCCAGGTGGCCCAAGGAGACGATCTCGCGGCCGGCCGGATCGGCTCGGTGGCCGCGCAACGGAATCAGCTTCACCGCTCGCAGACGGCCCGTGGCCCGATTGACGGCCAGCCAGACCTCGCCGAAGCCGCCTTGCCCGATCCGCCGGAGCAACTCCAGGTCAGGCACTTCCGGCCGCGGAGCGTCGGCGGACACAGGCTCCCCCGCTGTCTGGCGACCGCGGCTACCGAGGTCTGGGACGCTCATCGGGAAGGCTCCTTGAGCGACGTCAATCTTCTCTCCACCCGCTCGGACACGGACCGCTCGGCGAACCAGGCCGGCATCGTGTTCATGGCCTGACGCAGGCGCTCGTCCAGCCGGCCGTGGTCGCGGTAGTCCGCCCCCAGTTCCCGCAACCGGGCGAGCACTCGTTTGCGCGCCAGGTAGGCTGCGTTGCGGCTGAGCCCCGTGACGCGTGCCACTTCCCGGCCGGACCGTTCGTACAGCACCAGCAGTTCGAACGCCTGATACGTTTCGGGGGCCACCTCGCGACGGACCGTATCCAGTAAGGTCGCCAGCAGAGTCTCCTCGAAGGCCGCTTCCCACGCGGCATCGGGCTCCGCCTCGCCGGCCTCCAAGTCCGCCAAGGCCGGGGCGTCGTTCGCCAGGGTGTGCAGCCGGGCTGCGGGCTGCCGCCGATGCTTGGCGATCAGGTTACGGACGATGGTCAGCAACCAGTCGCGGAAGCGGCCACGCTGCGGGTCGTAGCGGAACACGTCCCGCTGGCGGAACACGGCGACCATCGCTTCCTGGACGATCTCCTCGGCCGTGTGCTCCGAGCAGCCCCGCAGCCGAGCGAAACGGTGGATCAGCCGCCAATAGCGACCGAAGAACTCGTCCCACGCCATCGGGTCCGCGGCGTCGCGTAAACGTTCCAGCAAACTGGCTTGAGTCTGGCTGCTCATCACGAAATCGAGAAAACTCTGGAAAAACGCGACAGATTCCCGCCCTCGGCGCATATCTGTCTTCGTAGAGCGGAATTCACTCCGCTTGGGGTAGAGCGGAGTTCACTCCGCTCGGAACGAAACGGATGGAAATCCGTTCTACGACGAATCTGGCCGCTGCCGGAGTATAGCGAACGCCGGCCGCGTTTTACAATGGTTTCCACGGACCGAGGAGAAGATGATGAACGCGTTTGGGACGACCTGTTTGCTGATAGTTTTGGCGGCCCAGCCGGTAGAGACATCGCCCACGCCGACCACCCGGCTGTACGTCCGCACGATCCCGCCCGGCGCCCGAGTGGTGCTGGACGGCAAGGAACTGGGCATGACCGACGGTTTGTTTCTCGTCCCGCCCGGCATGGGCAAGCTGAGTATCACTCTGGACGGCCAGCAGCCGGAAATCCGGCAGGTCGAGATTTCGGAGCGCCGGATCACGCGGATCGAGGTGACGCTGAATCAGCTTGCTCCGAGCCGCGACACCGCCCAGAGCCCGCAGGCCAACCAGACGCAAGCCGCGGCCGATATCGCGGGCCTAGAAAAAATCGTGGCCGCGCGCCGCAAACTCGTCGAGGAACTGCAGGCCCGCTTCGAGGCCGGGGCGGTTTCGTTGACCGAGCTGACAAGAGCCGAGGCCGATCTGGCTGAGGCCGAGCATCGTCTCAACTCGGCGAAGAAGAATCCGGCTGCTGAGGCGGGCAACTTCGGCTTTCCGGCTGTGCTACCCCGGCAGGGCGGCGGCATGATGGATGGCGGCGGTTCGGGCGTCTCGGCTGTCATCGAGCTCACGCCCGGCCGAACCGACCGCCCGCCGACTTGGAGCGAGCCCCTCAGCGAAATCGAGAGAGCTTTGGAATCCAAGATCAAACTCGACTTCAAGGAAACTCCGTTGGCGCAAGTGGCCGCGTTCCTGCGCGACGAATGCAACCTCAACGTCTCGCTGGACAAGAAGGCGCTGGTGGAAATGGGCCTCGATGCGGACACCGCGGTGACGTTCAAGGTATCGGACATCCCGTTGCGGTCGGCGCTGACGATGCTGCTTCGCGACCTGGACCTGGTATGGAGGGTCCGCGACAAGACGCTGGAGATCACTTCGCGGGAAACGCTGGACGGGCGGCTTTCGCCCCGGGTGTACGCGGTGTCCGATCTGACCGGCAATAGCGCGGGGCTTAGGGACTTGATCATGGCGGTCCTGGAGCCGCAGAGTTGGGACGTGCTCGGCGGCCCGGCTTCCATCGTGGCGGACCGGGCGCAGGGCAGAGAATCCCTGGTCGTCTCGCAAACCGAACCGGTGCATCGGCAAGTGGCCGCGTTCCTGGCCGACCTTCGCACCGTCGCGCGGCAACCCGCAGACGAGTTGCCCGTGGCGGTATCGCATGAGGGCTGGTGGCGGCAGACGCCTGAAACCGACGCCGTGCGGAAGCGTCTGGAGCAGAAACTGACCTGCGAATTCCGAGAGACCCCGCTCGCGAACGTTCTGCCGTTGCTCTACGAACAAACGCAAGTCCCCATGCTCCTCGACCGCCGCAGTGTCGAAGATGCCGGCGTGGCTGTGGATACGCCGCTCACCGCCACCCACAACGACACCGCGCTGCACGACGTGCTCACAATGGCCTTGAAAGACCTCGATCTGACTTACACCGTAACGGACGACGTGTTGCTGGTCACCGCGCCCGACTTCGAGTCGTACCATCTCACCTGGGCGATCTACCCGGTGGGCGACCTCGTCACAGCGGGTCGGAGCGCCGACGAACTGGTGCAGATGCTCACGACGACGATCGCTCCGCAGAGCTGGGAGGAGGTCGGCGGTCCCGGTGTGGTACGTGGCATCCGAGGCGTCACGCAAGCGCTGGTGATCACCCAGTCCTGCGACGTCCACCGCCAAATCGCCGCTCTGCTCGCCCAACTCCGTCGCTCGTGATCACCGCTGGTGGGCCGGCCGTTGGACCATGCCCCGCCGGCTCTCGGCCGGGCGTCATTGGCCGCGACCTGCGGGGCGGCCGACCAAGTGCTGCACCTGCTGGACGACCGCGGGATCGCTCCGTACCTGTGGACTGACGGTACCAGACCGATGAACAACAAGACCCGATCTACTGTCCAAGGCCAGTTTCTCCCGGATCGGTTCGACTTCGAATCCAATGCCTCGATCCCGCACAAAGCCGCCGAGGCCTGGGATGCCGCGCCAGCGATCCGCTCGCCATGATGACCCGCCGCCTGACCGGACGATTGCCGGCTGGAAATACGCCATGGGCGACGAAGTCGCACGAGGTTTTCATTCTTCGTCTTGGCACGTGTTCCTCGTGCTGTCGGGGTCGTTGGCAGTGTGTTTGGCGAGCAGTCTGTTAGCCACGGTCACATGGTAGAAGACTTGATGGCAAGAAGGTACTCCCGCAACTCATGAGCAAATGGCCATTCTTCGGCTAAATTAGGCGCTGGCACATCGTTAAAGCTCAACGTCCGCGTGGGGCAAAACACTTGGTGAACAAGGGTATTCGTCACTCGTTGGGCCGTGACAACAATTTGCGCTCGATGCGTCCGTCGTGCAGGCGGATCAGGCAGTCGGCCAGCGTGTCGGCTTCGTGCGTGTTGTGGGTGATGTGCAGCGTGGTCACGCCGGTACGTCGGCGGACATCGTCCAGCAAGCTGCACATCTGGGCGCGGGTCTCTTCGTCCAAAGCGCTGAGCGGCTCGTCCAGGCACAGCACGCGGGGGCGAAAGGACAGCGCCCTGCCCAACGCGACTCGCTGGCGTTCGCCGCCGCTCAGGCCACGCGGCCGCCGGTCCAGCAAATGCGTGATCCCCAGCAGTTCGGCCAATTCGGCGACTCGGCGCTTGACGGCATCGCCAGCAACCCGGCGGATGGTCAGTGCCAATCCGATCTGTTCGGCGACCGTCATCCTCGAGAACAGCGCTCCGTCCTGGGGCACGTAGCCGATGCCGCGCGCCGCCGGTTTCAGTCGGGTCACATCCCGGCCACACAATTCGATGCGGCCTGCGTGGACGGGGCGCAGCCCGATGATGGATTCCAGGATGGTTGTCTTGCCCGAACCGGTCTTGCCCATCAAGACACCGTAGCCGCCGGTCGGCACCTGGAACGAGATATCGTCCAGACGAAAGGTTCCTGCCCGGACGCACAATCCTTCGACGGCAATCATGACGGCTGACTCCTCAAAGGCCCATGTCCCGAGTTCCGAACAGGCGGGCGACGATCAGCACGACCACGGCGGCGGCGACCATGATCAGCGAGACGGCCACGGCCGCCTCGAGATTGCCGACGTTCATTTCCAGGAAGACGGTCGTCGACAGCACCTCGGTCTTCATCCGCGTGGCTCCGGCGAAAATCAACAGCGGCCCGAATTCGCCCAACGACCGCGCCCAGGCCAGCGTCAAGGCCGTCATCATGCCTCGTCCCGCCTCGGGCAGCACGACCCAGCCGAAGGCCTGCGAGCGGCTGCAACCGAGCGACAAGGCGACTTGCTCGCAGCGCGGATCGATATGGTCGAACGTGGCCTTCATGGTCCGCACGGCAAACGCGCAGGCCACGGCGAACTGGGCCAGAATCACCGCCGGCACCTGGTAGACGATGCTGCGGGCGTACCAGTTGAACGGCGGGAACTGGAATAGGATCAGCAGGCTGAGGCCCACCACCAGCGGCGGCAGCACGATCGGGATGTCGAGAATCGCGTCCAGCAGACGCCGTCCGAAAAAGCGGTGCCGCGACATCAGATACCCCAGCGGCACCGCGACCGCCACGGAAATGATGGCCGACAGCGTGCAGGAAATCATGCTCAACCAGATCGAGTACTGGATCTTGGGATCGGCCAAAGCGACGACCACGGGGTTCGCGGTCAGGGCCGCCATCCAGGGCTCGGGGGAAACCGCGGCGGCGCGGACGGTCTGGCGGATCATGTACGCCGCATCCGCGACCAACATCGCCAGGACCAGCAGCACGTACGTTCCGCCGATCACGGCCAGGGCGGCGTAGAAACAGGTGTCGGACAATGCGATCGACCGCGGTGTGCGCGGGCGGCCAAGTTCGTGCTGGACGGGGTCCACCGGATTCACGGCAGGTTCGACTCCGTCGGATTCGCCGGTTCGGTCGCAGCCGGATCTCGCCAGCGGAAATGGAATCCGGCGTCTTCGAATGCGCCGGGAGACTCGGCGATCCGCCGAAACAGGCGCCGCACCAGGTGCTTGTGGCCGCTAGTGCGGGCGATGCTCAACGGCTGGATCGCCAGATTCAACGAAGAATCGATCGGTACCACATCGACCGTGTCGAGGTTCGCCCGAACGTCCGTCATGTAGGCGACCGCGGCATCGACATGCCCGGTTACCACGTCCGGCACCAAGAGCGCCGAGGAAGATTTCTCGACGACCACTTCGCCTTCCCGCTGTTGTTTCTCCTTGAGCCCATCGTACAGACCTTCCTTGGCCAGCAATCGCCGCGTCAACGCGCCAATCGTGCAAAGGTCCGGCTCGCCGACAGCCACACGGATGCCCGGTTTGACCAGATCCTCCAAGGCGGTGACCTTGGTGCTGCCCTTGGGAACGGCGATCACGATCTCGGTGTCCGAGACATCGGCCGCTTCCTGAAACCACTGCTTCACGTTGTCCAGGTAGTACACGTCGCACGCCATGTACACGTCGGGGAATCCCTGCGCCTGGCTTTGTCCTTCGATCGTTTTCATGCGACTGGTCAAGATCCCGCATCCGTCGTAGATCGTGTTGACCACACAGTCCTCGCGCTGCTCGAAAGCGGCGATGATCTGCTCGACGGCCCGGCGAGCCACAGCGCCGCAAAAAAAGGTGATCTCCGGCCGCTCGGCCCACGCGTCGCCTTCGACCGGCTGCAACCCAAAGTCTTTGAACAGCGGGAGACCGCGGTCGCTTGCGGAAAGGTACCGGGCGAATTTCAGAGCGGCGGTCGGACGACGCGACGAGTTCAACACACACACGGAAACCAGAGTGGGCTCGCCGTCCAACTCCGGCAACGGCAACGTTTCGATCTCGTCCCGGAACGCAGGCATGGCGACGGTCGAATCCCAAACGATCCCGGCATCGACGCTGCCCAGCTTGATATCCGCCGCCACGTCGTTGATGGTCGGCTTGAACACGCCGCGTTTTCCTTCGATCGCGTGCCGTTCCAGTTGGGCCCAGCGGTTCGTATCGCCCACCCGCACCACGGACAATCGCTCGCGGGCCACCCGCCCCGCCGCCGCGTGGTCTGGATCGGGAATGGCGACGACCACATCGTCGGACAGAAGGTCGTCGAACGACGCGATCTTCTTCGGATTGCCTCGACGCACCGCGACGAACGGACGCTGATAGGCGATCGGCAGCACCTCGGCAGCCAGCCCCTTCTCCCGCGCGGCAAGCGTGTACGAATCGTCGGCGGCCAAGTAGAGATCGGCGTCGCTGAACTTGTCGATTTCCAATTGGTTCAACAAGGTGTTCGAGCCGCCGTACTGCGGATCGATCGCGATGCCGAATTCCTCTTGGTATCGTTGGGCGACCTCCTCCAGCGGGAAACGAAGGCCGGCAGCACAGTAGACCTTGAGCGTGTTGCGAGCGCCGTCGGGCTTGGGACCGCCCCATTTCAGCAGCGCGACCAACGCGACGACCGCCAGCGATCCTCCCAGAATGAACGTCCACAACGTGCTGACGCGTCCGCTTCGAAATCGATACTTCACGGTGTGACCACCTTTACGAGGCTGGCGGGCGGAAAGACGTACCCGGAGAACGGAACGAACTCCATGGCACGAAGCAGGATCAAGTCCAGTAGGTAGTGTAGACGAGCGAGCCGCTGGTCTCAAGCAGCAGGAAGGCCGGCTATTCGGCGGCGGGCGGAAGAGAATACGAAGAGCACAGGCTGGCAGCCTGTGCTACGCGGTTGATAAGCCTCTCGACTAGCGGACCAAGCCCCGCGCATCGTTGGCGAAATCGTCTTCGAACCGGTAGTCGTAGAAGTACTTGGCAACCTGTTGGGCAAGGACGGTCACGAACAGTTGCCGGAATTGGTTTTCGCTCATTTCGGTCGAGTGGCGAGCCCCGTTCTGAGGGAACGTGAATTCCGGCAGGGTCTTGCGAAAGGCCACTCTGCCGTTGTCTTTCATGTCGTAGACGCTGATGACCACGTCGGCTTGGCCCTTGTAAAGCGTCATCCCTTCGTGCAGTCGAACTCCGCTCACGTCGATGGCCAATACCATGTCCGCCGAAACACCGCGTCCGATGTCCCGGTAGTCCATCTGATTCCAGTCGTTGTTGTCGATCCAGTCCGCCACCTCCTCGTGGTGGATGACGTTGATGTTCTTGCCTCTCTCGCGCAACAGCAACGCGACCGCACGCTCCAGCATGTTCGACAGCGAATTGGGGCCGTAGCTGGAACTTTCCGACACGCAGACGACCGCCACGCGTTTGCCTTCCAGCCCTTTGTACTCAGCGTCGATCTTGTGACCACCCTGGATCCAATACGCCAGTTGCGCCCCGAAACCGATGCAGCCGGTGGAAGGCACGGCGGCCAGAAAGAGCACCAGCAAGAGCCCGATGTGCGACAAGCGGAGTGACATACCAACGTCCATGTTGTGTGGAGAGGTCTCTTGGAGACCTCGTCGTTCCTCGCCCGCACATCCATGTGCGGCGAAATCCAGTAAACAAGTCACCTACCGACGATCAGGCAACGAACCAGCCAATCGGCCAGCGTCACCACCAGCAACACCGGCACCAGACCCAGGGTCACCACGGGACCCGGCAGTCGGCCAAGCCAGCGTCCCCGCAGTCCGCTGATCAAGGCCCAGGGCGCCACGACCAGGCAGACCAGTCCCAACAATGCCCCGCCCGCGTTGGCCTGGAACGAAGCTGCGATGCGACCTCGCATCAGACAGGACCATGCGGTCGTCATTCCGCACGAGGGACAGCGCCACCCCGTAAGTTGACGGAACGAGCAGGGTGGCAGCCCCAATCGCTGATGCGTACCGAAGCCTCGTGGATCCGGTGGCAGCCAAGCCGCCACCAGCAGCAACGACAGCAGTCCAGTCGCTATCGCGACCAACAGTGTTCGCCGTCGCCAGTCGATCTCAGGCTCTCCGTTCTTCAGCAACCGGTTCACGGGTCATGCAAAACTTGCGGAACAGTAACAACGACGGCAGAACTTGGCAATAGCGATCGATCAACTTATCGATACCCGCAACTCGCCCCCGTCGCTGTAGCGGACGATCACTCGGTGAATTCCCGTGGCGCGGCCCGTTTCCGGATCGACTTCGACCATCGTGCCGCACAACCGCACGTCGTCTTTGGCCACGTGGAATTCGGTGGGACAAAACGTCAGGGTCGTCGTCAAAACGCGGTCGATCCTGCGGCCGATAATGCTCTCGTGCGGGCCCGTCATGCCCACATCGCATTGAAACGCGGTTCCTCCCGGAAAAATCTGCTCGTCCGCCGTCGCCACGTGCGTATGCGTGCCCAGCACCGCGGAGACTCGACCGTCCAAGTAGCGACCCATCACCTGTTTGTCGCTGGTCGCTTCGGCGTGGAAATCCAGCAACCGGACGCGGACGTGCTCGGGCATTTCGCTCAATACGCGATCCGCCGCGGTAAACGGGCAGTCGACGGGCCGCATGTAGACTCGTCCCAGCATGCAGAAGACCCCCACGGACACGCCGCTCGCCGTGCGAATAACGGTCCAACTGCGGCCAGGGGCCGACGCCGGGAAATTCGCCGGCTTCAGGATGTTCGCTTCCAGCGCCAGAATCGCCGAAATCTCTTTCCGGCGGTAGATATGGTCGCCCAGCGTGATGCAGTCGATTCCGGCTTGGATCAGCTCGCGATAGATCGTCGGAGTGATGCCCGACCCGTCCGCCGCGTTTTCGCCGTTGGCGACGACCAGATCCAAACGCTGCTGCTGCCGCAGCGTGGCGACCGCGTCCATCGCGATCTGACGCCCCGGCTTGCCGACGATGTCGCCGATCAAGAGCAACCGCATGGTGTACTTTCTATCTGGCGACTTCGGTGAAACGCGACTCACGCACGACCGTAATCTTGATCTCGCCGGGATAGGTCAACTGCTCTTCGAACGCTTTGGCGATCTCGCGGCAGATCCGGGCGGCTTTCATGTCGTCCGTCTGCTTGGCGCTGACCAGCACGCGCAGTTCGCGACCGGCTTGGATCGCGAAGGCGTGTTCGACGCCCTCGAAGCCGCTGGCGATGCCCTCCAGTTCCTCCATCCGCTTGATGTACCGTTCGAGCGACTCGCGGCGGGCGCCGGGACGCGAAGCGCTGCACGCATCGGCGGTGGCCACCAGCATCGTGTACGGGTGTTCGGTCACGATTTCGTCGTGATGCCCGAGCGCGGCATGGACGACTTCGACGTTCTCACCATGGCGTTTCAACAGGTCTGCCCCGATCTTGGGATGCCCGCCTTCGAGTTCGTGATCGGCGGCCTTGCCGACGTCGTGCAACAGACCGCACCGGCGTCCGAGATCGCCGTTCAGGCCCACCATTTCGGCCAACATCCCGGTCAGGAATGCCACCTCGACGCTGTGCCGCAGCACGTTCTGGCTGTAGCTAGTGCGGAAGTGCAGCCGGCCGAGCATGTACAGAATCCGCTCGGGCAAGCCCTGCACGTTCACTTCCTGGGCGGCCTCTTCGCCCTTCTTGCGGATGAACTTCTCGATCTCTTTTTCCGTTTCGCCGACGATCTCCTCGATCCGCGAGGGGTGGATGCGGCCGTCGAGGATGAGTTTCTCCAGCGCCTGCCGCGCCACCTCGCGGCGCACCGGGTCAAAACCGCTGACGATCACGACGCCAGGCGTGTCGTCGATGATGACGTCCATGCCGGTGCGTTTTTCGAAGGCCCGGATGTTGCGGCCCTCGCGGCCGATGATGCGCCCTTTCATCTCGTCGTTGGGGATGTCGACGGTGCTGGTGGTCGTCTCCGCGGTGTGCGCCGCCGCGAAACGCTGCATGGCCGTCAGCAAGACCTCGCGCGCCTGCTGTTCGCAGCGTTCCTGCAAACCCTTTTGATGACGCATGATCATCATTCCGGTCTCTTGAACCAGTTCCTCGTTCAACTGGTTCAACAACCGCTCGGTCGCCTGTTCGCGACTCAGCCCGCTGATCTCGTGCAAGGTCTGCCGGTGCGCGGCGACCAGATTCGACAATTCGGCGTTCTTCTGGTTGTAGTCGTCCAGCTTGTCCGTCAGCCGGCGCTGAGTGCTTTCGACGATCCGTTCCTGCTTCTGCAGGTCGGCCAACTGCTGGTTGAGCGTCTCTTCGCGCTTGTCCACGATCCGCTCGCGTTCCCGCACTTCGGCCCGCAGTTCGGCCGCCTCCTTCTCGTTTTCCGCCTTTTGCTGGAGTGCCTTCTCCTTGATCTCCAATTCGGCCTCTTTCAGCCGATTCGCCGATTCCTGGCGGGCCTGATCGAGGATCTTCCGCGCCTCTGTCTCGGCATCCGTTTTCCGGAGCCGATCGAACCAGCGCACGAGGAAATAGACAAGGGCTGCTGTCACCACAGCCGAAATCGTTGCGGCAATATAAGGTTCCAAGGTCCGCCCCCTTGTATCTGGAAGGAGCGTCACCGGAACCGAGGAATGCTACGACACGAAGCAGCAATTCTGTCTCAGCCCATACCCGCCTCGTCGGAATCTGACCGGACGATGTCCGATCGCGACCGGCACCCCACTCGACACCGGGAACCTACCGGTTGCCTGGGTCGAATTGTCCGGAAATTTTCCAATGGCTTTTTATGACAACGACTGGCGACTACAGGTGGCCGAACACGCTCCCGCCATAGCAACCGCCCCCATCCAGAAATCGAGACGCTCTGGCCGCGAACAGGCTGAACCGCCTGTCTGCCGCCGCGAGCGAAGGAAACTGGCACGAACTGCAATTCGACACGCCCTGGGCGCAAAAACTCGTTCACCATTCGAACAAGGATCAGCAGCCAAACCATGCCTGCGACGACCTCGAATTGCAAAAAGGGTGGGATCAACGAGGCGAAGACCATATCTTCGGCAAACGGAAATCGAATTACCTTGACCTCTGGAATGTCGCGCCTCCCTCGACTCGGGACGCGTTTCATAACACTTGATTCACATGGAATCCAAACCGACCGTGGCTCTACCGCCACGATGTCGTCGATATGTTAACAGAAGTCCAAGCGGACGGGAAGATCCACCATGCTAGCGTGCCGCAATTTCCGCCTGAATCGTTGCCGATTGTGCAGAATCCAGCGAGCACCCCCAGCCCAAAGAATGGTTTTTTCTCGTGTTGGCCGATCCTCGATTTCGAGATTCTTCGGATCCTTGTTGGATATCTTGCGGTTCCGTCGGTTCCGTCTCCGGTCTCCAACGAAAAAGAGCCCCCGATCCGTAAGATCGGGGGCTCTTGGTCATTCGGTTCCCAAACCAGGCCTACGATTCCTTGACCAACGCATCGTATTCCGACGGGACGCTGCTTCCGTCGGGGGTGGCGTCATGGTTCAGTTCATACCAGTTATCGTCGAACTTCAGATAGCCCGGCTCGTCACCCTGCCAGGATTTCTTCATGGCAACGTTGGTGGCCAGAGCGATCACGGCGTCGCCCAACGCCACCTCCGGCTTGCAGCGCGGCTGGTTTTCGGGCGACTTGTTGCGGATGCACCAAGCCCAGTGCTCGATCTGCTCGGTATAGCCGCGGCTTACCGGTCCCATGCTCTCGGCCGCCTTGGCCACCGCACCGGCCGGACCGCTGGCCTGCGTGTCCATCGTCGCGCCGCCGCCGTCCTCCTTGACTGTCACCCGAGAGGTCGTGTCGGAACCGGCGTACAGCATGACTTCCTGCTCCCGATCCAGGACCAACGTGCCTTTGGTGCCCATCACGATCTCGCCGTAGCCACCGAACCCGTTGCCGTTGATCGACGAATACGTGACCACAACCCGCTTATTCGGGTCTTCGCTGTATCCGGGCAGACCCTTCTTCGGATCGGGGTAGTTGGCCCGGTCGTCCCGGAACCCGACGTCGAACCCGGGCTCGTAGTGGGGCCCGGCGAACTCGTACATGGCGTACACATGATCGTCCGCGTCGCGGTCCAGTGGGAACAGATGCCTTCCGCCGACCGTATGCACGGACAGCGGATGGGCTTTCTTACCGTCCGCCCGCAGCGCGCTGATAAAGATCCCGGACGCGTCCAATTGGTGGCTGCCCAACTCGGCCATCAGGCCGCCTCCCGTTCGATCCCACAGACGCCAGCGGCACAATTCTTCCATGGCCGGCCGCGGACGCCCGTTGGGCAGCGTGGTGCTGATGTAGCCGAATTCCTCGGCGTTGACCTCTCGGTCGCGGTTCCACGCTTCCCACTGCGCCACCTTCTTCGCGAGGTTCTCGGCCTTGGCGGCGTTCTTCTCCATCGCGAGATCTTGCTTCAGCCGTTTGAGTTGCTCCTGGATGATGTCCCTGGGCTTGGCGTCTCCGAACACGACTTCGCCGCCCGGCAACGGCTGCTGCCAACTGTCCCGTCCTGGCAGATTGCCGCGATGCCACTGAGCGCGGATATGGTGGAGCTTGCCGAGCAGACCCCACCTCAGCAGGTTCACGGCATTGTCGTACAGGATGCTGTAGTGCCGTTGGTGGCCGACGGCCAGATACAGGCCTTTTTCGTAAGCTAGGCGGCCCATCACCTTGCACTGAGCGATGTTGTGGGCCATCAGCTTTTCCACCAGCACGTGCTTGCCGGCTTTCAACGCCTTGCACGTCGAGATGGCATGCAGATGCAGTGGCAACGCGATGATCACGGCCTCGATGTCCGGGTCGGCCAGCAGGGCCTCGTAACCGCCGTTGGTGCCGTCGTAGACCTTGACGTGCTTCCGGGCCTCGTCTTCCGTCTTCCAGCCGTAGACGTGCATCAAGCCTTTGCGCGCCTGCCAGGCAGCGTCACTGGCCCAGTCGCCGTGAAAGGCCCGGTGGATACTGGAGGGACGGATGTCAGCGATGGCCACCACCTGCACGTACTCGGGATTGAGCGCCCCGATCAGCACGTTGCCTTCGTCGCCGGTCCCGATCACGCCGATCCGCACCGGGTTGGTGATCTTCTCGTATCCGAAGTACATGGCTCCCAAGCCGACTCCGGAGATCGCTCCGGCGCCGATCACGTTTCCGAGAAACTCCCGGCGCGTGACGCCCATCGCCTCGTAGTAATTGTCTCGACCAACTTCTTTCTCTTCGGGGGAAAGGTTCATGACTTGTTCTCCTGTTTCTTCTGAATCGAGGGGCAGCAGCGCCGCCATAAGAGATAGACGAAGTAATCCAGTCCGGCAAAGCGACCTGCCCCAACAGCGGCGATGACCAACAGAGCCACCATTTCAATCTGTTGGTAGTTCGTCGCCTCGGCTCCTTCGGCTCCGGGCCACTGCGTGGCGATGATCGACGCCAAAAACCCGGCGGCGGCCAGCGCCGAAAGCCGAGTGCAAAATCCGAGAATTAGGAACGCGCCCACGATGACGTCGAAGTAAGGAATGACAACATCGATGAACTTGGTATCCAGCAGCTTGCGGCCGGGCGCCGGAAGAGCCAGTCGCCCGCGGCGTGCTTGTTCGTCGGTCGCCAGAGCATTCATGTCGCTCTCGTAGCCCTCCCACATCGAGTCGATCGACGCCAGCCAAGGAATCAGTTTCCCGTACGCTTCCCTTTCGATCTGGTGGATCTGGTCGCGCAGCGATGCGACTTGCGCGCGACCTCGCTCGCGGTTGTATTTGGCGACTCGCTCCAGGCCATTGTAGTACTGATCGATCTCGCTTTGGTTTGAGTCGAAAAACCACTCCAATTGCCCCTTGCGGGTATCGAATACCCGCTGAGCCTGTTCGGCTTGTTTTTCGTCCAAGCGATAGTGGTCCACGATTCGTTGGCGGTACTGATCCCAGGCGTCCAAAGTGGCTTCTTTGTCCAGCCGCGCCAGTCCCTGACCATCGTAAAGGAACCAATGGAAGACAGGGGTGAGCGGACCTTTGGCCACCCTCATGAACCCGGCCGAAGTCCAATTGCCCGCGGCAATCTTGTCGGCGCCTTCGCGGTAGAAATGCCATCCGATCACCAGTCGCAACGCCACCAGCGTGACAATCGTGATCGTGCCGATGCGAAAACGTGAAGTGTCCAGTGCAGAACTCCTTGTATGACGCGAGGTGAAACCAGGAGGGAATGCGAGCCGACAAAATCGCGCTCGCAACAAGGCGGGTCTTACCCCATTATTGACAAATTTGCCGTCTTCGCAAGCGCCAATTGCCGAGCCCGTCCGCAATTTCCCGATGAGACAAAATTCCACGCCGCTTCGAAGGGCGGTCAAAAAAAATATTTCAACGATTCAACTCGACGCCCCCGTGCGTTTGGTCCTTTTCGGTTCACGGTTCTCGGCGACGGGCCCGAGCCGCTCATGGTTCGCCCACACGACACCTACGCTGGCGGCGAGGAGACTGTTCAATTCGAGTTCAACCGGATCGGCGAAAATCGATCCGGCGAGGCGACTTCGTCGAACCGCCACGGATCATGCAAGCGCCGTGCAGGACTGCCCGCGGACAACTGCCTTCGCACAGCTTGCGACGGTGCTGGTTCAGGTTCCTTTCGAGCTTCGCGAACTCCCCTTGGACCTCCTCCAGGTTCTTGCTGCAACGTGTCGGCGCAACAACCGGCGCAGGGGCGAAGACCCGGCGGTGGTTCCCGGCAGCCGAAGGCGATGCGCCTTGATTTCCGGGACGCGAACCGTTCCAATCCACGGGAGAATCGTGGCTGTGTCCCGTTGGCTGAACGCTGACGCAAAGTCCTTCGCTGGATGGCTTTTGCTTTTTCCTGGAAAGGTGGTCTGTCGTGCTGTTGGCTGAACCTGCCTCGACGCCCTACGACTTGAACTTTCGTCTGCTGGGGATCCCGGTGCGCGTCGCGCCCTGGTTCTGGTTGGTCGCGCTGCTCCTGGGTTGGAATCTGACCAAGGTTGGCGACCAGCAGGCGATGCTGCTGACGTTGTGGGTGGCGTCGGTGTTCCTATCGATCCTGATCCACGAGATGGGCCATGCGTTGGCGATGCGGTTCTACGGCATGGACAGCCACATCGTGCTGTACCAGTTCGGCGGACTGGCCATCCCGGACCAGTTCTCGTCGCGAACCGGTTTCGGATCGCGGCGGATGCGCGACGATCCGGTCAGTCAGATCGTGATCTCGGCGGCCGGCCCCGCGGCCCAGTTGGGATTGGCCTTGGCGATCGCGCTGTCTCTGAAGCTGTCGGGATTTCGAATGAGCTTTCCGGTGCCGTACATGGAATCGGTGATCTCGTTGCAGGAAGGCCGCGCCATCGACTCGAGACCGTTGGAGTTCCTACTGTTCTACTTGATGTGGAGCAGTGTCATGTGGGCGTTGCTGAATCTGCTGCCCGTGTATCCGTTGGACGGCGGCCAGATCGCGCGGAACGTGTTCAGCCTTTACAATCCGGTCGCGGGAATTTTTTTCTCGCTGATCCTGTCAGTCGTTACGGGCGTCGCTGTTGCCGTGTATGCGTTCTCTCGGCAGGACTTGTTTCTCGCGGTCATGTTTGCGCTGCTTGCGTTCTCGAGTTTTCAAGTTCTGCAAGCGTACTCGGGGCGCGGCGGTTATGGTCCGTAGCTTGATGAAGTAACGATCGCGCAATCGCGACACGACGCTCGACATGTTCTGCAGCGCTGTTCGCTCTCGTCAAGCGCTGTCGTGCGATGTGCAATGTTCGATGCGCGAAGCGCGATGTTGACATCGTCGAGCCGCGCTGCGCAACGCTTCGAATCCATGAGCGAAAATTTTTTCAGAAATTTTGTGGAAAACTTGTCGAAAACATGTTGCATAAAAATTTTTAATGCGTACAAATAACGCTAGCAAGTAAGGAGTTGGATGCCACGTGTGTTTCAGTCCTGTTGCATTCGGAATGCTTCGGCGAACAAACACCTCTCATCTCGTCGAGAGCAACGTGGCAATCATGGAGAGGGCGAGTGGGACTCGTCGGCTTTTGGCTAAAGGAAGCCCCGAGACGGAACTCGCCGAAACCTTTGTTATCGGAGGATGACTAGTGGCCACAAAGAAAGCCGCACCGAAGAAAGCAGCCGCGGCTGCTCCCGCCAAGAAGGCACCTGCCAAGAAAGCCCCGGCCAAGAAGGCCCCGGCCAAGAAGGCAACCAAGAAGGCGAAGAAGTAGGTTGCGAGCCTGTTGGCGAAGCCTGATGCGCTTCGCGTCAGGCCGACCGACACCAGCGGATAACGACGAGAAAGAGCCGCCGGAACAACCAGTTTCGGCGGCTCTAATTTTTTCTTGGCGCTGAAGTTCGCGCTTCAGCGTGTCGGCGGCAAGAGGAAGCACGCTGAAGCGGTAAAATCCAGGGAAAATGCACAGGACAGCGGCCTGTGCTGCGGGGCTAGCCGAGGATCGGTAGGGACGGCTGCGGCGGTGCGACGGCCACCGCGGCGGCCAGGTTCTTGACCAACCGGTAAGCGATCTTCTCGAAACTCGGCGCGATGGTCGGGTCCGCAAAGCCGGCTTCGGGCGTGCCCGCATCGCCGTGCTCGCGAATCTGCAACCGGATCGGCACCTCGCCCAGGAAGGGCACGTTCGATTCCTCGGCCTGCTTCCGCGCTCCGCCGGCGCCGAAGATGTCGTACCGCTTGCCGCAGTCCGGGCAGACGAATCCACTCATGTTCTCGACGATGCCCAACACCGGGATGTTGACCTTGCGGAACATGTTGATCGCCTTGACGGCGTCCAACAGCGCGACATCCTGCGGCGTGCAAACCACGACCGCGCCCGTCAGCGGCAGCAACTGAGACAGCGTCAACGCAATGTCCCCGGTGCCCGGCGGCATGTCGATGATCAGATAGTCCAAGTCGCCCCAGTCCGTGTCCCGCAAAAACTGAGTGACGGCGCCGTGCAACATCGGGCCTCGCCAAATCACCGCCTCGTCCTTCGGCACCAGCAGCCCCATCGACATCACGGGCATGCCGTTCTTGTAGACCGGTGTCAGGCGGTTGTTGTCGATCATCGGACGGCCCGTCAGGCCCAACAGATGCGGAATGCTCGGGCCATACACGTCGGTGTCCAACAATCCGACTCGGCAACCGGCGCGCTGCAAACCGAGGGCCAGACTGACGGCGATCGTGCTCTTGCCGACGCCTCCCTTGCCCGAGCCCACCGCGATGACGCTCTTGGCCGTCAGGCCGATCTCGCCCAGTTTCTGCGGCGGCCGAGGATGCACTTTGCGCTGCACCTGGACCGATTGCAAGCCGGGCAGCGACGCCCGGAGTTTCTCGGTCAACGCCTCGCACGTTTCCTCCCAGATCGGCGCCGCCCAACTGGTCAGTTCCAACGTCAGCGACAACCGATCGCCATCGATGCGAATGTCCTTGACCTGCTGGAACGTGGTGATGCTGCGTCCGCTCTCCGGATCGCGGAAATCTTTCAAAACGGATTCAATGTCCGCCAATTCGATGGGCCTGTCGGCCATGTCCAGGTTTCCTCTCTTGACTTCGTGGAAATCTCTCGATCACTTCGATTCTGCGCCCGCTCTCCGCGATGGCCAAGGCATTCGAGACCAAGTCCAATGCCGAACGCTCTGCCTTCGGCGCGGCGCCTGGTCGATGTGCCCCGCGATCCAGCGTGACAAGCCGCCCAATCCATCCAGCGAGTCCACCAGATGATGGGCACCGGCCGTGCGCAGGAGACACTCGGCCGGCCGCAGCGCCGGTTCGGCAACAACCACGGCCCGCATGTGCGCGAACTGGCCGGTCTGCAACGGCAACCAACGGCACACTTCCAGCCAATTCTCCGCCGTCGCCTCGACCACGATCAAACTGGCCGGGCTCTCCTGCAAGCGAACACGGCATTCGCCCAAGCTGCGAGTCTCGCAGATCACCGCTCGAGGCAACGGAACCAAGGCGCACAGCGCCGCGGCCCATTTGCCGGACTTCTCGCAGACGATCACGCGGGCTGTTTGCATGGCAGTGGTATCCTAGAGAGCAGGTCCCGTTTCAGCAACCGGGCTCTTCGAACATCGACTTCGGCTCGGAACTGGCCAAGCCGAAATGCTCCAGGCGCCTGACCACTCGCGATCGGGTGACGCCCAGCAGCCGAGCCGCCTTGGCCTTGTTGCCTTTGGCCCGCTCGAGCGCGCGCCGCAGCAGTTCCTGTTCGACCTCTTCGAGAAAAAGATCCAATTGAATCGGTTCGCGTCCCGCCGACGGCCGCGCTGCGGCCTGCGCTGCCAGTTCGAGCCGCTGAGGCAGGTCGGCAACGGTCACCTGCGATCCATTGGCCCTGTTGCACGCGCCCGAGACCAATTCGGCCAGTTCATCGATGTTGCCCGGCCAATCGTAGGCAACCAAACGCTCGATCGCATCGCTGGTGAAACCCGACAACTGCTTGCCGCCCGTCGCATTCTTGCGTTCGAGAAAGTACTGAGCCAGCAGCGGAATGTCGTCGCGCCGCTGGGACAAGGGCGGGATGGCGATCTCCAACGTGCTGAGCGAAAAGGCCAGGTCTTCGCGGAACCGGTTTTCGGACGCCAATTCGATCAGACGTCGGCGGGACGTCGCCACGGTGCGGAGATTCAATTCGCGGATGCTCAGGATGCCCGCCAGCGCCCGCTGGGCATCGGCCGGCAATTGATCCACCTCCAGCAGCAACAGCGTGGCCGGCCGCTCGATTTGCAGTTCGGCACAACTGGCCACGAACGAAGCGATCGTCTCGTCCAACAACTCGGCATCCAGCAGATTGCAGGCCAACGGCGCCAGCGGCGCCGAATCGCGCAGACCGCCGCCAAAATGCACCGCGCGGGCAACGTATTCCCGCCCGCTGCCCGGCGGCCCGATCACCAGCGTGCGCGAATCGGTCGCGGCGGCCAGTCGAATCACCTCGCGGGCCCGCGCGATGGCCGGATGATCGCCGACAACCTGATCCAGGCCGAACCGCTGCCCCATCTCGCCCAACATATCGCGGAGAGCCGCGTGCAAATCGTCGGTTCGCAGACGTCTGGCCTGACGCGACTCTCGCTCCGGAACGTCCTGACCGTCGACGAAGACAATGACCGGACAGGCGGTCGTCTCGTCGGGAAAGGCCAACGGAACAAACCGGGCGATTCGACGAACCAGCGTGCCGTCCGAACTTGTCCAAGCGATTTCACCGGATCCGGGACGCCCCGAAAACACCTCGGGCGGAGGACACAGGTAGTTCGGGGCGAGCTGGTCCAATTCGTGGGCCGGCGGACTGTGGTAATCGCACGTCTTGCCGACCAACTGCCGCGGTTCGATCCCGAGCCAAGCGAAGCAGGCGGCGTTGCCGTAGACGATCCGACGCCGTTGGTCCAACGCATAGACCGGGACGTCGCACCCGCCCAGCAAACGGGACAAGGCGTTGATATTCGAGCGGGTTCGTGCCATCAGTGGTCCCCCTAACGCAGCGTCGAAAGCCCGGATTTCGTGGTTCCCGCGCCTGCAGAAGCCCCGCCGCCGCGGGAACGCACGCGGAACTCCCTGACCGCACTACCAACACCAGTAACATCCCACGGGAATAGTCTAACCGGAAATTTGCCTTCTTGCACTTTACATCAGACGCGCGTTTCATATCATTGTTTTAAGCGCGTGTTTAAGATTCGTGGTTTGGTGGTCAGGTCGTGATGCAGCAAGATCCTCGTGTGCGAATTCTAAGTGCGGCCGGTCCCATCTTTGCCGAGAAGGGCTTCGAGGGGGCGACGGTGCGCGAGATCTGTCGGGCGGCCGGAGTGAACGGGGCGAGCATCAACTACTACTTTGGCGACAAGGAAAATTTGTACGTCGAAACAGTGCGATTGGCGCGTCAGATGCGGGCGGCCGAGGTGCCGATGCCGGATATGGCTCCGGATCTGCCCGCCGAGGACCGTCTGCGGCTCTTCACGCGAACCATGCTCCGACGGATGATCGGGGCTCCCGAAACCAGTTGGCAATCCCGTCTGATGATGCGAGAAGTCGTCCAGCCGTCGCGAGCCTGCCGGCAAATGGTCGAGGAGTACATTCGTCCCGAATTCAACCAGCTGCTGAGGATCCTGGACGAATTGTTGCCCGACGACGTTCCGCGGCACGTTCGGCAGCAAATCGGCTTCAGCTTGGTCGGTCAGTGCTTGTTCTACCGCGTGGCTCGCGGCGTGGTCTCGATGCTGATCACACCGGACGAAGCGAGCGAGTCGTACACGATCGAGCGTTTAGCCGAGCACATCACCGGCCTGGTCCTGGCGTCGCTGGGCCAGGCTCCGCCGGTGGGGTCGAACCATGCGCAGGAGTCGTTGCAGGAAGCAGTATGATTTCCCCGGAAACGCCGCTGGACAGGGTGCCGCGGCAAACCAAGTCTCGAGAATCCCGTATGTTGCACATCTTGATCCGTTCGTTGGTTCCCGTCGCGGTGATCGCTGGCGGCGTGGGCGTGATGCTGGCACTCGGAACGCGGCAGCAGGAAACGATGCCACCGCGGGACGCGCGCCTCGTGCCCCAGGTCGAGACGTCGGCGGTGCAATCCCACCAGGGCGATCTGGAGATCGAAGTGGACGGCGTCGTCACGCCGGCCCGCGAGATCCAGGTGGCGGCCGAGGTGGGCGGAGCGATTTCGTTCAAGGATCCGAATTGCCGGGCCGGTTCCTTTGTGGAACAGGGGACGTTGCTGATCGAGATCGACTCGCGCGACTACCAATTGCAGGAACAGCAAGCGCTGAAACAACTCGAACAGTCGCAGACGGAACTGGAGGAGGCGGATGTCGAGATCGCCAACATCGAGGCATTGAGAAAGTTGGCCGAGCGGGACCGGCAATTGCAGCAGAACGAGTTGGACCGGTTGACTCGGCTGACCACCAGCATCAGCCGATCGGATTTGGACCGGGCAGAACGGGCCGTGGTCACGGCCGAGAATGCAATGCAGATCCTCGAAAATCAATTGAGTTCCGCACGGGTGCGCCGCAGTCGGCTGACGATCGCCATCGAACTGGCGGAATCACAACTGCAGAAGGCTCGACTGGATCTGAGCCGCAGCGAGGTCCGGGCTCCGGTCGACGGAGTGATCGTCCGGGACCAAGTCGAACAGGGCGATTTCGTGCAACGGGGTTCCGGGCTGTTCACCATCGAGGATACCGCGTCGATCGAGGTCCGCTGCAATCTGCTGATGGAGGATCTGTTCTGGCTGTGGAGTCAGCAATCGTCTTCCGCCGGATCGGGGCTTTCCGAACAGCGGGCCTATCAGGTGCCTCGCACCCCGGCCACGGTCTACTACCAGTTCGCCCGCCGCGACGATCTGCGCTACGAGTGGAGCGGCGAACTGGACCGCTTTGACGGGATCGGCTTGGACGAGCGGACGCGGACGGTTCCCTGCCGCATCCGGGTCGATCGCCCCCGCGACGTCAAGCTGGTCGGCGCGGATCGTGCGGCGAATCCGACCCTGTCGGGGCCACCGGCGCTGGTCCGGGGCATGTACGTGACCGTCGTGCTGCGCGTGCCGCAGACCGACGCACTGGTCAAGGTGCCGGACGAGGCGATCCAGCCGGGCAAGCGAGTCTGGCGGGTGAATGACGGACGTTTGGAACAACTCGGACCGTTGCCCCTGATCCGCGGGATCGCGGAGACCGACGCACAGGGCCGGGTACAACGGTACTGGCTGGCGCCCGCGTCGGAATCCCGCCTGCAGCCGGGCGACCGACTGGTGATCACTCCCGTGCAGGGCGCGCGGGACGGCATGCAGGTCACGTTGGCAGACGCCGCATAGCCGTCAAGTTGGAGTTCACGCTTCAGCGTGTTGCTACAGGAGTTGAATTCACGTGCGATCCGTAATCCGTTGGGCCATCTCGAATTCTCCGGCGATGAACACGCTGATGCTGTCGATCATGGTGGTCGGCGCCGTCAGTCTGGCGATGATGCGCCGCGAGATCTTCCCGGAATTCGAATTGGAGATGATTCTGGTCACCGTACCCTATCCAGGCGCCACGCCCGCCGAGGTGGAAGAAGGCATTTGTCAGAAGATCGAGGAAGCGGTGCGGTCGATCAGCGGCCTGAAGAAACAGGTGGCCGTCGCTCAAGAGAACGCCGGTTTTCTCGTCCTGTATCTGGAATCGAACGTCAACGTGCAGAAGATCCTGAACGAGGTGCGCGCCGAGATCGACCGCATTCCCAGCTTTCCCGACTTGGCCGAAGATCCGGAAGTCCAGCAGATCACCTTTCGTTCGCCCGCGATCCGCGTCGGGCTGATCGGCCCTGACGACACTTCGCCCGAGGCGGAATTGGAGTTGCGGCAGATGGCCGAGACGATTCGTAGCGAACTGCTGCTGCTGCCGTCGGTCTCGCAAGCGGAACTGGTGAATGTCAAGAACTTCCAGATCGACGTGGAGATCCCCGAGCAGACGCTGCGCAAACACGGTCTGACGCTGCAGCAGGTCGCGCAGGTGCTCCGCCGCGAAAACATCGAGCTGCCCGGCGGCAAAATGAACACGCAGAACCAGGAAGTTCTGCTGCGCGGCAAGAACAAGCGGGTCGTCGGCGACGACATCGCGCGAATTCCCCTGGTAACGACGCCCAGCGGGGTCGTCCTGACGGTCGGCGACCTGGGCTTGGTCCGGGACGAGTTCGAGGACACCACGGCCATCAACCGCATCGACGGCCAGCCGGGGATGGTGATCTCGATCAGCCGGACTTCGAGCGAAGATCTGCTGGCGATCACTCGTGAGGTGAAGCAATATGTCGCGGAACGGCAATCCTCGCTGGCTGCCGGTTATGCGCTGCGCACGTGGCAGGACACCTCGATCGACGTCAAGGACCGCATGGATCTGCTGCTGAAGAACGGCTTTCAGGGGTTGCTGCTGGTGTTCCTGGTGCTGGCGATCTTTCTGGAACTGAAGCTGGCGTTCTGGGTGGCCTTGGGCATCCCTGTGGCCGTACTGGGAGGGGGCGCCGTGCTGCTGGGCTTCGGGCAGACGCTGAACATGCTGTCGATGTTCGCCTTCCTGCTGGTCCTGGGCATCGTGGTCGACGACGCGATCGTGATCGGCGAGAACATTTACGTCCACCGCGCCCGCCACGAGAGTCTGGCTCAAGCGGCCATCAACGGCACTTGCGAGGTCCTTCCCTCCGTCGCTGCTTCGGTCGCAACGACGATCATCGCCTTCGTGCCCTTGTTCTTCGTGTCCGGAGTGATGGGCAAGTTCATCGCGGTCATGCCGATCGCCGTAATCGCCATGCTGGTCATCTCGCTGATCGAGAGTTCGCTGATTCTGCCCTGCCATCTGGCGCACAAGGACAATCTATTCTTCCGCCTGCTGGGCGTCGTCTTTTTTCCACTGCGGTCGGTCACCCACTTGTTCGCCAAGATCAACGTCTTCACCCACCACGCCCTGCATCGGTTCGTGGGGCACTACTACCTGCCGACGCTGGGATGGTGCTTGAGTCGTCCGGCGCTCGTGATCAGTGTCGCACTGGCTTTGTTGATCGCCACCGTCGGCATGGTGCGGGCGGGCATCACCCCGTGGATTCTGTTTCCCAAGTTGGACAGCCGGATGATCGAAGTCAAGATCGCGTATCCGGACGGCACCCCGAGCGAAGTGACCGACCGGGCGACGCAGCGGCTGGAAGCAGCCATCCGGCAAATCGACCAGCAGTATGCGGAGAAAGAGGGACACGTGGTGACCGTCGTCCACCGATCGATCGGCGAGGTCACCGGCGCCGGCTCGCTGGGGCCGGATTCCCGCAACTCGGGCGGACACCTGGGATCCGTTTACGTCGAGCTGGTCGACCCCTCCGAACGCGACGTGGTCAGCGAGGCAATCTTGCAGCAGTGGCGCGAAGAATCGGGAGACTTCCCCGGCGCGGAGCGGCTGACGTTCGGCAGCACGGGCATGGGCCCCGGCGGCCCGCCGATCGAGTTCAAGCTGCTGGCGCCGGCGGAGCGAGTGGAAGATCTGGAAGCGGCGGTCGAGAAGTGCAAACAGCGTCTGGGCCAGTATCCCGGTGTGTTCGATATCCGCGACGATTCCTCGCCCGGCAAATGGGAATACCAGGTGCGGGTCAAGGACAATGCCGTGGCGATGGGCATTACGGCCGCCGATTTGGCGGAGACCATCCGGGCGTCGTACTACGGCGAGGAAGTCATGCGGCTGCAGCGCGGGCGGCACGAAGTCAAGCTGATGGTGAGGTATCCCCAGCAGCAGCGGCGGTCGCTTGGCGATTTCGAGGCGATCCGCGTTCGCACGGGCGATGGCGCGGAGCGCCCGCTGACCGAACTGGCCGAAGTCACGGTTCGCCGCGGCTATTCGGAGATCAACCGCGTGGACCAGTTGCGTTCCATCACGGTGACCGCCGACTTGGACGACACGCGGGCCAACGCCTCGGCCATCGTCAACGATCTGCAGGCCAATTTCGTACCCGGCCTGTTGGACGAGTATCCCGAGATCCGCGTGCGCTGGGAAGGTCAGCGCGAGGACAGCAACGAATCGATGGCCAGTCTGGCCGTCGGCTTCCTGCTGGCGGTGTTCGCGATGTACTGTCTGTTGACGTTGGAGTTCCGCAGCTATTTCCAGCCGTTCATGATTTTGACGATCATTCCTTTCGGTTTCATGGGCGCGATCTGGGGGCACGCCATTCTCGGCCTGCCGCTGACGATCTTCAGCATGTTCGGCCTGGTGGCGTTGACCGGAGTGGTCGTGAACGATTCGATCGTGCTGGTCGATTTCATCAACCATCGAGTCCAGGAGGGAACGCCGTTGCGCACGGCGCTGCTGGAAGCTGGCCGCCGACGGTTCCGGCCGGTCTTGCTGACCTCCGTCACCACCGTGGCTGGTTTAACCCCTCTGCTGCTGGAAACGTCGTTTCAGGCCCAGGTGCTGATCCCGATGGCAGCCAGCCTGTGTTTCGGCCTGATGGCCTCGACCAGCCTGGTGCTGCTGGTCGTGCCCACGTTCTACCTGGTCTACGTCGCGATTTTCCATCCGAAGATCTACGACATCAACGTCGACGAGTACGAATCCCCCCTCGACAACCAAGGCGAACTCGCGGTGGCTACGTAGTGCCGCCTGCGCCGCGCGAAACGCGCATCCGCCGGGCGTTTCTCAGAAATGGTTCGACGGCACTCGGTCGCAACGCATGAAGCTGGGGAGGCCTGTCACAGGATCTCGCGACGACGTTCGTCCTACGGCTGGCTCAGCAGCCGCGGTTTCGGGTCGTCGACCCAGCCCGGCTCGCGCTGGCCGGTGCCCGGCCGGTTCGCGTCGCCCAAGTCCGCACGAGCGCGTTCGGCAAAAGCCAGCAACCGCTCGACGACCTCTGGCTTGGCCTCGGCCAGATTCTTCGTTTCCTGCAAGTCGTCTTTCAAGTCGTACAGTTCCGCCGCCGCGGGTTTGCCGTCCCGGCGGAAATTCTGCCATTTGCTCTCCAGCGGCAGGTACAGTTTCCAGTGGCCCGAGCGAACGGCTTGCAACTGGTCCATGTAGTAGTAGTAGAACGCTTCGTAGGGCGACTTGGCCTCGGGTCCACCGAACAACAACGGCCGGATGTCGTGGCCGTCGATCACGCGGTCGCTCGGCGGCCGAGTGCCTGCCAAATGGGCCAACGTCGGCAACAGATCCATCGTCGTACACAGTTCGTCGCTCACCGTTCCCGCCGGGATCTTCCCAGGCCAACGGACGATGCACGGTATTCGCTGGCCGCCCTCGGCCGTCGTGTACCCCCAGCCGGCCAGCGGCAGATTGCTGCCCTGGGGCGGATTGCGTCTGGGGGCGCCGTTGTCCGAGGTCCAAACCACCAGCGTTCGCTGGTCCAGGTCCAACCGCTTCAGCGCCGCCAGGATCTCGCCCGTCGACCAATCCAGTTCCTCCACCGAATCGCCCCACGGACCGTTCGCTGATTTCCCGCGGAACCGTTCGCTGGCAAACGGCGCGGCCGTGCTGCCGGGCATCGCCTGGGGCATGTAGACGAAGAACGGCCGGTCGCGGTTCTCGGTGATGAACTCGATCACTCGCTCGGTGTAGCGTTGGGTCAGCAGATTGCGGTCGGGGGGCGCCTCGATCACCCGCTCGTTCTCCATCAGCGGCAGGGGCGGACGGCGACCGTCCGGGGTCTCCGTCATGTCGTCGCTGTACGGGATGCCGAAGTAGCTGTCGAAGCCGTGCCGCGTGGGCAGAAACGGCGGCTGGTCGCCCAAGTGCCACTTGCCGACGATCGTCGTGGCGTAGCCAGCCTGACGCAGCACCTCGGCGATGGTGATCTCGCCGTCCGAGATGCCCTTTTTTTCTATCGGAAACAAGACCGCTCCGCCTTGGGAATTGACGTGCAGTCCCACTCGCCGCGGGTAACAGCCGGTGATCAGGCTGGCCCGCGACGGCGTGCAGACGCCGCTGGTCGCGTAGAAACTGGTCAGCTTCAGCCCCTCCTCGGCCATCCGGTCCAGGTGGGGCGTGCGATGTTTGGTGGGTCCGAAGCAGGCGACGTCGCCGTATCCCAGATTGTCGCAGAAGATCACGATGAAGTTGGGCCTCTCGGCGGCCGGTGCGGACGGATGACCGGCGGCGGCCAGTAGGACAACCGCCGCGACAACCCCGCGAAGCGAAGACGAACACATAAGACAGATACCTTTCGTTGGTAGGACGGCTGGTTCCGGAGGATCGCTCGCAGGGCATACTACCACAGACCGAACGCTCTTGCATTCGTGTCCAGCCGTCGCCGGTACCGGGCTTCCTGCTTCTTGTGCCGGCCGGTTGCTGGTAGACTGGCTCCGATTCGCATTCGGTCAAGACGGAGTCTCTGCATGTTCCAGTTTATTCATACGGCCGACATCCACTTGGACAGTCCGCTGCGGGGACTGGAGCAGTACGAGGGCGCGCCGGTGGACGAAATCCGAACAGCGACCCGGCGGGCGCTGGCGAATCTGGTCGACCTGGCGCTGCAGCGCGAAGTGGATTTCGTCTTGATCGCGGGCGATCTGTACGACGGCGACTGGAAGGACCACAACACGGGGCTGTTCTTCGTGGCGCAGATGAGCCGGCTGCGCGAGGCGTCGATCCCCGTCGTGATGATCAGCGGCAACCACGACGCCGCGAATCGGATGACCAAAGCCCTGCCGCTGCCTGACAACGTGGAATTGCTTTCGTCCACGCGGGCGAAAACGGCCCAGGCGAAGAAGCTGCGCGAACTGGGCGTCGCCGTCCATGGCCGCTCGTTCGCCAAAGCGGCCGAGTTCGACAACCTGGCCCGCGACTATCCGCCGCCGGTGGGCGGGTTGTTCAACATCGGCCTGCTGCACACGTCGCTGGCCGGTGCCGAAGGGCACGAGCCGTACGCGCCGTGTACGGTCGACGAACTGCGGCAGAAACAATACGACTACTGGGCGCTGGGACACATCCACAACCGCGAGATCAAGTGCCTCGATCCGCCGATCGTGTTCTGCGGGAATCTGCAAGGCCGCCACATCCGCGAGACGGGCGCCAAGGGGTGCTACCTGGTGACGGTCGACGACCGCGGGAAGGCCGAACTCGAATTCCAGCCGCTCGACGTGTTCCGCTGGGAGGTCTGCGAGGTTGCCGCGGACGACGCCGATCGGCCGCAGGATGTGCTGGATGCTTTCCAGGCAGAACTGGCAAAGCGGATCGAGACCCATCGCGGCATTCCACTGGGAGTGCGCGTCGTCGTGACCGGCCGCAGTCGCGTCCATGCGCAATTGCTGGCCAATCCGCTGGCCTGGGCCAACCAGATCCGCGCTGCGGCGCTCGAAGAGGCCGCTGGCCTGGTCTGGATCGAGAAAGTCAGGGTCCGCACCGCGCCGGCCCGCGAGCTGGACGAGGACGCGCTGGCGGATGGGCCGGTAGGCGAGTTGCAGCGCTACTTGCACGAGCTGAGGAGCGACAAGACGCAACTGGCCGAATTGTCCGAGGAATTGGCCGAGCTGCGCCGCCGACTGCCCGACGAACTGCTGCGCGGCGAGGAAACGCTGGCGCTGAACGATCCGGATTGTCTCCGGCGATGGCTGGACGAGATCCAACCGCTGGTGACCAGCCGGCTTGTGGGAGGACCGAAAGCGTGAAGATCCTGCGATTGGACCTGTTGGCCTTCGGACCGTTCACCGACCAGACCCTTTCGCTGGACGGGGGGCGATACGGTTTGCATCTGGTCCACGGGCCGAACGAAGCGGGCAAGAGTTCCACGCTCCGGGCGCTGCGTCAATGGCTGTACGGCATCCCGCACAACAGCACGGACAGCTTCCTGCACCCGAACACGAAGCTCCGCATCGGCGGTTTGCTGGAAAACGCCGCGGGCCAACGCCTGGAGTTCGTCCGCCGCAAAGGTCGGGGCAATACCCTGCTCGGCCCCGACGATGCGCAACCGGTGGACCCGGCACGACTGGACGCCATGCTCGGTGGGGTCGACGAAAACGCTTTTTCGCAGCGGTTTGGCATCGACTACGCCGAACTGCGCAAGGGCGGTGCGGCCATTGTCCGCGGCAGCGAGTTGGGCGAGACACTGTTTGCCGCTGGTGCCGGGATCGCCGACGTGCGGCAAGTGCAAGCGCAGATCGAAACCGAAATGCAGGAGCTGTTCAAGCCCGGCGGTAGCAACCCGCGCATCAACGTCGCGTTGAAGCGGTGGAAGGAAGCCAGCGACGCGGTCAAGGCGGCGCAGTTGCCCACGTCGGAGTGGAGCAACGTCGACAAGCAATTGCGCGACGACCAACGGCGGCAACAGCAAATCGACGAGCAATTGCGGAGGCAACGCTCCGAGAAGAGCCGCTTGGAGCGCATCGACCAGGCGCTGCCCCGGATCGGCCGCCGCAAGCAACTGTTGGAGCAACTGGCCGAAGTGTCCGACGTTCCGCTGTTGCCCGACGATTTCGCCCAGCAGCGCAGCACGGCCGCCGCCGGACTGGACAACGCGCAGCGAGCCCTTCGCGAAGCGGGGCAGCAGATCCAGAAAATCTCGGAGTCGATCGACGCCCAGATGGTCCCCACCGGTTTGCTCGAACACCGTTCGACGATCACCGGCTTGCACGCCACGCTGGGCGGGTACCAGAAAGCGGCCAAAGACCGGCCCCGTTTAGCCGCCGAGTTGGAAAGCAAGCAGCAGCAGGCCCGCGAGATCCTCCAGGAACTCGGACGCGGACCCCAACTCGAAGAAGCCGGCCGGCTTCAATTGACCCGCGTCCAGCGGCACCGCATTCAGTGGGTGGGCAGCGACTGGAGGGGCGGGGTGGCAAAACAGAGTGCAGCCGAGCAGGCCGCCCGGAAGCGGCGGGATCAACTTGTGCGCCTCGAGGGCAAGCAGGCCGAGTTGCCGGCGGCGCAGGACACCGCCGGACTGCAGCGGGCGATCCGGCAAGCCCGAAAGCACGGCGACGTCGATCAGCAGTTGGCCGATGCGCTCGCTGCGTTGCAGCAACTCGAGAAGCGGGCAGAGATCGAGTTGGGCAAACTCCGCCTCTTCCGCGGCTCGCTCGAACAGCTTGAGGCGCTGCCCGTGCCGGCGTCCGAAACCGTCGACCGGTTTGAAAGCGGATTGTCCGACGCCATGCGCTCCGGGCAGCGCATCGACGAACAGATTTCGCAGTGGACTGAACAGCTCGAAGCCACCGATCGGGAACTCGAAAGGCTGCGGCTGGAACACGATGTACCCAGCGAAGACGACCTGATTCGCGCCCGCCAGCGGCGCGATGCGGGCTGGCAACTGATCCGCGAAGCACTGCGCGACGGCCAGCCTGCCGACCCGAGTGCGGTCGAAGCCTTCGTCGCTCTGTCGGCGGCCGGCGGCGATCTGGCCCAGGCGTTCCAGGCCAGCATCGAGGCAGCGGATTCCATCGCCGACCGGCTGCGGATCGACGCCGACCAAGTGTCGAAAAAGGCCATGCTGACGGCCCAACGCCTGGATTTTCAGCGGCGCATCGACGCTCAGCATCCGCACCAGACGGCCGCGAAAGCGGCTTGGAAGCAACTGCGGTCCGAGTGGCATCAACTGTGGGCCGAACTGGGCATCGATCCCCTGACGCCGCGCGAAATGCGGTCGTGGCTCGCTCAACACACGTCCTTGGCGCAGGCGGCCGAGTCGATTCGCCAGCAGCGTGCGTCGGTCGAGCAGGCTCGCCAGCTCGTGCAATCGCTGCGCGACGATCTGAACCGCTGCTTGGCCGAACTCGGTCAGGCGCTGCCCGCGAACGCGGCAACGCTGGCCGCCGCCTTGGAAGTCGGCGAGGACGCCGCCCATGCGATCGAAGCAGCAAACCAGCAGCGCCAGAAACTGGCCGACCAGTTGCAGCAACTGCGCGGGCAATTGGCCGAAGCGCAGCGGACGGTCGAACAGGCCGACCGCGAACTGGAGGCGTGGCGCGAAGACTGGGCCGACGCGGTTTCCGCGCTGGAACTGGACGGGGACGTGACCCCCGCCGCGGCGAATTCGATCTTGGAGGCGGTCGACGCGATGCGGGCACTGCTTAAGGAGGAAGCGACCCTGCAAAGCCGCATCAAGGGTATCGACGACGAAGCGCAGGACTATCGGGACGAGGTGCAGAACGTGCTTGCTCGTATCGCCCCAGACCTGCTCGACCGATCCGTCGAACAGGCGGTCGCCGACCTGTACGACCGTTTGGAAAGCGCCGGCCGTTCGCAGGCAACGCGGGACGAATGGCAGAAACAACTGAAGAAGGAACAGGCGAAACACGACAAGGCGGATGGCGACGCCAAACAACTCAACGCGGTGCTCCGCGAGTTATGTACGCAAGCCGGCTGCGATTCGGTGGACGAACTGCCTGTCGCCGAGCAGCGATCCCGCCGCCGTCGCGATTGCGAGCGGGAGCTGCGGGCCGTTGACGATCAACTGACCGAACTGGCCGCCGGGGCGCCGCTCGACACGTTCATCGCCGAGGCGGAGCCGTTCGATCCGGACGCCCTGCGTGCCGACCTGCAGCAGTTGGCCGAGACGATCGAGCAACTGGATCAGGAGCGGACGGCCGTCGCCGAGCGGATCGGCAGCAGCCGCAACGAATTGCAGCGGATGGACGGCAGCGGCCGAGCGGCCGAGGCCAGCGAGCAGTCGGAACAGTGGATGGCCCAACTGCGCACCGACGTCGAGCAGTACGTCCGCCTGCGACTGGCTGCGAGTGTGCTGCGCCGCGCAATCGACCGATTCCGCCAGTCGAGCCAAGGTCCGGTGCTCGCGCGAGCCAGCAGCCTTTTCGCGGACTTGACGCTGGGCTCGTTTGCCGGACTCAGGCCGGACTATGACGACAAGGACCGCGCCGTGCTGGTCGGGATCCGTCCCGGGGACGGCCAGCCCGTCGGTGTCGAAGGCATGAGTGACGGAACCTGCGACCAGTTGTATCTCGCGCTGCGGCTGGCGCTGCTGGAAACCCATCTCGACGGCCGCGAGCCGCTTCCGTTCATCGTCGACGACATTTTGATCATGTTCGATGACGCCCGCGCCGCCGCCGCGCTGCAGGCTTTGGCCCGCCTGTCGGAACGAACGCAAGTCGTCTTTTTCACCCACCACGACCACTTGGTCCGCCTGGCCAGCGAAACACTCCCCGAACACGCACTCTTCATCCACACCCTCGCCCCCCGCCACTGACAACTGACAACTGACAACTGACAACTGACAACTGACAACTGACAACTGA
>JAHDXO010000058.1 GCA_023382975.1 Pirellulaceae bacterium
GCCCAGCGCCGTGGCATGGGCAGCCGCCTGCAACAGGTTGGCGATGATGGTAACGTTTCGCACGTTCTTGAGCGAAACGTAAGCGCCCGTGATTCCGCCGTTCGTCGTCGCGATTGGCGAACCGCAAACGATCTTGTGGGTTTCCGTAAGTAGATGGCTCATAGCGTGAATTGCTCCTATTAGCGGGTTTGCAGGGCCACGGCCCACGACATCGTGGAACCAGTGCGCGGGGTGTAGACGCTGGAATACTTGGGCAAGCCGTCGACTCGGAGAATCGAACGCCACCCAACTTCGTCCGACTTGAACGCGACATGGCGGGAACTCTCGATGGTGACCACCTGGCGCATACCGAGCAGGTATTGGTTCAAATCGGCCAGTATAACGTCGCCGGTGGTGCCGACCGCGGAACAATGCTCGGAAACGACAACCGGCCTGCCCATGATGCTGTACTCGCCCGAGGCGGACAGACGAACCAGCCCAGCCCAGGGACCGCCCCCCGTGCCTGCGGAAATCGTGAGTTGCTCCAACCACGGAATGACGCTCGGCGACACCATCCAAGTGGAACCGCGGTAGAACATCGGATGCAGTCTGCTGAACATTTTGGCCAGATTGGCGACAACGAGCGAACCGGCCGCCTGCGCGTTTTCTTTGTCTTGCGTGATCGTTGACGGACTGTTCAGCAGCCCCAGGGGAGCGGTAGCCCCATCGCCACGCAAAACAGCCCGGTCCAACTCGAAACTTTGAACCGTTTGCAGGGCGTCGATCAGCATGGACGGCCAGATTGCGCGGGAAGCGTCCGCTTCCAACTCGTTGGACGTTTCCACATAGGTGGCAAACTTCTTCGCTTGCAATTTCACCGCGCGCATCTTGGCCGAGGATTCGTTGATCGTCGCCCCCTCAGCGGTGATGCTGGACACCAGCCCGCCGAACATGCTACCGGCCGCGGACGTCGAATCGTCCCAGGCAGGAATGACAGTCGTTTCGGCGGACATCTCGATGGGGTAGCATAGAGGCCAAATGACGCCCCGTTCGTACAAGGAACCCCAGTATTCCGCGCGGAACTCCGAGGGAACCGCAAAGCCGCCGCTGGCGCCGCTGGCTTCCCCCATGCTGTTGGTCATCACCTGCGCCATGGCTTCCGAGTGGACACCTGCGCGGTACTGCCGGACAAGATCATGCAGATCGCTGAAGTCGCTCGACACCTGCGGGCGAATCCCGAACAGCTTGGCTGCCCATGCCTCGCCTTTGCCCATGCCGCTGGTATCGACCGGGCGGGGCGGGCAGTGGCGATTGCCGGGCAAGTCGCGCTCTTCGCTCCAGATCGGCGGCTGGCCTGCCTCGTGTTCCAAGCGTTGCCGATACAGACGCACGTCGGATTCGCACGCTTCCTTCAGGTCGACCCAGCCGGCGAGTTGCTGTTGCTCCGCATCCGTCAATGCGCGATGCTGGGCCGCGGCGACTTTGTGGATGGTTTCGATGGACTCATCGGCGTCGCGAACGCGCCGTTCGAGTTGCTTCAGTCTGCGGTCAGTCAGTACTGCGGGCATGTTCAGTTCTCCAGTTCCAGGTTGTCGAAAATTTCCGCGGCCCGTTGTTCGCCGATCTTGTCGATCAGCGCGTCGCATCGGGCCAAACATTCGTCCGCGATAGCCGACCGAACCGCCAACGCTTGCCGGTGGGACAGCGCCGCGCCGGCCGGACAGCCATCGGCCCACCAACGCGATAAGTCATCCGCGGCCCATCGCACCCGCTCGTCAGCAACGAGAATAGGCGCTGGCAGCTTACCCTCCAGCGCCCAGCGTAGAATCGTGTTCTCGTCCGCTTGGAACTTGCGGGCGATGTCGGCCAGTGTCAGTGAGTCAAGCATATCTCGGTTCCCCGTTGTTGCGTTACGTGAATTGTGACAAGGAACCTCCGGATCGTGAACAGCAACCAGATCGGAACCGGGGGACGGAACCGCAATTTTTGCGCCCTTTGTACCAGGCTTGGTAACGCCCCCCGTCTTTCGTCGCTCAGTCGGGGCGGGGATCGTCTCAGAACCTCGGGCGCTACACTGGGAACATGCCAAATATCTTCTGGCCAGCTTCCCCCCCGGCAAGCGCCTTGTCTTGTAAATCCGCATGTAGCCGGTGGCACATTTACAGCAGGGATCGCCTGAACGCATTAGACGTCTACCTCCAGTTCAATGGCACGAACCACGCCGGGCAACGTGAACGCCAGCGAATCGGCCAACGCCCGGGCGAACGTCGTACCGCTGCCCAGCAACCCACCCCCGCGCCAGATCTCGACGCGCCCAGGGTGCCCAGGTGCAGGACCAGTTTCGACCAGTTGGGCAGCACCCCCGAACGCCTGTTGGACGATGCGCCGCTCAGTTCGTTCAGTTTCGATCATTTGCGGATACTCCTGTCTTCTGAGAGTCAACATTGCCAAGGCTGCCACTTTTTCTATACGTGGCAATGTGGCAATCTTGGCAACCTTGCCACTTGTCTTCTACGTGGCAACCTTGCCACAACAACAACATAGCCATCAACTTGAAATATAAGGGAATTCTCACAAACGCCCCCCCTTCGGTGTCCTTGTATGCCAACATTGCCACTTGGCAAAGTAGAGAGTGGCAATGTTGAAAGTGGCAACCTTGAAAGTCATGCGGAATACTCCCCGAAGTCGTAAACGGTGCTTTCGGGTGCCTCGTCAGCGTCGGGCAGCATCCAGTACCACACCTGCCCGTCACGCTGCGAAATGATCCCCAACGCCTTCTTGGCCCGTTGAAGTGTCCGCTCCGAGATACCGACTCGCTTGGCCTCGGTGGAAAGCTTGCTGCTTTGAAGGCGTCCTTCCTGGAGTGCTTCCCGAAGCCAGTCTTCCGCTTCGTCTCGGGGAGTGGTATGTCCACCATCGCCCAGGTCGTCTGCTGTCATCGTGACGGCGCCGGCTTCCCACTCCAGGGCACCGTTGACGATGCGATAGGCGAGTCCCTGCGCGACTCCCAAGTTGTTCTTGATCGGCAGCATCAACCGGCGTCCCTCCTGATCGGGACACCAGTCGACGAGCCAGCAAGCGCGTGCAGCCCCGACGAACGCGATAGAGCCGATAACGCGGTTGATCGCTTTGGCCTGTCCCTTGCTCAAATGCGTGATCCCGACGACCGCCACGTCCAAGGTTTCGGCCAGCTTGCACAACGGCCCCAACGCCGAACGCACCTCAGCGTTCTTGTGACTGTCAATCTTGTCGCCCAGGAACGCGGTGATCGGATCGAGAATCACCAGCTTGGCGTCACGGTGGGCCTGTAGCCAATCGTTCAGGACGTCCAGGTACATCGTCAGTGTAAAGTGGTCCTGCCGCTTCCCCGTGGCCACGCAATCGACGTGATGAATTCGGCTACAGTCCGCATTGTGTCGTACCAATCGCGGCTTGATCGTGTCTTCCGGCCCGTCCTCAGCGGTCATAATCAGCACTTGGGCCTGCGGACAATTAGCGCCGTCGGGGAACTTGGCACCTCGGGAAATCCGCGCCGCAATGTCGCATAGCAGGAACGTCTTGCCGACACCCGGGACACCAGCAACGAGCGATAGTTTTCCCAGGGCAATCCGGTCTTGCCACAGCCAACTTACCGATTCCATCTGAATGTCTCCGTAGTTCCGTGTCTGGAGTGCCGACTTCTTGGGTTTGGCCTTGTCATCGCGGGCTGTGCGAGAATCTGACTTCGCAATTTCCGAAGTCGCCGCGGGTATGGTGCCAAACGCTTTTGGATCGAAGTCGAAAGCGCCGTCCGGGATCTCGCTCGCGTCCGGTTCCCAGGAATCGCCGCGCCAGTCGCCCGCCTCTTTGTCGGGTGGGGTGGTGTGCTTGCCGTTCATGGCCTTCCGCGCCAACTCCGATTCGAGCCATGCCAGCGCGGCCGGTTCAATGCCCAGCTTCCGGGCGAAACTTGCGACGTATCCGGCCCTTGCATCTGGATTGCCAAGATGTAGTGTCGCCCGGTGGGTCTTGCCGGAAAATGCGACGTCGACGCAATGTTCGCCGGTGTCCAGTTTGGTTGCGTCGATCCACGCGCCGGTGGGTTTGCCGTTGATTCTGCCCGATGTCTGCTGTACCATTGCTTGTGCTTCCGTATGCTTTTGCCCCGTCTCGCCAACGGGGCGTTTCATGCGCCCTACCGAATAAATTCGATCCAACCGGCCCGCTGCTCTGGTTTGCGACGTCGCCGGGGTGGGGTAGGTGTCGCCGGGCGGGGTTGTCGCGACTCCAGAAACGCTCGCAAGTCGTCTCTGCTGATGCGCCAACGGGCCTTGCCACGGCCGGGGCGCTCGGAAAGATCAGCGCCGCGCAACTGGCCACTCCGCAGCCACGACAAGACTTTTGCGTCGCGAACCCGCAGCAACCGGGCAACCTGGCCAGCCGTCAGAAACGCGGGGATCTCGGCTTGGGGGGTGGTGTTAGTTGGCATCGGTGGCCCCCTCCGTCTCGCTTGTGGTGCTTGCGATGAACCGCTGGATGGCTTCCTTGGACGTGTAGCGACGTCCGCCGATCAGAACGCTCTCCAGCTTGACGCCACGGCAGCCGGCGTGCAGCCAACGCCAGACAGTAGCGATATGTCGCCGTTCAGGGAGCGATTTTGCAGCCGCCGATACAGTCAGCAGCCGTTCCCGATTGACGTTGATGGGCATGGTTCGTTTCTCCGTCGCGTGCTCGGTAGTGAGTCACAACGCGACGGAGTAAACGAAAAATCGGGGGGGCGCGTCAAATGAGGTGTCCGGTTAGCGTCCGGTGTGTCCAGTTTTCCAAAGGTGCTTGTAGCGGTTCGCTTGACGCAAGAGGCTCTCGGCCTTTTTATCGTCGCCGTCCACAAAATCGCGGGCAACGTCGATAAGCCGAACGCCGGGCACAACGTCACGTTGTAGCTTTTTGATAAGCGCCAGCAACCGGGGACTTTTCGGGCAAGAAATTTTCTGAGTGTCCGGTTTTGTGTCCGGTGTCCGGTTGGAATTGGCAGTCGGCGGGGCGGGCGACTTGGCAGCCGGTGGCCCCGCGATCCGCTCGAGCGCCTTTCGAACCGCTGCCAATCTGGACGGATCATAGGCTAGTTCGTGCGGATCGTGTACCGGGAAGCTCGGGAACTTCGTTTGCTGCTGTCGCACTTGCTGGACAAGCAGAACCCGGCCGTTCCAGTCCTCGGGAAACACGGCGTCTTCAAACGCTCGAAACGCGGCTTCGGTGTCATCGGGCAGCCGGTGGCCAGCTTCGACGGTGGCCACGAACCACGCTTGCCAAACCCCGTTCGCCAGTTCCCGGAAACGGTGCAAGTCGGTTCTCGGCAGAACCGCGCCCGCAGTCGCCGGAACTTGTGTTGCGTCCAGCCACGACAAGAACTTGCGGGCTTGTTCGATGATGGGTTCGTGCATGTTTCGCCCTCCTGATTGGCGAATTCCTGAATTGAAGAAATCGACGGGCGGGGCGGTTCAGGATGTCCGCTTTTCAGGTGGCCTACCCTAGCCCGTCGAATCTGCATTGTACTCGTCAGCCAGCGGACGGAAAGCGCAAAGTCGCCGGTTGCTCGGTGGTATCGTCGGCAGCCGGTGGGAACAGCCACCCCCGGATTTGCTCGGCAATGGCTTCCAGACGCGAATCGGCAACAGATTCGCGATAGATCCCGCTCATCGTCTCGTCAACGTGCCCCATCAGCAGATTCAGCGCAACCTGATCTTTCGCCCCGCCCCCGATCGTCTCGGCAACGTGCCTCAGCGCGTAGAACCCGCGGCCCTCCTTGTGCAACCCGGTTGCGTCCAGGATCTTTTTGAACTCGGCAGACACGGGAACGTTCTTGCCAACGCCCCACGGCTTGCCGTACTTCGTCACGAAAACCAGGTTCTCGGCTTCCGGTACTTTGGCAGCCGGGCGGGCGTCGATAGCAGCCTGCAGCGCCTGAACGGTTTCGGGCCACAACTTGCAACGTCTGGCAACGCCCGTTTTTGGCCGCGCCCAGTCCAACCAGCCGGTTCGGATTGCCTCTTGTGCGACGTCCAACGGCAGCCCCGCGCAGTCGTGATTGCCGTATCCGGCATTGCAGCCCAGTAGGATCATGCAACGCATCTGGACGGATGCCGCGCCCATGATGGTTTTGATCTCGTCAGCTTCGAACATCCGCGCCGGCCGTTTGGCCCGTTCCACCCGCAAGACGCGCCGGCTCGGCTTCTTGAAGTTCGGGCCAAATCGGACGGGCTTGTCCAAGATGCCCGCTTCCCAGCCATAGCCGAACACGGAACGAACGCGCTGAACTTCGTTGCCCAGCCGAACCGGCCCCCACTTGCTCGCGATGTCTGCCCGCAGTCGCTCGAAGTCTTCGGCCGTCAAATCTTCCACGGCTCGGCCAGAACCGAAGACACGCGCCAACCGCTCGCAAGTCGCGATGTTTTCGTCCAAGGTTCTCCGGCCGATTTCTCCGGCTTCAAACGCCAACTGCTTGGCGTTCAAAAACGCATTGGCCAGCGACTTGATAGCAACCCGGGTGTCGTCTTTTGGGCGCGGCTTCCGTCCGGCAAGCAGATCATCCTTGACTCTCAGCCATTCCTCGAGCGCGGCTTGTCCATCTTCATCGCCTTGAACACGCCCGAAGTAATGCAGTTTGCCCCCGACCTTTTTGCACCACTGGCCCCGCGGGTGGCGAGTTAGCGGGAAGTCGGATTTCGGCTTGCGGGCGGGGCGGGTTCGAGTAGACTTCTTCATGGGTTCACCTCTGCTTAACGGTTTCAGGTGGATCTTGCCCCGCTCGGATGTCAGCCGGGCGGGGCGTTTGGTTGTACAGACGGTTGTACAACCACCAAAAACAGTATATCGGTTGTACAAATGGTTGTACAGAGGGAAAACGAGAAAATGAGAAACACCAAGAAAACCCGGTAAAAATCAGCATTTGCCCTCGTAGCTCAGGGGATAGAGCAACGGTTTCCTAAACCGTAGGTCGGTGGTTCGAATCCACTCGAGGGTACTCTTCTTCTTTCGCGAACTCAGCGCGACACGGAGGTTCGCTCTCCGGCCGTAAATGGGGCATGCGGGAGGCTCGGAGGCTGGGAATCACGATCCGTCACAAGACCAGATCTTAGCAGGCCTGCGCAATTGTCATATTTTTCTGCGCAATCACGATATGGCAGGCTCAAAGTAAGGCGGGTATTCTTGTCGTTTGGCTCGGCGGCAACCTCCCGATTGGACCGCCGTCGGGTCTGCCCCGCCTCACTCCCCAAGACACAGGAGAATTCGACGCCATGAAATCGTTCCTCTTCCTCTCGCTGGCCTACCTGCTCTGTTGTCTGGGAGCCACTCGTGCAGCGGACTTTGAAGCATCCGCTTCGCAAGAGTGTCTCGAACCGGTTCGTCTGGAATCGATTGAGATCGGCGGCTTCTGGAAGCAGCAGGCCAAACGGTTGACGGAGCAGTGGTTGCCGCACTGCATCCGCCAGATGGAAAAGGGTGGCCGCGGCCAGGAGTTTCTCAATCTCGTGGCCTTGGCCCGAACGCAACGCGGCGAGGCTGCCGACTGGAAATACAGCGGCGCGCCGTGGAGCGACGCCTACGTGTACAACACGGTGGAGGCAATTTGCCTGGCGCTCGCGGTCAAGCCCGACGGGGACGCTGAACTCGCCCGCGCCCAGGCCGAGTTGCGCGCGAAGCTCGAGGAGTGGATTCCAGTCATCCTCGCCGCGCAGGCGCCCGATGGTTACATCCACTCGTTCCATGTCCTCAACAATCACCCACGCTACAGCAATGTCGGCTGGCACGAATTCTACGTGATGGGCTACTTTCTGGAGATGGGTGTGGCGCATTACCGGATGACCGGCGGCAAGGACCGGCGGCTCTACGATGCGGCGGTGCGGTGCGGCGACCACCTGTGCGCCACGTTCGGTCCGCCACCCCAGCGGACTTGGCGCAATGGACATCCGGGACTGGAATACGCGCTGTGCCGTCTGGGGCGGCTGGTCAACGAGGTCGAAGGCGCGGGCCAGGGCGACAGGTACATCCGCCTGGCTCGGCATTTTCTCGATCACCAGCACGAGGGCGGAAACCCGAGCGAATACAACCAGTCTGACAAGCCGGCGGTCGAGTTGAGCGAGGCGAAGGGCCATGCGGTGCGCGCCACCTATTTTTACACCGCCATGACCGACATCGTCCTGCATCAAGGCGGCGATGCAGCTTACCGGCAGGCGGTCTCCCGCATCTGGTCAAACGCGATTGATAAGAAACACTACCTGACCGGTGGTGTCGGCGCATCTCACCACGGCGAGGCGTTTGGCGGCGACTACGAACTGCCCAACGATGCTTACTGCGAGTCGTGCGCCGGTTGCGGCCTGACCTTCTGGGCCGACCGGATGCACCGGCTGCACGCAGATGGCCGTTACCGCGACGTTCAGGAGCGGACGCTTTACAACAACATCCTTGGCGCCATCGAATTGACCGGCACGAATTTCTATTACCAGAATCCGCTGGATGCCAGCAACGCCAGGTATCCGTGGCACGGATGCCCCTGTTGCGTCGGCAACATTCCCCGCTCGCTGCTGGCGATCAAGGACGGGATCTACTCCGTCAACCCGGCGCGAACCGAACTCTACCTCAGTCACTATGTGGACAGCGACGCCTCGATCCCCGATGTCGGCGGTGGCGCGCTGCGAATCCGGCAGGCCACGCGTTACCCGTGGGACGGCGACGTGAGCGTGACGTTGCACCCGGCAGGCGAGGCCAATTTCATGCTCAAGCTGCGCATCCCGGATCGGACCGAGAGCGAACTGTATTCCGCCACCCCCGACCTCGGCGATCGGTTCACCGTCCGCGTGAACGGCCAGCCGCAATCGCCCCAGATCGAGCGGGGCTACATCGCCTTGCGCGGCCCATGGAAGGATGGCGACCGGATCGAGCTGTCGTTGCCGATGGAAGTCCAGCGCGTCCAGGCCGATCCGCGCGTCGCCGCCAACGCCGGACGCGTGGCGCTGCAGTACGGACCGCTGGTCTATAACGTCGAGTCCGTGGACCTGCCATCCGGCAAGAGCCTCGACACGCTCGCCCTCGCCGCCGATTTGCCCCTGCGCGCCGAGTGGGACGACGGACTGCTGGGCGGCGTGCTGGCCATCCGCGGCGAGTTTGCCGATGGCACGCCGCTGCAGGCGATCCCGAACTTCGCCCGACTGAACCGCTTTCAGCGCAAGCCGCGATGGGTTCACTTGGCCAACACCTACGACGGCGTCACGCAGCGCGTCTATGTGAACGGCCGGCTGGCCAAGTCGCGCCAGCCCGGGCCGCTCAAAGTCGCCGACACGCCGCTGACCATCGGCAGCGACCCGTTCGGCCAGAAGCGGCATTTCCAAGGCGCACTCGCCAAGCCGGCCATCTTCAACGCCGCGCTCGACGAGAAGAGCATTGCCCAACTGGCCGCCGCCACGCCCAACACGGCAGTCCTGGGGGTGGAAACGAAGCCGGTGTTCCTCGGCAAAGACTTCACGCTCGATGGCACTGGCCCCGTTGTGATACCAGAGAACGTCGGCATCTCCGGCAACTCGCCCTGGACGATGAGCGTCTGGGTCAAGGGCGCCGCCGACAACTGGTCGCCCGACCATTTCGGCATGGGCATCTTGGGCTGGGGCAAGTCAGGCCGCGATGCGGGGAACTTCCTCTACTACCGGCCCGAGGGCGAGGTCGTGTTCGGTTTCTACAGCAACGACGACCGAGCGCCCACGGGCGAGTCCGCCCTCGGCCGTTCGATCGTCTGGCTGCGGGAGCAAAAGGTGAGCGGGAATTAGGTGCAGACGACCAGCCGCAACCAACCAAGCGAGGACCGCACAAACTGCTTGGGAATCGTGTGACCAGGCTGGCCCTGGACCCATCCCCGAGTTCCTAAGAAATCCTCGTGCCCGTTCGATCCGTCGCGCTGACCTTGGCCGATCCTGACCCGACGAACGAGAACACGGTAGACGCTCCCAAGAAGACCGTGCCCAACGAATCGACGGTGGCTGTTTCGGTGCCCGAATTGGAGAAACCCCTTTGAACGGACGCTGCCTTCAAATTCGAAGCGGGTCAACCGACAAACTGGCTTTCCACGTCTTGACCCGCTGCATGAAATACCGCTGGCGCCTTGACGCCTTCGACGACAGCGGCCTGACCGCCGGTGCGAACCTTCAGGAGAAATGCCATGAAGCACCACCACTTATTCTTCGCCGCCCTGCTGCTGGCTCCGCTTCCTGCGCTGCATGCTGGCGACGGCAAACTGCAGCGACCCAACATCGTCGTTATTCTGGCCGATGATCTCGGATTCTCGGAACTCGGCTGCTACGGTTCGGACATCGCGACGCCGAACCTCGACCGGCTCGCGGCCAACGGGTTGCGTTTCACCCAGTTCTACAACACCGCGCGCTGCTGGCCGACGCGCGGCTCGCTGATGACCGGCTACTACGCGCAGCAGATCCGGATGGATCCGCCGCAACGACGCTTCCCGGCGTGGACTCGCACGTTGCCGCAATGGCTCAAGACGGCAGGATATCGTTGTTACCATTCTGGCAAGTGGCACGTCTTCGGCGCGTCCGATCCGCGGAGCGATGCTGGATTCGATCATTCCTATCAAATCGAAGGCGGCCAGAACAACTACTTCAAAGCATCGGATGTTACCGAAGACGGCAGGCAGTTATCCGACCAGCCGGGATTCTATATGACGACTGGCACGGCGGACCATGCGATCCGCTGCCTGAAGGAACACGCGGAAAGATATTCCGGCCAACCGTTCTTCGAGTATCTGGCGTTTATTGCGCCGCATTTCCCCTTGCATGCGTTGCCGGAGGACATCGCCCGGTACCAGGACCGGTATCGGAAAGGCTGGGATCAGGTCCGCGAGGAACGCTGGCAGAACCTGCGCCGGATGGGCATCGTCCATTGCGAGCTGTCCCCGCTAGAGACAGCCTTCGCGCCGCGGTATTTCAAGCCGGAGTACCTACAAACTCTCGGCCCCGGCGAGATTCAACATCCGGTGCCGTGGTCCCAATTGACCGCCGAACAGAAACAGTTCCAGGCCACGAAGATGGCGATCCACGCGGCGATGATTGACCGGATGGATCGGGAGATCGGGCGCGTGCTGGATCAAATCCACGCCATGGGCGAGTGGAACAACACGATCATCTTCTTCCTGTCGGACAACGGCACGGACGCCACGATCATGGTGCGCGGCGGGGGACATGACCCGGCTGCCACGCCCGGTTCCGAGAGATCCTACCTGTGTCTCGGTCCGGGCTGGTCGAGTGCTGGCAACGCGCCGTTCCGGCGTCACAAAGTCTGGACGCACGAAGGCGGGATTTCCACGCCATTGATTGTGCATTGGCCCAAGGGCATCGCCGCTCGTGGCGAACTGCGCCACGACGTGGGCCATGTCGTTGATTTGGTCCCGACGCTGCTGGACTTGGCCGGCATCCAACCGGATTTGGCGGCCGGTGCGCCGTCGTTGCCCGGACGCAGCTTGGTACCGGCCTTCGCCAAAGACGGCAGTGTGACCCGCGACTATGTTTTCTTTCACCACGAAGGCAACCGTGCGTTGCGGGTGGGCCACTACAAGCTCGTTTCCGCCAAGGAGGACAAGAACGCTTGGGAGTTGTTCGACCTTGCGACGGACCGTTGCGAGCAACACAACCTGGCCGCCGAACAACCGGAACGCGTTCGTGCGATGTCCGCGCGTTGGCAGGAGTTGCAGGAACAGTTCACCCGCGACGCGGGTCTCGCCTCACCGGCCGCGCAATAACCGCCTGCCTAGCCAAGCAGATAACGACCGTGAAACGAACCCTGATCACGATCGCGAACAACCCGCTCGTCGACGTGAATCCCCAGTCGCGCGGTGCAGCAAGCGACCATCGCATGTGACCAGAAACTCCCGCAAGGAACTTGACCGATGACTCACTCCGTCCCTTGTCGTTTCGCCCTCGTGGTATTGCTCGGTGGTCCGCTGATCGCGACCGCCGAGGCCCAGGACCGGGTCGTCGTGGTCGCTCGTCCGGACACCGCAGCGGCCAACGAGCACTACGCCGGCAATCGGCCGCCGCTGCTGCCCAGCCCGCTGATCAAGCTGCCGACCGGATCGATCACGCCCCGCGGTTGGCTCCGCAAGCAGCTTGAACTGGAGGCCGAGGGATTCACGGGCCATCTGACCGAGATCAGCAGCTTCTGCCGCAAGAAAGGCAACGCTTGGCTGAACCCCGAGGGTGAGGGTGGCGCCACGTGGGAGGAAGTCCCTTACTGGTTCCGCGGGTTCATCGCGTTAGGATACGCGCTGGACGATCAGCGAATCATCAAGGAATCGCAGCCGTGGATCGAGAACCTGTTCGCCACGCAACAGGCGGACGGCTATTTTGGGCCGCCGAAGAACCGGGGTGACGAAGCACGCGGTCCCGATCTGATGCCGAACATGAATATGCTCTTCGCGCTGCGGTCCTACTACGAATTCACGGGCGACCGGCGAGTGTTGGACGTGATGACGAAGTACTTTCGTTGGCAACTCACGATCCCGGACAAACGATTCTTCTCCGGCGGCTGGCAGGTTCCGCGCAACGGCGACAATTTGGACAGCGTCTATTGGCTGTACAACCGCACCGGGGAACCGTTCTTGCTGGAACTGGCCGCCAAGCTTCAACGGTGCGGCGCGTCGTGGATGAACGTCGTCACAGGCGGGCACAACGTCGATTTCTCGCAAGGCTTCCGCAAGCCGGCCCTGTTCTATCAACAGAACCACGATCCTAAATTCCTGGAAGCGACCGAGAAGAACTGGGAGAGCATCATGGGCCTCTACGGCCAGGTGCCCGGCGGGATGTTCGGGGGCGACGAGTTCGCGCGGCCCGGCTACACCGATCCACGGCAGGCCATCGAAACGTGCGGCGCCGTCGAGATGATGATCTCCGAGCAGATGCTGCTGCGGATCACCGGCGATCCGAAGTGGGCGGATCGCTGCGAGGACGTGGCTTTCAACACGCTGCCGGCCACGATGACCGCCGACATGAAAGCCTTGCGCTATCTCACTTCGCCCAATCAGGTCAACTCGGACGCACGCAGCAAGGCGCCGGAATTGGCCAACGCCGGACCGATGCAGGTGATGAACCCGCACGATCATCGCTGCTGCCAGCACAATGCCGGAGTCGGTTGGCCCTGCTTTGCCGACAGCCTGTGGTGCGCGACTCCCGGCAACGGCCTGGCCGCTGTCTTCTACGCGGCTTCGACCGTCCAAGCCAAAGTCGGAAACGGCGCCAAGGTCACGATCGAACAGCAGACGCAGTACCCGTTTGACGGCACCGTGAAATTCACGCTCAACGCGGACGACGCGGTCGCGTTTCCTCTGTACCTGCGCGTGCCCGGCTGGTGTGCCGACGCCGCCGTCGAACTCAACGGCCGGACCATGCCGGTGTCGAGCCGTGCCGGTGCGTTCCTCTGCGTCGAACGGACTTGGCAGCCGGGTGATACGCTGACGCTCAGCCTGCCGCTCGACATCCGCCTGACCAAGTGGGAGAGAAACCAGAATGCGGTCTCGGTTCATCGTGGCCCGCTGACGTTCTCGATCAAGATCGGCGAGCGGTACGTGCGGTACGAACCGCAGCGGTTCGCCGACCCGTGGCCCGCTTGGGAGATCCTCGCCACGACGCCCTGGAACTACGCGATCGGAGCCGACACCGTCGACCCGGCGGCTTCGTTCCAGGTCGTCACGAAAGCATGGCCGGCCAACGACATGCCCTTCACGCACGAAGGCACGCCGATCGAACTCCGGGCGCAGGCGCGCAAGCTGCCGAACTGGAAGGAAGACCATGTAGGGTTGGTCGACAAGCTCCAGCCCAGTCCCGTCCAGTCGTCGGAGCCGTTGGAATCGGTGACGCTGATCCCGATGGGCGCCGCGCGACTGCGTCTGGCGGCGATCCCCGTGCTCGGCGACGGTCCCGATGCGCGCCAGTGGCAACTGCCGGCCGAGCCGCTGACCTCCTACAGCCGTGGCATCGGCATCGATCCTTATGAAGCCATGTTCGACGGCAAGCTGCCGAAGAACTCGAACGATCGCGGTTGCCCGCGATTCACCACCTACTGCTTCGGCGGAGCCGAGCACGGCAAGCGGCATTGGGTGCAGAAGAACTTCGACCAGGAAACCACGGTCTCTGCGTGCGAGGTCTATTGGTACGACGAATCGCAACCGCTGGGCGACGTCCGGTTGCCCAAGTGGTGGCGCGTGCTCTACAGGAGCGGCACGGAGTGGAAGGAAGTGGAGAACCCCAGCGATTATGGGATCGAACTTGACCGATTCAACGTCGTGACGTTCAAGCCCGTCCGGACCACGGCCGTGCGGCTGGACGTGCAATGCCAAGACGAACGCGGCCGATGGGCGATGGGCATTCTCGAGTGGCGGATCAAGTGACGGGGATCAGGCTTGGACTGCTTGTCAGCCACGGCTTCAACGGCGGGATCTACGTCGAACGGATGAGGATCGGGCCTGGCTCGTGCGGCTGCAGAGGCATCTGCAGCCGTTTGTCCGCAACGCGACAATGGCGGTCTGGAACGATGCGCAGATCCGGACGAGATAGCCGTTGAGCGATCTTTTTGCTACAAACCGTGGTGTCCCCGCAAACGAATTGCGCGCAACTCGACCCAACCAACAAGACCACGAAGGTGGACCCATGAAGACACGTTGGATTGTCGCCGCCCTGCTGTTTTCGCCGCTGTCGCTGCGTGCTGCGGAATTGGCTTTGAACTCGCCGCGCGATTTCCAAGTCGTGCAGCGGGCGACTCCCGGGAAGGGGCTGTTGCGGATCGTTGGTGAACTGGCCGAAGACGTTCCGGCGGTGGATGCTGCCATCGAGGCGAGGTTGCTGGGCGAGAAGATGGAGACGCCGTGGCTGAGAGTCGGCGGCTCGGTTTCTGGTCGAAAACTCGCCGGCACCGTCGAGGTGCCGGCGGGCGGCTGGTGGAGGCTGGAAGTGCGAGTGTCTCGTGCAGGCAAGGAAGTCGCCCGCGGCAGTGTCCCGCATGTTGGTATCGGCGAGGTGTTCGTCGTCGCGGGGCAGTCCAATTCCGCGAATCATGGCGAGGAAAGACAGAGTCCGAAGACGGATCGCGTCGTTGCCTTCGACGGCAAGGCTTGGCGCGTCGCGGCCGATCCCCAACCCGGCTCGAGCGGAAGCGGCGGCAGTTTCATTCCGCCATTCGCGGATGCGGTGGCGGCGAAAGAAGACGTGCCTGTGGGTATCATCGCCTGCGGCATCGGTGCGACGAGCGTGCGCGAGTGGCTTCCCCAAGGCGCCACGTTTCCGAACCCGCCGACGATCGAAGGGCGTGTGCAGAAGCTCCCCAACGGTCTGTGGGCAAGCAAGGGCGACGCCTACGCCATGTTCGTTGCCCGGATGAAGTCGGCGGGACCACACGGTTTCCGCGCTGTCCTTTGGCATCAAGGCGAGAGCGATGCGAATCAGAAGGATCCGACACGCACGCTGCCGGGGGAGCTTTACTGCGAGTATCTGGCGAAGCTCATCCGTGACTCGCGGCGCGACATCGGCTGGGAGGCGCCGTGGTTCGTCGCTCAGGCAAGCTACCACGTGCCCGGCGACGAAGGCAGCGAGGAGATCCGCGCCGCCCAGGCCTCGCTCTGGCGCAGCGGCGTCGCCCTCGAAGGCCCCGACTCCGACGCGCTGAAAGGCAAACTGCGCGAGCGCGACGGCGAAGGCGTCCACTTCAGCGGCGAAGGGCTGCGCGAGCACGGCGCCAAGTGGGCGGAGAAGGTTCTGCCTTGGCTCGACCGCCAATGGACCGAACCGAGAAAAGCGGACGGCGGCACGGAATGGACCGACTTTGCGCAGCTTCCCGCGTGCCACAGCCTTGGCTGGGTGAGCACGAACGTGCAGTCAAAGGACACCGGAAGCTGGGACGGCGTGCTCGACGAGGCGAAATGGGGCACGCCCTCGCCGCAACAAGTCGTGGCCCGAAACTGGGATTGGAAGATCTCCGATGACCAATGGCGCGAGACCGTGAAGCAGAAGGGCGAAGGTCAGCGCGAAGAGGTGAAGTTCGATCTCTGGCTACCGGACGGTCTGCCGGTCGTGAAGGGCATCGTCGTCATGTCCGGTCACGGCAGCGGCGAGAGTCTGTTTCGTCGCGCCGACATGCGTACACTCGCGAAGGATCTGAACCTCGCGTTGTTCAAGTTCATCGGCAATCCGATGCAGCGCGGCTTCTGGCCGAGAAGCCTGCTCTTGGAGCGAATGAAGGCTTTCGACGAGAAATGCGGCCATCCCGAGCTGGAACACGCGCCGCTGTTCCTCTACGGCCACTCGAACGGCACCGGCTTTGCGGCCGTGTTTCCCGCGTATGAGCCGCAACGAGTATGGGGCTGGGTGTCGATGCGGCCCGGCATCACGTTTCAGGTGTATCAGCCCGGAGCCGCTCAGGTACCCGGGCTCGTGATCTTCGGCGAAGACGACCACTTCCTCGCCCGGCCTTCGCGGGAAGAAAACCTCGCCGTGGTACCCACGCTGCGGAAGAAGCACGGCGCGCTCTGGAACATCGCCGTCGAACCCAAGACCGGTCACGGTCCCGGCGAAAAAACCTGGCCGCTTGTGTTCTCCTTCCTTCGCCATACCTTCGCAGCCCGCGTGCCCGCCGATGCCGATCCACGCAAGGGGCCGGTGAAGCTCCATGGGCTGTCACTTGAAAGCGGCTATCTTGGTCAGAACTGGGATGATGCCAAAGGCGGTTATCAAGACTTGTCCATCGCGCCCTACGCTGATTTCGTCGGCGACAAGCTCACCGCTTCCTGGCTCGTCAATTCCGCCTATGCCGCCGATTGGCGGGCTTTCCAGCGTGACGGTCAGGTGGCTGAGCGTGAGCACGATGCGGCTGAGGCAGAACAGGCAGTTCAAGCGACAGACGCCAGTCAATGACTCCGACAAGATCTCCAAATCAACCTCGCGTGGCCCTCCGAGCCGTGCCGTACGGCCCCGCACGGCTCCGAAAGCCATCCGACTTTGGCTACGGCCTTGGGCCGCGTGAAGAGGAATTCCCATGAAGCGACCGACCGGTGTACTGAAGCGCGTCGTTCTTGTGTTTTTTTGCAGCGCGATTGTCGCGGGCCAATCCGCGGACCGACCTGCCGGTGAAGGCGGCGGATCGGCTCGCGATGCGCGCCCGGGCAGACCCGCTGGTGAACCGGCGGGATTCGGAGGCGGGCTGATCTGGCTGTTGGACGCGGAGGCCCTCCATCAGGATCTGAAATTGACGGAAGATCAGGCGGCTCAATTCAGAAGGATCGCGGAACGGTTCCGCCAGCAGTCGCGCGTTCAGGCTCCGGAGGCGCCGGGAGCCAATCGCGACCGGATCGAAAGTCCTCGCGGGCAGGCGATCCAGCGAGCGCAAGAGATCGAGCAGCAAGTTGCTTCCGTTCTGCAACCGGATCAACTCCGGCGTCTGAAGCAAATCGAATTGCAGCAGCAGGCGAAGTTCTCCGGACCGACGGTTCTGTTGCAGCCTAACGTGGCCGATGCCCTCCAGCTCACGCCCGAACAGCGACGGGAACTGGGCGATCTGGCAAACGCGTTGCAAACGAAACGCAACGCCCTGTTCCAAGAGCTTCGCGGCCTGAGTCCCGAGGAGCGTGGCCGGAGAATGGCGGATCGCCGCGGCGACATGAACCAACTGGCCGACGAAGCGTTCCGGAAGGCCGCCGCGCTGCTCACGCCCGACCAGCGGGACAAACTGCATCAGGTGATGGGCGAGCCGTTCGAACGCGAGCGTCCGGCGCGAGTACGGGAGGTGCCACCGGCAGCGGCGCCACCGGCGGCCGCGCCAGCACCGCCGCCGCGCGACGCCCGAACTCGACCGCTCGGCGTGGGATTCCTGATCGGCAAAGGAACCGAAGAGCTGATTCCGCTGCTCTCGCGCGAGCGGGATTTCTTGGAATTGATGCTGGGGCCCGAGAAGCTCCGCTACATCCGCGAGCTGACGCCGCCGGCCAGGGCGATGTGTATCTCCGAGAACCTGGAAGGCGTGGCCCGAGCGGTCAAGATTCTACGGGAGGCGAACATCGAACCTGAGCGGGTTTACATCGCCTACAACCCGGAGCCTCGGCCGCCCGGAGCGAGGCAGTGTACGCCCCGCGAGGAACTGGACGACTATCTGGGCAGCGTCAAGAAGGCCCGCGAGTTGGTCAAGGACTACGGTGCGCCCTTGATCATGGGCCCCGGATTGATCGAAATGGCCAAGCGCGAGCACTTGTATCCCGAGATGGCCAAGCACTGCGACATCTGGATGATCCAGAGCCAGCGGCTTCAGCTCGATCCCGAAACCCAGGAGCCCACCTCCAACGAGCGATATCGCGAGGAGATCGAGCGGATCGTTCGCCTCTTGCGGCAAGGCAATCCCGATATCCAGGTATTCGTGCAGATCATCCCCTTACAGGCGACTCCCGAACGGAAAGCGGCATTCACGGCCGAGCGACTAGCCTCATATCTGCTGGCGGTCGAAGACCTTGTCGATGCGGCAAAGATCTACGGCGGCGACACGGAACTGATCGCGGAAGTGATCCAGCGGCTGCGGACGTCGCGTCCTCAGTCGCCGGTCGGTCCCCGCAACTCGGCCGAAGCGACTTCGAAACAGACCCTGATGATCGAGATGCGTGACGGCGCCCCCCTGGCGACCGACCTCTATCTGCCTGTCGCTGCCGCACACGCTCAGGAGCAAGGCGGCATCCCGGTCGTGTTGGTCCGCACTCCCTATAACAAGAACCAGCAGCAGCGGGGCGTCGTGCATTGGCGAGACGTTCTGCTCGACAACGGATACGCGTTTGCCATTCAGGACATGCGAGGGTTCTACGCGTCAGCAACCGGTGACCGGAGAGGCCCCGGCCAATTCGACGGGTACGACACGATCCAATGGCTGGCCCAACAGCCGTGGTGCAACGGCAAGGTCGGCATGATGGGCTACTCGCATCTTGGCGCCGCGCAGTATGAAGCGGCTGTCACGCAGCCTCCGCACCTGGCCTGCGCCATTCCCGCCCAGGCTCCGGGCAACTACTACACCGATTCCCTCTACCCGCCCAAATTCCGCAAGGCCGATTGGGAAACGATCCTGCGCGGCCCGCTCAGCTCGAGGACAAGCGTCCTGTTGAACACTCGCATCCGCAGGCAGGGAGAGTCAAAGATCGACCAGTTCAACGTGCCCATGATCCATAGCGCCGGTTGGTACGATTTCTTCAAGGAAGGCGCGATCGAGATGTTCCAGGCCCTGCAGCACCAGGCTGGGCCGGCAGCGCGCGGCACGCAGAAGCTCTTGATCGGCCCCTGGGGCCACGGGGTGATTCAGGAAGAGAATCTCGGCCAACCGCTTGAGCTTCCCGGCGGGTTGGCCTATCCGGCCAATGCGAGGCTCGACTGGGAGAAGGAAGTCTGGCTGCCGTGGTTTGACCATTGGCTGAAGGGCGAACCGACCGGCGTGATGGAACGCCCAGCGGTCAGATACTACCTGATGGGCGACGTCGACGATCCCGATGCACCTGGTAACCGGTGGGTCGAGGCCGATCATTTCCCTCCGAAATCGACGCCCACTCGCTACTACGTCCACTCCGACCGTACGCTCCGCACCGAGGCACCCACTGCGGAGCGCGACTCGCTGCAATATGAATACGATCCCAGCAATCCCGTGCCGACCGTCGGCCGCGTTCACGCTCGCTTGCCCGTCAACGGGCCGTATGACCAGAGACCGGTCGAGTCGCGCGCGGACGTCCTGAACTTCACCACGCCCCGGCTCACTGAACCACTCGAGATCGTCGGGCAAGTTCAGGCAAAACTGTGGGCCGCTTCGAACTGCAAAGACACGGATTTCACGGTCAAGCTGACCGACGTCTACCCCGACGGCCGCTCGATGATTTTCCTGGACGGCATCGTCAAAGGGCGCTATCGCAACGACTGCTCGGAAGAGGAGCTGCTGGAACCCGGGGAGGTGGTCGAACTGGAGATCGACCTGGGCTACATCGCGATCGTGCTGGCGCCGGGGCACCGTCTGCGGGTTGCCATCTCCAGCAGCAATTTCGATCGCTGGGACGTCAACCCCAACACGGGCGAACCGTACGGCGAGCACGCTCTGACGCAATCGCTGCTGGCCGAGCGGCTCCGCGTCGAGTCCTTTCCGGAGAAGCCTCGGTACACAGCCAGCCAAGTCGCGACCAACACCGTGTTCATGGATGCCAACCGGCCGAGCCACATCCTCCTGCCCTTGCCAGCAGAAAAAGGGGATAAGTCCCATTATTGACTTGGGCGGATGCTTGTGGTAATCTGCTTGGCATGCCCAGAGCAGCACGAGTCGCGCCGGGAGGGATGATCTTCCACGTTTTGAATCGTGGCAACGACCAGCGCACCATTTTCGGGAACGAAGACGATTACGCCGCCTTCCTACGGTTGTTCGGCCAGACTCAGGAGTCTGCGCCGATGCGGGTGTTGGCCTATTGTTTGATGCCCAACCATTGGCACCTCGTACTATGGCCCGAGCAGGATGGGCAACTGGCGGCCTTCATGCAGCGACTGACGACGACTCACGTTCGCCGCTGGCATCTGCACCGGCAGAGCGTGGGCCGCGGGCACCTGTACCAGGGCACGTACAAGTCGTTCCCGGTTCAGGACGACGAGCATCTCTACGTCGTCTGCCGCTATGCGGAGCGGAATGCGCTGCGTGCAAACATGGTTGAGCGGGCCGAAGAGTGGCGGTGGTGCAGCCTAGCGCAGCGGGTAGGGCGGCAGCGTCTGGAGGAGACCGTGTGCTTGTGCGACTGGCCGATACCGCGTCCGAGGAACTGGGTTAGTCTGGTGAACGCAGTGCAGACGGAAGGCGAGTTGGACGCCTTGCGCAGGTCGGCTCGACGCGGCTGCCCGTTCGGAGCCGAGGTCTGGCAACAGAGCACCGCCAAGCAACTCGGCTTGGAGTTCACGCTGCGCCCCCGAGGGCGACCGCGAAAGAAACAGTGAGCGTCCCAGGGAACTAACGAAATGGGACTTATCCCCTTTTTCAATGCCTGGCAGATGAAGAGCATCTACGTGCCCGAATAGAGACAATCCCATCGACGGCAACCTGTTCCCATTCTCTACGACGGAGGGAAAGAGAAAATGCGACGTTTTGTTTTGACACTTACCGTGGTCTTCGCCGCGCTGCTGTCCCACAGGGTTTCGGCAGCCGAACAGCCCGACATCCTGATCGCCGACTTCGAGGCGGCGGACTACGGCGACTGGAAGGTCGAAGGCGAGGCGTTCGGCACGGCCCCGGCCAAGGGCACGCTGCCAGGCCAGATGCACGTCAGCGGATTCGAAGGCGAGCGATTGGTGAACTCGTTCCTCGGCGGCGACAAGCCGACGGGCAAGTTGACGTCGCCCGAATTCACGATCCAGCGGGACTATCTCAAGTTCCTGATCGGCGGCGGTGGACATCAGGGAAAGACCTGCATGAACCTGATCGTTGATGGTGAGTTCCCAATTGTCCTCACCGCCACAGGCCCCAACACACAGCCTGGTGGCAGTGAGTTCCTGAACTGGGAAAACTGGGACGTCAAGCCGTACAAGGGCAAGAAAGCCGTGATCCGAATCATCGACGAGGCGTCGGGCGGCTGGGGTCACATCAACGTCGACCAAATCGTTCAAAGCAACACGAAGGCCGAGAAGAAACCAGCCCCTGCCGCGCCCGGACGGCCCAACGCCAATCCTCATCCAGAATCTACCTTCGAAGTTGAGATTACCGGCAAGTACATCCTGTTCCCCGTCTCGAACGCCGGACAGCGAGGTCGGACGACGATCTACGTCGGCGATCAACTGGTCCACAACCTGGACTGCGATTTCCCGGCGGACAAGGATTCCATCGACTGGTGGACCTACTTGGACATGGAAGAATACGTAGGCCAGACGGCCACCATCACCGCCCGAGCGGCGCCCGAGATCTGCAAGCTGTTCGAGTCCAGCGACGAGATCCGCCATCTGCAGCCGCTGTACGACGAGGCGTTGCGTCCCCAGTTCCATATAAGTCAGATGCGCGGCTGGAACAATGATCCCAACGGGATGTTCTACTACGACGGCCAGTATCATTTCTTCTGGCAATGCAATCCGGCTGGACGAAACTGGGCCAATATGTACTGGGGCCACGCCACCAGCCCGGACATGGTCCATTGGACCGAACAGAAACGGGCCCTGCGTTCTTTCGGCGGCGATGTCCAAAACCGTCATCCCAAAATGGCCGTGAGCAACTGCTTCTCTGGCAGCGGCAACGTCGATCAGAACAATACCGCCGGCTGGCAAACCGGCTCGGAGAAGACGCTGGTCTTGGCCTTTACCGACACCGGTTGCGGGGAAGCGTTGGCCTATTCGAACGATCGCGGTAAGTCGTGGAAGTACTACGAAGGCAACCCGGTGATCATGCATCGTGGCCGCGACCCGAAGCTGATGTGGTACGAACCCGGCCAGCACTGGGTGATCGCCGTGTACGACGAGGACCCGGAAGTCGGTCGGAACATTGCCATCCACACCAGCAGCAATCTCAAGGAGTGGCAGTTGCAGAGCAAGATCCCCGGCTATTTCGAGTGCGCGGAGATCTTCGAGTTGCCGGTCGATGGCGATGCGGCGAAGACCAAGTGGGTGATCTTCGCCGCGGATGCCCAGTACGCGCTCGGCCATTTCGACGGCAAGCGGTTCACGCCCGAGCACGAGGGCAAACACCGTGTCCACTGGGGCGCTTACTACGCTTCCCAGTGCTTCAGCAACCCGCCGGACGGTCGCGTGGTCCAGATCGGTTGGGCTCGGATCGACACGCCAGGCATGCCGTTCAACCAGGCGTTCACCGTGCCGACGAATCTGACGCTGCACACGACGGAAGACGGGATCCGGATGTTTGCCACGCCGATCGAGGAATTGGAGAAGCTCCGCAAGCCCAATCCGCCGACCATCGAGGCCAAGACGCTGACCAGCGAAGCGCCGGCGGTCGCGCTGGAGGTTGTGGATCAGTTGTTCGATATCCTGGTGACGCTGCAACAGGGAACGGCGGCCAAGGCGGTGCTGCGCTTCGGCGAGAATGTGGCGACGTACGACTTCGCCACCCAGATGCTGGACGAGATGCCGCTGAAGATGAAGGACGGCAAAGTCGCCTTCCGCGTTCTGGTCGACCGCCCGATGTACGAGCTGATCGGCGGGGGCGGCGCGTGTTACAAGACCAGCGCCCGGCGCGATATGGGCCGGCCACTGGGCGCGATTTCGGTGGCCGCCGAAGGCGGTTCCCTGACCGTCGAATCCCTGAAGGCTTACGAAATGACATCGATCTGGAATAAGTAGCCCTTTGCTCGTTGGCAAGGGTACTCGATGCCACGGTCGGCGTTCCGGGGGGGCCAGAATGCTCGCTCAATGGCCGGACCGCCAGGCTGATTTCCGGCTGACCTGACGGCGTTGTTCGGTAGCCCAGAGGGTCGCCGTGATTTCAGTACACCGCTTCGCCTGAATCCGGACGTCCGTCCGTCGGGGCTCGGTCCTCCTGCCGGAGTTCCAGGCCGTGCAGCCGTTCGCTGATCTCGCGCAGTTGATTACCGATCTGCGACAACTCCTCACGCAGAGTGGGAACGCCGGTTTCCGTGAGGCGTTTCTTGCTGACCTCTTCGACAAGTTCGGCCTGAGCGTCCTCCAAGCTGCTGATGATCACGCCGGTGAACAGGTTCAGCATGATCATCGTCCCGAACAGGATGAAGCTCACAAAGTAGGCGGAAGCGATCAGCGGCTGGGCCTGGGATTTCCGCACTCCCTGGCTCATCTCTTTCCAACTGTCGGGGTACTCGCCGTCCGAGCCGTGGAACTCGGTCGCCAGCACGTCATTCCAGCCTTCCAGCGTGAGCACCTGGAACAGGGTCAACGTCGACTTGTGCAGGGAGCCGAAGCGGACAGGATCGTTGTCGCGGAACATGAACGTCCCCACGACGGCATAGACGTAGAAGTGCAGCCCCAGCAACAGGCCGACGTAGACCAGCGAGGGGATCGATCGCAGCAGGGCTCCTACCAGTACCTGCAACCGCGGCAGGATCGAGATCATCCGCAGCGTGCGGAGGATGCGGGCCAAGCGGAATACGGCCGCATACTGGGCGCCCAGCGGGAGCACGCAGATGGCAATGATCACGAAGTCGAACACGTTCCACGGTTGGTAGAAGTACTCCCAGGGCCGTTTGCCGCAGGCCAGGATCTTCAAGACCATCTCCAGCACAAACAGGCCGAGGATCACATCCTGGACGAAGCCCACGACTCGCCCGACGGCCGTTGTCGGGCCGAACTCGGGATACGTCTCCAGACCCACCAGCACGCCGGTCAGTAAAATCAGCGTGACGATCGTCCGCCCGAAAACGGCGGACGTAGTAAATCTCTTCAGTTGCTCGGCCATAAGGATTCCCCAGCAGGAATCGGTCCGATGGCAGGGCCTGGCCCCAGCGCCAGGCAGAAATCCCTGCTCCGGCTGATTCAGGTTCTCGTTTCCGTCGCCAATGCGCAGATTCTCACAAATGCAAAGTGTCCGCGGAAGGGGGCCAGTCGGCCCTCTGTCAGACTGGCCCGCGCTCGCTCGGCCACCGTCTTGACTCACTCCGGAGAAAAGCTTCAAGTACTTCCGGGCGTTCGGTTTGAGAAGATCGCGTCACCATGGCGGAGATCGACGAGGAATTGCGTGCGGGACTGCTTGCGGCGGTGCGCCACGAGCAGAATGTCCGAATGCCGATGGCGAAACCGCGGACGCCATGAGAGAAAGGAATCCTGGATGAACGTTCTTCGCGCCCTGTTCCTGGTCTTGGCCTGTGCTTCCTTCGCCCGAGCCGATGAGCCGGTTCGGCCCGCCGCGCGCCAAAACGCCCCCTCGGAACCTTGCTACCTCGTGCTCGTGGACAAGCATACGTATGCGGACACGATCCTGCGCGAAAAGCTCGATCTGTACGCCCAGAACGTGCATCGGCTCTTTGGACTTTCGGCGACGGTGGTCGAGGTGGCCCCCTTGGACCCCGCTGCTCCCGGGAAAGACATCGTCACGATCCGCCGTGTCATCAAAGTCCGCCAGCAACAGGAGCATGTCGCCGGGGTGATCCTGCTGGGACGGATTCCCTACATGATCTGGCGTCAAGCCGCGGGGGGCAACTGGGTCAATTTCGGACCGGAAGATTTCTACTACGCGGACCTGGACGGCGAGTTTCAGGACCGCGAAACCCGCTACGGCAGCGGCAATAGCGAGATCCGGCACCTGACGAGCGGCCCCAGTAGCGCTCTGGATAACCAGCTCGTTCCCGGCCTCGAGCGTTCTCCCGACGGCCAGTACGATACGTATCTGAGGGCGGCGCGCGAAGCTCCGACCCTGTGGGTCGCCAGGATCTTCGCCCCGACGAAGCAGCAGTACTATGATTTCTTTGACAAGGTGAACGCCTACTACAGCACCATCGCGGAGCAACTGGCGGCGAACCGATCGGCCGTTGTTGTCCCTTACAAAGACATCCTGTACACCGGTCATCCCGATTTTCGTCCCAGCGTCTCTTCGGACAAGTACCGATTCTTCGAGACGTTTGCTCAATCCTCGGCCGGATCGCGGTTCTTCGTGTTCGGCGAAAACGGGGGCGGCACCGTGGCCGAACTGTTCTGCCAGTACGACGCTCGTGCCTACCTGTTTGCGCAAGTTGATGGTCACGCCCATCCGTACAGTCACGAGTTGAAGGACGGGGCGTACTCGGTCGCGGACGTCGGTCGGCGCCTCGCGCCCGGCCGGGGGGCGTTGATCCAGGCGCTGTGGGGATGTCACAGCGGCGATTTCACGGGCATCAAGGACGATCGGGTGAACTTGACCTTGGCGTATATCCTGAGTCCAGGTGTTACTCAGGCGGCGTACGGCTGTAGCTGGACCAGCGGGACGGAGGAAGCGGAACAGGAAATCCTCAAGCACATGAACCAGGGTGACTATCTGGGGCTCGCCTTCCAGAAGATGCAGCGGCGACTGTATTCCCAAGCCTATATGGAGAAGTTCTTCGCCAACGAAGCCCGGCACGTCCCGAACTACTTTCTGCCTGCCGAGGGGACGTTTGAGGAGAGGATGGAAGTGCTCATGACGAAGTTGTTGCGAGGATATAACCTGGTGGGCAACCCTTTTCTGAAGATCGCGTATTCGAATCGTCCGCAGTGACCTTCCTCGCGGCGCCGTGGGACTGCGGGCTCACGGCTCGGCCGCGTCGTTCGACAATGGGATCGTACTTTCCCCGGACACCGCGCAAGAACGGCCGGTTCGTGGTACGATAGCAGCCGTTCAGACCCCTGTAGTGCTCACGTTGAAAAGAAGGAGCATGAGAATGCGCAGACGAGCTTCTTGCCTGGTGGCGAATGTGGCGATCGCGGTTTCTGCGGCCTTGTTGTCGACGGCACAAGCGGCGTCGGAGAGACCTAACATCCTGATTCTCTATGCCGACGACCTCGGCTTCGGCGATCTCGGCTGTTACAACCCCGCCTCGAAAATCCCTACGCCCCATCTCGATCGGCTCGCCTCGCAGGGCATGCGTTTCACCGACGGGCACAGCTCGTCCGGCATCTGTACGCCCAGTCGCTACGCAATGCTGACCGGTCGGCACCACTGGCGCGACTTCCACGGCATCGTCAATGCCCTGGGCGCTTCCGTTTTCAAACCAGAACGTCTCACGCTTCCCGAGATGCTCCGGGCGAAAGGCTACGCCACCGCCGCCATCGGCAAATGGCACCTCGGCTGGAACTGGGACGCCATCAAAAGGCCCGGGGCCAAACCGCGCGGCGAAGGCAGGCAACAAGTCTGGGGACCGGAAGCCTTCGACTGGTCCAAGCCCATCCCGGACGGCCCGCTCGCCCACGGCTTCGATTACTATTTCGGCGACACGGTCATCAATTTTCCGCCCTACTGCTGGATCGAAAACGACAAGGTGGTCGCGGCGCCCGACACGCTGATGGACACCTCGAAGTGGAAACCGATCAAAGAAGGCAACTGGGAATGCCGCCCCGGACCCATGATCACCGGCTGGGATCCCTACGAGAACATCCCGGAAACCACTCGGCGCGGCGTCCAGTACATCCACTCGCGCAAGGACAGCCAGCAACCGTTCTTCCTCTACTTCGCCTACCCCTCGCCGCACGCGCCCATCATCCCGAATGACCGGTTCGACGGCAAGTCCGAGGCCGGTCCCTACGGCGATTTCGTCTGTGAGACCGACGATTCCATCGGCCAGCTTCTGCGCGCGCTGGACGATTCCGGGCAGGCGGAGAGGACTCTCGTCATCTTTTCTGCCGACAACGGCCCGGAGCATTACGCCTACGCCCGTGACGAAAGGTTCGGCCACTGGTCCTCCCATCCCCTGCGCGGTTTGAAGCGCGACTTCTACGAGGGCGGCCACCGAGTTCCTTTTCTGATCAAATGGCCGGGCGTCACCCAGCCGGGCGGCGTTTCCGACGCGATTGTTTCCCAGATCGACCTGATGGCCACGCTTGCGGCCGCTCTCGGTTACGAGTTGCCCGCGGACGCCGCCGAGGATTCCCACGATCTGCTGCCGCTGCTCAAAGGCGAAGTCGAGTCCGTCCGCGGCACCCACATCCACAACACCAGCTCCGGACGTTATGCCATCCGCCACGGGGACTGGCTGCTGGTGGACAGCAAGGACGGCTACGTCTCCCGCCGCGACGCCGCGTGGGAAGCCCGGCACGGCTATCCGCCCGACGACGGTGGCCCGGTGGAACTGTACAATCTGAAGATCGACCTCCCGCAAAGGCAGAACATCGCTGCCGCCCATCCGGAAAAGGTCGCCGAGCTGCAAACCTTGCTCAAACGAATCCGTGAGCAAGGCCACTCTGCTCCGCGGTTGCAGGGAGCCGGTCCGTGAGGGATTCTGGACACGGCAATCCTAACCCGGATCATTTACGGGGGCGAGTTGTAGCACAGGCAGCTTGTCTGTGTTCCCCAAATGCAGGCTGGCAGCCTGTACTACGGCCCCGCGGAGCACTTCCTGAATCATCCGGGCTAACGGTTCTTAGCGTGCGCCCCAGGCATGAGGATGCTTCGTCAGCAGCTCCCAAATGGTTTCGTGCAGGACTCTTGCCCGCTCGGGCGTGATGGGAATCAATTCGCCTCGATCGTGATGCATGTCAGGGCCGTACTTTTCCGGATCGTCATAGATCGTGAAATCCAGCGAATCGGGCTTCTGTGCGAAGATTGCCGCATAGAACAATGCGGCGATGGAATAGGCGGGCAGGCCCGCGCGAATGTGCTGCACGTCGGTGTAGAAATCTTTGATCGTGCGAATGCCGGGCATCTCGCCAGCCCGCATCTTCTTGTCGAGTTCGAAGAACAGCTCGCCGCCGGGAATGCGAACCAGCCGGCCTTGCTCCCAAAGCTCCGGGAAGTTTTCTTTGACGCCTTCGAACACCTGGTTGGTGTAATCGCGGGTCCGGCAGATGTTGCCGATCCAGGGCTTGTCGAAGTCACCTTGGTACGGTTTCTCCCACTGCGCCGCATAGTCGAATCCGTCGCGGTCGGGGAACTCGGCATCGCGGATTCGGCCGGATCGCTTCTTCATCTCGACGGCCCATGCGGGCAGTTGGTCATCCGGCGGGACGATGCCGCCTTGCATGTTGGGCCAGACGGTATAAATGAAGACCTTGCCCTTGGGGTTCTTCTTCAGGAAGATCCGGATGATGTCGCTGGCGGCCGCGACATCGCCTACGTTGACCGGGCCATCGAACTGGGTGCCCCATAGCCCGTCGGTGACGTGATACAGCCGTGAGCCGAAGATCTGGATCACGATGGCGTCCCATTGGCCGGCGAAGAACGCTCTTGGTTTGAAGGCCGCCGACCGGGCCAGGTTTTCGTCCAGCGTCAGATCACCGCGGCTGGAAGCGGTTTGCGTTGCCGCATCCACCGGCCGACCCATCGCCCGCCACAGTTCGTTGCGGTGCTGCCAGGACTGCCAGCCGGCTCCGAGGAATGCGTCGCAATTCCACTGCTTTCCGGCGCTCTTGCCCAACTCCTCGTGGAAATCCGGCATCGCACTGCCCGTCAGGCTGTTGCCGAAATAGAACACGCGGACGGTGTTCGGCTTCGGTTCGGATTGCGAGTCGCCTGCGGCTGTTATCGAAGCTAGAATCGTCGCCGCGAAGATCGTGTTGGCTCTGATGTTCATTGGTCTTGCCTTTTGAGGATAGAGTCGCGCCGCTGCATGAAGTCGTCTCCCTGTTCGTGTCTGTCTTCCTCCTCGACGACCGCGTCAGAACCGCCCATGCGCAGAAGCGGAAATGGTTGGTGCGTGACTGCGAGTGAAACGTCAGCGGCCCGGCGGTTGGACCGTGACGTAGCCGAAGACCAGGTCGCGCAGGCCTTGGGCGCCGTGGACGTGCTCGGTTTCCGGTCGGAAGGTGTGGACTTCTGCCCACGTTTCGCCGCGGTCGGCGCTGCGCAGGATGTTGAAGCGTTGCCGGTCGATGCTGATCAGCGTACCGCGATCGGAGGCAGCGAACTTTCCGCCGGGGACGGCCGCTGGCAGGTCGCGCCAGACTTTCCCGTCAGCGCTGGCTCGGGACTTCGCTCCGGCCAACCAGAACTCGCCCTGCACCACGCTGAGCATCACGCGGCTGGTGCCGGTCGGGAAAGGCCCCTCCCAGGAGTCACCGGCATCGCGCGAACGAAACACGTTCTGGCCGGCCGCGTCGGCGATCAACACGAGCTGGCCGTTGGATGCGATCCCGCTGTAGCCCTGGCAATGCTGGTTCAACGTCTGCGGTTCCAGCCAGGTCCAGGTCTTGCCCAGGTCGTCCGACGCGAACAGGTTGCCGAAGACCGGGTTCTCCGTCGAGCGATCGTTGCCCAGCGCGAGAAACCGCCCGCTGGCGTCGCCGCAGTAGACCGGCCCCACATGATGAGTCACCAGCTTGCGGGGTCGCGGATCGTTCTTGAACTGGTACAGTGAGAACGTGCTGATCGTCTTCCCGAGGTCCGGTGTCGCGGCCATGGTCATGTAGCCGCCGGTCACGAACACGCCTTTGCCGCCCGCGATGCCCCACGTTCCCGGCATGACCGTCGAGTCGCCGTTCGCTTCCTTGACCCCGAGCAGCTTCGTCTGCCCGTTGGTGAGATGCCGCCAGTTCTCGCCGTCTTCCGAAGCCAGCCATGCGGTCGGAGCTCCCCAGCCAATTGGCACGACGAATACGCCGCTGGAGTACGCAATCGCCTTCGTGGCCCACAGACCATGATCGGAGCCCGCGTGGCCCCAGAATACCTGGGTCCATGACTGACCGTCGTCGCGGGACAGCAAGATCCGTCCGCCGTGTCCGACGGCGACGAACACGGGCGATTTCGGATCGGGCTTGAAATCACCGCCCGAGGGAATCTCCGTGCGCCGCCGGGCGCTGGCTTCGAGAAACTCAACGGACTCCTCCGCCGCACGCACGCTGATCGCCAGCGACGACACGGATAACACAATGATCGCGAGAAACTTCATGATTCTATCCAGTGCCAAATTTGCGATTCTCTTGCCGACAACGGTTCACTCATCCAACGGTTGGTAACGGAAGTAGTGGAACCGGGCTCTTGCCGCTCCCGTCGCAAACAGCGCCGGGCGCAGCGCGTGCCAGCCAACCGTAGTCATGCTGGAAACGTCCATCCCCGGTTGAAGGATGATCCACTGGCCATCGGGCGACTTGCAGTAGAAGCGAACATCCTGCTTGTCATTGACAATGCGAAGCGTCACGTTCGACCGGCCGATCTCCGGCTCGTCGGTTCGACCGTATCGTCGAAAGCCCTCTTGGACTCGCAGAAGTTTTTCTTCCGGCGAGATGGCCAGACCGATGTAGACATCGGGCGCGCCGAACAACATCAACCCCGCTAGGCCGTCCCCGGTGAGTTCCACTTCGGTTTCGATCTCGTAGGCCCGGTGCATGGCCATCATGGATAGAGGCTGCGACAGGCCCGGCTTGTCGCCGAACCCGTTCAGCACGAGCGAGTCTGATTCCAGTTCGTACCGCGCGTCGTCGAATTGCCGATGAAACTGCCACTGCAGGCCCAGGCGACCGCCGTCAAATTCATCGCCCAGAGGCATGACGGCTTCGCCTCTGAAGTCCTCCGCCTCGTCCGGCCATCGGTCCACCGCCCGGAACCAACCGTCTGCGGTCCACCGGATCGGTTCGATGAGCGTACAGCGGCCGAGCGTACGATAGCCGTTCAGGTAGCCGTGCAGCACGCAATACCAGTCGTTCCCGGGGCCCTCGACCAACGTGCCGTGTCCCTTGGACCACCACGCTTCGTCCCGATCCCAGGTGCGGATGATGGGGTTATGCGGCGAGTTTTCCCACGGGCCGAGCGGGCCATTCGAACGGGCCGATACGACCATGTGACTGGTCGCCGGCCCCGACGTTCCGCCTTGCGCACTGGTCAAGTAGTACCACTCGCCCCGTTTGGTCAACTTGGGCGACTCCAAACAGAAACACTCGATGGTCCAGTCGCGGGGAATCGGCCAGCCTTCGTACACCTGCGTCGCAGGCGTGATCGCCTTCCGTCCGTCCGCGGAGACCTCGACGGCGTAGCCGCCGGAAAGATGGACATACCGCCGACCTTCGTCATCGACCACGTGGCCGGGGTCGATTCGGCCCGCGCCAATCGAGACCGGTTTCGACCAGGGGCCGGTGATCCTGTCCGCGGTGACCACCCAATTCGTTCCCGCCGCCGGATAGTAGATGTAGAAGCGTCCGTCGTGCTTGACCAGGTCCGGCGCCCAGATGGAGCCATCCTGATTGACGACGGCGTGGGCTACCGGCCGCCACGACCGCAGATCGTTGGACTGCCAGATCAACAGTCCCGGCTGAAACTCGAAGCTGGAATGCGTCATGTAGTAGTTATCGCCGTCCTTCAACACCGTTGGATCGGCCCAATTCCCGATCAGCAGCGGTCGGGCTTCCGTGGGACGCGGCGTCATCTTCGGCTCCGCGGCGAGCAGCAACGAGGTGATCAGAAGTGCCGAAAGGGAAAGTGGTATTTGGCGCATCGCTATCTCTTTCTGTGACGAATCCGCTCGGCGCACGACGCGTTGCGGAAGAATTCGATCATTGGCGGCTTCCACGTTCTTTGCTCTGAAGGATGATTGCGCGCGTGCCGGTTGATCGTATCCGCCTCTCGTATCCCTAATGTCCCGATGTTGTCCGGCTTGGACAAGGCGGCCGCCACACGGCACTAAACCTAGCGGTGTGGGATGATGTCGCACCAGCGAGCACCTGCGCCGGCGTTCACAAATCGTTGCCGGACAAGGCGTTCTGTTCGAAACGTGGAGAATGGTGGTCCAAACCGGCCTGTTTTGGGACATTTGCTGTCAGCACAATCTCTGCAAAATGCCGTGAGCGACCAGCTTGGTCGCCTAAGGGAAGAACCATGAAGGCACTTGCAAGTCTCGCCGTGATATTCGTCGGATTGGCGTCCGTAGCAGTGGCCGCGACGCCGCCCTTTCCGCTGGCGCCGGCGTGGGTGTCGCGGGAGATGCAGCCGCCGATTCCGGCGTTCCGTGGTAGCGTGCTCCGCAAGGACGAGAGCAGGGTTCCCGCCTATGCCGACCGGATACGGCTTTCCATTTACCACCGGCAGGGGTTGGCGGACCCGGCCAGTTATGACTTTGCGCCACAACCGGTCGTGGCCAACGGTCGGGTGTACGTCGGCTCGTCCAGCGACGAGGCGTTGTTCTGCCTCGACGCGGCCACCGGCAAACGGTTGTGGACGCTGCGCGTCGAAGGTCCGATCCGCTTCGCCCCGATCGTGGACGCGGGAGCGGTTTATGTCTGTTCGGACGATGGTTCGGTGTATTGCGCGGACGCGGCGACGGGCGCGCAACGCTGGCAACAACGGATCGCGCCGCGCACGGGCTTTGCCCTGAACAATACCCGGTTGATGTCGGCGTGGCCGGTCCGCGGCGGGCTGACGCTGGCTGGCGGCAGGCTCTATTGTGCGGCCGGCGTGTTCCCCGAGCAGGGCGTGTTTCTGGCTGCGCTGGACCCGATCACGGGCGCACCGGCCTGGGTACGCGAGATCCCGAATGTCGTCAATGGCAGCCTGTTCGTGGACGGTGACACGCTCTGGACGCCGACGCATCGCACGACGCCGTGCCAGTTCGACCTCTCGACCGGCAAGCCGCGTTTGGATCCGTTGCCGATCCTGCTTGGTCGCGGCGCGGCGCAGATCTGGAGGCTCGACCGTCTCGTGGCTTGGGGGCCGGACGAGGGCGAGATCATCTACCTGCAATTGTCGCCCGACTCGAAGAGTCTCGGTGCAAGGACTAAACGCAGCGGCAGCCTGCCGCTGGGCGTGGTGTCTCCCTTGCACGGATGGTGTGCCGTCGCCGGGCCGACGCATTTCGTCCTGGTCCAGGACGACCGGGTGTTGGCGGTGGAGATTCCCAAGTTTCGCCAAGCGGTGGCGGACCGGTTGGCCGCCGCGAATGCTGGTGCCGAGCCGCCGGCGGAACTGGCGTCGTACGGCAAGCTGATGGGCAGCATCGCCGCCTCGGACAAACATCTTGGCGACCGGCTGGAGAAGCACGCGGCTTGGATTGCGCCGATTCGCGGCGAGGAATCCTACCGCGCGGCGATTCTGGCGGGCGATTCGCTGATTCTGGGCGGCTTAAGAACGGTGCGGGTTCTCGATCTGCGGACGGGTGAACCCCGCTGGGGCGGCGCGGTGGACAGCCAAGTCTGGACGCTGGCGGCGGCGGATGACTCGCTGTATGCCGGCACGGATTCGGGGGCCGTGTATTGTTTCCGCAGCGGGGCCGGCCAACCGCAGGAAATCGCAACGCCGCACGTTCCGGCGGATCCAGCATTTGACGAGGTGGCCGCGCTCGCGGTCGCGCGGGCTGGGCGAGACAAAGGCATTTGTGTCGTGGCTGGCGGCGGCACCGGCAAATTGGCGGCCGCCATCGCGCAACGGTCGCAGTTCCACGTCGTCGTGCTCGAACCGGACGCGGCGCGCGCCGGCGCACAGCGCCGCTATCTCGACGCGACCGGCCTGTATGGCCACCGGGTGGTGGTCCGGCAGGAGTCGGGCAACAATTTGACCGGCTATCCGTTTGGCTTGGCGAACCTGATGATCTCCGAGGACGCGGCGGTGCCGTATCCGCCCGGAACGTTGTTGCCACTGCTGCAGCCGTACGGTGGCGTGATCGTCCTGCAAACGCCGGACGAACCAGCGTGGCGCGGGGCGGAGTTGTCGCCTTGGGAACCGGTCACGGGCGAGTGGCTCGCGGCCGCGCGCGGCGCGCTGCCGGGGGGCGGTCAGTGGCCGACGGCCAACGGTTCGCCCGGCAATTCGATGAACACCGGGGAAGGCCGGGTGCCCGCGGCCGGTGGGGCGCTGCGGCTGCAGTGGTTTGGCGAGCCGTACGCCACCGATTCGATCGATCGCCACGCCGTTCCCATGACCCCGCTGTTCGAGAACGGCATCGCCGTCATGCTGCGCCGCGGGGACATGGTCCTGACGCAGGACGCGTACAACGGCACGATCCTCTGGCGGCGTGAAGTGCCAGGCATCGAACGGGTGCTGGCCAGTCACAATTCCAGTCCGCTCACCTTCTCGGCAGATGGGAACTGGGTATTCGCCCTTGCCGGGGCCGAGTGCCTGCAGCTCGATGCGTTGACCGGCGAACACAAAGCCACGCTGACCAGCGTCGCGGCCGGGACGGATTGGGGCTACATCGGGCCACATGACGGGATGCTGATCGGGACGAGCCAGGGCACCCCGGACTTCACTTCCACGGGCGGCCGGCAGGTCAGCGCGCTGAAAGACTGGTCCGCCAGCGCGCCGGCGGTAAGCCGAGACCTGTTCGCCATCGAGATTGCGACCGGAAAGAAACGGTGGACGTTCTCCGAGGGACGGATTCTCAACCCCACGATCGCCGTCGGCCGCGATCGGATCTTCCTTGCCCACAGCCGGAATGCCGCGGCCCTTGCGAATCCGGCGGGCAGCATGAAAATGGGCGACTGGATTGCCCAAGATGCCGCGGGCGGCGCTGAGATCGTTGCACTGGACGCCACCTCGGGCCGGCCGCTGTGGCGCCATCCGATCACGCGCAATCTGGACGCCGAGAGCCATTGGATCATGTATTTGACTGCCACGGATGACTTCCTGCTGGCGACCCACACGTTCTTCAAACCGGACGGCCAGACGTCCCGGCGCGGCTATGACTTCGAGCTGTTCGATGCCGCGACAGGCGAGAGCCGGTGGACTCAGTGGCTGCCGGCCGAAAGCACTGGCCGGCACGCCGGCCTGAGTTACGGCAAGAACTCGCTGTCGTCGCGGCCGATCATCCTCGGCAACCGGTTCTATCTGCGTTCCAATCTTGGCAATCAGGCCACGCATGGCCTGGTGTACGGGTTTGATCTGCACAGCGGCCAGCCGTTGGGCAAAGGCGTGGAGACCGGAACGCACGATGCGGGGTGTTCGGTGGCGCTCGGCTCGCTGAACGCGTTGTACTACCGAGACTATCAGCACGCCGTGTATGACATAACGACCGGGGCGCGATACCGGCTGAGCGGCGCGACGCGGCCCGCGTGCTGGCCGAGCACGATGCCGGTGGGCGGGATCGTTTTTGCGCCCGAAGGCGGCGCGGGCTGTTCGTGCGGGTTGTCGTATCAGGTCTCGTTCGCGCTAGCGCCCGATCCGGCCGCGGCGCCGGCGCCATCACAATCGCGGAAAGGAACCAGATGAACATGAATCGGATTCGATCAAGTCTAGGCGCGGCGTTGGTGTTGGTGCTACTGGGCCGTTGGGCTCCGGCGGCGGACGAGGTACCGGAGAAGGACGCGTTCAAGGTGTTCTACTTCGGCAACAGCTTCTGTGAGAACTCGATCCCGTGGATGCATCCGACGCTGGCCAAGTCGGCCGGCTTGGAAATGCAGGTCGACACGCAGTTCGGTGCGGGTTGGCAGATCTGGATGCACGTGAACACGTTCTACACCAAGCCGGACGGAGCGAAGAAGACGATCCAGGAAGGCGATTGGGACGCCGTGGTGATCCACGCCTTCGGCGCCCATCCCGGATTGGAGGAGAACATGCAGACCAAGGTCTTTCAGAACGACGATCCGCCCTTTCCTGAACCGCGCGATGTGAGCGATCCCGGCTCGGCCTGTGCGATCATGGATGTGTTTCTCACGAACCATCCCGACAAGGGGCGCGTGTTCATCTACAGCTCCTGGCCGGGCATGCCGGAAGCCAGGGATTTTGCCAGCCGAGTGCGGGATGAAGTGGCGCAATCGATGCTCAGCGACGGCGTTCCGCGGGAGGAGGTGCTCAAGAAGGTGAAGGAACGTAAGCTCACGCTCGAGGAACTTACGCCCGTGTTTCGGCGGTTCGACTATCGCGAGGCTTGGTTGGCCCCGTACGAGCCCAACCGCGAGACGCTCTTCATGAGCAAGAACTTTCACACCCGGGACTACTACCGCCGGATGATGGAGATCCTGAAGGAGCGCTACCCGAAGCTCTGGGAACAAGGACGCTTGGCCCTGATCCCCGGCGGCGAGGTGTTCTATGCGCTGGACGAGAAGTTCCGCGCGGGCGTCTGTCCAGGCATCGAGAGCGTGAGTTTCTTCTCGCGCGACGGCGGCCATGTACGTGCCGGCTTGCCGCGCTACACCCTCGGGGCCACCTGTGTCGCGGTGATGTTCGGAATTCACCCCTCCAAGTTCGATGCCTCGATCTACAACGACTTGGCGAACTACGATAACGCGCGGCTCTCGAAACAACACGGCGTGCTGGGCCGGGCGTATACGCATCCGCCCGATCTCGGACAGCTTCTGGAGATCACCCCCGAGCGCAAGAGAGTCGTGGACGAAACGATCTGGGAGGTCGTAAGCAACCATCCTTTCACGCACATCGAGTCACCCAAATCCGAGTAGCACTGCAGGAACGCCAGCCAAAAATGTGCTGCGCGCCGTCCAACTGCACCGGACCAGCGAACGGCTACGCAAAGGCGAACATGATCTGCCTTGCGGTCGGCGCGGTCCGTATCGGATCAATCGAACTTGGGGATCGCCTCGTACACGCCGAATTCGAATACCGTGTAGGCTTGCCACGTGACAGCCGGGTTCCGGCAATTCAGGCGGACGTAACGGGCTCGTACCGGTTCAAAGCGAAACACGTCCATATCGCCGTGGTAGTTGCGGCGGTTTTCGGCCTTGGCCACTTCCTGCCAGGTATCGCCGTCGACGGACGTTTCGACCGCGTAGTCTTTGGGATATGCCTTCCACCATGTCGCCGACGCGCCGCCGACAGACCTTTCGTCGCCCAGGTCGACGCACAGCCACTGCGGATCGGGCTGATCCTTGTCGCTCCACCACATCGTGTTCGGATCACCGTCGACCGCCGCCTCGGGCGGATCGCCGTGTGGACTGGTCGAGGAGGCAGTCGCCTTGGAACCGCGGGCCAGGTTCTTCAGGCCAACCATGACGCGGACGACGTTCGAACAAGCTACCAAGCCATCGGTGTCCCGCGCGAGGGCAACGACGTTATAGATCCCTGCCGGTGCGTTCTGCCACGTGAAGGTCCAGCGTCCGTCCGGTGCCGGTCGGACTTCGCCGAGCGAAGTCGAATCGGGAAACGCGGCGATCACATCCGCGTCGCCCCGCAGAAACCAATTTCGCCAGGCAGCGGGCAGGGCGTGAATGGTCACCTTCTGCAGGTTCGTATTGCGGTCAGCAGCAAATCCGGAAAGTAGGAGTCCGGTACCGGTCTCGCGCTTGGCGTGAGTCTCCGACCCCGCCGCGCCCTCGACCGTCAGGTCTCCAGCATTTCGGGAGACCTGCGGTCCGGCCCCGTGGGTCGGTCGGAGACCGGCCACAGCGCTGCGCAACTCGGCGCCGTCGGCCGGCTCAGTGATCCGGGCGTTCGGCATGACATTCCCTTCGACCAACAGCGGCAGCTCGTCGAGAGTCAACATGTGCTCGTGGTTAAACGTTTCGCGCATCCATTGGACCGGGTTACTTTTCCCGCCGGTCCACCAAGCCAGGCAGTACAGCCACGCGGAGCCGTCTTTCTGGGCGATGTCTGGATTGAGCAACGCCGAGTCCTCGGCAATCACCAGCATTTTGCTGGGCGCGACCCGCTGCATCATTTCGTAGGCCGGTCGTCGGGCGTCTTCCCAGGCCGCACCCCAGCCGAGCTTCGGATTGGCATAGGTGTCGATGCTGGCGATGTCGACGTAATTCGCGCCGGGATAGAACCGCTTGCGATGAGCGATCTCCTCGTCCAACGTGCCATCGCTCCGCTTCCAGCCGTGGGTCACATGGGCGGCGTTGTAGACCCAGATCAGGTTGTGCAACTCGCGCTCGTGGACGAAATAGTCGAACATCAGCCGCCACAGGGCCGCCGTGTTCTCGGGCGTTTCGGCGTCGGTCCACCAGAACCAGCTTCCGTCGATCTCGTGCAGCGGACGCCAGAGAACAGGCACACGAGCGTCAGCCAGTTGCTTCAAGTAGTCGGCCGTGACCTTCAGATCCTCCATGACGGCGCGGTGCTCCTCCGTGCCCGGAGTGATGGCCTTGGCGATATCCAGTTTGCCCGTTCCGCGTCCGCCGCTGACCCAGGCCGATCCCTCGGGATTGCCGGGCTTCATCCAGTGGTAGTGCAGCGTGACGATCCCGCCCTTCACGTGCCACCAGTGTTTCGCCTTGTCGATCGTCCCTTGAAGGACTTTGCGATATGTCTCGTCCCACTTGCGATGAAAGCCAGAAACGTCATCGCCCGAGATGGTCGGCTCGCGGCCGGTGGTATGCAGCACCGCTCGCGGCTGAGAATCCAGACAGCCAGAAATGCCGGTCAAGATCTTCTTACGTTGCACCGATTCCAGGTACTCCAGAAGCTTGCGGGCCTCGGGAATCAGCTCCGGGTCAACCGGCTCGGCGGCTGCCGCCGTTGGGGCGAGCGCCATTGCTCCGAAGAAAATGACCGCGATCCGTCCCACTTGCAATGCTGGATGCATGGTGAATCTCCTCTCTCGTTGTCTTCCGGGAGTCATGAACTCCGGAGGGCTCCGCTCAGAATCGCACACGTTTCTGAAAGAGGAATGTCATGCTTGGCTCCGGTTTGGACAGCCGATGCGAGAAATGGCCGAAGAGCTTGGACGGAAACAGTTGCGTTTTCGCTGCTGCTTGCAACACAATCCACAACGTACGGCCTTGTCCCGATCCGCCAGCGTTGCGACATTAAGTTACCAGACGCTGACAAAACGGAATCGAGCGATCCCCCGATGAGTAGCACGCATCGCAACAACAGGTCTTGCAGAACGGGCGACGAAACGGATCGGCACGGCGAGTTCCTGCGGCTGTACACCAAATACCAACACCGGATCTTGGCGTACATCTTTGTGCTCGTCCCGAATCGAACGGACACCGAGGACATCTTGCAGGAGACGGCCGTATTGTTGTGGGAGAAGTTCGACCAATTCCAAGCCGGTACGGACTTTGCCGCCTGGGCCTGCCGCGTCGCCTTCTTGATCGTCTCGAACCACCGAAAGCGGTTCACTCGGTCGAAGCTGATTTTCAGCGACGACCTGTTAGCGGCCGTGGCAGACCGGGCCCTGGAGATGACGCCGCATTTGGACGACCGTCGTGAAGCCCTTCAGGAGTGCCTGAAGCGGTTGGATGATCGCGATCGCCGAATGGTCACAGCCCGATACGAACCGCGCGGAGATGCCAGGCGAGCCGCGGAGGCGTCAGGGCGGACGCTGCAAGCGACCTACAAAGCACTGTATCGTATCCGGAAGGCGCTGTTCGACTGCGTGACTCTGCGCGTGGCGGAGGGAAAGGACCGATGACACTTACCTCGCAGCAGCTTGCTGAGCTGGACTCGTTGTTGTGCGAACTGGCCGACGACCGCCTCGATGCCCAGGGGCGTCTCGCGCTCGAAGCATTGGTCAAGTCGCAACCGGAGGCGCAGGATCACTATATTCGCTTCATGGCATTTTGCAGCGATCTGCATGACGCTAGCGCTGTGGCTCTGAGTCTTGGCGAGGAAAACGACGACGAGTCTAACTCGGCGGAATGGTCCGAAGAGGGCTTCGCACAAGATAGACCGGGCCTCTGTTTCCCGAGTCTTCGATGGCCAGTCCGGGCGGCGATGGGCGCGATGGCGATCGCGGTGGCGATGGTTGCTCTCATGGTGTGGTGGCCTGACCCTCAAGCGACGGTTCCGGCTCCGGAAGGTCGTTTTCTCATGGGTCGGGTGGAAGAAGTCACTGGTACCGTGCAGATTCGGGAAGGGGGGCTGTCGCACGTTCAGGCCGCGGTCGGCGATCCGATTCGGCCCGGTCAATATGTGGTCACGAGACTCCCCGACGCCCTCGTAGCGATCCGGTTACTGGATGGCACGATGCTGATGCTGTCCGGAGATACGGTGCTGGCCTTTTCGCATGACGATCCCAGCCAAATCACCGTCGAACGCGGCAACCTGATTGCGGACGTTCAACCTCGGCCAGCCGGCCGGCCGCTGGTGATCTGCACGGCCGAGGCGAACGTGGAGGTACTGGGCACGCGGTTGTCGGTTTCGCGTGAGGCTGAGAGAACTCGCGTCGCGGTGCTGAACGGTGCGATCCGCATCACGCGGCTTTCCGATCAGCGCGAGGTAGACCTTCAACGGGGGCAAGCCGCCGAAGTGTCGGCGGAGACCGATCTGCAAGCGATGCCGATTCAAACGGTACCGGCCCACTGGACGCTCGACTTCAGCGATGGTTTGCCGAACGGCTGGCAGACCGGACAGCTTGTGTTTGACGCACTGCCGGACGGCTCGAAGGCCGCCGTGCGGACGAGCGGTGTCATGGAAAACGGCCGTCGGCGATACCAGATCCGCAGTCACAATGCCTGGTCCGACGGGCTGTTTTCCCTGCACGACGACAGTTGGCTTCACATTCGCTATCGCGTGGAAAAGGCTGGTACGTTCCTGATCTACATCGTCTGCCGCCAGCGCGACTTCGGCCAACCGGTGGCTACCGTGCTGACGCCCGGCAATCTCAGGCAGACCGTCTCGGATCAATGGCACACGGTGACGCTGCCCCTCAATCAGCTACACCGTGCCAGGGCAGAAGACCACGTGCTGCTTGATGGTCAGTTGGTTGCCTTCCTTCTGGTCTTCGACTCGCCGGAGCACAATCCAGGATTCACCATCGACCGGATCTGGGTCACCCGAGGCGAAGCCGCCGAGCCTCGAACGCCCATCGAGTTGGATGAAGCCTGTCCTCCAGGCGGTCACGCCGATTGAACTTCCGCCTGCAAACGTTGGCGAAGCTTGCGGATGGCTTTGTACTTCTCGTCGCTGGCTCGGGCGGGCGAGAGGGCCAGTTGGTCGGCGATTTCCCGGATGGTCCAACCGTCGCTCCAGAGTTGTAGAATCTGCTGCTGGCGGCCGGTCAGACAGTCGTCGGCGGCGGCGCGAGCGGCTTCGAGATCGTCGTTCCGGTCGGGAACAGAACCGCTGGCCGGGTGCTCGAACCGTGGCGATTGGTCCAGGGAAACGTACCGGGGCACCCTTCGCCAACGCTGGGCCGTGCGCCAAATCGCGCGATTCAATTCGCGGCGTTCCGGGGACTGGTCGTTCAGCAGGGTTTGATGCAACTGGTGGCGGGGAACGCGTTCCAACAGGAAAGTCATCGCTTGCTGAGTGCAGTCATCCCAGTCCTGCTGGTCGATACCCGCGTTGCGCCAACTGGCCGTGCAGTACTTCTGGACGTTCTCCAGCGTTGCCGATTCGTCCTCGATTCGCGCTGCGCCGCTGACGGTAGCAGCGACAGCAACCGCACAGGCCGCCAAAGACAGTTTCCGGACTGTCGGGTGTCTGTCTCGAATCATCTGAATTCTCTCATTTCGGGTTAGCGCCTTCGGGCAAACAAGTATTCGAGAGTCGTTATCTGTCGTCAAGGGACGTCAAGACAAATGTTTCTCGCCGGAAATTTCGGAAAAATTTTCAAGTTTTCGCTCGACTTGCCTCGAAGTCTATACACCAGTATACTTAACTGATATTGCGTACAGTAAGTAAAGCCATGACTGCGATCCCTGAAATCATCGCCCGGTTGCGCGGCGAAATCCGCTGTCTGGAACATCACCGTCCGGTTGCGGGAGAAGACGTGATCGGCAGCGGTTGTGAGCCGCTGGATCGTCTGTTGCCCGACGGAGGGGTGCGGCGAGGTTCGTTGATCGAGTGGTTGCAGGGCGGAGCGGGCAGTGGAACTGGCACGTTGGCATTGCATTATGCCCGTCGGGCTTGCTGTCAGGGTGGTGCTCTGGTGGTCGTCGATCGTTTGCGGCAGGTTTATCCGCCCGCATTGGCGGGCTGGGGCATCAATCTTTCGCAGGTGATTTTGGTCCATCCCCGCGATGCGAGAGAGGAGATCTGGATTTGGGACCAAGCGTTGCGGTGTACGGCAGTCGCTGCCGTTTGGGGTGCGATCGAGCGGATTGACGGGCGTTCGTTCCGGCGGCTGCAACTGGCGGTCGAGGGCAGTTGCGGCGTGGGGTTGCTGCTGCGGCCATTGCGGGCGCGGCAGGAGCCGACCTGGGCGGACGCGCGGTTGCTGGTGGAACCGCGGTGCGGCGACCAGGGCCGTCAGTTGTGTGTCCGGTTGCTGCATTGCCGCGGTGCGGCGGCTCGCGGCGCCGTGTTGCTGGAACTGGATGAATGGAGCGGGCGACTGCAAAAAGCGAGGGGAACCCATGAGACGCGCATTGGCGGTTTGGTTGCCGAATTGGCCCGTGCAACGGCTGCTCGTCGCCCAACCGGAACTTGCGGGCCGGCCCCTCGTACTGCATGAACGGGACGTCCGTCGAGGCGAACTGATCCGGGCTTGCTGTTCGCACGCCGCGGCGCGGGGAATCCGGCGGGGGATGCCGCTGGCCGAAGCGACAGCCTTGCTGCATGGCGAAAAAAAGGAAGTCTCTTTTTTCTTCGCGTGTCACGAAGCGGATCGGGACCGGGAAGCGTTGCTGCAATTGGCGATCGAGTGCGAGCAGTTCAGTCCCCTGGTCGGCATGGACGAAGGTGACGAGCCCGACGGATTGCGGATGGACATCCGCGGTCTGGCAAAGCTGTTCGGCGGCGAGCCGTCTTTGGCCGGACGGGTAGGGGAATTCTTTCAGCAGCGCGGCTACCAAGTGCGGATTTCGGTCGCGGATACTCCCAGTGCCGCCGCCGCGCTGGCTCGCTGGAGCGATTGCGAGGGGGGGTACGCGATCGCGCCGCCGGGAGATCGGGCCGCCCTGGCGGATCTGCCGGTGGCGGCGTTGATGTTGCCGGAGGTCGGCGAAACCGGGAAAGGAATGGGACAGGCACCCCTGTTGCAGCATTTGGGCATCTGTCGACTGGGGCAGTTGCAAGATCTGCCGCGCGACAGTCTGGCGGCGCGGTTCGACCCGCAATTGTTGCAGCGGCTGGACCGGATCACTGGCGCGGCGGACGAAGTGATCGTGGCTTGCCGCGAGCCGCCGGACCTGACCGTCCAGTGGGCTTTCGAGCATCCGGTCACTCGGCTCGACGCGATCGAGTGGACCGTCCAGCAGTTGTTGTCGCAGTTGGCTCCGCGACTGATCGCGCGAGGCCTGGGGGTTCTGCAGTTAGAGTGCCGCTTGGTATGCCAGAATCGCCAGACTCGCGAAATCCGGATCGGGTTGTTCCAGCCGACGGTCGATCCGGAGCATCTGTTGGCCTTGGTCCGCATGCAGTTGGAGCGTCTGGAGTTTCGCTCGGATGCCGCCTCGTTGCTTCCTGCCCCCGGGGCGATTCAGGAGATCCGGATCGCCGCGGTTTCGACGGCGGTGCGCGAGCAGCGGCAGAGCGAATTGTTTGCGGACGCGGCGCCGCGCGATCCGACGAAATTGGCGTTGTTGATCGAGCGGTTGAGCAATCGCTTGGGACGCGAGCGGGTATTGCAGCCCCGATTGCGGGCGGACGCTCAAATCGAACGGGCCTTTGAGTGCGAGCCGTTGACGGGCGCGAGTCCGGCGCTCGACGCCCCGGCGTCCGCCGCGGGTTCGCGCCGGGGCGGTAGACGAACGGGACGGGCTCCGCATCCAAGCCGCACGCCCCAAGGTCGAATGGCTGTCGGCGAGGCAGCCGGCACGAATGCTTCTCCACACCTTTCCGTACCGGGGCCGATGTTCCGGCCGTTGCGGTTGTTCGATCCTCCGCGGCCGATCGACGTGGTGGGGATCGCTTTGGACGGGCCGCCGGCGAAGTTTTTTGACCGAAGCCAAGTGTATTGCGTGGCCCGCTATTTCGGTCCGGAACGGATCGAGACCGGTTGGTGGCGCGGCCCGTCGGTGCGGCGCGACTACTACCGCGTGGAGACCACAGCCGGCAACCGGCTCTGGCTGTTTCGCCAGTTGCAGGACCAGCAGTGGTTCCTGCACGGCGAATTCGATTGACTGCGCCCCGAGCGCTGGAGTTCACGCTTCAGCGTGCGGGCGGGAGGAGATGAACATGCGGAAGCATGAACTTCAACAGTCGCGCTACGCCGAACTGCACTGCAAGACGAATTTCTCGTTCTTGCAGGGCGCCTCGCATCCCGAGGAGTTGGTCGAGCGCGCGGCCGAAGCCGGATATGCTGCGCTGGCGATCACCGACATGGCCAGCCTGGCGGGCGTGGTGCGGGCGCACGCGGCGGCCAAGCAGGCCGGCTTGCGTTTGGTGATCGGAGCGGAGATCGAACCTTGCGACGCGCCGCCGGTCGTGCTCTGGGCTACCGATCGAGCGGCCTACGGGCGGTTGTGCCGTCTGATCACGCTCGGCCGCCGCCGCGCGCCGAAAGGCCAATGCGAGCTGTCTTGGCAGGATGTGGCCGGACATGCCGAAGGGTTGCTGGCCGGCGTGCTGATCCGCGATCCGGCGCGGGAGGACGGCGACCGTCTGCGCGGCTACCGGGAGTGTTTCGGCGAGCGGGGTTCCTTGCTGGTGGAACTGCAACGCGGTCCCGAAGATACGCACCGGTTGGAGCAGTTCCAGCGATTGGCCCGGTCGAGCGGTCTGCCGCTGTTGGCCGCGGGCGACGTGTACTATCACACACCGGCGCGCCAGCCGCTGCAGCACGTGCTGACGGCGATCCGGCACGGCGTCACCGTCGACCAGGCCGGTCATCTGCTGTTTCCCAACGCACAGCGTCATCTAAAGTCGCTCGAAGAGATCCAAGGCATGTTCCACATGGTTCCCGAAGCGATCGAACGGTCGGTCGAGATCGCGGAACGCTGCACGTTTTCCCTGGACGAATTGCGCTACGAGTACCCGTTGGAACTGGCGCCGCCGGGGCTGACGCCCATCGGGTATTTGAAGCGGCTGACGTGGCAGGGCGCCAAGCGGCGGTATCCGGAAGGCGTGCCGGAAAAGGTGATCGGCTTGTTGCGGCACGAGCTGCAACTGATCGAGGAACTGCATTACGAAGCCTATTTCCTGACGGTGTGGGATCTGGTCGTGTTCGCCCGTTCGCGTGGCATTTTGTGCCAGGGCCGCGGTTCGGCCGCGAACTCGGCGGTTTGTTACTGTCTGGAGATCACCGCGGTGGACCCTGGGCGGATGGACTTGCTGTTCGAGCGGTTCATCAGCCGGGAACGCAACGAGGCGCCGGACATCGACGTGGATTTCGAACACCAGCGGCGCGAGGAAGTGCTGCAGTATCTGTACGCGAAGTACGGACGGGAGCGGGCTGGCATGGCGGCGGCCGTGATCACCTACCGCACGCGGTCGGCGATCCGCGAGGTCGGCAAGGCGCTGGGGCTGAGCCTGGACCGCATCGATCGGTTGTCCAAGAATATGGACGGATACCCGCAGCAGGCGATCGAACTGGAACAACGCTGCCAGGAGATGGGCATCGACACCGCTTCGGAGACCGGCCGGCGACTGGTGCATTTGACTCGCGAGTTGATCGGCTTTCCGCGCCATCTGTCGCAGCACACCGGCGGCATGGTGATGACGCGCGGGCCGCTGTGCGAACTGGTGCCCATCGAGAACGCCGCCATGGCCGACCGCACGGTGGTCCAGTGGGACAAAGACGATCTGGAGGAGCTGGGCATTCTGAAAGTCGACTGCTTGGCCTTGGGCATGCTGACGGCGATCCGCAAATGCTTTCAGATGGTTCAGCAGACCAGCGGACGGTGCTTGACGTTGGCCAACGTTCCGGCCGGCGACCGGTCGGTCTACGACATGATCTGCCGTGCGGACACCACCGGCGTGTTTCAGATCGAAAGCCGGGCGCAGATGTCCATGCTGCCGCGGTTGCGGCCGCGCTGTTACTACGATCTGGTGATCGAAGTCGCCATCGTGCGACCGGGTCCGATTCAGGGCCAGATGGTCCATCCCTATCTGCGGCGGCGCGCCGGCGAGGAGCCGGTGACGTATCCGAACGACGAAATCCGCCGCGTGCTGGAGAAGACGCTGGGCGTGCCGATCTTTCAGGAGCAGGTCATGAAGTTGGCGGTCGTCGCGGCCGGTTTTACGCCGGGCGAGGCGGATCAACTGCGGCGGGCGATGGCGGCTTGGCGAAAGAACGGCCATATCGAGAAATTCCGGCAGAAGCTGCTGGACGGCATGCGCGAGCGCGGCTTGTCCGAGGAGTTTGCCCAACGCGTGTTTCAGCAGATCCGCGGGTTCGGCGAGTACGGTTTTCCCGAATCCCACGCGGCCAGTTTCGCCCTGCTGGTTTATGTCTCGGCCTATCTGAAACACTACTATCCGGCTGCGTTCGCCGCCGCCTTGATCAACAGCCAGCCGATGGGTTTTTACGCGCCGGCCCAACTGATTCGCGACGCGCGCCAGCACGGGGTCACCGTCCAACCGGCGGACATCAATCACAGCGATTGGGACTGTACGCTGGAGGACCAGCGCACGCTGCGCCTGGGACTGCGGCTGATCCGCGGCTTATCGCAGCAGGATGCCGAGGCCATCCAGCGAGCCCGCCGCGACGGCCCGTTCCGTTCGGTCGACGAGTTGGCTCGCCGCACCGGCCTGCTGCGCGGAACGGTCGGTCGTCTGGCTGCCGCGGATGCCTTTGGATCGCTGGACTGCAACCGGCGGCAAGCCGTTTGGAACGCCTTGTCCCAGCCGAATCATCATCGGCCCGCGCCGCTGACCGACGGTTTGGACGAACCGCCGGAACGTCCGGCCGGACTGGTAGCAGCTTCGGTTCAGGAAGAAGTGATCGCCGACTATCAAACCACGGGTTTGACGCTGCGCCCGCATCCGGTGTCCTTCCACCGCCAGTCGCTCGAACGTTTGGGAGTCGCGCCGGCGGAACGTTTGGCGCAGATCCCGAACAACCGCCAAGTGAAAGTTGCCGGGGTGGTCATCATGCGACAGCGTCCCGCCACGGGCAAAGGCATCACGTTTGTGACCTTGGAGGACGAAACGGGCATCGTCAACCTGGTCGTTTACAAGGACATCTGGGAGCAGTTTCACCGCATCGCCCGCCACAGCAACGCTTGGCTGGTTCGCGGCCGGCTGGAACGTCGCCACCGCGTGATTCACGTGATCGTCCAGCACCTGCAAGACTTGCACGAGCAGCTAAGCAAGGTCGTCTCCTCGCGCGACTTTCGCTGAACACGACGGCATCTCGCGATGTCGCGAAGCACCTTGCCCTATTTCTGTTGTCGCAAAGCGGCCAGCTCCTGTCGCAACCGTTCGACCTCTGCTTCGGCCTGCCGCAGGGCGGCAAGGGTCTCCAACCTCGCTTCCTGCTGCGTCGGCAGCCAGCGGCGCCGGGCCGGGTCGTAGAACCGCAACTGGTCTCCGTCGGCCTCCAGATGCAGCCCCAGTTCCTTGCTCGGCAGTCGTCCATCGACCGGTGCGATCGGTACGTAGCGACCGCGACTCAGACGATGGCCCTGCAGACGCGGATTCAGGTACTCCGCGCGGGGATCGAACAGGAAGTACTCTGCCACCTTGATCTCGTCCCGGTAGATCTCCAGCTTGTCCTCCAAGTCCTCGTCCCGCGTCGATTGGCTGGTCACTTCGATCACCATGTTCGGCGCGCGGCCTTCTTCCCACAGCAAGTAGTTCTCTCGATCCCGCGGTTCCAGATCCCGGACCACCAGCACGTCGGGCGAAACGTGGCGGCGTTTGTTCCCCGGTCGGTAGAACAGCAGGATGTTGCCCGACACGTACACCTGCTGGCCGGCGTAGTGCATTTTCAGCGTCTCGATGGCAGAAAACATGACGCCGCGGTGCAGATCGGTTTCGCCCATGGGTCTTCCGTCCGAGGTGGGATAGTCGATAGCCGGTTTCTCTGCTTTCGCCGTCAAGGTAGCAGCGGTCGCGGGCATAGGCAGTTCTCCCCAAGGTATTTCCCAGCGTCAGCCGGTCGTGCGTGAACGGTCCGACGCCTACTCACCGAACCGTCGGAACGCGAACCGCCTTCATTATAGACCGATCGTCGCTACACGACGACCGAATCCGACCCCGGCGCGCAGAAAAAGGCCTCGCGCCGCCGATGCAGCGCGAGGCCAGGAGGGACACCCGTCACGGAAGTATCGATCGTTCAACGGAAGTTGTATTCCGAGTTGGTATCGTCGAAATCCTTGTCGGACAGACCAACGTTCAGTTTCAGATTCAGGTACGTGTACTCTTCCAACACCGGCGGATCTTCGCCAGCCCTGGTCGGAAACCCGTACGCTGCATAGCGGACAGGAACCTGCAATTCGTCGTCGATGAAGATGTGCGCGACGTGGAATTCCAGCTCCGGGTTGGGATCGGGATATTTGATCTGCAGCATGGTGCAGACGCGGCCGTTGATCTTGGCGTTCTGGTGGAACGTCACTTCGCAGTTCTTATTATTGGCCTTCTTCTCCCGCTCGCCCCGCTCGATCAGTTTCAGCACCAGGTTTTCCAGCCCAACATCCGTGATCGGATACAGTTGGCCTCGCATGGCGATGATCCCGTTGGGCCGCAACCAGACCGTCGGCAGGTACTTGCCGGCCGTACCACCTTCGCGGGCAATCAGTTTGTCGTCGTTCTTCCCCTCGACGTACATGACTTCGCGTCCCTTGACCGTCGTCGGCTTCAGGAAGTACATGTACACGCTGAACGGGGTCACCACCTTCTCGTCCACCACTTGGCGATTGCGGATCTTGGTGAACATGTACTCGAAATCGCTCAACTGGCCGTTGATCCGCTCGCGTTTGACCAGCGTGCAGGTATAGTCCCTGATGTCGCTGCGGATCGTCACCAGGCCGTTGCGGGCCAAGTCCAAGGCGGGATCAAGCGGGTGGGAAGGTGGAACCGGAGCCGTCGCCTTGGCAACCCGCAGGACGGGTTCGGAGAGATCCTCGCGACTTCGAGGGGCGTCTTGCGCCACAATCGACGAACAACAATACGCCATCAGCGTACCAAGCACCGCGTGAACGATCACTGAATTCCATTTCATCAATTCAATCTCCTCGACCCTGGAGAGAGGCTCCATCCTGCACGAACGCCAGTGCTGGACGCCGTCTCGACTCGTTCTTGAACTACCGGCATGAAGACGATCCGAGTGGTTGTATCGCCCCGCAAGCTAGCAGATAATAAATTTTCGCGGAGGTCGTGCCAGTTCTTGCCCAGGTGGTCTATCCGGTTAACTGGCCATTCGGTACGACCGTCGCCATTTTACAGCGAACGGTCCGTTGAAGGGAGACGATTTCGTGGAGGCCGCGAAAATCTTGCTGGATGTCGTCGTGTCGCAGATGTTCGGCGAAAATGCGTTTATTGCACGTCTGGAGGGGCGAGGGGACTGTCTGGTTGTGGACCCCGGCTTCGACGCCGATCGGATCATTCAGCAGATCGAGGATCTGCAATTGACGCCCGCGGCCATCTTGAACACCCACGGTCACGCCGACCATATCGCCGGGAACGGAATGCTGAAACAGCGTTGGCCGCAGTGTCCGCTGGTGATCGGCGCCGACGAGGCTGCGAAACTGACCGACCCGGCCGGCAATCTCTCGGGTTCGTACGGAATCGGTCTCGTCAGCCCTCCGGCAGACCGACTTGTCCGCGACGGCGAGACGTTCGAGGCCGCCGGGATCGAACTCGAAGTCCTCGCGACTCCGGGGCACAGTTGCGGGCATGTGGTCTTCTTGTACAAGGGAAACTCGCCCTGGATCGTTTTCGGGGGAGACGTATTGTTCCAAGGAAGCGTGGGGCGAGCCGACTTTCCAGACAGCGACCCGCGGGTGCTAGCAGATTCGATCCGCGGCAAACTTTACAGTCTTCCGGAGGACACCATCGTACTGCCGGGCCACGGCGACCCGACCACGATCGGCCGGGAGCGACACTCCAACCCGTTCGTGCGCGGCTGAACGCTTCGCCACCGCAAAACGCTTCGGGCTAGGTGGCCTCGACCGCAGGTTCTTGGGATGCAGCCAATGCTGGCATCATCAGGGCGTGAAGCTGCTCTTGAAGACCGTTCACGTCGGCGAGCAGTTCGGATGCCGGTCGACTTTCCCCCGTCGGTACGTCCGGAAACGACCGCAACAGCAGCAGTCGGCGACGCATCGATGGCCGTCCGTCTTGGGAATCGTCCTCGGCTTCGTCCAGGAAGCGATCTTCCAAATACGTCTGGCTCTCTGGACTGAACTCGCGCGACCGGTCCACGAAAAAGCGATAGACATTGCCCCGAACCGAGATCTTGTGGTCCGTCAACCGGCTCCGAAAGTCCTCGACAGCCGAGTCGAATTCGTGAGCCAGCAACCAGTCTTTCAGCAGCGTGCGAACCGCCAGGTCGCCTCCGTAGGCGCCGGCACTCACGGCATCGGCATGCAATTCATGGTGTCGCTGAATCGGTTGGCATAGCCACGAAACAAGCCGGTGAAAGCACCAAAAGAACCAAAAAATGGGATCCGCACGATGCCACCGCCGCTTTGCCAGCGGCTCCCAAGCGCGCCGCAGGGACTCCAAAAAGCGAAACAGAAACACCACGGCCGTGGTGTGGTGATTTCGAAAATGCACCAGTTCGTGCGCCACGATGACCCGCAACTCGGCCACCGTCAGCATCAGCAACTCGGGCAGTCCCAGCACGAGAGTCAACTGGCGGTTCGTTCGGATCGAGAACCGGCGCTGCTCCAGAACGTAGCATTCCGCCACGCTGGCGATTCGAATCTCGTCCGGTTGAGGCGCAGCGACTTGGCGGCATACATCGATCACCACGTCATGCAACACGGAATTCGCCTCGCGATCCAGGGGCAAAGTCGCTTGGCTGTCAGGCCGCTCGTCATATTTCGGGGTAAGGACCCCAATCATCAGAATCGCAATTCGCCAAGCGATTCGGACCACCAGCCACCCGATGACGGCGCTGGCCAACAACAGTGCGGCGTCGCCGAACCCGGGTTCCCACGAGCGATTTAACAAAAAGTCCAGAAACCGAAACAGTTCGAAAAACGCACCAATCAACAGCCCGAAGAACAGGACGATGACCGCGCAAACTACAAGATTCATCCCATTGGCGTACAAAACGCGACGGGCAGAACGGTAACCTCCCGCGTCTTTTCGGCTTCTCGGCTGATTTGTCGACGAAATACTAGAATTCACTTTCCAATCCTTAGGACGGAGTCTGGTCATTCCGGCCGGGTTGCTTCTGGGCCGGAAAACCCCGCATAATCCAAAGCTTATCACAGATAGGCAGTCATACCTACGTCTTTTGTTGGATCGCCTCCGACCCCGCTGCGGACCGAGTGGTAAGATTTCGGGAATTGTGATGCGATTCTGGCACAGATTTGTTGACGTTAGCGATTGACCCGGTAAACTAGGTAACTTAACGTGCCGTTTCGGTCCTTACCGTTCGCGTAGCTGTATTGGCGACGTTTTTTCGCGGGCAGATTATGGGACATACCACCGCCTGGATCGTCACCGAAGATAGCACACTCACCAACCATGTGAGCGAACAGTTGCGGCAGTTGCGTGACTGCGACGTTGTCGCGGTCGCACCGGCCCGCTGGCTCTCCGGCGATTTCGACGCCGTCCGCCCCCGTTGGCTGTTGCTCGATTTGCGGTCTTCGGTGGGTTCGGCGAGCGAATTGTGGAACGATCTGCCAGCGGTGCGCGAGCGAACACGGCAGCTTCCCGGTTCGCCGCTGGACTGCCTTGCCATTCTTGACGACGGGTATCCCATCGAGTTCGCCAAGCGGGCCGACCAACACTTGGCCGGCCACGTGTTCTGGCCCGTCGGGACCGCTGCGATGCAGGCGGCTTTGGCAGCGGCCGAAAGCGGCTCGACCTTGCGACGCAGCGGGGCCGAACCGGAGTGCAGGATTGTCAGCAGCGAGCGTTACGCTTTTCGCACGTACACACCCGCCTTGTTCCCGTTACTGGACAATTTGCAGCGAGCGGCCCAGCACGACTTCACAATCCTCGTGGTGGGCGAGACAGGGACCGGCAAGACGACACTGGCCGGAATCATCCACGAACTGTCACCGCGGCGCGAGCATCGTTTCTTGAACGTCGCTTGCGGCGCCCTACCGGGCGATCTGATCGACAGCGAATTGTTCGGGCATGTGCGTGGTGCATTTACCGGCGCCGACCGCGAGAAGAGCGGCAAGTTCGAAGCCGCAGGCGAGGGCACCATCCTGCTGGACGAGATCGACGTGCTGGGGATGCTGCAGCAGGCCAAGTTGCTACGAGTCTTGGAGACCGGCGAATTCGAACCGATCGGTTCGAACGAGACGCGAACGACGCGCTGCCGGACGATCGTCGCGTCGAACGTCAGCCTGGAAGACCTGATGGGCGAGCAGCGGTTCCGGTCCGATTTGTACTACCGTCTGAACCAAGTCAAGTTCGAGATCCCGCCACTGCGCGAACGGCCATCCGACATCGTGCCGCTGGCGGTCGATTTCATCGACCAGTGCCGGCGTGAGCACGGTCTGCCCATCACCCGGATTCACCCGGATCTGCTGACGATTCTGAAGGCGTACCGTTGGCCGGGGAACATCCGCGAACTTCGCAACGAAGTACGGCGCTGTGCGCTGTTCCACCAAGACGGCCTAGTGGCTTCCGGAAGCCTGTCGCTGGCGATTCTGCGAGGTGCCGAATCGGGGCGACCGTCGGGCCGCATGGAGACCGAGCGATCGGCGCTGGCGAACGACGTGGCCATGACCGAGCGCGACTGCATCGAGCAGATGCTTCGCGAGCAGAACTTCAATCGAGCCGCGACAGCCCGGGCTTTGGGAATCAGTCGCGTGACGCTCTACAACAAGATTCGCAAGTATCGCATCCCGCTCGACGGCCACGAAGACGCCTGAACGACCGTGCTTCCGAATTCTATCCGTCGCCATCGCATCGAACATCGACGACGCGTTTTCGACGCTTGCGATCGAACTGGACATCCGACAAGCGGACGCATGATCTGCAAGTGACGGAGTTGGCCTCACCCGATCGCCGCCGATCTTTTCTCAGGGGATTCTCGTTTTGGTGCCGCTTGCGGCGAGATTCAGTGCGATCAGGCCGGGAAGACAGACAAGGCTGGTCAGCAGCGCCGCCGCGCTGCTCAGCAACACCGCGGCGGCCACGTCGCGGTCGGACCATCTAGCCAGCGCGTACAATAGGGTGGCGCACAGAAACAGGCATCCGAAGACCAGCGCTACCAGCACGGTCGTGATGCCAAGTTTCCGCCAGAAACGCGCGGGCTCAAGCGGCGTCTTCTTCGGGCATGTCCAATGGCAGATCACCGCATTGCCGACGACGGTCAAGACGGACACGATGGCCGCCGCTAGCACGCCGGAGTGCGACACCACAACACGCAACAGCAGGATCGCGGTCAGCGTGAGCAAGATCTGCAGTAGGCTTGCCAGGCAGCCGCCGAAACCGCAAACGCCGTACCGCATCAACATGGCAGCCCAGGCGATGAATACGATTGCAGCCGAAATCCACAGGACCGCAGCCGCTCGGCTCGCGGCTCGCACATCGGGAGCGACGACTGTCTCGGATACAGGAATGCTCTGCAACGGCACCGGAAGCGAACCGGCTTGCAGGATGCCGACGAGGAACTCCACCTCCTGCTCGGTGAAGCTGCCCGTGATTCGGCCGCGGTCCGAGATGGAGCTCATGACTCGCGGTGCGCTCAGCAAGGTGCCGTCCAGCATGATCCCCAGACGACGGTAGTACTGGCGATCGTGATCGGGCAGGTTCGTGCTGGTCAGCCCCGCCATGAGTTGCGTGCCCAGCGAAGTCATGCTGAAATTCACGCAGGGATGGCCCGATTCATCCCAAGCCATGGCAACTCGAGCGAGGTGGTTTCCGGTGACGTCGAAACCATCATCCAGCGCCATCAGCACCTCCACTTCTTCGATGTCCCTTCCCGCCAGATACTGTGCCAGTTGTCGTTCGTCGAACGAGGCGAATTCCAGCGGAACCTCGACCAACTGACCCGTGCTGGCGTCGCGAATCACATCACCGACGACATGGACGGACAGCGGACGAATCCCGTCGGGGCTCGGAACGTTCTGCCGGCCGACCCGCGCCCAGTAGCCAACGGCACGGTCTCCGTCCAACACGTACCTCGACTGGCACCGGTCGGCATCCGCGGCTTGGTCTCGAGCTCGGTCGATGATGCTCTGGTGATCGAGGGCGTTGGCTACGACGCGGAACTCCAGCACGCCGGCCGCCGCGATGCGGTTCTGAATTCGCGCCGCCTCTTCGGCCTCACGCACGGCCGCGATGATCTCGACCTGCCAATCCGCCAGGCGGCGCACGATGCAGCCTTGCGTCACAACGGGATCCACTCGCCGCTTCAACGCTGGCAGCAGCGAGTTCCAGTCGACTGTGTCGGGCGAGACGGTCTCGGAACTGGTCGCCTGCATCGCTTCCCCATCGATTTCGTACACCCAGCGCACTCCGCCGGCCAGTTCCACATCCGTTTGCGGCGGCCAGTACATAATGCTCAGCAACGTCAGGAATACGACACTGGCCGATATGCCGAGATAGCATACGATTTGAACGATGCGCATGGTGTTCCCTCGCCTTCGCTACGGGCTACTGCGGAACCAGCCGCACGTAGTCCAGTCCGAACATGTAGCCCGGTTGGGCCTTCGGATGGGCGCCGACGATCTCGACGGTCAGCCGATGATTGCCGGCTCGGAGTTCCAGCGGATCGGACGTCAAGACGCCGGTCGTAATGACGTCCGGCGAGTTGTACAGATCGACGTCCGGGCCGAGCGACTGTTCGCCAAGCGACAGGCGGACGATGCCGTAGTCGTGGGCTTTGGTCAGCACCATTTCGACTCCGTACCGTCCATCCTTCTCGACCGGCACCTCCAATTCCAGCTTGTCACCCGGCTTCGCGCCGGTCCACCAGAGATGATCGGCATTGCTCCAACGGTCCTTGCCGAATCCCTTCATGTTCTGATTGCGGACGTTGCCGGCGGTCTTGCCGATCACGTTCATCGACTCGCCTTCGATCGCGCCGGAAACCCCGCCGGTCTGCGGATCGATCGGTGCGGGAGGGCCTTTCACGGCCACTTGCGCAGGGCTGCCGAGATAGGCGATCAAGTCGCGGACTTCGTCGAACGTCAACGGATCGAGTTGCCCATCGGGCATCAGCGACAGGGGCGAGAGTTGCTGCTCTTCGATTTCCTGGCGGGCCAGCACGACCGTGTCGTTCAGGGTGCGGACCGTCAACGCGCTGTCGGTCTCCTTCTGGATCAAGCCGGAGATCACGCGTCCGTCCTCCAGTTGAAACACGGACATGCGATAGTCCTTTCCCAGCACGGCGCTGGGGTCGAGGAGGTTTTCCAACAGATAATCGAGATCGGCGCGGTTCGAGCCGGTGATGTCGGGACCGACTTGCCCTCCCGTGCCGAACAGCACGTGGCACGCCGAACAGGTCTTGTCATAGATCCGCCGCCCGTTGCCCGTGTCGGCGGCGGCCAGCACTGCGGGCGTCAACCGCTGTTTCCACTGGTCGATCTTGGCTTGTCGATCCGCGGACGATCCCCGGATCTCGCCCCAGACGTCGCGCAAGCGTTCTTCGATCGCCGGGCGGCGGAATTCGAGCACCTGCCGCACGTGGTACGCATGCAGATCGGTTCGCGGAACGTCGCCGCGTTCCATCGCGTCGAGCAAGGCCGAAACCGAATCGGGCCGCGCGATCAGCGTGCCGATGGCGTCGCCCCGTTCTTCGGCCGTCAGATTCGGATACCGCTGCAACAGCACGCCAGCGGTCCGGGGGTCGTCGTAGGCAGCCAGCGCCCGGATCGCTGCGCCGCGCAAACGAGGCTCGTCCAGCACCGTCTGAAGCGAGGTCGCCGCGTCCGGATCGCGCCCGCGTACCAAGATGGCCAACGCTTGTGATCGCCGCTCGACGGGCGCCGCCGCGTCGGTCAGCAACTCGCGCATGCGAGGAAAGATGCGGGCGTCGCCCAGCAGCACGGCCACCTGATCCGCCCGGTCGCGGACGCCGGCATGGGAACTGACCATCAGCCGCTGGTACGCGGGCGTCCAAGACGGCGGCATGGGGATGCCGACGCGGCCTTCGAACGCGCGCAGCATCTCGTCCAGGATCGACTGCTGAGTTGCGGCGTCGCCCGCTCGCGCAAGCACGGCGACCGCGTGTTCCAGCGTCTCCGGCGCCGACGCCGCCCGGCGGATGAGGAACTGGCGAATTCGCGGAATGCGCGAGGCTTCGGCCAACTGCATCGCGCAGGCCGGGTCGGCCGCTACCAACGGTTCGACCGCATACCAGATCATCAACGGCAGATTGTGATCGCTGTCATCGTCGCCGTGCTGGACCAGGTGGAACGCGGCATCCCACCGATCCGCCAGCGGCATGCGCTGCAACGCCGAGGCGATGTACAGCCGCACAACGGGCGACTGATCATCGCGGGCCATGTTCGCCAACTTGGCGGAGAACCAGTCCGGCACGATGCCGTCCTCCAACTCCAGTTGAATCGCCCACGCCCGCACGTATTCGTGCTGGTCGTCCAGCCATTGCGGATCGACGTGGGTGCCGTCGCCCAGCACGTGCTCCAACCACAGTCGACGCAGGCGACCAGCGGCCGTATCCTGCGCCATTCGCGCCAGACTGGCGGCGGGCAGATCACGTCGCTCTTGCAGCAGTCGGCGCGCCGTGCGGACGTACCATTCGTTCTTGTGGCTCTGCAGGTCGAGCAATTCCTCGCTCGACAACCGAGCGAGATCGACTTGAACCGGCTTCACCTCGCCATAGGTAATTCTGAAGACCCGGCCGTTCGAACGGTCCCAGATCTCCGGGTTCGTGCGGTGGCAAGCGTTCTTGTCGTACCAGTCGATCAGGTACACGCCGCCGTCCGGGCCGCATCGCAGATTGATGCCGCGGAACCAGTGGTCGTTGGCCAGCACCACGTCGGGACGGTGGCGTCCGACGAAACCGCTTCCGCGGCGCTCCGGCCGGTCGTGGTTGACGCGGTTGCCGTGGATGTTGTTCATGAAAATCCCGCCGCGGAACTCGTCCGGCCAGTTGTCGCCCAGATAGACCATCGCGCCGCAGTGCGCGTGTCCGCCGCCGGCGGCCAGCGTGCTGGCCGGCGCATGCGATTCGTGCCCCCACCAGGCATGATCCTGGATCCGGCCGACGTAATGCAGGTGGTCGGCGATAGTCTTGATGTCGTCGTAGGTGTATGGGTTGAAATGCTGGCCGGCCTGCCGTTGATACCTACCGCCCTGGATGACGTGGTACAGATGCGGGATCACGCAAGCCGTGATGAACGCCTGGCCGTGTTCGTCGAAATCCACGCCCCAAGGGTTGCTGGTGCCGTGAGCAAACACTTCGAACACATGCCGCTGGGGATGGTAGCGCCAGACCGCGGCGTTCATCGGCGTCCGCTCGTCGTCCGGCGTACCCGGCTTGCCGACTCGCGAATGCGTAAACACGCCGTGGCAGCCGTACAGCCAGCCGTCCGGTCCCCAAATAAAAGTGTTCAGCGTCTCGTGGGTGTCCTGGTAGCCGAAGCCGTCCAACAGAACTTCGGGCGGGCCGTCCGGGCGGTCGTCGCCGTCCCGGTCGGGCAGGAACAGCAGATACGGCGCCGCGCCGACCCAGACGCCGCCGAAGCCGACTTCCAGGCCACTGACCAGATTCAGTCCTTCGGCGAATACGGTGCGTCGATCGAGCGTCCCATCGCCGTCGGTGTCCTCCAGGATAATGATCTTGTCGAGTCCCTTGCCCTCGGGCGCGCGCTGCGGATAGGTGTAAGCCTCGGCGATCCACACTCGCCCGCGATGGTCGATGGCCATCGCGACGGGCTGATGTACCTGAGGTTCGCCGGCGGCCAACTGGACGTGAAACCCTGCGGGTGCCGTCATCCGCGCCGCGGCTTCCTCGGGCGTCAGTCCCGCGGCAAGCTCTGTCGCGGGTGCCGGCGACACATCCCCGCCCGGCGTTTCCGCCGCCCGAACCGCCGCAGTCCCCAACACGGGTAACCACGCAGCGAATCCCCACAGAAACCAACCCGCCGCCGACCGCCTTGTTCGCCTTCCGCTCATGTTGAACCCTTGATCGAGATGTCTTGGCCAAATCGCGACTTCCCACTCATCGACGAACTGTTATGGCACAAGCTCCGCCTGAAGTAAACTGCCCGCGAGCACCTCACCACGTCGCCGAATTCGTGAGAATTCGGAATCCAACGTGGGAGTGTACGCTTCTCGGCGTGTTGTGAAAAACGAGCGAGGAAGAGACACGCTGAAGCGCGCACTCCAGCAAAACGATCCTCGCCCATGTTCCCTTGAGTCATCCGCCGCGCTATCATGCATCCCAGGTACCCGGAGGAGCCCAATCGCATGAAACGATTACGCATTCTAATGCGACGAATCGTGGTCGTCGCTTGTTTCACCTTGTCCGTCGAATTTTTGCTCGCTGGTGAAGAACCCGCCGCGCCCCCAACCGGACCGGACGGTCAGCCGTCTGAATTGGCCGTCCCCGAGGGCATTCAGTTGCCGCGACGCGGGCTCAGCGCCCATCGCGGCGCCAATCGTACGCATCCGGAAAACACGCTGGTCGCGTTTCGCGAGGCGATCCGCCTGGGGGCTCACCAAATCGAACTGGACGTCTATCTCACCGACCACGGGGATCTGGTCGTGATCCACGATCCCCAGGTCGACCGCACGACCGACGGCACGGGGGACATCCGGCGGATGACGTTGGCCGAGATCCAACAACTGGACGCCGGCGGCTGGAAGGATCCGAAGTTCGCGGGCGAGCGGATCCCGACGCTCGACGAGGCGCTGCGGATCATGCCGCACAACATCTGGCTGAACCTGCATCTGAAGGGCGACCGCGCGCTGGGGGCGGCGGTGGCCAGCAAGGTGCTGGAACACGGCCGCGTCTACCAGTCGTTTCTGGCCGCCGGTGCGGAAGCGGCGGCGGGCGCCCGCCAGGTGTTCCCCGGAATCCTGATCTGCAACATGGACCGCCAAAACGAATTGGACGCCTATGTGGACCAGACGATTCAGCGCGGCGATGCGTTCATCCAATTGCTGCGTCAGCCGGGGACGCCCGAACAGATGCAGCGTTTGAAGAAGGCCGGCGTGGTCATCAATCTGTGCTGCGTGAACGAACCCGAGTCGCTGGCCGGTCTGTTCCAGGCCGGGGTGGATTTTCCGTTGGTCGACGATCTGCACGCGATGATGAAGCAAGCCCAGCAACTGGGCATCGAACCCGTCCAGCCGGTCTACCTGAACCGGAAAACCAACTGATCGCCACGTATGCAGGGGCGTTTCTGCTCAACCAACGATTCGTTGCATTCAGCCTGTCCGCATCCAGACGTTGATCGCGGCGGAAAGGCAATCTAGAATTCTACATAGAGGGTTGGATTTGGGCATGGAATCGAGGTGGATCATGACCGTCGGTTTGACGCAGATCTCAGCGAACATTTCGGTGGAGACCAAGCAGCGCATGGAACAGTATGTGCGTGCGCACGGCATGAAGGAGTCCCATTTGATCGAGACGGCCCTCTTGCATCATCTTCGCGCGCTCGACGAGCTTCCCGAAGATATCGTGATTCCGCCTGTTCTGAAGGTGACCCATGAGTCGGGCGAACGTCTGCTGCAACGCCTGGAAACTCCTTCGGCCCCCTCCGCGGCGATGAAAGCCTTGTTCGATGATTGAAATTCGTCCGCTACGCCCGGAGGATGACCGTGAATCATTCGTGTCCGGCGATCGGGATCTCGATCGTTTTTTCCGGGAATTCGCGGGTCAGAACCAATTTCGCTTGCACATTGGAGCAACGTATGTGGCGGTTGCTGATCAGGTGATTCTCGGTTTCGTCACAGTCGCGGCGACTTCGATTACCATCGAGAATCTACCAGTTCGCACGCGCAAACGGCTGCCCAGATATCCGCTGCCGGCACTGCGCATGGCCCGTCTGGCTGTAGCACAGTCGAGCCGAGGCCAGGGAATCGGAAAACGCCTGTTGCGTTTTGCCTTCGGTTTGGCTCACGAAATGGCCGAGCGCATCGGATGTGTGGGCGTGGTCGTCGATGCGAAGGCTTCGGCGGTGAAGTTCTACGAAGACTACGGATTTGAACGACTGGATGTAGTCGCGGGGACCCTGAGCGATTGTCCGGTTCCAATCCCCATGTTCTTACCGCTCGACTCGATTCCGAAGGAAAGATATCCCTGATTGCCGGATACTCGCGATGGAGCAGATTGGACGCTTGAAGCCCCAGGAGCACGCAGTTGCTCCTGCACTGCCGGAGTCCCTTTGATGGTCGCTTCGCCCACCTGCTCCGAGGCTGTTCCACGCCCGTCGCGGCGATGGCCGGCGCGATTATCGGTTCCGGTAGCGGCGATCCTGCTGGTCGATCTCGCGTTGATCGCCTACTACGGCAGCTTTCGCGGCGTGTTCCTGCTGGACGATATCCCGCACATCATCGAGAATCCGACGATCCGCAGATTTCCCGCTACGTTGGCTCAAATGGGCACCGGGGGGCGCCCGCTGTTGTTTTTGTCGTTGGCGTTCAACTACGCGGTCGGCGGACTTCAGCCGCTGGGCTATCACGTGTTCAACTTCATTGTCCACGCACTGGCCGGGTTGACGCTGTTCGGCATCGCCCGCCGCACACTGCTGAGGTGGAACCCGGCGGGCGGCGACAGAGCGGTCAACGGTCCCGCGCTGGCGATCGCTCTGCTGTGGATGGTCCACCCGCTGCAAACGCAGAGCGTGACGTACATCGTGCAGCGCTGCGAGTCGATGATGGGCGCGTGCTTTCTGCTGCTGTTGTACGGCGTGATCCGCAGCGTCAATGCCAGGCGTCCGTGGCTCTGGCTCGCCGCGGCCGGCCTGGCCGGCTTGATCGGTTTCGGCTGCAAGGAGGTGATGGTAAGCGCGCCGCTGGTGGTGGTGCTGTACGACCGCGTGTTTCTGGCAAGTTCGTGGCGGGAATTGCTGTGGCGGCGCGGTTGGCTGTACGTTGGCCTCGGGTCGGTGGCGGTGATGATGATCGGCCGAGCGGTGTTGGCGCCCGCGGAAGGGAGCGATGTATCGGCCGGTTTCGGACTTCAGCAGATCACGCCGGTCGAGTATCTCTGGACGCAAGCCTCGGTGATCTTGCACTACCTGCGGCTGACCTTCTGGCCCAGTCCGCTGTGCCTGGATCCGTTGTGGCCCGTCACACGCTCGATCGGACCGGCCGTCGTGCCGGGTTTGATCGTGCTCGGTCTGCTGGCCGTCAGCGTGGGCGGCTTGGTCCGCCGGGCTTGGTGGGGCTGGCTGGGCGTATCGTTCTTTCTGATTCTTGCGCCGACCTCGAGCGTGCTGCCGATCGCCGACACGGCGATGGAACACCGCATGTACTTGCCGCTGGCCGCGGTGATCGCGCTCGTGGTGCTGACGGTAAATCATGCGATTCAGATGGTGGTGCGCTCCGTCGGACTGAGATGTTCGATTCGGATCGGCTTGCTGTCGCTGGCGACCGGTCTGCTGATGTGGCTGACGTGGAATCGCAACCAGGACTACCAGGACGCGGTACGGATGTGGTCCAGCGTCGTGCGCGTCGCTCCGCACAATCCCCGTGCCCAAGTGAATCTGGGCATCGAACTGGGCCTGCGCGGCGACCGCCAGGGGGAACGCCGCCAGTACGAACTCGCGTTGCAAGCCCACCCCCGTTACCCCAAGGCCCATCTCAATCTGGGCATCTGGCACGCCGAACATGGCGACCAAGCGCGGGCCGTCGAGTACTACCGCGAAGCGATCCGTTTGCGTCCGCGGTACGCCAAAGCCTACGCAGCTTACGCCAATCTGCTCGCACGGCAGGACGAATTGGAGAATGCGTTGGAGTACTATCGCCGCAGTCTGGAGATCGAACCCGATCTGGCGCCGGCGCACTTGTACGCCGGCCAGGTCGCCTATCGGCTCGGCCAGTCGCGACTGGCCGTCGAACACCTCCGCCGCGCAGTGCAACTGACGCCCGAGATCCGCGCCGCTCGCCGTCAACTGGCTTGGATTCTGGCAACGACCGGCGACGACTCGTTGCGAAACGGTCGCGAAGCGCTGCAATGGGCCACGCAACTCTGCCGCACCACGGGTCCGGCGCGCAGCGAAGAACTCGATACCCTGGCCGCGGCGCTCGCGGCTTGCGGCCGGTTCGACGAAGCGGTAACAGCAGCGATCGACGCCCAGGACCACGCCCGCCGCGCGGAATTGGACGAATTAGCCGAGCAGATCGATACGCGGCTGGAATCCTACCGCCAGCGCCGGCCCTGGATCGAAGCCACGCCGCCCGCGAAGGAAAGTCCGTAACCACCGAGAACAATCTCGCAGCAGTCTCGAAGATCCCGGCCCACGTGCCGGCGTCCTCGGCGAGCGGTGTGGCGTAAGCCCACCTGTTCGAAGATCACGATCCCGGTGGTCCGTCAGGCTGGAAAGCCTGACGGACTGGCGGCGCGAATACGGGTCTGGTACGCTGGTCGGCTGTTTGATACCTGCCCGTTGCCCCGCGAGATCCTGTCTACGAGGCACTTTCCCAAGAGAAATCCCTTCCGCACGAGGTGATTGATGAACGTTTTCAAATGGACATGGGTATTGTTGTGCATCTACTTCCCGGCAACCGCATGGGCGGGAGACGAGGCGCCGGCGCACGGCTGGATCGTGCTGTCCGACGGTCTGGATGCTTGGCGCGATCCGAGTCCCGACTGGTCGTTCGTCGGCGACGTGCGGCTCGATCCCGACAATCCGCGGCGACTGGTCGGCGATCCGGGCGAAGGCGTTCTGCGCAACGGTCCGGACGGCCGGACGGCGGATCTGGTCACGCGGGAACAGTGGGGCGACGTGCATGTTCGGCTGGAGTTCATGATCTCCGAGCGGTCGAACTCCGGCGTCAAACTGCAAGGGGTGTACGAAGTGCAACTTTACGACTCGTGGAAAGTCGAAAAGCCTACGGCCAGCCACTGCGGCGGGATCTATCCGCGCGCCGAGTTGCGTCCGCAGTACCGTTTGATCGACGAAGGATTCCCGCCGCGGACCAATGCGGCCCGCGCGCCGGGCCAATGGCAGACGCTGGAGATTCTGTTCCGTGCGCCTCGGTTCGATGCCGAGGGCACCAAGACAGAGAACGCCCGGTTCGAACGGGTTGTGCTGAACGATCAGGTGATCCATGAGGACGTCGAAGTCGCTTCGCCGACGGGCCATGCCTGGCGGAACAAGGAAACTCCACTCGGGCCGCTGTTGTTGCAGGGCGATCACGGGCCGGTCGCCTTTCGCCGCATTCAACTGAAAGCCTTGGGAGAATGACATGAAGGGCACGCCGTTCGATTTGACAGGCCGGATCGCCTTGATCACGGGCGGCAGCAAAGGCATCGGGTACGCGATCGCGCGCGGATTCGCCCGCGCCGGCGCCGATCTCTTTCTTTGCAGCCGCGACGAAGCAACGCTGCAAGCGGCGGCCGAAAGACTGCGGGCCGAAACCGGCGCCCGCGTGGAGTGCGTCAGCGCCGACATGGCGGTTCGGCAGGACGTCCAGCGAGTTGCGGACGAAGCCCTCGCGCGCCTGGGCCGCGTCGACATCCTGGTGAACAATGCCGGCTGGAATATCGTCCAGGCGATCGACGAAATCCGCGACGACGATTGGAGCTATCTGGTCGACTTGAATTTGACCAACGTGATGGCTCTGACCCGGGCCCTGGTTCCCGGCATGAAAGAACGCGGGTGGGGCCGAGTGATCCACATCTCGTCGATCATGGCACTTGGCAGCACGCCCAAGCGCAATGCGTACTCGGCGACCAAAGCCGCCCTGATCGGACTAGCCAAAGCCAGCGCTCTCGACCTGGGGCCGTTCGGCATCACGGTCAACTGCATTGCGCCGGGACCGATCGCCACCGAGATGCCCATGTCGATCCTCAGCCGCGAACAGCAAGACACTCTCGCGGCCAAGACGGCACTGGGCCGCTGGGCACAACCCGACGAACTGGCCGGTCCCGCCCTGCTGTTGGCCAGCGACGCCGGGAGCTACATCACCGGAACCTGTCTGGTGGTCGACGGCGGAGCCCTCAGCCGCGTGTTCTAAGTCGTCGCCGGGACGCATCTTGCCGCCTCCGTGCGCAGTGTCCAAAATGAATATAGACGTCCGCAAGTCGCGGCGATTCACCCTGAGTCTGCCAGGAGCACAATCATGACCAAGCGTGCCATCGATCGTCGGAGTTTTTTGGGGACCACCGCCGCGGGACTGGCTCTCTCGCCCGCCATCGCTTCCCGGACCGCGGCGTCCGAGCCGTCGGAGCTTCCCGGTCCCGTCGGCCAGGCCAAGGGGATTCATCCCGGCCGAGTCGTCTGGGTGCATGATCCCGAGGCGATCGATTGGCAAGGCCCCGACGACGGCTGCTGGTGGGAGGATCATCATGCCAATCAGCAGTGCATCCACGGCATGATGGCTCGTGCGGTCTGCTCGCTGACCGGTGGCGCGACGGTGACCGAAGCCTGGGACAAACTGTTCCGACATCTGAATCAATCGCGCGGCAAAGGCGATGTCGGCCTCAAGCCTGGCGAGAAGATGGTCATCAAGCCGAATTGGGTGGGCATGATCTATCGCGAAGGCAACGTCGACCCGGCGACGTACCGCTTCATCCGCCGCGAAAACTACATGAACACCGCGCCGCAAATGATCGTCGCGCTGCTCGGTCAACTGACCGGCGCGGGAGTGCGCCAGGAGGACATCACCGTCTGCGACACGCTGGCCTATCTGGTGCATGAATACCATCAGCCGTTGGCGCGCGCCTTTCCCGCCGTGCGGTACGAAGACTACGCGGGCCAGTTCGGACGCGTCCAAGTGCAGATGTCCAACGTCCCGCTGTACTGGAGTTGCCGACCGCAGGTGGAAGCCCAGGATTTTGTACCGACGTGCTTTGCCGAGGCCGATTACGTCGTCAACTTTGCCAATCTCAAAGCTCACATGGGCTCGGGCGTGACGCTCTGCGCCAAGAACCACTACGGCTCGCTGGTCCGCTGGCCGGTGCAAAAAGGCTACTACGACATGCATCCGCCCTGTTTTTCCAAGCAGGCGGGCGTCTACCGGTCACTGGTCGACCTGATGGGCCACGAGCACCTGGGCGGCAAGACCGTGCTGCATCTGATCGACGGGCTGTTCTCTGGACTGCATCCGAAAGATCCGGTCCCCTCGAAGATGAAGACTTCGCCGTTCAACAACGATTGGCCGTGCAGTCTGCTGGCCTCGCAAGATCCGGTGGCCATCGATTCGGTCGGTTTAGACTTTTTGCAGGCCGAGTGGCAGGACTATCCCCGACAAGGCGGCGTGGACGATTACCTGCGCGAGGCCGCGCTGGCCTACGATCCGCCCTCCGGCACCTTCTACGACCCCAACCACGCGGAGCCCACCCAGCGTTTGGCCAGCCTGGGCGTCCACGAACACTGGAACAACCCGCAAGACAAACAATACTCCCGCAACCGAGGCGCCGCCGAAGGCATCGAACTGGTCGCCCTGACAAAGACGTAAACGCTCGGTCGCGTGGACCGACGTCTCTGAAGCTTCACGTAGCCGAAATCGTAAGAAATCGGAGCGGGTCGAGCAGGTCGGTCGGAGACCGGCCACCGTGCGGCGGGTACGGTTGAAGCGCCTGCAGCGAGAGGCTTTGATGCGCCGTCTCCTCGATGCCCCGGAATCCAACGCCGCATTGCGGGAAGCCGCCCAACATCATCCTCGTCGGGTGCGCCGAGGATGAGCGTTTTCAAAGAGATGAAGTGAAAGATCAGGGCTGCCTGTTTCAGTCGCCCAAGGAAAACGCGGCCGGATGCGGTACGCCGTGCGGCTCATGGTCGCCGCCTGGCTGCGGCGTCGCAGCCAACGCAGGCCCATCTGCACTGCCACGCGGCGGAACTTCGGCAGCCAGGGCCAATTGTCGTTGACCCCGTAGTACTGGTAGTGGCCGCGCAGCTTGCTGTTGAGCCGTAAAGAAAGCGTAGGGCGCAAATGCACTGGTTGAACGCCGACCAACTGGCTTTCTGCTCCAGCAGGTGCAACTGATACAGCCGCACCTGTTCAGGCCCGAGTTCTTCGGGCGAACGGCCGAAGTGCTTGGCGAAGTTGGCCACGTGGCGGACATAGCAGGCGACGGTCCGCGGCGAGCGGTTGCGCAATTTCAGATCTTCGGTGAAACACGGAACTGCCGTCCCGATACACGCCCTCAATGCGCTTCGAATCCCGCGCCACGCAAATCGCCGCTCCCTGGATGCTCGGGATCGCTGGCCGGAACCGGCCAGTAGCAATGCAAAACCCTAGAGCGAGCCCCTTCTCCCGCGCTGCCGTTCTCTTCCGCCGAGCGCGCCGGGCTACTTGAACGAGGACTAGATCGTGGCGGAGTCTACCGCCCCGCAACCGTTTGTGCAAAGAGACACCGACGCCACGGCGGAGCTCGTCTCCGTCGAGCGATGTTCAAAACCAGAACCGCGTCCAATCCAATCGCTGCCGCCACCACGCAGCTCGCCTGCGTGGAGCGATGTTTCCAGCCGACGGCCCAGACGTTGGCGGCATGCGCGCACTGCTCGCGTGGACTGCCGAGGGAACAGCGCCCTACCCGGACAAGCCGGGCAGTGGCGGAGGGCGTGACCAGAGACGCGATCTGGTCGTGAACAGGGCTCCACGCTGGCAAGCAGCGTGGTGGCCACGCCGTGAGTGACAGGCACAACGTTTGCGTTGACCGGGCCGCCGCCGATCGTTCCCGCCACGAGACGGGTTGCTGATCATCCGTGCTCCGGCTCTGCTATCCGTGCGATTCCGACCTTCGAGAATGCGATCACTGCTAGGCTTCAGCGAAACACGGAATTGCCGTCCCGATACGCGCCCCAATGTGCATCGAACTCGGCGCCCAGCGGATCGCTACGATCTCGATGCTCGGCAACGCTGGCCGGAACCGGCCAGTAGCAATGCAAAACCCTACAGCGAGCCCCTTCTCCCACGCTGCCGTTCTTTCCCGCCGAGCGCGCCGGGCTACTTGAACGAGGACTAGATCG
>JAHDXO010000059.1:0-37350 GCA_023382975.1 Pirellulaceae bacterium
CGGCAACCCTCGCGCCGAAATTCGACAAATGGCCGGGCCGTTGGCCCTGAACGGTCCATCTACATCCGCCTACCGAGGCCGATAGCCTGGGCTAGGCAAACGGGCGGGCCCTTGGCCCTGATCACGGGCATCATAACCCATGCTCTGGCGAGCGTGGCTACGACAGTTATTTCTCGAACGATGCTTATCCCGGCAAATGAGTCCTGCCCCCTTTTTTTGCGGCGTAGCGACGAGAAGATCGGTTCGTTGGAGGGGAATGAATATGAGGTTCGCGACGTTTCCACCGAGCAAGCTCGGCGGGGAGCGGCAGTGCGAGCGAGTTCCCGGTAGTGCAGAATCGTGGCTTCCGCCGAGCAAGCTCGGCGGGGAGCAGCAGTGCGAGCGAGTTCCCGGTAGTGCAGAATCATGGCTTCCGCCGAGCAAGCTCGGCGGGGAGAGGCAGGATACCGTCCTCGACGTGGTCAGCCGCCGACGTCGACTTCCAACTCAAACCGTCCGCGCTGCAAGACGACGGGGACTGCGGCGCCGCGGCGGAATTGGGGGATGGCCTCCTGGTAATCGGCCTCGGATTCGATCCGTTTCGTTCCGATCTGCAACAGGCGATCGCCGACGCGAATGCCCGACTTGGCGGCCAATCCCCACGCGGCCAATCTCGTCACGGCGTAGCCACCCTCGTCCATCCGCCCTTCCAGGCCCCACGGTGCCGGCCCTTGACCGGTGCGAGTGATCCCTTCGGCGCTCAAACCAGCCAGCAGATCCAGTTCGCCACTCGTCTGCGGTTGCGGGCGAGTCGGACTGTCGGCCAGCGCCGTGATCAGGTCGCGGCCGAACTCGGTGATCCGCCGCATGCCGTCGAAATTCAGCCGCTCGGTGTCGTCGCTCGGCCGGTGGTAGTGTTCGTGCAATCCGGTGAAGAAATGCAGCACCGGCACGCCGGCTTCTCGAAACGTAGCGTGATCGCTGGGCCCGTAGCCGTCGGGCTCTTTGACCAGCCGAAAACCATGGACCATGCCCAGTTTGTACAGCAGCGGATCGAACTCCACCGCAGTGGCCGTTCCGTCCAACTCCAGCCGCTCGTTCCGCAGGTATCCCACCATGTCGAAGTTCAACATGGCCACCGTCCGGTCCATCGGCACCAGTGGGTTGGCGACATAGTATTCGCTGCCGATCAAACCGCTCTCCTCGGCGGTGAATGCGACGAACATCAATCGCCGACGATACGGTTCCGGCCGACTGGCCAACAGTCGGGCCAGTTCGATGACCACCGCTGTACCGGAAGCGTTGTCGTCGGCCCCGTTGTGGATCTCGCGCGTCCAGGGCGCCAGCGACCCCCATCCGCCCCCGTAGCCCAGATGGTCGTAGTGGGCGCCGATCACGATCGTCTCGTCCGCCGCCGGCCCCTGGCCCTCGTGGACCGCGATCACGTTCCTCAACGACTGGGTGATCACGCCCACGTTGATTTCGCCGGACAGTTGCCAGCCGGGCAGATCCATGCTGGAGGGTTTCTGCTGCTGGTCGATCCGGCGCTCGATGTCGGCCAAGCCCGTGGCGGCCGACTGACGGATCATCGCGTCAATGGCCGAACGCCGCACATGCAGCACGGGTACCTGCCGCGGAAAGTCCCGGGCGTCCACGCGAAAATCCAACAGGCGGTCGTGGTCGGACAGCTCGTCGTCCCGCACCGGCACGTCACCGCCGCCCCCGCCCCCCGCCGTCCGCAGGCTGTTGGCGTCGGTGCAGAACAGAACGACCGCCGCTCCGCGCTCGACCGCGTTGGTGATCTTGCGAGTCAGGTAGGCATGCTCCGATGGCTTGCCCGCGCCTGCGGCGCCGTCGGCGCTTGGGCGGCGCGGTTCGTGCCGGAGGACGATCACCGCCTTACCAGCAACATCGACGCCGGCGTAATCGTCGTAGTCCAGTTCCGGCGCCGTGATACCGTATCCGACGAACGCCAGCGGCACATCCAGGGAACCGCTGGAGCTGATGGAAAGCGGCGTGAATTCGTCTTTCAAAGTCCACGTCACGGCCTCGCCGTCCGGTGTGGTCAACTGAGCACGATTGGGGCCGTTCATTCCCAGCCGCCTGGATTGCGAGAAACGCTGAAACGGTTCACCGTCGAACAGGCGAGTCTCCAGTCCGGCTTGCTCGAACTCCTCGGCGATGTAATCGGCCGCCAGTTCGATGCCCAGCGTGCCGATTCCGCGACCCTCCAACTCGTCGGACGCCAGATAGCGGACGTCGTCCAGCAGTCGCCGCTCGATTTGCGCCGGCTCGTTCAACGCTTGCCACGCGGCGCGCGGATCGCGTTGACGGTTCCGCGTGCGGATCGACGTCGTTCCCGCCGCCGCATCCCCTGCGCCAGACCGATGCTCCCGCGTCGCGACTCCTGCACCGCGAACTTCGCTGCTCGATCCGGCAACTGCTCGGTTCCAAAACCTCCAGCCGGCAGAACCAAACGTCCCGGCGGCGAGCAAACCCAGCGACACGAACGCTGCGATCGCCCACCGCCGGCGTATCTTTCGGCGGGTGGTATCGGTCGTCCCGGTCATCCGGTCGGCGGTGCTGGGGAAAGGTTGGTCAAGAGCCATGCTGCAACTATACTTAAGCACATCGATTGAGGCAACGAATTCTGGGTTTCCACCATACGATCCAACGGGACAAGCCGAAATGACATCTCGATCTCGATTTCTTGTATTGCCGCTGATCCTGCTCGCGTTGCGTTTGTCGGTAGCCGCCGAACCCGCGACCCCCGGCTTGACGATCGAGAAGATCTTCTCGTCGGCGGAGTTCGACGATCTGTCGTTCTCGGCGACGTGGCTGGACGATGGCTCGGCCTACGTCACGGTAGAGAAGGCCGAGGGCGGCAGCGGTCAGGATCTTGTGGCCTGGGATCCGGAAACCGGAGATCGAACCGTCCTGGTTTCGGCGTCCCAATTGACGCCCGGCGCCGAATCGAGCCCGTTAGCCATCGATGGTTTCCAGTTCTCGCACGACCGTTCGCTGGTGCTGATCTACACCAACTCGCAGCGAGTCTGGCGGCAGAAGACGCGAGGCGACTACTGGGTGCTGGACCGCTCGGCCCGCACGCTGTACCAACTGGGCGGCGATGCGCGTCCCGCGTCGTTGATGTTCGCCAAGTTCTCGCCGACCGGGCGGCACGCGGCTTATGTCCGCCGCTCCGAAATCGAAACTGGCTCCGGATCAGGCACGCCCGGCGCTGGTCCGCTTTTCCGCCACGACATTTATCTCGAAGATCTCCTCAGCCGCCAGGTCGTTGCGCTGACGACCGACGGATCGGCCGACGTGATCAACGGCACGTTCGACTGGGTGCATGAAGAAGAGTTCGGGTTGCGCGACGGTTTTCAATGGAGTCCGGACGGCAGCGCGATCGCGTACTGGCAGCTCGACACGAGCGATGTCCCGGTCTTCACGATGATCGACAACACGACCGGACTGTATCCCCAGTTGCAGCAGTTCAAATATCCCAAGGTCGGTCAGCAGAACGCGGCCAGCCGTCTGGGCGTCGTCCGCATCGCCGACCGTCAGACCCGCTGGCTCGAGATCCCCGGGCACTCGCGGAATCACTACCTGCCGCGGATGCAGTGGGCCGGCAATTCGACGGAACTGCTCGTCCAGCACATGAACCGCCTGCAAAACACGAACGACGTGCTGTTGGTCGATACGAACAACGGCCAGGTGACCAAGCTGTTACGCGAGCAAGACGAGGCGTGGATCGACATTCACGACGAACTGTTCTGGCTGGACGACGGCCGCCGGTTCACGTGGATCAGCGAGCGGGATGGCTGGCGTCGCGTGTACCTGGTGTCCCGGACCGGCGAGACTCAGCGGGCGACCCGAGACGACTGGGACGTCATCGAATTGGTGCACGCGGATGCTCGGCGGGACGAGATGTACTTCCTGGCGTCGCCTCACAACCCTACCCAGCGTTACCTGTATCGGGCCTGTTTGGACGGCAGTTCGGCCCGGCGCGTGACACCCGACGATCAGCCCGGGACGCACCAGTACGACATTTCGCCGGACGGCCGCTGGGCTATTCACCGCTGGTCGTCGTTCGACTCGCCGCCTCGGATCGAACTGGTTCGTCTACCGGGACACGAGACGGTGCGAGTGCTGGTCGACAACCGAGAGTTGGCCAAGCGATTGCAAGCCTTGAAATTGGCACCCGCCGAGTTCTTCCGCGTCGACATCGGCGGGGGCGTGGAACTGGACGGTTTCTGCCTCAAGCCTTCGAACTTGGATCCTGCGAAGCGATATCCGCTGCTGATTTTTGTCTACGGCGAACCTGCCGGTCAGACGGTTTTGGACCGCTGGGGTGGCAAGAACCATCTGTGGCACCGCATGTTGGCCGAGCAGGGCTATGTGGTGATGAGCTTCGACAACCGCGGCACACCGGCGCCGCGCGGCCGCGAGTGGCGCAAGGCGGTCTACCGTCAAGTCGGCATCTTGGCTGCGGCCGAGCAGGCCGCGGCGCTGGAGAAGGTGCTCGCCGAACGGCCCTACCTGGATCCGCAGCGGGTCGGCGTTTGGGGCTGGAGCGGCGGCGGCTCGATGTCGTTGAACGCCATCTTCAAGTATCCCCGGTTGTACCACACCGCCATGTCGGTAGCTCCAGTTCCCAACCAGCGCTACTACGACACGATCTACCAGGAACGCTATATGGGGCTGCCGGACGACAACGTGGACGGCTATCTGCAAGGTTCGGCGATCAATTTTGCCAAGCAGTTGGAGGGCAATCTGCTGGTCGTCCACGGCACCGCCGACGACAACGTCCATTACCAAATCACCGAGATGCTGATCGACGAACTGATCCGCCACAACAAGCGGTTTACCATGATGGCCTATCCCAATCGCACCCATGCGATCCGCGAGGGCGCAAACACCTCGCGGCATCTGCGCGAACTGCTGACCGGATACCTGACCAATCATCTGCCGCCCGGCCCTTCCGAAATGCCGGATCATTCGCCACAATAACCGGCTGGTTGAATTCACGAGAATTCGGGTCGAGAAACCAGAACGCGACGTCTTGCGACGTCCGCCATGGCATTTACCCCGCCCACTCAAACCTCCCGGATTGACTTCCATGTCGCGATTTGCCCTGATCCTGGCCGTCTTGCTGTCGACTTCCGCGATGACCCGTGCCGCCGACCGCGTTCCGCTTTGGGAAGGCAGCGCTCCGGGACAGTTGGCCGAAGGCGAAGACCGCGAATCCGATCCGCTTCGACCGACGCTCGACGTGTACCTGCCGTCGCCGGAGAAGGCAGTCGGCACCGGCGTCGTGATCTGCCCGGGCGGCGGATACGGCGGGCTGATGACGACTTACGAAGGCGGCGAGGTCGCCGAGTTTTTTGCCGAGCGAGGCGTGGCGGGGTTCGTGCTGCGATACCGGCACGCTCTCCGCTACCGGCATCCGGTCCCCGGTCAGGACGTCTCGCGGGCGATCCGCTTGGTTCGCTCCCAGGCCGATCGCTACGGGTTGCAGCCGGACCGGATCGGCGTCATGGGATTCTCCGCCGGCGGGCATCTGGCCGGCACAGCGGCGACGCAGTGGGATCGGGGCACCGCCGATGCCGCCGATCCGGTGGACCGCGTCAGTTCACGCCCCGACTTTGCCGTGCTCTGCTATCCGGTGATCTCCATGGTGGGTCCAAGTGCGCACGGCGGTTCCCGCCGCAACCTGTTGGGCGAGAGCCCCGCCCCGGAACTCGTGGAGCGGATGTCGTTGGAGACCCAAGTCGACCAGCAGACGCCGCCCGTGTTTCTGTTGCAGACCGACCAGGACAAAGTGGTGCCGGCCGAGAACAGTCTGCTGTTCGCAATGGCCCTGCGCCGCGCGGGAGTGCCTGTCGAATTGCACTTGTTCGAGTCCGGACCGCACGGGATCGGGCTGAATCGCGGCCCCGAGCAGACGCGCGCCTGGCCGGACCTGCTGATCGCCTGGATGCAACATCGCGGCCTGCTGGCGGGCCGGAAGGAATAACGGCCGTGTCGGCATCCAGGAAGCTTGGTCCTTCAAGTGGCTCGGTCTCTCCGAGACCGGCGGCTTACATCGACCCGCGTTCGGCGCCCGCGGGCCACGGGGTGAGACCAGCGGCCGATATCGACCCGCGTTCGGCGCCCGCGGGCCACGGGGTGAGACCGGCGGCCGATATCGACCCGCGTTCGGCGCCCGCGGGCCACCCGATGCGCCGATTGTTCGTCGTCGCGGCGGCGGCGGCGATGTTGCTTACCGTATTGCCGCCTGTGTTCGGTGCCGAACCTGCCCCTGCGCCAGCCGTCGGCGCCGCGCCGCTGTCGCCGTGGCAGGCGGTCAGTCGGGTGCTGGAAGAGCCGATGGTGCTGTGCTTCCTGGTCATCGCGGTCGGCATGGGGATCGGTTCGATCCGGATCGCCGGCATGTCGCTGGGCACCAGCGGCGTGCTGTTCGCCGCACTGCTGTTCGGGCATCTCGGCCAGCACGAGAACTGGGCGATGCCCGAGTTCTCCGGGACGCTAGGGATGGTGCTGTTTGTCTACGCTGTCGGCCTGGGCGCCGGACCGACCTTTTTCCGCACCTTTCGCGATGCTGGCAAGCAGTTAGCATTTCTGGGGATTATCACCGTCGTGGCCGGCGGTGCCGTGGCGTGGTCGATGACCCGGGCGATCGGCATCCCGGGCGATTTGGCCGCGGGCATTTTCGCGGGAGCCATGACCAGTTCGCCGGCCTTGGCGGCCGGACTCCAAGCGGCCCAGGAAGCGGGCCGACAATCGCTGGCGGTATCGATCGGCTACGGGATGGCTTACCCGATCGGCTTGGTTGCCGTGGTGCTGTTCGTCCAACTGCTGCCGCGACTGCTGCGGATCAACCTGGAAGTCATGGGACGCGAACTGCTGCAACAGGCCAAGTCCGGTCAGAAGATCGGCCGGTTCTTGATCAAGATCGGCAATCCGGCCGTGTTCGGAAAGTCGCTGCACGACCTGCCGCTGCTGGACAAGTTTGGCTGGCAGATCACCCGCGTGCTCGACGGAGACCGCTTGCTCCCGATCAAGGAGGACCACGTCTTCCAGGACGGGCAAGTCATTCTGTTGGTCACCGACGAGCGCAACGTCGATCTGCTGGCGATCATGCTGGGCGAGCGCACCGAGCAATCGGTGGTGATCGACAGCGACCACGACCGGGCCGATGTCGTGGTCACCAGCCCGAGCATGCTGAACCGGTCGCTGCGGGATCTGCACTTGCGCGGCCGGTTCGGCGTGACCATCGCCCGCATCGAACGCTACGGCGTGACCTTCGTTCCCAACGGCAACACCTCGCTCAGCATGGCGGACCGCGTCACGGCCGTCGGCGAACCGGCGGGGCTGAAGGCGTTCGAACAGGCGGCCGGCCACCGCATCCGCAAATTGCACGAAACCGACCTGATGTCCGTCGGATTCGGCTTGGTCTTCGGCATCGTGCTGGGCATGGTTCCCGTGTACGTTCCGGGGGTCGGCGAGTTCCGGTTGGGATTGGCCGGTGGTCCGCTACTGGCCGGATTGCTGTTTGCCCACTTCGGACGACTGATGGGAATCGTGGGCTACATGCCGCTGGCCGCCCGCATGTTGACCCAGGAACTGGGCCTCGCGCTCTTTCTGGCCGCGGCCGGTTATCATGCAGGCGGGCATTTCGTCGACATGCTGCACCAGCACGGCACGATGCCGCTGGTGATGAGTCTGGTGGTGGCCGCGGTCTCGCTGACGGTGTCGGCGCTGTCCGGCCGCTACCTCCTGCGGATGAACTGGATGCAAGTGCTGGGCGGCACCTGCGGCGCGATGACCTCGACCGCCGGGATCGGCGCCATCGTCAACAAGACCGACTGCGACATCCCCGTGACCAGCTATGCCGCCGCCTACCCGGCAGCGTTGGTGTTGATGACGGTGTTGACCCAGTTGCTGGTCGCCCTGTTGGATTGAAGCGTCCACTCCGGCCAAGCGTGCCGAGTGCGCAACTCGCTCATGCGCGGTCGATGTTTTCCACTGCGTCATACAGTTCGCGGGCGTTGATCGGCTTGGACAGATAGCCGTCCATCCCGGCCTTCAGGCAAAGTTCGCGGTCGCCTTTCATGGCGCTGGCCGTCATGGCGATGATGGGAGTGTGGGTTCCCGTCGTCTTTTCGTTCTCGCGAATGGCGATGGTGGCTTCGAAACCGTCCATCACCGGCATCTGAACGTCCATCAACACGAGATCGAAGTGCCGCCGCGTCAGCCATTCGATCGCTTCCTGGCCATTGTTGGCGACGACCACCTTGTGTCCGCGCAGGTTCAGCAGACCGATGGCCACCCGTTGATTCACCAGTCCGTCTTCGGCCAGGAGGATGTCGAGCGGCGGAGTCTCCCGGGAGCCTTCGTCCGCCGCTTGTGTTTCTCGCCCGTCATCGTCCACTTGGGGGGTAAGCGAGCTGGCGATGACGTTCAGCAGGTCCGATTGCTTGATCGGTTTCATCAGCCACTGGGCGATCCGCAGTCGCTGGTAGTCTTCGTCGTCCTTTAAGCGGCCGGCAGACGAGAGCATCAGCAGCACGCACTCGTCGAGACGCTGGTCGGCCCGGATGCGTCGGGCCAATTCCAACCCGTCCATTTCGGGCATCATCATGTCCAGCAACGCCAAGTCGAATGGTTCGTTCCGGTCGGCAGCTTCCTGCATCGACGACAACGCGGCCTTGCCGCTATGGACGACCGTCGGCTTCATTTTCCAGTTGGTCAGAATCTCCTGCAGGATGCGGCAGTTCGTCAAGTTGTCATCGACGACCAAGACGCGCACCCCGATCAAATGCCGCATGATCTTCTGCGCCTGGGGGATCGCCGCCGTTTGCCGGCGGAGAGCGGCCGTGAAATGGAAGGTGGTCCCTTTGCCCGGCTCGCTTTCCACCCACATCCGGCCGTTCATCATTCCGGCCAATTGCGAGGAGATGGCGAGGCCCAATCCGGTACCGCCGAAGCGCCGGGACGTCGAAGCGTCGGCCTGGCTGAAGGCTTCGAAGATCTGCGTTTGCTTTTCCGCGGGAATTCCGATTCCCGTGTCGCGGATCGAGATCTGCAATCGCACTTCTTCCTCGGTGGCCGATTCCTGCCGGACGTCGACCACGACCTCTCCCTGCTCGGTGAACTTGATCGCATTGCCGACCAGATTGACGATGATCTGACAAAGGCGTCCGGGATCGCCGATCAAGCGGTCCGGCAACTCCGGCGGAATGCGGCAGGCGAGTTCCAGGCCTTTGGCAGAGGCCCGCACGCCGAGTGTCTGAACCGTTCCTGCAATGCTGTCGCGCAGGTCGAAGGGGATCGACTCCAGTTCCAGCTTTCCGGCTTCGATCTTCGAGAAGTCCAGGATGTCGTTCAACAGCCGCAACAAGGCTTCGGCCGATTGCTCGGCCATCCTCAGGTACTCGCGCTGGTGTAGCGTCAGTTCGGTGCTGGCGAGCAGTTCCAACATGCCGATCACCCCGTTCATCGGCGTGCGGATTTCGTGGCTCATGTTGGCCAGGAATTCGCTCTTGGCGCGGTTGGCCGCCTCCGCGTTGTCTCGGGCGATTTCCAATTGCTGCTTCGACTGCTTCAGCTCGACGGCCACCTTTTCCAGTTCTTCGTAGAGCGCCGCGCGGCTCTCGGCATGATGGGCCCGCTCTTCGGCTTGCTCGCGCTGCCACTGGGCCTCGCGGAGGGCCAACTCCTGCAGATGGGCCCTTTGGTTGATCGACTGGATGTGTCCCATCATGCGGACGCGGCGGACCAGCGATTTGATATGAGCCAGGATCACGTCCATGTCCTGCTGCTTGCTGACGAAGTCGTCGGCCCCGGATTCGAGCGATTGCAGCAGGACCTCGCGGTTTTCCTTGCCGGAGAGGATGAGCAAGCCGAACTGCTTCTGGGTCTGATCGGCCCATTGCCGGGCGCGGCGGCAGACCTCGAAACCGTCCATTTCCGGCATCACCACGTCGACCACCGCGATGTGAAACGCCTGCTGTTCCAGCAGGGCCAGGCCTTCGGCCCCCGAGGTGGCCGTGGTCACCTGGAACCCGCTTTGCGTCAGTTTCCTGGACAGCTCCGCGAGATACGTCCGGCTGTCGTCGATCGCCAACAGCCGCGCTCCGCGCAGGAACGCATTGCGGGATTCGGCGCCGTGTTCCCCCGGATCCACGGGCACCATGCTCTTGAGCAAGCCGTTCACCACGGCCAGCAGATCCTCGTCCGGACTCTCCTTGGACAGGAACCGGTCCGCCCCCGCGTCGAGTGCGGCGACGTGGTCGCGTTCCTTTTGACTCGCCGTCAGCACGACGATCGGGATGACTTGCAGCGCGATGTCGCCCTTGATGCGCCGGCAGACCTCCAGGCCGGAGAGTTCGCCCAGGTACTGGTCGAGCACGACGAGATCCGGAGTGGCTTCCAGGCAAAGCCGGAACGCCTCCTCGGCGGTCGCCGCGTGGCGGACCTTGTACCCGGCGCCTTCCAGCAGACGCTTGTAGGTGTGCGCCTGAGTTCGGCTGTCTTCGATGAGAAGGATATCGCTCATGGGATGGTCGGACCATGATTGGCGAACTTCGATTCAGCCACTTCCATCATGACACGCACGATCTGTTCCGGGCTCAGTTCGAGGACGGCCGCATTCAACTGCTTGGCGGCTTTGGGCATTCCCCAAATCAGGCTTGATGACTCGTCCTGAATCAGGGTCACCCCGCCGGCCAGCTTCAACGCCAGCAAACCACGAGCGCCGTCGTCGCCCATGCCGGTCAGCACAACGCCGACGGCGTTGGCCCCGAAGTGCTTCCCCATGGATTCGAACAGGGGATCGCCCGACGGGCAATGGATGTCGGCCGGCTGCCGCTCCCGCAAGTCCAACCGCGTGCGGCTGGCGAGCGTCAGGTGCCAGCCCCCGGGAGCGATCCAAATCCCCGGCTCCAGCCTTTGGCCATTCGCGGCCAGCGAAACCGGCTGGCCGGTCGAATCGCTCAGCCACCGGGCAAAGCCCTCTTCAAATCCGAACGAGATATGCTGGACCAAAAGCACCGGCAGCGGATACGGCTTCGGAATCGCCGAAAACATCTCCAGCAACAGCGGGGGGCCGCCCGTGGAAACACAGATGCCGATGACCTGGATATCCCGCAGACGCGCCGAGAGATCGACCGTCGGACGCGCCGGGGGGGAAAGGGAAAGCTGCGGCGCCGCGAAACGGCGGACCTTGGCCTTCGACGCGGAAAGCAGTTCTTCACGCAACTGCGGAGCGATCTTTTCCAGGTGCAGCAACACCGCCCCCTCCGGCTTGGCGATCACCGACACGGCGCCCGCCTTCAAAGCCTCCAGGCCCAAATCCATCTCCCGTTTCTTCAAGGTGGCGCTGGCGATCACGATCGGCACGGGAAACCGCCGCATGATTTCGCGCGTGGCCTCGACCCCGTTCATGTCCGGCATGTGGATGTCCATCAACACCACGTCGGGCCGGCACTGCTCGACCAGTTCCACCGCTTCCCGGCCGTTCCGCGCTTCCGCGATGACGGAAAACGCGCCGTCGCCATTCAGCAGCCGACGGAGGATCTCCCGCTGGGTCACAGAGTCTTCCACAAGCAGAACCCGGATCATGGGGCCTCCGCATCAACATCTTGTTTCGTTCACACAAACTGCTTCACGATTTCCAGCAGTCCTTGGCCTTCAAAGGTCGATTTGACCACATACGCATCGGCGCCCGCGGCGAGTCCTTCGCGGCGGTGCGTTTCGCTTTCGCGGCCGGTAACCAGGATCACCGGCAGACCGAACTTGGCTTTGATCTGCCGCGTCAGGTCGAAACCGTTCAAGCGGGGCATCTCAACATCGGTCACTACCAAATCCGTCGCTCCGGATCGCAACCGCTCCAGGGCATCGACGCCGTCCGTGGCGGTTCGCACGGCGTATCCGGCAGCCGAAAACACGTTCTTCAGGATGGCCCGCGTCGTCGGGGAATCGTCGACGACCAGGATGCGCGCGATGGGTTCGGCCTGAGCCGTCGGCGGCCTGTCGCGCCGCGCCGCACCCCCGGTCGCCGATGGGCCGGCCAGCCGGCCGAAGGCCGAAACGCTCAGATCCAACACCAATTGTACCGAGCCGTCGGGGCGAACCGTGCCCCCAATGACTCCCGGCAGGCCCTTCAGCGGAAAGCCCAGCGGCTTCAACAGGACCTCCGCCTCCTCGTCCAGATCGTCCACCGCCACCGCCGCGAAACGGCCCTCGTGGGCGATCAACAGGTACGACCAGGCATCCACGCCGGTGGTCGGCCGGGAGACCGGGATCTCCAACAGATCGGCCAGATGCACCCAGCGGACCGGCTGGCCCTCGACGGGCAGCACCAATCCCTCCCCCCACTCGCGCAGTTCGTCTCGCTTCGCCCGGCCGGTACGGACAACCGCCGAACTCGGAACGCCGTAGCATTGGCCGTGGCTCGAAACCGTCAGGACGCGGATGGTCGAAACCGTTACAGGCACGGTCAGCGCGAAAGTAGCTCCCGCCGCGGAACTCGCTTCCAATACCGCGCTCCCCTGCAACCGACGAACCGTATCGAGCACCACATCCAGTCCGACTCCCCGGCCCGAGACGTGCCCCGCCTCCGCCGTGCTGAAACCCGGCTGGAAAAGGTACTTGGCGAGTTCGGCGTCGGTCAACTGGCCGAGTTCGGTTTCGGTCAAGCGTCCGCTGCGGCGGAGTCGATCCCGGACGCGTCCGTAGTCGATGCCGCGGCCATCGTCGGAGACGGTGATCCGGATCCGTCCGCCGCGCCGCGCAGCCCGGATGCAAATCGAGCCTTCCGGCGGCTTTCCGGCAGCGCGCCGCTCGGCGGCCGGTTCGAGGCCGTGGTCGCAGGCGTTGCGGACCAGATGCAGCAGCGGTTCGCGCAGGGCCTCGATGACCGCCTTGTCCAGCAGAATCTGCCCCACGTCCGCCTGGTACTGGATGGTCTTGCCAAGCGACTGCGCCAGGTCGCGGACGGCGCGGCGCAGAGAATCGGTCAGCATGATCAACGGCAGCAGGCGGGCCTGTCGGATATCGGCTTCCAGCCCCTCGACCAGCAGTTGTTCCCGCGTGCGCGCGTTGCGCAGCCCGGTTTCGATCCGGAGAACCTGATCGAGCGCGGTTTCCAACGCGGGCAGGCACTCCGCCGCCGTTTGCTCCTGGAACGCTTTCCGCAGCCGGTTTAGGTCGTCCCGCAAGTCCGCCATCCGTTCGGACAAGACCCCCCCGGCCCGTTGCGCGATCCGGATCTCCCCGGCAAGCGTCAACATCCGATCCAACCGGTCGGACGGAACGCGGACCGTGAAACTCTCTTCGGCCAGCGGAACCGGCAGGGCGGGCAATGTCGTCCGGGACTCGTCGCCGCCTGATTCCGCGGGACTTTTCCGGTCGGCGACCGGATCCACCGGCGGGGATTCCAGCGCCTCGCCTTGGCCCGGCAACTGTTCGCTCTCGCCGCTCTGCTGCCAAGCCTCGAACGCCTGGCGGACCTGGTCGAGTTGCGCCAGTCCCTGGGAGACGATCGAGCGGTCGACGGTCTCCGGGTTCTCCCTCAGGTCGTCCAGAACGGTCTCGAGCGTCTGCGCCGCCTGTTGCAAGTCGCCCAGTCCGATGGCCCGTGCGTCGCCTTTCAGGCTGTGCGCGTGACGGAACAGGGCGTCGATCCGTGCCGCCCGCTCCGGCAGCGTTTCCGCCGCCTCCAGGTCGAGGAATCCCTGTTCGAGCCCCTGCAGGTGCTCGCGGGCTTCTTCGCGGAAGATTTCGAATACGGGGTCGGCCATCATCGCCTCACGTCTTGAATTGGGCAACCGATCGATTCAGCGCCCGAATGCGCTGGTCGATGGCGACGATCGCTTTCTGGGTCTGTTCCGCGGCAGCCAGCGATTCTCGCATGCCGGTGTCGATCTGAGTGATGCTGGCGACCAGTTCCGTGATGCCTTGCTCCTGCTGCTTGGCGCCGACGTTGATCTGCGACATGGCTTCGCGGGTCTGTCCGATCGCCTGAGCGATCTCGTCGAAAGCCAGGGTGACCCGGCGAACAATCTCCGTGGAGTCCTCCGACAGCCGGCTGCCTTCTTCGATCTTGGTGACCACGACCTGCATCGATTTCTGCGTGTCGGCGATCAGCGACTCGATCCGTCCTGCCGCCCCTTTCGATTGGTTGGCCAGTTCGCGGACCTGCGTCGCGACCACGGCGAATCCGCGTCCTTCCTCCCCCGCGCGGGCGGCCTCGATCGACGCGTTCAGCGCCAGCAGCTTGGTCTGTTCCGCAATCTCGTTGACCGTGGCCGTGATTTCGCCGATCCGCTGCATCTGTTCGGACAGATTCAGCACGCTGCTTCCGGCGGCTTGGGAATTCGCGCGGACCTGTTCGATCCGCGCTGCCGAGTCGATGGTCAACGTCCGGCCTTCGCCGGCCCGTTTGGCCGTCTCGTTGGCCGCCTCTTGCACGGCCTGCGCGCGGTCGGCGAACTCCTGCATCGTCGCTTTGAACTGTTCCGCCGTCGTAGTGATCTGGTTCAACGAGGTCGCGGTCTCATTCAGGCTCGACACCTGCTGCTGCGAGGCGGTGGCGATTTCGCTGCTGGACGAAGCCACCTCGCCGGTCATCGTGCGGGCATCCGCAATCAAGCCGCGCAGCGAAGTCACCATGGTGTTGAAGCTGTCGGCAAGTTGCCCGATCTCGTCCTTGGTGGCGACGCGCAACGTTCCGCCCGTCAGATCGCCGGCGGCGACGTTCTGAACGCCGCCCAACAGCGACTGGATGGCCGCCACCATCCGGCGGCTCAGCGCGACGGCCACGGCGCCGGCGATCAGCACGGCGATCAGAGTGGCCACGATCAGCGTCGCGGTGGCCGCTGCACCGGCCGCCGTCATCGACTTGCGATCCTCCACCACCCGCGCGACGGCAGAGTTCTTTAACTGGTCCAAGGCGATTCGAATGCGCGAGCCGAGCGGGATCGCCTCGGTGGCCAGCAGATGGTTCGCCTGGTTCCACTCCGGCGCGTCGCGCGCTTCGAACACTTGCTGGATCAGCGGTTCGAGTTCCGCCAGGATGCGCTTCAACTCGTCCCAGTGCTCCGCCTGGTCTCCCTGGAACAGTTCGGCTTGGGCGTCGATGTTCTTGGCGGCGTCTTGGACCGTGCGCCAGTGGTTCTTGAACTCCGTTTTCAACACCCCATCGGCCGCCCGCAAATAGCCGCGGACACTGCTAAGACTTTGCGTCAGCGCGTCGCGGATGTCCGCCAAATGCTTCAACAGCAGCCGTCGTTCCGGATCGGCTTCCAACAAGACTTCCGCGTCGATCATTCCGGAGACCGCCGCCAGGCCCGCTGCCGCCCGCGGCGCGGCGTCCTGCTGCACGAGGCGGAACGGCGGGATATTGTCCTCTGTCTGGGCGACATCTTCGATTCGCTGCTGGGCCAAACGAAACGGCTCGAGATTTTCCTGCGCGACCTGAAAAGCCTTCTTGCTTTCGGGATCCGTCGTGCGTGCGTAGAACGTTTTCAGCCTGACCATCGCATCGTCGATGCCCTTCCAGGCGTCCTGCCGCTCGCTCTTGAAAAGCTCGGCCTGCTGCGGATCGTCGCCGAGAATCATGTAGCTGCGCAAAGCGGCCACCGAGCTGACCAGTCCGTGCAGCATCTCGTCGCAAGCCCGGACCGTGGGAAACGATTCGTCCACCACGGTGGCCACCGTGCGGTCCATCTCGGACACTTTGAGATACGCCACCGTCGCGCTGACGGCCATCAGCAGAATCACGGCCCCGAAGGCCAACCCGAGTTGCTTGCCAATCGTGAGTACCATCGGAAGTTCCTTGTATGCCCCGGTTTCGGTTGCCTAGTCGCGCGGAACGTCGGTCCGGCGCCGATCGGAAACGTCGTCCTGCCTCCAGCGGACGAATTGCGCGTCGTTCAGGATCTGAGCCGTTCGCACAATCATCCGGTTCTCGTCGTACACGCCGGCGATCCATTCCGGCGGCGCCTGGCCGGAAAGGCCCGGCGACGGCTTTAGTTGGTCGGTGGGCACGCTGAGGATTTCCTCGACCTGACTGGCCGCCACCGCAATCCGCTTGCCGCCGGCTTCCACCACGATCAGCACGTGCAAGTCGGCCAGTCCGGATGCGGGGATGCCCAGGACCAGCCCCAAGTCCAACAGCGACACGATGGTGCCGCGGAAATGAACGACGCCGAGGAGGAACGCAGGCGCACCAGGAACCAGGCTGAACTGATCGAGCGGCAGTACCTCGACAACATCTTCCAGAGGAATCCCGTACCGCTCGCGCCCCTTGTTGAAAGCCAAAAAGGTCACTTGCGACCCGGCCGGTGCAACGGCGGCGGTCCGGTCGCGGAAACCGCGTGCCCGCTTGGCCGACCTTTCGGCCAAGGCCGCCGGGTCGGCGCTTGCCGTGCGGGACGCCTCCATCTGCGCCAGGCGGTGGCGGATTTGGCCCCATACCGTCGTATCTGCAGGACAGGTATCGGTCACGCCAGGTTCTCCTTCAGCAACAGCACCAACTCTTTCAAACGGCCGTAACAAACCCCCTCGCCGTGCGCGACCAGCGCGTGGGGATCTTCGCCCTCAGCCAGCTTCAGCGTCGTCCGCAGACTGCGGGCGGCAGCGGATGCCTGGCCCTGCTGCTGTTGCACCAGCGCCAAGTGAAAGTGCGCGATAGGGCACTTGCGGTCAATGTACAAGGCCTGACGGTAGTATCGCTCGGCAGCCGCCAGGTCTCCGGCCTCTTCCGCAAGACTGGCCCTCAGCAGTTGGGCGGCGATCAGCAGCGGATCTTCCGTCAGGCAGGTGTCCAGCATGTTCCGGGCTTGGCCGACTTCCGCCGCGGCGAGCAGCTCGCGCGTGTACCGCAAACGGATTGCCGCACGGTCCCTGGTGTCCGCGATTCCGGCAATCGCCCGCTGCGCCCCGGCAAACTCCCGCCGGCTCAGGTGTCGCTGGATCTGTTCCCACGCCGAACCGTCCCCGGCTGCGGAACGGCTGGATTGCTGCAACACGGTTCCGATCGAGAGATCGTTGCCCCGGCCGGTTCCAGCCGCGTTTCCAGGGTCCGCGGATTTCTCCCTGGTATCCTGCTGCGGAAGCGAGTACGCCGGCAACCAATCGGGCAACGGCGAGGCCGGGAATGCCGTGGCCGCTGGCACCGGAAGAACAACGGCCAACGCGGGCAGGGACGACGGAACCGCTCCCTCCGGCGCCGCTTCCTGCGCCGGCATCGACTGGTAAAACGTCGCCTGCTCGAAGCGTCTTGCCTGCAAACCCTCGGCAGGCGCCAGATTGACCTCCGTCTCGCCCAACAACAACCACCCGCCCGGACGCAACGCCTGCCGGAACCGCCCGATGATGGCGGCGGTCACTTCGGGTTTCAGATAGATCGCCACGTTTCGAAACAGGATCAAATCCAACCCGACGGTTCCCGTCAGCGGCGACGGATAGACATCCTTGACCAGATTCAAATAGGCGAAACGAACCCGGGCACGCACGGCGGGCACAAGAGAGTAGACGTCACCCTGCTGGCGGAAAAAGGCGGGATTCTTGTGAATCTCGGTTTGCCGGAACGACCAGTCCCGATAGCTGGCCACCCGCGCCCGCTCCAGGAACACCGGGTTCAGATCGGTTCCCAGAATCGAAACCCGCCAAGGACTGCCGCTGCCAAGGAGCTGGTCCAGAAGAATGGCCACCGAGTACGGTTCTTCACCGGTGCAACATCCGGCACTCCAAATCCGGATCTCCCGACGTTCCGCATTCTCCTGCAGAATCCGTGGCAACACGTGCTCGCGCAGGGCGCGGAAATGATGCTCGTTCCGGAAAAAGTACGATTCTCCGACCGTCAGACGACCCGTCACACTTTCCAGAAACCGGGCTCGCCGATCCGGTTGAACCATGACTTGGTGCATGTCGGAGTCGGCCAGCGGACGCTGGAGAACGGCTTCTACCGCATCCTTCAGACGCAGAAACCGCGAACCGGCAAGATCCATACCGGTCTCCAACTCCATCAACTGACGGAGGGATTCAGCCTGTCCCGCCTCGGGGAATCCCATGCGGCACCTTCAACAAGCTTCGATGCATGAACTGCAACAGAGAAAAGACGACGAGTATCAGGGACAGGCTGACCAGACCTCTTCGGCGATCAGCTTGTCCAGATTCAGAATGCGGATAACTTGACCATCGCACTCCACAAGACCACTTAACACACCTTCCCGCGAACCGCTGCCATCAGCCGCCAAGACCGGGTCGAGCCGAATCTCCATCAAGTCAATTGTTTCATCGACTTCGACCCCTACCAGCCGTCCGCCAACGCGAACGCAAACAATCGGCGGCTCGTCCGGACGCTTGTGTCCCTTGAATCCCAATCGTTCCGCGGCATCCAGCACGGGAATCGAACGACCTCGCACGAAAACGACGCCGAGGACGAAATCCGGGCACTCAGGAACCGCATCGATCGGCAGGGCCGGCAAAACCTCTTCCACTGCCTCGATCGGAAAGGCATACCGATGCGTCCCCAACCGAACGGCCAATACGGTCGTCTGTGCCGCACGGATTGGTGTACTGGAGCCCGTCATGCCTCGCCCTCTGGCGTCCTGATCTGCTTTCTCCTGATATTACTTCTACAATCGCGCCGATACAAGACTCTGAATTTTGATTCATCCAAAAAATCGACCGGGCACCGTCCTGCGGATTGCCCGTCCCATGAGTTCTGCGATAACCTAATCGCGTGGAAGGACCATTTCATGCCGGAACTGCCCGAAGTCGAAACGATGCGCCGCGGCGTGGCAGCCGTGGTCGGTGCAACGATCGTGGAGGTCGAGCGTCCGGTATGCCATCTGAAGCCCATCGCCGTGACGCCGCGGATCGACGTCTTCCGTCGCCGCGTGGTCGGCCGACGGATCGAAGCGGTGGACCGCGTCGGCAAGCGAGTCTCACTGCGGCTCGAGACCGGCGCGTCGATCGTTTTCGAGCCGCGGATGACCGGTCTGGTCCTGCTGGCCGAACCGCCGGACACCGAGCATCTACGGTTGCGGCTGACCTTGGACGGATCGGAAGCGGAACAGTTGTTGTTCTGGGACCGTCGCGGACTGGGTTCGGTGCGGTTGGCCCAGCCCGAGCAGTGGAGCGACCTGTACGGTCCCGGAAGGCTCGGCCCGGATGCGTTGACTATCAGCCTGTCGCAGTTAAAGGACCGTCTGTCCCAGAGCCGCCGGGCGATCAAGGTCGCACTGTTGGATCAGCGAACTGTGGCCGGCATCGGCAACTTGTACGCTTCGGAGATTCTGAACGTGGCCGAGATCCATCCCGCGCGGCCGTGCAGCCGGCTGGGGCAGTCTGCGTGGCAGCGGTTGCACGAGGCGGTTTGCCTGGTGTTGGAGGAGGCGATCCATTACGAAGGTTCGACGCTCTCCGACGGCACCTACCGTAACGCCCTGAACGATCCGGGCGGCTATCAGAACCATCACCGCGTCTACGACCGAGCCGGGCAACCCTGCCGCACCTGTGGTCAGGGCATCGTCCAACGCATCGTTCAAGCCCAGCGATCGACTTTCTACTGTCCCGTCTGCCAACGGCGTTAGCGCCGCTGGCAACTCGAAGACATCAAGCCATCGCGATCGTCGCTCCCGGGCCCTCGCTCCGCAATTTTTCGACCATGCCCTTCAACTTGGCGATGGCGCGCTGCTCCAACTGACGCACCCGCTCCTTCGAAACGCCGAGCTTGTCGGCCAAGCACTGGAAGGTCCGAACTTTGCGGTGAGCACCAAGGGCAAATCGGCCCCGCAGAATGAACCGTTCGCGTCGATCGAGTTGATCCAGCATTTCAAGCATGTTGGATCGCATCGACATCCATTCCTTCTCGTCCAGCGCCGAAGTCCTATCCTGTTCCGGCACACTCGACAGATCCTCGGACATGGAAGCGTCGAAACGCGACTCCTCTTTCTGACGCTCCGTGATGGATCGGAAGGCGTTTCTCGCGATTGCCCGGTAGGCGTAGGTGCTGAAGCGGAACCCTTTGTCGTAGTCGAATTTGTCAACGGCCTGCATCAGCGAGACAATGCCGTCGCTCAGCAGATCGTCAAACGAGTGCTTGGGCGTCACGAATTTCTTCACGATCGAGATCACCAGTCGCATGTTCGCCTTGATGATCTGATCGCGAACCTGGTTCGATTCGGCCAGCAACGCATCGTACTCGGCAATCGCGGCCGGGTCCGGTAGTTCCGGGTTGAGACGAGTTCGAATCATGTTCGCACGAAACTTCAGGTAGTTCATCTTCCGGAACAGGTCGCGCTCTTCGTCGGCGGTTAGCAGTCCGGACTCGCACAGGCGACCCAAGTGCGCGGGCAGATCCTTGGGCAGCCGCGTCTTGGTTTCCGTCTGGCTGGACTCGTCCGCCGCCGTCTCCAGAATCCGCGTCCGAGCCGATGGCTCGGAAAACTCGCGATTTCCAATGAAATCGATCTCTCGATCGAGAAGCTGCTTGGTCCGCCTTCGCAGGCTGTTCAGATCGAGTTGTACGGGCTTGGCAACCAGATCCACGCGCTGAACCTTCGATCGCTTCGACAATTTCTCTCGCAGGGTCGTTGTGGCCATGTCGTTTCGCCTTTCCTGATCTCTTGTATTTCTGTGTTGAAATTCCGTTGGCGCCGCACCTCAAAGGTTCCCGCCAAGCGAGGGGCGGACGCCAACGGACATGTCCCATGCACGATTCGCTCCGATTGGTGTTGCTCACCGGCATCCCATCCGAAAATCGTTCAAATCGTTCATGCGAGTTATACCGGTGAAACATCCGCCGGTCAACAAGAAAAACGTTCAAAACGTTCAAATATTTTTCATGAACGTTTTCAATTTGCCGTAAATTGATTTCAGCAAATATCTTACAAGAATAAATTGCACTTGAAATTCCTGTAACTTTGCTAGAAAATCAACGTGGAGCTTGTGAAACAGGCAACAAATAACGCTCAAACCGTTCAACATTTCGGCTATCTATGCGAAGCTATTTCTCAACCCGCGAGGCGGCTCAAGCGATCGGCTCCAGCGAATCGTCCATCAAACGTTGGTGCGACCGAGGCTGGATGCCGACCGAAAAGACCCGCGGTGGTCATCGTCGGATCTCTGCGGCGGAATTGGTCGGCTGCATCCGCGGGCGACGCATCCAGGTGGCCGATGCGACGGTGTTGGGGCTACCTTGCGGCACCGGCGACGGGGTAGGAACAGCCGATCGAGCGGTGGACACGCTCACCCGCGGGCTGGTCGAAGGCGACGAGGTCCTTTGCCGCCGGGCGGTGTTCGACCGCTTCCTGTCCGGGGATCGAATGAGTGAAATCGGCGATCGGCTGATCGCTCGGACGTTCCATCGGATTGGCCAGTTGTGGGAACAGGGGGAAGCCGAGGTCTACCAAGAGCGTCGAGCCACCGAGATCATGCGGCGCATTCTGTCGGAAATCCGGGGCGTCTTGCCTTCGCCCGACGCGGAGGCTCCGCTTGCATTGGGAGCGACACCGCTGGGCGATCACTTCTGTCTTCCCACGTCCCTGGTGGAAATCGTGTTGCGGGAAATCGGCTGGAACGCGGAATCGCTCGGCATCTCTCTGCCCTTCGTTGCCCTGGAGACAGCCGTCCAGCGCCATCGGCCGCCCTTGTTCTGGATCAGTGCGAGTTACCTCGGAGATCCCGAGTCGTTCGTCGAGCAGTATGAGACGTTCTTCGACTCGCACCATCGGGACGTCGCCATCGTCGTGGGAGGCCGCGCCTTGAGTGAGTCCTTGCGACATCGTATGCGGTACGCCGCCTTCTGCGACCGCCTCGAACATCTGGCGTCATTCGCCGACGCGTTGGCGAGAGCGATGCGTCAGCCGAATTCGTGACAGTTCGGATCGAGACGGCGCAACCCATCGTCTCGTGGATTTGGTTCGGTTCGTCCGAGGTCGGCCTCGAATGGCCGACTCACTGGCAGATCGATTCCCGCGGGTTGCCGAAGATCAAGATTCGTCGGGCGACGAGTTGGCGACGAACATATCGATCTGAGAGGTGTCGGCGTCGCGGAATACGCGCACCTGCAATTCGACCTTGCTCTTCCTGGCCTCCAGAAACGTCTGCAATTGGTTCAGCCGCTGCAGATAGTCCTGATACTCCTTCTCCTGTTGTTGCAAGGCGGCCAGGTTCTGCTGCAGCGCCTGTCGTTGCGGCCCAGGCAAGTTCTGGTTCAATGCCTGGGTGATGCCCTGAATGTTCAACTGCAGGGCCTGCCAAGCCTTGGTGGATTGCGCCAGGACTTGCGGCATCTTCTTGACCACGAAAACTTCCGGCTTGGCGTTCTCCGCGAACTGAACGTGAGGATTGATTTCCAGGGAAACGATGCCCCGTTTCGCGGACGATTCGATCTTCAATACCAGCAGCCCACCGGCTTCCTCGACGGTCAGCCAGACTTCTCCTTTTTCCACCAGAAAAACCGGCGCAGGTTTGACTTCAAACGCGGAGCCTCCGACTCCCACGATCTCTAGGTAGACGACCGAAGGGTCGGGCAGCGAATCGATCCGCAGGTCGCTCTTGGGCGCGGATTTCTCCAAGTCGATCACGAGCGATTCGGATCGAACCGGGGCGCGCAGGGCAAGAACACGGGGCGTATTGCCCGGTACGTTCAGCACCAAGGCACAGTTGCAGAGATTCCCAGCGACCTCGATGTCCGCTCCCGGTCTCTCCCAGCGAAATCCCAGGTCTCCCGCGGCATCGATCGACAAGTGGGCGACCTTCGTCTGGGTGCCGCCGTCGCTCAGCAAGATCTCCCAATCTCGTTCGGCCGTGCCGCCATTGGCGTTGCGCAGCGAAAACACCTGAGCGCCCCGCACCGCCTTGTCGCCGCCGCGAAGCTTGATGAAACACGGTTCCCGCGCACCCAGATGGACCGACCCGAGCACGGTGGGCGACGCATTCGACGGTTCGTTTGGCGGCAATGTGATGAAGTTCGCCAAGTCGCGAAACGGGCCGTCGATGGGGGAAGCTGGACGCGGTTCGTCGGCGGAGGTGTTGTCAGGATCGACTTCGGCGCCAGGCTTGTTTCTTGGCCGGTTCGGTTTTGGTTTCGCCGGATCCTCCTCCGGCATCGTGGGATCGATGAAATCCTCGCGGTTCGGTAGGTCGCCGACCGCCGGTTCCGATGAAGGTTTCGGCTCCGGTACGGTTCCGCCCCAATCAGGGACGAGCGGTGCGGTCTTCGTGCCTGACGAACTGGTGTCGGATTCCGTGGTCTGGTTGTCGGTATTCAAATGGGGCCAAGAATCCGGTACGTCCGGGGCTCGGGGATCCATCCCCAGATCCGACGCAACCTTTCCTGGCGAAGTGCTTTCCGTGTTAGGCGAACCGTCTGGGGGTAGGTGGTCCGGTTGCGACGGCGTGTTCGTGCCCTGTGGATCCTCGGAAGGAAGCTCGGTCGGCAACGAACCCGAGACGACGGGCGGCTCGGTTTGGGAAATGGTCGTCGTCTTGTCGCCGCGGAACAGGATCAACGCACCGACAGCCATCCCTGCCAACAAAACGACCGCGACCACAGCGATTAACAAGACCGGTGCCTTCGCACCCTCTTTGGTCACACCTTCGCTCGCGGCGGTGCGAACCTGCCGATGAGTTGCCCGCCCCGCAGGGCTCTGAAGCTTCAGGTTCAGCGCGGGAACCACCGGCGCCCGGGACGGAGCCAGAGGCGGGGGAGACGGTGGCGGCCCGGCCGGTTCGCTGGCCAATTCCGTCTTGAAAGCAGGCGGGGACTCGTGCCGCTCGTCGGTGCCGGTCTTGGCACGCAATTCGGCGTCGTAGTCAACTTTCTTCTGGCGGTTGAGCAGGCAGAGCCGCGCGCGCGCCACTTCGTTCAACAGCTTCTGCGAGTGCTGCGCTTCGTCGCCGACGGCAAGATCTTTCAGATACCCCATCACCCGGTTGGCTGCGGCATCGATCACATCGCGATCCGACTCGAACAATTCAATACCGAGCAGCCGATAGTGATTCGGAGGCTGGTCGCGTGGCGGTATTCCAAGCCACTTGTAGTAGGGGTCGAAATCGTTATCCATCAGTGCTGTTCAACTTCCGCGAACCTAAAGGCAGCGATTGGCGGCTCAACGTCCGAGGCTGCAAAAAAATGGGGCGAACCCCCAAGCCGAAGCTTGTTCCCGGCCCACCGCGGATTGTAACACATGGGGACTCCTTCTTGGCAGGCTGATTGCCGTTCCCTGGCCAGTGGCCCGCCAACAGGCCGCCAACGGCCCGCCAATCATGGCTCTAACTACCAGCCACCAAGAGGTTTATCTCGCTTCCATCCGCGTCGTAAAAGACGCGGAAACCGATTTGGGGTTTATTTTTCTCCAATAGCTGTTCAAACGCCTCGAATTTCGCCAACGTCTCCTGGCTTGTCTTCAGTTCGTTCTCATAGTTGCGAAGATATTGCTCGGTCTGCTTCTTCTGTTGTTCGGGGGCCTTGGATTTCATGATGGCCTGCCCTTGCTGAACCAGCATGCCCCATTGGGCCACCGCCGCCTGCAACTGGGCCTTTGACTGCTGGACTTGACGCACGACAAGTCGTTCCGGCCTCCCGTCCGGATTCAACTGAACGTGGGGGGTGATCAGCAACTGGAGTTCCCTTTTCATGTCCGTTTCGACCTTCAGTGACACCAGTCCGCCGCCGTCCTGCAGTTTGATCCAGGCCTCGCCTTTTTCCGCGTTGAAAACCGGTTGCGGTTCGATCGTGGATTTCACGCCCTTGACACCGGTCAACTCGACCCGGATCTTGCCGGGATCGGGCGGTGTGTCGAACTTCATGCCTTGCCGAATCGGTGGTTCTTTCAAGTCAATCTCCAACGCGGGCGTCTTCGTCGGCTGTCTCAGCAGCAGCACGTGCGTCTCGCCGCGACTGGTCATGCTCAGTGCGCAGTTGATTAGGTGAGCCGCTGCGGAATCGTCCTTTGCCGCGGGCTGCCACTGAAAGACCAGTTGGAACTTGTCGTTCAACGACAAGTGGGCAATTTTCGTTTCGCTGCTGGCGGATGCGTCGCGAAGGTTGATTTCCCAGTCCCGTTCGGCCGTCCCGCCGTCGGCATTTCGCATCGCAAAAACGCGATTTCCCTTGAAAGCGCCTTCCCCGCCGCGCATCCGGATGAAGCATTGGTCGTCGCGAGTTGCGTAGATCTGGCCCAGCGTCTTCGGCTCGAGCGCATCGGCTGCGTCCAGGGCCGGCAGCGAAACGACGGCTGGCAAATCGGCAAACGCCTTTTTCGCGGGCGGCTTGGGCTTGGCAGGCGGTTCCGGCTTGGGCTTCTCCGGTTCTTGCTTCGTTTCCGTCGCGGGTGGCTCTGGTTTCGGCTTTTCCGGCGTCGCGGGCTCCGGCGGAGTTTCCGTCGTGTCAGCCGGTTTCGGCTCTTCGACGGGCTTCGAAGGCACCTCGGTATTCCCGCTGTCGCTGGTCTCCGGAACCGCGTCTGCGGGGACGGTCTCGGTCGAGTCACCGCTGGCCGGCTCCGAGACCGTTGTCTTCGGCGCCGGCGCGACCGGTGTCGGCATCACCGGCGGCTCTGGATCCGTCTCGACGGGCAGCGGGTCGCTCTCCAAGTCCAGCGCGGGGTCGGATTCCGCGTTATCGGTTGAAGTCGTCGCCGCAGGCGCCTGTGCGGAATCGTTACCCGCTTCCGCGGCCGGCGGCGCCTCCGCGACTTGAACCTGGTCGCCGCCCGACATCATCGACATGACCGCGAAAACGGCCGCGGCGAGCAGCACGATGCCAGCCAGGGAAGCGCCCCCGATCACGTAGGCCAACTTGGGAATGCCCGCTTTGGCAACCGGTGCAGCCTGCGGCGTCGCCTCAGCGTCGCCCGTCCCGCTGGGCTTCTTGGTGGGCGGCTTCTTTCCGCCGGCACCTTTCGGCGGCCGTCGTTTCGCTTTGGTGTTAATGGCCAGTGTGCTGGGAGTCGCCGCAATCGCGGCCGATGCGTCGGGCAGACCGGGCACAATGATCTTCGACTTCGAATCCTCAGATTTCTCGGACGCCGGCTGCTTCGGTGAATCCTTCGTGGCCGCAACCGCGGCGACTGATTTCTCCGCTGGCTTGTCGGTCGTTTCTTGCGCCGCCTTTTCCACCGGTTTTCGTTTGGGAGGAGTTGGCGCTGACACCTTGGCGGCAGCCGATGCCGGTTTGTCCACGGCAACATCCGCTGATCCACCCGCGGTTGGTGCGTCCGATGCTGCCGGCCGAAGCTTCTTGCCTGCTTCCACCAGAGACGCAAAGCGTTCTACGGGGTCGCTGGCGGTCAATTTCTGAAAACATTGCACCAGGGATTCCGGCGCGTCGGGCCGCTGTTCCACCAAGGAAACGGAGCCGAGATTCGCGGCGGGAACTTTCCCCGTCAACATGGCGTACATCACCGCGCCAAGCGAATACAGGTCGCGGTCTTGCCCGGGCCGTTCGCCGGGCGACCATTCCTTCGGAGGAGCAAATCCGTCCGGAGTCTTGGACTTGGAATCTTCGCCGGTTGTCTCGTCACCGCTGTCCATCAATGCGGAGACACCCAGATTCGCGACCCGAACTTGGCCCTGATCGTCGACCAGGATATTGGTCGGCCGCAGGTCTCCATGACTCACGCCGCTTTCGTGGGAGTAGGCAAGTGCCTCAAGCGTCTGAGACAGGTAGCCGACCGCCTGTTCCGTCGGCAGCGGTCCCTTCTCGTCGATGATCTGCTGCAGGTTTCGGCCCCGCGGTTGTTCCGTCACGAGGAAGCACCGATCTCCCTCGGCACTCACCTCGTAGAACGGGACGATCGACGGATGCTCCAGGGCTGCCAATTGGCGTCCCTTTTCCTGCAACTGCGACGCGACGTCCGAATTCTGGTCGGCACCGAGTCGGGGCAGCGTCTGAATCGCGACTTTCCGTCCCGATTCGGCGTGTTCCGCCAGAAAGACTCGTTGGCGGTCATCGGCATTCATCTGGTCCAACAGCTTGTACTTGCCCAACGTCAGGGCCGAACGTCCGGCCAACAGATGCAGCGCCTGCCATTTATTCAGGACGCCGTCGCGCAACAGACTGCGGGCGATATTCTTCGCGTCGGATTCCTGGTCGCCCAATTTTCGGGCCGCGACCATTTGCTGCTCGGAGAGGAGCTTGCTTTTCTCGATGACTTCCAGGAATTCGGCCGGCGTCTTCACGGACATAACTGCACCTGACGTTGACGAACAAACAGAAACCTATGGACAATTGTCGCAACCGCGGCTGCGCTCGGCAAGCACTTCCGGCGGGAGTCCGGCACGGGCATAGGGCCGAAGCGATGGCCAGTTTGTCCGAAGACCGGAAGCCGATGGTCGGCGTTGGAACCGACGCCGATCCGCCGCATTGCTCCGATTGCGATTTCCTATTTATAACAAATTGCCCAGTGTGGCGCAATCGTCCTGGAATGGAATTGGTCCAGTTGCGAGGGCGTCCGTCGCCGTCCGTAGCCTCGTTTCCGCTGGTGTGTTAGGATTTCGCGTGCCCAATCGATCGGCACCCGGGATCGCAGGACTTCGATCTTGGTTCTTCGCGTCCTGAATTCTCACGAATCCGGCTTTGATCAAACGTCAGAGGTCATCCCGACTCAAGGGACAGTGATGGATGCGATCCTCAACCAGCGCGAGCCGTTTCGGGAGCCACTGGGCGACGACGCGCTGCGGCAGATCGATCAATGGATCGAGCAGATCGCTCAAGTTTCGCCGTCCGAGGTTTCCGAGCCGGAGTTCTACTCGCTGCTGCTGGACCGCGCCGTGGGAGCGGGAGCCGCCCTTGGCGGTTTCGTCTGGTCCGTCGAAGACTCCGCAGGCTTTCGCGTTCTGGCGGAAAAGCAGTTGTCCGCAGCCGCCTCGTTTTCCGAGGCAGCGATTCGTCAGCAGCACGATCGATTTCTGGCGAGCGTTTGCGGTCTCGATCAGGCTCGCTGGATCGCGACGCCCTCCAGCGACGGGCAGCGATGGTTGGCGGGCGTCGACGGGCGACTGTTCGCCTGCGCGGTTCGCAGCGATCGGCGGGCGATTCGAGTCATCGAGATTTTGCAACGAACCGAGCTTTCCGCGGACGGCTGCCGAGGCTACGCGGCGCTGCTGGAGACCTTGTCCGAGGTAGCCAGCGGTTTTCAACAGAAGCGGCAGATCCAGGAACTGCGGGCGAGTCAGGCGTTCTCGAAACAGACCGAGGATTTTGTCGCCCGGATCCACGAGACACTGGACGCGGAGACCGTCGTCTGCCGGGTCGCGAACGAGGGCAAACGTTTGGCCGGCTGCGACCGGCTTGCCGTGCTGGTGCGGCGCCGCAGCGGCTTTCGCGTCGCAGCGGTCAGCGGCCTGGACCGGCCGGAACCTCGCGCCAATTCGGTGCAGCACCTGCAGATGCTGGCCGGAATGGTCGCAGCGATGGACGAACCGTTGTGGTACGACGGATCGGAAAGCGACTTGGCCCCGAGGTTGGAAGCGGCGGTCTGCAGCTACCTGGACTTGTCCCATGCCCGCTCGCTCGTCGTCGTTCCGTTGAGCGGTCCCGGCGAGCCCGAGACGCATTTCAGACCGCCAAGCATCGGCGTGTTGGTGTTCGAGACGTTTGATGCCCGACCGCTGGACGATGCCTATCGGCAACGCATCTCGATCGTCGCGCGGCACAGTCGGTCGGCGCTGACAAACGCGGAGCAGTACAGCCGCTTGCCGCTGGTCGGATGGTTGGCGGCCATGGCTGGCTGGACCGAGCGTGGGCGTCACCGCTGGCTGGCGGCGACCGCCGTACTGATGGTCGCGGCCATCGCCGCCGCGTGTTGGATCCCCGCCGATCTGGACGTCGTTTGCCAAGGCAAGTCGCAACCCGCCCGTCGCCGCCACGTGTTCGCGCCGGTCGACGGCCAAGTGATTCGGATCGCGGTGCAGCACGGAGAACAAGTTGCGGAGGACCAAACGCTGGTCGAATTGGACAGTCCCGAATTGGCATTCGAGACCACTCGCATCCTGGGCGAGCTTCAGACGGTCGAAAAACAGTTGTCCTCGCTGCAATCGACTCGGCTGGGCTCGTCCCCGACCACGGCGGCCCAGCGCGACGAAGCCTCGCGGATGGCTGCCGAGCAGCAGCGGCTCGAAGCGGTCGCCCGGTCGCTGATGCAGCAGCGCGAACTGCTGGAACAGCAGCGTCAGCGTCTGCGAGTCGATGCGCCGATCAACGGCCAAGTGTTGACTTGGCAGGTGACCGAGCGTCTGCAGGCCCGGCCGGTTCAGCGCGGCCAGGTGTTGATGACCATCGGCGACACCGGCGGACCTTGGATCTTAGAGTTGCGGGTATCCGACAAGGACATTCAGATCGTGCGCGCGGCACAAGACGAACTGGGTCCGGAACTGGATGTCACCTACATGCTGGCTTCGAACCCCGGGACGAATCACCGCGCGAGGCTGGACACCCTGTCGCTGCTGATCGAGCCGGACATGGACCAGCGTTTGTCCGCGCTGGCGACCGCGGGAATCGCTTCGGAGGAACAGCCCGAACTGCGTCCCGGCGCCGGTGTCACGGCGCGAATTCACTGCGGGCAGCGCGCGGTGGGCTACGTCTGGCTCCGGGACTTGATCGCCACCGTGCGGCGATGGTTGTTCGTGTGAGATTCCCATCGCGAGGCTCTCGCTCGGGCTGCGTCGCGATGATGTTGACGAGACCCGCGTCCGGCGCCCGCGGGCCACTAGTCGGCCGCAGGTTCGACGTTTCGTATCCGGCCTCGGGGCGTGAGGCCTGCCGAGCGGATCGGTTCGGTCAATTCCGCCACGCACAGGTTGCCGGCTTCGTCCCGCACTTCCATCCTCAGGTAGAACTGGTCGGGCACCCGCGAGTCGACTCGCCAATGGTACCGCCCCGTGTTCGGCAGTCCCGACGCGACCGTCGTCCACGGCCCCTGGCTGCGGTCGCTGAACAGCAGCGTGATGGGCCGCGCTCCGAATCCCGAGTCGGTCGCGGTCCAGCGGATGTCCAGATGCCCGGCGTACTGGTCCTTGCCGTAGGCCGCCGAGGTGATTTCCGCGACGGGAGTGGTCGTGTCGACGCCGACCCAGAGATCCGCCGGATCGCCGTTTCGAGGCGACTGGCTTGTGAGCCCGTTTTTGCCGACGATCACGATGCGGAATCCGTAGATCCCTTCTTCGGCAACTTCGACCAGCATCGGGCTCTCGAGATCTTCGTCGGACGTCCAAAGCGTCCAGTCTCGCCCTCCGTTCCGCGTCACCCAAAGCTCGACCTTCTCGACGCCCTGAGGTCCAACGGCGTCGATCGAGTAATCCAGGTTGAAACGCTTGGCGTTGGTCATCCGCGGCCGTTCGCCCGCTGGCATATCGGTCGAAGTCTCCGCGGGACGATCGTCGGTCAGCGGAGCGTAGGCGGTGCCCGTTCCGTCGGCCGTATCGCCTCGGCCAACCGCCGCTTGGCCGTCATTCGACGCCCGGTCCGTTTGCGATCGGGCGCTGGCGACCGCCTCGCGAGCGACGGGCGAACCGGTGGGGCCGGAGCTGGGATGGTACTGGACCGACGAAGGTTGCCAGGATTGACTCTCCGGGTTCTGACTGGGCCAAGCGTTCGCGCCGGTCGCCGCACCGGTCGCCGCGGCGGTCGCCGGTGGGCGAGCTTCGCCCGACGGCGGGGGCGGCAGGACCAGATTCGCCTGTTGCTGGTCAGGATCCGCAGGCGGAAGGCCGTGACGAGCAAACGGATCGGCGGGAACGTCGGTGGTTGTCCGCGGCGCCGGTGCCGCGCCGAATGCGGACGCGATGGTCAGCGGCAGAAACAACCGCCGGGTCAATTCCGCGACATTGTCCGCCGAATCCCTCGCTTCCAGCCGGAACGACACGAGCGTCGAGCCGCGCTCCGGCTGGAACCGCGTCTCGCCGCGCAACGTCCGCCGCAGGGCGTCCGCCGCGGGACGCTCGGTCTCCAACGGCTTCCAAGCCTGTCCCGGATTCGTCTGGTAGTTCAGCGCCAGCTTCTCCGGCACCAGCGCCTCGTCGTGCGCCTCCCAAACCACGTGAACCATTCCGCCCGGTTCGGATTTCGCTTCGAGCGTCAGTCGAGGCGGCTGCGTATCCACGACAATCTTCAACTGCGGGCCCAGCCCCGCGGCGTTGGGCGAGGCCGCGCCGGCGGCCACCAACTGGGACGTGAACCAGTATTCCCCGTCCCGGGCGGCTCGGAATACGAACTGCTTCTGCGTCGTAGGCTGGCGGGCGTACACGTCCCAGGTCGCCCCGAGATCGCCGGATGCGTACAAGATCACATCGACCGGCGTGGGAGAGTTCTGGTTGACGGCGAAGGGAATGGCGAACGTGTCCTGGCGGTGGAAGACCAAGGGAACCGCCGGGCTGGGCGCATCCATCGGCCGACGGGCCGCATTGGCCGTCCTGGGAAACGGTTCGTTTTCCGGCGATGGCGCTGAGTCCTCGGCCCTGGCGGCGGCCGCCATCAGCAACAGCAGCGCCATGCCAAGCACTTGAGCCTTCATACCATACCCCCCTGGTCAGCATACAGGCATTTCTGCGCACGGCGTAGCGTATTTACCCTATCGGTCCCGGCCCGCGGCCAGCTTGAATCCGGTTGCCCAGGAACCCGAAGGAAACGATTGTGCTCAGAAATCGCTTCGGGGCGTCCGTCCGGTAGGCAGCCCGCCGGAAGTGGCCCACTGCGGCGCGGTGGCCGGTCTGTGGCCGAGCCGCAGCCCTCCGCACGCAATTCTTCGTCGCCACCCGAGCTCGCCTCGGTGGCGTGGACTTAACGGCGGAAACGCTGCTCGCAGTCCACAGATGTCGCCCCGCAGGGGCCGGAACAAATCAGCCCAGGGCAACGCCCTGGGTTGCGGAGACCATAGAATCCGATCGCCCTGAAAGGCAACGCCGTGAAGCATTTTCTGACGCGGAAAATGGCCTACGAACGGATCGTAGCCGAATTCGTGAGAATTCGGAATGCTCGCAAATCATCCGAATTCTCACGAATTCGGCTACGAAAATGCTTCTCGGCGTTGCCTGAAAGGGCAGGACAACAGGTGGCGTCGGCGGCCTGTGCCGCCCTTTCAGGGCTCATGAGGGATATTTCCCACCTCAACCCAGGGCGTTGCCCTCATCGTTACACACAAATTCCGCGTGCTCGATTGCCAGGCGGCGTGGTGCGAAACGTGCGCCATGCCTCGGCGTAGTCCATCATCCGCTGCATCCCGATCCACATCGTCTTGGGACCAGGAGGCCCATCATGCTTTCTCCCCAAGTGGCCGCCAAGCATGGCGATCTTCAAGACCATCGTGCCCAAGCTGGGCGCCTTCTTGGGCGGTTCCACCTTTTCGACAATCATGTACACGCTCTTCCATTCGTCTTCCGTCAGCACGACGTCACAGGGCATATCAGGGCACGTCCGCCCCAACATCATCACGTACAGCACCCGCCAAGCGATGATCATGTAACAGGTCAAGCAGGCCTTGTAACGCTCCGCTGATTCGAACTGTCGCTCCTCCACCTTGCATCCGCTCTTCAAGACGCGAAAGTAGATCTCGATTTGCCAACGGCAGCAGTAATACTGAATCACCAAGCAGATATCAGCGGACGAGTCGATCGGCAGACTCGTCAAAAGCAGCCACTCGATCGGCTCCTCGCCTTGGGGAGGGGCGACTTCTCGCACCAAGATCGCGTTCACTTCCACGTCCGGGAGTTGCACGCCGCGCCGAGCGGGGGCTCTCAGCGTGACACGACTGGCCTGAACGGTCACGGTCGTCGTTCGTGCAGAACGGGGCTGCTTCCGTTTGCGGTCGTCCTTACTTTGCGGTTGGTTTTTCGAAACATCCACCTCCAAGGTCTGAACCACCCTCGACGCAGCTACCGCGGTCCAAAGTCTCTGCAAATTCGGGTTATCGTTGATCGATGAAAGACTCCGATTCTGGCAGGCACGCACAATCCAATCCGCCGGGGGCGTCCCGTCGTCACCACCCGCGACAGCCTCTGCAAAACACTCGTAAATGTCGCCTTCGCTATCGGAGATGCAAACGATGCGGGTCTGGGGCACTTCGGCGGCCACGGCACAGGCTTCCCGATATCCCTGCAACCAACGGAAGCTCTCCTTGTCTTCGATGTGCCTGCTTTTGCGTTTTGTCTGCTTGCCTCGCTCTCCAAGCTTCTTGTTCTCTTCAAACTCTTCGGAGTCGCGCGCCCAAATGTCAACGTGGACCACCCCCAGAGGAATTCGATCCGGCGTGACGGCAAGCATCGCATGATCGTAGAATCCCAGATGCGATTGATCGCTCAGCGGTCCGGCTCCCTCCATCTGTTGTTCCGGGCGGGTGACATCGATCTCCGTCGTATCCTGAATCAACAACACGACGTCCTGTTGCTCGATCCGCTTCAGGGTTGCCGTGCGATGAGGGTACAAGATGCTCTCTTCATCGACGCGATCGCTCGCGAAGAACCGGTACGCTGCCTGGGTCTCCGTCCAGCCATTACAAGCCGTAGGAATACTGACCGACGGCTTTCGGCTGAGGGTATCCAAAAGCACGTGGTAACGCCGATCGAGTCGTTCGTCGCCGATGTCCGAGGATGCCAGTTCTTCCATAACCCAGGCTTGCATGATGTCACTCCTTTGACCAAAGTCGCAGCTCTGGCTTCCATTGCCGAGCTCATCTCCGCCACAAGATAGTCTGCCGACGCTCCATCACCAACCGCAATCACCTTCCGCCCCGTTTGCCATCCAGCCGCAAACCCCGCTGTTTGCGCCAGCTTCGCTGCTACGCCAGTGCCCGCGGATTCGCCAAAATGTGTGTAACGATGAGGGCAACGCCCTGGGTTGCGGAGACCATAGAATCCGATCGCCCTGAAAGGGCAGGACAACAGGTGGCGTCGGCGGCCTGTGCCGCCCTTTCAGGGCTCATGAGGGATATTTCCCACCTCAACCCAGGGCGTTGCCCTGGGCTGGTATGTCGCTGCCCCTTCGGGGCGAACAATGTCGCAACTTTCGGCGGCTTTGAATCGGAATAACGCGAATCGAGGCTGCCGATGAACTTAAGTCCACACCAGAGCTCGCCTCGGTGGTTCTACGCCTGACGGCTACAGATAGCCGCCAGACAGGCTTCCGCCGAGACGATTTCGGCGGGGATGCCATGCGGAATTGTGCTTCTCCGCGATTCGCCAAGATGTTCACAGCAGGTGATCGGAGACTCGCGCCGAGCGCTGGTAGATTTCTTCGTGCGGGCTGCGTATAACGGGGACACAACGCCCGGATTGTCCGGACGAGACGATTTCGTTCGATCGCCCCCGCGGAGCCGACGGCCCGCCAGGGCAGCAACCTCAACCAGGGAGTATCCACTCATGCACGATCCCGACCATGTGGTCAGCATCCACCCTTACTTCAAGGTCCATCCGGGCAAACTGGACGAGTTCAAGGCGTCGCTGGCCGCGTTCCTCGAAAGGACCGCGACCGAGAAGAACAACCTGTACTACGATTTCACCATCCGCGGCGACGAGGTCTTCTGCCGCGAAGCCTACGTCGGCGCGGAAGGGCTGCTGGAACACCTCGCCAATGTCGGACTGTTGCTCGGGCCTCTGATGCAACTGGCCGAACTGACGCGGATCGAGGTGCATGGCCCGGCGGCGGAACTCGACAAACTCCAGGAACCGTTGGCCGGAATGAACCCGGTTTACTACACCTACCTGTTTGGCGTGAAGCGATAGATTCGCGGTCTTTCGCCGGAAATCCCCGCTTCGCGGGTTGACGGATGACAGGAGGCCCTCAAAATGCCTTTGTCGAGTCCTGTCTCCGCACCGAATCCCAAACGCGTGTCCATCCATGATCGATCTTCAGGCGGTCTTCGATCTGCTTCCGCAGTTGGTCTATCTCAAGGACCGCGATGATCACTTTCGACTGGTCAACCGGGCTGCGGCGGATGCGTACGGATTGCCCGCCGAAGCCCTGGTCGGCCGGCGGCAGTCCGAATTCCATCCGGATGCTGCGCAGGCCCGACGCCTGCTGGACGAGGATCGGCAGGTGATCGAGACGGGTAGCCCGTCGATTGTCGAGACGATCCCTCTGACTCTGCCCGATGGCCGAAGCCGTTTGGTCCGCTTGGAGCGGGTTCGGATGGCGATCCCGGGCGAGCCGCATCCGGTCGTGTTGTGCGTCGGCACCGACGTAACCGACGTGGTCCAGGCGCGGGCGGCATGGGACCGCAGCCGGCGCGAACTGGCGGCCGAGGCGTTGCTGACCAGCGAGATGAAGTACCGCACGCTGTACGATTCGTCCCGCGATGCGATCATGATCCTCTCTGCCGGCGATGGCTTTCTCAGCGGCAACCCGTCGGCCATCGAGTTGTTCGCCTGCGCGGACGAAGAGGAATTCACCGAACGTACGCCGGCGGACTTGTCGCCCGAATTCCAACCCGACGGACTGACGTCGGCGGAAAAGGCCCGGCAGATGATCGCCATCGCGATGGAGCATGGCTCCCACTTTTTCGAGTGGACCCATCGGCGAGTGGACGGCACCGAATTCCCGGCCACGGTCTTGCTGACGCGGATGGAGCTGGAAGGACGACTGCTGTTGCAAGCCACCGTGCGGGACATCACCAAGGAAAAGCAGGCCGCCCGGGAACTTCGCGACGCCAAACTGACCGCCGAAGCGGCCAGCCGGGCCAAGAGCGAGTTCCTGGCCCGCATGAGCCACGAGATCCGCACGCCGATGAACGCCGTGATCGGCATGACCGAACTGGTGCTCGACACGCCGCTGACGTCGCTTCAACGCGAGTATCTGCAACTGGTGCTGGACGCTTCGGATGCTCTCCTGTCGGTCATCAACGACATCCTGGATTTCTCGAAGATCGAAGCGGGCAAACTCGAACTGGCCGCGATCGTCTTCCGCCTGCGGGACGCGCTGGGCGACACGATGAAATCGTTGGCCTTCCGCGCGCACACGCACGGCCTGGAACTGGCCTGGCGATTGGCGCCCGAGATCCCCGACACCTTGATCGGCGATCCCGGCCGGTTGCGGCAGATCATCATCAATCTGATCGGCAACGCGATCAAGTTCACCGACGCGGGCGAAGTCGTTCTGGACGTCTCGCTCGATTCGCGCGCGGGCGACGAATTGACACTGCGGTTTTCCGTTTCGGACACAGGGATCGGAATCCCCGCGGATCGGCTGGCGAACGTGTTCGAGCCGTTCGAGCAGGTCGACCGCTTCAGCACCCGCCGCCACGGCGGCACCGGGTTGGGACTGGCGATTTGCGAGCGGTTGGTCGAGCTGATGCATGGCCGCATCTGGGTGGACAGCGAGGAAGGCGTCGGCAGCACGTTCCACTTCACGGCTTCCTTCGTTATCGCACCGCCCGAGTTTGCCGAGAGCCTGCCGGCCGTCACCGACAGTCTGGCCGGCGCCAGCGTGCTGGTGGTCGACGACAACGCCACCAACCGGCGGATCCTGGACGAACTGCTCCGCAGTTGGTCCATGCGGCCCACCGTCGTCTCCGATGCGGCGTCCGCACTCGAGCGTCTGCGCCAGCAACACGCCGCCGGCGATCCGTTCCGGCTGTTGCTGAGCGATGTGGCCATGCCCGGCATGGACGGCTTCCACCTGGTCGAAGAACTGCGCCGCACCAACGACAGTCCCCAGACCGTGATCATGATGCTCACCTCCGGCGATCAAGCCAGCGATCAGTCGCTGTCTCAATCGCTGGGCGTAGCCGCCTGTCTGCTCAAGCCCTTGAAGCAGCGAGAGTTGCTCGAAGCGATCGTCGGCGCCCTGCACGGCGAGCTGGCCGCGGAGCGGTCGTCCGGCGCCGCTCCGCCGCCGGGCCAGACGGCCGTCCGATCGTTGCGCGTCCTGCTGGCCGAGGACAGCCCGGTCAACCGCAAACTGGCTACGGCGGTCCTGGAAAAGCAAGGGCATCGGGTGACCGAGGCCAAGGATGGACGCGAAGCCGTCGCGATCGCCGCGCGGCAGCCGTTCGATCTGGTGTTGATGGACGTTCAAATGCCCGAGATGGACGGTCTGCAAGCCACTCGCGCCATCCGCGCGGCCGAGCGGGCCACGGGCCGCCACGTCCCCATCCTCGCCCTGACCGCCCACGCCCTGAAAGGCGACCGCGAAGCCTGTCTCGCCGCCGGCATGGACGGCTACGTCTCCAAGCCCGTCACTGCCCGTCAACTGCACCAGGCCATCGAAGAAGTCATGCACGATCCACCACCCCCCACACCCTGATCGCACCCACGACGATCCCCGACCGACCCCCGGCGAGCGGTGTGGCCCGCGGGCGCCGAACGCGGGTCCGAACACGGAAAGGCGAGCGGTGCGGCGTCAGCCCACCGGTAATC
>JAHDXO010000059.1:37450-67210 GCA_023382975.1 Pirellulaceae bacterium
CGAGTGGTGTGGCCCGCGGGCGCCGAACGCGGGTCCGAACACGGAAAGGCCAGCGATGTGTCGTCAGCCCACCGGTAATCGGCGAGCGGTGTGGCCCGCGGGCGCCGAACGCGGGTCCGAACACGGAAAGGCGAGCGGTGCGGCGTCAGCCCACCGGTAATCCCTCGCACCAAACAGAGTTTGGAACTGCCCGACGGAACCCGCCCACCGACATCGCGCGGGAAACCCGAATCTAGACAGAAAGATCGTGGGACAGAAAAACCACCGCCTTGAACCATCTTCTTGTCCTTCCATCTTCTTGTCGCAGCGCGCACCACGCACACGGATCTCTTGTCCAACTTCTTCGCTCGGGTATATTCGGGGAATCAATTTCGGCGTTGGCTCAGGGTTCTTTGCTGTCATGGGCGCACTCACGGAATACTTGCAGGACAGTTTCGCGGAGTTCTGTCCGCCGAGCTGGACGTGCTGGCGCGAGGTGCCGGTGCTGGACGGCGCGATGGCCGAGTTGTTCGGGTACATGCCCAAAGCCGACGTGGCTCTCGAGCGCAATGACGGGCGACGCAAGCTGTGGATCGAGTTCGAAGTCAGCCGAGCGGATCCGGTGGCCAATCACGCCAAGTTCGCGACGGCCCATCTGTTTCAGCCTCAACGTCCCACCGAAGCGTTCATCTCGATGGTCAGCGGCCACGTAGTACGGGGCCGACGCAATTTGGCCGCAAACACGATCTGCTTGATGCGGCACATCGGCATGAATGCCTTCCACACCACGCTGCTGCCCAGCGTCGCCCCCGACGAAATCCGGCGGCTGAACCACCTGGACAAGCATGCGCTCGCCGAGTTGAATTTGCAGCCGCAACGAGAGATCGCCCGAGCGATCGAGATCTCCCAACCGGTGGTGACCACCCGGGAGCACCGCGTCTACTTCGTCGGTGACCTGTTGGACGTGTTCTGCAATCTGCGCCACTGGAACCAGCAGATCCAGACCGACCAGGGCCGGCATCGGTGGGGTCGGCGTCGAGTTCGGTACTTCGCATTCGATCGCAAGACCCGGCAGTTCGCGCCTTCGAAGTTCTGCGCCTATCTTCCGCTGTCCCTGGATGGCCCACGGGCTCTGCCCATCTCGCCGCCCGCGATGACCATCGAGTTGTACACCAGCCTGGACAAAACCGAGGCACTTCGCCAGCTTGAACACCCAGCAAGCCCATCGACAGCAGAAGAACCGTTGCACTGGTGTACCCTATCTTTCTCTCGTATCCCGCGACACTCTCGAACAAGAACGCTCGAATGCCGGAGAACTGCGGTGATCTGATCGTCCTTCTCCGTCCCCAAGAAAGAAGTGTCCTTAAGAATGCTCGGTTTCGTGTCCGCTCAATTTCGTTGACTGTGCCAAAGTGCTGTATCAGTCTCTTGCTTGAGTGCGCAGTTTTTCTTGAAATCTGAACTGCAGCGGGTTGCAGTTTTATTGCGAATCGTATACGGTACGGTTTGGGAGAGCTACAGTTCGGCTAGACGGGGTTCCATCAGTGAAGACCGTACTGATCTATTCAGGTGGTTTGGATTCGACCGTGCTGATGCATCAGTTGCTGGCCGACGGGGACCATGTGCTTGCGTTATCGGTAGACTACGGACAGCGGCACCGCGTGGAACTCGCATACGCGCAGAGGTCTGCGGAGCGTTTGGGCGTCGAGTGGCGACTGACGGATTTATCGAGTGTGGGAGAACTTCTGGGCGGTTCGAGTTTAACCAGTCCGGATGTCGCTGTACCGCACGGCCACTATGCGGAAGAGTCGATGAAGCAGACCGTGGTGGCCAACCGCAACATGATCATGCTTTCGGTGGCGTCGGGTTGGGCGATCAGCCAAAGGGCCGATCGGGTGGCCTACGCCGCGCACACGGGTGACCATGCGATCTATCCAGACTGTCGGCCTGAGTTTGCCGAAGCGGTCGGCCGGGCGATTCGCTTGGCAGACTGGCATGAGATACACCTGTACTGCCCGTTCATCCGTCTAACCAAAGCGCAGATCGTCGCGCGCGGGGCGGAGTTGCGAGTCGATTTCGGCAGAACGTGGTCCTGCTACGAAGGCGGCGCGATCCACTGCGGCCGGTGCGGAACCTGTTTCGAACGCCGCGAAGCATTTTTGCGGGCCGGTGTCCACGATCCGACGGAGTACGAAGCAACGCCGATGTACCAACGGCCGGTGGAATTAGACGAAGGGAGAACATGGGGATGGCCTATGCGGTAAAAGAAATCTATTTCACTCTGCAGGGTGAAGGCGCACACAGTGGGCGTCCGGCCGTGTTCTGTCGCTTCACTGGCTGTAATCTCTGGAGCGGCCGACAGAAGGATCGCTCGAAAGCCGTCTGCCAGTTCTGCGACACCGATTTCGTCGGCACCGACGGACCGGGCGGCGGATGGTTTCGTACGGCGGCCGAGTTGGCCGACGCGATCGCCGCGGTCTGGACGCGGCAGGTCTCCGGTGAGGCTCAACCCTTCGTCGTCTGCACCGGCGGGGAACCGCTGTTGCAGCTTGACCAGGACACGGTGCATGCCCTGCACGATCGCGGATTCGCCGTGGCGGTCGAAACGAACGGCACGATCCTGCCACCCGACGGCATCGATTGGATCTGTGTCAGTCCGAAAGCCAGCGCCGAATTGTTGGTCCGTCGAGGCGATGAACTCAAGCTGGTCTATCCGCAGACAGGCATCTCTCCGGACGACTACGCTCATCTGCCCTTCCAGCATTTCTTCTTGCAGCCTCTGGATGGTCCTCAGCTTCGGCAGAATGTGGAACGAGCGATCCGCCACTGTCTTCGCCATCCGCGCTGGCGACTAAGCATCCAACTGCACAAAGCCTTGGGCTTTCACGAGAACGCCACGATCACCGACGCCTACCGCGTCGCCTTGGTGCCTTGGCCAGGGAGCGTACCCCATCATGAACACCATCCATCTGATCGTTACTTGTACGAAACGCAAAACGCAAACGCCGCAACCGCGAAGGATGCTGCGCAGCGTGCCGAAGTCGCCGCTGGCGTCGCGGGTTGGTGACTGGATCGAACGCTTGAAGTCCGACGAGGCGCCGCCGTGCGTCGTCCGAGAATTGTACTCAGGCGACCACTGGAGCATTGCAAAGGAACTCGACGGAGCGACAATGCGAAAGCGCGGGAGAGTCTGCATCTGGGTCGCCTCGGCCGGGTACGGCTTGCTCAGGCTGGATGACCACATCTTGCCCTATTCCGCCACATTTGCGGTCCAGCATCCAGATTCCGTGGTCGCACGGCGCGACGGATTGACTCCGATCGAATCGCAACGCCGTTGGTGGCAAAGTCTCGCCGCATGGTCCGGGCCGACCCCAGAACGCCCGCGCTCGATCGCGGCGATCGCAACCCAATGGCCCCGGTCGCCGGTGATCGTGGCGGCCTCGGAAACGTACCTTCACGCCCTGCGCGACGACCTGTGGCAAGCGCGGCAGCAGTTGGCTGATCCGAAATGGCTGTCGGTAATCTCGGCAGGCGCCCGCACGTTGGAGGGCATGGAAGAACATCTAATACCGTGCGATGCACGCCTCGAGACTCTGGTCGGCGGGGCTCGTCGCTCGCTGAATGTGCGTCTGGCGCGGCACGCGATCCGCGAGATTGGCGACGGGCCGCTGACGCTGCCAGTGCTGCGCGAGCGTTTCGCCGCGTGGCTGGCTCAGGCACCTCGCATCAAAACCTACGACCGCCAACCGCTCAGTGACGATCAAGTCCAGTCGTTCATTCGCAAAGCCCTGCGGCGCGAACCGGAACTGCGAGGAACCCCGCTGTTGCGCCGCCTGCGCGACCAGGGACTGGCGTGCGAATACACCCGCTTCATGACCCTGTTTCGTTCGGTTCGGGAGTAAGCCATGGCCGCTGCCGCCAATTCGATCCGTCGCCGCGCCTTGCGTTTGGAACAGACCGTGGACCATCCCCTGTATCTGTTCAGCCTGACGGGCAGCGAGTTGCTGCAACTGGCCGACATCTCGCGGATCTCGCGGGACGACGCGGGCAAGCTGATCGGCTACCAGCGGCCCGAGGTGAAGAAACACATCCAAGAGATTGTGGATTACCTGAACTCGGAACACGTGCTGTTTCCGAATTCGATCATTCTGGCGTTGTCGTCGCGCGTACGTTTCATCCGCAGTCGTGGTCCGGAAGTCGACGACGGCTGCGCCGCGGCGGGAACCATCGAGATCCCATTTCCGGCCGATGGAGAGCCCAAACCGGCCTGGATCGTCGATGGGCAACAACGAGCCGTCGCGTTGTCGAAAAGCAAACGCGGTGATCTGGCCATTGCCGTCAACGCCTTTGTCGCCGACGAAGTGGATCTCCAACGCGATCAATTCCTGCGAGTAAACAACGCCAAACCGTTGCCGCGGGGATTGATCACGGAACTGTTGCCCGAGGTCTCGACTTCGCTGCCCATGCGGATGGCTGCCAAACGGATTCCCTCGGCCATCTGCGATTGGCTCAATCAGTCGCCCCGGTCGCCGTTTGTCGGCTTGATCCGTCGCGCATCGACGACCGATGCTAGTCGCGGCAAGGCCGTGATCACGGATACCTCGATCGTCAAGATGGTCGAAGAAAGCTTGTCTTCGCCGTCCGGCTGTTTGTTTCCTTTCCGCAACATCGCCACCGCGGAAACGGACTTTGACGGGATCTGCACGATTCTGGTGCTGTACTGGACCGCGGTGCGGGAAGTGTTCCCCGACGCTTGGGGACAATCCCCCGACAAGAGCCGATTGATGCACGGCGCGGGCATCCGGGCCATGGGGCGATTGATGGATCGGATCATCCCCAGCGTCAACGTCCGGGATCGGCGGGCGGCCCAGCAGGTGGCCCAGGAACTGCAACTGATCCGTCCGATCTGCCGATGGACCGAGGGAAGCTGGGAAGCCATCGGCGGTTTGAAGTGGAACGAAGTCCAGAATGTGCCGCGCCACATCAATATCCTATCGAACGTGTTGGTCCGCGCCTACCTGAAAGCAAAGGGACTGGCGCCATGAAGTTCTTCTTTCCGGACAGCCACGATCTGGTCGATCCGAGCTTCGATTTCCAGACCGAAACTCGATCTGAACATCGCATTCGGCATCGGAACGATCAGTACGCGCACGAACTGTTCGAGCAACCGCCTTATAGCGGAATGCTAGTCTCCAAGGCGATCGTGGACGGCACGGAGAAAGGAGCCGGGAAATATACCGTCGCCCAGCGGCACCGGTTGTTGCGGCAGGGAGTCCGCGAGTTCTTTCGCATCGGCGACCGCCCCTTGGAAACCATGGGCGACTGCGGCGCGTTCTCCTACGTCCGCGAGGAGTATCCGCCCTACTCGGTCGAAGAAGTCATCGACTTCTACTTGGACTGTCAGATCGACTACGGAGTCTCGGTGGATCATGTCATCCTCGCCTTCCAATCCGACGAGGCCGCAGCCACCGAGGCCGGGCAGGCGGCGCTGGCCGGATACCGCCAGCGGCAAGCGATCACCTTGGATCTGGCCCGCGAGTTCCTTGCGCTTCACAAGCGGCGAAAGCTGCCGTTTACCCCGCTGGGCGTCGCACAAGGCTGGAGTCCGGCCTCGTATGCCGCAGCCGTTCGGGATCTGCAGAAGATGGGGTACTCGTACATCGGCGTCGGCGGGCTCGTTCCATTACAGTCCGCTGACATCCTGGCCAGTCTGAAAGCCATCGACAAAGTGCGCCGAGTGAAGACTGGCTTGCACCTGTTTGGCGTGAACCGCTGCGAGCATCTGGACGAGTTTCGCGATTTCGGCGTCGTGAGCTTCGACAGCACGTCGCCGCTGCTGCAAGCATTCAAGCACGACCGCGACAACTACTACACCGAATCGTGCAAATACTCGGCGATCCGCGTGCCGCAAGTCGAGGGCAACGCCAAACTCGGCAACCGCATTCGGGCCGGCGAAATCAATCAGGAGGCAGCGAGGAAACTCGAGTTGGCCTGCCTGAAAGCCCTGACACGTTTCGATGAACAGGGAGGAAGCGTGCCGCAACTCTTGAAGCTGCTGCGCGACTACGACCTATTGCACGACGGGCGCAAGGACCGATCGGAAGACTACGGCAGAACCCTGCAAGACCGCCCCTGGGCGACGTGCCCGTGCCAGGTCTGTCGTGACCTGGGCATTCACGTCGTCATCTTCCGCGGCGCCGAACGCAACCGCCGCCGTGGATTTCACAACTTGTACGTCACGTATCACCATTTTCACAAGAGCGTTTGAAGCCGTGGGTTGCGAATGCCTTGCTGAAGGAGCCAAGGATGAAATCTGAAACAGTTGAGATCTCTAGGGAAACACTGATGAAGGTGGAAGGAGCACTGAGGGCAGTGATTGAGCAGTATACGGACCAGGATTACGCCGAGGGCGACTCCTGGTCCGTTCGTTTGGCCTGTGATGCGCTGGCCGCCATTGAAGGGGAACCGATTTGGACCGCCCCGGTAGTGCGGACTCCGGCTTTTCAGGGCTGGTCCGATCGACATCTGAATGCGATGTTCGAAGTCTCGCAGACGACGGCGTTTCTTGAGGGTCGAACCCAACAGAATCCGCGTTTTGAGATGTTCTGATCTCCGGCGACGACAGCACCTAGGGCTGATGAAATCGTATACCTAGCGATGCAACAGCATGCCAGTTCGTGTTTGACCTTTTTGACACTCTGCTCATAGTACCATGAAGCCACAGCCACAGAAGCAACTCCGTCTTCCGGCCTTACAAATCCGCCAGGGAAGATCCCGGCTGATCTACAGCTTTGCCGTTGACGGCAAGCTGCTGCCTCAGTTCACGTCGATCTCGCGCATCGCCCGGGACGAACAGCAGGCGATCCAAGGTTACCAGCGCCCCGAGGTCCTGTCGCACATCGCCCAGATTCGGCAGTATGTAGAATCTGAGGCGCCTTTGCTGCCGAACTCGATCGTCGTCGCGTTCGACCAGCGGGTCCGCTTTGTGGCTGATCGGAAGAAGGCGGCCAGTCCCTACAGCCAGACCGGAACGATCGTCATCCCGCTGAACGGACGGGCCACCGAGTCGAAGCCTGGTTGGATTGTGGACGGCCAGCAGCGAGTGGCCGCGATCCGCGAGGCGCGGGTGAAGTCTTTTCCGATCTCGGTCGTCGGTTTCATCGCGGCCAACGATGACGAGCAGCGCGAGCAATTCATCCTGGTCAATTCGACCAAGCCCCTGCCGAAGGGCTTGATCTACGAGTTGCTGCCGACGACCTCCGCGCGACTGCCGGATCTGTTGCAACGCCGCCGTTTTCCGGCCCTGCTGCTGGACATCTTGAACCACAGCGAGGATTCACCGCTGTGCGGCATGATCCAAACGCCAACGACACCTGGCGGAATCATCAAAGACAATTCGATTCTGAAGATGCTCGAAAACAGCCTGAGCGACGGCGTGTTGTATCGCTTTCGCAGTCCGGACGGACCGGGGGGCGATATCGAATCCATGGTGGCGGTCGTCCAGAACTTTTGGACGGCCGTGCGGCAGATCTTCCAGCGCGCCTGGGGCCTGCCGCCGCGCCAGTCTCGACTGATGCACGGCGCCGGGATCATCAGCCTGGGGTTCTTGATGGACGCCATCGCCGACCGGCACCGAACCCCGCCGGTTGTCCCGGTAGACGTCTTCGCGGCAGACCTGCTGTCCCTGCGAGACGAATGCCGCTGGACCGACGGATACTGGGATTTCGGCCCCGGCGCCCAGCGCAAATGGAACGAGATCCAAAACACGACACGGGACATCCAGATGCTTTCAAATCACCTTCTAGTCCGGTATAAAGCCCTGGTGTGGAACCGACGCAACTAACACGAGTCGCCCCATTCTCGCGGAAAGAAGGTCTGAAACAAGACACCACCGTAGTGCCTGCAACGGTAGAACGGCACCTCCTGGTGCGTCATACTGTCAACTCTGGTCCACTCGACGGGACAACTATATTGCTGCGCAGATTGGTGTAAAAGCCGGGGGCAACAACGTGCTATTCTGAAGACGGTACAAGTATTGCGTCGCGAAGGGGATCGTCTGCACCGGTAGACGACGCCGTTCGGATTGCCGCCAGGGATTGTCGGATTAGGGCGCGACCAGCAGACGTGTCAAGTTCTCGCTGTTTCCAGTCGATCAACCAGAAGCGGGACGGAATGGCCTTCATTACGTACTCGCAGAACGTCTGGACTTCGTCGTGGTTCGTTAGGTCGAATCCCTCTTCGATCTTCAGGTTCAAACGCTCGATCAGAAACTCAGTCACCGCAACCAATCCGGCCTTTTGAACGAGTTTCGACTTGTCGTCACACCATTGGACGTCGGATGCATTCCAGGCGTCTCTTATCCCTCGCCACATCGCACAGAGGAGTCCGACGGCGTCGTCCACGTCGATTTCTATGGGCGCGTGCAGATCGGCAATGAGTGCCCTGAGCGACGATTCGAGGGCGAGCGGTTTAATCCTCCGAACGCCGTCGCGATTGATGTCCCAGTCGAGCAAATCGCGGAACGGACTTCTCTCGTTGGTATTCAGCACGTCGAGAGCCACGGCATAGTCTCCCAGGGTGATCCCCACCTTCGTGAGCCGTTCCTTCAGCGTCTTGCGTCTGCCAGGCGTCAGTTCAGCCATGATCGCCTTCACCAAGTCACTCGGCACCCGTTTCGTCTTGTTGTTAATAACGACGAAGTGCAGGGCCCGTTCGAGATCATCGGCGCCAAGGACCGCGCACGCCAGAAGGGGCGGCTCGTCTTCCAACGCCGCAAAAGCAAGAAGACGATGCTGTCCGTCGATTATCACCGCGGGCTTTGCGGCTCCCCGCTCTTTCTGCTTGATTCTCAGCGTCGCCGAGACGACGCGACCACCGTCATTCTCTTGGAGAACAGAAACTTCGTACGAGTTCGGTTCCAGCGCGAGGGTCACGGCAGTCGGAATTATGTTACTCGGGGAGGCGTACATGAATGCGCGGATCGTTCTGATGTGGGCTTCGTTCCTCAACCGTTGCGCTGCACCCTTCAACTCGGCCGTCCGCTGAATGTCAGCCCAGGAGAGTATCTCGTTTGCAGTGGTCGCGAACGCGAAGAACGACAGCGCGTCCTCAGTCTGTCGCTGATGGATCAGTATCCCTTGGTATTCAGGCACGATTCACCTCCCGTGGAACATCTTGTGCATACCGCGATTGTGTTCGGAAACCACCACGGCTCCTCGCTGTCTTTTCGCTCCAACGTTACTTCCCCCGCTTCCCGCAGCTCCGTCCGGCAATGATAGCACCGGAAGTCTTGCCGTCGCAGGAGCGCAACCCGCAACTGTGCGGCCCTGTAGTCGTCAACATACCGGTTAAACTGTTCGCTCGTGGCGATCTCCCGGGGCCACCACGTCTCGGACCGGTGCTCCAGTTGCCGCGGGAGCGTCGTAAACGCAAAACGCCCGACCGCTGCATCGCCGACAACTGCCAAATCCGCTTTGGCGGCTTCGCATTGCGCGTGCGCACGGAGAAGATTTGCCTTTCCTGTCCCGCCACCAGCCGAGACAGGCCACACGTGATCAAGTCGTTCATCCTCATGTGGACCAATCGGAGTTCCACAAAGGTAGCAATAGCTATTTCTTTGCTTTCTTAGCAATCGTTCCCGGACCTCGCTCTTTGGCCGTTCCATACGGGATGTGAGCACCGCCTGCTTCAAGTACCTCCGAAAGTGCGCTACGTTGCCACCGGTCAGGCGAGTTTTCCTGTGCAGGAACTGATCGAGAGCCTGGTTGAACAAATCGTCGTCACCTTCCACCCTATCGAAAATCTGGCTCGCTGTCGCAAACAGGTATCGGAATACTCCGTCAACGATCACTGATCGAAGCTGATCGGCTTGGCCTGGGTCGGGTAGAAAGCACGCCAGTACGGCGTCGACGTCGGACTTCTGAGCAAAGCCGGAGAAGTCCTCTTTGAGTGCATACTCCTCAATCGCCTTTCGCAACTTGCTTCCAGCTTCTGGGTCGCTCGACATCGGATCCTCCACTGTTGACGCGGATGTTCTCTTGGATGAATGGGCTTAGCTTTCCTGGCATGGCCGAACAAGAACAGACGCGTGCGTAGCTGCCGGTCGCCTGTGGGCTCTTTGGGATCCGAGATCGCGGCGTCAACGTCTACTCCACCCATCAACCGCCGTCACGAGCTGCATGCCTTGGAAAAAAACAATGCCTCTCGTTGCAGTTTGCGACGGAGCGATTACCATGGTGCCGTCATCCGTCAGGATTCTCGCAAGGGGGCGACGCCCGCAGGCAAGTCGTGTCGCTGTGCGTACTATACACGACGTTCAATTTGAGAATCAAGCCGGCGGTTGCTGCCCCAGGACGTACTCTATACCGCGGCCCTCAAGCCGGTATCCTCAGCAATCCTGCGAGGCCGATGATGCCCTTTCACGATTCGCATCGGACGGTTATGCGTCGGAAGATCGGGTGATGTTCGGCGACGCCGGCAGCGGCGAATAAGTGAATACTTGCGTAGGGACCAACGAGCAACGGCGCCAGTTTGCCCGGATCGTTCAACGGAAAGGGGAAGTCGGGATCCGCTCCGGCAGCCACCGTGCTGAGCAGAAGGATGATCGGCTCAGATACCGGGCGCAGCCCGAGTGTTTCGGGCGAGTAGACTCGCAGATGAGGCAGGTCGGCTCCCAAACTGGCGATCAACCGGCATTGGGCCCGAAACGGCGAGACCGCAACGCACGGCGTGTTTTGCTCTCGTGCGAATTGCACCAGGGCTTCCGCCTCCGGGCGGTTGGTTAGGCCATGCTCTTGCACCCACGGTGAGTCGGCGAGGCCGAGGACGACGGTGACCTCGTGGTCGGTGCCGATCAGGCTCGTCTGGACATCCTCAACTTTGGCGCGGTAACCCAGCACGGTTGTGTCCACGTGCGGCTGTGGTCGCAGCGATTCGATCGCCCGCGCTTGCAGTCGCCGTAGCACGAGCCGCAGTTGACGCAACGATATGGATGAACGGTCGAGCAGACGCAAGCGGGCACGCGTGACGCGTGCTTGGCCGGGCGTGCGAGCTACCGTGCCGACGAACTGCACTTCACCGGCTTGGTTCGAAACCGTCGGCGTGGGACATTCGTGCCAGACGATCGGAACCTCCTGAGCAACTCGACCAGGCAGTCCCAATCGGCTCGCATCGCCAGCCGCTCGCGGCACGGGCAGGCGGATCACCTCCACCTCGGTCACATCGTCCGGCAGAAGTGCTTCCGCAGCCTCGAGCAGCAAACGCAATGGGTTTTGGAACAGCAGCGACTGCCGGGCCGCAGCACTCTCGGCACGCGGACCGGCGGCCAATGCCTGACCGACGAGCAGCACTCGACTGCGGGCGAGTTTGAGGCACCGGAGCAGCGCGAGGAGTGGTAACGCTTCGGCGTTGAGCACGACCACGTCGTCGAACATCGGCGCGACGGCCAGCGGGTCGAAAAGCCCACCAAACAGATCCTCGGCGGACGCTTCCCAAATCGTCTCTACCTCCAGGCGGCCGACAATTTTCGTCAATCGCGTTTTCGTGTCGCCAGCCTCCGCGGTGAAGAACTCGCTCAGCGACAACGGCGAGACCTCGACTGCCGAGATGCCGAGTTCGCCCGACTGAAGCGCACCGGCACAGATGAGCAAGACGCGACGATGCGGCAGACCGGACTGTAACAGCTTTCGAGCCGCTTCACGCACCCCGCTCATGCCCGGTGCATCGATCAGCACGAGCCGCGCTGACAAACTTGACGGCGGCAAGGCGGTGTGCTCGTGGACTCGAAGCGGGACCGTGCGAGCGCCGGAACGCAGGGTGATCGGCTCCTCGACTCGTCGCTGCAATTGGTCCAGTTGGGCGAGTTGGTCGCGGACGGGGAAGTGCGCGGCGACGTCGTGACGCAGGGCTACCGGAGCGCCAATGGGCAGAGAGGGTAAGCGATTCGCGCAGGTCAGCACAACGACGTCATCGCTTTGGCGTTTCACTCGCACGACCTCCCGCGGTCGGCCCGCCACCGTGACCACGAAGGGCTCACCCCGGCAACCCAGGACAAACTTCCGCAGTGCGGACGGGATCGTGAGCTGCACCTGGCCCGGCGATACATCCCGGACAACGAATCCGTCAAGCGACAGCATTGGCGCACCCAGTCCGGCCACCAAGCCCTCGACGGCCGCCTGTTCCTCTTCTTCGTCGAGCAGCAACTGCCGCAGGCGATTGAATTGGTCGAGCCGGTCGTGGGCAAAGAACTGGTCGTGCTGATCGCACAGGTCTAGGAGTCTGCAGGTCCGCCCGTCCGCACCAACGCACGACCAGTGCCGTTCCGTCTGACAATAGAACTCGCACGCTGGCGGCAAATCGGGTTCGCCCTCCGGCGGGTACGCGAACGTGCAACGATGGCATTCGTCAAAGAGCGACACCGGCAGCCAAGCCCCGCTCGACAAGGCCAGCAGTCGGTGACGGTTGCGAATCCGCCGGCCGAGCATGCTCAAGTCCGGCCATACCTCGATCACCTGCCGCTCCGAGTCGACGCCTGAGTGCAAGTTTACGACCTGCCCGACCCAGTGGCGCCACACCTCCTCGACACCGAACTCCACCATCGCCCACGCCAGATACGATTCGACCTGCTCGACCGGAGCATCGACGTCCGCCGATCCCGGCGCGTGGTGCTTGAGGTCGGCCACCTGCTTTTGCTTTGGGCCCAATAGGTCGGGCGCGACGGTCACGCCATTGTTCAGGGCGTCGCTTCCGTGCTCCCACGGTCCGGACCGCAGAATTGCCTGCAACGTGGGACTGGCGGCGATGCTGCGGAGCGTGTCGCGGCCCTTGCCCAAGGCGGATTGTACCTCGGTCCGCCCCTTCGCAAGGTGCAGCATCACGAGGGCCGCGATCGTCAGCGGCGTGAGTGCGGCGGACAGGAGCGTATCGGGGGCGACTCCTGCCGGGATGCCGCCAAACTGCGACAGATGCAGGAAAATATCCTCCGCAACCAAGCCTCCCACGGAACCCCAGTTCAGCTCACCCCGGACCCGCATTCCGCGAACCGCCTTCGCCACGGCAAGATAACTCTTGCGGGCACAGCCCGAGCTGAAGTCAATCTGCCGCCGGCCGAATGCCTGAAACGGCCGCAGCAGAAGCACGGCCTGGACGTTCAGATACAGGATCAAGTTGCTCCCACGGCGTGGCACGGCTTGCACCAGCGCCGATTCTCCGGGCTGGAAAAGTCGCCGCAACGGCTCGTCGTCGAACAACTCGAGCAGTTCCGGCGAGGTGCTGGTGTACGGCAAGCTCACGGCCGCCACCGTCGGTTGTCGGTGGATGGCCAACTGGGCCTCACCGGTGCGTTCGAGTCCACTGACGCGCACATGCCACCGCCCGCCGAAGTCCGCCTTTTCCAGCGGGTAGTCTTCGACGGTGACGTACACGTTGACCAACTCGGGCAATGGCCGCGAGCGGTCCAGCAGTTCGCCGAGAGAACGGTAGAGCGTGCAAGCTGTCATGGCTTAACGGGGTCGGTGGTCGGCAAGAGCGGCGAGCAGATACGGGCGGTCGATCGAGGGTTGTCGGTCGAACCGATCCAGAGCGAGACAGACGGGACACGACGACTCGCACAGCGGAATCGACGCGCGCAGCCGGCTTGCTAGTTCGCTGGCCTCTTCGTCGTCGCCCTCCAGGAATCGTAGTCTCAGGTGCTCCGCGCGAAGGTCCAACGCAGGCGTCCGGCGAACATGGTCCAGCAGTCGCAGCAACGTGGGCGGGCCACCGTACTTGGACTCCAGATCGCGGTACTCGCCGAAAGCATACAGGTTGAACGCGGCCAACTCGGGCGTATCCAGCAACCGCCGCAACCGCGGACGAAGTCGCGGCCCGGAGTCAGGCGGCAGCCAGTCGGCGGGCCACTCCTCTTCGGCGGCCAACAGCGCCAGGGTGGTCGGACTGGTCGGCAACCCCAGAACCCGCGCCACAGCCGCATCTGCGGCGGCGACGGGGCAATCCAGTTCGCGAACCACGTCGGTTAGCAGTTCGGCCCAGCGCGGCAACTCCTGGGACAACCGGCGGCTGTTACCGCTGCCGCCCTCCAAATCGTCAAACAGGTAGATCGACGCTTGGTCGTCGCCCACCTCGACGAAACGCCGAAAATTCCACGGCGAGACGTTGAGGCGTCTTCCGGCGGCGCGGGCGATCGCCGCCGCGAACGTGTCCGTGAAGATCGTCACTTCACCCCGGCTCCACACCCAATCGGCGGCGCGGGCGAGCAGATCCTCGATCGCTGTGGCATGCGACTCGACGAACCATGCCGCTCGCTGGGCGGTTCCTCGGACCCGTTGCTCGTGCCGCGCCTTGCGGGCTGCGTCTAACAATGCGTCTGCGTCCGGCGGGTGCCGAAGGTACGTGCCGTAGGTCGGCTCGATGGCACGCAGGACCTCGACCAATTCCGGAGCCAAGTAAGCGTTCTCCAGAATCCCGGCGGAGACGACCAACTCTTCGACCAGGCGGTCAGCGACGCGCCGCCAGAAAGCGCGAACGGCCGCAACCGAGTCGCGCCAACCGGTCGGCGGCACGAGTCGCAAGTCCAGGCGGAACTCGACGGCCTGCGAACGCGACCGAATCGCCGGCGCCAACGGCCGCTGCCGTTGCTCGTCCCAAAAGCGAACGACCAGCGTGCGGGCGTCGCGCGACTTCAGCGGATAACAGTGGACAAGGTTCGCGTAATGGGCGATCGTCACGTCGAACCGCTCGTGAAAGATCGCTCGGCCCAACGGCACGGCGGGCGCAGGCGTGATCTCTCTGCCGATTCGCCGCCGCGGGATCAGCGCAAAGCGGGGGCTGATGTGCGGGTCGCGGGCCAGCGTGATCAACTCGTCGCCCTCCGCCGCGTCGTCCTTTCGCAGCAAGATGCGGGGTGGGTTCAGGCTGAGCAGAAACTTGCGTTGTCGCACTTGACCAAGCGACTGCAACTGCACTTCGCGAACCGGCAGGACGAGGCAACCCGCTCCGAGGGCCTGCAAACATTCTTGACGGCGCGCCCCGTTCAGGTCGCTGCTCTCCAAGACGCTGGCGGCCTCCTCCTCGTGCAGCAGCCCGCCGCCGCTGTTCAGGTACGAACGCGTTGCCGCCCAGGTCACGTGCGGCCCTGGCGTCGGCGGAGCCCCCAGGGCCCGTTCCCAAGGCGCCATCCAGAGCACTCCATTGTAGCGGATCTTGAATCCACCCGGCAGGAAGCAGCCCAACGCGAACTCCGCCGGTTCTTCGCCCAGCGTCTGGCCATCGAGGCTACGGATAAGGACACGGCGGCCGAGCGGTTCGGGTATCGTGGAACGTGGCACGCACAGGTCCGGGTCCTGAAGAAGCCCGTCGGGAACAAAGGGCGCGAAATCAGCGACCGACGCCGACGCCTGTCGGCTGTGGTCATCACGCGCCACTCGCCGTGCCAGCCAAGCGTTGGTCCTTTCGGCGCCGGCAACGCCGCGCGTGGCGCGTTCCCAATCGCGAATGCGCTCGATCGGCTCGTCAAGTAACTGGCGCGGCGTGATCGGCCGCGACGGTCGCCGTGTGCCGGACAGGGCTGAGAAGTCGATTTCGGCCGCGTAGACGTTGGCGATCAGCGCGATGAGCGCCCGCAACCGTTCGTCCAGTTGGCCAGGGGTTTCCGAGGGAAAGCAACTTCGCAGCCAGCCCGTCAGCTCGGCGCGGCGGTTCCGCAATGCCTCCAGCGCCAGGTCGAAGTCGTTGTGGTACGCCCTGTGCAAGCGGGCGTCGGAGGCGCAAAAATCGAACAACGCCGCGAAGATGTGCTGCGTCCGGACGGACGGGTTCTCCGGATCGACGTAGGTGGCGACGTCGCGTTGCTCGACCTGGACGAGGCGCTGGTGGTCCTGGAAGCAGTACACGTCGCGGGGGCTCGCGCCCAGCACGAGCATCGTGATCGGATAATCGCGGACGCCCCGTCCGCCTCGGCCCTTTCGCTGGACGAACGACGCGACGCTGGGCGGAGCGTGATACTGCCAGGTGGCGATCAATTCCTCGTTGTCGAAGCCCACCTCCAGGGCACTGGTCGCGACCAACAACCGCCACAGGTCGCGATCCTCGTCGCGGACGGACTTGCCGTCGCCCCAGCCGCGCCGTCCGGAGCGGTGCGTCTGCACGGCGATCGGACGCAGCCCCTCCCCGCCCGGCTGGCCCGACGTGAACCAGCACTGACCGGACTCGTACCGCGGACAGCGTTCCAGCAACGGATGAGGCGGCTGGAGGCAGTCGCGAGTGATGGCCCGGGGGCAGCCGTCGGCTGGATCGGGATTGCTGTACTCGATCCGCAATGCTGTGAGGTCCTCGTCGGGCACGCGGTAGAACAAACGCAGCGCCGCCCGCACTTCCTGCTCCAGTTCCACCGCTGGCCGGCCCGCTGGGTAACGCATCGCGTACAGCGGAACGGTCCGTGGCGGACGTCGCGATCCCCGCAGATCCTGCCACTCCGCTTGGTAAAGGTTCCACGCGAGGCGTTCGACGCCGTCGACCGAATCGACAAAGCCGAGCACGCGGCGTTTGGCCGGTTGCTCGCCGGCCGGGGCCTTAATCGCGTGTTGCAGGCAGAACGCCGCCTGGATGATGGTCGATTGCTCGACGACCAGACGCGACCGCTCGCTCAATCCGTCCTCATCGTCTTCGGGCGGCGGCAGGCCCTCTTCGTCGGCGGCATTCTTCTCGCCCGGCAGTTCGACGGAGCGTGTGCCCGGCGACTGGACGAAGAAGTAGTATTCCAGGCCCAACGGCTTTTCTTCCGCCGCAGAGGGGGACAGCAACTCGACCTGTTTTTCGGCGAAACCAAACATCCGTGCCCCGGCTTGTTGGGGAAACCCGGCGGTGGCCGATGCGCCCACGAGCACCGGTTCCCCGTGCTCGTCGGAGAGTGCCCTGATCCGCTGCCGGCAGCGTCGCAGCACGTGGGCGGCGTGAGCTCCGGACTGTCCCTCGTAGATGTGCATCTCATCCACGACGACGAACCGCGGCGGAAACCATCGCCGGTTGAATAGCTTCGCCCGGCCGTGTTTGTCCATCAGTCGGCGGTGCAGCGTGTCGATGGTGGTGACGACGATGTCGGCCGGTTCGCTGCCTTCCCTCACTTGGTACACGAGCAACGCGGCGGTCGCGGCGTGTCGGTCGGGAGCACGCTCGCAGCGGAAACTTTCCACCTCTTTGTAGGGCGAGTCGGGATTGATCACCGCGCAGATGAACGCCGCGCGGTCGTCGTCGGCGGTCCACGAGTTGTCCTTCCGCTGGCGGGCGATTGCACGTTCGGCGGCACACGCAGGGCAACGCACGCGAAAACTCCGGCCGACTCCCGAATGCGCCAACGCCACGCGCAACGGCCGGAACCTGCCAAACTCGTGCTCGTCCCAGCACTCCCGCAGGGCCGCGTTCAGATGGTACAGGTAGCCGAGCAGTCGCTCGGTCTGGTTGTCGCACAGGTCGGTGCGCGGGTAGAGCAAGATCGCGGCGACCCCCTCGCGCTCGGTTCGCGCCTTCCGCCAAGCATTGTACGCGGCGCAGTACAGAATCGGAAACAGAAACGCCTCGGTCTTGCCGAATCCGGTGCCCGCGGCAATCACGAACGCCTCGGCGGCTCGATCGGTCGTCAGGGCGGCCGTCAAAAGCGTTTCCAGCGACCGGGCCTGGAACGGGGCGAACGTCGCTTCTGATCCGAAGCAGGCGTCGAGCATGGCGAGGAAAGCCTGGCCCAGCGGTTCGGCAATGTCGACCGGCAGCAACGAATCGAGGTCGGGGCGCGGCTCGCGGTCAAGCACCGCTGCGGCGTAGGCCACCATATCGGCCGACGATTGGTCGCGCAGCGGCCGCTGCCGTGGCACGGCATCGACTTTGATCATCTCGACGAGTCGAGGTTGGACGCCCTCGCGTTCGCCGGCGTGCGTGCGTTGCCGCAGGTGGCCGAGGTAATGCACGATTTCGAAGGCGCGACTGCGGGCCCGTTGGCGGTCGCCGAGCAGAACGATGTCGCCCTCGGCGTGAAGGCGTAGGAGCAACTCTTGGAGCAGCGCGTCCGCCAGCAACGGTTCGGCGAGTTCGGCCGCGGGCGTCTCGAAATCGGCGGCGTGACGTTGAAAGAAATCCCGCACCGGTTCGACGACATCGGCGACCGAGCCAGAGAGCTCTTCGCGCCCCGCGTTCAGGCGGCGGGCGCACGAGCGGTCGAGCGTCTCAACGACGAGCGTGCATAACTCAGCGTACAGGTCCGACTTTTCCAGCCCCGCCAGCAGGTTGAGAATCGTCCGGGCGCGGTCCAGCGCGGCCAAGCGAGCGTCGCGGCGCGTGAAGGGGACTGTCATTCGATCACCTGCAAATCGACGATGTGAGGATACCGGCGCAGCAAGTCGGCCAGTTGGTCGAGTTCCTCAGGTTTGAAGCGATGTTCCCGTCGAATCGGACGAGACGGAACCGCAGGTTGCGGCGGGGGTTGGGGGGTCGGAACGTTGACCGTCGGAACCCACGGAGCAGGATCGGGGACCGCAGGCAGATCGGGGACCGGAGGCGGTACGATCGGCGGACAGGAGCCGATGGCAGGCGTTTCATGCACCGTCTTGGGAGGTTCGTCGCCTGGTGGAACCGTAATCGAGTTGCTATCAACTGGTGGCGGCTGCGGCGTTGGTTGTCTACCCGAGGATGGTGGCGTACCAATTGTCGGGATCGTGGTGGGAGGCAACGGCTTGTCAACGGCGGGCGCGGGCGGTTGTGGAGTAGGAGATGGTGTCGATGGACGCAGGCGAGACGCCTCGATTGCGAGTTCAAGCTTGTGCAACTCTTCGCGGGCGATATTGATCGCCTCGCCCTGTGACTGCAATTGCGCACGCCGCGTTTCGCCGGCAACGGGGGGATGCTGCTTCGGGTCGCCGACCTCTTCTTTCGCCTGTTTGAGCCGCTGCTCCAAGTCGGCTCGGCGGGACCTGAGCTTCTCATCGTCGCTGGCCGGTAAGCGTCCCAATCGTTCCAGGAGTGTTCGGCACTGCTTCGCGAGGGATACGGCCTCGTCGATGTTGTCCTCGCGACATCGGTTTTCGGCCTCGAACCGTGCCAGAAGCCCATCGAGGTTTCGGCGCAACGTTTCCAACCGGTCCAAGCTCACTGCGTGGTCTGACACGGCCGCATCGAGGTCCGCCAATAAGGCAACGCGCTCGCTCTGGAGGGTTTGATCGTGAATCTCGTGTGAGTCCCGCAGCGTCCTGGCGGCCGCCACCAGTTCACGTTTCTTCTCGTGGCGACGACGCTGCACATCGTTGAGATATTGCACGGCGTCGCGACATAGCTTCGAGAGTCGGGCGCAGACGCCCTCGAGCGTCGTGACATTGGGGTCGTCGTGCAATACTTGCCGCTCCTGTTCAAGCGACGTAGCCAAGTCCGACGAAGCCGCTGGGTCGCCGGCAACGTGCAGTTGCCGACGGTGTTCTTCGATCTGGCGAATCATGGCGTCCGCCCGGTGCTTCAGCAGGGGCGACGGATCGCGGCCCTCGATGACGTCACCGATGCCGCCTAGCAGTTCCGCTCCATACGCGCCCCGCATTGCGGTCACGAGTTCCGGCCAATGGTCGCGGTCGAAGAAGAACTTGCGCACCAGGTCGTCAGCCCGCCGTGGCGTGCCCGGCGGAAACATGGCGAGCAACTGATCCTCTCCGTAGGTCCAGCGATAGCCGTTGTTTCCTTTGTGGATGGACTGGAGTTCTTCCAGGCCGCGCACAATGTCGGTGACACGGTCCGCCTTAAGTCCACCACTGCTTTGCTGTAGCTCGCGAACCGACAACTCGACCGGCGTATTCGCGATTAACCGCGTGAGCACTTGGCCGTCGAACAACCCCGCCGAGAGCGGCTTGAGGACCCGTGTCACGGCCCGGTAGTGACCGCTAATCCCGCGGCTCAGCGCCGCATGCGCCTGTTCAACGAACTCGTCCTCCAATCCAGGATCCAAGTCGAATGACACAGCACCTTGCACGACGGGGAACGTAATTTCAACCGGGCACAGCGCCGAGGGACTGTCTCGCGGGGCACGAGGGCCGCCGGAGGCCAGCTTGATGGGCTCCACCTTGCGATCCGCCAGACGGCGCAAGACATCAGCACGCAACGGCACGTCCATCCGCGGCTCACGATACAACACCACGACCAGTTCGCGTGTTTGTAACATGTCCTTTTCGATCCGTTCCACGTCTTCCTGAACGGCGTCCGTTAGAGCTGGGGGCAATGTTTCCGCGACGCAGGCGTAGACTCGCAGCGTAGGCTGGAGCGTAGGCCGGACCTTGGCGGTCGGTGGCCACCAATCATCCGGCAGCGGCAGGACCGTCAGGGCAAACTCATCTGCTCGTTCGACCGGTCCGTTACCCGCACCCGCCAGGGCGCGCACTCCCCGCAGGAATTCCACGGCCACGTCGAGATCATGATCGATCTCGAAACGCCGACGTAATCGCTCGGCAAACGACAGGCGAACGCGAGGCGGAGCCAGGCCAAGTGCCTTGTACAGTTCCGTCGTTGCCTGGTATCGCCCGCCTTCAACAGGTTGCACCGCCCAGCGGGCCGATAGCGAACGAGCACGTTGCAGTAGGTCGCCGTCCGTGGCGTCGACCGTGCGGTCCTGCAAGCCGAGCGCGATGGTGAGTTGCGAGTCGAGCGTGCCGAGGCGCGCCTTATCGATCTTGCGATGCTCACTCAACACCTCCAATAGGAAGGTGCCGTCCACCGTTTGCTCCGGCCCGTTCAGCGCCGCCAGCACCTCCCCCACGGGCAGGCCGGAGCGAGGAAACCCGCTGAAGTCGGCGGCGACACGGTGGCCGCGAGCCTCCAGAATCTCGCGGTAGATGGGCCACGGGTCGGCGACGCCGAAGTCCGGCCAGAGGCTGATCCATCGGTACCGCTGCACGACATCCTGGGCGCCCAAGTCGGCCGCATGGTCGAGGAAGTCGTCGTGGCACCCCAACACAGCCGCGAGCGCGGTGCGGTGGTGGGTAATCAAAGTCGGCAGGGCGCGGAGGTCAATGAGCAGCTGATTACTAGCGGCGCGATCGCGAAGTTCGTCGGTGGTGCGAAGCTGCGTCAGCGCGGCCGAAGCGTCTAGGACGAGTACGGCGAGTCGGCCGGTCTGCCACACCGCTTCGGCCAGCGAAATGAACGTCTCCGGTTGGCCATCAATTCGCCCGCTACGACCGACATGGTTGGCCAGTGCTTCGCTGGCCGCTCGCAGTTCGGCCTCGGCCCGGCGGCTGTCGGCCATCGTTAGGCAGATCGGCAGGAAGCGAGCGTCGGCAGCGAGGGATTCCATCAGGTCGCTCAAGAATAACGTCAACCCACCGCGCGGCAGGCACGAGACCCCACGGCAAAGGACCCGCGTATCACCAGGCCTCGCGCTGCCGTCGACGAACGCCGTCAGCGGGCCGAGTATCTCCTGCAACTCGCGATTTCTATTCAAGGATTGCATTGGTCACTCCTCCACGGTCACGACAATCTCCCGGAATGGCCGCTCGTGTCGCTCGGCAACCGCCCTGCACAGTCGCTCCCAGCACTCCCCTTTGCCCTTGCCGCGCAGGGCCTCCAACTGCCGGTGCAACCGCCGCTCTAACCCGGCGTACGACAGCTTCAACTGTCTCAGGGACATCGGTGCCCGCGCCTGCTGGGCATTCTCGAGTGTCTCTTGCACCTCGTCGCGGAGGTCAGTGAAGTCTTCCTCGCTGGTCAGCAACAATCGCAGTGAATCGGGGTACGCGGTACGGCACGCCTCCAACTCCGCCAGTTTCTTCTTCAGGTCGTCCAGCTTATGTCTCCGCTCCGCTTCTACGTCTTGCTGAACGCGGTTCAGATCGGCATCCAGTCCGCGCAACCTCTGCTCGACGTCGATTAGGCTCTCCTGCTGTTCGCGCAACGGCAAGGTCTGCGGCGGGAGTTCGGTCAGACTCGCGTGACGCGCCTGCAGCGGTCGGGCGCGGTCCTCGTCGAGCGCCGCCAACTTCGTCAGTGCCGTCTTCAGTTTCGCAGCCTGACTGCGCACTCGTGCGCGTGCCTCGGAGACCTCGTGCTCCAGGTTGACGAACCGCAATGTGTTGTTCTCGAGGTTGGCCACGCCAGCGTTCTCTAGCTGACCGGCGACCCACTCCACCACCTCGCGCAGCCGACTTGACGGCCCCACGAGCAGCACGTATCGGCCGACCTCCTTGGCCAAGTCGTCCAGCGTGAACGTTCGCCTAGGTTGCTCCCTCAGCAGGCGTTGCAACGCCTCGTACAAGGGGTAATCGGCAGCCGGACGACGGACGTAACCCCGTCCTTGCTTGACGAGCAACGTGGGCTGCAAGTTGGCCAGGTCCGCCCCGTCCAACTTCTGTCCGGTCGCCTCGGAAAGGCGGTTTAACGCGATCCCACCCGGGACTTGCGTCCAAACCGGATGGTCGAGCAGTTGCATCTCAGCCGCGTTGGGGAGGTAACAAAGCTCCTCGGGCGTGGGAACGGCGGCGTCAAACAACTCCAGAATGCCGTTCTCAAAGTCCAGCAGTTCGCCGCCAGGTCGCTGCTGCATTTTGTACCGCTTGCCCAGGTCGATCAAATTGGCGAAGACGATCGCGGCTTCGACCGCCGGCGATGTCTCCTCGACACCGGCAAACGGTCGGACCAATGGCCCCCACTCCTCACGTTGTACGGCGCGGAAGCAGGCCGGGTCACCTTCCGGCATCGCCATTGCCGCCGCCAATTCCTCCTGAGTCGCCAGTTGATCCCAAAAGTGTCTCTCCGAGGCAAAAAACACGATCGCACGCAGCCAGCGTCGCTGCTCGAGGCCCTCGCGTATCTGCCGCAAGGCGGCTTCCGGCGGTTGATCGCCGTAGAAAGCCGTCACTAGCACCCGGACACGCGCATCCATACCCGGCACCTTCGTCTCGAAGTGATAGGCCCAAATTGGATGCCCCGACCGGAACACGCCCAGTAACTGCAATGCGGGGGGACCAACGCTGCGACCCCGCTGTCGCAGCACTTCGGCTAGGCCCTTGACGACTTGCTCTTGCCAGCGCTCGGGGGCCATTAGCAGCCCGTACTGTGCCTGGCGGACGTCGAAACCGCCGCTCGAGCCAAAACCGCCTGAGAGATATGTGCGGAACTCGGGCGTGAAGAAGTATTGATTCAGCTCGAGTTCGCGGTCCTGTTCGCACGCAAACACACGGCGGCCGTCGACCTCGCGCAGCAGCGCCCGGAGCCGATGAGCCTCGACGTCAAAGCGGCGGACCAATTCCGCTTCGTCCGCTCGCCAGTACTCGCCGAAGAAGCGATCGGTCAGACCGAGTGCCTGCTGCATTACGTGGGCTTCGTCCGGACGGAGTTCCTCGGCGGCAAGGTCGAGGGTCCGCTTCAGATGCCGCTCCATGAACAGCGTCCCGCCGTGGACGCCTCTCTCCCGCGAGAACACGCCCCGAACATGCTCGCCGCAGAGTCGGTCCGCGCCCGCGCGTTTGGCATATGCCAGCACCTGATCCGCGTAGATCAGCATCAAACGCGGGTTGCCGCCAGCAGCCTCGCACAGCGTCCTCGCGATGCCGTCGGGCACCACTTCCTCAGCACGGCGAGCCTCGACTCCGCAGTCCAACGCGCGGCGATAAAAGAACTGAAAGGCATCGCTCTGCAACACCGAGGGAAGATGCAGCACGACCGCGTCGCCCAACCAGTCGCGTAGCTTGGTGCGGAGTTCGCGGGCTCGTGATAGTGACGCCAGGCTGTGGCACTGCATCGTGTGCAGATTGACACGTGCCTGTTCGAACGTTCGGCGAAGTTCGCGCAGAAACGCAAGAAACACCTCAAACAGATCGACGACCGTTTGCGCCTCGTCGAACAGCAAGACGGCATGGTCGCGACCGTTCAGTTTCGCCACCTCGGCCAGGGCGACGGCGGCTTGCCTTGCTGTCTCCGGATCGTCGGCATGCAGCGTCGCCAACCGCGAGGCCGTCTCGTCCAAGAGCGGGCGGCCTTGTGCCCCCGAGGGCAACTCCCTCCGTACCGCCTCGACAATCGGACCGGGCAGCGGAGCCGATGTGACCACCGCTAGCGTCAGCGCGGCGGGATGCGATTTCATGCGATGCGCGGTGCGGTAGAGCACCTGCGTCTTGCCGTGGCCGTACTCGCCGAAGACGAGTGAATGCACTCCGCTGCCACCGTGGAAGCCGTCGTGGCCGAGTGCCTCGCTGAGACGTCCGAGGTAGGCTTCAACCTGCTCATCGGCCTCTTCTGGAGTCAGGCGGAGACAGGCTTGGTCGGGACCAGCTTGGTGACTGAACAAATTGCTGGGGAGTTCATCTAAGGGGCCAATCACGCGAAGGCACTCCGAAAATCGTCCAGGTTTGCAATCTCTGACAGTTCTTTCAGACGTGGCTCGAATTGGGCCAGCAGCCACGCCGCCGCCTTGCGCTCCTTCTGCCGGATGAGCACACGGCCGACGTCCACGGGGCCCACCAGGCGACGCTGCACAAGCCAAAGGAAATCGTCGGGCGTCAGACGCACTCTCGCCCCGCCGACCTCCAGTCGTAGCACCGGCCCAGTCGTCCGCAGTTGCTCTTGCCAGGACCGATCGATCTTTGTCCCCGGCAGGATGAAGCCGAGTTGCTCCTCTACCTCCCGACGCGACAGCGAAACGTCAAGCTGGTACCCGGACGTTTGCAGATAGCTTTCGACCGCCATTGCCGCTAGCGCTGGGACGGGGACTTGGCCCACGCGGTACAGCGGGTCAGTCGCATGCTCCACGCGAACCAGCAGTCCCAGGTCGATCGCTTCGTCAACGAGGTATTTGCAGACGTTGTCATTAAGCTTGCGGCAAAAGACGAAAGAATTTCGCCTTGCCTGCACCACAACTTTTCGTTCCCCAGACTGAGGAAACAGCGTCAGAACATCGAGCATTTCGGGGAACAGCAGTATGTGGTTACTGGATAACTGCCGCTTCACTATTATTTGGTCAGGAGCCGCAAATAGATCTCGTCCTGTGTGAAACACGTCGTTCAGCGCATCCCCACGATCGGTTAGCCTTAGCTCCCCCGCCGAATCGTCGGCAAATAGGTTGTAGTACTTGTTGCCGATCACCAAGCGATCCATTTCCGTCGCTGGCACCTTCGACTCACACTCTTTAATTGCCGTGTTGCGCGACTGTTCATAGCTAGACCGGCTTACGATTTCAGTTGGCGTCGACGTGTTGCCACGTAGGATTCGCACTAAGTGCAGCACTACGTGGACGTACGTGTGCGGGTGTGGGATCGGTGTTTCAACGATGTCGCGCACGGCATCCCAGGACGCCTCGGCCAACTGTTTGCCAAGCGCACTCATCTGTGAATCTCCTCATTCTGAGGATGTCTCGGTAACTCGCTTGGTTGCCGGACGCTAGTGGTTCCTCCGCTGCCCCCCAGAGTCGCCTCGTAACGAACGATGGCCTCATTCAGCAGCGACTGCACGTCGTCGACGGATTCCGCGGGTACCGTGCCAGGGGCGAACAGGCCGACCACGTCGGCGATGAGCAACGCGACTCGCTGCGCAGCGAGAACGCCTTCGGCACCAGCCGCGCGTCGGTTGCACAACATCGCCGAGTACAGGTCCAGCAACTGCAAAGTTCGCCAGCGGTTGCGACGGGCGCTGGCCGGTAGGGCGGCAAAGCGTCGCAGGATGGCCGCTCGCGACTCGGTAGGCGTCGGGGCGCGGCCGTACTGCGTAGGACGATCGCCGGCAATCCATCCCTGGCGATGGGCCTGGTGGAGTGGCGCCTTTTCGTACTGCGGCACCGGGACCGGTTCGGTCGGCGGGTCAGTCGGCGCGACTGGGCTTACCGGAGGCACCAGGGAACTCAGCAGCGGGTCGGACAGGAACAGCGTCTTATCGCGAGACGCTTGGTAGCACGCCGGCCGGCCCGGTTCAGTCGCCACGAAGAAAAAGTAGCCACCACGCAACGCGTCTTCGGCATAGCGAGCTGTCCAGGGCACGAGTCGGCGCACGGCCCGCTCGTCGAGTCGATGTTGCAGATCGGCCGCTATCTCGCCCGCCGTGCGCGACTGACAGTGCTCAAGGACTAGTCCGATCAGCGGGCGATCGACCACTTCGAAACTCTTTGCATCCGACGGCCAACCGGGCGATAACGGGACTCGCCGCGAGTCGTCGAGCGAGAGGATAACTCGGTGGAAGACGTCGTTCGAAGCAACTTCGCCGCCGACGGCCATTTTGGTCTCCGCCTGCATTTGGCAAAACGCGGCGGCACAGCCAGCAACGAATCGGCGGAACGTGTCCGACAAGACGTCCCGGTCCCAAATCCACAACTGCCGCGGGAACTGACCGGCTCGTTCGTAGTTAAAGTACCGCGTCTGCTCGGTAGTCTCCTGACCCTCTTCAACCTCGCGGCGGAACGACCCACTCAATCGGCGCAGTGCAAGGGCCTTGCCCTTATCGGCAACGTAGACAAACCAGACCAGCCCGCCATCGGGGCCGACATGCGATTCAATCGGATAAAGGCCGGGTTGCCCAAATCGAGTGAAGTCCACATGGTCTGCTAGTTTTGACAGGGCGGCTACCACCCAGGAGATTTCGTCGGACCACACGAAAAACCTTGACTGTTTGTGGCCCAGTGACCAGTAGTACCAACCGCTACGAGCGGGTTCTGGCTGACGTTCCAGTGAGAAATTGCCAACGGAGACGTTCATCAGTGTAAGAAGCATGCCCTGTGGAGTCTATCGACCTGCGATCAAGTCCTAGAGTGTTGACACCATGCGAACCAAAGTATCCAAGATTGGATCGGTGTCCGCAAGCAGAGCCACACGGACTTGTGCCGATTCTCCTTGTCCTGCTGAGCAATCGCAATTGTTGGTGGAGAATCCGGCAGAGGTGGAAGCGTGGAGTGAACGAACCGTTGATCTAGGCCAGGAGAGCGAGGAAGGAGCGGGGAAGGCAAGGTGGAGAAGGGGTTCTCAGCTTTGAAGACGAAGAAGGCAATACCCAGCTCGTAACTAGCCATATCAAGCAGTGAAAATCCAGTCGTTAGAGTCATTTTTCTCGCTGCAGCATCTTCCAGTAGCGCAATCAACATAAAGTCAGTGCTATGTTGACACCCAAACTAGTCGTTCTTTGGGAGTTCTGTCTCAAATGCATGTTCACTCCCCTCAAAGGTTGTGTTATTGCCTAGTTCTCTGCTAGGTATCTCCATGCTCCGTCGTCTCCCCCGGAGATCCCGAACGAGCACTTGTTGTCGGTCGAGGCGATCTTCCGCGAGCCCGGGTCGTACGCGCTAGTGACCGAGTTCGCCGAGGGCGGTAGCTTGTGGGATCTGATGGGCGGCGAGATGCCGGACGAAGATCGGCTCGCGCTGGACGAAGCGACGGTCCAGGCGATTGCCGGGCAGATGATCGACGGACTGGCGGCATTGCACGACAACGAAATCGTGCATCGGGACATCAAGCCGCAGAACGTGCTGTTGTGCGATGATGTGTGGAAGATCGCGGATTTTGGAATCAGCAAGCGGATGAATAATCCGGTGACGGGGTATACGTTCCAGGGGGCGCATACGGCGCCGTGGGCGCCGCCGGAACAGATCCAGGGCGCGGCGGCTCATCCGTCGGCCGATATCTACGCCTGGGGGCGCGTGGTGGTGTTCCTGCTGACCGGCGGTACGGCAGTCGATGCGGTTGCCGATGCGCCTGGTGCCTGGCGCGAATTGCTGACGGCTTGCACCAGCGTCGTTCCCGAACAGCGGCCGGAGGCCAGCGCGGTCCAAGGATCGCTTGGAGGATGAAGGACGGTGCGTCTGTGGGGAAGCGGGGATAGAACTGCACGCACCGGGGGGCTAACGCCACCCCGCTCGCCTTTCTGTGTTCCGACCCGCGTTCGGCGCCCGCGGGCCACACCACTCGCCGCTCCAACTGACTACTGCTGCACCGAGGGGCTAACGCCACCCCGCTCGCCGTTCCGTGTTCGGACCCGCGTTCGGCGCCCGCGGGCCACACCACTCGCCGTTCCAACTGACCACTGACTACTGACTACTGCCGCACCGGGGGGCTAACGCCGCCCCGCTCGCCGTTCCAACTGACTGCTGACCACTGACTGCTGACCACTGACTGCTGACCACTGACTGCTGACCACTGACTACTGACCACTGACTACTGACTACTGACCACTGACTACTGACTACTGACCACTGACTACTGACCACTGACTACTGACCACTGACTACTGCCGCAGCGGTGGGCTGACGCCGCACCACTCGCCGTTCCGTGTTCGGACCCGCGTTCAGCGCCCGCGGGCCACACCGCTCGCCGTTCCAACTGACTACTGCTGCACCGGTGGGCTGACGCCGCACCGCTCGCCAAGTGACCGATGCGGCACCGGGGCAGAGGGCGATGGGACGGAGGAGCGCGGCGGCCATGAGGCTGTAGCTGACCAATCATGCTTCCGCCGACACGGGGCCGACGGGGTGCGGGGTGCGGGGTGCGGGGGTCGGTGGGACGGTGACCAGCACGATGCTCACGCGGTCTTCGGGAAAACAAAGATTGATGGGGATTTATGTTTCGGCCAGCGGTGGTAGAATAACAATGCTGATGCCCGTTCTGGGCTTGAATTCGGAGTCGTGGTCGGATGAATCGTCGGCGGAGGTGTCTGATGAAGGTGCAGGTTTTGAAAGGCTCAAAACAACAGATCGCTCAGTCAGTCGCTGAGATTCCTGGGGAGGTGCGCGAGGCGATGGTTTTCGTGGAAGATTCGCCGGACACGGGCTCGGCCGCGGCGGGCGAGGACATTTTCGCGGAGATGGAGCCGTTTATGGTAAGGGCCGGCGACGTAGACTATTCGCGTGACTCGCTGTATTCCAGGCAGGAGGGAGAATGAGCCTGCTGGACACCAACGTGCTGGGCCGCAGGACAGAACGGCTTGGAATGACGCCCAAGCAAGCCAGCCAATGGCTGCAGTTCTTTGAACTCCGTTTTGTCTTTCTTCCAGATCGCGAGGAGTTGTTCACCTCCTGGCACGCCCTCGTCCGCTCCCAGGGCATCAAGGGCGTTCGGTCGCATGACGTGCGCCTCGTTGCCGCCATGCATACTTTTGGGATTTCACGCATCCTGACCTTCAATCGGGCGGACTTCAAGGACTTTGCGATCACGGTTCTGGATCCTGCCACGCTGTGAGGAAATCCGCGAACCCTGCGAGGCTGTGAAGAAATTGGGACAGGCCCCATTTCCGGCCGTGTTTCCCAACCTGCGGAGAACGGCCCCGCCGCAACCAACGATCGCGGAAGAGATCCTCGCCGGACTGGGCGTGTTGCACGACAACGAAATCGTGCATCGGGACATCAAGCCGCAGAATGTGCTGTTGTGCGATGATGTTTGGAAGATCGCGGATTTTGGGATCAGCAAGCGGATGAATAATCCGGTGACGGGGTATACGTTCCAGGGGGCGCATACGGCGCCGTGGGCGCCGCCGGAACAGATCCAGGGCGCGGCGGCTCATCCGTCGGCCGATATCTACGCCTGGGGGCGCGTGGTGGTGTTCCTGCTGACCGGCGGTACGGCAGTCGATGCGGTTGCCGATGCGCCTGGTGCCTGGCGCGAATTGCTGACGGCTTGCACCAGCGTCGTTCCCGAACAGCGGCCGGAGGCCAGCGCGGTCCAAGGATCGCTTGGAGGATGAAGGACGGTGCGTCTGTGGGGAAGCGGGGATAGAACTGCACGCACCGGGGGCTGACGCCGCACCGCTCGCCGTTCCGTGTTCGGACCCGCGTTCGGCGCCCGCGGGCCACACCACTCGCCG
>JAHDXO010000060.1:0-2940 GCA_023382975.1 Pirellulaceae bacterium
TGACCGCGACCAGTGGCATGACGGTGGCGGCGGGCGCGTACCACGTCTCGGTCACCGGCACGAGCAACTCGATCGCCGGCGCGACAACGTTCAACAACACGGGAACGTTGATACTGGGCGACGATGTCGGCGACACGATCAACTTCACCGGCGGCGTGACGAACACGGCTGGTACGACGACGGTCCACGGCAGGGTCAACACCGCGAACAACAACGCCACGTTCGCCGCGGTGACGCTGGCCGGGAACTCGGTGATCAGCACCTTCACGGGAGTGGGAAACATCCAGATCGGTTCGATCAGTGGCGGGGGCAACAGCCTGCAGTTGATCTCGGGCAGCGGGACGACGACGGTCACGGGGTCGGTCAGCGGACTGGGCACGCTGACGCTGCAGCAGAACGACGCCAGTTCGACGGGGACGGTGTCGTTCCAGGGCGATCTGGAGGCGGCCGCGCTGACCACGTTCGCGCGAAACTACGCCGTGATTTTTTTGGGCAACTCGACCGTGATCGCCAACGCGGTCATCTTCAATAACACGGGCGGAGTGACGCTAGGCGACGCGCCCGGCGACTCGATCCACTTCAGCGCGGGGCCGAGCAGTATCAGTGCGGGCGTCATGACGGTGATCGGAACGGTCAGTGCGACGGGCGGACTGAACATCAACGGGACTGCCGTGTTGACAGGAACCGGCACGATCAACGGCAAAGTGACGACGGCCGGCAGTGCGAGCGTTTCGCCCGGTCCTTCCACCGGCCTACTGACGATCAACAACGGCGCGAACGCCGCTCTGCAGCTTGGCGCCGGTACGACGTTCACGGCTCAGGTGAATGGTACAATTCCGGGAACAGAGCACGACCAGCTCAAGGTTACCGGGGAGGTCGACTTGACAGGGGCCGTGCTTGATATCTCGGGCACGATTGTGTCCTTGCCCGGTCAGGTCGTCGTACTGATCGACAACGACGGCTCGGACCCCGTGATTGGTACATTTGCCGGCCGACCCGAAGGCTCGCTGGTCAACGTCAACGGCATCGACTTTGCGATTTCGTACAAAGGCGGTTCACTGGGCAACCACGTCGTGTTGATCCAACCCGGCGATGCGACGTTCGGCGGCACGGCCGACGACGACTCCTTCCTTTTGCAGCAAGTGACGATCGACGACGTGGATTTCCTTCAGCTCTATCGAAACAATGCGCTGGTGTACCAGACGCTTGCCAGTACGGTTGCTTCGGTCACCGTCGATGGTCTGGACGGCAATGACACGCTGACGGTCAAGTACGACGCGTCGGGCGGCTTTTTTGCCAAGGATATCTCGTTCTTGGCGGATGACTCGGCGGCGTTTCCCGGTGATCAGTTGATCGTGGTCGGTGGGACGTTCGCCACGGCCACGTACAACTTCACCGGAATCGCCGAAGGAAATTTGATTCTTGTGACCGAGTCGTCGGCAACGGCCACGATCACTTATACCGGTCTGGAGTCGGTGAACAACAACAGCACGTCCGGAGATATCGTCTACAATCTGCGGAACTTGGAGAACCCGGATGTCGCGTTGGCCGACAACGCCGACCCGGGACGGATGGAGCTAACCGGTTCGACTTTCGCGAATGTCACTTTCGCCGCGCCTGCGTCGTCGCTCGTGATCCAGGGCGGCGGTCTGGCGGACTCGATCAGGGTAGGCTCCGTCGATTCCTCATTCCGCGCGTCGCTGACCATCGACGGCGGCGACGGCAGCGACACGATCCAGTTGGATGCGGACCTGTCCCTCGGTTCCGCCACCTCCGCCGGCGATCTGACGTTGACCGCCGAGACGATCAATTCATCGGCTGCCAGCATCTCAACCAATGGCGGCGCCGTCGCCGGAAATGTGAGATTCAACGGAACACTGGCGCTGGGCGGCAATGTGACAATCACGGCCGGGACGGGGAACGTGGACTTTGGCGGAGCGGTGTCGATCGGGGCCCGCAACCTGACGGTGTTGTCTTCGGCGACAACGACCGTGTCGGCGGGTATCGCCGGTTCGACGGGAAGCGTGGATATCAACGCAACCGCGGCAACGCACGTGGACGGCGCGATCGCATTGAGCGGCGCGGGCGAGGTGGCGCTGGACCGGGTTGTGATCAGCGGTGTGAATGTGACGACGGTCGGCGGCGGCATCGTCTTCGATGGCCCGACGAGCACCGACACGGGCGCGGTGGTGATCGGCACGGGAGCCGGCGCCGGCAACGTGACCTTCAACGGTTCCTTGACCCTGGGCGGAAACGTAGCGATTGCGGCCGGGGCAGGGAATGTCGGCTTCGTCGGCGCCGTGTCGATCGGAACACACGACCTTCAGGTCACGTCTTCGACGACGACGAACGTCTCGGCGGGCATCGCGGGCTCGACGGGCAGCGTGGACATCAAGGCGACGATTGCGACAAACGTGGACGGCGCGATCGCCTTGAGCGGTGCGGGCGAGGTGAGGTTGGACCGAGCGGTGGTCAGCGGCGTGAATGTGACCACGGTCGGCGGAAACATCACCTTCGACGGCCCGGCCAGCACAGACTCGGGGCCTGTGGCGGTGAGCACCGGCGCGGGCGGCGGCGACGTGGTGTTCCATGATACGCTGGGCCTGGGCGGGAACCTGATGGTCACGGCGGGGACGGGCAACGCCACCTTCAGCGGTGCGGTAACGATCGGCGGGCACAGCTTGACGGTGACCTCGTCGGCGGTCACCACAATCGCGGCGGGGATCAGCGGAACAACGGGGAATGTGGACATCGCGGCGGCGACCCGCACCGACGTGGATGGAGCGATCGCGCTGAGCGGGGCAGGGAATATCGAACTGGACCGGGCGACGATCAGCGGCGTGGACATCACCACGGTCGGCGGAGAGATCACCTTCGATGGTCCGACCGGTTCGGACAACGGCGCCGTGGAGGTGGGCACCGGCGCGGGCGGTGGCCACG
>JAHDXO010000060.1:3040-38667 GCA_023382975.1 Pirellulaceae bacterium
TGCTGTTCAATGACACGCTGGGCTTGGGCGGAAACTTGACAGTGACGGCGGGGACCGGCAACGCCACGTTTACCGGTGCGGTGACGATCGGCGGGCACAACTTGACGGTGGCTTCGTCGGCGGTCTCCACAGTAACGTCGGGGATCAGCGGAACAACAGGGAACGTAGACATCGCGGCGTCGACACGGACGGACGCAGTTGGGGCGATCGCGCTGAGCGGGGCAGGAAGCATCGAACTGGACCGGGCAAGAGTCAGGGGAGTAGACATCACCACGGTCGGCGGAAACATCACCTTCGACGGCCCGACCAGTACGGACACCGGCGCCGTGTCGGTGAGCAGCGGCGCGGGTGGCGGCCACGTTCTGTTCCAGGATACGCTGGGCTTGGGCGGGAACCTGACGGTTACTTCGGGGACTGGCAACGCCACCTTTGCCGGAGCGGTGGCGATCGGCGGGCACGACTTGACCGTGGTTTCCTCGACGATCGCTACGGTTGCGGCAGGGATCAGCGGGACGACGGGGAACGTGGGCATCGCGGCGACGACCCGAACCGATGTAGACGGGGCGATCGCGCTGAGCGGAGCGGGGAACATCGAACTGGACCAGGCGGTGATCAGCGGCGTGGACGTGACGACGGCCGGCGGGAACATCGTCTTCGACGGCCCGCTCAGCACGGACAACGGCGCCGTGGCGGTGGGCACCGGCGCGGGCGGCGGCGATGTGCTGTTCAACGGCACGGTCAACTTGGGCGGAACCGTGATGGTTGCGGCGGGGACGGGCAACGTTGCGTTCAGCGGCCTGGCGAACATCGGCGCGCACAATTTGACGGTGGCTTCCTCGACAATCGCCACCGTTACGGTGGGGATCAGCGGGACGACGGGAAGCGTGGACATCGCGGCGGCGACGCGGACGGACGTGGACGGGACGATCGCGCTGAGCGGGGCGGGAAACATCGCACTGGACCGGGCAATCCTCAGCGGCGTCCAGGTGACCACGGCGGGCGGAACGGTCGCCTTCGCCGGCCCGACGAGCACGGACACGGGGGCGGTGGTAATTGGCACCGGCGCCGGCGGCGGCAGCGTGGACTTCAACAGCACCCTGACGCTGGGCGGAAACGTTACGATCACTGCCGGGACGGGCGATGTGGACTTCGACGGAGCCGTGTCGGTCGAGTCGCACGACTTGACGGTGGTGTCTTCGGCGACGACCAACATCCGGGCGGGGATCACGGGCTCGACAAGCAATGTGAACATCAACGCGACCACGGCGACACACGTGGATGGCGCGATCGCCTTGAGCGGTGCGGGCACGGTGGCGTTGCACCGGGCGTCAATCAGCGGTGTAGACATCACCACAGTCGGCGGAACCATCACCTTCGATGGCCCGACCAGCACGGACACCGGCACCGTGGCGGTGGGCACCGGCGCGGGCGGTGGCCACGTGCTGTTCAATGACACGCTGGGCTTGGGCGGAAACTTGACAGTGACGGCGGGGACAGGCAACGCCACGTTTACCGGTGCGGTGACGATTGGCGGGCACAACTTGACGGTGGCCTCGTCGGGGATCTCGACGGTTGTGTCGGGGATCGGCGGGACGACGGGCAACGTAAACATCGCGGCGTCGACGCGGACCGACGTGGACGGGGCGATCGCGCTGAGCGCGGCGGGTAACATCGACTTGGACCGAGCGGTGGTCAGCGGCGTGAATGTGACCACGGTCGGCGGAAACATCACCTTCGACGGCCCGGCCAGCACAGACTCGGGGCCTGTGGCGGTGAGCACCGGCGCGGGCGGCGGCGACGTGGTGTTCCATGATACGCTGGGCCTGGGCGGGAACCTGATGGTCACGGCGGGGACGGGCAACGCCACCTTCAGCGGTGCGGTAACGATCGGCGGGCACAGCTTGACGGTGACCTCGTCGGCGGTCACCACAATCGCGGCGGGGATCAGCGGAACAACGGGGAATGTGGACATCGCGGCGGCGACCCGCACCGACGTAGACGGGGCGATCGAGCTGAGCGGGACGGGGAACATCGCGTTGGACCGAGCGGTGGTCAACGGCGTGGCCGTGACCACGGCGGGCGGAAACATCACGTTCGACGGCCCGACCAGCACAGACAAAGGGCCCGTGGCGGTGGAGGCCGGCCCGAACGGCGACGTGCTGTTCCACGACACGCTGGACCTGGGCGCCAACTTGACGATTGCCGCGGGCGGCGTCCAGTTCAACGCCGAGGTCGACAGCCGGGCGGATTGCCCTAAGTCCCTCGAAGTTCGCGCGGGAAACGGAGGCGTTCATTTCGGCGGCAGTGTCGGCGCCAGCAACCCCCTGAGCAGTGTGATGGTGCAGACTCTCGGTTTGATTTCGATGTCCGACGACATCACAATCCGCACGGGAACCGGCACGTTGTCGAATCTGCCGCTTGTTTTGACAGCTAAGGAAGATCCCAATCGACCCTTCGGCCTCGATGGCACAACCACCCAATACTTGATTGTGGAGAAAGCATCCGGCGGCTCCCGTCTGACTGTGACTTGGGCGGACGAAACCACGACGATCAAGGAGAATGCTCCCGGGATCAACGTCGAGAACCTGGAGCTGTCTTACGAGTATCCGGGCGGTTTTGTACTGCAGCGAGTGGTGGATGGCAGAAATGATTTGACCGTGATCCTCACCTTGAGCACCGACAATACAATTGTCCTGGAGGAATTGGGCGGCAATGGCGAGCCCCGCAATCTAGCCACCAAGGAAGCCACGGTCGTCACCTTTCTGCCCGCCGGACAGTTCTCGGCTCCACCGCAGGCGGTGCAGTTCCAGCCACCCCAGGCGCTTTTCACGGTCGTGACGGACGTCAAGCCGGTCGAGGCTCGCAGCACCGGGCCTACGGTGCTGCGGGTGGATGAGATCCAGACGGCGGTCGAGGTGACTTCGACGGCGGCGCGGGAGTTGGTGATCGTCAAGCTCGGTCCGATGGGCGAAGAGGGCGAGTCGTATCTGTTGCCCGAGGATGCGCTGCAAGATTTGAACGGACTGTTCCAGCGGTTCGTGGCCGAAGGACTGCCGAACGGACGGTATCGGATCTACTTGCGGGAGAGCGGCTTCCCGCCGCGGAAACTGCTGGAGTTCTACAAATCGGGCCGCTCGATCGGCGACCCGGTCCGCGAACCGGGACCAGGCTCGAATCCGCTGACTCCATCGGTCGGTGAAAACGCGAACGACTCGCCAGAGTCCTCGCCGGAGCCGGCGACACAGGCAACGGCGCCGACGGAAGGGGTCGCGCCGGAGACTGCGTCACGAGAACCGGTGGAACAAGTATCTTCGGATGCGACGACCGCACCGACGGATCGGGCGCTGCATCCAGCGATCGGCGCTGCGGCCGCCGCTTCGGTCGTCTGGCAGGTCCAGCGGACTCGCGGCCGTTGGTCGGAAGAGGTCGAGCAGGCGATGGAACAAGCCGAACCGAATCGGTTCACGCGCGGCGCTCGGTGGTGGCGACGGCTGACCGGACGGGGAAACCGCGAGACGACCGCTTAGCGCAACGAGAGTCAACCATGTCCACATGCCCGTGCTGTAATGCCAAACTGAGTGAAAACGATGCGCTGGCCGGCTTCTGCCCGAGCTGCCGATTCGAACTGCCCGCCGAGTGGCTGGCGAATTTCCCGTTCGCGTTGAAACACGCCGCGGTGGCATCGACAACCGCGCCGCCCGAGGCAGCGCCGACCGTGTCGCCGGACGTTGCCGCACCGGCCGCGGACCCGGCGGACAAGGCGGCGATGCTGCCGGACGACCTGGGCGATCCGCCGCCAGCCGAGCAGTCGCGGAACACGGCCGAATCTGTGCCGCCCCAATCCGCCACCATCGAGCCGCCGCCCGGCGGGCCCGTCCCGCCGCTGGACAGCGACGAGGCCGTTGCGCAGCGCGTGGTGACACTGTGGCAAGGCCACATCGGGCCGGACGTCCTCAGTACGACGTCGCTCAAAACCGGCTGGGGAACGGTCGAGGCGAGGACCAACGTTGTGGTCCAGCCCCGAGTCGTCCAGCAGGGCAGTCGGCCGCAGGGACAACAACCCGACTACGAAGTGCTCGACGTCCTGGGCCAAGGCGGCATGGGCCTGGTGTCGGCCGCCCGCCAGACGTCCATCAACCGCACTGTGGCGGTCAAGGTGCTGCGGCCCGACAAAATGGCCGACCTGCAGTCGCGCCAGAAATTCCTGAGCGAAGCCGTGGTGACGGGCGAACTGGAACACCCGAACATCGTGCCGATCTACGACTTGGGCAAGGACCAGAACGGAGCGCTGTTCTACTCGATGAAACGGGTCAAGGGGCGGCCCTGGGACACCAACCTGCGGCGCAAGTCGCTGGCCGAGAATCTGGAAATCCTGATGAAGGTGGCCGACGCCGTGGCCTTTGCCCACTCCCGCGGCGTGCTGCACCGCGACCTGAAACCCGAAAACGTAATGCTCGGGGATTTCGGCGAGGTGATGCTGATGGACTGGGGCCTGGCCCTCTCGGTCGCCGAGGCATCTTCGATCGCCAATGTCGCCGGCACGCCGGCCTACATGGCGCCCGAGATGGCCATGGGCGAGTCGGCGAAGATCGGCATCGCGAGCGATGTCTACCTGCTGGGCGCGATCCTGTACGACATCGTCACCGGCAGCCCACCGCACGGCGGCCGGACCGTCATGGAGTGTCTGACCGCGGCGGCCCGCAACGAAGTGGCCGTGCCCGAGGAACCGAGCGAGTTGCTGCAAATCGCGCTGCGGGCGATGGAGACCCGGCCGGAGGACCGTTACCAGAGCGTCGGCGAGTTCCAGGCCGCGATCCGGGACTACGACGCGCACTCGGAGAGTATCCGGCTGTCCGAACGCGCCGAGCAGGGTTTGGAGCAAGCGTCGAAGGAGGACGACTACCAATTCTATGCCCGCGCCTTGTTCGGCTTCCAGGAGGCCCTGGCCCTCTGGTCCGGCAACCACAGCGCGCGGGACGGCGTTGTCGAGGCGAGCCTGGCGTATGCCTCCAGTGCGCTGCGCAAAGGCGACTTCGATCTGGCCGCCACGCTGCTGGATCCGAAAGAGCCTTCGCACGCTCCGGTGCTCGGCCAAGTCCGGGCGGGCCAGCATGAACGAGAGTCGCGGCAGAAACGGCTGCAAGCCGCCAAGCGATTGGCCGGCCTGCTCGTGCTGGCCGTGGTGATCGTGGTCGGCGTAGCCTTTGTCTGGATCAGCAACGAGCGCGACCGAGCCCTGGTCGCCGAGAAGGATGCCATCGAGAAGCGCGAGGATGCGATCAAAGCGCAGCAGCGAGCCGACGAAGCGGCTGAAGGGCAACGGCTCGCTGCCGAAGCGGCTCGCGCGGCTGAAGTCGAACAGCGGAAGGAACGGAAGAAGGCCGAAGATTCCGCCGAAGCGGCCCGCCAAGCCGAAGCGACTGCCCGTCAGGCGGAAGCGGCCGAGGCCCGCCAACGAGAGCATGCGGAGCAGGAAGCCTACGTCGCCCGCATCGGTCTGGCCGCTGCGAAGATCGAGGAGAACGCCTTCCAGCGCGCCCGCGAACTGCTGGCCGAATGTCCGCCCGATCTGCGCGACTGGGAATGGGGGCGGCTGATGTATCTGTGCCGGCAGCATGTCCGCGAGATCGATACCCGGCAGCCGATCGAAACCGTGGCCTTCTCGCCCGACGGACGGCGATTCGTCACCGGCGGCTGGGACGGCACGCTGCGCATCTGGGACACCGACACGGGCGAACTGCAATCGACCATTGCGACCGGCGGGCGGTACGTGTTCGCCGCGGCCTTCTCGCCCGACGGCCATCACTTGGCCGTCGGCACGAACCACTCGCCCGATTACCTGATGATCTTCGATCTTCAAACAGGCCAGCCCGTGGGCGTCCCCCTCCGCGGCCACGGGGACGCGGTGTTGTCGGTTGTCTACTCGCGCGACGGCAAGCGCCTGCTGACCGGCTCGTACGACAATACCGCCCGGCTCTGGGACTTGGCCAGCGGCGAATCACGGGTCTTCCGCGGCCACGATTGGTGGGTCTGGTCCGCCACGTTCTCGCCCGACGAGCAACGAATCCTGACGGCCAGCCAGGATGGATCGGCGCTGGTCTGGTCCGTCGAGACGGGCAAACCGCAGACGCCTTTTCTGGAGCATGGCGGGCCGGTCTACGGCGGCGAGTTTGCGCCGGACGGCAGGTCGGTCGCCACGGCCGGTTACGATGGCCGGATTCTGCTGTGGGATCCCGACCGGTTGCGCCCTTTCGATTTTGCTGTTTTGACCACGGACCAAGTGAATCCGGCGCCGCCGTACGAGGCATTGCTGGGGCATACCGCGGCCGTTCGGACGGTCCACTTTGACCGCGAAGGCAGGCTGTTGGTCAGCAGCGCCAACGACAACACGGTGCGAGTTTGGGACGTGGCGGACCGGTCGCCGCTCAAGACGCTGCGCGGTCACGGGGGACGCGTGCCGGCCTGTGCGCTGGCACCGGACGACATGTTCATCCTCTCGGGCAGCCACGACCACCGCGCGATGCTGTGGAGTCTGGAACGCTACGAAGAGCTGCGGATTTTCCGCAGCCGCGTCTTCTCCGGCCATCGCGATGCGGTGCTGGGCGCCGGATTCTCGTCGGACGGCAAGCTGATCGTCAGTGCCAGCCGCGACCGCACGGCCCGCATTTGGGACACCGCCTCGGGGCGCGAATTGCGCCAGTTGAACGAGGGGCACGAGTTCCTCGTCTCGGCCTGCCGCTTCTTCCCCGACGGCAAACGCATCCTGACCGCGGCTATCGACAACACCGTCCGCGTCTGGGACGTGGTGAGCGGCTCGCAGCACCTGATTCTGAACGCCACCGGCTTCAGCGCCGCGGTGGCCGTCTCGGACGATGGCGGACGGATTCTGACCGGCGCGTCGCGGCAGCCGACGGTGGACGGCGACGACTCGCAGCTCTGGTCCGCACAATGGTGGGACGCAGCGACGGGCCAATTGATTCGCCGACTCGACGGACACGCCGGCGAAGTGACGGCCGTTGCCATCGCGCCCGGATCCGGCACGCTGTTCACCGGCGATGCGAAAGGCCAATGCCGGTTGTGGGACGCAGAAAGCGGAGAACTCCGCTGGCAGGTGTCGGGCCATTCGCGGCCCGTTGCCGCCGCCGCATTCGCTGCGGATGGCCAGCAAGTCTTCACCGCCAGCCCGGACAACACGGTGATCGGCTGGAACGCCGCCAACGGCCAAGCCACATCGGTGTTGCTCAAGCATCCCGACGCCGTCACGGCGCTGGTCCTCTCGCCCGACAACCGCTATGCGTTGACCGCCTGCGCCGACCGCGCGGCACGGCTCTGGGACATCGCAGGAAACCGGGAGATCGGACAAGTCCGAATGGGCGACGCGGTCATCCACGCCATCGCTTTCTCGCCCGACGGAAGCCGCGTCGCCGTGATGGCTGGCGACGGCACCGTTCAGGTCTGGAACGCGGACCGGATCGGACAGCGGAACGGCGACGGATCCGAACCGGAGCAAACCCTGCGGATGAATCCCGACCAAGCTTGGTCGCTCGCCTTTTCGCCCGACGGCCTGCTGCTGTTGACGGCGGGCGGCGACGAGGCGATTCTCTGGAACCTGAAGACCGGACAGTCCGGGATGCGGTTTGCCCGCCAGGGTTCGGTGGCGTCAGCCCAGTTTTCCCGCGACGGACGTTGGATCGCCACGGGCAGTTGGGACACCACGGCGAAGATCTGGGACGCCGAGCAAGGATTGGTCCGGCGGCGGTTGGTGGGCCACGACGGCTTCGTCAACGATGTCGTCTTCTCGCCAAAAGGAGACCGCGTCGCCACGGCCAGCGATGATCGCACCGCGGCCCTCTGGGACATCGAGACTGGGCAAGAATTGGTTCGCTTGACCGGTCATCAGGACCGCATCCGCAGCGTGGCCTTCTCGCCCGACGGTCAGCGTGTGGTAACCGCGTCGAACGACAAGACGGCACGCATCTGGGATACGGAAACAGGTCATCCGCTTCACGTGCTGACGGCCCACGATCAAGGCGTGTTGTGCGCCGCCTACTCCCCCGATGGACGCTGGGTCATCACCGGCGGCGAAGACAACCAGGCGCTAGTCTGGGACGTCGTGGGCGACCGGCCCGCGGTGATCGCGCGGCTCCAAGGCCATTCGGCCGCCGTGACCGCCGTGGCGGTCTCGCCCAGTGGCACGCGCGTGGTCACCGTCAGCCAGGACCATACGGCGATCGTCTGGGATCCGCGGCAGACCACCGAGTCGGCCGGCGGACCCAAAGGCACCGAGATCCTCACGCTGAAAGGGCACACCGGCGAAGTGACGACCGTGAGTTTTTCGCCCGACGGCCGCAGCGTCCTGACCGGCAGCCAGGACGGCACCCTGATCCTCTGGTCTACCGCCGACTGGCATGGCCCCCAAGCGCCAGCGGACAGTCCCTGATCACTTCACCTTCTTCTGCGCGGCGGCCAAATCCTTCGTCGATGCCACGATGATCTTGCGGATCTCGTCCGAGGTCTTCTGGACTGCCGCAAGATCCCGATCGGCATCGGCCAGTTCCTTGGCGATCACGCCGTCTTTCAAGTGATCTGCCAGCGTCTTCTTCGTCGTGTCCAGAATTTTCTGCGCCGACAGGAGATCGTTCCGCACACCTTTATCCAGACTGATCATGTTCTTCATGAAGCTCTGACAAGTCTGAAACAGCTCCTTGGTGCATGACGTTTGGGAAGCAGTGCCGGCGATGCCCTTCGCATTGCTCTCGGCCTTCCCCTTACTGATGTCCGCGTCCTTCTTGATCTTGGCGATTCCCGCCGCAACCTGTTTCGCATCCTTCCGGTCATCCTCGATGTCGTGAAGCTCCCGCTGATCGAGCGACTTGACCAGCTTGACCAGCGATTGAGCCTCGCTGACCAGGTTCTCGATCTTTCCAACCTTGGCCCCGTACCCCTTCGATTCGCCCATCAAGTCCATGCGCGCTTTCGCAAACGACTTGGCGTACTTGTCGTCCAGTCCTTGGGAGGTCGGATTGTAAGCGCGGTATTCGAACCAGGACTTGCCGAAATCGTCCGCATCCGAGTTGGCCTCGTCCAACAGATGGCGGATCGTGGCTGGACCGCCTTCGACCACCAAGACAAGCGAATGATCCTTGGTCTTCTCGAACTTCGTGACGGATTCCTTGGCGGTTTTCAGGAAACCCTCGGCCTGCCCCAGCCATTGGTCGACGTTTTGGAAGTGCTTCTTGCCGTTGGCGTGAATCGCCTTGATATCGTCGCCCAGCTTCTTCTCGATCTTCTTGCCCTTCTCGTCCAATTCCTTCTTCAAGTCCGCGACCTTCTTCTTGTCGCCCTTCTTCTTCTCCAATTCCTTGATCTCGCTGTTCAGTTCCTTGAAGGAACGAACCAACACATCGACCGACGTTGTTTTGACAGGTGCGTACGGCATGACCAGAACCTCCACACAAACAAGCGTAGATGGAACACAGATCGACCACGCCTCCAATCTACACCTGCGGCGAAAATCGAACAATCCGGCCGATTTGTACGATGCGACAAGATCCAGCGGTGACGCGTCTCACCGTCTGCCGATCCGCTGCAGGACGACACCGCTGAGATGCAGGGCCACGGCGGCGACGACGATCAGCCCGCTCCAGCGGTGCAGATCGGTCATGCTGTTCAGGCCTTCGGTGCCCAGCAGCGGCAACATGCTGACCAGCATCGTCATCGAAACGATCCAGCCGGCCGGCAATACCACCCAGAACATCAGTTTCGGAAGCCAGTAGAACCGCGGCGGAGCGGTCTGGCCCCGCTCGCCGTATCGCCGCAGATCGAAACAACTGGGCTCGCACCAGGTGACGGCCAGCACGGGCAGGGTGAAAACGAACGCGCCGGCGCCGACCATGTGAAAGAACAGCGCCCAACTGCCCAAGTGCCCGTTCACCAACAACGCTCCGAACGACGTGACCGCCAGGATCGTGACACTGCCCAGCGTGGCCGCGTAGACCAGCCACTCCCAGAGACTCCATCGCGACTTGGGCTCGGCGCGCCCGCGGCCCGCGATACCGATCACCAGGCAGGCCCCGACCACCACGGCGACGGCGATCAAGAGGAACGGCAGGGTTTGAGTGAACAGCGGCCCGGCCGCATGCGCGGCAAATAGCCCGGCGAACATATTTCCATCGGCGAACATGTCTTGTCTCCCGCGTGATGTTTCCAGTCAATCAACCCCGACGGAGCCGGCCAAACAGGCCGTGGATGCCCCGGATCCAATACGCCAGCAAGATCAGCGCGACCAAGCCCATGACCGCGAACCCGGCGTACTTGAACATCGGGCGTCCCTGGAACGACAGGTTCCAGGCGTCCAGCATCTGCTTGTCGTATCCGGCCAACTCCCACATCGTGTAGGTGACCGGTTCGTCCTCGGGTACGGCGGACACCGCGGTTACCCGGCCCTCGAAGATCGGCGACCCGGCCGCATGGCACTCGTAGCAACCGGTCACTCCGCTCGATGCGCGGGCCGACCGCACGTCGTGGCCCAGCTTCCAGGCATACGGCTCGGCCGCCGCGTGTTGGAACACTTCGGGTTTGTCCTCGGCGCCCAACCGGTATGCCCGGCCGCCGCCGACATAGACCGGCTCGGCCCCCTCGGCTGCCATCGATTCTTTCAAGGCGCTTAGCGACTTGCCCAACAGCTCGAACCAAGCTTCCTTGGCCTTGGCGGTTTCCCAAGCGGCGATCTTGGCCCGCTCGTCGTCCGTCCGCTCGGCTTCGTCGACTTTCGCCCGCTCTTCGCCTAGCAGATTCGTCTTGTCCTCGTCGGTCATCTTCACGGCGGACAAGGTCTGAACCAGCGTCTGACCGCGTCGGATTCTCAGGATACTCCGCAGCGCTTCGTAGGTGGCGTCCGGGTTCAGCGGCGTGATCGCGCCGTCCTTCAGTTTGCCCCAAAACGCCGGCCACGTCATGCGGTGCGGGTGCAGTTTGCCTTTTTCCTGCAACAGCACCGGCGCGACGATCCCGGGCGCCAGATCGGATGTGAATCCGTGCGACGGCAAGCCCAATCCGTGCGCCAACGCCGTGTGGACTGGTTGGGCCTCGGTGGCATGCGGCGGGCCCGAGTGGCAAGCCGTGCAGGAGAGTTTGTCCAAGTGCAGCGCGGGCAGTCCGACGTGCAGAGGCTTCGGCGCCCCCATCCGGCCCCCTTGACCGTCCTCGCCGTCCAGGTGACAGCCGCGGCACGACAACGACGCGACCGACAAACCGGTCGGGTGCTCTTCGCCCTCGTAGCCTCGCACCGTGTGATGCCCGATGTCATTGCGGTGGCAGTCGGTACAAGTCATCCCGGCCCGCAGGTGGACGTCCTCGTCCTGGTTCCACCTGGGCACGGCGCCGCTGCCGGCGGGCTGAGTCGTGTGGCAGTAGTAGCACGTCCGGTCGTCGGGGGTGCGGACCACGTCGAAAAACACCTTCTTCTCGCCGTTGATCCGCAGCGAATGATACGTCGTGGTCGGCAAGCGGTTACGCCCGCCGGGCGCCGCGTTGGCCGGGTCGAAATCGTCCGCCAGACCGGAGACCTTGCCATCGATGGAACCTAGTCCCGCCGCGGCCGTTGGCGCCCACGCGAAGTTCTGGTCCTTGATCTGGTTCCACCAGACCTCGGGGCTGTAGACATGATCGTTGCTGTGGCACAACATGCAGTCGACTTGCAGCCAGCCGGACAATCGCCAGCGATCGGCGGACGCCGGCGTCGGCTCGGCCTCCGCGGACGCCGGCGTTTCGGCCCCCGGCTCGCCCGTTGCTGCCGGTTGCTGTTTCGGCGGCTGCCCCGGCCCGCCGCCCGGCAGGTGGCGGCCAAACTTCAGTACGAAATCCCAGGGGGAAATCCCGACCTCGTTCGGACGATACGTCCCCTCCCAGCCGCGATAGGACAACGGCAACTGAGTCCCCGTTCGATCGTCCGTCCAGATCCACGGCTCGCCCGCACGCCCGGCAGGCAGGCTTCCCCCAATCGCATTGAAATGATGACCACTCGCGATGCTCTCGTAATCGTGACAACGACCGCAGGTCGTCATCGGCGAATACGGGCCCGCGTTCGGGTCCGCCGGATCAATACGTCGGTTGTTGGCGTCGTACAGATCGATCCAGTGAACGTAATTGCTGCGGCTGTTGGTATGAGCGAACCGCGACGCTTGGTCGGACGCGATCAACCCGGAGCACAGGCTCACGGATACGCAAAAGATGCGAAGCGCATGCCACTTCATCGGGGGTCTCCACGATTCAACATTTGGACGGAACCGGAGGGCTAAAGCCATCTTGCCGAAAGCGATGGCAGCCCGTCAAGGCAGGAAAGCAAAGTTTACCTTTAGGTCCGGTGGTTGGCAACGGGACCGCAAAATGCGATTCCCAAGAACACGCTCAGTGCCGGTCTCGAACCGCGCCGCCTACGGAACCACCAGCCTGGCGCGTTGTGGCGAAACGGTGAAGCGGGCGATGCTGCCGCTGTTGAACTCGACGAAGTCCGATTCGACCCCGTCCGAGAAGATCGTTCCGCCGGTGGGCATCTGGGAACCGACGACCAGTTCCCGCCCCTCGTCGAGCATCCCGGCGACCAACTCGGCACCCGAATGCCGACTGCGGAACGGTTCCCGCACGGCCCAGACCAAGCGGCGTTCCTCCCAGTCAACTCGCACGCGCGGAATCTCCGGCCCGCCGAAGAACCGGCTGAAGCCCTCGGTCATGTTGAACAGGGACGACAGCCAGCCGGTCGAACCGGCGCCGGTCGCCACCAGAATGCCGCTGGACGACTGAGGTTCGCGCCCCGCCTCGGATTCTAGGATGTACCGCGCCGAGACATGCGTGTGGCACCCGACGAAGAAGTCGTTGAAGGCCAACATGCGCTGGCCGTCGTTCGTGTTGACTTCGGCCAAGGTCACGTCGCGAGTCTTCGCCCGGTCTTGGATCGCCCGTTGCAGCGCAGCGCGGGCATCGCGCACCAGAAAAGGCAGCAACACTCCGTCGTAGCGAGACGGATCGGGATTGACGCCGATGATCGGCAGGTCGCCGACGTACTTGGCTGCGTTGGCCACCAGCCCGTCCTGGCCGATCACCACCACGGCAAGACAGCGTCCGAAGTCGAAGGTCGGAACCAGGGAACGTTCGATCGTGCGCACGGGATAGTCCAGGTCGATCTCGTGCAGCAGATGGGCGAGTGCGCTTTGGTAGGTACGGTCTTCCTCCTCGTAGGACTTGGAGTCCGCCAAGTCGCTGGCCGCCTGTTCGAGTTCGGCTTCTTCCGCCTCCGCAAGAGCCCGGCCGGCCCGCGCCCGTTGCCGACGCCGCAGTTCCAGTTCGTGCCCCGCGGCCTGGTGCAGACGGAACGCGGCCGCTTTCGACGTAGCCCAGCGGGCCTTCAAACCGGCAAGCCGCGTCTCGCGGGTCACCACAGCGATGATGGGTCGGGCGGTTCTCATGCGTGTTCGCGCTGATCCGGATGAGCCCCCAGCAACGTCTGCAGCAGGTCCGGGGAAATGTTCAGATTGCCGATCTTGTCGGCATGGTCCGCCAGATCCCGGAAAGCCATCGCGATCAACTGCCGGGCATCCAGCCCGCCTGACCCGACGGCGACCAGGGTCCGCCAGTCGACATCCTTCAGCGGCTCGAGCACAGCCCGCAAAGCATCTGCCCGCGCCTGCGACTCTTTGCGATCGTTCTCCACGCGGCGGTCGACCAACTCGGCGCGTTCCTGCTCCAGCGCGATCTCGGCCTGCAATTGCGTCTCGCGGACCTGCCGCCGCTTCAGTTCGACCGCGATCTCCGTGTTCAACTCGTTTTCCTTGATGCTCCGTTCCAGTTCCACGGCCGCGTTTCGCCGCGCGTACATCGCCTCGTCGGCCTTCTGCAGCAGCCGTTCGCGGGCATCGGCTTGCAACGCCTTGGACATTTCCGGCGTGGCCCGGATCGACAGGATCGACAGTCCGAGAATCTCGACGCCCAGCGACGCCACGGACGGCAGCGATTTGAGTTCTGTCAGCACGTGGCCGATCAGCGCGTCGCTGCCGGTCAACAGGTCGCGGAGCGGTTGCTTTTGGGTAAAGCCGCGTGCCAGAATCTGCACGCCGTGAATCAGACGGTCGTGCAGTTTCGCCGGATCGTCGCCGCGATGCCGCCCCGCCGCGTCGACGCTGTAGTCGAGCAGCGCCGCCAACTGCAGCGGTTTGGCCACGCGATAGGTCAATTCGCCCTGGATCGTAGCATCCTGGAAATCGGCGGTGATTTCGTTGAACACAAACGGCACATCCCGGCTGGCCAGCGGCACCTGGACGAGGACCGAATTGGGCGCGAAATAGAAAAACGACAGGCCAGCGCCCTCGCGGACCACCTTGCCTCGGCGGTACTGAACGACGTGGGTTGTCGGCGAAACCTTGACGTAGCGAATCCCCAGCATAACTCTCGACCTCGACAGCAGCAATTCCTCGACACACCGGAAACGTTTCCATTATCGTCCGGCCGCGCGCCAGGGCAAGTGAAAACGGGCATGGCCCAGATTCCAACGTATCGCCCGGTATGTCCCGCGACGTCGACCGTTGGCGGAGGAATTCGGTTAGAATGATGCGGGAGTTGCGATCATCGGACGATGCGCGCAGTCTTGAATGATGCAACAAGAGCTGGTTCAGCCCGAAATCTCTCATGCACCGCTAATCGCTAGGCTTGCGAAACCATGATTCTGCACGTGGACATGGACGCCTTTTACGCCTCGGTCGAGGAGCGGGACCGGCCCGACCTGGCCGGCAAACCGGTGATCGTGGGCGGGACTCCCGAGGGGCGCGGGGTCGTCGCGGCGGCCAGCTACGCGGCTCGCCGGTTCGGCGTCCACAGCGCGATGCCCGCCGTCACCGCGCGGCGACTGTGCCCGCACGGCGTCTTCCTGCGGCCCCGCATGGATCACTACGCGGAAGTCTCGGACCAGATCCGCTCAGTCTTCGGAAAGTACACGCCGCTGGTCGAGCCGCTGTCGTTGGACGAGGCCTTCCTGGACGTGACCGGCAGCGCCCCGCTGTTCGGCTCGGCGGTTCGGATCGCTGTGGCAATCAAACAGGAGATTCGCGATTCGCTGCGGCTGATCGCCTCGGTCGGAGTGGCCCCGAACAAATTTCTGGCCAAGATCGCCAGCGACCTGAAGAAGCCGGATGCCCTGGTGGTCGTGGAGGCCGCGCACGTCCAGGAATTCCTCGATCCGCTGCCCGTGGGACGTCTGTGGGGTGTCGGGAAAGTCACGGGCGGTGTCTTCGAAAGACTGGGAATCCAGACGATCGGTCAATTGCGGCAGGTTCCCGTGGAGTTGTTGCGGCAGCATTTCGGCAGCAACGGCGACCATCTCTGGCAACTCTCGCGGGGCATCGACGATCGGCCCGTCGTTCCCGAGCAAGCGGCGAAGTCCATTTCGCATGAGACGACGTTTGCCCAGGATCTGCGGGATCGCGAAGTGATGCGAGCCTGGCTGCTAGAGTTGAGCGAACAGGTGGGATCCCGATTGCGGCGGCACGGCCTGAAAGGCCGCACCGTGCAACTGAAAGTGCGCTTCGAGGACTTCCACACGATCACCCGCGCGCAGACGCTTCCGCACGCCACGGATGTCACGGACGAGATCTGGCAAACCGCGGCTCGGATGTTCGCGGAACGGCTGCCGGCCCGGCGGCTGCACATCCGTTTGCTCGGTGTTGGGGTCAGCGGCCTGGACCAACCGAAGTTGGTGCAACAAAGTCTGTTCCCCGACGAGGAGCATGAACGGCAAAGCCGTTTGGATCACGTCGCCGACCAGATCAAGGACCGGTTCGGGCAGGCGTCGTTGCAGCGTGGTTTGGGGATGCTGCACCAGGTGGAACATCGCACGGGCCCGCCAGGCGCCGACCGGAACCAATACGGCAAGTAATCGCTCGACCGCGCCGACCATGATAAGGAAAGTTGGCATGAGCTTTTCCGAACAACGGCTGGAACTCGAACGTCACGGATTCATCGCCGTTGACCAGTTGCTCGACGAGCAGCAAGTGGCGTGGTATCTGACGTGCTACGACAGGATTCTGTCGGGAGTGATCGATGCGGGGCCGTGGCGGTCGGACCTCGGTTCGGGGCAGCCACGGAAGCGGGAGGGGGCCGAGAACATCACACAGGTCATGTGGCCCAGCGAGTTGATTCCTGGTCTGCTGACCAGTCCGGCCTACGAAGGGGGCCTACAGATGACACGGCAACTGCTGGGAAGCGATATGGCATTCGACTTCGACATGCTGATCGACAAGGCGCCGTACACCCAAACGCCGACACCGTTTCATCAGGACATGGCGTACTGGGTAGAGTTGCCGGACCGGCGAGCCCTGAGCTGTTGGATCGCCTTGGACGAGGCCACCGCGGACAACGGCTGCATGTGGTTCGTGCCGGGTTCCCATCGCTTGCCATTGCGCAAGCACCGTTGGCATGGTGCGCCGGGCGGGGCGCTGGAGTGCGACGGGGACGAAGCCGAGTGCGTGTGCGTCCCGCTGCGGCCAGGATCATGCACGTTCCATACCGGCGGCGTGGTCCACTACAGTCGCGGCAATTCCACCGCCGGCCACCGACGGGCGCTGATCATCAACTTCCGCCCGGAAGCCATGATCCGGCTGGAACGCGAGCAGGGATTCGATCACGGCAAGACGCGAAACGTCCGCGAAATGCGATCGTGAGCCGCAGTCCGCGTCACAAGGGGATCGCCCGGTTCGGACGGAGTTTGCAGCGAACCACGTGGTAGACGCGATCGTAGGCGGCGAGTACGTCGGCGAAGGTTACGGTCTCGGCCAGATGCTCCGCCAGCAGGTTCTGCTGTACGACACCGGCAACGTCGAAGAACCAGTACAAGGACATGAGCGGCAAAATGAACGGCGGTCGCTCGGACAACAGGTCCAAGGGTTGGTCCGCATCGCTGTACATCTCGAATCGCCCGAATTCGCCGTACACGGCCGGGATGATCCGGGTGTGGATGTGGCTTCGGATTCCGGGCTGCTCGAAGGCTCGGCGACAGACCCGCTCGTACTGCTGGAAGCCTTCCATCTCCTTGGTCAGGGCGCACGCACCCAGGAACGCGCCCAACTTGGCTAGACCAGCGATGTTCTCCAGCGCCCGGAAATGGCAAACGCCCTCGTCGGTTTCCGTGCCGAATCCGACGCAGGCGAGGATCTTCGCGGAAAGATCTAGACCGTCGACCACCAGCAGGGACATCGTGTCCTGAAGTACCGTCCCAGGGCCTTCTTCGTCGCCTCGCATGAGTGCATCGACCCCGCCGTCCACCAGGATGACCGCGTCAATGCCTTCGCGTTGAATGAGTTGTTCGTAACCGGCGCGCAGCGTCTTGGCCCCTTCCTTCCCAAACACGTAAACCGGCTTGCCCAACGCATCAGACAACGCTCGTTCCGCGCGGTCTTCGGGAGCGGCGAGCCGTACTGCATAGCCCGCGGTTGCAGAAGAATAGTTCGCCAAGACAACGCGGCAGGATTTCTCCAGTTCGTGCGCCAGCGGCACGGACCCAAACACATCCCAGCCGCCGCCCGCGCCGGCCAAGAGAACGGTCTTGTCCGTCAGTTCAAAAGGCAAGTTGAGCCGCATCGAGTCCAGTCTCCTCTCCTCGGAAAAATCAACGCATCGAAGCTACCGGTCCGACAGACGCAGTCGCACGAGCAGATCGTTCAGCGCATCTTTGCCGCGGGCATGATCCGGCAGACGCGACGCCTCGGATGCGGACTCCAGTTCGGCCACGAGTCGCTGGTACTCGCGCTCGTGAAAACCAAGATCGGCCTGTGGCAGTTGCGACTTTTCGGGACCGGCCAGCTTGCGGCCGATCAGGTCGTCGACGTACGGCAGCTTGGCCGATTCGTTCAAGCGGCGCAAGTTGGCCTCGATCTCGCCCGTCCGCATCAAGTGGAGCCCGGTCAGCAAGACGCGGTACACGTACAACAGGGGTTTGACCCGTGGCGGGTCTTCTTTCTGAAAGAGCTTCCACTGGGTTGCAGCGAAGCCGAGGTAGTGATGGGCGTGGTGCCGGGTGACGCAGTCGGCGGCGATCGCCTTGAGTTCCTCGTGGGCCGGCGTCGTGTAGACCACCAGCGGCGAGAGAACCTGCTCCAAGACATAGCCGTTCTTTTTCAGGATCAGGGCAAAGAACTTCTTGGCGTCGTGCGTCACCAGGTCCAGTTCGATGCCGTCCTCGACGCCGGATTTCTCGATGGTCTCTCGCCCGGTGTCCAGGCCGACCACTTCCTCCAGCGGAAGCAGATGGACGCCGCGCAGATCATAGTCCGAATCGGGCGACGGGAATCCGTACAGATGCGCCCCGCTGATCGTGGCGAACACCAACGGATAGGGATGGGACTCGACTTGACGCAACAACATGTCGTTCGTTGTCATGGCAACTCCGGCGACATCGCCAATCGACGCGCACGGACGAGGTACTCGTTGGCGCGTTGGTAATCGGGTTTTTCCGGCAAAACCGTCTCTTCGAAGGCTCGGTCGAACTGCCGATGCAAGTCCAGCCGCCAGGCCTCGACGTCGGCCCACGGCGTGTCGCCCCGCTTGATATTCAACAATGCCTGCCGGTGTCCCACGACCTGCACAGGCACGAATCCTTCGCGCAGCACGGTGATTCCGGAAAGCAACAGTCGGATCAAGTGCATGACGTGCTTCCACTTGACCTGGCCTTGGTTGCAAAGGTCCGTCTGCATCTTCTTAAACTGCGACATGACGTAGCCGTTGTATGTCTGGTACACCAGGCGGGACAAAAAAATGCCCCGCATCTGCAGCAGCTCGTCGGCTAGCGGCGTCTTCGTCTCGACCAGGGGCGTGTACAGGCACTCCAGCACGTTCGGATTGGCCTTCAGCGCCAGCACGACGAACTTCTGAAGCTCCCAATACGCCTCTTGCGTTGCCTCGTTCTCCAGTTGCTCGGGGACGCCGAACAGCGACCAGTGAAGATCCGCCGGTGGCAGGTAGATGCCCCGCCGGTCGATGTCGGAGTGCTCGTCGTCCAGACCGTAGGCGCGCGAACCGATGATGCACCGGAAGATGACCCGATCGAACAGTCCGTGCTCCGCCAGCGTTTGTTCGGCATCGTGGATGCTGTCCTGCTTGTATTCGGCCAGCAGCATCAAATTGTCGTGGCGCAGCGCGGCTTCGAATCCGTCCGTGAACCGGACACGATAGGCGTGGTTCCGGTCTTGGGGCGATTTGACAATGACGCCGACCGCACCCGACGGATGCACCACCTGTCCGCTGGATTCTTGGACAGGTTTTCTCGTGACCACCTGGGTGCCCGCCGAGTAGATCAGATTCGGGCTGTTGTGGACTCGCTCACGCATGGTGGGCGGCTCGCTCAGACGCAGTCGCCGAACTCGTCGCGGAAAGCGGCGGCCAGCTTGGCGCCCCAGTTGTCCAAGGCGTGCAGCTTGCCGGTGAAGAACCGCAGCACCGGCGGCTCCTCGTAGAACTCCAGCCCGCCGACCAGCTCGCGGTGCGCGTGCAGCCAAGCGAGCCGATCGACCACGTAATCGATGTGAGACATCGTGTAAACTCGCCGCGGAACCGCCATGCGGCAGAGTTCCAGATCCGAGAGCACGTCGCGGCCGTGTTCGTCGCGGTCCATCGAGATCGTGCCTCGCTCCATGCTCCGCACGCCGGAGACCAGATACAACGCGGCGGCCAGCGCACCGGCGGGGTACTGCGACTGCGGCACGTGCGGCAGGAACTTCATCGCGTCGACGTGGCCGGCCAAGCCGCCCGGCGGCGTAACCGCGGGCAGACCGCGAGCCACCATCTTCTCGACAAAGTCCTTGATCAAGTCCGCGGAACTGCTGGCCACGTCCAAGTCCGTCATCTCCCGCAGCCCGACGGCCATGGCCTCGATCTCTTTGCTGGACATGCCGCCGTACGTGATGAAGCCCTCGTACACCGGCAGCCAGGCTTTCAGTTGGTTGAAGTACTCGGGGTTGTTCGTCGCCAACAGACCGCCGCGGACACACGTGCTCTTGCGGCCCGACAGGTATACCAGATCGGTCAGCGACATCATCTCCTTGACGATGTCCTCGATGGTCGCATCCTGGTATCCGTCCTCGCGACGCTTGATGAAATAGGCGTTCTCCGAGATCAAGCTGCAATCGAGGATGACGGGGATTTTGTGAGCCGCCGCCAATTCGCGCACGCCGCGCAAATTGGCCATCGAAAACGGCTGACCGCCGATCAGGTTCGTGGTGGCTTCCATGCGCACGAAGGGAATGTTCTCCGCCCCGTACTTGTCGATGACCTGTTGGAATTTGGCCAGGTCGATGTTGCCCTTGAACGGATTGTCGCTGGCTGTCTCCATCGCGTCGTCATGGTAGATCTCCAGCACGCGCGCCCCGCCCATCTCGAAGTGCGCCTTGGTCGTCGTGAAGTGGTAGTTCATCGGCACCACGGTGCCGGGGCGGCAGAAGATCTTGGCCAGCAGGTGCTCGGCAGCACGGCCTTGATGAGCGGGCACGTAGTAGTCGAACCCCAAAACGTCCTTGACCGCGGACCCCAGCTTGCGGTAACTCTCGCCGCCGGCATAGGCATCGTCGGATACCATCATCGCCGCCAACTGATTGTCGCTCATGGCATTCGTGCCACTGTCCGTCAGCATGTCGATGAAAATGTCCTTGGTCCAGAGCATGAACGTGTTGTAACCCGCCTCCTCGATGGCGGCCAGACGCTGAGCGGTCGGGGGGAGCGTCGTCTTCTGGACGATCCGCACTTTGTACATTTCGATGGGCAATTCTCTTCCGTCAGACAATCGAACGATCACATGAACCTCGCATTTCCATGAATAGGGGCAACCGCCAAAAGGCCCTAGTCTAATTGCCTAACGCCCGAGGTTCCAGGCATCTGCCCGAATTGAAGCAGAAAAAGTAGATAAAAAAGTCCGGAGACTTTGTTTTAGCGTCTTGCCTGTCTGAGCTTGCTCAAAGATCATCCCGCGGGAGACCTTCCGTCGGGGGTTTCGGCGCTCGTTGGAGATCGCCGCCGATCACGATGCACTAGCTTCAGCGGGCGACCTCAGACCGAAATGCTTGCCGAATCGCCAATGACCTGATTGACGCTTTCATGGTCGAACCAGATGGGTATACCGCCAGGAGCGATGAACACCCGCGGGCGGCACTTGCCATCGGAAAACCGGTAAGATAGATGGCGGTCACAGGCTGGCAGCCTGTGCTACGGGATGAATGGTCGGCGGTCACAGGCTGGCAGCCTGTGCTACGGGATGAATGGTCGGCGGTCGCAGGCTGGCAGCCTGTGCTACGAAGGAGAGACGCAATGAACACGGGGATTCGATGGTGGGCGCTGGTTCAGACCGGGTTGTTGGTGCTCGTCTCGGCAGGCGTCCGGGGCGACGAGGCCGATTCCGAGTTGCTCGGCTGGTGGCGCTTTGACGAAGGAAAAGGCACCTATGCGGCCAACTCGGCCGATCCGGCGGGGGAAGCGGAGATGCACAACGCGTCCTGGGTCAACGGCGCGTTCGGCACGGCGCTGCGGTTGGGCGGTTCAGACAGCTATGTCACACTGCCGACGATGCCCGCGCTGGACGGATCGGACGCGATGAGCCTGGCCGTGTGGGTCTATTGGGAGGGAACCGGGCAGTACCCGAATATCCTGACCGGCGGCACGTGGAGCCCCGGAGGATTCTTAATCTTCGTAAGCAATCAAAGCTGCTCGTTCCGCATGGGACGTCCGGGGCACCGACACGGTGTTGCCGGCGAAGCGTGGACCGAGGTCTCCGCTCCCTTGCTTGCCGATCTGCCGCGGAAGCAATGGGTCCACCTGGTCGCCGTCTTCCAGCGTCCGCAGATCACGACTTACGTGAACGGCAAGCGGGTGGGGTCGGCCACCTGGGACCATCCGGTCGGACACAGCGGCGATATCCACGTGGGACGCTGGTCCGGATCGGCCACGCATCGCGGCCTGATCGACGAATTGCGGATCTACGGCCGAGCGTTGAATGCGGACGAGGTTTCAACGTTGGCGGATCCGGCTGGCCGTCAGAGTCCCGAGTACCAGGATCTCGGCCCGGCCAAGGACGATGCCAACGAACTGGTCCGCTTCGAGACTCGCTGGGCCACGATGACGGTCGGCGACAACGGGACGGTTCTTTCGCTTCGAGAGAAGGGCAGTGGTCGCGAACTTCTCACGGCGCCGCACCCGGTCTTGGCAGTTGAACTGGCCTCGGGACGGCGTTTGCAGGCTCGACGGTTGCGACACGAGGACGGGTTGTTGATCGCCGATTTCCCACGCGGTGCGGGCAGCGCCGCGATCCGGATCGAGGCCAACGAAAACTACTTCACCGTAACGGCCGCGGCGCTCGATGTGCCCGACGCACAACGCTTCACGTTCTTCCAAATCTCGCCGGCACCGAACGAGTATCTCGGGCCTCGAGCCGGTCTGGCGTCGGACGATGCGTCGGGCGTGTGCCTGCGAAGTCTGGGCCTGGAGGTCGACACGTCGTTCCACGGACCGGCCCCGCAGTTCCGCGCCTGGACAACGGCCGAGCATGGCCTGCTCGGGCATCTTATCGGCTTGGTCGCCGGACCGCGGGAGTGTCTGATTCCCGCTTTGCGTGCGATGGCGGAAAGCGAGAATGTGCCGAAATCGACCGCTGGCGGGCCCTGGGCGTTGGGCGCCGAGGAGAACCGCGGCTCGTACCTGTTCGCCGACCTCGCCGCCAAAGACACGGAGGCATGGATCGAGCTGGCGCGGCGCGGAGGATTCACCAACATCCACATGCACGGCTGGTGGAGTACGCTGGGCCACTACGAGCCGCGGACGGCCTACTTCCCCAACGGCCTGGAAGACATGAAGGCGACCGCGGCGCGGATCCGCGCCGCCGGCCTGAAGCCGGGCATCCATACCTTGACCGCCTGCATCAGCACGGGCGACCCGTGGGTGACGCCGGTGCCCTCGCCCGATCTGATCGCGTCGAACCGCTACACGCTGGCCAAGCCGCTGTCCGCCAGCGACACGACGATCTTCGTCCACGAAATGCCGAGCGCGAACCACGACGTGATCTGGAGCTATTCGGGAAACGGCAACGCGCTGCGGATCGGCAGCGAACTGATCCGGTACTCGGCGATCTCGCGCGAGCCGCCGTACGCTTTTCTCCAGTGTGAACGAGGTGCCTTCAAGACCGCTGCCGACGCCCACGCCGAAGGCGTTGCGGTCGACTACCTGCAACAACGCTATCTGGCCTTCTATCCCGACCCGAAGAGTCCTCTGGCGGGTGAGTTGGCTGACCGGATCGCCCGCGTCTACAACGAATGCGACTTGGCCATGATCTACTTCGACGGATCGGAGGGCATGCGCAGCCGGTACGGGATCGACGCCATGCGGAGGATGATTTTCGAGCGTCTTCACGGCGGCGTGACCGAGGCCAGCGAATGGGGCCACAACAGTTGGTGGTTCCATTCGCGGCTAGGCGCCTGGGACCATCCGGTGTGGGCGATGAAGCAGTTCCACGACGAACACATCCGGCTGGTTTCGCGCTACCGGCTGAGCGATCTGCTCGAACCGCAACTGGGCTGGTGGGCGCCGCGTGGGCCGTCGGAGGTGGCGCGAGGACACTTTCCCGACGAAATGGAGTATTTCGCCGCCAAGAATCTTGCCATCGACGGGCCGATGTCGATCCAGGGCGTCAACGTCGCCGCCCGCCCCTGGAATGCGCGCATGGAAGAGCAGTTCACCATCCTGGGCTGGTACGAGCGTATGCGTCTGGCCCGCTACTTCGACGAGCCCACGCTTGAGCGTGTGGGCGAGCCGGGCCGAGATTTCCGACTGCGACTCAGCACCGACGGCCAGTGGCAGTTCACGCCGACCCGGCTGGCCAAGCACCGCATCAGCGCGTTGGGCAACGGGTCGGAGCGCTGGAATTCCGAGAACTCGTTCGCGGCGCAACCGTTGCGCGCCCGCATCGAGGCCCTGTACTCGGTGGCGCCGTACGACGATCCGCAAGCCACCGTGCTGGCCGACTTCGCCGACCTGGATGCCCTGAACAACCGCGCTAGCGCGCCCGGCGTCAGCACGCGAATCGAACTGGATACCGAGGACGTCAAAGCGGGCGGGCGCAGTCTGCGATTGCGTGCCGCGAACGCGGGCAACAGCGCGCGAGGCGCTTGGACGCAGGTCGGGACCGTCCACGAACATCCGTATTTCAGCATGATGCCCGGCGAGGCGCTGGGGCTGTGGGTCAAAGGCGACGGCAGCGGTGCGCTGCTGAACGTCCAGCTCCGCTCGCCGCGCGAGTACCACGGCTGCATCGCCGATCACTACATTGACCTGGATTTCACCGGCTGGCGGTATGTGGAACTGCTGCTTCGCGAACGCGACGCGGAGCGGCTGACCGACTACGTGTGGCCTTACAGCGGTGCCGGCGGCAGCCACGCTGTGTACCGCAACACCGTCGACCGGCAGCACGTTTCGCAAGTCAATCTGCTGGTCAACGAGATCCCGGCCGGCGGCGAAGTCGACATCCTGGTCAGCCCAATCCACTCGCTGCCCACCCGTCGAGCCGCATTGGCGAACCCCGTGCTGGAAGTCAGCGGCAGCAACGTGACGTTCCCGATCACGTTGCAGTCCGGGCAGTACATCGAGTTGGAAAGCATGGACGACTGCGTGCTGTACGACGAACGAGGCGAGTTGCTGCACCGCTTCCGGCCGCAGTCCGACCGGCTGCCAACATTGGTCACAGGCGACAATGCGTTGCGGTTCGACTGTACCGCGCCTGAAGGCTTGCATGCTCGCGCCGAGGTGAGCGTGATCTCGTTGGGAACACCGTTTGGCAATCCTCGAGCCGACACCGAGATCGACTGGACGCGGATGGATCGCGAGTACGAAATCCCGCGCGTCATCACACGGATCGATGGCCAGGACAACGTCTGGACGATCGTCCGCCGGGCCGACGTCCGAGACGATTCTGCTCGGCTGGAGGTCGAGATCGCCGTGGTGCAACTCGGTCCGCCGGAACAACAGACCGATGCCGCAGCGAGTGTCGCTTCGCTGGACGCGCCGACACTGACGATCGGCGACCGCGCCGTTTCGTTCCCGGCTCGACTGACCGAAGGCCAGCGGCTGATCTGCCGCGACCAAACCGCCTGGCGAGTCCTGAACGCCGACGGCACCGAAGCCGCCTCGGGCCAACTGCCCGATCCGTTCCCCGCACTTGCGCCCGGGACGAACCGTTTGAAACTGGAGTTCCGCGGGCGGACTGCCTCAACTTTCCGCGTGGTCGTCAAGACGGTAAAGGTGTATCCTTAGATATCCTGTCGTCGAACTGGACGAACGAATCTCCCATCGTCCGGGACGTCGGCGACCTTGATTCCGAGGAGTGTGCGAACATGACACTGACTGAGTTGTTGCCGGCGGTGCAGCGGTTGCCCGCCGCAGACAAGATCAAGCTGATTCGCATCCTGGTAGAAGAGTTGGGTTCGGCCGAGGAAATCTCGCCTCTCGTTCCATACCAGGTGTACGAGTTGGCGACGCCTTACGGAGTCGATGGAGCGGCGGAGACGTTACTGCAAGGTCTGCGAACAGACAACGGCAATCCAGGGTAAGGCCGATGCGATTCAGGTACTCGACCATCGACCCCGCACAGCGCGAATCGGACTCGCTGCCGTGGTTGCCACTGGTTCTTCGCGTCGGCACACGAGCGGTCGAGACAGTGGGCTTGGTAGACAGCGGGGCCAGACGAATTTCTTCATGGAGTTCGACGCGTGTTTCTTTCGCTCGGTCCTGGAATTCGAAATCCGGCCCAGGTCGTCCACCTGAACTCAGCAACGGTTGTTACGGCAGCGACTAATTCTCTTGGGCAATTTGGCTGACGACCACGTCGCTTGTCTTGCGATCGATGGAGTACAAGACGCCGGGCTCCGTGGGATCCCAGGCGAATGCCTGCCCGGCGGTGCTGATGGGAATCGTGTTCAGCCAGATCAGTTCCGCGCCGTCGGCGGGAAAATCCAGCACATACAACTCGCGCGCATCGTGGCCGGTGACGAACAGATGGCCGCCCGGTCCGAAGGCTCCGCCGGACGCACTGTAGCTGCCAAAACGCTTGACAAGCGCCGGCGGAAAACGCCAAGTCGCCGCGGCTCGCCACTGGGCATCGAGCCGAACCACGCTCGTCTGCCCTGGATCGCTCGTCGCGCGGTAGTGGGCGAAACAGGCAAACCACGCATCGCCGCGCCGGTCCACCCAAGTCAACGACCCCGGCGGATCTTCGAAGCGATGCCTGCCGACATGCTGCATCGTGGCGGTGTCCCAGATCTCGACCGAACCCCGCTCGGGAATCGATGGATAGTTCGAGTGGGCGCAGGTCAGGCGGTCGCCGAGCACGACGCCGGCGTTCAGGTGCTTCAGTTCGCCATCCCTCTCGTCTCGCCAACCGCCGACCCGCTCGCCCGTCGCCTTGCGGTATTTCCCGATGGCCCGGTTATCGATGACATAGAAGAACTCGGCGTCCACGGCGACACCTTGATTGGCTTCCTTCGCTGGAAAACGCCGCAACTCTTGTGACTGCCAACGTCCCGCCGAGGGTTGTTGGCGCGCCTCGGGAGTCCGGGCCATCAGCCCGTCCAGTTCGGCGGCGATCTCCTTCGGGTCGGCCTTCTTGATCAGATACGTGTGGCTGCCCGCGGGAACTGGCTGAAAGCTGCTCACACCGTTCCGGGCGCTGACCCGGCCCGGCGGCGAAAGCGACCAGTAGTTGCCGAGTCCGCGCACAGCGTACAGCACCGCCGACTGGTCCCAACTCTCGCGAGTTCCGCCCACCTGTCCGCGATACAATTCGTAAGCGCGGCGAACCGGACTGTCGGCGGGCACGTCGGCCAATTTCGAACCGGTCATGATCGCCGCCCCGATCTCCCAGCCGCTGAACACAATCGGCGTCGGCCAGTGATCGATCGCGAACGTGGACGCCGGTGCGTCCCAGACCAGATTGGCCTCCGATTGCGATTTGGCGAAGTTGCCGCCCATGCAGACCCACCTGGCGACTTTCCGCCGTACCAGATCGACGCCGTTCAAGTCGCTGTGCCGGTCGGCGCCGCTGGTCAGCAGATCCCGCATGTTCGTTTTGTATCCGATGGTCACGATCACCACGCTGCGGTCCGGCTGCTCGGCGAGAACCCGGCGGTACAAATCCACAGCGTCGGGAGCGTCGTCGCCACGGGCCAGATGGCCGGGGAACTCTTCGGCAATCTGCCGCGCGTAGCGCGAGTCCCTGAGCACCGCTTGGCCGGGCTTCGACGGCCTGGCGACGGGCTCTCCTTGGACGTTGCCGATCGGCACGTCGCCGCGACCGTAGTATGCGTTGATCCGCTCGGCGCACGGTGCACTGTGCGGGTTGGCAGCCGAGACGATCACCGCCAGAATTCGCGCCTCGCCAAGATCCGCCAAGGCATGAAGCAGTGCCAACGCCCCCACGTCGTCGACATCGCTCTCCATGTCGGCATCCAGGATGATCGGCACCGGCTCGGCCAGCGCCAGCGGTCCGCCACTGGCCAAGCACGAGAAGATCAGCAGCAACACGGTGAGAAGCAGGAACGAATGGTCAAGCGGTAGCAGAATGCGTTTCATCGAGTTTCTCGCAAGTGATCGTTGCATAAACTTGGCCGGCTACGCCGGAACCTGAAGCCTAATCTTTCACTAAATCTTTCACCTAATCTTTCACTTAATCTCTTCCAACGCCTTGAAGCCGCGGAGATCAAGTGAAAGATTAGGTGAAAGACTGGTTGAAAGATCAGGGCGCGAAAGAAACGATCCTACGCTCCCTTGGGCTTGATGAACAGCACTTCGGCCCGGTCGATCCAGCCGGAGCGCAGGTCGACTCGGAACCAGCCTTCCGCGTTCTTCTCGTGAAGACGAACCGGAGACCGTCGGCCCAGTTCCTGAAGATCGTATTCCGCCCATGTCCGTCCGAGATCGGGAGACACGATCACTCCCGTGTGAAACGGGGACGCGGTGGCGTAGTGTCCTGCCAGGATCACGCCGTCCTGAATGATCATGTTGGCGCATTCGTACCGCGGATTGAACAGTTGGGTGTGCTTGGCGGGATCGGCGATGTCGGCCGGCGCACAGCGGAACACGCCCCGGTCGTGCGGCTGTGGCCCGTTGGCGTCGCTGATCCAGTAGAGTTGCCCGTCCATGAAGTTGATGCCGCCCGACTTGTACCGCGAATTCAATCGCTCCGACACGAGCACCCGCCAATCCCACGCATCGTTCGACTCGTCGTACGTACCCCTGAGCCAATGGCACTCGAAACCTTCCGCCCGGTCGTGGTCGCCCGTACAAGCGTAGAACGCATCCTCGACCGGGTTGTACGCCACACAATGGATATGCCGGCAGAAGACCGGGTTGTCGGGATCGCCCAGTAGCGTGCCGGTCGAACCGCCGCCCGGCGAGCCGTTGTCGCGGTGATAGGGATTCTGCCCGAAGGCATAGGCGATCTTGACCGTCTGCCCGCTGTCGGCCGAATAATAGATCGCGGGCGGCGCCGCACCGCCTACGACGCTGCAATAGTTGCCCCACACCAGCATCTCGGTGCCGCGGACATCCCACGCGCTGACGCCGTTGAGCGGGGCGAAATACCAGCCGGGCCGATCGGGGTTCTGAGGCGTGTGGGGTCGGTAATCGCTGCCGTCGGCCTTCTTGACCGTGATTTCGTGGTACGTCTTCAGATTGTCCGTGCTCAGGTAAAGCCTGTTGAGAGTGGCAAACAGGACGTTGCCGTTCTTCATCAGGTAGCTGAACGTGATGTGCCGCGCATCGGGAAACGCCGTCTGATGCCGCCACGTGCGGCCGTTGTCCTCCGACAGATAGACCGTATCGTCCGAGAAGGCGAAGGCCCGCTCGCCGCGCTGCGAATCGATATACGGGCCGGTCGGCGGTCGTCGATACCAGAAGTGATCGGTCGAGGAATACGCATCCGTTTCCTCGGCGGCATCCAAGAAATGGTTGCCAGAGATCAGTACCGCACCCGCCGCAGCGCCCAAAAAACGGCGCCTTGTCAGTCGATCAAGCCGTGTCATCGCATGAGCCTTTCTTGTTGGGCAAGGTTGTCGAACACAACAAGACGATCTTACCAGAAACCAACGTTGCACACGGCAGCGTAGTACCTGAATCGACACAACCCGCGGCCAGCGCCGTCGGCTCACGAAGCAACACGCATTGTTTCGCCGGCTCCTAAGGGCGTTCACCGCGTACCAGCCGAGCCGTGATATCGTCGATGATGGGTAGCAGGTCGGCCGCCGAGTCGATCAGATAGTGCGGTCCGCAAGCAGCCAGTTTGGCTCGGGCATCGGCGATTCGAAGGGCTTGCTCGCGAGGCGACAAGGCGTCGAGTTCCTGGGCGGACAACCCGACCTCGTTTCCCGAGCGGACGACGGAGACGGCCCACATCCCGGCCGCCTGGGCTTCGGCCACATCGGCGGGCGTGTCACCGACCTTGACCAGCGTGTTCATGGGGTAGATGTCCATTTGTCGGGCGGCATGAAATGCCATCCAAGGCGCTGGCCGGCCTTGGCCCACGTGGTCGGGACACACCATCACATCGGGCTCGAAGCCCGCGGATCGGACGTGGCGGGCAAGAGCCTCGATCATCCCGCTATCGAAGCCGGTGGTCGTGGCGATCTTGATTCCCCGCCTGCGCAGGTCTGCGGCAACCTGGGCCACGCCAGGGATGAGCTCGGAATGGTTCTGCAGCACGTCCACCTGGAGAGGAATGAACTCCTGGTACAGTTGGTCGATGAGGGCTTCGGTCGGCGGGTCGCCATGCGTCTGCGTCCATCGCGAGAGAATGGCGGGATCGGCCAGCATGCACTGGATATGGTCCTTCTTGTGTTTGCCCATCGGCTGCCGCGCTTCGTCACTGCTCACGTGAACCCCGTGGCGTCTGAACAACTCGCAGAAGGCGACGACTGGCCCGCGACTGCCGTAATCGATCACGGTGCCCGACAAGTCGAACACCACCCCGCGTACGCCCGAAATCGTCCGTGCATTCATCAAACACTCCTTGCTCTCTTCCGAAAAAGGACAGGTGACGGCAACATCCGATCTTCCTCAGACGTGCCGTGGGATTGGATGCTGATCGGCCATTCAACTCAGGTTCTCATCGCTCGCTGTGCAAACGACCGCGACACGCGGTGGTCGATGCTGATCCGCATGCGCGAAGGCGCGATGGATGTCTGGCAGTTCGAATACGGGACCGACGAGTTCCTGAAAGGGATAGTCGTTGTGGCTGGCGGCGAGAAAATCCAATGCCGCTTCCAGATCCTCCGGTTGATAGTTGTAGACACCATGAATTTCGAGCAAACGTCGCACGATCTGCTCGGCCGACAATTCAACGGGCCGCGCGGGAAATGTCGCACCGCACAGCACGAATCGCCCGCCGGGTCGCAGGAACGTGATACCGGACTCGATCGCCTCCGGCTGCCCGGAGAATTCCAGGCTGAGATCCGCGCCGCGTCCATCGGTCAGATGCCGAATCTGGGTTTCGATCGCCTCGGCCGCTTGCCGGCTGTCCAGTACGCTGGTTGCTCCAAACCGAGCCGCCCATTCCCGGCGTTGCGGGTCGGGCTCCAAGACGATCACCCGGGCTGCGTTGGCGCGGGCCGCCATTGCGCACGCGGTCAGGCCCAACATGCCGGCCCCTTGCACCAGCACCGCTTGGCCGGCGCAAGATCCCGCGTGGCGGATCGCGGCGGCGACCGTCGCTGTCGCGCAATTGGCCGGGCTGGCGACCAGGTCCGGCAGGTCTTCCGGCAAGCGAAAGATGGCGGTCCGTTCCGGCAGATGGCAATACTCGGCAAAGCCGCCGAGCAAGGCCCTTTCCGGCCGGATCGCTTCGTGGCCAAATTTCAACAGTCGCTCGCATTTGGGCCGCAACCCCTGCCGACAATAGAAACACTCGCCGCAACTCCACACCATCGACCAGGTAACACGGTCGCCGACCGCCAGCGGATGGCCGCGATAATCATCGACTCCGGCCGGGCCCAGGCAAACGACCTCGCCGACCATTTCGTGGCCGAGGACACTGGGAACCGGTGCGGGACGTCGTCCGAAAAAGGAATGCAGGTCGCTGCCGCAGATCGTGGCGCAGCGGATTCGCACCAAGCATTCGCTGCCGTGCAGTCTTGGCAGCGGAAAGTCGTCCAGGATCATTGGCTGGCCCGGGCCCCGGAAGACGGCTGCCCGACCGAACGCGGGGCGAGTTGTCATGAGGTGGTTTCCTTTGCCTCTTCGAGCCGTAGTCCCCATTGGGAAAGCACTTCACCGATGTTCCGGATCAGACGGCGCATGTCCTCGGGAAACACGTGTCCGATGGTGCCGATGCGGAAAGTGTCCGCTCGGCTCACCTTTCCCGGATACAGCAGAAAGCCGCGGTCTTTCAGCGCATCATAGAAGGCAGCGAACGAGAAGCGAGGATCGGCAGGGGACACAAACGAGGTGATGATCGGCGATTGATGCTCGCGGGCAACCAAGGTACGGAACCCCAAGTCGCTCATACCGGCCACCAGCACCTCGTGATTCTCGCAGTAACGCCGATACCGCGCCAGCACACCGCCTTCCGCATCCAGTTCCGCCAACGCCTGGGCGAAAGCAGCCACCACGTGCGTGGGCGATGTGTAGCGCCACTTGCCGCCACCACCTTCCATCTCCCGCCATTGATCGAACAGATCGAGTGCTATGGAGCGTGCCCAACCGGCCGTCCGCTCGAGCGTCGGTCGATGCGCCAGAGCAAAGGCAATTCCCGGCACGCCCTGCAAGCACTTGTTGGCGGACGAAACCAGGAAATGCGCGCCCAGTTCCTGCATCGTGAACGGGAGGCCGCCAAGCGACGACATGGCGTCCAATACGAACACCTTGTCGAATTCGCGGCATAACCGTCCTACTGCGGCAGCCGGATTCAGCAAGCCGGTGGTGGTCTCACAGTGGACCAGGGCCACATGCGTGATGGCCCGGTCCGCTTTCAAGATCCGCTCCATCGCCTCAAGGTCCGCCGGTTGCGTTTCGGGCTGTTCCAGAACTCGGCAGTCAATCTTTAAGCGCTGCGCAATCTGCACGATTCGCCGCCCGTACGCCCCGTTGTCCACCACCAACAGCTTGCCGTCCGGCGGCAGTACCGACCCGACGGTGGCTTCGATGCAAAAGGTGCCGCTACCCTGCATCAGCACGACGGTGGCGTCCTCCGGATCGCCGGCCACCGCGTGCAACCGGCGACGAATCCCATTCACCAGGGCATGGTAATCGCGGTCCCATGTGCCGTGATCCTGAAGCATCGCTTGCCGAACCGAACGGGATGTGGTCAAGGGGCCGGGAGTCAGCAGCAAGCGAGGCCGCTCGCCTTGTTCGGGAGACGCGATCATCCAAACTCCTCGGCGGACAACTCGGGATGGAACTTGATACCAACCGTTTCGTCGGCGAATCGCTCTTGATTATCGTCCCGGCAACAAACGGCAAAATACCACCACGCCGCCAGCAGCATTCCGGCTGCTGCCGCTGCCGTGACCCAGGACACTCGCGTGAAGAATGTCATGAAATCGCCTTCGAGCGACAGACGGCTCTTGCCTAGCATCAACACCACGTAGCCCAAATAGCCGAAGGCATCCGCCAGATACATCAGATAGCCGATGTTCCCGCGGTCGCGGGTCATGGCGATCAATCGCTCGAAGATCGTAGTGTGAACCGCCACGTAGGGCAAGTACAGTCCCAGACCGACCAGGATCATGAACGGGAAACCGCTGAGCCAGCCACCGTCGAAAGCGGCGAGGGCCACGGCCAGCAAGACGATGCCGCCCAAGGAGATCGCCAAAGACGCGAAGAACGCGCGTCGATTGTCGATGATCAGCACACACAAACCATTGATCAGCATCACGAGCATGGCCACCGCCATCTCCGAAGTGGCAAAAATACTGGGCTGGCCTGCATGCCCCAAACTGGTCCAGATCTCCGGCGCAAAGTCGGCTCGAATGCTGCGCAGGATCGTGACCGCCAGGTAGACCAGCACCAGCAGCGAGAGGCCGACTGCATACCGCCGAAAGAACCGGCGCCGATCGGTTCGATCCATCGGTTCCCGCTGGCCGCGATGCGATACGTCACCTGGCGCCGGCGGCGGGATTCGGGCAAGCATCCAGACGAAAATCAGCAGCGGCGGCACAAACAACGCTCCTGCGGCGAACGGCATCCAGAATTCGGACACGCCCAGGACCAAGAGATACGCGCCCACCGACTTGACCACGCCGTCCGAAACGATAAAACTCGCACACAACCCGGCACTCAACGCTTCCGTCAACTGGCGACCCTCCAAGAATCCCAACACCAATCCGAACACCATCCCCAGCGGTAGTCCGTTGAAGAACAGACAGACCAGATGGAACGGAGGCCGGACAAGCGCGAAGGCCAGCAAAGCGGTCTGGGCGATCCCGATCAAGAGCAGAATGGCGACTGCACGCCGCGCCGGATTCATCTCGGCAATCACTTTGATGCCGATGAATTTCGAGAGCGTGTAGCCCAGCACCTGAGCGGTCACCAACAAGGTCTTGTATCCGATACCCCCCCACTCGTAATCCGCGAATCCCGCCGCTGTGAACGGTTTGCGAAAGGCGTACATGCAGAAGTACGTCCCGAACGCGGCGATGACACACCACGCCGCCAGCCCCCAGCGTTGATCGGTGACCATCAGTCCTTCGCGACGGTTCATTGGGGCTTCTTCCATGGAACAGACTTGCTGCGATTTCCGCGGGCGACGTCACTCCCGGCACCATCCATCGACATGAACAGGCTTTCTCCTGCAAACTTCGCCAGCGTTATAGTGGGTTCGTTGTGGAGGGACAACCAACAAGTGAGCCAGTTGCCGCGAACTTCATCGAACCTTCACAAGAAAAAGCCCGGTGGCCAAGCCGGTTGAGAACTCCGGCGGTGTTTGGAACTTATGGTCGAACACAATCCCGTGAACCCGGCGTACTGCGACTACTTAGCGCCCTACGTTCCACGATCACGCGTTGACACCCTTTCCGCAAAACTCATGAACGGAAATCGGCCCAGGTTGGCAAACGGCGTGCAGCGCGCGATAATGGCAGCAGTCAGGTATTAGTCGCTGGAATTCAGCTTTGGTTCGAGCCATGAAACCGTTGCACGAAATCACATCGTTTCCCGCCGCGCCGCGGCAGGTGCTGGAAAAGCAGTTCGGCATCGCGAGCGCCGAGGCGTTTTTCGAGCACGCCACGCGCAACGCTGAGGGCGTGCAAGCCGCGCTGGATCTGACGGCGCCGCAATTGGCCGAACTGCTGCGGCTGGTCGAAGGCTATCTGCCGACCGCCTTCGTGCAGCGCTGTCGGCAACCTGCCGCCCGGCACAGTCGCGGGGTGATCGTCGAGTGACGCCGCCGCGGGTCACGCGAATGCCTCCAATCCGTATTTCGTCACGTAGTCGAAGAACAGCGTGCCATAGCCCGCACCGAACCGACCGTGCGGTTTGCCCCAGGCGGTGCCCCACGAGTTCCTCAGGATGAACGCGCCGCCGCCCGGCACGCCGTCGTTCAGTTCGTAGCCGACCAGACAGATCGCATGGCCGCCGTCGCTGACCTCGCCGGGGAACGGCATCGTGATCTCGCCCGTCTCGGCCGTCACGCCGAAGTCCCAGGACGGGAACGTCAGCACGCTCAGCACTACCGGCCGGCGCTGGTCCAGCACGGCGCGCAGCGCCGCCGGATCGCGGGCGTTGACCGACTTGGCCGTTCGCCACCTGGCCTGCTTGGCTTCGTCCTCTGCGCCGGGCGGCGGCGGACCCTGGCCTTCGTTTCCCGGCACGGGCAGCGGTTGATACTTCCACGTGCGGTTCAGGCACGCGCCGCGCCGCCGCAACACGTCGCGCGCCGTCAGGACGAACGTGCCCTCGGTGGTGGGCAGACCGTCGCTGGCCTTGCAGGCCCAGTAGACGAACTGCTCGGCATGGCGCGCAACCCGCGCGCCGGCCCGGGCGGACAGGTGGAACTCGAGGAACGCGATCGAGGCAAAGGCCACGCACGTGCCGCGCGAACGCTGGTCGCGAGCCGCCGGGAATTGCTTGACGAGCGACACGCCCGGGCGCACGGATCGGGCGCGGCGAGTCGCCGGGGGAAAAGCCGTGGGGGCCGTCGCCGCCGTCCGCTGCTGGGCCGTGGTCAACAGCACGCCGCGCGCCCGCTTGACCAACGGGCGCGCCCGCCCCGCCTCCAGCAAGTTCACCACCGGTCCGCCGCCGGCCCCGATGCCGCGGGTCGCCAGCATCGCAGACGGCGGCTCGGCCAGCAGCCGCAACGGCGATTCGCCCAAGTACCGGCTGATCAACTCCCGGTTGCCGTACGTCCAGTGGTCGCGCAGTTCCTCGAGCGTCGTGATCCCCAACGCCGCCAGCCGCCCCGCCACCTCGCCCGGCAACGACAACCCCGCCAAATCCCGATACAAATCCCGCCGCTGTTCGGTGAGCAACATGATACGCCCTTTCAAGGCTAAATCTGAAACGTGAATTCAACGGGGTCGGGAGTCGTTGTTGGGGGGAGAAGCTTTTTTTTTTATAAAAACCACGAACAC
>JAHDXO010000060.1:38677-65983 GCA_023382975.1 Pirellulaceae bacterium
ATCCCCCTTAAATCGTAAAATTGTTAATGTTTAATACAGGGGGGGGGGTTTTGTTTTTGGTTATACCTATTTTTTGGTCAAACCACGCCTCTTCCCGAAAACGACTCCCGACCCCTTCCCGTCCTAAATCCGCTGTCTCCTTCAATCCGCTGTCGAATGTTCGGCTCGACAGCGGATCAAAAGAGACAGCGGATAGCATGCCTGCAATCAAAAACGCGTCGCCCCCTTTATCTACCCATTCTCACTCGCTTTCCCTTCCTGGACAGCGATCGTCAGCACTTGTTGGGCGGCCCGGATCAGTGCGGGATCGTCCGCTTCCGTCGCCAGATCCAATGCTTTCCGCAGCGCTGCCACGGCGTCGGCGGCGCGACCGGACAGCAGGTGCGCTTGGCCCAAGTAGAACAGGCAGGTTGCCTCGGCCAAGCGATTGCCCGCCTCACGGGCGAGTGCTAACACCTGGTCCAGCAATTCCGTCGCTCCTGCGGCGTCGCCATGTTTCAGCAGGTTTACCGCCGCGCTCAGCACGTCCGGCCCGCTCCCTTCGGCCGCCGGATCGGCCGCCACTAATTGTTCGCTCAGCGCATCGACCAACCCCAGCAACTCGCCATCGCCGCATGCTTGGGCGATCGTCCGGGCGGTGTCCAGTGCCGCGTCGCAAGCGGGCACATCGCCCTCCTGCCAGGACACGGCACCGTGGGCCAGCCAGCCGAGCACCGCCTCGACCGGCTCGCTCGCCTCGAATCCTGCCAACCGCTCGGCCCGCTGGTCGCTGGACAGCGATTGCCAAGCCGCGATCAACTGCTTCAGACGATCCAGATACGATGCGCCCGCCCCCTGCGGTGCAACGCCCTGCGCAGCGGATTCCTCCACCCATCGCAAAACACCTCGCGCCTGTTCGGCATCGGCATTGCCCACTTGTTCGAGTTCCTGGACTGCCGTCGTCGCTAACTCGAGAGCCCGCGGGAATCGACCGTCGAGCGTTTCGAGCTGCGCTAGCATCATGCGCGTCCGCGCCGCTCCCACTGGGTCAGAGATGGATTCCGCAATTTCAATGGACCGTTCCCACAACGGCCGCGCTTCGTCGGAATGCCCCAGCGTGAATTCGATGTTGGCCAACTCGTGTAGCGAAGATGCCAATCCAGAGCGGTTCCCTAATGTCTCTCTGAGGGCTAGCGAGCGCTGAAGCAGGCAGCGAGCTGCGCTCAGATTCCCTTGAGCTGATTCGAGAATCGCCAACTGGTGCAACGAAGAAGCGAACCCGAGCTGGTCCCCCAGGGACTCATGAATTCCCATTGAGCGTTGCAGGACGCGGCGGGCTTCACTCGGCTTCCCCTGATCCGACTCAATCATCGCCAACATGTGCAAGGAAGCTGCCAGCCCGCGCTGATCTCCAAGTGACTCGAGGATTGCTTGCGAACGTTGCAGCAGTGCTCGCGCTTCGGTCGGCTGTCTCTGATCCGACTCGACTACCGCCAACATATGCAACGACGCTGCCAGTCCAGCTTGGTCCTCCAGCCTCTCAAGAATCTTCAGCGAACGTTGCAGCAGACGGCGAGCTTCGCTCGGATTCCCCTGACGGTGTTCGATACAGGCCAACTCTCGTAGAGATGCCGCCACACTGCTTAGGTGCCCTAGGGACTGATTGACCTCGAGGGAGCGTTGTAACAAACGCCGAGCTTCGTGCAAATTCCCCTCATGAGATTCGATAATCGCCAACTGGTAGAATGAGGTTGCCAGGCTTCGGCGATCCCCCAGGCGATCACTGATGTCCATCGAGCGTCCCAGCAGACGGCGAGCTTCGGTCAGATTCCCCACGGACTCTTCAACGTGCGCCAATTCAATCAATAGCGCTGCCAATCCGCTCTGCTCTCCGAGCGAGTGCGCAATGGTCATCGATTCGTGCAGTAGGCGTCGTGCTTCCCTCCGATCCCCTCGGGATGCTTCGATCTTCGCCAATTCGAACAATACCACGCCGATACCGCGGTCGACTCCTGCCTCTTGCCACAGCCGTAATGCCTCCTTGAAAGCATGCTGGGCCGACGCCGGGTGAGAGTGCGCAGTCAGGATTTGTCCTTGATGAAAGTACTGCAACGCAAGTGCAACATCATCGCGCGCATAGCTCGATGACCGACGCAATTCGATGGCCCGCTCGTACCACTGCTCCGCGATCCGCCACAGTCCGCGGTCGCGAAGATAGTTGCCCAAGGATCGCGTCATATCGGCCAGGACGGCATCGACGGGGCCTTCTTGCTCGCGGCCGGACCAGATGGATTCCATCAATACCAGCGCAGCCTCAACGCAGCGATCCAGCCGTTCGTTATCAGCAAGGTTGTCGCGAAGATAAGCGGCGTAGTGCATCAGCAGGGCGACGGTCGCGGCGCCGCAGGTCTCGTCCGCGGGCTGGCGGCGGCTGGCTTCGTCCAGGATGGACTGGTGAAAGGTGACCACGTCCTGCGTCTGGTCGTAGTCCAGCAGGCCGGCGTTCAGCAGTTGCGCGCGCCCGCGGGCCAACCATGACAAGTCCGGTTCATCGTCCGAATCGTCGGCCATGTCGCTGGCCGCCGAGTCCGGCGTCGTGGGCGTGGCCTGGGAGTCCCCGGTGACGCGGGCGACGACCTCCAACGCTTCCGGCGTCGCGGTGCCCGTGGGAAAGAACCCCAGCAGGGGCAGCGCTCGCTGCCCGTCCGGCCCCAGATACTGCAGACTGGTCGCCAGCATCGCTGCCAATTGCTGTTCCAGTTCGTCGGGCAAAGCGACCAGCGTCTGTTCCAGCGCAGCCCGGCCTTGCAAGGCGACGCCTACGGCCAGCTCGAGCATCTTCGGATGCCCGTGCAGACGCCGGGCGACCTGGACGCACAGACCCACCAGTTGTCCGTTCTCTTCGCGCAATTGGCCGTCGTCCAGCAGTGCCCGGCAATCCTTCTGGCTTGCGACGTGCCGCACGTAGTAGGCCCCGTTGCGCGGATCCAACCCCTCGGTCATTCGCCGCGAGCGGACGGCGGGCAGCCGCTCGACGGCCGGCAACGTCACCCGGGCGGTCAGCAGCACGTGCGAGCCGTTGCGCGGCATCTGGTCGATGAAGCGCGCCAACGCGGCATGTTCCGCCTCGGGCAGATCTTCCAGATTGTCCAGCACGATCAAGGACGGAGCGTTTTGCAGACGGCGGGTCAATTCGAAAGCCGGGTCGGAGTCCGGGGCGCCGGGATGCAGGCGGCACAGGACCAGCCGCAGCAGTTCGGCCGTCGTCTTCTGCGTGGCGTCGCGGATATCGACCCAAACCGCGCCCCGGTAGCGCCAAGCGTTGCGCCGCGCGAACACCCGCGCCAGCGCCGTCTTGCCGATGCCGCCGATGCCCCACAGGGCGAACCCCGCCAGGCGGGCATCGGCCAGGGCGCGACTGATCTGCACCAGTTCCTCGCCGCGCCCGTAAAACGCGCCGGCCTCGGGCAGATGCCCGTCAGCGGGCAGACCGGACTCGACGACGCTCGCCCGCTGCCCGGCGGGCAAGCCGTCGGTCAGACAAAACGCCCCGTCGCCCACCAGTTTCATCTCGGCCGCGCCCGGTTGCCCCTGTTCGGCCAGCGCATTGGCGGCGTGCTGGCAGGCGTCCCGAACCGTCAGGCCTTGAGTGATCAGCGCGTAGAATTGCCGGGCAAACTCGATCGCACTGGCGTCCGCGACCGGCCGTTCGTGCCCGATCGCCGCCCGCGCCACCTGTTCGCGGGTTAGAAAGTCGCACAGCGACACGCCGCGCCGCGTGGCCGACCAGCAGGCGTTCAGCAGCACCAGATCGACCGGGGACTCAGCGAGCACCGAGCGCAACTGGTGGCCTTTGACCAGTTCGTACTCCCCATGCTCGGTCTCGAAGTACAAGCCGTCGTCGTCGCCGTGGCCCAGGAAATGAAACACGGCGGGCCGGCGGCCCCAACGCTCGGCCAGCGTGAATTCCCGGGTCAATTGCTCCAGCGTCGGCGGCGTCACCCGCCGCAACCGGACGGGCAGCCCGGCGCTGCGGATCACATGCTCGAAATGCACCAGCTCCTGCGCCAGATTCAGCGTCCGCAGCAGATTGACCGGATCGGCACACAGAACCAACACATCCAGGTATTCAGCCATGCTCGACGCTCCCTTCGTGCGGTGTGCGGTGTTCAACGAACAACGATGCCGATTCACGCGATCTCGAAGCGGCGGCATTGGATGAAGTTTCGGCCGCTTTTCTTGGTCGGCCGCGGCTCGGGTTGGGCGTATCCGTTGCGGTCGACTGCGCGGGCGTAGAGTTCGTAAAGGCCGGGCTTGAGATCACGCAACACGACCGTCCACGACGCCATACCGTAGCGAGGCGGCCAAGTCAGCGGCTGGCCGGTGTCCGGATCGAAGCCGAGCAGTTCATTCGGCGACACGCCCGCCGGCAGGATCGCCTTCCAATCCGGTGGAGCAGCGAGTTCGCAGAATCGCCAGTCGGCGCTCCGCAACGCGGGATCGTTGTCGTCCAGACGGGCATCGTCCTGCTTCAGTCCGGTGCGCAGGAACGTCTCGACTCGATCCAGTCCGGACAGCCCGGAGATGACGCGGCCCGTGACGACGACGGCCTGACCGGCTGCGAACCTGTCCGGCCCCGTGTCCACGTAAGCGGCCGTCTTCAGATAGGACTCGGGATCGTTGTTCTGCAGGGCGTAGGTGTCGTTGGTGCGGTAGTCGTTGGTCAAGAAGAGCTGCTGCAGCCACTTGATCGATTTGAACCCGTGCGCCCAGGGAACGATCATCCGCACCGGGCCGCCGCGCTCGGGAGAAATCGGTTCCCCGTTCAGCCGGTAGGCGAGAAAAGCTGGCAACTCGCCGGGCGGCGTTTCCATGGCCTGGGTGTAGCTGAGCGACGATTGGAAAATTTGTTCCGGATCGTGGTTGTGAAACCCGCGGTAGTAGATGCGGCGGACGTTGTCCAATTCGCCGCACAGCCGCAGCACCTCGCGCAACGGCACTCCTTCCCACAGTCCCTGCCCCAGCGGTTCGGCGATGTTCAGACATTGCATGACCTTGACGTACTTGACGCCGCAGGTCTTGCCGAGTTCCATCAGCGCGGGCAGGTCCAGAGCCGTGCCGTCGGCCAGCGTCAGCGGCCGTTGGACGCTGGCGGGCATCCGGACGTGCGGCGGCTCGACGAACGGATCGGCCGTGATCTCCAGCCGCCACGTTTCGGGCGTCATGCGGGCGTCGGCGAGCGCTTGCCCGGTGAGCGTATGCGGTTTCGGATTTCCGCGCGCCACGGTGTAGAAGTCATCGGCCGGAGTCAGGAACGGATGCGGACAGGCAGCCGCTTCCCCGGTCGCGGCGGAAACGTCCGCTCCGTTGGCCGACGAACCCACCACGGCAGAAGTCGCCAGAGCGGCGCTGGCTTCCAAGAAAGACCTGCGGCTGAGCGCCATCGAATTCTCCTTTTCGTGCTTCTCGCTAACGGGGAGCCAAGGGAGGCTGCTGAAAAAGTCGTGGGGTAAGCTTCCAGCTTGCCAAATGGGGCGTCTAGGAAAGTGTGGGAATCAAAGATACGAAAACTCGGCAAGCTGGAAGCTTACCCCACCTCGGTTCTTGCCAGTATTTCAGCAGGCTCCAAGGACGTTAGTGTACCGTCGGTGGCGGCGTAATACAGTCGGTTGCCGGCGACAACCTCGGGCGTGACGCTAGGGCGCAGCGCTGCCCAACAGCGGCCTCCGGCACTTCGGGGCGCTGCGGCCGCTCTCTTTCAATTCCTGGAGCAACGCTTGCAACTCCCGGCGTTTCGCCGCCTCCTTGAAATAGAGATTGGTCGTCTCGCCCGGGTCGGTAGCCAGGTTGTAAAGCTGACCCGGCGCTTCCGGCTCCGTCTCGGGAAGAACGTACTTCTCGAAGGCCCCGCGGTAATCATTGCCGCCTGAACCCTGGTGATCGAGATACTTCCAATTCCCCTGGCGAATCTGAAATTCTCCTCGGAAACTCTGGGTCAGCAGGTGCGGCCGGATCGACTGTTCCGGATCGTGGATTCCCAGCATCACCGGAAGCATGTCGAAGCTGTCCACGGCCGCATCCTCGGGAAGTTCGCATCCGACGACCGATGCGAGCGTCGCGAAGATGTCGGTGGTGCTCGTCATCTGGTCGGAGACCTGCCCCGCGGGGATCCGCCCCGGCCATCTCGCGATGAACGGGACCCGGTGGCCGCCCTCCCAGCCGTCGCGTTTCATGCCGCGCCATCCTCCCGATGGATCGTGATCGTGGTCTTCGCGCATCCAGTGAACGTGCATCGTCTCGGCGCCGTTGTCAGAGTTGAACAAAACCAGCGTGTCCTCGTCGATGCCCAGACTGTCGAGGAGATCGAGCACCCGTCCCAACACGGTATCCAGCTCACGGACAAAGTCGCCCCGCGGACCTGCGTGCGTGACCCCTTCGGATCCTGGGGCCAGCAGGACAGGCGCGTGGGCGACCTGGGTGGAAAGCACCGCGAAGAAAGGCTGTTCGGGACGTTCCTTGCGATGCCTGACGATGAACTCCCGCATCCTTTCGTAGAAGAGAAAGTCGATTCCGATGAACTGGTATCCTGGGGCCATCCAGCCCTCGTCGTTGTCCCACAGCCACTTGCCGCCGTGGTTGGGCAGATCCTTTCGCCGATGCCGCTGGCTTGCGCGGACAGGAACCAGCCCGTTCTCGATGTAAAGGTAGAGCGGGTCGGTCGTGGGGCAGTTCGGCGTGACGAACGATTCGTCGAAGCCGCGCCGGTTGGGACCATCGACCAGGGGCGTGCTCTTCTCGTAGTCGATCAGAAGCGACGTCGCGAACCCGCCGCCGAGTCGCTTCCCGTCTTTGTCAAGCCAAGTGAGCCCGACGTGCCACTTGCCGAAAATCCCGGTCCGATACCCCTTCTCGCGGAGCATGTCGCCCAGGGTGAGCGTGCCAGGCTTCAGATAACTCGGGCCTCCGGGGCCTTCGAAGGCTTGGCCACCAGCGCCGGTCGAGCGATAGATCTGCTGCCCCGAGAAGAGGCCGTAGCGCGACGGCGAGCAGATGGTGGACGGACTGTGGGCATCGGTAAAGCGAATGCCCTCGGCCGCCATCTGGTCGAGCCGCGGGGTCTCGTAGGCCGCCCGCGGATTGTAGCACGACAAGTCACCGTAGCCCACGTCGTCGGCGTAAACGATCACGATATGGGGTAGCTTCTCCGAGCCGGCGCGCGCCGGGCCCGCGCCGGCAACGACTATCACGGCTCCCAACAGAATTGTCGTCATCGCCCTCGCTCTGCTTTACGGATTCATCTTCGCGATCTGCTCGCGCACGGCGTCGGCGTTGAAGTTGTCGGGCCGCGTCTGTCCCAGGTAGGATTCCAGTTGTTCGAGCGTCGGGGTCTTGGACGGCACACCGTCCTCCGGCACTTCGGCGCCAGCGAGCCAGACCAGTGCGTTCAGGACCGAGGTCCGGAAACTGTCTTGCGCCCAGTTCCAATGCGTATGCATGCCCGTGAAGCCGAATCCTCGTCCGCCGCCAGGCCGCTCGTACGTCCAGGCGACCACCTCGGGCATGCCGCTGCGGGCGCGCACGTGGGGATTGCCGCTGTGCGGGCCGTCGGGCCGCTGCCGCGTCGCTTCGGGCGGTACGGCCGACAGGATCGGCGTGACGCCTCGCATGTCCTCGGCGAAACGCATGTGGTAGTACCACTCGTCGTTGCTCTTGAAAGGCTTCAAACCGCGGGCGACCGGGTGGTCCGGGAACGTCTGGAAATCGGCTTCCCAATGCGGATTCACCGACCAGTGCCGCTCGTACGCACCGCCGATCCAATCGATCAGCCGCTTCACCGCGACCGGATCGGTCGGATCAACCGTGTAATGGATACAGCCCAGGCCGATGCCTTTCTTCATCAACGGTTCCAGCCGGTCGCCCAATTGTTTGACCAACGCTCCGCCGTCGCTGCCCAGCATGATGGCATCCGCCGAGTCCAGCACCGACAGATCCTGGTCGTCCTGGACCACCACCGCATGGACGGCGGGTACGTTCTCGTTCAAGATCTCGGCCACCATCCGGAACGCGGGTCCGTAAGCATGCCCGCCGTATCCATGACTCGCCCGGCCATGAACAAACACGATCTTCTTCGCGCCGTCAGCCGCCGACACGGGCGGCGCTGCCGCCAACCAAGCCGGAACGGATAGAGCCAACACCAACAGCGAACTTAGAAAACAGGTTCTCATACAAATCTCCCTCGGGTTTCAAGTGCAGGATCGTCAACGGTGCTGTCCGCGCCGAAGCGTAGCTGGCCTGGATTATATCCTGCCCGCGCAGCCTCTGCCACCTCGCCGATTGTTCGTGGTGGGGACTTCGAGTCGCGTTCGGCGCCCGCGACCCACCGCGTTACGTGCTAAAGACGCGGACTTGGAAGGGGGCGAGGGCCAGGACGGCTCGGCTCTCGTCGACAAAGGGCATGGGCTGGCCGATGCTGCCGTGTTCCTGCAGACGAGGCGAGTACCCCCATGGCCAGTCGATCCAAAGCTTGGGAAAGTCGTGCGGGCCAACATTCGCGACGACGACCACCTGGTCGGGCCGGCCGATCGGCTGGCCACCGACACGGCAGTAGGCGAACAGCCGGTGGCCGTCGTTGTCGTCGAACGACGGATGAAAGCCCGGATTGCCGCCGGCGTTGAACCCGAAGAATTGCACTTCGTTGCGTTGCAGCGCCGAATGTCCGCGGCGCAAGTGGACCAACTGCCGCACGCGGGCCAGCAGTTCGCGATGCCCGCCAAACGCCATCCGCGCCCAATCGACGGGATCGGACATTTTCTTTCGCCAGTCGCTGCGGTCGGTGTCGTGCAGGTCCGCAAACTCTTCGCCCGCCAGGAACATGGGAATGCCCGCCGAGGTGAGCGTCAGCGCCAGCGTGCTGTGGACCTGCTGGAGCGCCAACCCAGCCCAGCCGGGTTCGTCCCGGCCGCCGCGTTCGCCGCCCGCCCACTGGTCCAGGAAATAGGTGAACAGCCGCTGTTCGTGATCGGCTTCGATATCGTGCGACGTGCAATAGATCACGCGTTGTGCCAGATCGTCGAAGCGGCCGGAGTGTTGCACGCTGACCATCGCTCGCACACGCTGGCTGCGGGACGGCTCGCCCCATTTCGTCTGCAGCGTGTTCGAGACCAATCGCCGCACTTCGTCGCGGAAATCGAAATCCCAGATGCCGTCGACCACCCGCCGGCCTCGATGGTTGGGGCCGGTGATGCCCGCGCGCCGCCAACTGTCTTCGGCCACCACCAGGAAAGGACGGCCGGGAAACGCCTGCCGATGAACGAGGTAGGCGTGGTCGGTGAACTCCTGGACGAAGTCGTAGTTGTCAATGCCCTTGAATTCGTCCAGGCGGAACCCGTCGATGTGATACTCGCGGATCCAGAATTCGGCGACGGCCAAGTGCAGGTTCCGCGCGTGATGGGCGCCGCCGCGACGCTCGCGATAGCGGAAGATGTCCCCGCCCCACGATGGCCGCGGATGACCTTGAGGATCAGGCTCTTCATCGCCGCGCGCCAGAAAGAACCAGTCGGCGGCCAAGTCGCGCAACGGGCAGTTTCGCGCGTGGTTCATCACCACGTCCAGGATCACACGGATGCCCCGCTGATGACAACGCTTGATGAACAGCTTCAAATCAAACGGTTGCCCCATGTCGAGATCCGGGGCGAAGAAGAAACGCGTGCCGTAGCCCCAGTTCAACGTGTCCGTGGAATCCTGCACCGGCAGCAGCTCGATGCAGTTCACGCCCAACGGCAGGATGGCTCGTTCCAGCGTCTCGAAGATGGCCTTGTCAAAGGTCCCCAAGCCGACTTGGCGGTGCGTGCCGTCGGCGCCTGCATCCACCCAGCGCATCGGCAATTCGTAGACGATCAGTTGGTTGTTCTGAGGCAACCCGTGCGGCGGCAACTCGCCCTCCCACGAGAAATCCGGGCGGACGCGCTGGCCGCTGCGGATGTGAAGCACACCGCGATACCCGGAGAACCGCGTGATCTCTTCGGCGTACGGATCGGGCACCGTCAGCCACCGGTTCCCGCGCCGGACGACGAATTCGTATTCGTACGCGCCATCGGACAACATCAGCGATGCCAGATCGACCTGCCACCAGCCGTCTCGCAGGTCCGACATCGCCGCCTCGATCCAAACGGGCGGAAACCCGCCTTCGCGAGGCAACGGAGACAACCGCACCTTGACGGAGTCGGCGTCAATTGCAGGAATCCGCAACCGATTCAAGTCACTCATCACCGCCTCCTCGCCCAAGAAAAACGACTACCGTCCCCGACCCCTTCGCCCCTGCGCCGCGCAATCTAGCTTCGAGACTATTTCCCGACCTGGTCAAGGTCAAGGATCTTTCCGGAATTCGAGACAGAGTTCTACCGGCCGGCCTATTCTTCGAGCGACGGCAGGACGGCGCGGAGCCGTTTCCAGCCATCGGCAGTGACCCGCGTGCCGCCCACGTCCAGCGTCGTCAGGTTCTTCAGTCCGCGCAGGTGTTCGAGCCCCGCATCGCTGATCGCCGTGCCCGCGATCCAAAGCTCGCGCAGCTTGGGCAGACCAGCGACCTGTTTCAGCCCGTCGTCGGTGATCGGCGTGCCGGACAGATCCAGGATTTCCAACTCGCGAAACGTCCCGATGATGGCCAGCGACTGATCCGTGATCCGAGTCTGCTCGACGATCAGATGATTCAGGCGAGTCGCCGATTGCAGATGAGCGAAACCCGCATCACTGACTGGCGTGAAGCCCAAGTCGAGCCATGTCAGCTCGGTATGCCCGGCCAACTGCTTCAACCCTGCGTCGGTGATCGAAGTATGGCCGAGCGAAAGCTCCCGGGCCCGCGGCATCGCGGTCAGGAAAGCGAGGTCGGCATCGGTCACGTCCAAGAAAAGCGGATACTGGGCGTCGAGCGCCGCCAACGATCCGCCGGTCAGCGAGGCCAGCGTGTCCGCCCGGTCCCGGCCGCCGTAGACCGCTCGCAAATACTCGATCAACGCATCGCGATGCACGCCGCGCTGATGGTCCATCAACATCGACGCCAATCCTGCCGACTGGCTGTACAAGCGGCGTATCTCCGGATGCTCCTGCAACTGGCGGCGGCCCAGCAGAACCAATTGCTCCAGCGGCACGTAGAACCGGTCGCTCAAGGCCCGGTAGCGGGCAAACTGCAGCCAACCGGCATCGATCCCGCCGACCGTGCAGTACCCGTCCAGTACACGCAACGATTCCATGTACATCGCGATGCCTTCGACGATCCAGAAATTGCCGTTCTGGCCGACATCGGGCGTCACCCGGCCCGTTTCGGAGAATAATTGATGAGTTACCTCGTGGAAGTAGACGGTTTGATCCGAGGAATGGTCCACAAAGAAGTAGGCGGTCTTCTTCTTGTCCAAATAGATGCCGACCGTCAACTCGATCATCGGCTCGACGGGCTTCAGCGAACTCAGGTACTCGTCGCGGTCGCGAAACAGCACCACGCTGTGACGCGGCCCACCGCCGGAAGGTCCTGCTTGCGAATCGAAACGCCGAACGAGCGCGGCGGTGTTGCTCCACAGCGGAAAGAACAGTTGTCGCCACACGGCATGCAGGACTTCGAGCCGCTCGGCCAACTCCCGCCCAGCCGCCTCGCTGTGCGTCGTGGCGATGCTGAAGTTCTCTGATTCGATCACCCAGTAGGGACCGGCGACGATGCCCAGCGTCGGATTGGCGGAGCGCACCTGCCGCACCCGGACCAGCGAAGTCGGCTTGGCCCACCGTCCGCTGACCCGGCGATAGCCCAGCGCTTGCCGGGCCGCCTCATGATCGGGATCCTCGTGCAGCACTTCGTGCAGCAACTGATAGGCGCCGGTGGGCGCATCGCGATCCAGTTGGCGGCGGGCCAGTTGAAACAACTGCTCGGCCCGCTGCTGCCGCTCGCGAGTCAGCCGCGCGTACCATTGCTGGACCAGCGTCGGGGCGTCGTCCGCGGGTTTCAAGGGATCGACCGGCGACGGCAGGAACAGGTACTGTCGCCGCGGGTCGCGCAACGGAAACCAGGCGGCTGTTGCTTCCGCCTGAGTCGGCAGGTTCAACTGTCTGCACAGGGCCGCCAGATCGGCCAGCCGCTGTCGGTACGCTTCGTCCAGCGTCGCACGCTCGGCCGTAAGCGGCACTGGCCCGCCAGCCGGCTGTTCGCCCGCCGCGCACCGCGGCGCATCGCCAGCCAGCCACATCGCGGAGACTGCCAACAGCCAGCTTGATCGAACCGCGGTTACCACCGGTGCATCGCCTCCCGTAGCCGAATTCGTGAGAATCCGGACCCTGTCGTAGCCGAATTCGTGAGAATTCGGACGACTTTGATCCGTTGGAGTACACGCTTCCATCTGCGTCGCGGGGCGAGCCCAGCGCGGACACGCCAAGGCCACACTCCAATAAGAGCACGCGGGAGCGTGAACTCCAACGTCTCCTGAATTCTCACGAATTCAGCTACGTGCCATTGATCGCTGGCTGAATTCTCACGAATTCAGCTACGTGCCATTGATCGCTGGCTGAATTCTCACGAATTCAGCTACGTGCCATCGATCGCTGGCTGAATTCTCACGAATTCAGCTACCCATTCTTATTCCTTAGCCAGACTGACGCAAACCAATTCCTTGTCGTTGCGGGCGAACACGCAGCGATCGGCCAGCGCCGGATGACTCCAGACCAGAGCGCGCCCGAAAACGCTGTTGGTCGGAGCCAGCAGATTGGCGCGGTCCAGTTCCTCGTAGCCCTGCGGACTGAGTTTTGCCAGGATCAGATCGCCCAGTTCGTTGAACAAGACGAAGCGATCCTCGTGCTTGACCAGAAAGGCGGTTGCGTAACGGCCGCCCCGAGTGACCTCGCCCAGCGTGGGCGTCCAGGTCTCCCAGATCCGCTCGGCCGTTTCGAGACGCACGCCCATCAACTTGCCCGAGCCCACGTCGCAGCCGTAGATCATACCGTCCTCCAGGAACGGCGTGCTGTTGGCGCAGTAGACCGCGTTGCGCGGCGTGCCGCGCCAAACGACTTCGGCCGAAGGTTTTCCGTCGGTCTGGCCCAGTTTCAGCAGCGCCCCGGCTTCGTTGTAGCCGGTCACGAAGAGGAAATCGCCCAACTTGCGCGGCGCCGTGATCGACATCTCGTAGCTCGGTTTCACGGGCACCGTCCAGTAGACGTCGCCGGTCAGCGGGTTCAGGCTGTTGACCGTCTCGGAGTGCCAAATCAGCAACTGCTTGCGGCCCGCGTGTTCGATCATCGTCGGCGGGCAATAGCCCTGGGCCGGGGCCGACAAGGCTCGCCAGATCTCGCGCCCGGTGTGCCGGTCGAAGGCCACTGCGACGCTGCCCTCGCCGCCCACGACACAGTACAGCACGTCGCCGTCGACCAGCGGATGAGCCGCCACGCCCCAGAACGGCGTTGCGGCGCCGTAGTCCTTGACGAAATCCTTGCTCCACAGGACTTGCCCCGTTTCGGCATCCAGGCACCAGAGGTTCCCCTCGCCGCCCAGCGCGTAGACCTTGCCACCGGCGACGGTGGGCGTGCAGCGGGGTCCGCCGCCGAACGAGACGTTGTACGGCCGCTCGTACTCGTGTTTCCACAATACCTGCCCGGTCTCGGCCGACAGGCACAATACACGCTCGGTGCCTTCCAACTGGTCGCGACTGCCCGGATTGTTGTTGATGGTGCCCGTGCGTTTCACGTAGTCCATCAAGAACACTCGCCCCGCGACGACCGCCGGACCGCTGTAGCCCAGGCCCACCGGGGCGCGCCACCGGACCTTGGGACCGCCTTCCGGAAAGCGATCGACGATGCCCGTCTCGCGCCATACGCTGTCGCGTTGCGGCCCCAACCACTGGGGCCAGTCGTCCGCGAAACTCGGAGCGACCAAGACCGCGACGCACAAACATCCGCTGAAAAATGCCCCTCGCATCGTCAGATTCTCCCGCCAGGAATGTTTCTTCGAAGTGAAATGGAAGTCCCTGTATTGTGAGCGCGAAGCCGGCGCATGTCAAAACGTTGCCGGGGGGTGAAGGGGTCGGGAGTCGGTTTTTGGCGCGCGGTGAGTATTTGTTGGTGGTGTTGGTTTTTTTTTGCGGGCGCTTTTTCTGTTTTTTTTTTTTTTTGTCCCCCCCCCCCCCCCCCCCCACCCCGTCGCGCCACGGCGTCCGCACATCCCGTCCACCGCGGCATCAATGTTTGAAGTGTCGGCGGCCGGTGAAGATCATGGGCAGGTGGCGTTCGTTGCAGGCGGCGATCACTTCCGCATCGCGGATCGAACCACCGGGTTGGATCACGGCGGCCACACCGGCGTCCGCGGCGTGGTGGATCGAATCGGGGAAGGGGAAGAAGGCATCCGAGGCCAGAATGCAACTCGCCGCGCGGTCTCCGGCTTTGTGAATCGCGATTTCCACCGAATCGACTCGGCTCATCTGTCCGGCTCCAACCCCGCACACCGCCTCGTCCTTGGCCAGCACGATCGCATTCGACTTGACGTGCCGCACGATCGTCCAGCCGAAACGCAAGTCGGCCAGCAATTCGTCGGAGGGTTGCGTCTCGGTCACCACCTGCCACTCGCTCTCGGTGTCGGCACCGACATCGGCCTGCTGGACGAGCATCCCGCCGTCGATGTAGCGGTAATGCCGTTGCGAAGGAACTTCGTCCAGGCGGCCGACCTGCATCAGACGGACGTTCTTTTTCCATTTCGGCTTGGTGGTCAGAATGCCAACGGCGGCGGCCTCGTAGTCCGGCGCAACGATCGCCTCGACGAACAAGCCGGGAGCGGACAGCGCTTCGGCCGTCTCGACATCCACCGTGCGGTTGAACCCCAGGACCGATCCGTATGCGCTGACCGGATCTCCGGCCATGGCCTTGCTGACGGCCGCGGCCAGCGTGTCCGCGGTTGCCGCGCCGCAGGGATTGTTGTGTTTGATCACGGCCGCGGCCGGCCGCGGGAACAAACGGACGATGGCCAACGCACTATCTAGATCCAGCAAGTTGTTGTAGGACAGTTCCTTGCCGTTCAGTTGGCGGGCTGTTACCAGGCTGGCGCCCCGCGCGCCGACTTCGCGGTAGACGGCCGCGCGCTGATGGGGATTTTCGCCGTACCGCAATTCGGCTTTGCGGCGCAACGTCAGGTTCAGCATGGGGGCGAACCCGCCGTCCTTCAATTCATCGGCGAAATAGTCGGCGATGGCCCGGTCGTACGACGCCGTGCGGGAGAACGCTTCGGCCGCCAGTCGCCGCCTCAGTTCCGCCGAGACGCCGCCCGTTTCGCCGATTTCGAGCAAGACCGAAGAGTATTGCTCCGCGTTGGTGACGATCGCCACGAAGGCATGATTTTTGGCCGCTGCCCGAACCAGGCTGGGACCGCCGATGTCGATCTGCTCGATCGCTTCCTCGACCGTGATGTTGCTGCGGGAGATCGTGGCCTCGAACGGGTACAGATTGACCACCACCAACGGAAACGGGACGATCCCGTGCTCGGAAATCGACTGCATGTCGTCCGCGCGGTCGTGCCGGCAGAGAATCCCGCCGAAAATCTTCGGGTGCAGCGTCTTCAGACGCCCGTCCATCATCTCGGGAAAGCCTGTGTAGGCCGAGATATCCAGTACGGAAAGTCCCGCCTTTTCCAGGTGTCGACGCGTCCCGCCGGTGCTGTAAATCTCCACACCGCAATCGCTGAGACCACGAGCGAAATCGTTCAAGCCGAGCTTGTCGCTGACGCTAATAATGGCGCGGCGAATTGGAATGTTCATCGTCGATCCCGGTCTTTGTGAGAGTGAAGGAGCCTGCGAAGGAGCTGCGTACGTCCCGCAAACTCTCATGGTTTACGGCTTGGTCGCCGTTTGGTCAAGTACGCAACGCGCACAGTTCGCCGTCGGGGTCGTCGAGCAGCCAGGCGGAGATCGAGGCCTGGGGTTGGCAATACGCCTGGATTTCCGCGGCGGTCATCAGGGAGAAAGCGGTCGAAAGGGCGTCCGCAACGGTTGCGGTCGGAGCAGCGGCCCAGACGCGATGGTGCCTCGATTCCGGCCGCCCAGTCCGTGGATCGACCAAATGCTCGCCCCGAGCTGCCGTTCCGGATGCACTGATGGCACCGCGGACGAGCGTCCAGGATACGGGTCGCCGGTCGGAGCCGATCGTCAGGGCCCAGCCGGATTGGCCGGCTGGAACGCCCCGGGCCAGCAAGGTGCTGGTGCCGGCAGCCAGCAGCGCGGTGTCCACTTCCCAGTCGCTGAGCAACCGGCACATGCGGTCCAACGCAAAACCCTTGCCGATTCCGCCCAGATCCACACACAGGCCGGATACCAGGGCCTGAACTTGCAGCTTCTCCGCGTGTAAGCGAAATCGTGGATCGCCGACAACGGGGCCGGCACCGTCTGTCCCTGATCCAGAGCGATAGGCGACGTCGAAGATCCCGCCCGTCTCGCAACGAATTCGCTCGGCGATCCGCAGGCAATCAAACGTGTCCGGTTGCACGGTGGTGTGTTGCCCAACGGCCAAGCGATTGATGCGCGACACGTCGCTTTCCTCGACGAACCGGCTGAGCTGCCGCTCGAGACGGTCCACTTCGCCAAACACCGCTTCGGCAGCCTGCCGCGCATAGTGGCGGTCGGGGTGCAGCAGGACCGCTCGGAACCGGGTGGACATCGCCGCGTGAGTCCACGACGGCCACGCCGGATCGATGGCCGTCATGGCTTGCCGCTCTGCGGATCGTGGAATCGGTATCCGATCCCGCGCACCGTCTCGATCAAGTCCGCGGAACGATCCAGCTTGCGACGGAGCGCCCGGATGTGAACGTCGATGGTGCGTTCCAGGACAATCGTGTCCTCGCCCAGCGCGGCGTCGATCAGTTCCGAGCGTTGAAAGGCGCGGCCCGGTTGGCGGATCAGCGTGTCCAACAAGCGGAACTCGCTGCGAGTCAGGTTGAGCGGTTCGTCGCCCATGCGTGCCTGGAACCTGCGGCGGTCGACGGTCACGCCAGCCAGCGAGACGACATCGGCGTCCCGCGATTCGCCCTGGCCCCGCCGCCGACGCTGCAGCGCCTTGATTCGCTCGATCAGCACCTTGACGCTGTACGGCTTGGCGACATAGTCGTCGGCGCCCAGCGAAAACCCGACCAGTTCATCGGACTCTTCCGCCTTGGCCGTCAGCATCAGAATCAGCAGATCGGCCGTGTCCGGACTGCTGCGAAGCCGGCGGCAGACCTCCAGCCCGTCCATGATCGGCAGCATGATGTCCAGGATGACAATGTCCGGCGATTTTGTCTGGGCCTGGGACAACCCGTCCATGCCGTCGTAGGCGGAGTAGACCTCGTACCCGGACTGCTGCAGATTGTAACTCAGGATTTCGACCAGCGAGCGGTCGTCTTCGATAATCAAGACTTTGTGAGGCATGGTGTCAGGCAACTGCAAAGGAAGTGGACCGGTGGTGGCGGATGATCTCACCTTCGACCAGGTAGACGACATCCTCGGCGATATTCGTCGCGTGATCCGCGATTCGCTCGACTTGCCGCGTCGCGGAAAAACAATGCATGGCCGGAGCGACCATGCGGGGCTGTTGTTCCATCAGGCTCGTCAGCTCGGCGATAATCTCTCGGTTGATCTGGTTGACCGCTTCGTCGCGGCGGCACACCGCACGGGCGCTGACGGGGTCGAAATCGACGAAGGCGTTCAAGGCGTCGCGGACCATTTCCGCCGCCAGGGCCACCATTTTTTCCAAGCGGACCGGCAGCGGAAAATCCGGACGGTCCCGCACGCTGCGAGCGCGTTCGGCGATGCTGCATGCCAGATCGCCGATTCGTTCCAGGTCGTTGTTGATCTTCAGCACCGCCGCGATCCGCCGCAGGTCCAGCGCCACCGGCTGGTGCAAGGCCAGCATCTTCAGGCATTCCTCCTCGATCGCTACCTCGCGCTGATCGACCTGATTGTCCATCTCGGTCAAGTCGATCAACGACCGCTGGTCCATGTCGCAGAGAGCCCGCCCGGCCAAATCGATCATCTCTTCGACCATCGCCGACAGCGACAGTATGCTCTCGTGCAACCGGTCCAGATCGCGTTGAAAATGCTTGCTCATCGAAGCCGCCCGTGTTGTGTCCTTCTAGTCTAGCCGCATGCGGCTTCCCGGTCCAACGAACGCGGCGCACCGTGCGACCGGTCGCGGAAACGATAGCCCACGCCGTGAACCGTTTGAATCAGGTCGGCCCGGTCGGCCAGCTTCGTGCGCAGCGCCTTGACATGAACGTCGATGGTCCGCACCCGCCGCGCCCCCTTGCCGCGATGGCACAACCGGCTGAGCTGTTCCCGATCGTAGACGTTTCCGCAGTCGCTGGCCAGAGTCCACAACAAGCGAAACTCCATCGGCGTCAGCGTCAGCGGGCGGCCGTCGATGCTGGCCTGATGCTGCCGCAAATCCATCTCCAACCCCTGGTTGGAAACGCGAGTCCATGTCGGTTCAAGCGTTCCCAGGCGGCCGATCAAGGCCTGAATTTCGCCCCAGCGATGGGATTGAAGGGCGCCGTCCACGGTCTTTGCCAGGCCCACGCCCAGGTCCCGGTGGGGCGTAAGCATGAAGACGGGCTCGGTACCGGCCCGCACTTGGCCGCGGATGCGGCGGCAGATCTCAAGACCGTCGCCGTCGGGCAGTTCCGGGTCCAGCATGACCACGTCGGGCAGACGGTCCACCGCCTGCTGCACGCCTTGTTCCGCATCGTCCACCGTCGTCACCGTGCAGTCGAATTGCCGCAACTGCCGTTCGATGTGCCGGCGACGGCTTCCGTCTCCGGCGATCAGTAGGACTTCCAACTTGGTCATCGGCATCGTCTCCTGGCGCGGCTGCGCCGCGGCGGTTATCCGAACCGTCCTGTGACGTAGTCGTTGGTTTCCGTCAGATGCGGATTGGTGAAGATATCCGGTGTGGCGCCGTACTCGACCAGATGCCCCAAGTACATGAACGCCGTGTAGTCGCTGATCCGCGATGCTTGCTGCATGTTGTGCGTGACGATCAGGATCGAGTATTCGCCCGCCAAGTCTCCGATCAGGTCTTCGATCTTGTTCGTGGCGATCGGGTCCAGGGCCGAGCACGGTTCGTCCAGCAACAGGACCTCCGGTTCGCTGGCGATCGCCCGGGCGATGCACAGTCGCTGCTGCTGGCCGCCGGACAGACTCAAGCCGTTCTCGTGCAACCGGTCCTTGACTTCGTCCCACAGCGCGGCGCCTTTCAAACTGCGCTCGCAGATGTCGTCCAGAACGGACTTGCTGCGTTCCCCGTCGATTCGCAACGAGTACACGACGTTTTCGTAGATGCTCATCGGAAACGGATTGGGTTTTTGGAACACCATGCCCATCCGCTTGCGCAGTCCGATCACGTCCACGCCCTTGGCGAAGATCGAATCGCGGTTCAACCGCATGTCGCCTGTGATGCGGACATTGTCAATCAGATCGTTCATCCGGTTCACGCATCGCAGCAAGGTGGTCTTTCCGCAGCCGGACGGCCCGATCAGCGACGTCACACGCCCCTTGGGAATGGACATGTTGACCCGGTGCAGAGCCTGTTTGGAGCCGTACCACAAGCTGAAGTCCTGAATATCCAGCACGTGCGATTGCAGAGCCACCGAATCGTGAATCACGGCCGCAGCGGTTCCGCCCTCGGCAATGACCGCCAAGCGATCCTCCCGAGGCGCCGTTTCGTGCCGCACGCCCGCACCGAATGCCCCGTTGGCTACATGACCGCCGGCCACTGCGGGCGAAAGAGAGCTGGCGTAGGACATGGTGCAATCCCCGGTGTCAACGATGCAATGGCCAAAACGACTCGTCTTTGTGCAAAGTCCGAATCGAAGCCAATAGATTGTGCGCAGGAATTGTGAAGAACTGATGAAGAAGATTTGAAGATCCCGCGAATTCCGCGGGAAAATTCCTGGCCAGCGCTGGATCGATTTTTCGGCAGGCCCCAGTTCGCAGGATGCACGTACGGTGCATGCACGTTCGTCGAACGACACGCCGAAAGCGATGATGCGGCGTTCGAGCGACGCGAAACATGCCCCTCGGCGCAGTTTGGGAGACCTGCGGTCTGGTCTGTGGCTCGGTCAGAGACCGGCCACCGCGTCGCTCGAGCGGATTGCGGATTGTCCCGGGACGACCGGCGTCACAATGTGGCCAACTGCTGCTGGAACTGCTGCAGCCCCTGTTGGTAGATGGCTTGCCATTGCGGGTTGGGATCGACCGGTTGGCGGTACTTGACCATCGTCGCAACGGCGTCGGCCACGGTGTACGGTTCGGTGATCCCCTGTTGTCGACGCAGCAGCGACTCGTGAGCCGCCAGAGCCGTGACCGCCGCGCCCAGCGCCGGTCCTTCCTCGTTCTCCAACCGGTTCAGTCGCCGTCCGAGGACCGACGCCAGGATTTCGCACATCAGGTCGCTGCGAGCGACCCCGCCCGAAACCGTGATTTCCCGGATGCTCTGGCCGACGCTTCGATGAGCCCGCTCGTGCGCTTGAACGCCCAAGGCGATCATGTACGCCACGGCTTCGAACGACGCCCTCCGCCGCGTCCCGCGGTCTTCCGGGCCCGATCCAGCAACCCACTCGCCACTTTGCTGCTTCAGCCAGCGGGTTCCCTTGTTGTCGTTGTCGATGCCCAAGGAAGGCTCGGCGTCCACGAACGGCATGTACAGATGGCCGTTGGCCGCTGGGGGAACGGTGCGCGCTTCGTCTTCCAACCGCTCCCAATCTTTCTTCTGCCAGTTCTTGTCCGCGCCGACCGCTTTGTCCAGCGCCGCCGCGCCGTTGCTGTAGCAACGCATCAGCAGATACGGCCCCCAGTTCAAACACATGATGTCCAGATCGTCCACGTCCGGCAGTTCCCCCGAGGACGAATTGACCACCGCCGAGTTGCCCAGAATGACGGCCATCTGTCCCGCGTTCACGGCGCCGCCCCCCACCAAACCGGCTTGCTGATCGTCCGACGTCGGATAGATCAGCGGACGGCGAGCGGTGTCGAGGCCGCACTCCAGCGCGATGTGCTCGGCCAACGGACCGACCGGCTGGTAGTGGTCGATGATCGTCGGCAACTGCTGCCGGGCCAGTTGCCGGTAAGTCTCGTCCTGCAGCGCGTCCAGCATCTGGAAATTCCACTGCCGCGTCGCGAAACTCATGATGCCGGTCGACGCCGCCGACGAGACGCTGGTCACGTCGAAATTGCCGGTCAAGTATCCGGCAGCCAGCGGCCCGTGCAGCAGAATCCGGTAGGTGCGTTCCCACTCAGCCCGCTTCAAGTAGCAATTTTCGTCCGTTGCGCCGGCGTCCTCGTCCTTGACCAGATGGCTCAGCGAATAGCGGTCGGCCCAGGGCCCCCCGATCAGCTCCTTGACCCGCTTCCGTCCGCCCAGGCGCGCCTCGCCCGCAGCCCGGTAGGCTGCCAGCGTTTGATCGTTCCAACAGATGGCTCGTCGAACCGGCAGATAATGCTTGTCGATCCGGCCCGCGGTGTGATGAGTCGCCGAAATCCCGCCCGCGACCCAGTCCTGCAAACGCCCCTCGTTGCGGAGCAGCGGTACGATGCCGCGCACGCTGGCTCGCGCCTGGCCCTCGAGCTGGAGCAAGCTGAGTTCCGAAACGCCCGAATCCGGCGACTCGCCCCGCCACAAATCCGTCGGCAGACGCACCTCGGCCAACATCTTCCCGTTCAAGTCGAATGCCAGACACTTGACTCCGCCGGTGCTGAAGTCCCAACCGGTAACGACGCTTTCCGGCGGCAGACACAGGTTCGTTTGGCTCATCCGTCAATCCTTCCAAAAAGCTCTTCAGGCTAGTTGTCGCAATCCGCCGCCGATTCGTCCGACTCCGCAACTTCCGGATGCTGCGCTTCGTACTCCTCCATCAACACCGACGGGCACACTTCCTGCTCGCCGCATTGTTTGCAGACGATCCGTACCAAGTCGCTGCCGCCGATCTTCAAGTCTTCCTCGGCGCACAGATCGAACAATTTTTTCAGGTGAACGCAAGTCATCGCAAGCCTCCTGGATTCGTTGCCTCGGGTTGATTCGCGACCCCGTAGCAAAGGCTGCCAGCCTGTGTGGGACAAACCAACGGCGCACCGCACTGAATCTTCCGCGATCCCGGTTCCGGCATTCTACCGGCAAGCCGGTCGAGAGGCGAGTCACCGTCGAGAATCCCCTCGATTGAACGGAATTGCGAAAAATTTGCCTCTCCCCTGCTAGCCGACCCATTTCGTCCTTGCTAAACTGCCCGCAAAAGTCCGCCTAACCAGCAAAGCTTAACCAAGCTGCCCACCCGCAGGCCCTCCCAGCCGTTTGGCAGACGAAGAAGACTAACGACCAATTCATCTCACAAGGACGAGAAGACCCCACCTTTGGACTGCATACTGTAGTGTTTGTTTCTTCAACCCTGTTATGGAGGGCGTTGTGATGCGTTTTCTTCTTGCGGTCGCCATCGCTTTGGCGTCGTGCTTGGCCACCTCCGCAGCCACGGCTGCGGACCCCGATCAGGCGAAGCCGGATCAGGTGACACCGGACCAGGCCAAACCCGATCAGGCCAAGCCGGATCAGGCGAAGCCCGATCAGGCCAAACCCGATCAGGCCAAGCCGGATCAGGCGAAGCCGGACCAGGCCAAACCCGATCAGGTGAAGCCGGATCAGGCCAAGCCGGATCAGGCCAAGCCGGATCAGGTGAAGCCCGACCAGGTGAAGCCCGACCAGGTCTCCTGTGGCGGTAGCTGCCAACCTCGGAAGTCGCGTTTGGCTCTGCGGCTTCGCAAGTGACAATGCTTGTCGCTTGATCGCGTGAAATGATGTCCCCCTGCCTTCGGGCAGGGGGCATCCTTTCCTTCTTTCGCGGTGCGCGCTGTCCGCGTCCTCAGAGGCGCTCGCGGTGCGCGCTGTTCTTGGAAACGTTAAGCACATTGGCCGGGGGGCCTGACATGCTCAGAATACTATGGCGTTGTTTTCCGACCTTGCTGTTCGTGATTTCGGTCGGCACCGGTTGGTTGTTTGCCGCACCAGCGGATGCCAATCCATTCGACAGCAACGTTGCGCCGCGGAAAGTCCGCGGAGAAGAGGTAAGGAGCGAGAGAGACGAGCAGGAAGCTCTTTTCAATTACTATTTCCGGGAACGGAACCTGGAGTACGAAACTCGTCTGGCGGAATTGCCCAAGGAGGCTTCCGTTCCCAAGTGGCGCATTCCTTACTCAGCGGACATTCACCCCGAAGTCGGCGGAGGGTTGAGCGACCGGGGAGCAGCTCGCCCGGTGGGCCTGCTACCGCGGTTTCGGCGGATGGCATCTCCGGCCGGCGGCACCTCGGTGCTGGCCAACTACGACCGGGCCTTCAACGGCGGTCGCGACATGGCCAATGCCTACGAGATCAAGCGGATCGCGGGCACCAGCACGGGCCTCTTCTTAGCGCGGCGGATGCGCAGCGGCTCCGAATCGTGGGAAGGCTACTGCAGCGGATTCACCGCCTCGACGATCAAGCACCCCGAGCCCGTGCGGGCGGTCGATGCGGGACTGGTCGGAGGAACTCCCGGCGTGGTGCTGCAACCGTCCGACATCAAGGGCCTGTTGAGCTGCATCTACAACCGGACCACGTCGGACAGTTTTCTGTTCCTGGCGCCGCCGTCCGCCAACGACGGCGGCCCGAACATGGGGACGTTCCATCTGGCGTTGGCGAACTATATCGGCCAGGCGGGACACCCTGTCGGCATCGACCGCACCAAGGGCCAGGTGGCATGGAACAATCCCGCCTACGCCTACAAGGTGGATTCGATCCGTGACGCGGGTGCCGACGCGACGTACCAATACAAGGACGTGCAGACGACGTTGACGTACAGCCACTACGGGAGCGATGCGCAAAGGCAAACCGACGTGTCCAGCGCCGAGCTGGTTGGCAACCGGAAACAGTCGATCACTTTCCGTTACCGGTTGGCACTGGACGACCAAGGCCGGATTGTCGGCGGCCGGGCGCAAAGCGGCAGCGGGCATTTTCTTTGGATTCCGCTGTATCCCGCGCAGGCCAAAGCGGACGGAAGCGTCCAAGGAAATCCCTACGTCGACGTGAAAAAGGTGATCGCTCTGGCTCGTGCTTCGGCACTGCCTGAGCTGCAAGCCCGGTTCGACGACGCCACGATTGGCCCCATGGTCGATCCAGCGCTGCTGCCGGAATAGGGCCGAGTCTCCGTGCCCGGAGCTCGTCCCGTTCGCGAGGCGAGATGACGGACATTTCATTCCAGAAAAATTGACCGATAGAAAGAACGTATATGAAGTTCCAGAAACTGAATATTCTGTTGCTCGTGGGAATCGTTTCGTTAACGTCGTTGGCCGAGGTCGCGGACGCTTGGCCGTTGCGGCGCCGGAATTCGACCAATCGGTACTCCGGCGGATCGGTCCGCGTGGCGCCGAAAGCCGATGCGGACTCCTCGGGCTACCGCTCGTTGCGGGCCTACTACAGCTACGAACTCGCCAGCGGCGAAAACGTCGCGTTCGCCGACCGCATCCGCGTCTTCCTGCGAGTGCAGGATGCCAATGTGCTGGAAACGAAGGAGCCGCTCGTCGCCGAGGTCAAGATCACGGACCTGAGCGATCACGAATCGACGCAGGTCAAGTACATCCCCGTCAAGATCACGGAACAGATGCAGGGCGAAGAGAAACTAGCCGTGTTCGACGTAACCAACCAAGGGGAACAAGCGCCGATCGTCCAACCCGCCAAAGTCTACCGGATGTACGTCAACTTGCACCGCAAGGGCAAAGAGTACGGCGCGGATACGGCGCTGGGGCGGGTGCCCACACCGTACTACGTGGCGACGTCCGGCGAAACCCAGTTGGACCGCGCCCGGCAGCATGTGGCGATGCGCACGTTCCGGGAGTTCTACTACAAGGAGCGCGGTTGGCGGACGGGCGAGCGTTATCCGATGGATTGCCACGCCTTCTATCTTTGGGCGACCGGCAATTGCACAGTCGGCGCCTACAACGGACGCGCCAACCTGGGACGGCTGTTTGGCGGCCGTACGCCGTATCGCAACGGCGGCAACATTCCGCAGATCGCCCAGGAAGCGAGCATCCACGGGGATTACGTCCGGATTCCGGGACATACCTTCATGTTGCTGGCCTACGACGCCAAGCTCGGCCAGGTTTGGACCATGGAAGCGAACTTCAACAGCACCATCGAGGTCGCCATGCGTCCCACCGGTTCTGGTTGGCAAGTCGGCCATCTGGCCGTGGAACACATCCGGGACGATCTCTTCCAGGTCGCCTCCGAATCCGCCAGCACGACGACGACCAGCCAGGTCTCGGTGGAAGAGCGGAACCCAGGATCGTCCTGATTTGGCCCACCCCGTAGCACAGGCGACCAGCCTGTGCCGAAAACTCCCCGCCCCCGGCACACCTTACCAGCCGCTTGCGCCTTGCGCCTCACGATGCCCGGTTGGCCGGCATCGCGCCGCGGGGCCGGACCCCGCAGGGTTTCGCGGATCGTCACACGGCGTCCGCGGCCGAGACAATTCGCTTGGAAGTGGTTGACCCCGCGCAAAACGTGCTTGCGTGTCCGCACGGCGCTGGCATCTTTGCGTGTGTCGCGAGTGAAACGAAAACTTCCTGAAAGCGAACCGGAAAGAGAGGGCAGACATGCACGATCCACCGGGCCTGAAACTCGGAGCGACCAGCCGCAAATAGTTCGGCCTCGCTCCGCAAGGCATGACGCTAGTTGACTGCGACGTAGTGATTTTGCCTGGAACGATTGCTTTCCAACAAGGGAGGATTTTGCTCGGTCGATTCTACCGCGTTGTTCGTGTTTCCCGACTCCTGATTCCAGTACGATTTGGTCGGAGAGAGAATGCGACGTTCGCCGCCCGGCGGCGATGAAGCGGAACTGATCGCCAGAGAGATCCTGTGCCGTTGGCGGAACTTCGCAATTGAAAGACGCAGCCTGCTCTGCCCGGATCCACCGCGGCCAGCACGCGCGTCAACGCCCCGTGGGGCAACCCTAGAAGAAACCGGCGGCCACCATCCTCCGCGGTCAATTCGTTTCTCTCCCAGCGAGCCTAACAACCCTCGACGGCGCCCCCATCGCCGCGAGGGTTGTTTTCTTTTCTTGGCCGACGTGGCCGACCAAATCCGCCGTTCTCAAGGTCAAGTCGAATTGATCGACGACCGGGGCAACCGTGTTGGAGTCGTACGCTGCCCGCCGACCGACGATGAGATCGAATACGCGAAATCGCGTGTCGGTAGCGCAGGACCAAAATTCACAGTGGATGAAGTCATTGCAAAGGTCCGAGGCGCTGTGAATTACGAAGTCGTGCTCTCGCTGGAGGCACTAGAGGACGCAGTACGCATCACGATAGCGGCGCAAGTCGTCAACGTGTCGAAGCAGATTCAAGAGGCGTTGCGATCTGACCCGACCGCCGCCCGAGAGCACTTGAGCGAGGGGCTGTATTTCATCGATCGCGAGCCCTTGCGCGCATTCTTCACGATCGACGTTGCCGACCTGTTGGTCGAGATTGTCAACGTAAAGCTCTTGTGATGTCAGTCGGCGAACGACTCAGCTCACCGGTCAGCAATGGAAAACGCAGCGCCGCTGTTGGCGGTCCGGTGCAGCTAATGGTTCAAGTAAGCCGGTGGCGCGGCGGATGGGGGCCGGTGCCAGCGGGGGTCGATGGATTGCATGTCGGCGTGACATGGGCCACAGTGCTCGTGACCGCGACGGATTGGCGTGGGCCATTTCGCCCCGCCCCGCCGCGGACGTCTTCCCTGGAGACCCTGCCCATGGCACGCCGTTCCCCGAATTCGAACCGGCCCGTTCGACCTTCGTCCACCCCCGCCAAGCGAAAAGGCATCCCGCTGTCCGCCCTGGCCCAGCAAATGCAACACGATTTGCAGTTGGCCGGCCGCAAGGAGAGTCCAGCAAGCCAAGGTGGCTCGCGGGCGCCGAACGCGAGTCAAACCCGCAGCCGTTCGCACAGCAGCAACCCGGCCGCGTCCAGGACGGCACGGATGACAGAGCCGGGGCACGGTTGGAAATGCGAATTGCCATCGCCGCATCCCGCGGCGGACCAGACGTAAGATCGTTCCCAACACGAGACGGGCTGCTGATCATCGGTGCTCCGGCTTTGCCATCCGTGCGATTCCAGCCTTCGAGAACGCGATCACTGCAAAACCTCAGCGAAGCGTAAAACGGCCGTCCCGATTCGCAACGCCAATGCGTCTGGGACTCGGCGCCCTGCTGCTTGCCGCCCCCTCGATGCTCGAGAGCGCTGGCCGGAACCGGCCAGTAGAAATGCAAAACCCTACAGCGAGCCCCTTCTCC
>JAHDXO010000061.1 GCA_023382975.1 Pirellulaceae bacterium
CGCCGCCGGTCGGCGACCCGGTCAGCGACAGCGACCCCAGCCACTACTTCGGCTTGGCTCTCGCGAGTCTAGGAAACTTCGTGTGGCATGATCTGGACGCGGACGGGATCCAGGATGGGGGCGAGCCGGGGGTGGCCGGCGTGACGGTGACCTTGATCGGCGGCGGCGCGGACGGAGTGATCGGCACGGGCGGGGACGACACGAGCGTGACGACGACCACCGACGCCAACGGGTTGTACGGGTTCCAAAACTTGGTTCCTGGAGTCCAGTACCGAGTGTTGTTCAGCCTGCCGGTCGGCTACGCGAGCTTCACAGCTCCAGATGCGGGCGGTAACGACGCGGTGGACAGCGATGCCAACCCGCTGACGGGCGCATCGCCGATCGTGGTGCTGGCTTCGGGCCAGTCCAACGCGACGATCGACGCGGGCCTGTTGCAAGCGGCCGCGATCGGGGACCGGGTGTGGCGGGATCTGGACGGGGACGGGATTCAGGACGTGGGCGAACCGGGCTTGCCGGGTGTGACGGTGACCTTGACGGGGACCAACGCGTTGGGCAGCCCGGTGAATCGGACGACCACGACCGATGCCAACGGGAACTACCTGTTCAACGGCTCGACGCTGTTGCCGGGCACGTACGTAGTGACGGTGACCAATCCGGGCGGGTACGCCTTCAGTCCGCAGGATCAGGGGGGAAACGACGCCGTCGACAGCGACGTGAACCCGGCGACGGGCTCGACGGGTCCGGTCACGGTGGTATCGGGCCAGACGAACACCACGATCGACGCGGGCCTCTACCAACCGGTCAGCCTGGGCGACCGCGTGTGGGTCGATCTGAATGGCAATGGGATTCAGAACGCGGGCGAGCCGGGGTTGAACGGCGTGGAAGTGCGTTTGCGGAACTCGGGTGGGACGGTGATCGCCACCACGGTCACGGCCAACGACGGCGGCGGAAATCCCGGCTACTACCAGTTCAGCGGTCTGCAACCGGGAACGTATTCGGTGCAATTCGTGTTGTCGACCGGGTATGCGTTCTCGCCGCAGAACGCCGATGGGCAAGGGGTCAACGGCGCAGTCAATTCGGATGCCGACCCGGTCACGGGAATCACACCGACAATAACCCTGGTCTCGGGGCAGAACAACACGAATCTGGACGCGGGTTTCGTGCCAGAAGACGACGTGACCATCGTGGGCAACGATCAGGATGGGGTGTTCACGACGGTGGGCGAGTGGTACGAATTGGTTCCCTGCGTGGGGAATTTCAACAACGACGTCAGCTACGCTCCGGCGGGCAACGGCAGCAGCGTAGGAACGTGGCAGTTTAACGGCCTGGCGCCTGGTGTGTACCGCGTCTCGGTGACGTGGGAAACGCTGCTCGGGTCGCCGCGGGCGACCAACGCTCCGTTCACGGTGCGCGGAGCCAGCGGCGAGACGCCGGTGACGACGCGAATCAACCAGACTTTGCAGCCGGGTGATTATCCGGGAGCGGTCTACGATCAAGGGTTCTACTGGGCGGACATCGCCGGCTACTTCCGGTTGGACGGCTTCACGCTGTTCGTCGACGTGAGCAACAATGCGGACAATTACGTGGTGGCGGACGCGGTGCGGATCGAGCGAGTGACAGGCCCGGAGATTGCGGTCAGCAATGGCGGCATCGAAGTGGCGGACAACACCGGTTCCATCGATTTCGGCGCGACCCAGCTTGGTTCGCCGATCACCAAGACGCTCACCATCCAGAACGTCGGCGGAGCGGACTTGGTACTGACCGGTCCGATCACTGTGCCGACGGGTTTCACGGTGGTCAGTCCGTTCGGCAGTACGACTCTCAATCCGGGCCAATCGACGACGTTCCAGGTGCGGTACGACGCTCAGTCCCTGGGCTTGGTCAGCGGCATGTTGTCCTTCGGGACCAATGACAGCGACGAAAACCCGTTCAACTTCACCATCACCGCGGAAGCGGGCGGCACGATCGTCGACGATGGCGGCCCGGGCTTTGCCACCTCGGGCGCATGGACCACATTCTCCACCGGCGGTTACGGCGGAGACCTGCGTTACGCGTCGAGTGGCTCGGGCGGCAGCGCTGCGACCTGGACGATCGGCGGCTTGACGCCTGGGCAGACCTATCAGATAGGCGCCACGTGGATGGCCAACTCCAATCGCGCGACCAATGCGGCATTTCAAGTCTACAACGGCGCGGTCAGTCCAAGCAACTTGGTGGCCACGACAGCGGTGAACCAGCAGTTGACGCCGAATGATTTCACCAGCGTCGGAGTGGGATGGGAGCAGTTGGCCGTTGTTACGGCCAGCGGCACGTCGATCACCGTCCGGTTGGACAACAACGCCAACGGGTTCGTGATCGCCGACGCCGTGCAGGCTCGACCGATCGATGCGCCTCAAGCGGTCGTGAGCAGCGACGGCAATCCGATCACACACAATACGGGCTTGATCGGTTTCGGCGTCACGGCGATCGGGACCGACATCGTCAAGACGATCACCGTGCAGAACCAGGGCACACAGCCGCTGACGCTGGGCACGGTTTCCGTGAACTCGGCCGCTTTCGCCGTGACTCAATTCAGTCAGACGACGCTCAGTCCAGGACAAGGGACCTCGTTCAACGTGACGATGTCAGCGAACGTCGAAGGAACGTTGACCGGGACCGTAACGTTCAACTCGAACGATCCGGACGAAAATCCGTTCGTCTTCCATCTGCAGGGCGAGGTCACGGGATCCTCCTCAGGATCGTTGTGGATCATCGACAACGGCGACGCGGGCTACTGGACCAGTTGCTGCTGGACGAACTACACCGGGATCGGCTTCGGCGGCGACTTGCAGTACGCGGCCTCGGGCAACGGGAGCATCGTCGCCGATTGGACCTTCACGGGGCTGACGCCGGGACAGGCGTACGAGCTGGCGACCACGTGGACCACCCACACCAACCGGGCCACCAACGCGCCGTACAGCTTGTACAACGGAGCGGCATCGGTCGGCAATCTGGTGAGTTCGACGACGGTCAACCAGCAGGTGGCCCCGAACGATTTCACGGACAGCGGCGCCGCGTGGGAGCGGATCGGGGTGATCACACCGACGGGCAGCACGGTGACGGTGCGGCTGAGCAATCTGGCCAACGGCTACGTGGTGGCGGACGCGGTGCGAATCCAGCCGACGACGGCAGTGGCGGCACCGGAGATCACGGTGTCGGTGGACAGCAGCAATCTGCCTGACGGCAGCGGTTCGGTGACGTTCGGCAGCACGACGACGGGTACGCCGGTCGTGAAGACGTTCACGGTGCAGAACACGGGCACGGCGAACTTGATTTTGGGCGCGATCACGATGCCGGCGGGCTTCACGGCCTCGGCCTTCGGCACGACGTCGGTGGCGGCCGGCGGTTCGACGACGTTCACCGTGACGATGACCGCGGGCACGGCCGGCAGCTACAGCGGCACGGTGTCGTTCGTGACGAACGATGCCGACGAGAACCCGTTCGACTTCGCGGTCAGCGGAACGGTCAATGCGCCGGCGGCGCCGGAGATCGCGGTGTCGGTGGACAGCAGCAATCTGCCTGACGGCAGCGGTTCGGTGGCGTTCGGGACGACGACGGCCGGAACGCCGGTGACGAAGACGTTTACCGTGCAGAATGTCGGCACAGCCGATTTGACGCTGGGCGCGATCAGCGTTCCGTCCGGTTTCACGTACACGACCTTCGGCACCACACCGGTGGTGCCCGGCGGTTCGACGACGTTCACCGTCACGATGACGGCGGGCGCGGCCGGCAGCTACAGCGGCACGGTGTCGTTCGTCAACAACGACGCGGACGAGAATCCGTTCAACTTCACGGTCAGCGGGACGGTGACCGCGCCGGTCAGCGTGGTGCTGATCATGGACGACGGCGATCCGGGCTACAGTCGCACCGGTGCCTGGACCTACTATACCAGTCTCGGGTACAACGCTGACTTGGACTATACGGCCCGCGGCAACGGCTCGCGCGTGGCCACGTGGTCGTTCACCGGCTTGGACAACGGCGACTACCTGGTGTCCACGACTTGGGCGCCGCACCGCAACCGGGCCACCAACGCGCCGTACCGGATCTACAACGGGGCGGCCGTCAGCGGCAATCTGCTGAGCACGGTGTTGGTCAACCAGGAAGCAACGCCGAGCAGCTTCACGGACTCGGGCGCCGCCTGGGGCAATCTGGGCATCTTCACGATCAACGGCAACACGCTGACGATCACGCTGGGCAACGACGCCAACGAGTATGTGGTGGCCGACGCGGTGCGCATCGAGCGGGTGTCGCCGCTGCGGGCGGCGGGCGGTCTATCGTCGTCGGTCGAAACCTCCGGTCTGACGCAGCAGCAGGCCGACTGGGCGCTGGCGGCCGCGGCGGCGGTGTGGACCAGCACTGGGATCGCTCCGTCCGCCTCGCAGACGCTGCGGTCGATGCCGGTGCAGGTGCTGGATCTGCCGGGCGACATGCTGGGCGGCGCCACGTCGGTGGGCGTCTTCCTGGATGCGAACGCGGCGGGCTACGGCTGGAGCGTGGACCTGTCCGCCTTGGGCGCGACGTCGGTCGCGGTCAGCGATCCGCGTTCGGGCGCGTTCGGGTTGGGCGGCATGGATCTGCTAACGGTGATCACGCACGAACTGGGGCACGTCCTGGGTCTGGACGACCTGTACGGCGCCGAATACGCCGACGATCTGATGTCGGCGACGCTGCCGCCGGGCGTGCGGCGACTGCCGCTGGGGACGGGGTTGCCGCTGTTGCCCGGCTGGTCGGCCAGCGCGTCGCAGCGAGTTGCTTCCACGGATCTGCTGCTGGGCGGGTTGGATCCGCTGGCCGGGTTCGGCTGGACGTCGGGACTCACGTCGGGTGAGGCTGCCGATCCGGTTGGCAAGGCGCAGCCGAAGAGCGATCTGGACGTGGCCATGGCCTTGCCGGTGTCGCTGGACGATTACCGACTGCCGCCGGACTCCAAGTCGCGGGCGGCGTTGGTGGAAAGCGACGATCTGGACGATCTGCTGGATCTGCTGACCGACCGCGCGGCTCAGCGCGAGCCCGGCAGCGCCGCCCACGACGAGATCTTTGCCGACTGGGACCGGTAGGATAAGGCAACACGCAGGAATCTGGAAACCAACTCGCTGTGGCCGGTCTCCGACCGAGCCACTCGACTAACCGCAGGTCTCCAAGATCGCGGGAGACCTTCGGTCGCTGGTTTCGGCGATCTTCGGAGATCCGCGCCGAGCGCGCGTCATCGACGCGACCCGCACCGAGTTCGCATTTCCGGGGATTTCTTTCCACAATGTCGATTTGTGACGTTTAATTGACCAAGGGATGCTCTCGTTTCGCCTCGTTGGTCAAGCCGAAAAATGCGCAAAACCGTCCCAATCGTTCCGCTGGTCAACCGCTGCCTGCGATGGATGGGACGCCATGCGCGAATCGTAAAGCATCGCGTCCGGATCTTGATGCGCTGCGTGCGCCGCCGCGGTCGGTTTTGCGCCGCCGAGCGAGCAGTGGAACGTGAACATCGCCGGCTCTGGTCGCAGCTCTTTTGGCCCGTCGATGTCTCGTGGCTGCGGTTGTACAGCACCGTATCGTCGTGCCAGGACGCTCGCTACGTTCCCGAGGATATTTACTACGCCATCGTGGAACGTCGATTGAACGATGCGAATTACGCCGATTACGCCGGCGACAAGAATTACTACGAGAGGTTCTTGGACCCTGCCCTGTTTCCTCGTGTACTGCTCAGAAAGATGTCGGGCGTCTTCCTGGACGGCGATTACGGCTACTTGTCCTGGACCGCGGCGCAGACGCATTTCGACGCCCTGCGCGAACCGGTGATCGTCAAGCCGGCGACTGGTTCCTTCGGCGGTCGGGATGTGCTGCTGCTGGCGTTCGAGCCAGGCGGGGCTAAGCCGGAGCCGGCGGAACGTCTTGATCTGGCCGAGATCGATCGGCGGTATCGCGACAACTACATCATTCAGCAGGCGATCCGCCAGCACGCGGTGCTCGCCGCGTTTCATCCGGCGTCGGTCAACACGCTGCGTCTATGTACGTACCGTTCGGTGCGCGACGACCGGGTTCACGTCCTGCGGTGCGTTCTGCGAACGGGACGCGGCGGGCGGGTGGTCGACAATCAGGCGGCCGGTGGCCTATCGTGTCTGGTCGATTTGAACACGGGCGAATTGAATGCCTACGCGGTGAACAAAGAGGCCGAGAAGTTCGCCGCACACCCAGACACGGGCGTCCTGTTCGCGGGGACCATCGTGCCGGAGATCGAGACGGCGGTCCGCTGCGTGCGCGACATCGCCGGCCAGATCGTCTCCCAACGATTGTTGAGTTTCGACGTCGCGGTTACCGCCGAGGGCCAGATCAAGCTGATCGAGATCAACACGCTGGGCATGGAACTGAATTTTCTGCAATACGCCGGCGGTCCGCTGCTGGGCGAATTCACTGCCGAAGTGATCGAATATTGCCGCGCCCATCCCGACCGCGACAATCTGCGCTTGCTGAGGCTGTAGAGCAGAACAGGCTGGCAGCCTGTCTACAGTGGCGACAGGCAGCGGGCTTCCAGGTACCGTTCGGCGATGCGGTAGAAGGTGACCATCGACGCGATATCGATCCATTCGTTTTCGCTGTGCAAGTTGCCGACTTCGGGGCGGGTGATCAACACCGGGATCCCGTGGCGGCAGATGAAGCGGGCGTCGCTGCCGCCCGACTCGCGGGTCTGCCGCACCGACTGGCCCGTTGCAGCCTGGACCAGATCCAACCAGAGCGGGTCCGGCGCCAGGTGCGTGGGATCGTCGCCGACCAGCACCAGTGTTTCGACGGTCTCGCCCAGACTGGCCCGCACCTCGTCCATCATCGAGGCGGTCTTGTAGGGCGGCGGAAACCGGATGTCGAGCAGGGCTTCGGCCCGTTCGGGCACTCGGTTGACGGTGCTGTTGTCGGTTCGCAACACGGTCAGCGCGACGGTCGGATACCAATGGTCGTCGTCACCGGTCCGGAACGCGGCGAATCGGTCGCGCAACCGTCGTACGGCATCGGTAATCGCGTCCAATGGGTTGACGGCCAGCCACGGCCGAGCCGCGTGGCCGGCGCGGCCTCGGGCCGTCAGCCGCACGTGCAAGACGCCTTTCTCCTCGACCGTCACCCGGTCCGGGGCGCCGCCGTCGGGAAGGAACGCCTGGCGGCAGCGCAGACCGGCTTCGCCGAACAAGTAGCCGGTTCCGTGCAAGCCCCCGATCTCTTCGTCCGAGGTGACCGCCAACCCCAGCGGAGTTCCGGGATGCCGGGCATGCAGCGCACGGAACAGTTCGAGCAGAATCGCCAACTGGCCCTTCATATCGCCGCAGCCGGGACCGTGGATTCTTCCATCCTCGATCCGCGACCGGTAGCTTGCTCCATCGGGCAATCCGATGACGTCCAGATGCGCGGCCAACAGCACCTCGGGCACTTCGCAACCCTTCGGCAGAGCAACCAAGCTCGGATAACCACCGTGCCGGTAGTCGCGGATTTCCAGCCCGTCGATCACGTCGATGTGATTGCGAACCAGTTGGTAGCAGCGTTCGCGCTCGTCCGGCCGCGAGACCGTGCTGGGGATGATCACCAGATCGCGGGTCAATTCGACCAGCCGGTCGCGGAGCGAGTTGTCGTCCAATCGGTCAGTCGCGGTCATAGTTCCATTGTACCGGCAGAATGTTCGCCGATTGCATGAGGTCTTCGAAGCACTCGTTCTCCTCGGCTCCCAGGCAGAGGAATTGGCCTTTCCGGATCTGGCCGGACGGATCGGCGTTGAAATTGATCGGCAGAACCCCCCGGGAATCCCCGGCGGAGAACAGGTGCCCGGCCCGCCGCAGGACGTCGAGCAGGTCACCGCTGGCGATCGGCGGATGGAAACTAAGGTTGCGCATCAGCCAGACGCCTCCCGGACTCAGCCGGCGGGCCAACACCGAGGGATACGTCGCGCCGGTCACGCGGGCATTCACTTCGCACAAGCGGACTTCGAGACGATCACCGCGCTGGACGATCAGGAAATCGGCGCTGGCCGTTCCGCGGTAGCCGTTTTCGTGCAGCCACCGTCCGACCGCTTCGGATTGTTCGCGCATCGGCCGCTCGATGTCCGGCATGGTCCGCCAGTAGGGAGGCGGGGCGATATTGCCTTGATGGACGCTCTCGGCGCTCAGGATCTGTTCGGTGACGTCGTACAGATTCACCGTCGCTTCGTCCAGGAACAACTGCATGCTGGGCGAGCCGATGCGGCGCACTCCCGCCACCTGTTCGTCCAACCAGCCCTGCACCAGACTCGGTCCCTCGTAGAACAAATGCTCCGGCAGCGCCTCGACGGCCGGGTGCTCGGCATCGAGCATCACCATGCCGATGCCCGAGGCGCCGATCTGCGATTTGACGACGATGCGTTGATAGCCCCTGGCCCGCAATCTTGCGGCGGCTTGCAGAACGTCGCGGGGCGAATCCGCCATCTCCGTATCGAACACGGGGAATCCAGCCTGCTCCAGAAAGCTGTGTACCAGCCCTTTGTTGTTTCCGCAGCGACTGCTTGCGGACGACACCAGCGTGCGCTTTCCCATCGCTTCGGCGACCGACGCCAGAACCTCGTCAGTCACAAAGCCGTCGATCCACGGGGCCGGATGGTTGGCGATCCGCCGCCAGACGTCGTTCTCCGCGGCCAACGGGCGATCAGGCGGCCGACGGTATTGCTCGTGAGGCAGAATGACATATTCCGGGATGGTCAGCCCCAGTTCGGTCGCAAAGTACTCCAGCAGGATTCGATCCGGCTCGTGCTCCAGCACCAGCAGGTTGCCACCTTGACGGAACAGCAAATCGATCAGCGGGCACAAGCGGCCGCCGTAGGTCTCGATCTCGCCGACCTGAGCCGACAATTCACGAATCGCCGTCTCGTTCCCGAAAAACAGAGCCTGCAAATTGGCAAAGAAGATCGCTCTTCGGTCCCAAAACGACGGCAACCGGCCCGGTGCGTAGATGGTAGAGACGCCCATGCTTCCGCTCGATTTCCAGATGCGAGGCAACTTGCCCCGGCAAGGTTCCGCGTCCTCAGTTCTTCGCGTAACGATGAGTGAGGAAGCCGTACGCCGCGATCACGATGAAGCAGATCAGAGGCAGGACAAACGATGCGCTGACCGCCGGCATGGTCAGTCCGCCAACGGTCAGGTTGCCGACCTGGTCGCCCTTGTCGATGATCGTGCCTTGGAGCGGCGGCATCAGCGCGCCGCCGACGATCGCGAAGATCAAGCCGGCCGAGCCGAGCTTGGCGTCCTCGCCCAAGCCGTCCAGCGCAATGCCGTAGATCGTCGGGAACATCAGCGACATGCAGGCCGAGATCCCGATCAGGCAGTACAAACCGGCCAACCCCGGAACGAACATGGTACCCGCCGTCAACGCAGTCCCCCCCACGGCCAACGCCATCAGCAGACCGCCGGGTGAAACGTACTTGAGCAAGTACGTGCAAACGAATCGGCTGGAACAAAAGATGATCATGGCGACGATGTTGTAGCGCTGCGCCTCGGGCAGACTCATATTCAAATTCGTCATCGCGTAGTGGATGATGAACGTCCAGCACATGATCTGGGCGCCGACGTAAAACGTCTGCGCAACGACCCCGCCCAGATAACGCCAGTTGCGGAGCAGTCGCCCAAGGGTCACCAGCAGGTGGACGTGGCGGTCATCGCCTCCGGCTTTCGGCAGCTTCGACACGGCAAACACGCCCAGCATGGCCAACACCACCAGGGCGATGACCACGTACGGACCTCGGATCGTGACCAGATCCTCGGACTGCATGGCCTCGTGGGCCGCCGGGTCGGTCGCCTGCAAGTCGCGCAGCGCCGCGTCGATCCGGGCGTCGATCTGGCCCGGCAGCAACTGCTTGTATTCCGGATGCGCCTGCAATTGCTGATCGCGGAATTCGGTCACATTCAGACTGGTCAGCACCAGGTTGCTGGCCACGATCATGCCGATCAAGGAACCGATCGGATTGAATGCCTGAGCGAAATTCAGCCGCCGGGTCGCCGTGCTGGCCGGTCCCATCGCCAGGATGTACGGATTGGCGGTCGTTTCGAGAAAGGCCAAGCCGAACGTCAAGACGTACAAGGCGACCAGGAACAGCGAGAATTCCATCAAGATGCTGGCCGGAATGAACAGCAAGGCGCCGCCAGCGTACAGGCCCAATCCGACCAGGATGCCCGCCTTGTACGAGAAGCGGCGGATGAAGATCGCCGCCGGAATCGCCATCGTGGCGTACCCGCCGTAGAACGCCGTCTGCACCAGACTGCTCTGCGCATTGCTGATCAGGAAGATCTCCTTGAACGCCCGGACCAAGGGATTCGTCACGTCGTTCGCAAACCCCCACAGGGCAAACAAGGTGGTGACCAAGCAAAACGGCAGAAAAATGGCGGCCGGGATGACGGGTTCGTGCGTTTCGTCCGATGCGGGCTTGTTCGCGTCAGTCATGGCGTGCGTCCACTCCGAGGCTGGGAAAGAACGGGATCGACTCCGAAGCAGGCATATCGTAGCGAATCGCCGCCCATCTGTCATCGTAGCCGAATTCGCGGGAATCCGGACTTTTTCCGGTTTGCGCTGCCATCCGCGGCACAGGCTGGCAGCCTGGGCTAACCGTCCGTAGCACAGGCTGCCAGCCTGTGTTAACCGCAAACGGGAATTTGGCGTTTGTCCGCTTCGTGCTGCCGCAGGCTGGCAGCCTGTGGCTACGGTTCGACCGAGTCGTCCCGATTCAGGCGGTCGAGCACGTCCTTCAGCAGCAGCGCCGTCTTGTACGGGATCACCTCCTGCTGCGGCAGGTCGGGCAGCGACGGCGCAACGCCTTCGGCAATGGCCAGCCAAATGGTCTTGTCCGCAAAATCGCGCAACTTTTCCACTTTGGCCTGCAGGTACTCGGGCGTCCAGAAACCGATGATCTCCAGCAGCACGTTGCGCCCGTCCTCGTGCCGGAACACGAAGTCCGGTACGAACGTCTTCTGGGTTTCGTACAGGACTTCGCCCTCGCGGGCCAGTGTCCAGCCGTCCCGCGGTTGGTCCCCCCAGCGTTCGGCAAACGCCTGCTCGACCTGCGAATCGAAATCCTCGGGTGGCGGCAAATGGCTCTTCAGGCCATCGGTTGACGACAAGTCCAGACTCAGCACCCAACCGCTGCGGCGCGTGCGGATCGTCGCGTGCATCCGCCAGTCGCGACAGGCGATCAAGGCCGGCAGAAATCGCGCCATGTTCGCCCCGTAGCGCCGGGTCTGCCGCATGACCGACGTCGGGCCATCCAACTGGATGCGATACTGCCCGTCACCCAGTCGGGTGATCGTGTGCATCAGCCTCGCCAGCTTGGCGTAGCGCAGAATGGTCTTGAAGTCGTCCCGCGCCCAGATGGTCATCGTCGCGGCGTCGAACAACGCGGCTTGGACCTGAGCCACGTTGTATCGGGACAGCAACGCTGCCGCGGTCTCGTAGCCGTCGAAACGCGCCAGCCGATGGAATTCCATCACATCGGCGAACAGATCGCGTTCGATGTCCTCCCAATCGCGTCCCAGTTCCGCGGCGATCCGGGCCTTGATCTGTGCTTCGCTGGCCTCGAACAACCGGTCGGGCGCTTGGACCAGCGGATGATGCGGCGCTGCGAGCCGAAACACCGCGCGGCGCAGACGCACCGCATGGCCTCGGCGGTCGCGGTCGAACGCCGATACGTCGTCCAGCAGTTTGCAGAAGGCGTCGATCCGGCGCTGCGGGCAATCCGGTTCGGACGCGAAGATCGCTGAAATCGCCCGGTGCAATTCCTTGCGGGTCTTCCCGATGCCCTGCCGATAGATCCGCAGCATCTGTTCGGCGTAATGCACGTAGTGCGCATGGGAGCGCTGCGTCAGGCGGTCCGGGCAAACCCGCCCCGCCTCGAAATCGTAGACCGCAATCGCTTCGTCGCGAGTCAACACGGACCGCTCCAATCACCACCAGGGACTACAGAAAGGGCGCACAAATCAAGCTGTCAGTCTACACCAATCTGCGACAACAGGAACGAGAAGATATCAAACGGCAACGCGGGTGAGTGTCCACTTCAGGGCTTGTGCGGATCATTCGCGCGGATCGGCGCGGCCAGGGCAATCCGCGGATCGGGCACGAAGACGTATCGCCCGCCGTTTTCGTCGGCGATGCGCTGCAGCACCCGCTGCGCCTCGCGGTTGTGGAACCCGATCGTATGCACGATCACCTGCGGCACCCGCCGACCGTCCTTGCGGACCAGGTTCTTCTGGCGCAGGATCGCCGCGGTCTGGTCTTCGAAGGCGCCGTCGGACAGCAAGAAAACCGCGTCCGGTTGAAGTTGCAGGGCCAATTGCATCGCGCCCGCGGGTCGAGTGTTGTAGCCCAGTTCGACCGTATCGAGCCATTGGTCAAAACGCTGGCGGTTCTCGGCGGTCGCCGGCAGCAACTCGGGTTCGGGCGAACGCGAGCTGAACATCGGATGCGTCTGGCCATCGAAGAAAACGACGTAGAAAAACTGCTCCGGCGTCAAGCGGTCCAGGGCGGCCACCAACTCGCGCGTCGCGTCCCGCCATTTACTGCCCTCGTCCATGCTGCGGGAACAATCGACGACGAACACGAAACGATTGCCGTTGGCCCGGACTCCGAAGAACTCGGAACCCGCCTGTCCTTGTTCGTCGGCGGCGATTCCGCGACCTGCATGGCCCAGCAGCGCGATGGCTTCGCCAACAGGGCTGGAGCGCGACGACAGAAAAGAAGCCAACGTGACGGCCGGCGGCAGCGCCCCCGGATCGATCTCGACCGCCGGCGCGGAAATCGGCTGCGAAACCGGACCGTTGGCCATGACCTGCGCCGGACTGGGAATGGTGATCTCGACCACCTGCAGATGCAGTTCATCGGACTCGCGAGACGGATGGACGCGAATCACGTGGCGTCCATCGTCGGCCGGAGTGGACAAAGCGTCCAGGGCCCCCCAAGCCAGCACCATCAGCAAGCTGGCGTGGATCGCCAAACTGATCGCCGTTCCCAAGCCGTAGCGGCGAACGAACCGCCAGCGGCGACGCGGGATCGGAGTGACCGCCGTGGGGTCGATCCGCACGGCCGAGAGGTGAGCTCGATCGCGTTTCCGCCGTGCCCGGTCGGCTGCTTTGCAAACCGCCGTCCAGTCGGGATATCGCCAGCGGTCGGCACCGGCATGCACCGTTGCAAGCCTCGCTTCCTGAACCGACGATTTGTCCGAAGCGATCATCGTCATAAGCCCAACGAGATGATACATTGACGAGGCAAACCAAGAATGATTGTCACTCATTCCAACGCAGAGGTCAAGGATGTCTCACGCGAAGATCGACGACAGCCTATGGGAACGTTGGCACAGCCAATGGGACTGGGGTACGGGAGAGACTCTTACGTATTTGAACCACGGCTCGTTCGGCCCGCCGCCCCGTCCGGTCCAGGAAGCTCGCCGCCAATGGCAGCAGCGTCTGGACCGCCAGCCGATGGACTTTTTCATGCGGACGTACGAGCCTTCCTGGCTGGCCGCGCGCGAACGACTCGCCCAATTTGTCGGCGTCGACCCGCACGATCTGGCTTTCGTCGAGAACGCGACGGCGGCGATGAACGTCGTGGCAGACAGCATGGGACTCGCGGCGGACGACGAGGTGCTGCTGACGGACCACGAGTACGGTGCCGTGCAGCGGATTTGGCAGCGGGCCACGGCCGCGATCGGCGCCCGGGAGCCTCGTGTCGCGCGTTTGCCTGAGCGGATCGAAGCCGCCGAGCAGGTGGTGGATGCCATTTTTTCCGCGGCCGGCCCGCGGACTCGGCTGGTGGTCGTCAGCCACATCACATCGCCGACGGCGATCACGCTGCCGGTCGAAGCGATCGTGCGCGAGGCCCATCGGCGCGGAATGCTGGTGTGTGTCGACGGACCTCACGCACCTGCCCAGTTGCCACTCGACCTGCCCGGACTGGGCTGCGATTTCTACTGTGCCAGCCTGCACAAGTGGCTGAGCGCTCCGTTCGGTAGCGGATTCTTGTACGTTCGTCGCGAGCATCAGTCGCGAATCGTGACGCCGCAACTCAGTTGGGGCCGCTTGCTGCCCAATCGCCCAGAGACCTGGAGCGACGAATTCATCTGGAGCGGCACTCGCGACCCGTCCGCGTGGCTGGCGGTGCCGGCGGCCATCGATTTCCTCCGGCAAGTGGGCGAAGAGCCGTTCCGCACCCACGGATACGAATTGGCGACCTACGCGCGGGCCAGATTGGCCGAGTTGACCGGCCTGACGCCGATCACGCCCGACGACCGGCAGTGGTACACCTGCATGGCCCACGCGCCGCTCCCGCCGGGCGACTCGGTCGGCTTGCAGCGAGAACTTTGGCAGCGTTACGCGATCGAAGTTCCCATCGTATCGTGGAACAACCGCCGCTGGATCCGCGTCTCCTGTCATCTGTACAACCGCCGCGCGGACATCGACCGCCTGATCGCCGCGCTCGAACAGGTGTTGTGAACGAAGACGAGCGCAACTGGTACGGCAAGTCGAGTATGGTATAATCCCGAAGACCGGCGATTACGTAACCGATATCAGGTGATTCCACGATGACCACCCATTCTCTTCAGCGCCCGAAGCCGGCGATCGAGTATCCCGATAGCGATGGGCAGCCCATGGCGGACAACACACTTCAGTTCCAGTGGATCGTGACGCTCCAGGGCGGCCTGGATGCGATGTTCCGCGACGATCCGAATGTTTTCGTGGCCGGCGATTTGCTCTGGTATCCCGTCGAAGGGAACAACCGATTGCGAGTGGCCCCCGATACCCTGGTCGTGTTCGGCCGGCCCAAGGGCTACCGCGGTTCCTACAAGCAATGGGAAGAAGAAGGGATTGCGCCTCAGGTCGTCTTCGAGATTCTGTCGCCGAACAACCGCTGGTCCGAAATGATGGAGAAGTTCCAGTTCTACGAACGCTTTGGCGTCGAGGAGTACTACGTCTTCGATCCCGATCGCGCGGAACTGGATGGCTACATTCGGCAGGGGGACCGCTTGATTCCGATCGATCGAACCGATGGCTGGCCGAGTCCGCGGTTGGGAATCCGATTCGACTTGAGTTCCGGCGAACTGCGCATCCTGCAACCGGACGGCCAGCCGTTTGCGACGTATGTAGAATTGGTCGAGCAGAGGGAGCGGGAACGTCAGCGCGCCGAGCAGCTTGCCGCCCAACTTCGGGCGCTGGGAGTTGAACCGGGAGATTGACGGTTCGAACCGAGTGCCGGTTCACGGTGCAGCGTTTTCGCATCGGGACAAGCGTCGGCCGTCGAACGGGTCTTACGGGAAGCTATGGTCGAAGATTTCTCCCATGCCTGCCACACCAACCAGTTTTGTTCACCACGCCTCCGTGCTGCAGCGATTTCCGTCGCGGGCCAGTCGCTGGCAGTTGCGTTCGACCGAGCTTCTCTTCGGCGACTTGCCGCGGCTGATGGGAATCATCAACGTGACACCGGACAGTTTTTCGGACGGTGGTCGATTCCATGAATCTCAAGCCGCCATCGACCAGGGACTGAAGCTGGCCGCGGAAGGCGCCGACATTCTGGACATCGGCGGCGAGAGCACTCGTCCCTATTCGGCGTCGGTGAGCGAAGCCGACGAATTGCGCCGCGTGCTGCCAGTGGTGCAGGCGCTTTGCGAGCGGACCAAGGTTCCCGTCTCGATCGACACGTCCAAGGCCAGAGTGGCGGCCGAGGCGATTGCTGCCGGAGCCCAGATTGTCAACGACGTGACCGGACTGCAGGGCGATCCGGGAATGCTGCAGGTGGTCGCCGAATCGCGGGTTGGCGTTTGCGTGATGCACATGCAGGGAACTCCGCAAACGATGCAGAACAATCCGCAGTACGAGGACGTGGTCGAGGACATCCACGATTATCTTCGCCGACGCCGCGACGAGCTGTCGCGCCACGGTCTGGACGCCGCGCGGATCTGCCTGGATCCCGGAATCGGTTTCGGCAAGACCCACCAGCACAATCTGACGCTGCTGGTCGCATGCGGCCGGTATCACGACCTCGCGTGTCCTTTGTTGGTCGGCCATTCGCGCAAGGGATTCATCGCCCACGTGCTGGGCGACAAGCAAACCGACCGCACGGCGGCCACCATCGGCGTCTCGCTGGCCTTGGCTCGCCAAGGCGTGCAAATCCTGCGAGTCCACGAGGTGCTTTCCGTCAATCAGGCCCTGAAGTTGTTTGCCGTCTCCGGAGGCCTCGCGACTCCGTAGTGGGATGGCCGACGCATGAGGTTTTGATGAAGGGGAAATTGAATGCCTTGACAGCGGCCTCGCTCCAGGTAACATAGCCAACGGTCGGACCGGTCGAGGAAACCGGATCATGCGTCTTCTCAATACGAGGCGGGTCGCTGTTGCGCTTGCTGCTTGGCATTTGCTGCTGGGTGGCGCCGGTTACTCGTTGCATGTTCTCTTGGCCGAACGTGGGCAACCACGCTCGCAGCCCGTGATGGCATGCGGGTGCCACCACGAATCGTGCCCGATCCCGTTCGCCGGTTCGGATGAACAGGGCGAGACCTTGTCCTGGACGGATGATTCCGGCGGTCGTCACGACCCACGGTCGTGCTTCCTGTGCCGCTGGCTGTCTCAGCCGCGGGTATCTATCTGGGATGCGGCGCCGAATTTGGCCGCGACTCTTCTCGTGTGGCTGCCGAGCGACAGGGCCATCGATCCGCGCTCGGTTTGCCGGTATGCCTACGCGGCTCGCGGGCCTCCCGGCTGCTTCTTGCCAGCAGCCTGAGTTCCAGGTCGGAAGCGTTCCTTCTTCGTGCTACCGCCCGTCGGTATGCGCTTGCGCTCTCGTCGTAGACGAAGCCATTCGATTTTCGGCGCGGCGGGATGGGAAGGAACTGGGATCGAAGCTGAATGCTCACGAATTCAGCTACGGGAGAGCTTGCCGTGATCGGGGAGAGAGAAGAGATGCCGTTGCGCGGGTTGATTTCGGCTCGGGTGATCCGTCCCGCTTTGCGAGTCTGGTCGGCGGTCGAGGCGATCGGCCACCACGACTTCTGTCCGTGGGCAAATGGCTACGTGTATTGGCTGAAGCAGCCGATCGGCTGGTTTGCGGTCGGCGCGCTGGCTTCGTTGCTGGTGGCGTGGTTTGTGGCCCCACAGGGTTGGTTGGTGTTCGGTGCGTTGATCGCCGTGATGGTGCTGGGAGTGGCTTGGCCGTGGATCTCGATACATGGCTTGACCGCCACGCTGGCTTTTGATCGCGGGCGCTGCCAGGAGACGGAGTCGGTTGCGGTGCGGTTGACGATCCGCAACGGCTGGCCTTGGCCGGCCTGGGGCCTGGTGGTCGAGCGGGGCTTCTTCGAATCGCAGGGCGACGACGATCCGAAGACAGCAGTGACCGCGTTGGCCCGCGTTCCCGGCTGGTCGCAGAGCGACTACGCGTTCGTGTTCCGCCCCGAGCGGCGCGGCGTGTATCCGCGCGCGGCTCCGGTGTTGGCGACCGGCTTCCCGTTTGGCATTTGGAGTCGCCTGCGGGCGATTCCGGTCGAGGGCGAACTGATTGTTTGGCCGCGGACCGTGCCTCTGACGTCGGTGCCAGCCGTGGGCGGTAGTCGGCCGACGGTGGCCGGCAGCCACGTCGATTCCGCCGGCGACGACGGGGATATTCTGGCTTCGCGGTTCTATCGCGAGGGCGATTCGCTGCGGCGGGTCCACTGGGCCCAGACGGCGCGTCGCGACGTATTGGTGGTGTGCCAGCGGCAGGCGACGGCTCGACGGAGGGTGATCGTCGAATTGGACGGTTCGGCTTTCACGGGTTCAACGCGGCCGGACGAATTGCGACGGGACTGGGCGGTGCGGGTCTTCGCTAGTTTGTGCCGCGAGTTGCATGCTCACCACTGCGATGTCGAGTGTCGTTTGGACAAATCGTCGTGGCTGCTGGAACCTGGACCTGCGGGCATGCGTCGCCTGCTGGATCGGCTGGCGCGGTACGTGCCAGCCGACGACACGGAAATAGCGGGACCGGCATCTCGCAATCAGCGCGATTCTTGCCAAGTTCGCAGTGATTTCCCGGTGCTGATTGTCGTAGGCCGCGAACTTCCGTCAGTGCCCAAGGCATCCCGGGGACGATCGATCGCGAGGCCCCGCTGGGTGCTGATCGACGACCGGCCGCCGAGGAACGCATTGCCGGCCTGGGGGGTGGCCGGGGCAGGGGAGCGGCCGTGGATCGTTCTGGACACGACCGCGGATGTCGCGGGACAGTTGCAGGCTCAATGGGGAAGGCTTTGCCATGACGACTGGCGAATCAACTGAACGGCTGGAATCGGCGGAAGGCGGCGGCGAGACCGGCACGCTGCTGCTGGCCGTCCTGGCAGCGGCCACGCTGACCGCGGCCCGCAGCTCATCCAGTTCGTCTCCGTGGCTGTTGGTGGCCCAGTCCCTGTTGGCCGTGGCCGGACCGCTGGCGATCGTCCTGACGCAGCGCAGATTTCCGGCGACTCGCCGCCGGTGGGACGGTTGGCTGCCGGCCGGGCTGGCTCTCTGGTGTTTGTGGCCCTTGGCATCCGAGAGCGTCCTGCGGATGCTCTCGATCGGGGAAGCGCACGAGTTGGTGCTGCTGGTATGTCTGCAGAATGCGGCGCTGGTGCTGAGTGCCTACTCGCACCGTCGTCGTTGCCGGCAGACGGCATGCCTGCTGGGCAGCTTTCTCGTGCTGTTCGCGGTCGTTATCGAAAGCGGAACGGTGGTGGGCATGCTGGCGGCCTTGTACGGCGTCTGGCTGCTGTGGTGGCTGATGGCTCGTTACTGGGAACGCATTCAGCACGCGAGGTCGGCGGTCCAGGTGACTCGCTGTCTGCCCGTGCGCTGGTCGGTCATGGGAGTCACGATCTCGTCCAGCATGCTGGCCGCGGCGGTGTTCGGTGCCAGTGGCGGGGCAACCTACGTGCTGCGCGGCATGATGCCGGCGTCCGGAGGCGACCGCTGGAACGATCCGTATGCCCGCGCGGGAGTCCGCGACGGCGATGCCGTGGTGGCTGCCCGGGACAACGCGATGAGTTTCGGACCGGTCGAAAGCCAGTTGTTCCTAGAATCATGCATGCCGACGCTGTACGACATGTTCAACGATTTGTACGGCGAGCCGTTGAAATCAAAGCAGAAGCGAGAGCGCGCCGTATCGTTGGCCCAGGAGAAGATCAGGCAGATGGAACAGCGAGTCGCGCAGACGCAGCGCAGCGGACGCGAGTTTTCCGTGCTGCGGCGGCGTACCGAAGCGAAGCAGCAGGCACTGGACGACCGCCAGAGTCCGGCCATGCTGTACGTGGTCGGACCGGTGCCCGTCCATCTGGGACTCGAAGCTTTCGACACCTTCGACGGCACCGTGTGGAGTCACTCGGGACATGCGGGCGATCAGCAGGCGTCTGCCCCTGCTTCCTGCCCGGCGATTCGGAAACAGACGGAGGCCGAGCGGTCTTGGTTCTGCTTCCAGCAGAAAAGCCTCTGGCCGATCGACCGGGGCACGATGCAGCACGGCGTCAAGGTGATCAACCTGAAGACCAACCGGGTGCCGGCGCCGCCCCAGTTGACCGCCGTGCATGTCGATCGGGTGGATCAGCCCGACTTCTGGGGTTGGACCGAAGACGGCATGGCGGCGATGGTGGCCCGCGAACACATTCCGCAATTGACCGTGTTGCACGTGCGGTCGCAGCGCGTCGACCTGCAAGTGCTGCGAGAACACGATTTCACAGGTTCCGCAGGTTCGTTGCGCGAAGATCCCGCGGCGACCGTTCGACCGGCGCCGGAATCGGACGGCGATGGCGTTGCGGCGCTGGTTCGCGATTGGACGCGAGGCGTCCCGCGCGGCTGGCAGCAGGTGGAAGCGGTGGTTCGCCGGTTGAGAGAGGATTTTCGCCTGGATCCTGGCGCCGACGCCGCGCCGGAATCGGGCGATGTGTTGGAACGTTTCTTGCGCGAGCGCAGCGGACCGGACTACTGCTTTGCCACCACGGCCGCGCTGATGTTGCGTCACTTGGGCTATCCGACGCGGCTGGTCGCCGGATTCTACGCTCGCCCCGAGCGATTCGATCGCGCGGCCGGCCAGACCACCGTACTGTCGCAGGACGCGCATGTCTGGGTCGAGGTGCGGATCGACGAGCATACTTGGCTGACGATCGAACCTACGCCCGGGTATGAGCCGCCGCGCGAAGTCCGGACGTGGCAGCGGTGGGCGGCAATGACAATCCGGTCGGTGCTGGACTGGTCGGCGCACCATCCGCTGACTTTAGCGTTCAGTGTGGTGCTGTGTGCCGTCGGTTGGCGGACTCGCCTGTGGTGGTTGGACGCGGTGGCCGGCGCCATCTGTCGGTTGTCCGGACGGGGCCGTCCCGAGCAGCGGCTGCGGGCCACGATCCGGTTGCTGGAGTGGCGTTGCCGACGCGCCGGACTGGCTCGTCCGACCAACGTCACCCTGTCCCGCTGGTACGGAGAGCTCGCTGCCTCGCTGCCTGCGGAAACCGCGGTGACCACGACGCGGTTCTTGCGTCTGGCGGAACGCGCGTTGTACGGTCCGCAGACCGGCTGCGTCGCCGCGGGCGACCCGGGGGCGGTTCTTCACGCCTGTCGCATTGTGGCGGCGGGATTGACCTTGCGAGAGTTGAGACAAATACAAAGGAAACAACGATGGGTGTGTTGACGGTCACCGAGCCGACGTTGTTCGGGGGCACCTTGGCGCACGATGACTCCGCTTGCGGCTACCAGACCGCGATCGACCGGTTGCGTGCGTCGCTGAACGACGTCTTGATCGGGAAGTCGGACGTCGTCGAGATGGTGTTGGCTTGCCTGCTGGCGCGAGGGCATCTACTGTTCGACGACCTGCCGGGACTGGGCAAGACGACGCTGGCGAAGGCGGTCGCCCATTCGGTCGGCGGCGAATTCGCCCGCGTCCAGTGTACCCCGGACTTGTTGCCCAGCGACATCACGGGGTTCAACGTCTTCAACCAGAAAACTCGCGAGTTTGAATTCCGCGAAGGCCCCGTGTTTTCGGACGTGCTGTTGGCCGACGAAATCAACCGGGCGACGCCGCGCACGCAGAGCGCGTTGTTCGAAGCGATGGCCGAGCGGCAGGTTACCATCGACCGGCACACCTACCGGCTGAGCGATTCGTTCTTTGTGATCGCCACGCAGAATCCCGTCGAAAGCCACGGGGCGTATCCGCTGCCGGAAGCTCAGCTCGACCGCTTTGCCATGAAGCTGCGGATCGGCTATCCCGACGCGGCTGGCGAGCTGCAGATGCTGGCGGCGAACGTGGGAGCAGACAGCGACGCCGGGCGTCAGCGGTGTGAACCGGTGATCGATCCGGCGCAGTTGCAGCAGTTGCAGCGCCACGTGTCGCAGGTGCCGGTCCGCCGCCTGGTACAGGAGTATCTGGTGGCGCTGGCCCGGGCAACTCGGGAGCACCGCGAAGTGACATTGGGCTTGAGTCCCCGGGGTCTGCTCACCTGGCAACGAGTGGCCCAGGCCCGCGCCCATCTGCAAGGCCGCGATTTCGTCATTCCCGACGATGTGCAGCACGTTGCACGACCGGTGCTGGAAGTGCGGTTGTCCGGGAATTTCGACGGCGCCGCCCGAATTGTCGAGGAGATCCTGGCCGCCGTGCCGGTGCCCGTGTTCGATTCGGAAAGAAAGGAGACGCGACGTGACAGGTAATCCGTCCAATCTTGCGGGCAGTCCCCGCTCCCGGCGTTCGCTCGCCATCGGCCTGTTGTTGCTGGTGGGATGCGATCGCGCAGCGTCGGTTGGCCCCGCCGAGCACCACGCGCCGGCGCACCTTCCCGCGGACTATGCTTCCGCCGTGGTGCGTCTGCAGGAGCTGCACGGGGAAATCCTGGGCGGCCGCACTCGTTCCGACGATTCGTTGGACGCCTTCGCGGAGTGGGAGGATCTCGTCCGCTGGCTGCCCGGACTGGCGGCGGAAACGGATCTGCCCGAAGAGCTTTGGAACCGGATCGCCGACATCTCCGACACATGGACTGCCCGTATTGCGGCCCTCCGCGCCGAATCGCCCGAGCGTCGACGCGTGACCCACGAGCCGCAGGCGGACGCGTGGCGCAGCGTGTTGGCGGACCTGGCCCAGGCCGCCGCATGGCTGGAAGATCGAGCAATCGATGACTACTCCCCGTAGCACAGGCTGCCAGCCTGTGAACATTTTCTGGTTCCCTTTTCGTGTCGAGTTGAATTCATGATCGAAATCCTCTGGTGGGGCGCCGTTTTGCGTTTTCTTCAAGCCTTGCTCCAGGCCACGCCGACGATCTTCGTGGGCGTCCTGGTCGCCGGCGTCTTTCGCCGTCTGGTCGGATACCAGGGCATGCGGCGGCTGTTCGGGCAAGGCACGTGGCGGTCGCTGCTGCAAGCCTGGGCGATCGGCATGCTGTTGCCGGTCTGTTCGCTCGGGGTCATTCCGGTAGCCCGTCAATTGCGCAAAGCCGGGCTGTCCGGTGGTACGATTCTGGCATTCGCGTTGACCGCCCCGCTGTTCAACCCGATCTCGGTGCTGTACGGGCTGACGCTTTCCAACCCGGTGGTGATCGTTACGTTCTGCTTCTGTTCCCTGGTGATTGTCACGGTCGTCGGCTTGGCATGGGACCGGTTGTTCCCGGGAACGGCGGTCCAGTATCCCGAACCGCCCGCAGCGGCCCACGGCATCAAGCGGATGCTGGCCGTGGCGCTGACCGCGGCGGATGAATTGACCAGCCCGACCGCCGTGTACGTGGCGATCGGCCTGATCGGCGCGGCATCGCTGAGTGTTCTGCTGCCATTCGGCTACTTGCAGCAGGCAGCCGAGCACCATGATCCGTGGGCGCCGGCCTTCATGGCCTTGGTCGCGGTCCCCGCTTATGCGACGCCGATGACGGCGATGGTCCAACTGGCGTCGATGTTCGAGCACGGGAACTCGGTGGGCGCCGCGTTCGCCTTGCTGGTCCTCGGCGCCGGGATCAATCTGGGGTTGATCGCTTGGGTGATGCACATTTACGGAATCCGACGGACCGTGCTTTGGTTCGGGATCCTGGGGGCGGTGGTGGTCGGGTTGGCGTACGGCGTCGACAAGCCGCTGTATCCGCGCGGCGTCGATCCCGCGGGGCACACGCACGCTTTTGACGGCTACTGCTGCCCGTTTCAGGCGGGTGAAGATCAGCCACTGCGGAAGTCGATGGCGCTGCTGGCAGAGAAGACCGCGCCGTACGAGCGTCAGGCTTTGATCGCCTTGATTGCCTTGGCTCTTTTCGGGCTCGTCCTGAAACGATCCGGTTGGATCGAAGCATGGGAAGCCTGGATCCGGCAACAGCCGGCCGCCGCTCCGCAATACGACATGGTCCTGCCAGCGCCGGTCTTGGGCGGCGTTGCGCTGGCCGGACTCGTCGGCCTGAGCGTTTTGGGCTGTTACGTCTATTATCCCCCGCCGGGCGATATTCTCGAAGAACTGCGAATTGTGAACACCGAGGTGGTTGCCTCGGCCGGCAGCCGGGATTGGGATACCACCGCGTACTGGATTCCCATCCAGCGGGATTGGACTCGCAAGCTGCAGGTGAGCTTGTTTCTTCGCGGCCACCAAGTGACGCGCTATCAACGCGCCAAAGCCGATGTGCTGCTCGAACGCCTCGAACTGCTCGACCACGAGCTTTCTCACAGCTCCGAGGTGCAAGCCCAAGCGCGGGCCGTCCATCAAGCCTACCGGCGTCTGCGCGCCGCCTATGCGGAATTCGCGGACGAGTGAACGCCTGGCCCACCCGCTGGCCAGCTTTCAGGGGCGGCTGGTAGAATCCATGTCAAGCCGCAGACGGATGAACCAGAAGGCAAAGGAACGATGCCATTGCCGACGCCGACCCTCTATCCCGAACCGTCCGAATCGCTGGCCGACCGGCTGCTTCGGCACGTGGATGTGCTGGCGGGGCTGATCGGGCCTCGGCATCTGGGGCGTCCGGAGGCGTTTGCCGCGGCGGCGGGGTACGCCGAGCGGGAACTGGGCCGCTTCGGCGACCGGGTGCAGCGCGAGTCGTACCGGGTGGATGACGCCGAGGTGTCCAACGTGTTCATCGAACGCCGGGGGACGACCGCAGCGGATCAGGTGGTGGTGGTCGGCGCCCATTATGACACGGTTCCGACGACGCCCGGCGCGGACGACAACGCTTCGGCCGTGGCGGTGCTGATCGAGACGGCGCGATTGCTGCGCGACGTCCCGTGCCGGCGGACGATCCGGTTCGTCGCGTTCGCGTGCGAGGAACCGCCTTATTTCTTCACCGAATCGATGGGCAGCCGAGTTCACGCGAGCGGCTGCCGCCAGCGGGGCGAGGCGGTGACGGCGATGGTGTGCCTGGAGATGGTCGGGTACTACAGCGATGCGCCAGGCAGCCAGCAGGTGCCCGGCGAGATCCCGCGCTGGCTGCGCTGGTTGTTCCCCAACCGCGGCGACTGTTTGGCAGCGGTCGGCAACCTGCGGTCCGGCCGCGCTGCGTGGCGGTTTCATTGGGGATTCCGGCGGGCGAGCGATCTGCGGCTGTTTTCGGTCGTGCTGCCGGAAAGCGTCTACGTCATCCGCTTCTCGGACAACAGTTCGTTTTGGGACCAGGGCTACCCGGCCCTGATGGTCACCGACACCAGCTTTCTGCGCAATCCCCACTACCACCTGCCGACGGACACGCCCGACACGCTCGACTACGACCGCATGGCTCGCGCCACCCTCGGCGTCGCCGGCGGCGTAGCCCGACTGGCCGGTCGCCGCTGGCGGCCGGAGAAATCGGGGCACTGATCCATGGAAATCAAGATCGACCATCGCGTCGAGTGCCGTCGTGCCGTCCTTCCGAGAGCACAACGGTATTCCTGGTGACATCGAGCGACGCGATTCACTTGGCAATTCTGTGGTTCCTTGTTGGATATTCTGCGGTTATTAATTGTGGGTTATAGATTGGGGGTTATAGATTGGGGGTTGAAGATCGGTTCGAATTTCGAGATTCGCATTTGACAGTTGCCGCAGTCTTTTCCAGGGATTCTTAGCATGCCGCGACCCGTGATCACGTTGACGACCGATTTCGGCACCGACAGCTCCTACGTGGCCCAGATGAAGGGCGTCATTCTGAGCATCAACCGGGAGATCGAAATCGTGGACATCACGCACCAGGTTCCGCCCCAGGACGTGCGGCACGCAGCCCTGGTCCTAGCCGAAGTGGCGCCGCGATTTCCCCGCGGCACATTGCACATCTGCGTCGTCGATCCGGGGGTCGGAACGGAGCGGGAGATTGTGTTCGTGCAGATCGGAACCCAATTCTTCATCGCGCCGGACAACGGTGTCTTGAGCCGACTGCTCCGCCGCGCCCTGCCGCGCCACGCGGTGAAGTTGCGGAATCAAACCATTTGGCTGCACCCCGTTTCGGACACGTTTCACGGCCGCGACATCATGGCGCCAGTGGCGGCGTGTTTCGTTTCCGGCGCCCATCCGGAGCTGTTCGGGCCACCGATCGAGCGATTGCAAACGCTGGATTGGCCGGAGCCGCGGATGGAGGGTCGGCAAATCTGCGGTTGCGTCCTGTACGTCGATTCGTTCGGAAACCTGATCACCAACATCGATCAGCAGCAGATCGAGCAAGTGAGCGGGACCAAGGAGTTGAGCGTATCGTGCGCCGGGCGCACTGTCCGTGGAATCGTACGGGCCTACGGCCACGCCGACGCAGGCTCGCTGGTCGCGTTGATCGGCTCGAACGGCCTGCTGGAAATCGCCGTGGTGCAAGGCAGCGCGGCTCGGCAACTGGGCGTGGAAGCGGGCCAGGAAGTCGTTCTCACCGGCTGAAACCGCGCACCCCCTCTTGCTCGCCTGCCGACTTGGCGATACACATATCGCCGGACTTATGGACGACAACGCGTTTTGTTTTTCACTTTTTCCCGATCGAGTAGGCCTGTGGACCTCCACTTAAAAGACAGGGTCGCGATTGTGACGGGCGGATCGCGCGGCTTGGGCCAAGCCATTTGCGAGGGACTGGCTGCCGAGGGCGCGCAGGTGGCAATCGATTACCTCTCCGATCCGCGGGCCGGGATCGATTTGACAGAGGAAGCCGAAACATTGGCGACTCGGCTGAACCGCCAATATGGCGTCGGCGCCGCGGCGATCGCCGCCGATGTCTCCGACGCAGGGCAGGTCGAGCGACTGTTCACCGAAACCGAGCGCCGGTTGGGACCGCCCGACGTGCTGATCAACAACGCCGGGATCTGGCCCACCGCGATGGCGCACGAGATCGAAGAAGCCGATTTCCGGCGGGTGCTTGAAATCAACCTGATCGGCTCGTTCCTCACCTGCCGGGCCGCCGTCCGCCGCTGGTTGGAAGCCGGTCGCGGCGGCCGGATCGTCAACATCACCTCGCCCGCCGCCTTTCAGGGTTCGACGACGGGACACGCCCACTATGCGGCTTCGAAGGCCGGACTGGTCAGTTTCAGTTTGTCGCTGGCCCGCGAGGTCGCTCCGCAAGGGATTCATGTGAATTTGGTTGCTCCGGGGATGACCCGGACGGAGATGTCCCGCGACGCCTTGGCCGCCGGGGAATCGCATTACATCCAGCGCATCCCGCTGCGGCGCATCGCCGAACCGGCCGACATTGCGGATGTGGTTGTTTTTCTCGCATCGCAGCGGGCTGCCTACATGACCGGCGCGACAGTCGATGTCACGGGCGGCATGTTGATGCGTTAGAGTCTCAGTTCATCGGATGAGCGCACCGTGCGCCCATCTTGTACGTCAGCCCTTCCAGGCTGACAGGTCAGGCTGGAAAGCCTGACGTACTCTTTGATTGCGGCTGCGCCGCCTAAGGAGTGATTGTCGATGCTTGTCACCTTGAAAGAGATTTTGAGCGATGCCCGGGCGAAGCGGTACGCCGTCCCGGCTTTCGATTTTACGGAAGACATCATGGCCCGCACGATCATCGAGACGGCCGTCGCCTGCCGCTCGCCGGTGATCATGATGACCCTGCAACGCGACTTGGACAGCGGCGGGGGACACGGCTGGATCTTTCAGTCAGCGGCGGCCAAGGCCGCGGCGGCCGCGGTCGACATCCCGGTCGTGTTGCATCTGGACCACGCGGGCGACCTGGCGACCGTGCGCAAGGCGCTGGACATGGGTTTTTCGTCGGTGATGATCGACGGCTCACAGCTTCCGTTCGACGAGAACGCGCAACTGACCCGCTCGATCGTCGATGTGGCCCGACCGCTTGGCGTGAGCGTCGAGGCCGAACTGGGCCATGTCGGCGGCATGGACTTGGAAGAGACCTCGCACGCGGAAAACGTGTTGACCGAACCCGACCAGTTGGCGCGCTTCGTCGCGCAGACGGGCTGCGACGCGCTGGCCGTGTCGATCGGGACCGCGCACGGCGTCTATCGCTCGCTGCCCGATTTGAATCTTGGGCGACTGCGGGAACTGAACGCGGTGAGCGACGTACCGCTGGTCCTGCACGGCGGTTCCGGCACGCCGGACGACCAGATCCGGGTGGCGGTCCAGGAAGGCATCTGCAAACTGAACATCTACGCCGATCTGCGGATCGCCATGTACCGGGGACTGAAGACCAGCGCGGCGATGCACGACCGCATCGACCCGTTGCCCCGCGAGCTGTTCCGGCCGATCCGCGAGGAACTGGCCGCGGTCGTGCGAGAAAAGATCGAATTGCTCGGCGCCGCCGGCAAGGCGTAATCAACGGCAGCACGCCGAAGCGTGAACTCCAGCGCTGGCATGCTGAAGCGCATATTCCACCCAGACGTCTTACGCGAAGAGGAATCAAACCATGCATCTGCTGGCGATCAGCGACAACTACATCCCGGCCGAATTCATGCGGCAGGGATTCGCGACGCTCGAAGACCTCGGCGTGCGGGTCGAGGTGCGGAGTTGGGAGCAGCCGACCCTGATCGACCTGCAACAGGCGAATCTGGCGATCGAGCAGAATGGGCCGGACGCCGTGCCCTTGCCGGCCGAACTGACTGACGGGATCGAGCGTTTCGAGATCGTCTGCGTCCAGTTTGCGCCGTTGGGCCGGGCGACCTTGGCGGCCGCCTCGAACCTGAAGACCATCGGCGTGCTGCGCGGCGGCACGGAGAACGTCGCGGTCGATCTGGCGACCGAGCGGGGGATCGCGGTGCTCAACACGCCCGGCCGCAACGCGCGGGCCGTCGCCGAATGCGCGCTGGGGCTGATCCTGGCCGAAGTGCGGAACATCGCGCGAGGCCATGCCGCGCTGAAGGCCGGGCATTGGACTCGCGACTTCCCGAACCGCGACGAGATCCCGGAGTTGAACGAGCGCACGGTCGGCTTGGTCGGCTACGGCGCTGTGGCGCGACTGCTGGCCGGCTATCTGCAGTCGCTCGGATGCCGAATCTTAGCCTACGATCCGCTCGTGTCCGGCGACACGGCGCCCGCCGAACTGGTCGACCTGCCCGAGTTGCTGCGCCAGTCCGATGTCGTCTCGTTGCACGCGCGGCTGAGCGAAGAGACCAAGCATTTGATCGGCGCGGCGCAGATCGCGCTGATGAAGCCGACGGCGGTGCTGGTCAATACGGCGCGCAGCGGACTGGTGGACGAACGAGCGCTGGTCGACGCGCTCCAGCGGCGCGCGATCGGCGGTGCGGCACTGGACGTGTTCGACGAAGAGCCGTTGCCCGCGGGGCATCCGCTAATCGAACTGGACAACGTCACGCTGGTGCCGCACCTGGCGGGCAGCACAATCGACGCCTTTCGCAACAGCCCCAAATTGTTAGCCGGCCACTTGCGGCGCATGTTGACCGGCGATGGCCGATTGCCGATCATCAACGGAGTACGCCCCAGTTTCCCCTGACCAACTTGAGGAGAAATCGCAATGAAAATGGTCTTTATCGCGCCGCACAAGTACGTCCAAGGACGCGGGGTCATGGCCGAGATCGGCAGCTACCTGAAGCTGCTGGGAAACAAGCCGATCCTGCTGTGGGACGATGTGGTCAAGGGCTTGGTTGGCCAGACCGTGCTGGCCAGCGTCGCCGGCGCCGGGCTGACGCCGGTCGACGTGCGTTTCGGCGGCGAGGCCACGCACGAGGAGGCCGCGCGCGTGGCCGCGTTGGCGCGCGAGCACGGCGCCGACTCGATCGTCGGACTGGGCGGCGGCAAGTCGATCGACATCGCCAAGGCCGTCTCGGTCGATGCGCGGCTGCGGCTGATGACCGTTCCCACCATCGCTGCGACCGATGCGCCGACCAGCGCCGCCAGCGTCTGGTACGACGCGAATTCGAACTTCATGGGCTTCGAGTGCTGGCCGTTCAACCCCGACGTCGTGCTGGTCGACACCCAGGTGATTGCCAGCGGCCCGCCGCGCGCCTTTGCCGCCGGGATGGGCGATGCACTGGCGACCTGGGTCGAAGCCGAAGCGTCCTACAAGACCCGCGCCACGACCCTCGCCGGCGGCGTGGCGACGCGCGCCGCCATGGCCATTGCGCGGCTGGGTTACGAGATGCTGTTGGAGTACGGTCTGGAAGCGCTGCGCGCCGTCCGCCAGGGCGTGGTGACACCGGCGGTGGAGAAGATCGTCGAGGCGAACGTGCTACACTCGGGACTGGGCTTCGAAAGCGGCGGTTTGGCCACGGCTCACATGATCGCCAACCCGCTATCGAATTTCCCGGAATGCAAAGGTCTGATGCACGGCGAGAAAGTCGGTTTCGGAATCATCACCCAGTTGTGCCTGGACGAAGACACCGACGTCGACGAGATGAACCGCATCGTCGACTTCGAAATCGCCATCGGGTTGCCCGTCACGTTCACCGACTTGAACCTGGAGGGCGTCACCCGCGAGCGGTTGCAGATGATCGGCGACGCCTGCGCCGGCGAGGGCTCGCTGTGCCACAACCACTGTTTCCGAGTCACCGCGGACGACGCCATCGACGCCATGATCGCCGCCGACGCCCTGGGCCGCGAACGCAAAGCCCTGATGGGTTTGGCCGCATCGTGACGATCAACGCCGTGAAGGATTTCGGTGGCCGAATTCGTGAGAATTCGGATAATTTGCGAGCATTCCGAATTCTCACGAATTCGGCTACGATCCGCTCGCGCATGCCTTTTTTCGCCTCAGGAAATGCTTCACGGCGTTGCGTAACGATCCCTGATAGACGCAGTACCGGAGCGTACGCTTTGGCGTGCCTGGGCGTTGGTGTTCACGCTTTAGCGTGTCTGGGCGTGAACATGACGCCGCACGCTGAAGCGTGAACTCCAGCGCGGCACAAACTCCAACGGGCAAGCCGACGAGGATTTCGCCATGCAGCGATGCACGCCCGCCAGTTCGTTTCCCTTGGCAAGCGCATTCGCTTACGCTTGCACCGCGTCGCTCATCTGGCTCGCCGCCGCCGGCCCGTCCTTGGCGGCCGGCATCGAGGGCGTCGCCGCGCGGTTCGCCGACCGCAAAGCGTTCGACCGGTTCGTCGCCGAGGGTCGTGACTCGCCGTTCGGATTGGACTATGTGTTCGTCCACAGCCCCGGCGCGCGGGATGCCAAGCTGGTGGATCGCGTGTGCGGCGAAGTCGGCTTCCGCTGGGTCAACTTGAGTCGACTGGAATGGAAGCTCGTCGAGCCCAAGGCGCCGCGCGACGGCCAACACACCTACCACTGGTCCGATCTGGATGCGGCCGTCCGCACTTGGCAGCGCAACGGCGTCCACATCATGCTGTCGTTGCGTTTCGAATCGCCTTGGGCCACGGCTCCGAAAAGCGATTCAGAGTTCGTCTACCTGCGCGGACTGGCCAAGCAGGTGGCTCTGCTCGGGGCCGACTACCTGCCCAAGCCCGAACACCTGCCGCACCTGCGCGAGTACGCGCGGCGTCTGGTTGAACGCTACGACGGCGACGGGATCGACGACATGCCGGGACTGCAATTCCCCGTGCTTCACTACCAGGTGGGCAACGAGTACTACAACGAAGTCTTTTGGACCGGAACCGCGAACGAGTACGGGCAACTGTTGCACCACTTCGTTGCGGGCGCGAGGGCGGCGTGCCCCGACGTGCGAATCGTCCTCTCGGGTATCGGACTGGAAAACGTCTACGGCTTCTACGACGCGGGGATGGATCCGCGAACCGAAGCTTTTGTGCGCAGCCGGTTGCCCAAGGTGCCGCCGAACATGCAGACGTTCCTCAAACGCAGCGAAGCTTTCAGCCGCGCAACGGTCGGCTTCTCCAACGATTACGACATCCTGGATGCGCGCTGGCCCAACTTCGGGATCGTCGCCAAGAGCCGCGAATTGCTGAAAGAACTGGGCTGCCCCGACAAACCGGTGTGGAGCGCCGAGATCTACAGCGGATTTCCGCTATCGGAAGCCTTGGTCTTGCCCAACTGGACGTTGCACGCTTGGCCGACACCGTCGCGCAGTCTGGAATATCTCCGCGTGTTGACCAATCGGAACCACGCGGACTTCGAAACGGTCAACCGTTGGTACCGGGGATTGCAGGCGGCCCAGGTCGTCAAAATCTGCATGGTCGCTCTGCACGCCGGCAGCGAGAAACTGATGATGGGCTGGGCCATCGATATCCAAAACCCTCTGGCTGTCTCGACCCTGTCGCACCACGGACTGTACAGCGCCACCTTCGAGCATCTGTGGCCGGCAGCGTACACGTACGATTTGACCATCCGCAAGCTGAACGGCGTGCAGCGAGTGGAACGGCTGCGCGCGGCCGATTCGGTCTTTGTCTACCGCGCGGATCTGGGGCAGGATCGCTTCGTGCTGATCGCCTTCTGCGACGATCATATCGGGCAGAATCACGACGAGCCGACCGCCGTGACGCAAGGTACCATCCCGTGGCGGACTCGGCGGGCGCGCGTCACGCAAGCGATCACCGAGATCGGCGTGACCGAGGCCAAAACCGAGCAAGTCGAAGCCCGCGGCGGCATGTTGCGGCTGCAACTGACCGAATATCCCGTCTTCATCGAGCCTGTGGACGAACGCTGAGAACCGGCGAAACAACCGTCCCCAAACCGGGTTACAATGTCATCGGCTAAGCTGTGGCCTCGCCCGTCGCGCGAACGTGGAGCCGAACGGCCGGTTTTCGATCGGCTCAATTTGTCGAAATCGCGCGCCATCAGATCCACCTTTTCAGGAGTGACAGTATGCAATTTCCGCGATCCTACTCTGCCATTTGTTGGGTGGCTTTTTCGGCCGTTTCACTCGCTGCGCCGGCCCTGGCCAGCGACTGGGCTCGTTTCCGTGGTTCGAACGGCTCGGGCGTCAGTTCCGACGAGGAGCCTGTGCCTACGACTTGGAGCGCCACGGAAAACCTGAAATGGAGAGTCGCACTCCCCGGTCCGGGATCCTCCAGCCCCATCGTCGTTGGTGATCGCGTTTTTGTGACTTGCTGGTCAGGTTACGGAGTGGATCGCGGCAGTTCGAGTGATCAGCGACAGTTGCGGAGGCACCTGATCTGCCTGAATCGCGAGACGGGCGAAACGATCTGGTCCAGGGCGGTCGAGCCGGTGTTGCCCGAGGACAATTACGGCGGCATGTTCGCTCAGCACGGCTATGCCTCGCACACGCCGGTCTCCGATGGGCAGCGAGTCTATGTCTTCTTCGGCAAGACCGGAGCCCTGGCGTTCGACATGGAAGGCAACCAGCTTTGGCAGACCAGTGTTGGCACCGGGTTGGACCCTCGCAGTTGGGGGTCAGCATCAAGTCCGATTCTTTACAAGAATATGCTGATCGTGACCGCGTCGGCCGAGAGCCAGTCGCTGGTTGCGCTGAACAAGGAGAACGGCGAAGTGGTCTGGCGCAAGGAGGCGTCGGGGCTTGCGGGCCTGTGGGGAACTCCGGTGCTGATCGAGGTGGATCAGGATCGCACCGATCTCGTCGTTGGCGTGCCCTACGAAATTTGGGGGTTCGATCCGGAAACGGGCAAGTTCCGTTGGTACAGCGAGGCGATGGATACCGATTCGTTCTGTTCCAGCGTGGTGGCAGGCGGGGGCGTGGCCTATGCGATCGAGGGACGCAGTGGCGGTTCGATCGCCGTGCGGGCCGGTGGCGAAGACGATGTGACCCGGTCGCATGTGGTCTGGACAGGCCGCCATGCGAACCGTATTGGAACCCCCGTTTTGTACGAGGGACGCTTGTACTTTTTCGCGAACCGAATCGCCAGTTGTCTCGACGCCAGCACGGGCGAGGAGATCTTCCGGTCGCGGCTGGAGGGGCTCGGTTCCGGTCCGATCTCCGGTGGCGGGTTCGGCGGGCGCGGAGGAGGCGGTGGCGGCATGGGCGGCGGCGATTACGCGTCCCCGGTGGTCGCCGACGGCAAGGTCTATTTCCAGACTCGCGCGGGCGACATGGTGGTGATCCGAGCCGGCCGCGAATTCCAGCAACTGGCGGTAAACCGGGTGACGTCGGAAAACGAAGACTTCAGCGCCACGCCCGCGATCAGCAACGGCCAGTTGTTCATTCGTTCAAGCCGCCATCTGTACTGCGTGGCCCAGAAGTGAGGAGTCTGGAGACAGCGACGTCGGTTCCCGAACCCTCGGGACGGCGCGACTGGTTCCGGGCAAAACGAAAACCTGCCATCCTGAACCGCCGCTGGCGCATCGTCGTGGTCGCTGGAATTTTTTTGTGAGGATACTGTTCAGCATGGCCGCAAGCTGTCTATCATAAATCGCTGGGTTCGTGTGGCTCCGCGGCGTGTTCTGCGCAAAGCGGAGCGGAAATACGTGTAGTACGCCAGCTCTTGTCATTCTCATTTCCCGGAGGACGGAGGATTTTTCTCATGTCACATTCGCGTGTGCGAGGGTTTACGCTCGTCGAGTTGCTGGTGGTGATCGCCATCATCGGCATTCTGGTCGCGCTGTTGCTGCCGGCGATCCAGGCGGCCCGCGAGGCGGCTCGCCGCTCGCAGTGCAGCAACAATCTCAAGCAGATCGCGTTGGCGATCAACAACTACCACGACACCTACAAAGTCTTCCCGCCCGCGCGGATCGGCAGCGGGCACATGACTAACAACGCGCATCTGGTCAACAGCGTGAAGAACACCACGGGGTGGGCGCTGTTGCTGCCGTTCCTCGAACAGCAGGCAGCACACGATCAGTACGACTTTAACGTGTGTTCCAGCAGCGCCCTGCCCGGAACGGGCTACACCGCGACCGTGGCCGGTAACGACACGATCAATCAGCCGATCTACTCGCAGCGTTTCAAGATGTTGGAGTGTCCATCGCACAACAAGGCGGGCGAGCAGCGCACCAATCAGCCCGGCACCCAGGACCAGTACAGCATGCGGGGTGCCCGCCGCACCAGCTACTTCTTCTCGACCGGCCAGTACGAGGATCTCAATTCGCCCTATCCGAATCTGCTTTCCCGCCGACTGCGAGGTTTGGGGGCGTTCGGCAGCGACGGGGCGGCTCGCATCGGCGACATCATGGACGGCACTAGCAATGCACTGTTGATTGGCGAGTCGGTGGGGGGAACCCGCAAGGTGGACGAGAACTGGGGTCCCTGGGGATTGAACGGAACGGGAACGTGTTGCCATGGGGTAGTGATGGCGGACAACAACACGGCGCTGCCCGGCACGCCGATCACCTTTAGCGCGGCGCATGTCCGCGACTACGGCATCAACTCGGCCTATCAGAACGACCCTCAGCGCCGCCATTTCGCCTACACCTTCAGCAGCCTACACCCGGGCGGCGCACAGTTCGCCTTGTGCGATGGCTCCACCCGGTTTCTGGCCGAATCGCTGGATTACTTGACCTTGATCCGACTGGCCTACATCGCGGATAAAGAACCGCTGGGTCAGTTCTGAATTTTCGTGTAAGGTTTTGGCCCGTTCGAATTTGCGGAAGGTTTGGACTTATGACAGATCGCCGGTTGGTTCGCGCGTTGCTGGGGTTCGCGCTGGTCTTGTTGGTTGTCGGCTGTGGCGGTGGGTCGAAGGTGAAGGTCGCCGAGGTATCGGGGGTCATCCGTTTGGACGACCAGCCGATCGGCGGAGCCGAGGTCAACTTCCTCGGACCGGAGTTCGCCGGGATTGCCACCACGGGGCCAGATGGCCGCTACGAACTGAAGGCCCAGGTGGGCGAGAACAAGATCTACGTGAGCAAACTGGAGGGAGGGCCACCCGGCATTGACCCGAGATTGCTGGCCAGTGGTTCGGAAGGTTCTGGCGGCACGGGTGGAGCCAAGCAGTTGTTTCCCAGCAAGTACAGTGATTCCAGCGCCAGCGAGCTTCGCTTCACCGTGCCTGATCGGGGTTCGCGCGACGCGAATTTCGATTTGAAAAGTCGGTAGCATCCTAAACCCGTAGAGTGGAATTCATTCCACTCGGAACGCAAACTGGAATTCGTCCCCCGTCAAGAACCGTCACAACTTCGATTTCGTTTTCTTCCATCTTGTCCAAGGAGTGTCTTTCCATGAACGCAGATCGCTTTTTCGAAAACTGGCCAAAGCGGACCAGGGGGTTCACCCTGGTCGAGTTGCTCGTTGTCATCGCCATCATCGGCATTTTGGTCGCGCTGTTGCTACCGGCGATCCAGGCTGCTCGCGAAGCCGCGCGGCGGACGCAATGCACCAACAATCTGAAGCAGATCAGTCTCGGGTTGAACAATTACCACGACACATTCCGCATATTTCCGCCGGGTGCCTGGAACTACGCGAACCGCGGAAATGGCTTGGCTTGGACCGTGTTCATTCTGCCGTTCATTGAACAACAGACAGTCTATGAAGAATTTGATTTCGGGCGGAACTCGTGGAACAACTTCAACCACCTCCCCGGGATGAACCTCATTCCGGCCTATCACTGTCCGAGTCTGCGGGTGAGGACCGGCCAGCATTCCGGCGAGCAGATCGGCGGCAAGGATCCCTACACCACGCACTACTACTCGATCATGGGACCGCAGGGGGTCAACCCCTACGGCTCCACGGGAAACACGAACTATCCGACCAACGGAAACGCGAATCCACATGGTGGTTTTGCGACCGGCGGCATCCTTTCCCGCAACAGCACCATCCGGATCGGTGATGTCACCGACGGCACCTCGAACACTGCCATCGTCGGTGAAATCTCCTGGGATGAAGCAAACTGCTATCGTAACTGGGTGCGAGGAATTACCGGGACGGGCGACGGGGAGCCCGCCGGATCGTGCAAGAACCTCGAGTTCGGCATCCGCGTGGTGCCGTACAACGGAAGCAACAATTTCAACGACGTCAGTTTCGGCAGCATGCATCCGGGCGGTTGCCAGTTTGCCTTCGCCGACGGGTCGGTGGTGTTCATCAACGAAACGATCGATCTGAACCTGCTCAAGGCGCTCGCCAGTCGCGAAGGCAAAGAACCTCAGTCGGTGAACCGGTAAAACAGGTTGTTTGAAAAAGCGATTCAGGCGTGACCCGAAGCGTAAGGATCGGCAAATAAATCACTGTCGGATTTTCAATGTGGTCATCACGCTCCGCCGTGATGACGTGTCGTCACGGCCGAGCGTGACGACTACAAATCCCGCGACGATTAGTTTTCTTGCCGATCCTTAGCGAGTGCATCTGGAGCTTTCTCTCGCGGACGCTGCGGGTTACAATCCTAGTTCTTCCATGGAAAGTTGGTCCGATGATTCGACAACATCGAAATGTGACCCTGTCTCTAGTGGCCGTATTGCTCGCTGGCTTGGCACTTGTGCAGTCGGGCTGTGGCGGAGGTGGCGGTCCGCAGCGGTACGATGTCTCCGGCCGCGTAACCTACAATTCGCAGCCTGTACCATTCGGCCAGATCATCTTCAGTCCCGATACGGCCGCCGGCAATTCGGGACCCCAAGGGTTTGCTGAAATCCGCGACGGCAATTACAATACACGGTCGGGGCGAAGCATCGTCGGTGGTCCGCACACCGTACAGATCATGGGCTTCGCCACCAATCCGAAGAGCGGGAACGAAGATAATCCGGTTCCCGCCATGTTTTCCGATTACCAAACGAAAGTGGACTTTCCGCAGAAAACCAGCACCCAGGATTTCGAGATTCCCGCCCAATAACACGCCCTTGCTGAACTGTTACCGCATCCAGTCGCCGGCCATCGGTCGCTGTTTGGTGTCAGAGCGCCACGCCCTGCCCGAGAGCATTTGGATCGCTTAACACCCACCAAGGCGATTCCCTGTCCGTGCTCGGATCGATTTCCGAGCACGGCGGTTTCGGCATTCACATTTGGACAAATTCCTGGAAAACACCCAAAAACAAGGGAGGTGTCACCATGCGCACGGGGACGGTACGGAATGCAGGACAATGGATGCGGCAGATCCCTGCTTCGCGGCGCGACTTCGAACGCCAGCACCGACATCGTTTTGGTTTCACGCTGGTGGAGTTGCTTGTCGTCATTGCCATTATCGGAATCCTGGTCGCGTTGCTGCTGCCAGCGATTCAAGCCGCGCGCGAGGCAGCGCGGCGCAGTCAATGCACCAACAACCTGAAGCAGATGACCCTGGCGCTACACAACTACCACGACACGTTCAATGCGTTTCCCCTGGGATTAAGCCAGGACCGGGTGCGAACGTTGGCCGGCGCCGTCAACGAGGGTGCTCACAGCACGTGGACCTGGGGCTCGCGAATTCTGCCGTTCATCGAACTCTCCAGTCTCTACGAACAACTGGATACAGGATACGATCCGACGCATTTCGCCCTGCAGAACGCGGACAAGCGCGCCGCTATGCAACAACCGCTGAAGGCGTTCCGTTGTCCGTCGGACGTCGCTCCCAAATTGAACACGGACCAGCGAGTGCCGAACGACAGTGGGGGCGATGCAGATTGCACCACCGGTTGCGTCGAGATTGCGACATCGAACTACGTCGGTGCGAATCACAGCTACGACCTCGAGCGGGAGACATTCAATGGACTATTCGGCAAAGGCCCCGGTGGCGGTCAACCGAATATCGCCCGAACGATGTCCGAGGTGCTCGATGGCACGAGCGTCACGTTTGCGATTGGCGAGCGGGCATGGTCGCGGCTCGGCATTCGATTGCAGGCGGCTGTGGCCTTGGCGTCGAACGGAGACTCGGAAGCGAACAGCCATCAAGGACTGGTCTACGCAATGGGCTGCGGACGCTACCCATTGAACTGCAGCACAACGCCCGTCGACAGTCGCGGCGCATCGGTGTGCTCGCGCGGCTTCAGCAGCCAGCATCCCGGCGGTGCCTTGTTCTCGATGATCGATGGTTCGGTTCGCTTCCTGAGCGACCATGTGGACCACAACCCGGCCACCTCGGCCGTGGACAGCACCTACGAGCGCCTGTTTGACTTCCAAGACGGTCAAACGGTGGGCAACTTCTAGTTCACCTTTCTGCTTACAAGAAGGGCAATCACGATGATATCGTCGCGTTGCAGCGATTCGCGTTTGACGGCAGCATTCTTCCTGGGCCTCGGAATCCTATCGGGCTGCTCGGGTTCAAGTTCGCCACCCCTGGGCCAGGTCGAAGGGACCGTGACGTTGGACGGGCAGCCTGTGGCCGAGGCCCGCGTCTATTTTTCGCCGGTCGAGGGAGGGCGGACTTCGGAGGCCCTGACCGATTCGTCCGGCCGCTACGTGTTGCAGTATTCGGGCACGGACGCCGGAGCGATCGTCGGTGAGCACGTGGTGCGGATCACCACCTACGAAGAACCGATCTCCGAAGATGACGGATCCGTAAGCGGCGGAGTCCCCGAACGGATTCCCGACAAGTACAACACCAACAGTACGTTGACTCGCGAAGTCAAACGTGGCAAGCAAACCATCGATCTCGCGTTGGAGTCGTGAGCACCCCAGGGCAACCGACTCCCGGCAAGCTGGTCGCCTCCTGCTATGACGAAAGCCCGGGCCACTTTGGCAGTTCGTACAGGAACTTCGTCACGCTCAAGTTGGCCAACTGATCGTTCAGGTTGAGATCCTTCGTGAGTCGATCGATGCCACTGCCGCCGCGCAGTGTCGTTCTTGCTGTGACCGTGTTGCACTCCAGGTACACGTCGTTGTTGCCGGACGTCGTGTTGACCTGCAACTGGGCGAACGTCGACTCGCACAGCAGCAACGTGTCGTTGCCGGAACCCAGGTTGATCACGCTTGTCCCGGATCGCACTCCCAATTCGGCCCGCGATCCGATCAACACCCGATCTTGGCCTCGTCCGCCGTCCAAGCCAAAACGGCTGCCGACGGTGACCTCGTCGACCCAGGCCAGATTGGTGCCGTTGGTCAGTTTGATTTGGGTGTTTCGTCCGCTAGAACTCGCCAAGAGGTCGAGCAAATCGTCTCCCGCGCCGGTGTCGACCGTCAGATCCCGTCGTGCCGCAACGCCCTGGATATCGAATCGGTCGACTCCGGCGCCGCCGCGGACGACCAAGTCCTGAGCGATGCTGGTCAGCACGTCCTCGTCGACCTGGTCCTTGCCGTATCCGATCCAGACCTTGGCCTCCTGCCCGGCACGCGAGCCCGTTTGTACGCTCAGGTTCCTGCCGACCGTGGCACTGCGGACTTCCAGTAGATCGGCACCGCCGGCAAGATTCGCGATCAGGTCGTTGCCTACGCTCGTTCGGGAGAAAGTCACCTGATCCGAACCCGATCCGCCGCGCAGATCGACCTTTCCTTTCACTTGGCTAGCCGTCACCGTCAACTGGTTCCGCTGGCCCGAACCGTGGTAGAAAGCGGCATTCCCGCCGACCGCGATGCTTTCGAAAACCGACTGGGTGTTTCCGGCCCCCATTTCGACCCGCAGATTCCGCGGCACGGAGATGCCTTCCACGTTCAGAATGTCGTCGCCCGACTGCAAGCGGATGATCACGTCGCGCGTGACTCCGGCCAGCGTCGCTGGTTGCGACAACTTGTTGATGGTCGTGTTTCCCAGGCCTGTCACGACCCATTGCCCCGTCGCGCTTCCCCGCCGGACCTGGACCGAATTGGCCAAGTTGTCCCCGGTGATCAACAAATCTCCGCTCTTGACGGTGACCGTGACATTGCCGCTGCCGCCAACCACCGGCGTCTTGACCTCGGCGTTAACCGACACGTTCGTGGCGGCAACGTTGCACCAGACGCCCACTTGATCCTGGGCACGGGCGAACAGCCGCTGCTGACCTACTGGCCAGGCAGCCGAGGACACGACCACGCTCCAACCGTTGCTGCCTTCCTGGTCGGTGCCCAACAATAGATCGCCTGAGTCCCACACACCGTTGCCGTTGCTGTCGCGATAGAACTGAACCCGCACGGCGGTGCCGCCAGTGACCGTGGCGGTTAGGGTGACGAGCCCGGACTGGGTGACGGTCTGCGGGTTGGCTCCCAGGACGACCGTCACAGGGTCGGGAGGCGGGGGCAGTTCGGGTTCGGGATCGGGATCGGGAGGCGGAGGAACAAGGTCCGAGACGTCGGACGGAGTGAAGTCCACTTTGACATTCTCCGTACCGATCACCACACCGCCGCGGACGACCGGAGCGGTCAGCGAACCGCCCTTGGCGACGACGGTGTACGTCCCGCTTGGCAACGCCAGCGAGTATCCGCCGGACGACCAAGTTTGCGTCGAAAAGACCCGGGAATCCGACGTTCGAGTGGCTTCGATCGTCACCGCGCCGAGACCCTCGCCCGGTGTGTAGAACTGGTCGTTTCGGACCAGCGTGTCATCGTAGATGACGCCCGTCATGAAAACGGTATTTCCGGATCGCGCAAATTTCTCCGTGACCATCAGCGCATTCCACGTCAAGCCGCTGGACGTATAGTCCCCTTGCACGGCCCCCACTCCCGTCTCGCGGAATTCGGGCTTCAGTTGATTGACGCGATGTCCGGGACTCTTGAACAACCCTTCCGCAATCATCTCCACGTACGCGGTTTCATCGATTGGGCCGACGGTTCCCCGCCAGGAGATGTTCTCGCCCCAGCTCCAAGGTGATACGAACACGTAGCCAGCCGCAGTCATCCGACTGCCCGGACTGCTACCACCTTCTCCGGTGTGGCTGAACGTGTTGTTGGCCAGCATCCACTCGCTGTGCCCCTGGGCCGCGGCGATCAGTTCGGTGGAAAACGCCAGAGGTGGCTTGGCCTGAGTCGAAATAGTCCCCGGCGAAAGACCATCGTTCAACCCGATGCTATAACGGGCTGCCTCGGTCACCGGATTGGATCGCCCGCGGTTGATCAACTCCAGCAGATACTGCTCGTGAATGCTCGGCAGCCCAGCCTCCGTCAGCGGTTGTGCAGTGAGCAGTCGTCGGTCTTCCAGGCATTCCAGCGTCAAATGCCGCTTCCGCGATTCTCGCTGTAATCGGCGAACCGGACGACAATACGATTGTTTTATCCGCTGAACGAAGTGGAGCATCATTGGCAAGTTCCCGCTTTCTCCGGATTTCAGTTTGCAGTGCCAAGTCGGCGATCAAGCCGAGCTGGCGAATCGCCTCTAGTTAGCCCAATATCCAGTGGGTCAACGAATGCACCTCGCATACCGGAAGTGGAATCCAACACTGCAAACTTGGAGAAAAATCCAGCTCACCGAGGCAGGAGGGTAACGCCCGGAGCTTTTTTTGACCGAACCGGTACAGAAAGGATGAGAAGGCCCAACTCAAGTGCGGCGAGTGGTGGCGGCATTACCTTGCTGTGTAAACCGATGGTTTAGCCCGAGCTGATAACCCTTGCGCTAACCGGGGATTTACACGCCCGAGGACGGGCGCGCATAGAAAACCTAGCTCGAAATCGGCCTTGGTGCCAATAGCAATTCAGCAAAAAAGCGGACAACCTCCGCTTTTTCACCTTAGTGCATTTCGATCGAGCAGGTACCGATCCCGCCGAGGAAGTAGTTGAACTGCACGTTTGGGTGCTCGGCCAACAGCGACATGGGGACAGACGAGTCGGCGATACCCTTGGCGATCATCAGACAGGTCAGTCGCTGGCCGAACGGATTGTCATGCGTGCCCGCGTGCCAGATGGAGACCTTCTCCGACTTCCAAGTTTCGACCGGCCCGACGGTGACCGCCGCCGTCGGGACAAGCGAGACATTCCCGCCGCCGCTCGTACGGGCGTTCTGGGCGATCGTCAGCGGATGCAACTCGACGACGCGAGTGGCCAACTTGCGGTACTCCGACGCCGGAGGGGGTGCGTCTTTCCACTTGCCTTTGCGGCGCAGCGGATCGTTGAACGCCCAGTGCTTCACATCGCCTTGGCCGCCCTGCATGACGGCGCAGCGCACGCCAGATTCCCAACTCTGCCGGAATGCGGCCGTATCCGCCTTGGGGAAGTGCAAGTGGGCATCCGGCATCCGCAGGCGGCGGTCGATGCGATTGAAACACATCTCGCGGTCGCAGCGCTCGAACGACAACGGATGGGTGGGCGGAACCTCCTGACCGTCGATCACCCATTCGTCCATGCCCCAGAAGTGACCCGAGCGGATGTTCAAGTTCAGCGTGTTGACCAATCTCGCGACCAGCGGCAATTGCTCGGTCGGGCCAATCGGGCCGCAAACGCCGACCGGATTGTCGTCGGTGGATTGTTTCCAGGCGTCAATGTATTCGAGCGCCTCGGCCAGGTAAAAATCCTCGAGCGTGTCGTACATCACGACCTTGAACCCGGGCCGCGACAACTTGACCATCTTCTGCGGCGTCAGCGCGGCGGCTTCTTCGATCAATTCCTGGTCCAGCGTGGTGTAGTCCCACCAATCGGGCGCGATCGCGCTAAGTCGGCGTGCCATCGAGGTCTCCTGGCATGGTTGTGAAAACAGGGCTGGCTCCGAGGCTTCCAGCTCGACTCCAGCGACGAACAATGTACGTCACGCACCTTGCGAAATCAACCACGCAGTCCGCTTCGCTCAACCCGTCGTCGGCGCCCCGAACTCGCGGGCATACCCGGCGTTGGCTTGGATCTCGTCGAAGAATCGGGGATACATACCAACGATCACTCCGTCGGTGGTTTTGATCTGCTCGAAGGCAAACTGAAAGGCGCCTTTGACAGACGCCTGGCTGGCGCACATGCGACCGCTCGCCAGGATTTTAAACGCCAAACACGGCTGGTCGATCTGGCGGATCACGCGCGCCATCACGTGGGGATCATCCTTGAAGAAAGGATAACCGAGATCCAGCGTGGGCAACTCCGCCACCTGGTCCTTGGTTTCGGGAACCAGGGCGCGAGTCAAGAAGTAGAAGCAGGTCATGAACAGATCCACTTCCCAGCCCTCGTCGGCAATCCGTTTGATGCAGTCCGGATTGTGAGCGGAAACGCCGGCCAGCACGCCCGCATCGTGAGCCGCCCTGACGTAGTCATGTACTTCACCCGCACGGCCCTGAGCGAACAATCGATCCGTGACTCCGCCGTGATGGACCATGGCGATCGGCGCGGTTTGCTCGACCACTTGCGCCACGCCCTTGGGGTCCGAATGCAGACAGATCCACTTCATTTGCGAACCCCGGCGCCGCGACTCGGCCAACGCAGCGAGCGTGTCGTCGCGCACTGCGAACTGGAACGCGTTGATCCCCGCCGCCTCGCACTGGCGCAGGAACTCGACCGTCTGCTCGAGCGTAAAGTACTCGCGCATGTGGCGGTCGGCATGCGGCCCCATGTACGAGTAGCCCAAGACCGGATTGCTGCCGACGACCAGCCGGCTGATGCGATGTTCGCCCAGCGAGATCGTCGGCAACTTGGCCGCTTCGAGCGGACTATCCACCGCCGCGACGGGCGTCTGTCGAACCGCCAGTCCCGCGACTGCCGCCGCCGAACACTGCTTCAGAAAACTCCGCCTGCCCGGCGAACCGGGTTGCGTGCGGTCATTGACCATGGTCGAGTGCCTCCCAAAGATCAAGACTTCCATCGGACCTTGAAACCAAGTTAACCGGTCCACATGGTGTTCAGCGTACACGATGGCAAAGGCGACAACAACTTTGGTTTTCGTTTCATTTCTGCTGTCCTGCGATCGGGCCACTGCGCACTTAATGTATGATGGAGCCTGCCATGTGTTACGAACCCGACGATCTCGAAGCCCTGCTGAACCGTGCCGCCGGCGGTGATCAACAGGCACTCAACCAGTTATTCGACCTGTACCGGTCGCGACTGAAGAAGATGGTGCGACTGCGACTAAATCGACGGCTACAGGGCCGTGTGGACGATTCGGATATTCTCCAGGATGCCTATTTCGAAGCCTCCCGAAGGTTGCCCGACTACCTTCGGAACCCCAGGGCTCCGTTTTTTCTCTGGTTGCGGCGCATCACCGGCGACAAGCTGCTGGAGATCCACCGAACGCACCTGGGAACGCAGATGCGGAATGCCGACCGCGAGGTCTCGTTGCACCGCGGCGCTCTGCCGGCGGCCAGTTCCGTATCGCTCGCCGCGCAGCTTCTTGGACGGTTGACTTCGCCGTCGCAGGCGGCAATCAAGGCCGAGATGCGGATGAGACTGCAAGAGGCGCTGAACAGCCTCGAACCACTGGACCGGGAAGTTCTGTCGCTCAGGCATTTCGAGCAGTTGAACAATACCGAGGCGGCGCAAGAACTGGGGCTGGAGCCGTCGGCGGCCAGCAAACGATATATCCGCGCCTTGGCTCGCCTGCAAAAGATCCTCCGGCAACTGCAATTGGTGGACCAAGGTTGAAGTGCTGCGATACGCAAGGAATTCACGGCATGAGCGAGGACATAGCATTGGTCGAACGACTGGCGGACGAATTCGCTGAACGGTTTCGCCGCGGCGAGCGTCCCGCGATCCGGGAGTACACCGACCGCTATCCGGAGCACGCATCGATCATTCGCGACACGTTCGAAGCCTTGGCGTTGATGGAAAACCTGGCGCCGGGCAGCGAGGAATCGCTCTTCCAGGCAGGACAGCAACGCCCGACGATCGCCGACGGGATGGCGTTCAGGCAACTGGGCGATTTCCGCATCCTCCGCGAAGTGGGCCGCGGCGGGATGGGGATCGTCTACGAAGCGGAGCAGGTTTCGCTGGGCCGACACGTGGCCCTGAAGATTTTGTCCAAGGAGATGTTCGGCAAGACGAAGCATCGCTTGCGATTCGAGCGCGAGGCCCGAACCGCAGCCAAGCTGCACCACACGAACATCGTTCCGGTGTTCGGCGTCGGCGAGGACGATGGTTCCAGCTACTACGTCATGCAATTCATCCAAGGTCTGGCGTTGGATGGAGTGCTGGACGAACTGAAGAGGATTCAAGCCAGCTCAGACACTTCCCGCGCGACGTCGCACCAAGGCGAATTGCGGGTAAGTCGCCGCGAAGTATCGGCCGCCGACGCGGCCCGCTGGCTGATGAGTGGTACACTGCAGCCGCTCGTGGCCGAGTCGGAGGACTCGAGAATCCGTCGCCGAGAGGACGTCACGCTGGCCCACGATTCGGGGGCGCCTTCGTCCGGCACGTCACCCAGCAACGCTTCGCGGGACGCCGGGCGGCTGTCGGATACGTTTTCGCTCGCCGATTCGTCGCTGGTTTCGACCGTGGTGCCAGAGAGGACTGTCAAGCGGCAAACCTATTGGGAAAGCGTGGCGCAAATCGGGGTGCAAGTCGCTTCGGCCTTGGGCTACGCGCACGGCCAGGGCGTTTTGCATCGCGATATCAAACCGGCCAATTTGCTGCTGGACACGCGCGGCACGGTCTGGGTGACCGACTTTGGATTAGCCAAGCTGGAAGACGATCGCAATCTGACACAAACCGGCGATGTTCTTGGCACCCTGCGTTACATGGCGCCCGAAACACTCCGAGGCAACTTCGATGTCCGCAGCGAAATCTACAGCCTGGGTTTGACACTGTACGAATTGCTGGCGTTGCAGCCGGCGTTCGATCAAATCAGCCGGAATTCCCTCGTCGATCAGGTCGCAAACGCTCGCTTCGAACCCCTGGGAAAACGGAATTCTGAGATTCCCCGCGATCTGGTCACGATTGTTCACAAAGCGCTCGAACTGGATCCCCAGCACCGGTATCAGACCGCCGAGGAACTTGCCGGCGACCTGCAGCGATTCCTTGACGATGAACCGATTCGGGCCCGCCGGATTCCGGTGTGCGAGCGAATCGGCCGCTGGGCCAGACGAAACCGGGGATTGGCCGCAGCACTTTCTGCGGTCGCGCTGTTACTGCTGGTGCTGAACATCGCCGGACCGGTTTTCACAATCTGGCTGATGGACGCTCATCGGTCCCTGCAACAAAGCGAAGGCGACTCGCGCCGGGCGTGGCGACTGGCGGAAGACCGAGCGGCCGAGAACGCTCGACTGGCTGAGGAGAATGCGAATTTGGCCGCAGCGGAACGAGCGATTGCCGACCAAGCCAAGGCGGCCGAGCAGCGGGAGGCCGAGCTACGCCGCATCGCCGAACAGCGCGAGCGCAGAATCCAAGAGACGCTGTACGCCGCAGAGGTCAATTTGGCCGGTCAGGCCGCAGAGGAACCCGCGGGTCTCCGCCGGGTGCTGGAATTGACGGATCGCTGGAGTTCCCCGCAGCCAGGCCGCGATCTCCGAAACTGGGAGTGGTATTATCTGGTCGGCCTCTGCCACCAGGACCGAATGACCGTGCAGCACTTCGGAGTGACGTGCGTAGATTGGAGCCCGAACGGCAAACATTTTGCCAGCGGCGGCAATGATCGATCGGTCAGAATTTGGCAGGCGGCGTCAGGAACCCTGCTCGCAACCTTGACGGGACATTCCGACCAGGTGAATGCGCTGGCGTGGAACGGCGATGGCTCGCGAATCGCCACGGGCGGCCGGGACAAGACGATCAGGATCTGGAATGCCACAACAGCCGAATCGCTGGCGACGCTCGGTGGGCACGAGTTCTTCGTAAGTTCCGTGGCCTGGAGTCCCGACGGAACGAGATTGGCATCCGCAGCATCCCATTTTTCTGGTGAATTCATCATCTGGGACGTGGAAACCCGACAGCAACGGACGAGGATTCAGACGATTGCTGGCGATTCTCGAATCCACTGGAGCCCCGACTCGCGGCTGCTGACCGTCGCAGGTGCGATCTACGATGCGAATACGGGCAGCAAAGTATCGACTTCCGATGTGGGCAATCGGGCCCGCTGGTCTCCGGATGGGCAGTGGCTCGCGGTGCCCGATGGCAGCCAGGTCGCTATCAGGACCGCACTCGGTGACGAAGCAAGGATCAGCCTGACAGGCCATAGCGACCTCGTAAGGTGCGTCGACTGGAGCCCGGACGGCAAGTTCTTGGTTACCGGTGGAAACGACAATACGGTGAAGACATGGGATGGCAGCACCGGCCAGGAAATCGCGACCCTGCGCGGCCACACGGACCAGGTGAACGATGTGAAATGGTGCCCCGACGGCAAGCAGTTGGCAACGGTTGGAAATGGTACCATCAAAGTCTGGGAGACGGCGGTCCCGGTCGAACCGTCGACCACCGCGTTCGCTTTGGGCTCCGGGATGATGATCCGTTGCCTTGCCTGGAACAAGGACGGAACGGCGCTCGCCGCCGGCGGCACGGCCGGCGTGAAGATCCTTAATGCCAGTTCCGGTGTCGTCGCGTCCGACATCGGCCCGGAACGAGCTGCGAATTGGTCGCAATTCAGTCCGACGTTTGAATGGAGTTCAAACGGTCATGCGATCGCTGTGCAGCGCAGCAAGGCCGTCGTCCTGTTCGACGATCGTACCCTCGAACAAACTCACGTGCTGGTGCCTGTCGAAGGCACCATGCGCTCGGTGGCACTCAGCCCTGACGGGTTGCGGGTTGCGACGTCAAGTTGGGACGAAACAGTGCATGGTGACAAGGCGATCCTTCAGATCTACAGCGTGGCAACGGGCGAAGAGCAGTTGGCGACCGGATTGCATGCGGATCTGTTCGGGAGCCTCCGTTGGAGCCCGGATGGCGCGCAATTGGCAGTGGCAGGCTGGAATCGGTGCGGCATCATCGATAGCACCAGCGGTCAACAGCTTGGCAGTTATTTGGGCGATGGTTGGGGATGGGCGCACTCGATCGCCTGGAATCCCGCCGGCGATCGCATTGCGCTCGCTTGCATGGACCGCACCCTGCGCATCATCGATGCTGCCGAGGGCCGGGAGCTGGCCATTCTGCCCGGTCACTCGGGGGCCGTACTCGCCGTTAGCTGGAGCCCGGATGGAAAGCGTCTTGCATCGGGCGGAGAAGATCAAATGGTGCGGATTTGGGAGCCGGAAACAGGAGCGATGCTGCTGGCGCTCGAAGGGCACCAAGCCCACGTCAACGCAGTGGCGTGGAGTCCCGACGGCTTGCGGCTGGCGTCGGGAGGCCGCGACGGGTTGGTTCGAATTTGGGATGCCAGCCGGGGTTACCGCTGGGTCGGATCGCCCGCCATGCTGTCATTTATCGATCGGCGTTTGGAGGCCAACCCAGACGATGTCAGCGACCTGCGTCTACGGATCCGGATTCATGAATCGTTCGGAAATCGCGACGCGGCACAGCGCGACCGCCAGCGTCTTCGGAAGATCTTCGAGAATCGTCTTGTCGAAGCGCCGGGTGACCCGGCGGCTGTGCGGGATCTGGCGGATGTCTTGCTCGCCGCCCATCAGCAGCAGGTTGCGTGGACGGTTTTGCAGCCGACCGAGAACAAGTCGCAAGCAGGCGCCGACTTGACGATACTGGACGATGGCTCGGTTCTGGCCTCGGGCGTCAACACGGCACGTGACCTCTACACGGTAACAGCCACGACGGAAGAGACGCGTATCTCCGCCGTCCGACTGGAGGTGCTTCCGGATGCCCGCCTGCCCAATCAGGGACCGGGACGGCATCCAAGCGGGAATTTCCAGTTGGCTGCCTTTCGACTGTTTCGAACGGACGGCGAGCAAGACGCGGACAGGCAACCCGTTCCGTTGAGCGACTGCTGGACGAGTTACGCGTACCGTGCGCCCGATGCCGATCCGGCAGGAATGATCAGCGACAGCTTGTCCACCTGCTGGCATGTCTGGGGTCGCTTTGGCGAAAGCCATCAGGCCATATTCTCCCTCGACCAGCCCTTGAGCATCGCACCGGATCAGTCCCTGGTGATCGAGCTCGCACATCCCCATTGCCCGGAACCAGTCAACCTGGGCCGGTTTCGGCTGTCCGTCACCAAGGACGACTGCTTCATTCGAAGGGAGAAACTGCGGCAGGCAATCGAGCAGGCTGGCCTCGCCGGCATTCCTTTCCTGGCGTCCGCTTACTTGGCTGTCGGCGAACCAGCGGCGGCAGCCGGGGTTCTCGCGTTGCCGTCCGAACCGGCCCCGGCCGAGGATGGTGTACGGCAACTCCTGCTGGCGATGGCCTTTCGCGACTTCGACCCGCCGCGTTCGCTGCGATCCTACGAGCAACTGATTCAGTGGCTTCGCGACCATCCCATTCCCGAATCGCTGGCGTCGCTGGTTCAGATTGCCATGATCGAAGTCGGCGGATTGAGCTCCTTCGAGGCCCGGTCGCTGCTCGACCGGCTCGCGCTCGACACGGAATTGAAGCGACTGTCCGGCGAGATCGCCGCGAATCCGGAATCGACTGCGAACCACTTTCACCGCGCGCGGCTCTACGCCCGTCTTGGAGATTGGCGGGGCAGCGCCGACGATCATCTGCGCGAAGTGGAATTGACCCCCGAAGACCGTCTCACATGGCTGCGCGCGGCGCCCGCGTTGATTCTAGCGGGCGATCTCGACGGCTACCGATCTCATTGCCGTCGCTTGGTCGAGCGGTTTGGGAAGACGACGAAGCCGGACGAGGCGGATATCGTCTGCAAGGTCTGTTTGCTGTTGGCGGATACTGTCGAACGGGGAGCACTGCCTGTGCGCACGCTGGAAGATGCTCTGGAACAAGGTCAGGCGTCCGACGATCTCGTGCCCTGGTTCACGGCGGCGTGCGCGCTGTCCAGCTACCGCGCCGGAGAGCCGCAGCAGGCCCTTCGATGGGCTCAGAAGCTGGACGACTCGCCGACCTTCCAGTCGGGAGCCTTGGCACTGGTCGTCCGGTCCATGGCCGAATACCGACTGGGACAGACCGATCAGGCCCGTCGAACGCTTGCCGAAGTGACAGAGTCGATCCCCGTCCCACTGCGGACCCTGGGGACCGATCAATACGACGGCGTGCTGCCCGTGCCCGATTCCGTAATTGCCCACGATTGGCTGATCCCGGAGATCCTCCGCCGCGAAGCGGAAAGACTGATCCTTACGCCGGACGAACCGCTGCCATGAACGAGTTCAGTTTCCGTTTCCCCGACGTCAGCACGATGCAACTGCTGAACATGTTGCAGGACGCACTGTTCCTGGTCGATCGTCAAGGAAGAATCCAGGTGGCCAACCAAGCCGCTGAGCAACTGTTTGGCTACGCGCCGGGCGAGTTGCTGGGTCAGTCCATCGAGATCATCATCCCCGAGCGTCTTCGCCAACAACACATCCATCAACGCGAGGCGTTCAGCGCCCATCCTCACAACCGCGGCATGGGAAGCAGCCAGAATCTGTTGGCGCTGCGCCGCGGCGGGACGGAGTTCCCCGTAGACATCAGCCTCAGCCCGTTCGAAACGGCGACGGGATTCCATGTGTGCGCGATCGTGCGGGACATGACGCGTTACTGGCAGCAGGAGGAAGCGCTGCGGGCGAGCGAAGAGCGTTTTTCGCTCGCCGTGCGCGGGTCGAGCGACGGCATCTGGGATTGGAACGTGCTGACGGGCGAGGTGTTCTACTCGGCGAGGTTCAAGGAACTGATCGGCTACCGCGACGCGGAGTTTCCCAATCTCTTCGCCAGCTTCGAATCCCACCTGCATCCGGAGGACCATGCGACCGTCATGACAGCCTTGCGCGATCATCTTGACGGTCATGCATCCTACGATGTGGAATACCGTCTGCGTACCAAGGCCGGAGTGTACCGTTGGTTTCGGGCCCGCGGGCAGGTGATTTGGGACGCCTGCGGCCGGGCCACTCGCATGGCCGGATCGATCACCGACATCACCGACCAGAAACGATTGCAGCAGCGCTTCGAGTTGGCCGTCCAAGCCTCGCCCGTCGCGCTGCTGATGCTGGATGCATCGCGCCGCATCGTCTTGGCAAACCAAGCCGCCGAAACCTTGTTCGACTACCCGGCGGGCGCCCTTGTCGGCCGGTCGGTCGATGCGTTGGTTCCCGAGGAGGCCCGCGAGCAACACGCAGCCTACCTCGCTTCGTTCCTGGCGGCGCCCGCCGTGCGGACGATGGCAGCGAACCGGAGATTGTATGCCCAACGCCGCGACGGCAGCCGGGTCGCCGTGGAGGTAGGACTCAGCCCCGTGGAAACCGACGACGGCTTGTTTGTCCTCTGCGGTGTCTCCGATATCACCGACCGCCTGCAGGCGATCGCGGCCGTCGAGCAGGCTCGGCAAGCCGCCGAATCAGCGAACCGGGCCAAGAGCGACTTTCTGGCCAACATGAGCCACGAAATCCGTACGCCGCTGAACGCGATCATCGGCATGACCGAATTGGTGCTGCAGAGCGAGTTGAAGCTGTTGCAGCAAGAGTACCTGACGACGGTGCTGGAATCGGGCGAGTCGCTGCTGTCGATCATCAACGAGATCCTCGACTTCGCCCGCATCGAGGCCGGCAAGATCGATCTGATCGAAACGCCGTTCGACGTCCGAGAGACAATTGGCGACATCCTCAAGTCGTTGGCCTTTCGAGCCCACTGCAAGGGACTGGAACTGGCCTGCCGGATCGCCGATGACGTCCCAGAGTTCCTTCAGGGCGATCCCGTTCGACTGCGGCAGATCATCGTCAATCTGGTCGGAAACGCCATCAAGTTTACAGAAGAGGGCGAGATCGTCTTGGAAGTGACCAGCCAACCCCAGAACGAATCCGGAGTGGTCGTGCATGTTGCCGTGAGCGATACGGGGATCGGAATTCCGGCAGACAAACTGGCGTCGATCTTCGAAGCCTTCGAACAAGCGGACACGTCCACGACGCGGCACTTCGGCGGGACCGGCCTGGGACTGGCCATCGCCTGTACGCTGGTCGAGATGATGCAGGGTCGCATCTGGGTGGAAAGCGCCGTCCATCAGGGAAGCACGTTTCATTTCTCGGTGACGCTGCAAGTCGCCTCGCCACCGGAAGCAAAGAGACTTCTGGCCGATGCCGGTCGTCTGCGAGGAGCCGCGGTGCTGGTGGTCGACGACAACGCGACCAACCGCCAGATCCTGGAATTGATCGTGACCAAGTGGGGAATGAAGCCCCAGTGCGCGGGAGGCGGCGAAGAGGCCTTGGCCCTGCTGCACCAGGGCCGCAAGGCGGGACAACCGCTCCCGCTGGTGTTGACCGACATCAACATGCCAAAGATGGACGGTTTCGCGCTGGCCGAACAGATCCGCCAAGATCCGTCGCTTGCCGATGCGCGGATCATCGCGCTGACCTCGGGAATCCGCGTTGACGACAGCCAGCGTTGTGAGGAACTCCGCATCTCGATGCATTTGATGAAGCCGGTGAAGCAGGCCGAGTTGCTCCATGCCATTTTGAGCGTGCTCGCTGACTCGTCGAATTCCGCCGCCGCCTCGCGGGCTCCCGAAGCCCCGACCCAACCTGCGCGGCCGATGCGGATCCTGCTGGTCGAAGACGGCCTGGCCAACCGCAAGTTGGCGCAAGGGTTGCTCGAACGCCGAGGCCATGAAGTGACCGTTGCGGAAGACGGCCAACAGGCTCTGGACCGCCTTGCACACCAATCGTTCGACCTGATCCTGATGGATCTGCAGATGCCCGTGATGGACGGTTTTGACGCGACCCGCGAGATCCGTAATCGCGAGCGACGGTCGGGTGGGCACGTCCCGATCATCGCTCTCACCGCACATGCCCTGAAAGACGATCGCCAGCGATGCCTCGACGCCGGCATGGACGACTATCTCACCAAACCAATCCGAGCGCAAATGCTGTACGATACGATCGAGTCGGTCATGGCATCGCGCCCGGGGAACACGCTTGAGATGGAAAGTTCGAAGACGGCTCTGAGAGCGTGACGCCAAATCGGCGGCGCAGATCCAGCGTACGATTGAGCGCAGATTATTGGCCGCTGGTGCGGAGCGAGCTGCGCGACTCGAAACGGGCAATCTCCTCCTTCAACTGATTGATCAGTCGTTTCAGCGATCTCATGCTCAATTCGCGCACGTGCGGATCTCCACCGGCAAGATGCCGGTTCAGCTCATAACGCTGTTCGAGCAACCGAAGCTTCTCTCGCGTTGCCTCAAGCTCCCGATGACTCTGCAAGCTCATGGAATGACCTCCACCATACCTTTGCCGACGGAATGCCGATCCGTAGCAAAGAAGTTGTCGACAAGCAGATCAAAATCCGCTTGGTTCACAAGATTGATCTCCAAGAAAGGCAAACCTGCGAGCAGTTCGGCCTCGGCGATCAAGTCGCGCGGAAACCCGGCGCCGATGAGAAGAACGCAATCGACATCGTTCGGTTCGAGAAGATCCGTGACAAAGCTGCCATTGATTACCAATCGTTCCACTCCGACGCGACGTGCCAAATCGGCTAGCCATCGAAGAGATTCCATTTGCACGCGTCGCACTTCCGATTCCCTGCCGAAGCGAACATCGACTTCGTCAACCGTGGCCTGATGGACACCCGTTGGCAGGTAGCCGTGCTCATTGAAAGGAGGAATCATCGTTACGACACCGTACTGTTCACTTTGCACGCGTCATCCCGGCCAGGGATCGCGTTTGGCGCGGGAGCACAGCCGGTTGGCCTGTTCGTCGTCCGGGAACTGTTCCTGCACCGGATCCCACTTCAACGACCGTTGCAGCCGGTAGGCGATGATCGCCAGATGGCCCAACGAAGCCGAACGGTGTCCGATCTCCTCGTGCGAACTCGGCCTTTCCCGCGACCGGATGCAGTCGAACCAATTCTGGTGGTGATTGTTCGCGCCGATCTGAGGATCGCGGTGTTCCAGTTGCATCTCCTGGAACAGCGACTCCGGTTCGCCTTCGATCCGCCCCCCGGTCGACATCGAGGTCAGCCAGCCTCGCTCGCCGACGAAGATCCCGCCGAACAAGCCCGCCAGCCGGGCGCTGGCAGGCACGGCCCGGTACACGTCGCGCACGATCCCCCAATGCTCCACCAAATGCAGCAACGTGCCGTTGGCGTACCGGTAGGTCAGCGTGGGGAACTCGCCGCCGCTGGGATGCAGGATCTCGACCGGCCCGCTGGTTTCCTGACCCAGCGCGTACTGGATCACGTCGGCGCTGTGCGAATGGTGCCACGTGACCGACGCGGCCCCGAAATCCTCGCAGAACGACCACGGCACAACGCCGGGCGCCGGGTTGATGTGATACAGTTGGTTGTAGTCGCGCCATGCGGCCGGGCCCACCCATTGCGCCCAGTCCAGTCCATCCGGCACGGGCTCGGCGGGCAAGGCGAAATCCAGCGGGATGTTGGATCCGCCAAGTTGGTCCGGCGACACGATCTGCGAGTACGGGCGGAACCGTGGCGACGCAAGCCACGAATGCAGGTTGCTCCAGATCGTAAACGCCGACTTCACCTGTCCCAACCCGCCGCGCCGGACGAACTCGCACACGGTGCGGATCGCGGGGATCGAGCGATACTGGGTTCCCGTCTGGAACACGCGGCCGTATCGGCGAACCACTTCGGCCAACTGTCGGCCTTCGTCGATCGTCAACGAAACGGGTTTCTCGCAATAGATGTCTTTCCCCGCACGCGCCGCATCGATCGACTGCCGCGCGTGCCAATGGTCGGGCGAAGCGATCGCAACGGCATCCAAGTCGGCGCGGTCCAGCAGTTCACGATGATCGCTGCATGCGACCGTCCCGCGAAACGGGGCGCCGTAGCGGCTGGTGTACGTTTCGTCGACCAATCGCGCGCCTTCCTGGCACCGGCTGCGGTCCGGATCGCACACGCCGATCACATGCACGCCGGGATCGCCAACCAGACGCGACAAGTGGCCGCGGCCCATCAGGCCGCGGCCGATCAACGCCACCGCGATCCGCTCGTTCGCCGCGACCGCCCCATCCGCTCCGAGCACCGAACCGGGGACGAGCCGCGGCATGGCAAGACCGCTGGCCGCCACCGCCGCGGAACACAGAAATCGGCGCCGCGGCATCCGGACGTCGAGCGATTGTCGGCCATCCCTGCTTCCTGTCATAACGCACCTTCCTATCACCAACGCCCGTCGAAGTTCCTGCTCGCGGCACGTTGGAGTTCACGCTTCAGCGTGCCCGCGCTGGAGTTCACGCTTCAGCGTGTTGAGCCCGACCGTCAGGCAATCAATTCCGGCACCACAAACGGCTCGCGGTATTCCCGCTTCAAGAACCGGTTCGCCGCGTCGGCATTCTCGCCGACAAACTTCTCGGCGGCCACGTCGATCTCCAGCAGCGGACTCAAGCGGATCTGCGAGCTGTTCATCGGGATGCCGTGAGCGGTCAGCAACTGCTGCATCTCGGCCAACAATCCTTGCCATTGGCCGGAAGCGTCCTGGAGCTGGGCCGCTGCCGCCGCCGAGTACGCGCCGCCGGTCCGGAAGGCGATGTTGGCCAAGTTGCACCAGCCGGTCGAGTCGTGGCCGACTTTCACATCCGACTTCAGGATCGACGGATCGCGGCGGCGGACAGCGTCCAGGAAGTTCTGTTGGTGCAAACCGTTGCCGCTGTTGCCCTTGAACTCCTTGATCAGCTTCCCGTCCCGGTCGAACGCCTGGGCCCGGCCGCGCTGGCCTTCGAGCCGCCCGCCCTCGCAGTACGCGATGTACCCGCTGCCCGGGCCCGGCACCTTGGGGCTGCCCTTCGAGTCCGGCGCGGCCGTGATGTTGGACAGTCCGATGACCACCGGGATTTCGCCCGTGTCGAACAGCACGAAATGCACGTTCGGCGTCTCGCCCGCGTCGTCCCAGACCACGCGGCCGCCACCCCCCAAGATCCGCTGCGGCAGCGTGACCTTGTCCTGGAATACGTTGTTCCGCAGGTCGTCCAGCACGTGAACGCCCCAGTTGCCCATCTCGCCCGAGCCCGTGTTCCAGACCCAGTGCCAGTCGTATTGGAGATTGTTGCGGTAGATCGGCTCGTCTTGCGCCGGACCGAGCCAGAGGTTGTAATCGACCTCGGACGGAATCGACAGCGGCGCCGCAAGCTTGCCGATCGACGCCCGCACCCCGTAGCGGTTGACGCGTCCCGAAACGATCTTGCCGAGCGCCCGTTCTTCATGCAGGAACCGCTTGATCTCCGCCTGCATGGGATCGGAACGCTGCTGGGTGCCGACCTGGCAGATCTTGGCGTACTTCTTCGCGGCGGCCACGGTCTGGCGGCCTTCCCATTGGCTGTGCGACAGCGGCTTTTCCACATACACGTCCTTGCCGGCCTCCATCGCCCAGATCGCTGCCAGACAATGCCAGTGGTTGCACGTCGCGACCACCACCGCGTCGATGCCCGGATCGTCGAGCATGCCCCGGAAATCAGCATACGTCTTGGCCGTCGGGTAAGCCTGGCGGGCGCGGCCCACCTGGGACTGGTCCGGATCGCTCAAGCCAGCAATCGCGACGCCGGGCAGTTTGCTGAACGTTCCCATCAGATCCCGGGCGCGGCCTCCGCAACTGATGAACCCTAGACGGATCGCCTCGTTGGGAGCGGCGGCGCCCAGCAGCGGGGCGCCCCAAGCCAAAGCGGCACTGGCGGCCAAACCAGTCCGGACGAAATCGCGACGATTGATATGACGCATTGGTGGGTCTCCATGTTTGCAGGTTCAAAAACGATCACTCCAGACGACGCCCAGCCCCCCGCAGCACAGGCTGCCAGCCTGTATCTCCGTAGCACAGGCTGCCAGCCTGTACCCCGCTTGGCAAATCATCCTAGGCACAACCAACCTGTACCCTACCCGAAATCCACCCATCGTCAAGATGCCCGAGCGCGCGTCCAAGATCCATCAGTCCAACACCACCGCGTCGTCAACTCGCAGCGAGACCGTTTCCAGCGGCGGCCGGCGGCGGGTATTGACGGCCAGACGGTAGAAATGGTCGAAGCGGTCCTGCGGGGCAAAGTCCGGCAGCGTTTGCTCGCGGCGTTTCCGGAAGATCGGGGCAAAGGCGACCGTCGATTCCCCGGTTTCGGCGGATCGAGTCGGCACGATGCAGCGCGCACACGGCTTGACCCCCGACAGCTTGACCTCGCCGATCGCGAACGGCACTTCAACACCCGATTCGCCGACCAGACGGTCCTCCCAGAACGCAGCCACCTCGTCGATCTCCAGATTGGCGCGGAACCGCGCGCGGACTTGATCCAGCGACAGACCATCGAACCACGACGCGATCGCTTGCAGCGTCGCCGTGCTGACCACCGTCGGACCCGGCGCGTCTGTGTCGTCCGGATAGCCGTTCTCGGCATCTTCGACCAGCGTCACTTCGATTCCCAACAGTTCGCTCAACCGCCGCTCGATCGCCGGCCGATCTTCGACCAGGTGGAAAACCCGCGGCTGACTCCCGCCACGTTCGTCCAGCCACACCAAGTCGCGGGCGACATCGAACCGCGCCGCCACCCCGTGTACGGCCGCCGTGCGTTTTCCGTTGACGACACGCCCCTGCCGATCCAACATCCGCCACCGCCGGTCGCCCTTGAGCGCCCCGCCGGGCAACACCTCCGCCGCCTCGACCGCCACGCCCTCCAGCGACTTGATCGGATACAAACGAATTCCTGCAAGTTTGGGAATCATCGTGAACTCTCCTCAATGCCGACTGCCCGCTCCTTTCCGCCGGCACGGGCATTGGGTGGCCACGGCTCAGTCGTTCGAATGCTGATTCTGTCGAAAAACGCAACGGAATTGTAAGCAGGCTATCCTTCCGTTGCAAGAATTGGCACTCGAACGACTCACCGAGCCTTCGGCACTGGCGAGTTCACCACAACATCACGGCGGTGTCTCCGCTGGCATAGTTGGAATACAGCCGGATGCGCAACACATAGCGACGGCCTCGTTGCAGGCGGGCCTGGATCCGCGCGTTCAGGTCGGTGCCGCTGTCGTCGTCCCCGGCCACGAACGTCAGATCGCCGTTCACGTCTTCGAACAGCACCATGACCGTGTCCGACTGGCCGAACGTTTGCATCGTGTATCGGCGGGTCGCCGTCGGTTCGATGACAAAGTTCTTCTGCTGTCCCGGGGACAGCGAAAGCATCTCCGACTTGAACGGTTCCAGCTTCGTGTCTCGGCCACCGTCCAGCGGCGGGTAGAAAAAGCGGACCTGTTCGATATCGCGTTCCGACAGTCCGCCCCGAGGCCGGATTCCCTGGCGGTATTGCTCGGGCCGCAGAATCAAGCCGGAACCAAACTCGTAGTGCATGATCGAATTCGGATCCCAGGCGGACCCTTCGACCTCTTGGCTTGAAAGCTTGCGCAGCACGTTGTGGAAGGTCGTCGCACGAGACCAGTTGTTGGGCGGACTCCCGAAATACCGGTACACCGCCTCCTCGTCCCACTCGATGCCGGCAAACGGATTCTGGTGCTCGTGGGGAAATCCCAGGGTGTGTCCAATCTCGTGAACCGGCGTATCCACACCGCGCGGATCGCGGGTCAGATCCCAGCCGAAATTCATCGTCCGCTCGAACTGGCCCGGGACATCGATCACGTCGCGACCGACATAGGACCAAGCTCCGTCGCCGCGGAGGAAACCGATTCGGATCTCCGCATCACCGATGTTCGTCACCTCCTCGAACGTGATGCCGATCCCGACGTTGCGCCAGATTTCAAATCCCTCGCGGACCAAATCCTTCTGGTCGTTCCCGGCCGACAAGTTGCCGCTTTCGAAGAAGTAGTAGCGCAGCTTGGTGCCGTTGACCCACTTCTTGCTGATCGCCAGGATCAGTCGAGCCCGGAACGGCGAGACATCCGGTCCGAACGTCCGCTCGGGCACCTCGGGCATCGTACAGAACCGCTGCGGTTCGTCGCCATACGGGTTCTGTTCGCACGGCGCGGAGGCTGTGCCCGCTGACAATCTGCCTTCGAGCCGTTCGAGCCTCGCCGCCAACTCGCTGATCTGCCTGGAAATCGATTTGCCGCGCTCGTTCATGGGAAACACCTTTCCTACACGGACCACAGGGGCCTGAACAACGGAAGTAATGCCGCCGACGGCCAGCGCAGCGCTGCCACGAACCCAAGACGCCGCAGCCAACGCCTTCACCGCGTCGAACGGTCGGGAAATCGTGAGCGCACTGTGCGTTCACGTCCAACGCTTGGAGCAAGAACAAACGTCAAGAAGCAAAGACAAGCACCGCCAAATGTCCGCAGCGACTGATCACACACGACGGCATGGAAAATGAAATGGAAGATCTCTTCAGAGTAACTTCGCCGGAGCAATTGTCAAGCAACCGAGATTGCGGCGGAAGAGGGAAACTCGATACGCAGTAGACAGCACTGTAGTGGATGGAAGTGCCTTCCAACGTTCTCCTGAATCAACGCGTCGCCGATGCGCAGCATCAAGGGCCGCGACGGGGATCGACAGCGAGTGCTGACGGCCAACCGGTAGAAATCGTCGAAGTGGGACGAGCAGGGAAGATTCCGGCAGCATTTGCTCGCGGCGTTTCGAGAAGATCTTGGCCAAGGCGATCATCGATTTCCGGGCTCGGCGGATCGCCTCGGCACGATGCAGCGTGTATGCGTTTTCATTCCGGACAATTTGATCCGCCCAATCGCCAGCGGAACCTCGTCGCCCAAGTCGCCGATCATTCGGTCCTCCCAGAATGCTGGCACCCCGTCGATTTCCAGATGGGTGCGGAACCGCGAGCGGACTTGCTCCAGCGACCGCCGTCGAACCACCTCCGCTCGGGCTTGAGCCCCCACCAAGCAGCATCTCCGCCGCCTCGGCCGCCAGCGACTTGATCGGAAACGAACAGATTCAAGCCACGTTTGCATTCACGATTCGTTCTCCCAATCGCCCAGTAGGTATTCGGTCCAATCCAGGCGGTCGATTTCGTCCTGCGAGGCCCAGTGGGCGGGGGGGTGCCAGATGGGTCGGCCGCAGCGGGGGCAGGTCGAATCGGGCTGGCCCGGAAACAGGGGTTCGCCGGTGCAGGTGGGTTCGAGCCAGATGGCCTCGCATTCCTCGCACAGCACCAGACCGATCTCGTCTTCGCAACAGATGCGGATGCCCAACAAGCCCTGTCCGCAACAACGGCAGGTTCCGACGAAATACACGGCAGGTTCCTTTGCCAGGATGGATCAGGCAGGTCAAAACGGAAAGGCAGTAATCACTCGATCGTTCTCCAGCACCAAACGCACTTGCGTGGCAGGCGGGTTTCCCAGTCGTCGGCCCTGCTGGCCGCCGACAAAGCCAATCCGGCGTTGCAGATCGACTTCATGCACCATGCGGTCGCCCTCCCGTCGTGATTGTACCTGCGGACTACCCGCTCTGACCAGCAGGTAGGCTTCGTCGATCACGGCCAACAAATCGTCGGCGTCGCCATCGAAAACCCCATGCAGGCCGGGCCGAGACGGCTGGTCGTTGTCGTGCCGCATCACGTGCTTCAACCGATGACCTTCCTGGCTGCCCGGTGCGTAGACCAAGCCCGCGGTCGAACGCTGGACGCCGTTGCCCAAGTCGGTCAATTGGCCCAACCGTGCTTCGCCCGATTCCGTGACGACTTCTGGCGACGAGGCAGGGGAGGGCAGGGGGCCGGCAGCCGGCTCGAAGAGCATCGGCCTCGCGACGAAGTACCATGCCACCGCCAACAGGATGACGGCCCAGGCGAAGTCCAACGATCGAGAACGTCGAGCGTGAGGAGAGCCGTTCATATCTATTCCTTGGTTGGAATGCTCGTACGGAGTTACGATTCCTGTTGTCGTGTACGCCCTCGCGGGCCTTCGTTGGAGTACACGCTTCAGCGTGCTGTCCCTGTCGTGTACGCCTCCACGCGTTCTCGTTCCTGCTTGTTTCCGGCGCCGGCACGCTGAAGCGTGAACTCCAACGGTCATTCCGAATACAGCAAATACGCTTCGCGGCGTTTCACGAACTCCTTGACTTCCGCCTCCGCGATCGCTTCCAACTCGGCGGCGCTGCGGCCATCGACAAGGGCCTCGAGGACCGCTTGGTTGCCCAGCAGCCGCCCGTAGGCCGCCGCTTGCCAATCGTTCGGATGCAACTGACGCAATTGTACGGCCACGTGCAATCCCGTCAGCACGGACTGGTACGCTTCTGGATTGGTAACGACGATCCGCACTCCGCCGCAACGCTGGCCCGCGAACTTGCTGGCCGTCGGCGCGAACGCGATCGGCACGAATCGAACTCCGGGCAGATTCAAGCCGTTGCACCGCTCGGCGAGTTGCGAACCGTCCAACCACGGGGCGCCGATCACCTCGAACGGAATCTCCGTGCCGCGTCCGACCGACAGGTTGGTCGTCTCGAGCAAGCCGATGCCGGGATACAGCAACGCTTCGAGCGGCGAACGCATGTTGGGCGATGGGTTGATCCAGGGCAGGGCAGTGCGGTCGAAATCGTCGCCGCGTCGCCAGCCCTCGATCCGTACAACTTGCAGATCCAGGTCCAGCCTCCGTTCCGCTCGGAACAATCCCGCCAATTCGCCGATCGTCATCCCGTGCCGCACCGGCAAGCGGTGATAGCCCACGAACGATTCGCGCCCCGGATCGAGCATCGGCCCCGATACCTCGACGCCGCCGATCGGATTCGGGCGGTCGAGCACGACGAACCTCAAGCCGTGTTCCGCGGCAGCTTCCATCGCCAGCCCCATCGTCGAGATGTACGTGTAGAACCGAGTGCCGATGTCCTGGATATCGAAGACCAGCGTATCGATCCCCCGCAGTGACTCGGCCGTCGGCTTGCGGCTCTCGCCGTACAAGCTGAAGACGGGCAAACCCGTCGTGTCATCCCGGCCGTCCGCGATGCGGGCCACGTCCAAACGTCCCTGCAAGCCGTGCTCGGGACTGAACAACGCCACGAGTTCGACATTCGTTGCCTCGGCCATCAACTGGATGGTGCTCACTCCGTCGCGGTTGATGCCCGTTTGGTTGGTGATCAAGCCGACGCGGCGGCCGGCGAGCGACTGGAACTCGTCGCGCTGGAGCACGTCGATGCCGGTCAGCACGCTGGGCTTTGGCCGGTCGGTGATCGCAGCGGCGGCGACCGAGCCGATGCGGCCGGCCAAGCGGTTGACCGAACCGCGTCCGTCCGGATGCAATCGGTTGCTCAGGAAAACGACGATCAACTCCAATTGCGGATCGATCCACAAGGCGGTGCCCGTGAAGCCGCCGTGGCCGAAAGCGCTGGGCGAAAACCCCGCGCCGCGGTTGGACGAGTAGCCGGAGCGGACGTCCCAACCCAGGCCGCGCAGCGCGTCCGGCACTGGATAGCCGACCGTCATCTCAGCCACGGCCCGCTCGCTCAGCACCCGTACCTCGCCGCGCCGCCCGCGGTCGAGCAGCATCTGAGCGAACACCGCCAATTCCTCGGCGGTGGAAAACAGTCCGGCGTGCCCCGCGACGCCGCCCAGCAGAAACGCGCGCGGATCGTGGACCTCGCCCCGCATCCACTGCTCGCCGCGCCGCTCGGTCGGCGCCGCCCGCTCGCGCAGCGTTTCATCCGGCAGGTAACCCGTCTCCCCCATCCCCAGCGGCTGGAAGGTCTGCCCCTGGGAATACGCATGGATGTCCTTGCCCGAGACGCGCCGCACCAGTTCCGCCAGCACCATGAACCCGACATCCGTGTAGATGAACTTCGTGCCCGGTTCAGCGCGCAACCCCAGCACCCAGATCCGTTCCCAAGCCGGCTGGGGGCCATCCTCGTAATCCCGCAGCGCGTTGTCGGGCGTCAATCCGCCTTGGTGCGTCAACAGATCGTACACCGTGACGTCCTGTTTCCCGTTCTGACCAAACTCCGGGATGTGCTTGGCGACGCGGTCGTCCAGTCGCAACAAACCCTCGTCGATCAACTTCATCACGCTCGTGGCCGTGGCGACCGGCTTGGTCAGCGAAGCCAGATCGAAAACGGTGTCCGTCGTCATCGCCACCGGCGCCGGTTCGACTTGCCGGTTCCCGTAGGCTTTCAACCACACGACACCGCCGCGCCGCGCGACCAGCACCACGCAGCCTGGCATCTCGCCCGCCGCGATCCCCTCGGCCACTAAACCGTCGATTGCCCGAAGCTGCTCGGCGTCCATTCCTGCTGCCTCGGGAGCTTGTACGGGCAACCGCGATTCGTCTGACCGCACGCCGACCGGCAGCAATAGCAACAAGCCAATGGTGCAAGAGAGAATCGCTGCAAAGCGCAGATGCAATCGCCATTCCGGCAACAGGGCAGGGCAGGGCAGAGGGGAAGAGGCAAGTCGATGCATGACGGACTCCTTGTCCATTGAACTCGAAGGTTAGCATCGTTCGAGAAACAACTGTCGCCTCGCCAATGTAGCCATCACACTCCGTGGGATGATCAGCAATAAACACTGGACAGTTATTTCTCGAACGGTGCTTACCCAGTTTCGCACGGATCTGGGACGAAGGCAACCATCGCGAAATCGTCCGGTTCCATGCCCGCCCGTCGCGAAACCACGCACGCACAAGCTTCGCTGCCGTGGCCTGGGCGATGCTATCTTGCTGGCTTGACGGGCTCCGGTCTATACTCCACTCCGTGAATGCTCCTTCGAGGAAGCATCACGGGTTGACTTGGGTGAGTCGCGGGCGCCGAACGCGACTCGAAGACACTGCAACGGCGCGGAGAACGCGTGTGAATGACATCGCCGTCCAGCCCGTCCGTTTGGAACGCCATCGCCGCGATTTCCTGCAACTCATCTACACGCTGAATGCGGGCCGCCCGCTGTTCGTGCCCCCGCTGCGCAGCGACCAACGGCGCGAACTCGATCCGCGGCGCAACCCGTTCTACCAGCACGCCGAAGCCGAACTGTTCGTGGCCTATCGCGACGGTCGACCGGTCGGCCGCATCGCGGCGATCGAGAACCGGGCGCACAATCAATACTGGCGGGACCGCGTCGGCTTCTTCGGGCATTACGAATCCATCGATGACCTGGACGTCAGCCACGCTCTGTTCCGCGCCGCCGAGACGTGGCTTCGCGACCGCGGGCTGGATCGAATGCGGGGCCCGGCCAATCCTTCGTTGACCACCAACGCCGGCTTTCTCGCGGATGGATTCGAGTTTCCGCCGACGATTCCCATGTCGTACTCGCAGCCGTTTTACCCAACTCAAGCCGAGGCATACGGACTGGAACGGGCGATGCGGGTCTTGGTCTACGGCTGGAACTACGCCAATTACACGCCGCAGTACATCGACCGCTGGCTCCGCCGCCTCGAACGACTCAGTCAATACGTCGAGCGGAAGGGCAACATCCGCGTCCGCGGTCCGCGCCGCGAACACATCGATCGCGAACTGCAGGCGATCCGTGAAATCTACAACGAATCGATGCGGAACAATTGGGGCTTCGTGCCGCTGAGCGACGACGAAATGCAGGCGTCGCGGCGCGAGTTGGAGCAGATCATCGACCCGGACATGTTCTTCCTGGCCGAAATCGACGGCCGCCCGGAAGCCGTGTTCCTGGCCTGCCCCGACTACAACGAACTGCTCGCCCGGATGAACGGCCGCATCTTTCCCTTCGGCTGGTTGACCTACCTGCGGCACCGCAGGAAGATCCGCAAGTACGTCGTGTACGTCTATGCCACCACACCGCGAGCCGAAGCGATGGGAGTGGCCGCCTTGCTGTACAAGAGCTACTTCGAGAACTGCTTTCGCAAAGGCATCATGGATTGCGAAACCAGTTACGTGCTCGAGACCAACACCCCGATGCGAAATTCGATCGAGAACCTGGGCGCGGAACTGCGGAAGCAATATCAACTGTACGAGAAGCCGATCGGCCCGGCCTGAAGGCGGCTTTGCCGAAAGCTGCACAGCCGCGACCAAATCGTTGAACGGCAAGCCGAAGGAGGCTGCTGAAAAAGTCGTGGGGGGGGGGGGGGGGGGG
>JAHDXO010000062.1 GCA_023382975.1 Pirellulaceae bacterium
CGGCCTGCGTCCAGCCGTAGCCGTTGTCGGCGGTGTACAAGGTGTTGCCGCGGACCCTTCGGCTCCGGAGGCCGAAGGTAGAATTTTCCAAAGGTAAACGGGCGTAAGGAGTTGCGGCGAGTCACATGAGCCGTGGTGCTTCCAGTGGTACTATACAACTTTCCGGGATTTGCACCGATTTGCATCGATTTGCAACGAAAGTGCCCCAAACGCTGTGAAAAGCGGCCGTCTCCCGGGCTGATCCGGGGAGAGATTTGTGGCGATGAAGTGGCGTGATCACGGGATGTCGCTGCCGACTTGCACTCCCTTTTCAAGCGACTCATGACGCCCGTTTCATGCCTCGCCAGGCAGGTTGACAAGCAAAAACCGTTGTCGCAGTTTACCGCCCGGAAGAAGGGGCGAGGAATTGGCCACGTGGGGCCACACGGCGGGCACTGTCGCGACCTGGGGCAGCGAGGCGGATCGTTTCCCGTCCCGTGGACACCACGCGACACGGCAAAGCTTCCGCGATCAGCCCATCCGACCGAGGTCGGCAATTCATCCGGCGATCGGCCGCGCAACCGCCCGGCGCCCGTGTTCTGAGAAGGGTATCATTCGATGTCATCCGCCCCCAGAATTCACACGGTGAGGATTGTAGCGATATGAAGTGGCTGATGCACCCCCTGCTCACTTTGATTGCTGGTGCCACGGATTCCGAATTGGCAAAATATGTGGAGTACCTGAAAGCGGAGAACAAGATCCTGCGGGCTCGCCTACCAAACAAGATCGATACGACCGAGGCCGAGCGAGACAGGTTACTGAAGGTCGGCAAACCGCTGGGCTCGAAGATCAAGGACCTGGTCACCATCGTCTCGCCCCGGACCTTCCAGCGATGGGTGCAGGCATCGGAGAACGAAACGAAAACATCGACCGAGGCAAAGACGGCTGCCCAGGGCAACAGCAAGCCGCAGGAGATCCACGATCTGGTGCTGAAAATCCGCAGGGAAACGGGCTGGGGTGCTGGTCGGATCAAAGGGGAGTTGTACCGGCTCGGCTACAAGACCATCGGTCGAACCACGATCAATCGCATCCTGCGTGAAAACGGCTTCAAGCCCGAACCGCCCGGCGATTGGGATAATACCTGGGCCAGCTTTCTGCGGCGTCACGCCTCGACGCTTTGGGCCTGCGATTTCTTCACGAAGCCGGTGCTGACGATGCGGGGTTGGGTGGATTGCTACGTGCTGTTCTTCATCCACCTGGAAACTCGCCAAGTCCACATTCTGGGCATGACGACGAATCCAGACAACGAGTGGATGAAGCAGCAAGCCCGGAACCTGTGCGTGTTTTTCGGGGAACTGGACACGCCAGCCAAGTACATCATTCACGATGCCGACACCAAATTCACGCGGGATTTTCGCCAGATGCTCAGGTCGGAGGGGATCAAGCCGGTTCGCATCGGGCCGCGTAGGCCGAATCAGAATGCGGTGGCAGAGCGATTCGTGAGGACGGTCAAGGAGGAGTGCCTGGACCGGTTCTTGGTCTTCGGCGAAGACCATCTTCGTTACTTGATCACTCAGTTCGTCGACTATTATCACACCAAACGGTCGCATCGTGGTCTGGACTACCGCACGCCGAAGCAGGTCGAGACCGGCGAGGAGTCCGAACTGTTGGAAACCCTGAGCATCGCCGATCTGCAACTTCGAGAATCGCTTGGCGGGACGTTGAAGTGGTACGAGCCGAAGGCGGCGTAGGCGGGATTCGGCGGGGGAATCATTCGAGTTACGGCGAGTCACATGAGCCGTGGTGCTTGTCAGTGGTGCTAGAGAACTTGCCGCGTATCGTCACTTGTTGCAACGAGGAGGATTGGTAGTGCGGCAATCACCGCCGGTGTTTTGGGCGGCCAGCGCAGCATTTGGCCGGTATCCGCAGGGGCTCGCGGCACTAGAGGTCCGCCCCGCGCCGGTCAGGAACGTAGGGGAACCGTGACTCGTGCCGAGCCAAGAATTCTGTCCCCCAAATATTGCAGCCCGATGGCAGGGGCTAGGCGGTTCGACTCTTGGCAGTAAGCGTCTGCCAGATGCCTAACAGGCTGGGCAAGCCTCGTTCTTCCAAGAGTGCCGTGGACAGTGCTTGATGCACCGCCTGACTGGACGAGAGCACCCAAGGCCCATTGCTGCTCATACCGTGGGTGAAGGCTTCGTGCTCGGGAACGCCCAGCTTCATGAGAGCGGCGGCCCGCGTGCGGCCGTTCTTCCAACTCTCCCAGATGCACATCCGGATGCGGCGGCGGACCCGTTTGTCCAACTCGCCGAAGAAGCTCTTCATGGGCACCAGCCGAAAATACCCTACCCAGCCCTGGAAGTAGCGACGAAGCTCCACGCACCGCTGGGCAAACGAGACGGTTCCTGGAGTTTTCAACACGGCGAGGGCGATCATCGGTGCCGGGATTGCGGCTGCACCGCTCCAGGCCGTCCCGAGGCCGAGAACGGCGCGACGGGTTTGGTGCTGCTGGCCCTGCTGGGAGCCGGGCACACGCACTTGGAGGGCGACTACCGCGAAGCCGTCGCGGACGGTCTGCGCTACCTGATCGGCCGCCAGACGCGCGAGGGCAGCCTGATGGATCCGGGCGGCAACATGTACAGCCACGGCTTGGCTGCCTTGACCTTGTGCGAGGCCCTGGCGATGACGGACGATCCCGACGATCCGCCCGAATCGTCCGCCGTGCGTGCCGAGCAGCGCAAGCTGGCCGATGCCGCTCAACGGGCCCTACGTTTCATCGAACGGGCGCAGCATTCCGGCGGCGGATGGCGCTATGCGCCGGGGCAACCCGGCGACACCTCGGTGTTCGGCTGGCAGTTGATGGCGCTGCGCAGCGGCCATCTGGCCGGTTTGACGGTGGATCTGCACACGGTCCAACAGGCGGTGCGTTTCCTGGATTCCGTCGCGGACGACTCCCAGGGTTCGTGCTACGGATACCTCCACGGCCGCCATCTGGATCATGGACCGACCGATCCCGCACCGGCGCCTACGGCCATCGGCTTGCTGGGTCGCATGTACACCGGTTGGCAGCGCGATCGACCGGGCATCCAGTCGGGTGTCGACCGGCTGATGCAAGCGGCCGAAGGCAACCAGGGCCTGTACTTCGAATACTATGCGACCCAGGTGCTGCACCACTACGGCGGCATCTCGTGGCAACTCTGGAACGAACGCCTCCGGGACGAACTGGTTCGGGGCCAGCAACGGCGCGGTCCGGAAGCGGGCAGTTGGCTGCGGAACGGGCCTCACGACGACGCCGGCCGACTGTACTGCACCGCGCTGGCGGCTCTCTGTCTGGAAGTCTACTACCGCCACCTATTCCTGTACGGCGAGGAGGCCGCGCCCGCCGTCCAACAGCCGCCGTCACTGCGATAGCCCGTGCGATTCCGGAGGGATGGTTGCCGGTGCGGGCGATGGTGCGGGAATCCCCTCCGCAGGCGGCGGAATTGCAGGTGGTGCATCGGGCAGGATCTCCGCAGGGACAGCGGCGTCGGGGGCGAAGCCGCCGTCTGCGCACCGCATGGCCCAGCCGCCGCCCAGCGCCTTGTAGACGGCGACCAAGTTGATGGCCACTTGCCCGCGGCTCTGCGCCAGCGCGTCTTGCTGCTGAACCGCCGCCCGCTGGGAATCCAGCACCCGCTGGTAGTCGACCACTCCCTGCTCGTACAGCCGCAGGCCGATCTCCAGCGCGCGAATCACTTCCCGCGTGGCCTGTTCCAGCAATCGCACCCGCTGCTGCTCGCGCAAGTAGGCGACAATCGCGTCTTCGGCTTCCTTGTTGGCGACCAACACGGTGTTTTGATAAGCGAGCACCGCTTGCCGGAAGCGGGCGTCCTCGACCCGGACGCGGTTCCGGATCCGGCCATAGTTCAACAGATCCCATCGCAGCCCCGGCCCCACTCGCCCGCCCAGGCTCTGCCAATTGAACAGGTCGCCGAACTGCTCGGCCTCGAACGAGATCGTTCCCGTGATCGCCAATTGAGGATAGAAATCGGCTTCGGCCATGCCGATCCGAGCCGATTGGGCAGCCGCTTGACGCTCCGCCCGCCGCACGTCCGGACGCCGGCGAAGCAGGTCGGCCGGAATCCCGACCGCCACCTCGGCCGGCGGAGAAGGAATCGGCCGCGGCTCGCTCAGTTCCGCTTGCAAGCTGCCCGGCGGTCTTCCCACCAGCACGCACAATCCGTTTTGAACCTGACGATGGGCCTGTTCCAACCGCGGGATCAGCGATTCGGTGATCGCCAACTCGGCGCCGGCCTGACGCACGTCCAATTCCCCGACAATCCCCTGCTCGAACCGCTTCTGGATCAGGCCCAGCGAGGTTCGCTGCAGCTCGGCGTTCTTGCGAGCGTACCGCCACTGCTCTTCAATGGTCCGCATCTGAAGATAGGCTGCGGCCACCTCGGCCTGCAGCATCACCAGCGCATCGTCGTAGCCTTCGGCCTGCGCTTCCAGGTTCGCATCGGCCGCCTCGACGCCGCGGCGAATCCTGCCCCAGAGATCCAGTTCCCAGGCCATGTCGAACCCGACCATCCAGTTGTCAAACTCGCGGTTCCCGGGAAACGCACCGAACGGATACATGTTGTCGCTGAACTTGTTCCGCGAGTAACCGGCGTTGGCACCCTGTTGCTGGGGAAAGAGATTGCCAGCGGCGATCCCGCGCTGGGCGCGTGCTTCGATGATTCGCCAGCCCGCAATCTGAAGCGACAGGTTTTCGTGGTAGGTGGCCTGGATCAAGCCGTCGAGCACCGGATCGTTGAACACCGCCCACCAGCAAGCGTCATCCGCTGGTTCGCTCTTGATCGCTTGGTTGCCTTCGTCCGCCCATTGGTCCGCCACCGAAACGGGCGCCCCGCAATAATCAGGGCCGACCTTGAGTCCGCTGTGCCACCATTGATTGATGCCAGAGCACCCGGCCAAGAGACAGGCCGAAGCCGCCATGGCGACCGTACATATTCGAAAACGCTTCTCTCCGGCCATTTGATTTTCCTGATCGACGCCTGCGCCGCTCGCAAGAACCACCGCTGTCGGCTTTATCGGCCGCACGGAAAAACCGTCATGACCAGAAATTCCGCATTCGGAAACATTTAGTCTTGACGATGAAACGTCAAGTTCAATGCAATGACTCGACAGTCATAGACCTGAATAGTAGTGTCCGCTTTCGAGTCTCAGCCCGTAGGGCAGCGTGCAGTGAATCGTCTGCCGGTCGCTCGGCACTTCCGGCGATGACCCGGAAGGGCCATCGTTCACCTCGCGTTGTTCAGCGGAGTCCTGCGGGCTGCCAAAGTGGCTCGCGGCCGTCGAACGCGAGTCGAACCCGCGACCGTTCGCACAGCGGCAACCCGGCCGCATCCGAGAATAGCATGGATGGCAGAGCCGGAGCACAGATGAGAAGACTAATCGCCGCCCACAACGTCTCCTGTTGCGTCCCTGCACGATCTAAGGCAGCCCGCGGGAAAAAGCGAGTAGCGGTAGGGCGCGAGCCCTCCGGTCATTCGGCACCGGACGGCTCGCGCCGTTCCGCTAAAGCGGTCACTTGTTTCCTGCGGGCAGCCTAAGCCTTCATTGGTTCGGCGCCACAGCCAGTCCAGTTGCTTTAACGGCCGAGAACAACATCGATTCCAGCGAGGATCGCCTCTAGTTGTCGGTGCGCCAGCTTGCCAGTGCGTTCCGCTAGTTGCCCCCTGTCCAAAGCCACGATGAGTGACACATTCGCGACCGAGTCCTGGGGCAAACCAGTCGCCCCGGCCTTCAGCAGAACGTTTCCGGGGGCATTCGCCCATTTGAGATTGCTTGTCAGCGGAACGCAAACCACCGTTCCGATCCGGCTGCGGTTCATTGCATCGCATTGCACGACGACTACCGGACGTCTGTAACCGGGGGCCGAACCAATCGGCTCGCCAATGTCGGCCCACCAGACCTCGCCCTGAGCGATTACCATTCCACTCGACGCAACGTTTGGCGTGCAGCCTCTCGGGTGAAGTCATCCAACGCAGCAGGCCCGACCTCGTCGATCACGGCATTCATCGCCGCCTGCACCCGGTCGTCGTCATGTCGGGCAACGAATTCGGCCAGCGCTCTGGTGTAGAGCTGACTGCGTGAAGTTTGCAGGCGATCCGCCAGTCGCTCTGCTTCCTCAAAGACGTCGTCTGGAATGGAAATAGCTGTTTTCATACCGAAAGTATAACCGCGTTCGCGATCACGGCAAGCGGATGATCGTCGCCAAACAACTGCGACCAGACCATTTACTGTCGGCTTTATCGGCCGCGCGCAAAAACCGCTATGACCAGAAATTCCGTATTTTGAAACGTTGAGTCTTGACGATGAAACACTGAGTTCCATAGAATGACTCGGCAGTCACTATACTGGACAATTTCGTCCGTGTCGAGAACCACAGGTCAGGGGAACGCCATGACAACACTCGCCGAGCGCCGCAAGGAGCTTCTCGATTCCATGATGAAGGAAGCAGTCTACGAAGGGGCGGTCGCCGTCTTGACCCGCCACGGCCTGAGCGGCACGACCATGGACCGCGTGGCTGCCGAGTCCGGAATGGCCAAAGGAAGTCTGTACAACTGCTTCCGCAGCAAACAAGAGCTGCTGGAATTCGTCCACGACAGGGCGATCGCTCCGTTGCGGGCAGCCATCGACGAGGTGGTCGACGGCCCGTTGAACGCCGCGGAAAAGCTAACGGCAATCGTTCGCTTGTGGCGCGAGTACTTGGTGGAACACCAAGCCGTTTTCGAATTCCTAATCAACGACGTGGCGGCGAAGCAACGGCTGCGCGACACGGAGTTGACCGCTCGCGCCTCGGCGATCCGGCAGATCGGCGCAATCATCCGGCAGGGTATCCAGGAGGGCACATTCCGGCCCGTAGACGCCGATGCCGCGGCACAGATGCTGATCAGTGCGGCGATCGGCATGGTCGAGCAAGAGTTCGCGACGGGCGAGCGTCGAACCGTGGACGACGCCGTCGAATCGCTGACCGGCATTTTCCTGTACGGCTTGGCCGCACCGCCCGTAGCGCAGGCGGCCAGCCTGTGAACGACCAGCCGCAATCAAAGAAACACAACGAGTCGGGAGGAATCAACCATGCAGCCCCATCGCGAACCGCCAACTACGGCCAGTGACGAATCGGAAAAGGTGGGCCGAAAGCGTACGCTTGCCAAAGGGCTGACCCTCGTCGCCGGGATGGCGATTCTGGCCGGCCTGGGAATTGTCCTGCACTCGATGTGGTCGGTCGAACCGGCGCTGGGCAGCAACGAATCGCCCGCGGAGGCGGTCAAACGCATTCCGGTCGTGTTGACTGCGGCGCGGGAGATGACGTTCGAGAGCACCGTCGCCGTGTCGGGCAGCGTCCAGGCAAAGCATTTCGCCCTGGTTTCGGCTCGATTGCCCGGCTCGCTGGATGCGGTGCATGTCGACGAGGGCGACGTGGTCGAAGCCGGCAAGACTCAATTGTTCCAAACCGATTCTTTGAAGCTGACCAAGGCGGTTGCCATCGCGCGGCAAGGTCTGCAGGTGGCCGAGTTGTCGGTCGAAGAGAAAGACGCCAACTTGGAACAGGTGTTGGCCAACAGGGAGCAGGCCGAGGTGGATTTGGAACGCTACCGCGCCTTGATCCGGGAAAACGCGATCCCCCGACAGTTGTTCGACCAGCAAGAGACGCGCTGGAAGCAGGCCAACGCGATGGTCCGTCACGCCGAGGCCCTGTTGGCGTTGGACAAGTCCAAGCTCGAACAAGCCCGGCTGCAACTGACGATCGCCGAAAAGGATCTGGCGGACTCCCTGGTGCTCGCCCCGATTTCCGGTCAGGTGTCGCAACGGTTCATGGAGCCCGGCGAGATGGCTGCGCCCGGCACGCCGGTGGTCAAGATCGAAGACCTGTCGCTGCTGGAGGTTTCCGTGTTTCTCCCAGAAGAGCACTACGCGCGCGTCGTGCCGGGGAAGACCGAGATGCGAATCAATGTGGGCGGCGTGGACTTGGAGACGCTCCGAGTCGTTTACAAGAGCCCGACCGTCACCCCGAAGCTTCGCACGTTTGAAATCAAGACGCTGATCGAATCGCCGCCGCCGGAAGTCGCCCCCGGATGCTTGGCCGAAGTCGTCGTGGTGCTGGACGGTCGGCGCGGTGTAGGGATCCCCACCGCGGCAATTGCACAGCGTGGCGGCAATTCCGCCATCTTCGTGGTCGAATTGCAGACCGCCCGAATGCTGCCGGTCCAGACCGGGCGCAGCATGAGCGGCTGGACGGAGATCCTGGACGGCGGGCTGTCGGTCGGGGCCGAGGTCATCACGATGGGGCAGCAGCTTGTCAACGACGGCACGCCGGTAGCGGTTGCCAAGGAGGACTCGCGATGATGCTGGCCGACTTCTCCATCCGGCGTCCGATCGCGATGAGCTGCTTGATCATCGGCCTGACGCTGCTGGGCATCAACGCCTACCGCAAGATGGGGCTCGAATTGATGCCCAAGGCCGATATCCCCTACGTGACGGTCGTCACCATCTATCCCGGTGCCTCGCCGGAGGAATTGGAAACGGACGTCGCCAAGCGGATCGAGGACGCAGTCGTTTCCATCGATGGTCTGAAGCACGTCAGTTCGACCTGCATGGAGAACGTCTGCCAAACGCTGCTCGAATTCCAGTTGAACATCGATGTGGACATCGCGGCCACCGACGTACGCGAGAAGCTCGACCTGATCCGCGCCGATCTGCCGGTCGACGTGGAGGATCCGATCATCCAGAAATTCGACTTCAACGCCAAGCCGATCGTCACCTTGTCCCTGACCGGCGACGTGCCGCTGGACGAACTGTACGACTTCGCCGACAACACCCTGCGGGACCGGATCACCGTGATTTCCGGGGTGGCGGACGTGCAGTTGATCGGCGGCGCGAAGCGCCGGGTGCATGTCGAACTGGACCGCAACCGGTTGGGCGCGCGCAGCCTGAACAGCCTGGACGTGGTGCAAGCCATTCAGCAGGCCGTCCGGACCGTGCCCTCCGGGCGCGTCCGCGAAGGCGGGACGGAATACGCGGTCAAGTTCGACGCCGACTACGAACGGGTGCTCGATCTCGCGGACCTGGAAATCGCCAACGAGAACGGCCAGCGCTGCTATCTGCGCGACATCGGGCAGGTTTCGATGGCGACCGAGGAGTTGCGGCAGGCGGCCATGCTGGACGGGCGTCCCTGCATCGCGATCAAGGTGGTGAAGAAGGCCGACGCCAACGCCGTCCATGTCACCAACGCCGTGCGCAGCGCGATGACCGCGTTGAACGCCGAACTGCCCGGCGGCATGGAACTGGTTTGGATCGAGGATGACGGCACGTTCATCGAAGCGAACAACGTCAGCGCCTGGGTCAACGTCGGTCAAGGCATTTTGCTGACCGCGGCGATCCTGTTTCTGTTTCTCTACAATCTGCGGGCGTTGCTGGTCGTCGGGATCACGATGCCTTTGACCATCGTCATCGGCTTGTTCTTCATGCAGGCGGTGGGCTACACGCTGAACACATCGACGCTGATCGCCATCGGGATGTCGGTGGGCATCCTGGTCACCAATTCGATCGTGGTGCTCGAGGCGATCGTCGCACGCCTGGATGAATCCGGCGACCCTCGCGAAGCGTCTCGCCTGGGGGCCAAGGAGGCATTCATCGCCGTGCTGGCCAGTGCGGGCACGAACGTGGTCGTGCTCTTTCCTCTGTCGGTGATGAAGACCCGCATCGGGATGTTCATCGGACCGCTGGCGATGACCATGTTCATCATGACCGTCGTGTCGTTGTTCATCTCCTTCACGCTGACGCCGATGTTGTGTTCGTTGATCCTGAAGCCTCGCAAGGCCGGATCGCGGTCGCTGCTGGCGCGGATGGAGCGGGGCTGGAACTGGGGTTTCGATGGACTGGTGTCCGGCTACCGCGGATTGCTGCAATTCAACGAACGCCATCGCTGGGCAGCCGTGCTCACCTTGCTGGCGGTAATCGGCATCTTCGTCCATTCGATGTGGCTGGGCGGCCAGTTGGGAACGTCGGCGTTCGCCGAATCGGACCGCGGTGCGCTGTACCTGCGACTGGAGTTTCCCACGCGGTACGAATTGGCCGAGACGATCCGCCGCGTGCAGGAGGCGGAAGCCCGCCTTGAGGGTTTGCCGGAACTGCGCCACGTGCTCAGTTCCATCGGCAAGGTGGAAGCGATTCTGGGACAGTCTAGCGAAGGCGTGTACCTGGCCCAAATCCTACTGAAGTTTTCGGAACGAACCGAGCGCGAAATCACCATCGCCGAACTGATGGAGCAGGTGCGCGCGAGAATCGAGGGGTTCCCCGACGCGATTGTCGGAGTCAGTCAGCCATCGATGATCGGCGGGCAGAGCAACCCGATCGAACTGGAGATATCCGGCGACCGCCTGGATACCTTGGATTCGTTGGTTCAACGTGTCTACGACCTCGCCGGCACGCTTCCGGGCGTTCGCGATCCCGACACCAGCGTGCGGGCGGGAAAGCCGGAGATACGCGTGTTCCCGCGGCGCGCCGTGCTGAGCGACTTGGGGATGCCCGCGGTTCCGCTGGGCTTGACGCTGCGGGCCAACCTGGAAGGCATCAAAGCCGGCACGTACAAGCAGAATGCCCGCAGCTACGACATCGTCGTGAAACTGGCCGAACAACCCGGCAAGGATCAGGTTCGAGCCTTTCAACTGCCCGCAGCGGACGGCCATCCGATGGTGCTGACCAACGTCAGCCGGATCGAGGAACGGCAGATGCCAATCCAGATCATCCGCAAGGACAAGCGGCGGATCGCCAAACTGTATTCGCAGTTGGACGAAAAGATTCTGCCGCTGGGGATCGCCGTGAACCAAATCAGCGATCTCCTGGACGAACAGGTCGGTCTGCCGCCCGGATACGGCTTCGGTTTTGCCGGGACGTACGAGTTCATGGCCGAGGGGCAGGCGGGCTTGGCGGAAGCCGGGCTGCTGTCCATTGTGCTGGTGGTGCTCACGTTGGCTGCCATCCTGGAATCCTTCCGCCAGCCGGCGATCATTCTGGTCACCATTCCCCTGGCTTTGATCGGCACGACCTGGGCGTTGGCCATGACGGGGGAGAGTTTCAGCATCTTCGTCATCATGGGCATCGTGATGATGTTCGGCATTGTCGTGAACAACGCCATCTTGATCATGGATCAATTCAATCTGCACGTGAGCGAAGGAACACCGCGCCACAAAGCGATGATCGCCGCCGCCTGCGAACGGTTCCGCCCGATTGTCATGATCACACTGGCCGCTGTGCTTGGCATGCTTCCGATGGCGATCGGACAGGGCATCGGCGCCGAAATGCGCACCGGCGTCGGCATCGCCTCGGTCGGCGGCATCCTCGTATCCGGCGTCCTCACCCTGATTGTCATGCCGATTCTGTACGATCTGTTTACTCGCAAGAGCAAGACGCAGCGGGAATAGGCTGGGAGACTTGGCCTGCTTGGCTCACAGGCCGTGCAGCCAACTTTCTCCTGCCCGTCGTCGTAGCCTGTGTGTTCCTCCTCGCGGTCCTGCGCTCGTCCTTGTCCAGCCTCGACGTGCCGAATCCCCGCATCTTTCGGCTCTTCATGGCCGTAAACCACGGACAGAAACGCTGGCAGGTACATATTCAGCATGGCCACCGCGGTGCCCGCGGCAACCGGGGAAAGCCAGGAAACCGCGACGTTTGCCGCCGCCGGCCAGCGTCTGCGTGCCGCTGCCAACCTTGGTGAGTGCCACGGTGCCGGCTCCGTCGCTGATCGAGCCGGAGAAGGTGGGGCTGGGATCGTTGTTCTGGCCCACGGTCAGCGTCGCCGTGCCCGAAACGCCGCTGTCGATGCTGCCCGTGCCGTGCAATCCGTCGATGACTTCGGAAAGCCCGTTCAAGTCGAGCCGCCCGTCGCCGTGGATCGTCACGTCGGATGAATTGGCGATCTGGTTGCCGCCGCTGCCGCCCAGTTCCACGACCGCGCTATTGGCCACTCCGCTGCCGTCGCCGATGAACAGATGGCCGGGAACGGCCACCACGCTGCCACCGCTGGCCTTCGCGAGCGCCAGCGTGCCGTCGTTCACCGTGGTCGACCCCGTGTAGCTGTTGGTCGCCCCTCCGGCCAACGTCTGCCTGCCGCTGCCCGCCTTGACCAATGCCAGATTCCCCGTGATCTGGCCGTCGAATTGGAAAGCATCTGTCGCACCGATGATGAAGGTTGCGGAGGTTCCGGAGCTGTTGGTGACGATGCCGTTGACGTTCGTCGTCGCCGTGTCCCGCAAGCCTGCAATCTGTTGATGGAACCCCTTCAGGTCCACCGTCGCGACGTCCGTAACCCCGCTGATCTTGTCCACGTCCAGGATGGTCGTGGTTGGCAGCGTATTGTCGGCCCCCAGTTCCAGCGTCCCGCGGACGATGGCGGTGACACCGGAGTACGCGTTGGTTCCGGCGGGAGCCGAGAAGACCACTTTGCCGTTGGCCCCGGCGGCACTGATGTCCAAGTCGTTCGCCGAGACTCCCCCCGGCCCGTCGATGATCGCACCGCTCACCAGCAACGTACCATTGGATTGGGCCCCCAACCGGGCGAAGTCCGATCCAATGACGATGGTGCCGGCCCAGGTTGCCGAGACGCTGCTGGCGGCCTGCAGCGCACCAAGACTCGCAGCTCCAGCACCGTGGATCGTGACCGTTTCGCCGGTGACCGTGACTTCGCCAGCCAACTGCAAGCTCGCCCCATTGCTAACGCTGGTCGCCCCCGTCGTGCCGCCCAGGGCGGTGTCGGAGTCTGCGACGAGTATCCCACCCGAAACCGCCGTGGCCCCCTGGTAGGTGTTCGCTCCACCCAAGCGTTGCGTGCCGGTGCCGCTCTTGGTCAGGCTCAGTGAGTTTGTCGGGCCGTCCGACAACACACCGGCGTAGGTCTGCTCGCCCGAACTCAGATTGACCGTCACCGTCGAGTCGGCTGTCCCGCTGTTGGTAATCGACTTGGGCATCGTGGTGCCCACGGACACCAAGCCGCCTAGAGTCTGGTTCTGTCCGTTGAGGTCGAAGGTGGCCGATCCCACGTTGGCTCCGTTGCCTACGTTCAACGTGCTGGCAGTCGGCAAGCGGTTGTCGCCCCCGGCCAGTTTAAGGACCCCGACAATGACGTTTGTCGCGCCCCCGTAGGTGCTTGCGCCCGTCAGGATCGTAGTGCCCGTCGTCCCGTTGCGCACGTTCAGAGGCAGCGTCGCGACGCCGTCGTCAATCACGCCCGTGACCGTCAAGGTATCCGCCATGGCGCCGATCCGAGTGTCGCTGTTTCCGAGGATCAGATTGCCGTCCCACGTGTTGTCCCCGGCGACCGTCTGCAATGCTCCGACATTATTGCCTCCCTGGCCGGTGATGGTCAGAAGCTCACCCGTGACGGTGATGTTGTTGGCTAGTTCCAATCGGGCGGTGTCGGCCACAACCGTTCCCCCGGCAGTCGTCCCGAGCGCACTGCTTTGCGTGATCTGCAATTGACCCGCATTGACATTGGTGACGCCGGCGTAGGAATTGTTCGCACTCAGCGTGCCCCGGCCCGCTCCCTGCTTGGTCACGCTGCCGGAACCGGTGATCTGGCCGGCGATCGTGGTGCTGGTGGCATCGCCGATGGTCAGGTTCGAACTGCCGTCGATCTGCACGTTCTGGCCGATGGCCGTCGTCAAGCTGTTGATGGTGACGGTCTGGGCGGCGTTCAGCCCCGTGACCCGGATTGCACGCGTGCCCGTCAGCGATACGGCTTCGCCGTAGGTTCCGCCGTTGATCACGATCGTCCCGCCGTCGGCGACCGCCGCCAGTCCGGCGTTGATCGTCGTGAAAGCGGTCACGCCAAACAGGGCCAATTGATTGTCCGTTGTGCCCAGGTCGGCGTCGGCGATCACCTGGCCCACATTGCCGGAGAAACTGTCGTCCACATAGACCGTCGTCGGCGTGCTGGCCTCGACCAGCACCACGTCGTTGCCATCACCTCCGCTGTAGTAGATTCGGTAGTTGTTGTCGTTGATGGTTACCAGCGAGCCTTGGGCATAATTGGTCGCCGCCTCGGTAACTTCGGAGAAATCGTTGGCGATCAACGTGGCGAACTGGTTGGCCGCCACCGCGCCGGCGCTGCCGGAGAAGCTCAGCGCGGCACCGCTCAGGTCCAGCAGGCCTTTGACAACCAGTTGATCGTAATTCGTGCCGGCGCTGCTGGCCGGCGGATGGACTTCGAACGCGACCGTCCCCGTGGGTGTGAAGTCACCGTTGATAGTCAAGACGCCCGGGCTGGTGCCGGGAGCCACAGTCCCCGCCCCGCCGACGGTCCCGTTGATCGTCCCCGTGCCGCCCAGGATGCCCGGATTGGTGACGGTGGTGTTGCTGGCAATCTCGCCGTTCACCAGCAGCGTGCCCGCGTTGACTGCGGTGGCGCCGCTGTAGGTGCTGGTGCCGCCCAGGGTGACCGTGCCGGCGCCGGTCTTCGTCATCGCGTGCGTTCCGCCGATGGCTCCGTCCAAGGCCAGGCTGCCGCCGCCGCCCAGGGTGGTGTCCCCGGTCAGCGTGACGGCGCCGCCTACTCGCCCGGTGCCGGTGCTCGTGATCAGCGCGCCGTTGCCGCCGACGCCGGAGCCCGCCAGGCTGGTGATCGCCTCGTTGCCCACGTCGGCCCGCACGTCCAGCGTGGCACCGCTGGAGACGACGGAGCCGACGGCAGCCGTGCCCAGGGCGTTGGGCGAATTGGCGATCAGCGTCCCCGCGCTGACGTTCGTGACCGTCGTGTAGGTGTTGGTTCCGCTCAAGGCCCATGTGCCGCTCCCCAGCTTGGTCAACTGATGCACGCCACCGATTGCCCCGCTGACCTCGCCCGCACCTTCGCCGGACAGCACGAGCGTGTTGACACCGGGACTTGTGATGTTGCCCGTCACGGTCAGCTTGCCTGCGTCCGAGTGAATACGGCTCTGCACGCCGCTAGCCGTCGTGATGTTGCCGGCCCATGAGTTGTTGCCGCTGACGTTCCGCAGGGCGCCCGTGCTGCTGATCCCCTGCCCGCCGATGGTGAGCAACTCACTCCCCACCGCGATATTCCCGTCCAGTTGCAGGGCTGCGCCATCCGCGACGACCGTGCCGCCCGCCGTGGTCCCCAACGCTTGGCCGTGGGTGATCCGCAGGACGCCGGCGCTAACAGTCGTCGTGCCGGTGTACGTGTTCGCGGTCGGCAGAACCAGCGTGCCGGAGCCGGACTTGGTGAGCGAACCGGCAGAACCGCCATCCGCGACTGTTCCGGCGAGCGTCAGCGTTCCGACCCCTGTCCCGTTGTTGCCGACGTTCAACGTTCCCGGCCCGTTGAGGGTCGTGTAGTTCACGAAGGTGGCGCCAAACGGCGTGTTGCCGGTCAAATTGTTGCCGGTTGCCACGGTCAGGGTACTGCCGTTGTTGATCGTCAGCGAGCCCAGCGAGTGCGTCACGCCGGCGCCCGGCGAGACACGCCCAATCTGCAGCCGACCGCTGCTGTCCACGATCATCTTGTTGTCGAAAGTGGCGTCCGAATTCTCACGGATTTCATAAATTGCCCCGTTTCCGGCTTCGGTGTTTGCCAGGCGGATCTTGGCATGGTCGTTGGCGCTGGCCGATACGGCGATGTAGTGCATGACCTGGGTGCCTGTCAGGTCGATTTGAGATTCCGCACTCAAGGTTCGAGACGACCCCATGACAACCACGGACGAGCCGGCGACCAGGCTACTGTTGTCGAATGTGAACGTGCGGGCACTGCCGCCGTCGCTGATCCCGCCGTTGAGTCGCAGCACGGGGCGAACCGTGCCGACGATCCGTGGCAGGTTGATCGTCGCGTTGCCGTCGGCCGTGAGGCCCCCGCCGAAAATGTACTGGAGGTCGCCGGCGCTGGTGATCGAACCGTCCTGGGTGAACGTGAGCGAATTCGAGCCGGAGAACGTCAAGGAACCGAAGATCGTGGCGAAGAACGCCGTGCCCGAAGATTGCTGCGAGGTGATTGCCGCCGTCGCGCCCGACACCGTGACGGGGATGGCCGAGCCGCTGCCGGCGTTGAAGACGACATCGCCGCTGGCGCGGACCAGGAGATCGCCGCCGTCCAATGTGAGCGTGCTCCCGATGAGCGGCAGCGATGCCGCCGGACTGCCGAACGCCCCGGCCATCGTGGCCCGCAGAGTCCCGGCTTGAACGACCCACTGGCCGCGGAAACCGCTGCTGCTGGAGTTCAGGGCCACCATGCCCGGACCGCTGATATTGATGGTCGGTGTAACCGTCGAGCCGCTCGCGTTGGTGTAGCCGCTGCCGATATTCAACTGATCGCTGCCGGCCGACGTGGCAAGAGTCACGGTCGCGCCGCTGGCGATGACCGGATTGCCGCTGGCCGAGTAGGTCGAGGAACCTGTTCCGCGCAACGTCGCTCCGTCGTTCAAGCTCAGCGGCCGGTTGTACGTGCCGATACCCGCCAACTCGAGCAACCCGGCGTTGTTCACCGTCACGCCGCTGGTCGTCCCCGTGGCGTTGATGTGCGCAAGTTGCAGCACACCTCCGTTGACGACCGTCGCACCGGTGTAGGAACTGGCGCCGTTGGTCAACGTCAGGATTCCGCCGCCCACTTTGGTCAGACTCCCGCTGCCGACAATGGTCGCCGCGAAGGTCGTGTCGTTCTCGTTGCCGCCGACGGTCAGGTGCCCGGTTCCGAGATCCAGCCGCGTACCGCCCACCGAGTCGCTCAGCGAGCCGACGGTTTCGGTGTGCGCTACCAAGTCGAAACTCGCATCGCCGGTCAGTATCAAGGCCGCGCCGTCCGGCAGACGTTCGGACCCGCCCAGCCGGAACGTATTGCCGCCGCCAACACCGCTGAACGTGAGCACCGCCGGACCGGTGCTGGCACTGTAATCAAAGTCTTGGACGACGACCGTCGTGTCGCCGACGGCATTGATCGTCAGCGAGTCGCTGGGAATCGGAAACGATGTGGTCTCGAACCAGGCACCGCCCGTGCGGCGGATCTGCCAGACGTCGTCGCCCGGCGTGCTGTCGTCCTCGATCACCGCCTCGGTTGCGCTCGCCGGCAGGTTGATCGTCAGGCTGGCGATCTGATCGCCGCTGAAATCGACCGGCTCCAGTCCGGTGTAGGCGATGACTTTGCCGTCGACTTCGATCGTGCCGCTGTCCGGCCCGGTAAACGTCTTCACGACCGTATTGAAACTCCCGTTGGCGATGATCAGCCGATCGCCGGGCGTTCCCGCTGGCTCGCCCCCGTGGAAGGTCAGTCCGTCGCGTTCCGGAATGGGATCGCCGTGCGCGAAGTCGACCGTCAGCGTGTCGCCGCCGTCCAAGCCGCTGAGTACTACGCCCGTGGTGGCGGCTCGCGGCGACTGTGCCAGCAGGCTGCCGTCGTTGTCGTTTCGCAGTTCGATCATATCTGCGGCCGCGTTCAATTGCAGGCGGAACCGGTCGACGCCGAGCGTATCGTCGAAGACCAACGGAGCCACTTCGAAAGCGCCGACATCCGCAGCCGCGTTGCCGGCGAAGGTGCGTGAAAAGCTTCGCTGGTCCTCCACCGCCGTGGACCAGACGGCCGCGTCGATCGCCGGACTGCCGGGCAGCAGCGCATGGGTCCGCGAAAACCCGCCGTTGTCCGCCAGCGGACCCAGCAGGGGATCGGCCGCAATGATCCCGCCCGTTTCGCCGCCCAACGCATCGCCGGTTGTGACGCCGAGCACATTATTCCCCGCCAACCGCAGATTGCCGTTCCCTACGCGGCTGTCGATGTCGTCGGGGATCGGTGTGGCGTCCATGTTGCGGAAATTGCCGTACACGATGCTGTCGGTCAGCGTCACGCGGTTGCCGGCGCTGTCTACGCGGAACCCTGCCCCGGCATCTGCGCCGTTGCGTGTGTTGGCGTTGTCGGTGATGGTCACGTGAGTCAGCGTGACGCGTGCGCCGCCGGTGGTCGCGTAGAATCCGCCGCCGACTCGCCCGTCCACCCACGATCCGTCGGTCTGGTCCTTGCCCGCGGCGTTGCCGCTGATGGTTACATGGGTCAAATCGACGCTCGATCCACTACCTTCCTGGAAGAACCCGCCTCCGTGACCGAAGGACTCGTTGTCGGCGATCTCGCCGCGGCTCAGGGTAACGCTCGCTCCGCCGCTATTCCAGAATCCGCCGCCACGGCCCTGACCCTCGTTGTTGCCTTGGTCGGTGTTGTTTGCCGAAATGACAAAATCAGTCAGACTCACCCGGCTGCTGCCGTCACTGTAGAAACCGCCTCCGCGTCCGTGCGCCTGGTTGGCGACGATTTGGACGCGGGTCAAGTCGACGACGGCGGACGAACCGTTGTTGTAGAATCCTCCGCCGATACGGTTGTTGTCGTTGTTGTTGGTCCGGTCTGCCGAGCCGGCTTCGTTCCCGAGGATCACCACGTCCTGACCGGTCACTTGACCGCTGTTGCGGAAGCCGCCCGCATGGTTGCTTTCGGCCTTGTTGTCGGTGATCGAGACGCGGGACAGGACGAAGGCGCCTGTCGAGTCGTTGTTGTAGAACCCGCCTCCCTGCTGAGCCGCCGTGTTCTCAGAGATTAGGACGTCTTCCAGCCAGACCAAGCCGTTGCCCTGGTTTCGGATTCCGCCTCCGTTGGCTGCGGTCTGATTGCCACGGACACCGGCATCGGAAAGGGTCAAACGCCCGCGGTCCATGATGATGATCCCGCCGCCGTTACTGGTGGCGGAATTGTCGGCAATATCGACGCGGCTGGCGATCAACTCGCCAACGCCGCTGACCCACAATCCGCCGCCTTCGCGGCTGGTGGAAACAACCGTATTGCCCGAAATCTCGGCCCGCTGGGCCGGGTCGGCGGCCGTCAGCGTCACCTGCGCATCGCGTATGTGCAGGCCGGCGCCCTGCCCGCCTTGGTTAAGGGTAAACGACACGTCGACCAGATTGGCGATCGTGGCCGATTGCTCGACGTATCCTCCGCCGCCACGTTTTTCGTCGTTGTTCGTTCCCGCCGGCCCGTCGGCGTCGGAGCGATTGTTGTCGACCAGCACGCCGGTCATGTCGAGCCGTCCGCGAGCAGAAAAACCGCCGCCGTAGGACTCCAAGGTCCGATTCCCCGAAATCCGGTTCAAGGCTTCGCCGGTGTTCAGGAAGATCACGCTGCTGTGATTGCTGAAACTGGCGAATCCGCCGCCTTCCAGACGGGCCACGTTGTCGACGATCGAGACGTTCGTCAGTTCCACGCTGCCCGCGTTCCAGATGTTGTTGTCGGACGTACCGACGTGGAACCCGCCGCCATGGTTCGTCGAGACGTTTTCGCTGATCTCGCTGTCGCTGATGGTCACACGGCCGCTGTTCTGGGTCCAGAACCCGCCGCCGCCCCGGTCGGTGGACAGAACCGTGTTCTTCGTGATGTCGGTGCCGGTGATGGTGACCGTGCCATTGATGTTGGCGAAACCGCCACCCACGCCGTAGGCCAGGTTCTGAGTGATGACGCCCCCGGTGATCGAGACGTTCGCCCCATAGCCTTCGCTGTAGAATCCGCCGCCACCGTGATCGTCGTTCCCGGAGCCATCGGCCAGGTTGTTGTCGACGGACACGTTGGTCAGCGTCACCGAACCGCGATTGAAGAATCCTCCCCCGTCGTCGGTGCGGGCCAGGTTGTTGCTAATCCGGCCGCCGGTCATCGTCACGCGGTTGTCGATACTCTCGGCCCGGAACCCGCCGCCGCGCCGGCCGGCCGTGTTGTCTTGCAGAGACACATCGGTCAGATTCACGGCTGCTTGGCCGACCAACCGGAATCCGCCGCCGTCGCGGTCGGTCCGAGTTGACTGATTGTCGGTGATCGCACCGCCCGTCATGGCCACCACCGCATCGCCCTGCGCCGAAAACCCGCCGCCGTGCGACGTGGCGGTGTTGTTCTCGACATCGACGTTCTCCAGCGTGACCAGCGTCATCCCCGTCGCGAAGAACCCGCCGCCTTCGCGGTCGCTCGCATTGATCGTGTTGCCAGCGATCTGCACGCTGGCCAGCGCATCGCTCCGGATGGTGACCTGTCCATCTGCCGAGTAGAAGCCGCCGCCATGCCCGTAGGCCGAGTTGCCGTTCAAGAGGCTGTCGACCAGCGTGACGCTCGAGAAGCGGTTCTCGTTGTAGAATCCGCCGCCGTGATGCTGGTTGTTTGCGGCGCCCAGCGTCTGGTTGCCGGTGACGTCGGTGCGGGTCAGCAAGACCGAGCCACGGTTGTAGAATCCGCCGCCGTGGTTGTTCGAGGAGGCATCGTTCACATCGTTCTCGCCATTGGAGCGATTGTTGCGGATGGCCCCGTCGATGATCGTCACCACGCCCGTGGAGTTCTCGTTGTAGAATCCGCCGCCGTTGTCGGCCGCCGTGTTGTTCTCGATGATCACGTTAGTCAGGGTCACGACGCCGCTGTTCTGGTTGTAGAAGGCCCCGCCGTTGCCGCTGTTGATGAGGCTGTAGCCGGAAATGGTTCCGTTGCTTAGGGTCACGCTGCCGCCGCTGTTGAAGAACGCGCCGCCGCTGGATGTTGTGGTGTTCCCGTTCATGTCGAAGCTGTGGCCCGTGTCGCCGGTCCGGATGTCCACGGCGGCCCGGCTGCCCACCCGGAATCCGCCGCCCTCGCGCGAGGAACTCAGGATCCGGTTCCCGGTGATGGCGACCTGCGTATTGTCTTGGAGCGAGAAGGTCACGAGGCTGCCGTTTTCGGCGTAGAAGCCGGCGCCGGGACCGTAGGCCGTGTTGTTGGTGACATTCACATCGGTCAGGCTGACCGAGGCGGTTTGGCCGGAACTGAAGAACCCGCCGCCGCGACGGTCGTCGTTGCCGCTGCCCAGCGTCGCATTGGCGGTGATGTCCACGCCGGTGATGACCACGGCGCCGCGAGTGGAGAACGCCCCGCCGCTGCTGGTTCGGGCGGTGTTGTTGGTCAGCGTGGCTGCGCCGGGACTGGTCGCGGTGAGAGTGACGGTGCCGTGCCGGGCCACATGGTAGAACCCGCCGCCCTGCAGGCCCTGGTTCCCCTCGATCTTGACGTCGGTGAGGGTGACCGAGCCGTGATCGGACGTGTAGAACCCGCCGCCGTCACTGCGAGCCCAATTGTCCTGGATCGAACCGCCGGTGATGACCACCTGCCCGAAGTCGCTGTTGCGAAACCCGCCCCCACTGCGACCGAAGTTGTCGGAATCGCCGTCCGCCGGGTTGTACCGTCCGTCGGCGTTGGCGTCGAAGAAGCCGTTGCTGTCGATCACGGCGTTGTTCAGCCGCACCGAACCCTTCTGGGTATTCCAGAATCCGCCGCCGTCCCCTTCGTGATTCACGCTGGCGCTGCGCCCGCTGAAGTAATTGCCCGTGATCCGGACCGAATCGGCGCCGCTGCCGTCGATCACGCCAAAGCCTTCGTTGAAGAAGCCCGCGCCGCCGGCGTTGCCGCTGCCAACGGACCGGTTGCCCGCGATTTCGACGTCGCCCAGCAGGTTCACCATCCCGTGCCCGCTGTTCCAGAACCCGCCGCCGCGGCGGTCGGCTTGGTCGGTGGTCGCGGTCGTGTTTCCGCCGATCAAGGTGTTGTTCAGCGTGACGATGCTACCGCTTTCGTTCCCGAACCCGCCGCCGCGCCCGTTGGCGGCGTTGTTGATGACCTGCGAGTCGACGAGGGTCACCACTGCCCGGTGGCCGCGGCTGAAGAACCCGCCGCCGCGGCGGTCCTGGTTCGCCAACCCCACGACGTTGTCGCGGATGATCACGTTCTCCAGGGTGACGATCCCGTCGTCGTTGCGGAACCCGCCGCCCGCCTCGGTCGTGTCCGTGACCAATCCACCCGCCAACGTCAGGTTGCGGAACACCACCTTGCTGTTGGGCAAGATCTGGAACACCCGATGGACTCCGGCAGCGTCGATCACCGTCTGCGAGGCATCGGGAGAGCCGCCTGCGATCACGATCACTCCGTTCTGTTTGGCGATGTCCAGGTCGCCGCCAGTCCAATCGGTCGTGGAGAACGGATTGGTGCCGCTGTCGCTGCCGGCTAGGCTCAGCGTGTAGGTTCCGATCGCCAGGCGGACGATGTCGACCGCTGCGGTGGACGTATTGGCGGCGATGATCGCTTCCCGCAGCGTGCCACCGCTGAGGCCGTCGCTCGTGAGAGTCACGGTGGCCACCTTGGTCACCTCCGTGGCTGCCATGTCCGTCGCCGAATTTCCGTTGTTGTCCGTCGCTACCACGCGGGCCTGGAACTTGCCTCCCGCCGTCGGCGTGTAACTGACGGTCGGTCCGGCCATCGTGAACGTTGCTCCATCCGGCTGAGTGATCGTCCAGGTGTACGCGAACGGGCCGGCGCCGCTGGCCTCCGCGTTCAGGTTCACGGCGGTGCCGGTCTCGCCTGCGGCAGGGACAAGTAGAGTGGTGATCACCGGCCCCGCCGAGACAATCTCGTACGCGCCCAGATCGGCGATGCCGTTCTGCGGCCGGGCGACGCCGCGCTGGTCGGTGGGCCGCGTCGAGTCCGAGGAGGCGTCCGCGGCGCTGCTGCCGGCCGGGATCGCATGCGTCCAAGTCGTGCCGCCGTTGTCGGCCAGGGCGGCGAGTTGGGGATCGGTCGCGTCCGAGGTGCCCGAACCACTCAGGGCCGTTCCCAAGTGCACGCCAATGATGTTGTGCCCCGCCAGGTTGATCGTGTTCCGCGTGTCGGCCGGCGTCGCGCCGGTGTCGATTTGGCGGAGGTTCCCGAAGACGATGCTGTTCTCCAGCGTCATCACACCGCTGCTCAATTCCAAACCTCCGGCATTGTTCCCGGTGGACCGGTTACCCGCGACGGTCACGTGGTTGAGATTCGAGATCGAATCGCTGCTGACGCTTTGCAGGCCGCCGCCGTCGGCGTCGCGGAACGTATCGTCGGGCAGGATGCCGGCCCGGTTGCCGCTGATCGTCGAGTTGGTGATGTTCAGGGTGCCGTGCCAGTTGCGGATGCCGCCGCCGCCGTCGACCGCGATGTTGCCCGCGATCAGCGACCCGGAGATGTTGACGACGGCTGCCGCTTGATCGACGACCAAGCCGCCGCCCGCCCCACGCCAGAAATTCTCCGTGTGATTGAAGACCACTCGGTTGTCTTGAATGGTCGAGTCGATGATGTCCACTTGCCCGCTGGAGTTGGTGAACATGCCCGCGCCGCGGCCGTACGACTGGTTATTGGTCAAGGTCACGCGGTCCAGGGTCATCTTTCCCCCGCCGCCGTTGAAAACGCCGCCCCCGTCGCGGTTGACGTCGCCGCTGCCCAGAGTTCGATTGCCGCTGATATCGACCCGCGTGGCCAAGACCGTTCCGGCGTTATTGCGGATCCCGCCGCCGACGTTTGAAATGGCCGTGTTGTTGTTCACGGTACTGTCCGTGATGATCACGAGACAGTTGGTGGAGTTGTTGGAGAAACCGCCTCCAAGCGTGGCGGCGGTGTTTCCGTCGATGTGGCTGTTGGTGATTTCGACCCGGCCGCTGCTGTTGTTGAAGAAACCGCCGCCCTGGTCGCTGGACTGGTTGCCGGTCACCGAGACGCCGTTCAAGATCACGACGCCTTCGTTGTCGTTGTAGAAGCCGCCGCCCTGGTCGTTGGTCTGGTTGTCCCGGATGATGTTGCCGCTGATGCTGCCGCCGTGGAGGACGATCTTGCCGGAGTTCCGGTTGTCGAACCCGCCGCCGCGGCGGGCTACGTTGTTGTCGATCGTCAGATTGGTCCCCTCGATGAAACCGAAGTTGGCGTTGTAGATCCCGCCCCCGTGCCGATTGTCCAACTGGATGCCGCCTTCGTTGTCTTCCGCGGCGACGTTGTTCGAGATCACGGTTTCCGTCGCCGTGATGCGCCCGTTGCTGTTGTAGATTCCGGCCCCCTGGCCCTGGGCGACGTTGTTGGTGATGTCCGCGTCCTGCAGCACCAGCAGCGTGCCGGTCCCGTCCTGGTGGATGCCGGCGCCGGGCGAGTTGGTCTGGGTCAGGTGCTTGGTGAAGTTGCCTGTGATCGTGACGCCGGTCAGTCGGACCTCGCCGCTGTCGCGGTTGTGCAGGCCACCGCCGGCCTCGGTGGTCGTGTTCCCCGAGATTTCTCCGCCGGTCCAGTCGATCAGGCCCGCCCCGGCGTTCCAGATGCCGCCGCCCTGACGCCGGTCGGAGATTACGAGATTGTCTTTGACGTCCAGGTTGGTCGCCGCGATCGTCCCGTACGAGGCGATTCCCCCGCCCGGGCCCGCGGCTTGGTTGTTCCGTACGACGCTGTCGGAGATCGTCAACATCGCGTTCCCGTCCAGGTACAAGCCGCCTCCACGGCGCTCGTCGTTTGCGCCCGGGCTGCTCAACTCTGTACGATTGCCTTCGATGATCGAACCGGAAACGTTGACGATCCCCTGAGCCCGGAAGCCGCCGCCGTACCGATTGCTGCCGGAGGGCAGGCCGAAGGCGGCGACATTGTCCCGGATCTCGCTGTCGATGATCGTCACGATGCTGTCGGTGTTTTCGGCGTAGAATCCGCCGCCGTCCAAACCGGCCTTGTTCCCGCTGAGCGTCACGTTCTGCAGCGTGACGCGGGTGGTGCGAATCACCGCGAACCCGCCGCCGTGGCGCGGCGTGGTGTTATTCTCGATCTTGGCGTTGCTCAGGGTGACTTGGCCGGTGTGCGAATCGCGGCCTGCCTGGAAGCCACCGCCGCGGCGGTCGTCGTTGTTGTCCACCGGCACGTCGATCTGGTTGCCAGAGATGCTCACCGCGCCGGGACTGGTCCCGGTCAGCGTCACGATGCCGTCGTCCATGTGGAAGCCGGCCCCGGCGCCGTGGGCCCGGTTATGGTCGATCTTGACATCCTCGCCCGTCACCACGGACAACGCGCCGACACTGTAGAACCCGCCGCCGTTGTTGTTCTGGTCGTTGCCGTCTTCGCCCAAGGTGCGATTGTTCACGATGTCCACCCGCGTCAACTCCACCGTACCGCGGTTCGAAAAGCCGCCGCCGTGGCCGCGGCGAGTCGTGTTGCCGGAGATCGTCGTATCCCGGATGGTCACGACATTCCGCGTGGACCCGGCGTAGAAGCCGCCGCCCTCGTCGCCGGCCGTGTTATTCGCGATTGTCGCGTTGGCGATCGCGATGCGTGCGTCCTCCGTGGTGTAGAACGCGCCTCCGCTGCGGTCGTCGCGCGTGGCCTGGTTGCCCGAGATCATGCCGCCGTCGAGGTTCACGATCGCGTCGTTTCGCGCGCTGAAACCTCCACCGTGGCCGGCGGTGACGTTATTCTTGATGTCGACGTTTGTCAGGTTGACGGTACCTTGTCCGGAAGCGCGGAATCCGGCACCATCATGGTCCGGGGACGCGATCGTATTGCCGGAGATTTCCACGCTGCCGCTGGTGGCCTGGATCGTGACCGTGCCGTCGTCGTTGGAGAATCCAGCGCCCTCGCCGTAGGCAGTGTTATTGCGAATGTCGCCGTCGATGATGGTTACGCGACCGGTGCCGCGCTCGTTGCGAAAGCCGCCGCCCACTCGGTTGTCAGTGCCTGTGCCCAGCGTCCGGTTGCCGACGATGTCGGTACGGGTCAAGTTGACCACGCCGCGGTTGAAAAACCCGCCGCCGCTGCTGGTTTCGGCGGTGTTGTTTTCAAGGATGCCGTCAAGGATCGTGACCACGCCGGCGCCGTCGTTGTTGTGAAACCCGCCGCCGGTGCGCCGGGCCGCGTTGTTCCGTACGGCGACGCCGTCCAGCGTCACCTGTCCGGCCTGGGCGTTGTAGAACCCGCCGCCGTCCTGGTCGGTGAGCGTGGTGTTCATCACGTTCCCCGAGATCTCGCCGTCGGTGATCGTTACCCGACCTTCGTCCGCATTGTGGAATCCAGCCCCGCTGCCCGTGCTGATGTTGTCCTGGATCAGGCCGTTCTCGATCAGCACCACGCCGGTGCCGACGTTGCGGAAGCCGCCGCCCGTCTGGCCGTCGTTGATCAACCTGTTGCGAGAGACTTCGACGTGGGCGTGGGCGGAGACCGCCAGGGTGACCGCGCCGTAGTAGTTGATGAACCCGCCACCGGCATTGGCAGCGGTGTTGTCCGTGAGGTTGACGTCCGTGGCCGTGACGGAGGCTAGCAGCCCGACCTGGTAGAAACCACCGCCCTGGTTGCCGGACGAGTTGTGGGCAATGTCCAAGCCGCTGAGCGTGACCTGCCCCAGGTTCATGAACGCACCGCCGTTGGTGCCCGCCTGGTTATTCGCCAGCGAGCCGCCGCTCATGACTACCCGCGCCGGGGCAGCGTTGTTGCGAAAGCCACCGGCCTCGGTGCCGGCCGTGTTGTTGTCGAGCACGACGTCCGTCAGCGTCACGATCCCGCGGTCCGTGTTGTAGAATCCTCCGCCGACATCCCGGGCACGGTTGTTGCGGATCGTGCCGCCGACAATCGTCACCTCGCCGTTCTGTTGGTTGTAGAACCCGCCCCCGTGTTGTCCGACGGTGGGCGAACCGTTATCGGTGATGGTGGCATTGGCCAGCAAGACCTGGCCGTGCTCGGCGTTGTAGAAGCCGCCGCCGTGTCGGTCGGTGCGCGTATTTCCCTGTCCGTCGTTGCCCGCTTGGTTATTGGTGATGGTGATCGACGTCAATCCACTGCCATCGATCACGCCATGCTGCGTGTTGTATAAGCCGCCGCCGTGGCCGCGGGTGGTGTTATCGTTGAAAGTCAGGTTGCCCGTGAGAACCGCATTCGTCCGCCCGTTGCTGAAGAGGCCGGCACCGTTGCGGTCGTCTTGGCTGATCCGATTGCCCGTGACCATCGTGGTCCCGCCGATGACCAACGAACCTTCGTTGACATAGATCCCTCCTCCGTTGCCGTAGGCGATGTTGTTGCGGATCGTGCTGTCAACGATCGTCAAGGACGAGCGGGTCCCCGAACTGTAGATCCCTCCCCCGTGGTCGTCGCTGGTCGTGGTGACGTTCTGTTCCAAGCTGATCCGGTCGAGAATGACGGTTCCTTGGTCGTTCCGAATTCCACCGCCGACGTCGCTGGCTTGTCCGCCGCGGATCGTCACGTCGCGGAAAGTCACCGCCGCCCCGTCGAAAACCTGGAACAACCGGTCGCCAAGGCCCGTGGCGTCGATGGTAGTGGCTCCCGCACCGGCTCCGACGATCTCAATGACTCCGTTGATCTTCCGTATGTCCAGATCGCCGCTCGCGGACTGATCCTCGTTGGCTCCGGATAAGGTGAGCGTATAGGTGCCCGCTGCCAGTTGGATCGTATCTACCGCATCCGTTGAAGCGTTCGCAGCGATCACCGCTTCGCGCAAGGTTCCGCCCGATAATCCGTCGGTGAACACACCGGGGCTGAGGATGGCTAGCAGGTGCCGGGCTTCGAGCGGCTCCAGGAGCAGGCGGCGGAATCTGCGTTGGCGCTGTCCTCTGGCGGAACCGAGGTGACGACGTTGGCCTTGGAAAATCGGATCGGGGCGCATCATGGGAGAGTTCCTTCGGCAAAATCAAGGCAGGAGCGACCAAGAGGAAATGCAGCGGGGGCGCAGTGCGGCCGCGCAAGAGCGCGCCGGGTTATGGTGTTGCGGTTCAGACGATGAAGCCACGGACCCATCCTGCGGCGCATCGAGCCGCTGGTCTCGATCAAGGGAAAGCGTCGGAATGACTCGTCCTCCGGACGGAAGATGGATACCGCTGCCAAGCACCATTGCCCATGCCATCGCGGGGGATCGATTCCTCAGAGTAACAGAGCGAACCGCAATGTCAAGAATTTGACCCATTTATCTGGTGCTGTATTTTCCAGATCCGATTTTCAACGTTGGGCGAAACCATCAGGCCTAGCCCGGATTATTCACGGGGGCGCGTTGTAGCACAGGCAGCTTGCCTGTGTCTCCAAGTACAGGCTGGCAGCCTGTACTACGGCGCCGGGATCCAGGCGTCCCGGCCACAGATGATGGATCGGTCACCGGCGACAGCAACAATCGATCAACCTGGCCAGCACCTGCCGGTCATTGCCAAGAATCGCCGCAAAGGGGCGAATACGCCAGCAGGTGTTAGGTCAGTCCCGATCTTCCGGCAGGTTGCGCAGTTTCAAGGAGCCCGCGATGCGTTTGATGTGGACGGACAGCGAGCGCGAGAATCTGTTCCGAGCGATTGACTCCCTGGAGGGCTCGCCCGACGCGAATCCTGCGACGCGTTGGGTGTACGGCGTTGTTCTTCCCGCCCTGGCCTTGGTCCTGTCTGCATCCGTGTTCACCCGCGGCACCTGGGGGGCTGCGAGCCTCGTCGCTGCTTTCGCGCTGCTGGCACATTCCCATTGGTTCTGGTCGCCGTCCGAGAACTGGTACGGAGTGGGCTACGTGGGCAAGGTCGTTGCTCTGCTGGTGATTGTTGTGACGATCTTCTCCTTCCTGTGGTTGTTCTTCATGCGCTGGTGATCGAGGCTTCGGCGGCGACCGCGTGGTGATCACCGTACCAGAAATCTCACGTCCTCCTTCAGGATGTGTTGGGTCGCGGTGGGTTCCCGGAGCCGCAATTCCAGCATCTCGATGGCCAACTCGGTGGGCAGGCACTCCGAGAATTTCAAGCCGTCGATGGCGGCCTCGTCGATGGCGGGACGCATGTCGGTGGCATCGCGTTGACGGAGTTGGGCGATGGCTCGTTCAACATCTTGCAGCTTGACTGCCGAGTCGAAGTTCAGCGTGAAACTGTCGTGGCTTACCTTGCTGGCGGTCTCGCGAGCCAGTTGACGCGCCAAGGTCGCGTTGGCTCGATTTCCGCCGAACGTCCACCACTCGGTTTTCCCGTCCGCTGCCAACACGGCCGCCGATGAATCGACGCGCAGCCAGGGAAACTCTTGGCGGATCTCGCCCATCCGCTCCGTAGCTCGCCGGGACCAGCGAGTGCAACCCTCGTCCGTGGCCAGGATCCGTTTGATCGTCTGCGAAAGCCGGAAGCCTAGACCTCGCCCTTCGCCCTTCCAGCGTGAGCGGCCCGTCAGCTCGGTGGCTTCGACGTGCGCGATGCGGCGTTGCCAGTCGATGTGGTTCACTTTCCAGCAGCGGCCGCCCAGCAGCAAGACCCGTGGCCCCTCGTGCTTGCCCAGGAAGGTCATCTCGTCGACGTAGCCCAGTTCCTGACGACCGTGCAGGATCGAGAACAGGGGCGGCGACATGAACACGGAAAACAGTTCCAGGAAGTTCCTGCGGCCGTACTTGCCCTCGCCCTCGCGACCCATGGCCAATATCCCGGCTTCGTCCCAGAGAATCTCCCGCTGGAGCATCCAGGCAACAAGACGCTGAACGCAGTCGGATGGAATCATCGCAAAGCCGGGGACGGCGCGGACCCACCCCAGCCAGTCTTCGCGGCCGATCCCACGCTCTTGTAACGAGAGGGCCATCAATTGTTGAGCGAGCACGTGCAGCGGCAGCGGCGGCGGCTCGATCGGTTCGACGTACCCCTCGGCCCACAGGTCGATCACTCCCGCTGCCTGGACCAAGGTTTCGTCCTTCGTGGCCAACAGCAGGCAGTCGGGAGGCTCGCGAAGGATGCGTTTCCGAGCGGAAGACTTGATGTCGCCGTGCCACAGCGCGGACCGCCTTCCGAGCAGGGTACAGTATCGTTGCAGCCGGAGATCGAGGTTGTTCAGCAGCGCCTTGATCGGGCAGATGTACAATACGCTCAGCCCCCGCCAGTCCTCGGTCAGCATCCGCGAGACAACCGGAAAAAAGGCGGCCTCCGTTTTGCCGCCTGCGGTAGGAGCCAACACGATCAGATGCTTGCCAGCCAAGATCGGACCAATCACCGCCTCCTGAAACGGCCGCAGCTCGCGCCAGCCCAAGCTGTTGACGATGTGGTGCTGCAAAGCAGGATGTAGGCGGTCGAAGTTACTCACCGATACCCGTTGTTCCGGTGGTCGTTGTTCTGCGAAAATGGCTCGGCATCGAGTTGTTTCCCGGAAGCTGAACGCCGGAATCGAGGCACAGAACATGCGGATACTCGCCCTGGCAACCTTGCTCGCCCTGACTGCGTGTCCAACATCACCGGCTGAAGTCACGAGGGTCTAGCCGTTGACTCCCGCAAGCCATCCGTGCCGGAAAGTGGTCGGACAGTCGTTCATGGTACCTTCGCCGCTGATCGGCAAGGGCCTGCGGAGCAAAGGCTCCGATTTTCGGAATCAGATTCATGGGGATTCTACTCCCGGAGCATCAGGTCGCAAACGACCATGCGGTGGTCCGAGTGGATGGTCCGTCGTGCAACAACAGACTCCGCGCGCAGATCCGCACTGGTCCAAATCTGGTCGACGCGGAACAACGGAAAACGGTTGGTGCCGGTGTTTCCCCAGCCACGTCCGGCTTGTCGGAAGGTGTCGAACAGACGTTCCCGGAGCGGCACGAGTGCAGCATCATTCGGCGGTGCATTGAAGTCGCCCCCGACAACCAACGGTCGAGACGTGGGAACGCTCCGGACATTGACCATCATGCTTTCGATCTGGCGGCGGTGTTTGATTCGATTATTGCGATGATCCCTCCAGAATCCAGGGCTCCAGAAGTCGAGACGAAAGACGGGCGGGTTCAGCCGGACGCTGAGCACGTCCGCCTCGAATCCGCTGAGCAACTCGACGCCTGCATGGACAAAATGTGTTGTGGCGTCCACGTGACGCGGTTGTAGACGCCCCCGCGCCAGAATCGCCGTGTCACCGCCCCAGAGGAACGCCCCGTCAATGCCGAAGAATTGGCGGGACAACCGTTCTAAATGCTCCCGGCTCGGCGATTCCTGCAACAAGACGATGTCCGGTTCGTATCCGGCCGCCTCGGCAGCAGCCCGCGGGTTGGCGACGAAGCAGTTCAGAGCGACCACACGGACGGCTCTGCCCTGCTCGCGAGCTTGCTGCCATGCAACCGTCGGCGGGCAGGCCGGACGCACGACAGATCGGACTTCCTCGACGAACAGGATCGTAAACGCGATCCACAGCATCAGCACCGCCAAACACGAGATTCTGCTTTTCGCACGAAGCCCGAATCCGACCGGTACGAGGCCGGGCACCAGCCAACACCACGCAGGAACCAGTGTCACGGGTGCAAGCCAATCCGGCTGCCACCAATAACACGCGGAGACGGCGATACAAGCCCCTGCCGATGCAGCCAACGCCAACTTCAGTCGGTGAACCGATCTTGTTGGAACATGCTGATCCATAGCGGCATAATTTTTCCTTCGGCTAACCGAGTGCATTAGCCGGTAACAGAAGCGGGGCGATTATCTCGAAGCAGCCGACTTCTCGCTGATCCGCTTGACCGTCCCCGCCTCGGGATCGTACTGTCCGGTCGTGATCGCATAGTCGCGCAGCGTCCGATACTTGTGCGCTTCGTCGGCCGGTTCGCCGATGAATCGCTTCGCGCCCCAGGAGTTGCCGCTGCTGTGGGTGCCGTTGTGCGTGTAATGCATGAACAGGTCGAAATGCTGTTCCATCTGGCCGAGGTAGTGCCGGTAGACACCGTACACGGCCGGGTTGGCGCAGAACACGTCCGAGTTCTCTTTCAGATGCTGACCGCCTTCGTACGTGATCAGCCGCAACTCGGCTGCTTTGACGATCTGTTCGACGCGGCGTACTCCCTCCAAACGCTTCGCGATGGCCTGCTTCGCCTGATCCACGATGTCCGCGTCCTTGCCGTTCAGGCCATTGCCGAAGTACGGGGCCAGCGAGTAGGCGTCCGGCTTCACCTGGTGCGGGTTCAGCACGGGGCTGCTGATCGCCCAGATGTGCGTCTGGGCGAAGGCATGGGCCGTCGTTCCGCCGATCACCCTGACCAGACGATGACTCTGGTCGCCGAAAGCCCGATCAAACTGATGAAATGTCTCGAACGTCTGCTTGGCGTGGTACATCTGCCCGCGATACCACAGGTTGTCCTCCCACTTGGTTCCGGCTGGCAACTCCAGTTTCTTCGCTTGCTCGTTGCAGGAGTGGGCCTGCTTGAACATTCCGTTCCAGGTCTCGTTGGACCACTCGACGTAGCATTTCAACGCCGGATCGAGTTGCTCGCGGATCAAACGCGCGAGTTGATACATGTACTCTTCGTCGGCGAAGTGCGGCACGCACACCCACATGTCCCGCTGCGTGCGGTTGCACAGGTCGATCATCCATTCGTAGGCCATTGGACGCTGCACAGGGTCGGACTTCTTCACGCGATCTTCCCAGCGCGTCTTGCCGCCGTGGGCTTCGACGGCGTTGTTCGTCTTGCCCCAGTCCATGAAGCGGAAAACCGTGTAGACACGGATCTCGTCCAGGAACTCCGGCTTCCAGGGGTTGTCGCCGCGAACGTTCTTGTGGCCGTCCACAAAAGGATCGTTGGCTTCCCCGCCCCAGCCCACGTCCCAGAAGTTCGTGCCGACCTCCATCGCGCCGGCAGCGCCACAAGACGTGATCGCCAGCAAGACGATCAGCAGAGACCGCATCATCATGTCCGCACCTCCCCGTCTCCACAGTTAACTTGTTCTTTTTGGTCACCGTAACGATTGTGCCCAACCCGTCAGCGGATCGCAACGAGGCTGTTCGACATACAACCCGTCACCAATACCAGACATCCGTGACCTTCCAGACACTTCTGGAACCCTGCCTGACCCTCGTTCTCGGACACCGTGTCCGGTTTCGGGCGGCACATTCTCCAACGGGTCCGCATCGTCCTGCATACGTCGTCACCATCGCTTCCCCGGGCCTGCTGATGCACCTCTGCACGCGGCGAGACTGGACAGCGCATGACGGGATGCGATTCGCTCAAGCAACTTTTTCACTCGGATCGCGCCTTGACAGACACTGCCGGCCGACGTATCACGGCCTGCTATGACCGACGAAGTCACCGCGCTCGATCAGGATCAGGACAGCGATTACGACGGAGCCTGGAAAGAGGCCCTGCGCCGTTTTCTGCTCGAATTCCTGGCCAAATACTTTCCGCTGGTGTACGTTGCGATCGACTGGACGTACGAGCCGGAGTGGTGCGACAAGGAACTCAGCCAGGTGATCGGCCAAGCCGGCAAGCGGAACCGCCAAGTGGATGTGTTGGCCAAAGTCCGGTTGCAGAGCGGACAGGAACAGTGGATCCTCGTACATCTGGAAATCCAGTCGTCTTACGACGAGGCGTTTGCCTCCCGGATTTCGCGGTACAACGCGGGCATCTATTGGATTTGCCAACGGCGCGTGCTGACGCTGGCGGTCCTGGCCGATCTGCGGCGCGGCTGGGCACCGGACGAGGATCTGTTCCGGGTCGGCCCGTTCGAGTACCGCCTGAAGTTCCCTGTCTGCAAGCTGATCGACCGCTTGGACTCGGACTGGCGAGACGATACCTCGCTGCCGGTTCTGGTGGCCCGAGCCCAGATCGAGGCCCTCCGCACGGCCGGCGACCCGGAAGGCCGGTATCGGGCCAAGCGAAACCTGGTACTCGGATTGTACGAGCTAGGCTATAATGGAGATCAAATCCGCGACATCTTCGGGCTGTTGGACTGGATGATGCACCTGCGGGTCGACCTGGAAAGACAACTGACGCGAGAAATCGTCGATTTTGAGGAGGCACGGAAGATGCCGTACATTACGTCCGTAGAACGTTTTGCGGAAGCCCGCGGGGAGGCCCGCGGCAGAACCAGCGTCGTGTTGTCGTTGTTGGCCGAGGTTTGTGGCACTCTGCCGCAGGACGACGAGGACCGCGTCTATGGATTGCCCGCCGCAGCCCTGGAGAAACTGGCCAAGGCCCTCCTGCGGTTCCAATCGCTCGACGACCTGCACGACTGGCTCGACCGGCACGCCGCCTCGGACGCGTAACGTCTGTCGGGGCGGCCAAACGAGCGGAGTCGTGGTGCGCATGCCTTGACAGAATCCATCGCTGGAAGCGTGGCACGGCGAAGGAAGGATCGCTGCTGCCACGTTGGTCGTTGCCACGTTGGCCGAGTTGGGGCGACCACGTCAACCAGCCGCAGAGGGAAACGCAGGTCAAGGCGGTTCGTCACTGCAATCTTCACCGGATATTCTCTCCTTCAAGATGCCCACTTTGGTCATTGAGCTGCACATAGTCGAGTTTGCCGGCTGCTGAATCAGCGGCTTGGACGTCCAGCCTAATTTCGTCACCGCGGCGGATCGCTACGTCGCGAATCGTCCGGCTCATCCAGCCACGACCTTCGCCGGGAGACTCCCAGGCCGTTCCCTGGGCGGCGCCATTGACGGACAACGCTAATCGACAGCGCGAGTCTTGGGCGTCGAAGTACCGAATCTCCACTTCGTAGCGGGCATTGTCGTGGGTAAAGGGTTCGTCGAAGCGAGTGCGGATCGATCCGGTCTTTCCTCCCGCCAGGGAGACGTTGAGCGCATGGGACGCCTGCTTGTCGTTGCGATCTTCGAGCGCGCAGCCTTCGAGATGGCGGAAATTCTCCGCCTCGATTCGGACCTGTCGCCTGGCGATCAGCGGCGCGGGGCAGCGGTGTTCGTCGATCAATCGCCGAAGTTTGACCGGATCGCACTCCTCGTCGCCGGTTGCCAGGAACCAGGTCATCCCGGCGTCGGACGCGTCGGGGCGGGCCGAGATGACCATCCGTTCCCACAGCCAGCGGACTCGCGCATCGTCCGAGTCCCGCATCCAGAAATACGGCTCGAATTCCTTCCACGCGGAAGGCCGGCCGTAGCGGCCGAAACTGAGCAGCCGGTTCTGGTCGCGAATCTGCACCCAATGCACGTCCCGCTCGATCACGCTCCGCTTGGTACACGTGAACTTGTAGCGGGAAGCGAACCCGTCATTCCACCGGCTGTGCGAGATGCAGTAGACGAACTGCCGCTTGGCGGGGTCGGACTTCTGAATTCCCAGATACGGCACCTCCATCGGGCCGGCGATGATGAAGTACAACGGATCGGTCGCCGTAGAATCGTCGATCGCCTTGACGATGCTGGCGACTGCGCCGTCGCGGTCCTTTCGGCAATCGAAGAATTTCGCCAGATCGAAGCCGTATCGCTCCGCCGTGCCGAGGACGCTCTCGGCGTGTAGCTTTTCCCACTCGGGATCCGTCAAGGGCAGGATGCAGTTGTAGTCGAAGTGGACCAACTGCTCTTTCAGGCCCGCTTCGGCGAGAATGGCCAGCGTCACGGGCGACGCGGCCCAGTCGTCGGGGTCGTTGTGGTTGCCGTCGCAACTGTAAGCGATGCGTCCCCGGAACCGGCCGTCCACGTAGGGTCCGGCCGCGGCCAAAACAGGATTCGCAGCCGCTCCGTGCAGGAGGGCGACCGCCAGACAGATCATCCATCGTGCGTGCTTCAAGTGTCTCTCCGTTTGTGGCGTCGTTTTCATTTCAAAGACTCGGCGACTTTCGCCAGGAATCCGTTCCATGCCTCGTCCTTCGCCTTGCCGTCCAGGCCCAGGCGGACGATGACCATGTCCCACTCGGGGATGACGAAGCACTTGTTATTGTTGTGGCCGGAAGCCCAGAAGGTACCCTCCGGTGCGGAGGGCAGTTTGCGTGTGCCATCGGGCTTCAGACCGTTTCGCCACCAGTTGAATCCGTACACGCCGCGGCCGTCGATCTCGCTCTCCGGCTGCGCCCACGGCATCGTGGCCGGCACCTGAACCCGCGTGGCATCGGCGATCCACAACTCGGGGACGAGTTGCGCGCCATTCCACCTGCCGCGGTTCAGAAAGAGCAGGCCGAATCGGGCCATTTCGCGCGCGGTGATGACGATGTGCTTGTCGCCGTTGCCGGAACCGCCGTTGACAATCACGCCGTCCACGGTCGCGTAATCGCCCCAGTCCCAGTTCTTCAGGCCGATCGGGTCGGCCACGCGACGCTTGAACAGTTGCTCGATCGGCTCGTCGGCGATCTTCGTGAGTACCAGCGCGAACGTGTTCATCGCCGAGTCCCAGTAGGCGTACTGCGAACCAGGCGGCGTGAAGAGCGGTTGCGGATTCGGCACGAACGGCGTGGTGCTCGGGCCGTGCTTGTAGCTGCCGATCGTCTCGTCGCCCACGGCGCGATAGCCGCTGGTCATCGTCGTGAAATGTCGTAGCGTCACGTCGGGGTAATGCGCCTTCAACTCGGGCAGCACATCCGCTGCGCGCGTGTCGAGCGTACACTTGCCGTCTGCGATCAGCAGTCCCAGCACGGTGCTGGTAAACGACTTCGTCGCGGACCAGACGCCGTGCCGCTTGTCGATGTTGTCGCCTTTCCAGATCATTCGCCCGTGACGGATAACGACCAATTCCCGCGCACCGTCGGCGCCCACGGTGCTTGTCAGCAACTCGGCGGCCTCGTTCAACTTCACGCCGTCCACGCCCTGCGACTCGGGCGTAGCCTCTGCCCACTTCGCGCCGGGAAAGACGGTCGTCTCCGCAGCATGACAGGGCAGCGCCATCAGCACGAGGAAGGCCGTTAGCGGGAGCAACAAGCTGTTGAGAAATGCGAGACGACGATTGACCGCCTTCGCGGCTTGCGAAGAGCGACAGAAGGTTCTTCTCATGGACTGCCTCCAGTCAACGCACGAATTTGTTGTGGGCTTCGGTGGGAACAGGAGGAAACAGAGAACCGATTCGCCTTCCGTTACCTCTGTGCTCTCCTGTTCAAGATCCAAGCAACCCTCGCCGCCGGGGATTGCTGAGGGGTTACGCGCGGGACAGATACAACACCGCATCGCCGTCGAACGGGGCGGTGAATTCGTGGTCCGCGCCGCCTGTCACGGCATCGGCGGCGACAGCTTTACCGCTTGACGGATGTATCCACTCCAACGCGAACCGGTTCTTGGCCTGGCCGAGCGAAACCTTCACCTTGCCGCCGCTGGGAATGTAGACGACGTAAGCCTTGCCCGGTTCGGCCAAGCAGTACTTTGTCGATGCCAGGTCGTCATGCGGAACCATCGCCGCCAGGTCCAAACGTCGAGCCAGACGGATCGCGTGGCCCAGATTTCGGCGGATCGGATCCCACTGCGGATCGAACCGGTTGCCGAGCACCGCTCCGTCGTAGGGGTCCATGAACAGCGGGTTGTGGCCGCGCGTGAAACTCTTCCAGACCCACGCGCCATTGCCACCGACGCCCCAAACGTGGTCCGTGTCCAACAGGCTCACCTTCTTGCCATCCCAGGCTGGTGGATCGTCTCTGTATCCGTCCTGGGAACCGGGCGAGATCCAGTCGGCCGGGCTCGCAAGCATGCTTTCCAACCGCTCCGCGCCATGGCCCGTGATGCCGATCGGGTGCTGGTGAGGTTGAGTGCGTTCGTACTGGCGCAAAGTTTCCGCTACCCACCAATCCCATTCTTTCTCGCCGCCCTCGTTGATCACTTCGTACAGCACGTTGTCCAGATCGTTGACCGTATCGACCACCTTGCGGATGTAGGCCGCTTGGATCGCGCTGACGGCCGGGTGGGCTCGGCTATGCACCTTTTCACCGGCGTCGATGCCGCTGCAGTTGTTGTCGGGGTGAAAGGGATGGCTGCGCCACGCCCACGCGTCCTTCGTGCCTCGGCGACGGTTCCCGTGGAACATGCCCCAGCCCTCGAACAGCATCACGGACACATAGATGCCGCGACGACCTGCGGCACTGACCCGCTGACGCAGCCGTTCAAAATACGCCGGGTTGAATTGCTTCAGGTCGAACTTGGGCTTGCCGTCCAGGGCCTCGTCCGGACCGGTCCGCAGCCACGGCAGCGGAGCGGCGTGATGGATGAAATCCTTGCCCAACCGTCCGTTGGCCCGCGTGTCCCAGGTTGTCGAGTCCCAGGCCCACAGCCGGATGAAGTTGTGGCCATAGCGGCCGAGGAAGTCCAGGTAGGCGTCGAAGTCAAACGCCTCGGGCGGGTCGCTGCGGCCCATATCGACCAGAGTGTTCCAGGTGTGGGAACCCGCCAGCAGCAGCTCCCGACCGTTCGCATCGCAAAAATACCGCGGGTTCCGGGCGGACACCCGCAACGGCCCGCTGGTCGGCTGTGGCGGCGCCGTCGGCTGCTGGGCAGAAATCCGTGATCCAAACAAACCGGACGACGCACCGAGTGCCAACGCGGTCGCTTGGCCCGTGCGGGCTAGGAATTGACGACGATTCATGGCGATTTTCCTCTTGGCGATTGGAGACCATTCGAAATCACACTGATCCAGCGGCCGGAACCCAGAGCGGTGACGATGCCGGGCTTCGCGGCGTCGATGCCGAGAGCGAGGCTCAGGGATGGCTGCCTCTGATCGTTCATGGTTGCGGTTCCAGCAGTGGATGAGTCCGCCGCCTCGCGTCTGTAATTCGAATCGATGACGCCGAACATAGCCGAAAACGGCGTCTGTCGCAATTTGCCAGTTGTCTGCGCGGCTGGTGCCCGGTGGTCGCCTTGTGATCGCGGGGCACGAATCACTGCCGGCCTTGACGGGGCTCGTTCCAGATCCTGCCAGGCCCGGATTCTTCCGCCGTGCTTGATGCCCAGCCTCGTTGATTGGGTGGCAGCCCACCGAGTGGTTCGACCTGATAACCCGGATTATCCACGGGGGCGAGTTGTAACACAGGCGGCTTGCCTGTGTTCCCCAAATACAGGCTGGCAGATGCTACCTGCGGATCGTCTCGCGGCTGCCGAGCAAGGGTGTGCCCGCGTCTCATTCTTTTTCCCGCTGCGGGGCGGAGTGGGCGCTGGCCGAGTTTCCGCCGGCGGGCGCAGGGACCGCGGATACAAGGATGGCCGTATCAGGAGCCCTGCCGGAATAGTAGGCGAGGAAGTGCGTGTCACCGATCGCGGTGGCGTTCACGTTGCCCGCGTCGAGCGGGAGTTCACTACCGGTGGCGACCGCCGTGGAAACGGGCCAGCCGAGCGGATTGTCGAACACGAGGGCGGGATCGGCGACCCGGCGTCGGAGGACGCCGCCCCGGCCGCGCTGGTAGTAGTAGTTGCTGATCAGTCCGGTCTTCGGGTCGAGAATCAGGCTCGGCGTCGAGCCGACGACCTCGCCGATGTTCGTCTGCGTGCGTTTCCAGGTCGCGCCATCATCGGTCGACGTCAACTGGAACTGGGATCGCGCCGTGGACGAGCCGCCCCAGGTTTCCGACCGTCCGATCGCGAGGATCCGGCCGTCGCCGAGGTAGACGGCCGAAGGTTCAGTCGGCCACTGCGACTTGCTCAGCCCGGATTCGATGACGGTCTGCTTCCAGGTCGCGCCGTCGTCCGCGCTGGTCAGCGTGCCCCACGAGTGATCCGCGCCGTCGGCGTAGCTTCCGGCAAACCACAGCGCCATCAGCCCGACCTTCGGGACCGTGAAGACGTCGGTGATCTGCACCGGCATCACGGCGAGCTTCGGCGTCGCCACGAGCTTGAACATCACGCCGTCTGTCGTGCGGTAGAGATCCTGGAGCCACTCGCTGCCGACTCGGCGCACCCAGAGGAGCATCGCCCCGGTCGAGTCCAGTCCTTTGCCGACAGCGACTTCGCCGAAGCCCGGCGTGTTGGCGACGAGCGTTTCGTCCGTCCAGGTCTTGCCCTGGTCCGGCGAGGTGCGCGCGTAGACGGCCCGGGCGTCTTCGCCGATGTCGTGGGCCGACCCGCGGCTGTATACGCAGACCAGAGTGTCGCCGATGGCCTGGATCATCGGCCATGAGTTGTAGCGTTTGGCCTCCTGCACGACATAGGGCTTGGCGGGGCGTTTCACCGGCGTGACCTTGACCATGGCGAGCCCGGTCGGGCGGGTGAACGTGTTGGCGGGGTCGGTGGGTTCGCGCTGGATGCGCACGCACAAGGGGGCGTCAGGCACCACTTCATAATACGACTCCAGGACGATGGTCCGAGAATGAAACGGCGCGGCCGGCAGCGCCGTCCTGACCGGGTTGCCCAGGTAGTACCGTTCCGTGAAGGGCGCGTTCTCCACCATCTGCGAGAGGTGGACCCTGTAGACGTCTTCGGCGCCCGAGTTCGCCGGCGCTTCCGACGTGGTTACGACGATTTCGACCCTCACGGCGGCACACCCGCCGGGCAGGGGCACGACGCCGACGACGGACTGTCCGGCCGTGCCTCCCGACAATGACCAAACCGGGATGTGCGTGGAGCCGCTGGACATGAGCACGAGCGAAGGATTGCCCGTCGCGATCGACATGTCATTGGCCGTCAGGAAGACGGGCTCGTTCTTTTCGGGCGAATCCGCGGGCGGATTCGCCGCGAAGCCCGTGACGGCCGAAGCCAGCAACGCGACGCAAGACAGGATGATGCGCATGGGTTCTCCTGGAGACGTCAGAGTAAAGCCGAGATTTCCCGGATGGAACGGCCTGCATTTCTTGTATCTCTTGCCGCTGCCCCAGGGGCAGCGATCATTGCGGCCGACACGGGCGGTGTCGTTTTGGATGGTTGTCGGCGATGGCCGCAATTTCGTCATAGCACGCCCCGGTGTCCAGCTCGGCGACCTTCCCTCAGTCGCAATCAGTATTTTGGTTACGTCTGATCACCGCGGCTCGCTTCGGATTTTTCGAAGATGATCGAGATTCGCTTTGGCTTGAGCATAATTGGGCGGTGCGATTTCCACCGCACGCTGCAATACCTCTTCGGCCTCATCCAAACGGCCGGCCTGCAGCAGGCTGTAGCCGAAATCATTCAGGTGCAAGTGGTTCTTCGGTTCCAATGCGACCGCCCGCCGATGTTGCTCGACGGATTCCTCGAACTGTCCGGCTTCCGCGAGGCAGTACCCGAGACCGACGTAGTAGAGAGCAACGTTCGGGTAGGCACGAGCAGCAGCGGCATACAACTGCCCAGCATGCTCGGCGTCATCCTGGTCGATGAGAAAGTCTCCGGCCGCGTCGATGATTTCAGCCAAGCATTCCGTGTCCGCGGGCAAGGTCGTCAATTGCAGAAAGAGCCGCATGGCCTCTTCGACGCGGCCGTATTGGTACTCTATCGAGCCCACGGTGAGTATCGCGGGAGCAAAGCCGGGGTCGATCGCCAATGAGGCCGCCGCATCGTGCCAAGCCGGATGCACCATCGCGGCTGTCCCCGTCGCCCGAGCCATGAGCATCGAGGCGTGGGCGTTATCGTGTGCCCACTGGGCCGCTGAACGCCGTTTCGCAGGTGGAGCGTTGACATACTGTTCACGCAAACCCCGCAGTTGCTCGTCCAAGTCAACCAACTCCCGGAACGGAATTTCCGCCAAGCTTGGTGGTCCTGAACCTCGTCGTGTCGGTGTCTTACCCCGTTTTTTCATGCGATCGAACCTTTTCGGGTAGAAGTAATTTCTCGTCTATGCGTCGCTCATCTCATTCGGTGCTTTCCACGGTGCTCTTTTTTCACGAGTCCCCAGGCCGTGGTGTTTGCCGTGGTGCCATACAGCTCGCCGGATTTTGCATCGATTTGCCGGAATCTGAAACGAAGAGGGCCGTTTTGGGTAGGAGAGCTTCGGCCTCCGAGGCCGACGGAAGTCGAAACCCGGGCGGGAGTTGCGTCGCGGCAAATGCAAACGCCGCAAGCGTTTATGCTCGCGGCGTAAGGACTTGCGTCGATTTTCGCACTGAGTATCCCCGACAGGATTCGAACCTGTAACCTTCGGCTCCGGAGGCCGACGCTCTATCCAATTGAGCCACGGGGACTTTCTTGTCTGACAGAATTTATCAGAAGCAGGGAACGGCTGCAACCGGCCCACTTCTTGCTCGGGTGTGGGATGAACTTGAGTTCGTCGATCGCCTCCGGTCAAGTCACGATCTCCAGGCGGCGAAGGCGGCGTCTGCTGCGGTTGGCCAAGGGATGCGGCGTATACCCGGCGACAAGGTTCCAGCCATGATGTGGTCGGGGTCGTCGGCCGGATCGAGATCTTCGAAACCCAGGAGATGTCCCAATTCATGCATCAGCACCGTCAACATGTCCATGCGACCGCCCGCGGGACGGGTGCTGAGTGCAAGAGATGAAGTCCTTGCCGTCCGTACGAATTCCTCGTGGGATCGGGGCGTGTCATCCAGATACCAACCGAATCCAGCGGCGTCCCGGTCGAGGAGAATTGCCCGGCCGTCAAATCCACCGACCATCGGGCCCGGAAGATCCATGAAACGCAATTCGATGTCATCCAGTCGCATCTGTTGTTCCAAGTTCAAGTCGGTCGCCGCCCACGACAAGCTCGCTTGGCGAAGGAGTCCCGCTACGACGCCCTCCTCCGGCGTCTGCTGTGCATCCAGTGTTTGCATTGCTGCGCTGCGATCGGCCAACAAGGGTTGCACGTCGATGTAGACAGTCAAAGCCAGACCGTTCGGCCAATCGGACGGAGTAACGAGTTCGGGAGCCGTGGAATCACTTTGGCTGCCGTTCGGGTAGACCCAGATGACGGAATCCGGCATGAAGCCCGAAGGTGTGGACGCAGCCAGCCAAATATCCTGGACACTGGACGAGTACGTTCCCAGATTTCGGCCATCCCGCGTGTCGATCTGGCCCGTGCTGTCGATGACGTAACCATTGCCGACGACCGTCACGTAGACTTTGCCCTTCCCCAGCACATCGTTGTCGCGGTTGGTGACGTTGATGGTGGGCTTGTACAACGCGGGATCCGCGTAGATCGGATCGGCGGAGGTAACGGACGTCGGCGCGACTTGGTAGGGAATATCGCCGTCGATCTGTGAGTCGTCGACTCCCGTGACAGTGACCGTTCGTGCGGTGCTCCAATTGGCTGAAGTAAAGGTCAATGATGTGGGAGCGACGGTGCCCTCCGTGATGTCGCTGCTCGCCAGCGCAATCGTCACATCAGCCGTGGGTTGGGAATTCAACTTGACCGAGAACGTCGCCCTGCCCGCGGATTCGGTTGTTATCAAGCCGCTTGTGGGACTGACCGTGATCCCCGGAAAATCGTCGTCGACGATGGTCCCTGCGGCGCTATTCTTCAGATCTAAGCGGGCGTTGACCGGGTTTGACAAACCTACCGCGAATTGCTCGTCCCCTTCAAATTGGTTGTCGCCTTTTACCGGCACCAAGATCTGAGCGCTGGTCTTGCCCGGCGCAAACTTCAGCGTTCCTGTGACGTCCGTGTAGTCGCTGGTTGGCGATGCGCTGCCAACATAGGCTGTGTTGTAATCCACCGTCACGGTTTGCGCGCTGGCTTTGCTCAACTGGACGTTGAACACACAGTTCCGCGTGCCGCTGTTGCCTTCGACGACGGAGGCGTCCCCGATCAGAATCACCGGCAAATTGAAGGCGGGACCGAGACCGGATACGAGAGCAAGATTGCTTCTGACCGTCCCGCACGCAGCCACCACGCGAGCCGCACCCTGGTCGGATCCAACGGTCAATACTCCCGTGCCGGGGCCTGTGATCGGATCATCTTGTGGTCCAGCGATGTTGCCCACTTGGGAGCCGACGGGATTGAATACTTGATAGCTCAAGGTGCATGGAAGTTCATCGAGCGGGATGATTTCTCCGCCGGCTTTTTTCGCTTCGACCGTGAACCGGATCTGACTGCCGGGATCCAGCAGGCCGGTGATGCCGGGGGTCGCCTTCAGCGTCAGGTGGGCAACCTGCGGTTTGCTTGGCAGAGTGATATTCAAGGGCGTTCCTTCCTGCGGGACCACAACATCGGTGCGGAAGGGAGGCCGCCCCTGCTCGATGTGCTGCAGCGTGTACTCGTTCGGAGGCACTGCCACATCGGCGTGCCCCGAACCGTCGAGCGGCGCACGCAAGCCGACTCCCCAACGCTGTTGGCTGATCATCTCGATGTACCCGCCGGACACCGGGGAGCCGTCCGAAGTTGCGATGACGGGTGCAGGAGCCCAGGCTGGAAGCGCCGGCAACGCGCTGCATGAATAAAGCTCCGTATTGCCCAGTCGCGTGACATACAATTGGCCTTCCGGGCATTCCAGCACCGTGTGCTCGTCCATCGTCCGAATCACTTCGGTAACGCCCAGCGAGATGGTGAATTTCAGCAGGGGCAAAGGGTTGCCCGTAACGATGCTCGCCACGCCGGCGATTGCCAGGTTCTTGAGCGTGTCGTCTTTCGCCTTGTCGTTGATCTCGCGCAACGCATCTTGATTGCCGATGGGTTTCACCCCCGCCGCATCCCATTGCCCGAGTTGCTTGCTTACCAATCCGCCGGACGCTTTGTCGGTGACCTTGGCCAGTTTGCCGAACGCTTCCAACACGCCGCTCACGCTGGAGACCACTTTCAGCGGAGCCGCCAGTTTCGGGAGCTGCCGTGGGAGTTCGATTGCTTCCACGAGTTCCGCCCCGAAGGATGTGCGGTCGAAGATCGAGACGGCAACTTCTTGATCTCCGCCCTCCTCTTCTGCGACCGAGGCAAGGCCGAAGCCTTCGGGGCCGGAAGCATACGTTCCGTGCAGCACGACGAAACGAGGAGGATACTGATCCGTCGGGTCGAAGACTTCCAAGACGGCCAATCCCTCGGCTCCCGTCCCCGTGGAAACGGCGACCTGCAAGCCGGGAACAGGATGTCCGGAAAGCCCATCGAGCAACTGCAACGGGAGTTCCTTGCCGGCAATTTGCAGCAATGCACGACCATCCTCGCTGGTCGTGGTGCAATCCCAGAAGTTCTGCAGATCCAGAAACCGCGAGTCGGTTGCCGGACTGACGGATGCGCCTCCGACCTTCACTGTCTTCGGCCAGGCACCGGCGCGGAAATAGTCCTCGTTGCCCGCCGTGCCCGTGATCGAAAACGAGCCGATCTTGCTGGCCGTGCCGCCGGCGATTTCGTCATTGCCATTGCGGAATACCAAGCCCATGGGATCCAGTCCGGCACCGACCATCGAATCGCGGACCTGCCCGCCGACAGAGAACTTGCTGATCGAACCGGGGCCGAAGGTATCGGCGTTGCCACCGGTTCCGGCGACCTCGAAATCGTCGCCGAGATTTGCGCCGGCCAGGATGACGCAGTTCGCCAAGTTCTTCCCGATACTGAACGTGCCGAACGCCGCTGCCGCGGCGTGCGCGTCCAACATCGATCCACCCGCGCCGGCCTTGTCCTTGGACACTTGCACCGTGCCGACTTTGCCCAACGCGTGAAGATGCGCGGCGATGTCCCCGCCGGTAACGGCCAGTTTGCCGATCGCCGCAGTCTTGCCCAAACTGGCCGCTGTCGCCGTCGCGATCAGATCTCCCTCGAAACCGCCACCCGAGACCGAAACGGTGCCAAAGCTGGCCGCCTGCCACGCGCCGCTGGCGCTGCCGCTCTTGACCGAGACGGATTTGACCGCACCGTCGGCCACCAGATCCAACTCCAGGTTCCCGCCGCTGACGCTCAGGCCGCTGATCGCGGGCGTCTTGCCTAAACTGGCCGCCGTCGCCGTCGCGGCCAGATTCCCCGCGAAACCGCCACCCGAGACAGAAACCGTACCAAAGCTGGCCGCCTGCCACGCGCCGCTGGCGCTGCCGTTCTTGACCGAGACGGATTTGACCGCGCCGGCAACTTCGAGATCGATGCACAGAGATCCCGCTGTGGTCGAGAGGGCGCTGATCGCGGGAGCTTCGATGAGTCCGTCGAGCAGGCTGCGCGCTGTCAACGCTCCAAGCATCGCCCCCAAATGAACGTTCGCACCATACGGGGCGTCGCCAAACGAGATTTTCGTCGACTGGTCTGGGTTGCCTCCCAGCACGATTTGGCTGACGCCGGAAGACTGGTTCTTCAGGTCTCCCATCGCGATTTGTCCTACCCAACCTCGGAACTCGATCCCGGTTCCGGTCAGATCCGATTTGCTGGCGCTCAGCGACTTGAGATCGCCGTCGCCGACAACTCGGCCAATCGCCACCTTGCCGTCTCCGCCAGTCGCCTTCTTGACGGTGACCGACAGGGAACTCTTGGCCGTGGTTCCCGTCAGCAGGATCGTATTGATCGGCCCACTGCCGTTCCCATCCGGATCATCCAAGCGAATGCGTGCTTCTCCGGGACCGCTCAATTTGATCGTGTAGCTGTCTCCATCCTCGTCCAAGTAGGTTCCCGGTCCGACGGTCACTTCGTCGTCTGCGATCGTCAACACGGCAGTCACGGGAATTCCCAGCGCCGCACCGCCGGTCGGTTCGCTCAACGTCAAGTGGACCGTCTCGTTGCCTTCGACGTCATCGTCATCGACCAGATTGACTGTGAAGGTTTGCGTCACGACCCCGTCTGCAAAGACGAGCATTCCTTGCGAGGTCTCGTAGTCCGCGCCGGCAGTGGCGGTGCCGTCGTCCGTCGCGTAGTTGACAGATACTTCGCCCTGCGTGCCTCCGATCCGATTCACGGTGATGGTGACCTGCCCATCTGGTTCGTCCGCCCGATAGTCGGAGGCGCTGAACTGCAATAGGCCCGCGGGCGGCGCCGCGGAGACCGTCTGCATGGCAAACTCGGTCAGGCTCACGTAGGCGGCAACTCCCACAGCGCCGGGATGGGAGGTGGTGTTCCATCCGGCGTTCTTCACAAACATCAGTTCCGCGGTGTAGCTCTGATTGCTGATGAAGGTGTCAGCCGGGATGACCACCGATGTCTTCGTCCCATCGAACGCGTCTGCTTCGTAAGGCTCCGGCGTGCAGAAGACGGCTTGGCCGCTCGAAGCGTAGACGCACAACTGGATGAAATCGTCGGCCGATCCCGTGGCAAAGGCATCCCACGTCATCAGGAAATCCGCGTTAGGGATCAGCGATTGAGCCTCGGTCCAATTGCTGACTCGGGGTGGCGAGGGATAGGCATCGGTCGGGAGCTCAATGCTTGGTTTCTGGCTTCCTTGATGGAGCGTGACGATGGTGAACTGGTAGGCGCCCGAACGGAAGCTCGAATCGAGCGAACTCTTGGTGGCGAATTCGGCCTGATATTCCCAGGTTTGGTCGAACGCGTTCCGAACGAGTGTCTTGGTGCTCCCGCTGGGCGTACGGAGACTCGCGTTGCTGACCGTGGCTGCTCCGTTGGCAGCTTCCGCCACTTGCGAATAGAAGAAGTAGGGAGTACCTGCCGCCGGATTCGGACTCTCCGTTCCCGACTGAACGTACTGGCATCCCTTGCTGATCAGATAGTACTCGACATCCACCTCGGGCACCGCTAGCACCTGGCCGGTCAGGAAGATCTCGAACGGGTCTTCATCTGCGTCATTGCTCCCCAGTGATACTGTTCCTTGGTAGACTCCTGGCGTCTCGGATTGGAACGACACGGCATACGTGACCGACTCGCCCGAAGCCAATGTTCCGGCGGCGAACGATGGTGTCACGCTGAAACCGCTGGGCAATTGGCTGAGCGAAACAAGCTCCAACGGATCGCTCCCCACGTTCTTGATCGTTAGCGACCTTTCGACCGAAGTTCCCGGCGATGTCGAGCCGAAATCCAGCGTGCCCCCGTCGGAGACGTTCGCTGCCCCGGATCGCACCTCGATCTCCGGCCCTGGAACCGGAGCAGGAAGCAAGACTCGCTGGATGCGCACCGCGTCGGCGATGACCGATCCGTTGGCGTTGTCGGTCAGTTCGACCACAAGATTCTGCGTGCTCAGCGATGTGATCTCGAACGGTCCGCCGAGCGATTCCCACCAATTCCATCCGTCGTTGACATCGTTCGGCACGAAACGCTGATCGACTGGCATCGTTCCGCGCGGCGTCTGGCCATCGAAGACCGCAAAGGGAGCGTTCGAAGCCGCGCTGTTGCCAAGTTGCGGATACCAGGTCGCCCAGACCTCGTACATCCCCGGCGAGACATTGAACGTCCACCGGGCCTTGTCGGTTCCGCTGCCCGCCGCATTGGTCCGCAGATCGCCGTCGTAGCCATTACTGGAGACGTTCCATGTTCCCGAGGTGCTGAACCCTGTATTGCCGTCATCGATCGTGAACTCGTCAATCGAGGACAGATCGCTGATGCGCTGAATTCGGATCGCGTCGGCCGCCACGAATTGGGTCGAGGCAGCTTGATCGCTGAGCCTGACCTGCAGTGTGCCGCTGAGAATGTCAGCGTCCCCGAGTTCCGTCCACCAGCCATTGGCGTCATTCAAATCGTTCGGCGCAACTTGCTGGTTCGCCGGATGTTCGCCTCGCGGGTCGCCCGCGTCGAACACTTGGTACGCCGCACTCGAGGGCCGGTTGGTGTCGGCCGGCCAAGTCGCCCAAATGCGATAGATACCGTTGGGAAGATCTCCGAACTCCCAGGTGGCCGTCTGGCCTCCGGTACCGCCGGCGATTGTCCTCACATCGTCTTGGTAGCCGCCTGTCGTTGTGGTCCAGCCGGCGCTAGCGCTGAAACCGACGTCTCCGTCATCGATGATTTTCGCGGGCAGGTTCGGCGTGGTTGTTACTTGGCCCTTGAGCCCCAGCACGAACGGGTTCTCGTCGGAATCGTTGGTGTCGATGGAAATCGATCCGCTGGAACTGCCCGATGGATTCCCGTTTAGCCGGATCTCGAAGAACATGCTGTCGCCGGCTGGGAGGCTGTAGTTTCCCGCCGGAGTCAGTAAGGTAAAACCCGACGGCATCGTCGCCGGAATGGTGAAATTCAGCGGTGCATCACCGAGGTTATGAACCGTGAACTGTTTCTCGATTCCGTGCCATTGCGTGGGCGGGATTGTCCCGAAATCCACCGTGGCCGTGCTGGGGATGTTCAATGCCCAATCGAACACGGCGATTTCAGGGCCTGCCAACAAATGGCGGTTCTCAAGCGGTTCAAACAGCAGGCGGCGTAACGGCTGCAGCCGATGCGGGAACCAACGATGCGCCTTGACAGGCAGCCGACCCAGGGGGAAGAAACGCGGGATCATGATGCGCCTCCTGCAAGAAGACGACACGGAAGCTCATTCGGTCCCGCGTCTTCTCCGCACTCGGCGAAAGGCTCGTCCCCGCTCTGCCCAAGGTGGCAAATCCGCAGGGCCGAATCGGCCGATGAGCTGCACAAAGCCAGGCAGAGACGCCGCGACATCGAGGACTGACCAACCAAGGCTTCCTTTGCATCTTGGCTCGACTGCCCGAAAACCTCATCCGCGCCTATTTGTAGACTATCACCGCTCGAAAACGAGAGCAAGCAGATACCGCGATTTCTTGACGTTGGCCCGCTTGTTTCGCCCCTTTGCGAAATCTGGTATAGAATACTGAGCGGTTGGAGTGGATAGGATCTGCCTCGGTGGCGGCATTCGACGCCGGGAGACTCATGAATTCAGGAGATAGCCATGAAACGACGGTCGTTTTTGATGGGGGTGAGCGGAGCACTGGGCACCGGCATGCTGAGCGGCCAAGCGGCCCAAAGTCAGGAGACGGCGGCGCAGGCGGTAGCCGAGGCCAATGGGCAAGAGCTGCCGCGGCGAACGTTGGGCAGGACCGGCGCACAGGTTTCGGTCGTGGGCTTTCCCGGCTTGGCGTTGCGGCACCACGAACAGCCCGAATGCACGGCGGGCATCCACAAGGCGTTCGACCAAGGCGTGAATTACTTCGACGTCGCGCCGGCGTACGGGCGTGACGGCGAATGCGAAATCAAGATGGGCGTCGGCTTGCAGGGCATCGACCGCAGCAAGATCTATCTGTCCTGCAAGACGCGAATGTACGACAAGGACAAAGCCCGCGAAGAACTCGAACGTTCGCTCAAGCGACTGAAGACCGACCATTTCGATCTGTACCAACTGCACTGCCTGAGGCGCCCCGAGGAGGTTGCTCAGGCACTCGGGCCGGGTGGTGCGATGGAGACGATCCTGAAGGCGCAAGAGGAAGGCAAGATCAAGCACATCGGCTTTTCGGCCCACACCACCAAGGCGGCGCTCGCCGCGCTGGACGGCTTTCCGTTCGACACGTGCATGTTCCCGATCAATTTCGTCGAGTACTACGCGATCGGGTTCGGCAAGCCCGTGTTGAAACTGGCTGCTGAAAAAGGCGCCGCGGTAATCTCGATCAAGCCGGTTTCGCGCGGACTCTGGCCGAAGGACGTCCAGCGGACGCGGCAGTGGTGGTATCGGCCGGTGGAGGACGAACGGGAAATGCTGCTGGCCATGCGGTTCGTTTTGTCCCTGGAGGGCGTGGTGACCGGCATTCCGATCAGCTTCCTGGACATTCTGGACAAGACGATCGCGGCCGCGCGAAATTTCAAGCCGATCACCGAGGAAGAAACCGAGGCGGTCCGCCGCTTGGCTGCGACCTGCGAATCGGTCTTCCTCAAGGAAGAACAGCAGGTCGCCCGCAACATGCCGGCCGATCTGCCGATCTATCCCGACAGCCCGCACGAATGCCACCGCCGGCACCAGTACGCATAACCTCGATTGTCCATCAGCCGCAACGCACTCGACTCGGTTTGCGGCCGATGTCAGCCAGCCCGCGCTTCGGGTTCGACCGCGGTGACGTCGATCTCAGTCGCGTCACCGCCGCGGATCCGCAGGTCGGGTTTCTCGATGGTGACCGTTGTGTACGGCGCCACGCTGCGCGTCAGCCAGACGCTGGAGCCAATGACGGAATCGTGCCCGATCACCGTCTTGCCGCCCAGGACCGTCGCGTTGGCGTAGATGACCACTCGATCTTCGATCGTCGGGTGCCGCTTCATGTTGCGGATCACCTTTCCGTCCGCGTCGGTCGGAAAACTCAGGGCGCCGAGCGTCACCCCTTGATATAGCTTGACGTAAGCACCGATCTCGCAAGTCTCGCCGACCACGACGCCCGTGCCGTGATCGATGAAGAAGTGCGGTCCAATGTGTGCGCCTGGATGAATGTCGATGCCCGTCTGCTTGTGCGCCCATTCGGTCATCATCCGTGGGATGAACGGCACTCCCAAACCGTGCAGTTCGTGAGCCAATCGGTAGACGGTTACTGCTTCGAGTCCCGGGTAGCACAGGATCACTTCGTCCAAATTCTTGCAGGCCGGATCCCCGTCGTAGGCGGCTCGGACGTCTGTCGCCAACAATCGCCGCAGATCGGGAATCCGCTGCAAGAAGGAGATGGCGATCGATTGGCCGCGTGCCTGGTAGTCCTCACGGTCCTGGCAAGGATCAATGCCCAATTCGGCACGAGCGTGGTGCTGCAATGCTCGGGCGATCTGCGTGGTCAACTTATCGTGCAAACCATCTACCAAATCACCCACGTGGTAGGTGACGTTGCCGATGTGAAGGCCCTCGCGGCGACGATAGCCGGGATACAAAATATCTTTCAGATCTTCGAGTGCCGAGATCACTTCGTCGTACTTGGGCAGCGGGCAATGCCCCAGGTGATTGATCGTGCCGACGCTGGTGTAGGTCTCGACAATCTCGTCGGTCAGGTTGGGCAAACTCTCTTTCAGTCTCAAGTCGGAAGCCATGACGGAAACCTCCCCGCAAGGGGCGTGTAGCAAGAGGAAAAACGCGAAGCAAAGCCCATCAAGTGGTGGGCGGGCGAGAATGTGTCCGGTCAGGCCGGACACGTACAGCGACAGCGGAATTTCTGGGAGAAGGGCTGCTGGTACATCATGCGATTCTTCGCTGCCTTGATGGAAAACAGGTGCTGCCGGCATCAAAACTGTAGGCGCGAGACTCGGCAGCGTCAATCGGATGAATCTCAGGCTTTATCAACAAGATCGGAATTCTCGCGACTTCCGCTACAGGCGTCGTCATCCGTTATGAAGCATTCTTCGGCCTCGGCGGGATACGAAGTTTAGACAGAATCGCTGGCAGCCTCGTCCAGAACCTCTTCAACAACAAAAATGGGTAGAGGCGGCTCGCAAGTGACGGCCACCGCAATCGCGTCGGAAGGCCGTGAATCGACCGAAATCAACTCGCCGCCGCGCCGGATTCGCAGCTCGGCGAAGTAGGTTCCTTCGCGCAAATCGTTGATCACCACACTGTCCGGTTCCCCCTCGAGTTGCTCGATGACATTCACAATCAGATCGTGCGTCAGCGGCCGAGGCGTCTGAACTCCCTTGATCCGCCGTTCGATACTGGTCGCTTCGAAAATGCCGATCACGATCGGAAACTGCCGCTCGCCATCCACCTCTCGCAGGTAGATGATCTGCTGGTCATGGATTTCGCTGATGATGATCCGCGACAACTGCATTTCGACAGGCATGCAATAAACTCCCCTCTTTCGGCACAGAACGTGCGACGTTGACAGCGTAGCCGATTTCTTCGATCGCTCGGACCAGCGTTATGGAATCTCTCGCTTTCCCACCCTTTTTGGCTCGTGGCGAACGACATGGATTATAATGGCATAGTCTCGATCCGACAAACTCTTTGCGACATCGCCGAGTTGTCCAACAAAACCATTTGCCCGGTCAGTTCGTCTGGGTCTCTTGTGAGTTTCGTTCGAAACAAGGTCTGCGCTGACCCGCCTTGAGAGCCATCCAGCCGCCAAGCAACACGTAATGGGGGGAGTGTCATGCAATCCGTGCCGAAACTACTGGTTTGTCTTGTGCTGTTGTCGGGCTCGGCAGCAGCCGCTGCAGCCGAGATCGATTACATCGAGGACTTTGCTCTGGCGGGCGACCGGACGGTGCCGCTGAAACAACTGATTCCCGGGACCGAAGATTACTACTACTACCACTGCCTGCATTTCCAGAACATCGAGCAGTTCGACCAGGTCGAAAAACTGCTGGCCGACTGGATCAAGCGGCACAACTACACGCCGCGAGTCCGCGAGATCCAGAATCGCCAGGCGCTGTTGACCTATGACAAAGATCCGCAGAAGTCATTGGAACATATTCGCCAGCAACTGAATCTGCAGTTCAATCATCAACGAGAGACGATCGGCCAGAAGCCGAATTTGCCCATCGCCTTGGATCCGGCCACGATCACCCGCCAGCGATTGACAGAGCAAGCGATGGCCAGATTCCAGAACCTCGAAGGCTTCGAAGACTCGGCACTCGATTGGTTGACCGCTGCTGAGTTGAACCCTGACCGTCGGCGGCATCTGCTCTCGCGTCTCCGCCGGCCCGATTACGCCAATCTGTCGCAACTGGTGGTCGACGACCTGAATTACCAAAACAGCGGAGGATTCGGATCGCTGCCGATCCACGGACTGCTGCTGTTGTCCCAATTGGACGATTGCGTCAAGCGGAAACCCGACCTGCTGAACCAGACAAACTTCGTCAATGCGTACCTGATCAAGCTGCAGCCCGAAGCCGACGTCGATTGGCAACGCGAGCCGGAGCAGCATCTGGCCTTGCTCGACCGGATGTGGGCGTTTGTCCAGCAGCTTGGGCCGGTACACAATTCGTTGAAGGCCCACGTGCTGTATCACCGGCTCGATTTTGACCGAGCGCGCGGTATCTACGAAAAAGACCGGTTCATGACGTACATTCGGCTGCCTCGGCCCTTGCCGTATGTCGAACGGAAGTTCCTGGAACAGGAAGACAGCCGCCGCTTTCCGGCGGATCTGAATGCCGATTTCGCCAGCTTTACCCTGTTGCCGCCCGTTGGAAACGACGAGCCGCTGGTTCGCAGCTACCTGCATCATTTCTTCGTCGACGAAACCACGTACGAACCTCTGTTGCCCTACATCAACGATCAATACCTCAAACGCCAGTTCGCGGAAACGAAGATCGTCAACGGATTGGGCGAAGGCGAGCAGTGGTCGTCGCTGCTTGCGCCGGCCGAATTCCAGGCGCTGAAGGATCGCGTGGACCTGGATTTCGCTTTCACGAATCCGCCTCGCTTCGCTGCCGAAGATCCGGTCAGTCTGGACGTGTACGTCAAGAACGTCGGCACGTTGATCGTCAAGGTCTTCGAGATCAACACGGCGAATTTCTATCGCGAGAATCTGCGCGAAGTGAATACGGACATCAACCTGGACGGCCTGGTGCCCAACTGGGAGAACACGTACGAGTACAGCGAGCCGGCGCTGCGGCGGGTGCGGCGGCGGTTCGATTTCCCGGAACTCAACCGCGCCGGCGTCTTCGTGGTCGACTTCATCGGCAGCGGCCGGAGCAGTCGAGCGGTGATCCGCAAAGGCATGCTGCGGCACCTGGTCCGCACCACGACGGCGGGCCAGGCATTCACGGTGTTCGACGAGCAGAACCGCAAGCTGAACGACGCCACGATCTGGTTCGCCGGCCGCGATTACACGCCCGGCGACCGCGGCGAGATTCTGGTTCCCTTCTCCAACGCACCTCAGCGACAGCCGATCGTGTTGTCGCAGGGCGGGTTCAGTGCCTTGGGCGAATTCCAGCACGAATCGGAGGACTACGCCCTGGCAGCCGGGATCTACGTGGACCGCGAGTCGATCCTGCAGCAGAACACTGCCAAGGTGGTCATCCGGCCGCAACTGTACCTGAACGGCATTCCCGTATCGCTCCGCCTGTTGGACGAAGTGCGTCTGGTGATCAACTCGCGAGATCGCGAAGACGTATCGACGACGAAGGAAGTCGCGGATTTCGAGTTGTTCGAGGACCGCGAAGCGACCTACGAGTTCCAGGTGCCCCAACGCCTGCGGTCGCTCGGTTTCCAGTTGATGGCCAAGGTGCAGAACTTGAGCCAGAACAAGAAGATCGATCTGGCGGTGGCCGAATCGTTCTCGCTGAACGAGATCGACGGGACCGACAAGGTCGAGGATCTGCATCTGGTGCTGATCGATGGCCAGTTCGCCCTGGATGTGCTTGGCCGAACGGGAGAATCTCGCAGTGACCGCCCCGTCCGCTTGACGCTGAAACACCGAGATTTCAAGCAACCCGTGCAGACGACGCTGAAGACCGATCCGCAGGGCCGCGTCCACCTGGGGCCGCTGACGGATATCGTCGCGCTTACGGCGCAAGGTCCGGAGGACACCGCGCACACGTGGAACCTGCTGCAACCGGGCAACACGATCGCGAGCCAACTGCACGGCATGGCAGGCGAGCGACTGGTGCTGCCCTATTCGGCTCAGGCGGGACAGCCGCTGCCGAAAGAGCCGACGCGGGATGAGTTCTCGCTGCTCGAACTCCGCGGCGATACCTTCCTGACAGACCGCTTCGAAGCTCTCTCCCTTGATGGCGGCCTGTTGCAAATCCAAGGTCTGGCCCGCGGCGATTACGACCTGTGGCTGAAACGCACAAATCAAACGATCCGCATCCGCATCGCCGACGGGCGGCGCGACGGCGATTTCGTGCTGGGCACCAACCGTCAACTGGAAGTCCGGGGCGACAATCCGTTGCAGATCGCAGCGGTCGAAGTCGCCGAACAAGCCGTAACGGTTCGCGTCCAGAACGCGACGAAATTCACGCGAGTCCATTTGCTGGCCACGCACTACTGGCCGGCGTTCCCGGTGTTCCAGCACCTGTCCCGCGTGCGAGACGCCGAGCCGGCGTGGGCCGCGCCAAAGAAGCTGGACGCCCTGTACGTCGAGGGCCGCAACATCGGCGACGAGTACCGGTATATCATCGACCGCCGCTATGCGACCAAGTTCCCGGGCAACATGCTCGAACGGCCCAGTCTGCTGCTGAACCCCTGGCCGATCCGGACTACCGAAACCGGGGCGCAAGAGGCCAAGGCTGGCGATGCCTTTGCCGCCGAGATGGACGAAGCCGAGGCAATGTTCAAGCGCGCAGGTGGGCAGAGCGGCGCAGCGGTCGCCGGCGGGGACTTCGCGAACTTGGATTTCCTGGCCGAGGCGTCCGCGGTGCTCTTGAATCTGACGGTTGACGAGGACGGCATGATCTCCATTCCGCGGGACCGGCTTGGCGCGCACCAGCATCTGCACTTGGTCGCCGTCGATCCGCGGTCAACAGTCTACCGCGCGGTTTCGTTGCCGGAATCCGACATCGCCACCAACGATCTTCGGTTGATCCGCGGACTCGACCCGGATAAGCATTTCGCGCAGAAGAAGTTGATCACGACCGTGACGGGCGATAAGCCGTTCGGGATCGCGGACATCACCAGCTCGCGTTTCGAGCTGTACGACAGTCTGAGCAAAGTCTACACGCTGTACACGACCTTGAGCGGCGACGCCAAGTTGGCCGAATTCGGCTTCGTCACCCGCTGGCCGCAATTGCCGGACGAGGAAAAGCGGGCGAAGTATTCCGAGTTCGCGTGCCACGAGCTGAATCTGTTTCTGTACCACAAGGATCCGGAATTTTTCCGCGCCGTCGCGGCGCCGCTCTTGCAGAACAAGAAGGACAAGCAGTTCCTGGATCTCTGGCTGCTGGGCAGCAACCTGAACGAGTTCCTGCAGCCGTGGAACTACCAGCGGTTGAACGTCGCCGAACGGATCCTGCTCGCGCAACGCATCGCCGCCGACCGCCAGTTCACCACGCGGCACGTGCAAGACCTGTTCGCGCTGCTGCCGCCCGACATCGAACGATTCAATTTCCTGTTCGAAACGGCCGTGCAGGGCAGCGCCCTCGAGACCGGTGACGTGCTAGGGCTGAAAGACGCCAAGAAGCAGGCGGAAGCGGATCGAGGAGCGGCGCTGGGATTGGCCGGTCTTGAACAACTCCGCCGCGCCCAGGCACCGGCCTCCACCGCCGCGGCACGCCCCCCGGCGCCGTCCGCCCCAGCACCCGCGGAACCGGCCACGGCCGCCAACGTGCAGATGGCCCGCGAAGCGCTCGCGGACGGAAGAATGGATGCTCGCAACGGAATGCTCCGCCAACGTCTGGCGGACAAGGCCGAGAAGGCCGTCGAGGAGTATTTCGAAAGCCAATCGGAACTGCGCAAGAGCGTCCGCCAACTGTATCAGAAGCTGGACAAGACCCAGGAGTGGGTCGAGAACCACTACTACCGCCTGCCCATCGAACAGCAGACGGCCGAACTGATCTCCGTGAACGCTTTTTGGCGCGACTACGCCCAGCATGATGCGGCCGGTCAGACGCCGTTCCGCTCGGTACACTTGGCCGAGGCATCGCGGAACTTCCCCGAGATGATGTTCGCTTTGGCCGTCCTGGATCTGCCGTTCGCCGCCGAGAAGCATGAAACGCAGTTCGAGGACGGCGCCATGACGCTGAAGGCCGGATCGCCCCTGGTGGCGTTCCACGAGGAGATCCAGCCGGTCGAGCCGGTGGCCGAAGCGACGCCGATTCTGGTCAGCCAGAACTTCTTCCGCCACAGCGACCGCTACCGCTTCGAAGACAACGAACGATTGGACAAGTTCGTCACGGACGAGTTCCTGATCCACGTCGTCTACGGGTGCCAGGTCGTCGTGACCAACCCCACCTCGTCCGCGCAGAAACTCGACGTGCTGCTGCAAGTACCGCTGGGCGCAATTCCCGTGCTGAACGGCCGCTATACCCGCAGCGTTCACACGCAGTTGCAGCCGTTTAGCACCCAGACGCTCGAATACCACTTCTACTTCCCGGCCGCCGGCCAATTCCCGCACTATCCGGTCCAGGTAGCCAAGAACGAGCGCTTGCTCGCCCACGCCGATCCGTTCACCTTCAACGTGGTCGCCGAACCGACGCGAGTGGACACCGAGTCGTGGGATTACATCTCGCAGTTCGGTACCGAGGACCAGGTGATCGAGTACTTGCAGCGCAACAACCTGCCCCGGACCAACCTGGAGAAGATCGCCTTCCGCATGCAGGACCGAGCCTTCTTCGACCGGATCATCCCGCTGCTGTCGCAACGCCACGCCTACAACAACACGCTGTGGTCGTACGGCATCAAGCACAATGTCCCGGCCGCGATTCAGCAGTTCCTGCTGCACGCCGACAACTTCGTCAACCAGTGCGGCGCCTATCTGCGCAGCCCGTTGCTGACCATCGACCCGGTGGCTCGCAAGGCCTACGAGCACATGGAGTACAAACCCCTGGTCAATGCCCGCGCCCATCAACTGGGCGCCCGCCGCCAGATCGTCAACGACCGCTTTCACCAGCAGTACCACCGGTTGCTGAACATCCTCAGCTACCGGCGCCAGTTGGATCACGACGACTTGATGTCCGTCACCTACTACCTGCTCTTGCAGGATCGCGTCGAGGAAGCGATCGACTTCTTCAGCCGCGTGAATCCGCAGCAACTGCCGACGCGGATGCAGCACGACTACTTCACGGCCTACCTGGCCTTCTCGCAGGAGCAGCCCGAGCGGGCGAAGGCGATCACCGACCGCTACGCCGAATATCCCGTCGACCGATGGCGAAGGGCGTTCGCTGAGATCGCCGCTCAACTGGCCGAAATCGGCGGTCAAGCCGCGGCGATCGTCGACGACAAGAGCCGCGACCAGGTGCAGACCAGTCTGGCGGCGAGCGAACCGAGTTTCGAGTTCCGCGTCGAAGCGCGCCAGGTGGAGATCAATTACCAGAACCTGAAGCAGGTCGCGGTGAATTACTACCTGATGGACATCGAGCTGCTGTTCAGCCGCAACCCGTTCGTGCAGCAGTTCTCCGGCCAGTTCTCGCACATTCGGCCCAATTTGACGCAGACGGTTGATCTGCCGCCGGACGCCAAGCAGCATCGTTTCGCCTTGCCCGAAGCGTTGCACAACAGCAACGTCCTGGTCGAGATCCGCGGCGCGGGGCAGGTGCGGTCCCAGGCCTACTACGCCAACTCGCTGGCCGTTCAGGTGATCGAGAACTACGGTCAGGTGCGAGTCGCGGACAGCGGCACGGGCCAGGCGTTGCCCAAAGTCTACGTCAAAGTCTACGCCCGCATGCAGGACGGCCGGACGCGCTTCTACAAGGACGGCTACACCGACTTGCGAGGAAGGTTCGACTACGCCTCGCTCAGCACCAACGAACTCGACTTCGTCGACCGCTTCGCTCTGCTCGTCCTGAGCGAACGAAACGGCGCCGTCGTACGAGAAGCCGCCCCGCCCAAACGCTGATCGGCGAGTGGGGCGAACGGCGAGATTGTTAGGCTGGTGTCCTACGGATGGCACCAGCCTTTCCCGGCCGTCTTGAGATGGGGGGAACCCAGGTTGCCTCCCACTCGAAGCGCGTCTGGATCAGCGTTCGACCAATTCTGGTTGTGCAAATTCGCCGTCCATGTCGTAGGGCAGACGCTTGACTTGTTTGCCTTCCTTGTCGGTGAAGTACAGGTACGAACGCGAAAACTGGTCGGCGTCGCCGTCGGCCCAGAACGCGTAGAAATCGTCCCGTGCGTTGACTGGGCGGCGCATGTAGGAATGGTTCCGTTGGCTGCCGGCCGTCACGTCCTTCGCCTTGTTCCACGTCGCGCCCTGGTCGCGGCTTGTCCAGATTGCCACTTCGCCGCCCGTGCCCCAACGCTGCGGTCCCGGCTCGGACGGCACGATCGCCCGCCAGACACCGTCGGCCTCGATGTACAGCGAGCCCATGTCGTAGTTGTGCGTGGTGCGAGCAATTTCGTGGAACAACCACTGCCGTCCGTCCCAGCGGGCGATCGTCTGGTAGCGGGGCTCGCCGCCGGGACCGGGCTGATAGTTGGCCGACGTGACGTAGAGAATCACTGGATTTCCTTCGGCGTCCAGTTGCGTGTCGTTGACGTAGACCAAGCGGCCCTCGGCCTGATAGTTCCGCACCAGCGCGGGACCGAGCGGATCGGCCAATGGCAATTGCAGCGGCTGGCCGTCGACGGTCTGCCACGTGCGGCCCATGTCGCGGGTCTCGGCGTAGTACAGGTTCGTCCGCCGGTCGACGTTCCCACCGGGATGCATCATGAAGCCAGTGATGATCCGCTTGCCGAACGCGTTGCTGACCTGGTAGTGGCCGCCCATTCCGGCCAGTTTCGTCGGCTCGCTCCACGTGCGACCGTCCTGGCTGAGGGCAAAGTACAGTTCGCGCCCGCGGGTGTAACGCGTGAACAGATGCAGGAACCCCTGACCCTCGATCCACCAAGGCTGCGGGTACGTGAATTCGTCCTCCAGAATACGCTCGAAGGCATCCGTGCTGTACGGCTCGACGCTGCGGTACACGAAACCGGGCCGGCGCTGGCCGCGTCCGCTGACGAAGACCCACAGATGCCCGTGCTCGTCCAGCGCGAGGCTAGGGTCGTCGTGCGGATCGTCGACACCCTGTTTGTCGTGAACGATCGTCGGCCGGGGAACGCGTTGCTGCTGGTGGTCGTAGTAGGAAGCCATCGCCAGCAAATACCGCCGTCCTTCTTTCGCCCCGCCGTAGACAAAGAACGTCTTCTGGACCTGCGGCGCGTGAATGGCGATCGGTACGTGGTTGGCCGTGTACGTGCCCAAGCCGCCCGAATACTTGTCGCCGAACTCGCTCTTCTGCCCCAGCGTGAACCAGATGCCGCGATACCCATCGTCCTTGGCCGAAGCGACGTGGCGATCCTCAGGGTTGGCCGTGGATTCGGCGCTTGGCGCGGGATCTGACGCGGGGACCGTTTCGCCCGCGGCGACGATGAGCAAGGTCAGGGAGAGCGTGAACATGAAGGTTGCGCGAGCGGAATTGCCAGCCGACGGATCGGTTCGAGCGTTGCGGAAGTCGTTGGTGATCATTGGTTCGCGGGCTCCTGGAGAGGAATTGAAGTTGCGGGTGATTTGGCGATGGAGCACAGGCTGGCCGCCCGTGCTACGACGGGCGCCAACTACGGTGGCGGCGGAATCGGGGGATCGAGTAGCAGGGGTTCGGCGAAGTCGTTGGGCATGTCGTAGGGAAGCATGTACAGACGGCTGCCGGTGGAATCGGTGAAGTACAGTCGCGAGGGCGAGAACCGGCCGGAATCGCCGTCGGCCCACAAGGCGAAGAACGGATCGGCGGGATTGTGCGGTCGGCGGACATAGCTGTGATTCTGAGGACTTTGCCGAGTCACCTGCCGCTGCAAATTCCAATGCTCGCCACGGTCGGTCGAGACCCACAGTCCGACTTCACCGCCCGTGAGATACCGTTGCGGTCCCGCGAGCGAGGGCGCGATCAGCGTCCAGCGGTCGCCGTCCAGGTAGAGGCTTCCCCGGTCGTAGTTATGGTCGGTGTCGGTAACCGGCCGGGTGATCCAGCGAGTGCCGTCCCAACGCGTGATCTCGATCGTGCGTGGATCGTTCTCCGGCCCGGGGCCATAGCCGCCGCTGGTCACGTACAGAATGACCGGCCGTCCCTGTTCGTCGAACAACAATTGGCTGTTGTACAGAAGTCGGCCGTGGGCTTCGGCGTCGACGACCAGCGCCGGGTTCTGGGGCGAGTCGAGTGGCGTCGTCAGCGGTTGGCCATCGACGGTGGTCCAGGTTTGGCCGAAGTCGGTTGTCTGGGCGTAGTAGACGTTCGTGCGTCGGTCGACGCTGCCGCCTGGATGATAGTTGAACGCCGTGCCGATCTTGCCGTCGTGCAGGCGACTGGTTTGGTAGTGTCCATCGAAACCGGCCAGTTTCCGCATGTCGCTCCACTGGCGGCCATCCTTGCTGGTCTCCCAGTACAACTCGCGTCCGCGGGTGTACTTGGTCAGCAGGTGAAAGAAACCTTGCTGCGGCACATGCCAGATCTGCGAGTAGGTCTGCTCCCGCGTCGCGATTTCGTCGAACGCTTCGACCGAATACGGTTCCCTGCTCCGGAAGATCTGGCCCGGTCGATGCCGCGCGCGGCCGGCGACGAAAACCCAGACGTGCCCCGCCGAATCGATCGCGATGCTGGGGTTGTCGTGGGGGTCGTCGACACCGCGCTGGTCCCGCACAATCGTCGGGCGTGGCACGCGATGCCGCTGGTGGTCGTAGTACGACGCCATGACCAACAGATAGCGACGGTCCGGCCCCGTGGTTCCGCCGTAGACGAAGAAGGTCTTCTGAACCTCGGGGGCATAGACCGCCATCGGGATCAGCGTGTGCCCGAAGCAGAAGGCCAGCCCGCCCGAGTACTTGTCGCCGTACTCGCCGCGCATCTGCCCGAGCGTAAACCAGATGCCGCGATAGCCGTCCACTTGGTCGCGGAACGTGTGGAACGCCGCCGCGTGCTCGCGTGTCCCCCGTTCGTTTTCGGCAGTGATCGCCAAGCGGTACGTTTGGTTCGGAGCGAATCCCGTCAGACTCACCAGCCGCTCGCAGGGCGTTCCTTCGATCACCAATCGTTCTGTGACCTCTTCACCGTTGAGCCGCGCGCGGATGGCAGCGGCCTCGATCGGTTTGTCCGACGCCACGGAGAACCGAAAGACGCCGTCCGGGTCGAGCAAGCCTCCGGGGTGAGACGGCTGAACCACGTTGATCGAAGGAGGGGAGGGGCGAGCGGTGATCCGCAGATTCGCCAGATCCGCAAACTGTCCCGTCTGGCCGCGGATGCTGCTGATCCGCAGACGACCGAACGCCGTACCGGGAGCGAAGCGATTCCGCCAGCGGAGTTCCTCGCCGACCAGCTTGCCGTCCATGTTGACGGCGAATGTGTTGGCCGCCAGGTCATGGACGATTTCGTAGCGATGCCACCCCGTGTCGATCGGCGCCAACTCGCGATACTTGCCGTCGAAGTAGGCGAGTTGCCCGGGAATGTGGCCCCACAGCAGGCTCGACGCCTGATCCTCTGGCGCCGTCTGGCCGGGCCGCAGGAGAAACACGTCCAGCGTCCGGGACTCGGCCGTCGACACGCGCAGATCGAAGGAAATCGTCAATTGCGTCGCGGCGACGGGCGGAAAGTCTAGTAGATCGGCGTCTGTCGGCTCCTGTCCCGTCTGATGCCTGCGCAACACGCGGCGGAACGGGCCTTCGTCCAGGGCCACGATTTCGCCGGGGCGAGCCGTCCCCGCCGCCGGTGTCCAGCGACTATCACCGTGACTGACCGCTTGCAACGGCCCCGGCGGATAGATCGCCTCGTCCGCCAGTCCCCCGGAATCGAACAAGACGACTTCCTCGCTGCCTGCTGGATGCGCGACTCCGGCTGTCACCGCGCCGACCATCAGCCAAACCACCGCCAAGTATCGCGGCCCGCGAGATCCTGTGTTCATGGTTTGTCTCCTGAGGAGAGCAGAAGTCACTCTGTCTCCGTCGTCCGCCGGAACTCGCACCGCCAGACTTCGTGATCGTGCATCCTCATTCTGCGTTCGAAATGTGTGCGGTAGTCCAGGTCGTGCTCGGCAGGCTGTTCCTCGACGGGAAACGGTCCTTCGAGACGAGATGACGAGGTGATCACTTCGAGTGTCGCGTGGAAGTACTCCTCGACGTCCGTCCAGAAATGCAGGGTTCCCTGCGGCTGCAGCACCCGCTCGATCTGCGCGACGAACCGCTCGTTCATAATCCTCCGTCGCCGATGACGCTTCTTCCACCACGGGTCCGGAAAATAAACATGCACGGCCGCGGCGCACCCGCCTGGCAGCAACTCGGCAAACAACCGCTCCGCATCTCCGTGAACCACCAGCGCATTGGACCGCTGATGGCGAGCCAACTTCGCGGCGGCGTAGCGGGCGTACTTGCGAGCGATCTCGCAGCCCAGATAGTTCCGGTCGGGGTGAAAGCCGGAAGCGTTGGCCAAGAACAGCCCCTTGCCGCTTCCGACTTCGATCTCCAGGGGCTGAGCCTGGGAGAATAAGGTCTCGAACAGCAACGGCTGCGGCAAAGCTTCGACCGTCGTCAGATGACGCGAGAGATCCAGCGCGGGATCAATCTTACGAAGAGCCCGGCGTCCCATCATCCATCCCAGTCTACGACTGCTTCGCCGTCAACGCATCCACCGGAATGGGAATCCCTTTGATGCCGCCTTCTACAACCACGTTGCCGCGAACGACGCCCTGAAAGCGACATACGATCATCCGGCCCTTACGGACCTTCGTCAACTGGCTGATGAACACCAAACGGTCGCCGGGAAGCACTGGGTCTCGAAAACGAACATCTTCCAACCCCCCAAAGCCGACCATGGCGGCACCCAGCAATTCGTACTTCTGTACGAAGTAGCTGCACATCTGGGCCGCGCATTCGAGCATGATCACGCCCGGCATCAACGGCATCCCCGGCATGTGACCACGTACCCAGAATTCATTTTCGGTCACGTCTTTATAGCCGATGCACAACAGCTTCTCGGCATCCTCCAGCACAATCGCCGTGAGCTGTTCCATCTCGTACCGCTGCGGATTGTACTGGCGGATGACCTCGATATCGGCCGTCGGCGAATCGAAGTCGACGGTTGTCAGGTCGTATAGCAGTTCTTTGCTCGCCATTGTTCTGCTCCCTTACCGTTGACAAGGCGATCGTCGATCACGAAACCAATTTCCTACGTGCTGACCTTGCGTCGCTTGGCCTTCCGGCCCTTCGCATTCGCGGGACGCTTGCCGTGATTCGCTTTTTTCACTTTGTGATGGGGTTTCGCCACCTGAATTCTCCTCGATCAAATCTTCCCATTACGGTTCGACATTCTCCGAAGTTCAGTAGAGTAGCAATCTGGATGCCGACTGGGAAGCGGTGATTCCCGACGATTGCCAGCCAACTCCGTCCGGAATTCACCACGAAGGAAGATTGCGGTCACCCATTTGGGCCAGTTATGACTGCATGGCGAAACGAAACAGACCGCCTCGGGAGCCTGCTGAAATACTGGCAAGAACCGAGGTGGGGTAAGCTTCCAGCTTGCC
>JAHDXO010000063.1:0-26321 GCA_023382975.1 Pirellulaceae bacterium
GACGGGACTCGAACCCGCAACCACTGGATCGACAGTCCAGTACTCTAACCAATTGAGCTACGGCCCCTGCTCTCTTTGCGATGGCCAGATTATACGAATGCAAAATAGGGCTGCAAGGGGATCGTTGAAAAAATCGCCGTAGCACAGGCTGCCAGCCTGTGACCATTCCTTCCGAGGGATTGATCGTGCATTCGCGATTCACGTTCCTCCGCGGAAATTTCGTCAGTTGGTGAATCAGATTCAAAAAAAGTGCGCCGCATCAGGTCGCCGACACCGCCTGGGCTTCGCGTTCCAGGCAGCGACCGATTTGGCGGACGGCTTGGCGCAGCCGGTTTTCGTTTTCCACCAGTGCCATGCGTACATAACCTTCGCCGGCCTCGCCGAAACCGCCACCGGGACTGACGGCCACGTTGCCTTTGTCCAGCAGCATCATGGCGAAGTCCATCGAATTCATCCGCTGCTGCCAGAACTCTGGATAGCGAGCCCAGACGAACATGCCCGCCTTGGGTTTTTCGACCGTCCAGCCCAAACGCCGCAGACCGTCGACCAAGACGTCGCGCCGGTGCTGATACAGTTCGGATTGCGTTTCCACCGCCGCTTCGGTGTGGCGCAGGGCGACGATGGCCGCAACCTGAATCGCCTGGAACATGCCGTAATCGTAGTACCCCTTGATGGTCGCCAGGGCTTTCACCATCTCCGAGTTGCCGCAACAGAAACCGACACGCCAGCCGGCCATGTTGTAGCCTTTGCTCATCGTCGTGAATTCAACACCGACCGTCGTCGCGCCCTTGGCGGCCAGGAAGCTTGGTGGACGGTAGCCATCGAAAGCGACGTCGGCGTAGGCAAAGTCGCTGAGCACCATGAAGCCGAATCGCTTGGCCAGTTTAACCACATCAACGTAGAACTCGGGCTCGACCGTCGCGGTCGACGGGTTGTGCGGGTAATTGAGGATCAGCAACTTGGGGGCCGGATACAGATGCTGACACGTGTAAGCGATGTTCGACAGGAACTTCTGCGCATCGGCGACTTCGAGCGCGATGACACTGCCCGAAGCCAAGGCGACCGCATGCATGTGAATCGGAAAATACGGATTCGAGATGATGGCCGTGTCGCCTGGACCCATCAGGGCCAAGCACATGTGGCTGAAGCCTTCTTTCGAGCCCAGGCAGACAATGATCTCGTTATCGGGATCGAGCCGCACGCCGTAGCGCTTCAGATACTTGCTGGCAACCTCGCGGCGCAAGTTCAAGATGCCGTTGGATTTGCTGTAGCCGTGATTGTCCGGATCGGCCGCCGCCTCGGCCAGCTTCTGGATCACGATGTCCTCTGGCGGATCCGACGGGTTGCCCATACCGAGATCGATTACGTCATGGTCCGCGCGCCGTTTGGCGTACAGCAACTGGTTGATCCTCCCGAACATGTAGGGTGGCAACCGGTAGACTCGCGACGCGAGCCGGATCTGGAACGGCTTTTCGGCTTCAGGTTCAACATCGGGCTTCATGATCGGACCCGGATCGGGGGTGCATGGAGCATTGACAGGGTGCAAGACGCTCGGATCGGTGGCAAGTTCGGTAGACATATCCTTAGTTTCGGCAAAACGCGTTCAACTGACGACGAATTCAACAAATCTCCCAATGGTTCAGAATAGCGGGTTACGGCAAAAAGGCAAACGGCAGGGGACCGCGAGTGAAGTCATGAAGCTGCCAGCTTGGCACGCCTAATCGAACTCGGCATACTCAAAATTTCGTTTCGATGACGCGAACCTTGTGCCGAGGCGAGGTACTGCGATGGATTCGACGCCTTCGTTTCGCTTTCCGACGACCGCCTGGAGTATGGTCCGGGCCGCCCGCTGCGCGGGCGTCATCGCTTGGCCCAACCAGTCGTAACCGATCGCCAAGCCTCGCATGATGTCGCCCCGGGCTCCGGCGAAACCCGCGGCGATGTCCGGGTCGGTCACGGGCAGTTGGCGAGTCGCCGCCTCCAGCAACAACACGCCGTGCCGGGCGAACCGGGCGTCGCCGGTGATCTGTTAGGCGAACCCCAGTGTCTCCATCCAATCGGTCAGCCGTCGCCCGAAGTAGTGTCCCAGGATCTGCACTCGCCACTCGGGATCCGGGCGTCGAGCCACGGCGTCGGGGTCCGCATAATCCCGCGACGTTTCACCGGTCGGGACGGAGGCGTTTTGGGCGGCCAGGGGGGACGTAACGTGGATTCCAATCCCAGTCGCTTCGCCGTGGCCTGCTGCCAGACCGTTTCGCCGAAGGGAGTGCCAACCTGGGCGCTCCACCGCAATGCCTTCCATTCCGCCTCCGTCTCGGCTTGAGTGACATCCTCCAGCCAGTTCTGGCCGGGGCGGAGAGGCCAATCGGCAAGTGTCACGGCTGCGCTCCGGTTGACTCGGTGCCACAAGCTCGACCAACGCCACGCCTCAGCAGGCCACGGGGACACTGCCTTTTGCCGGGTGTTTATCGGCTACCCCAGTTCGCTATGCTTGGATGCTTTGGTTCAAAAGGCCACCGTGTCTTGAATCGGCGGGAGATAAACTGTCATTGGGTAGTTGTCAGTTGTCATTGATCATTTGGCGGGCGGGGGTTCATCGTTGGTGGTGTTCCAGTTCTTCGATGGTTTCGCAAATCTCGTCGGCTTGGTCGGGGGATTCTTGGATCAGTTCGTCGAACATGGTTCGCGCCCGATCGGGATCGCCGGCGCGCCAGAAACAGGACGCGGCACTGATCCGGCCCCGGCGCGCCAGGTCGGCGTCCCCCGTCTGCTCGTAATCGCCCACCAGGACCAGTTCCAAATGCGCCGCGGCCAGGAAGTGCCTGCGGGCGTCCGTCGGCCGGTTTCCCATTTCGGCCAGCGTTCCCCGCTGCACCTCGCGCGATTTGACCGTAACCAGCATGTCGCTGACCGGCGTTTGAACGGAACTCATCGCAATGCCCTCCGTGTTGTACGTGCTATGCACCAAAGCCCAGCCGACTGGCGGGCGTTTCAAACTCGGTGACCGAAATATAAAACCCAGTGGAACCCTCTGCCAGTCGCCGCCAGCGTTCGTTCCAAGCTGCCGGAAAGTCATTCTTTCGAGAACGTCCGGCGACCTCCAGCAAGTGCCGCTGGTCGTCGATCAGGTAGTCCGCCGATGTGCCGCGCAGTGAAACGTCTCGGATCTGGTGCCCGCCTGCGCAGAACAACGCAAGACAGGCGACGGCAATCGCCGCCAGTTCGACCAGTCGATGACTCTCGTAAGTACGTCGCACTTTGGCCACGTCGCCGCGCGACACTCCAGCGGGAACGATCTCCAGACGTACTTCGCCACTTCCGTAGCCCGGGATTTCGTGAATCTGGAGAAGCACGGTATACGAACGACTCGCGGCGCCTTGTTCCAGGACGACCGTTGCTGCGGCCAGGATGTCATTCCACAGCAGACACGGGTGCATCTCGGGCAGTGCGGTCAATCTAAATCTCACCGTGTGGGCTCCCCCAGGCGTTGTCACGCCGCAGCTTCGTACAGACCCGTTTTCAGATCCCGGACGGCTTCCAAAAACTTGTCGCGATCTCCATACATTCTAATGACGCCCAGCGGCGTGCCAAAGTGGTTCAGCAACTGCACGCGAAGTAACATGCGGACGCTGCTTTCTCGCCGGCTGTTGATCGGCTACCCAAGTTGACGATACTTGGTGGGTTTGGTTCAATCGACCACCGTGTCTTGAATTGGCTGGTGATCGGCGATGCTTAAGGACATGGAGGTCTACTGCGGCGAGATTGACAAGGGCGGACTGTTTGGGGCTGCCGAACCGGCCGAGTGCGAACTGAATTCGATCCGCCACGATCCGAATCAGTTGGCCCGGTTTCTGCAGTGCAGTTGGCGACGTGAACCACGAAATACACGAAACACACGAAAGAAAACGATTGCGTGGAAACGGCGTGGAAACGGGGAAAACCGGCGGAACGGGAACGGGGGCGGCGAACGGGAAACGTCGCGGAAACGGGGTCGTCGCGGAAACGGGGGCGGGTCTCGTTTGTGTCGATTTGCGGCGTCGTGCGACCGTTCAGCGGTCGGGACGGAGGCGTTTTGGGCGGCCAGGGGGACGTAAGGTGGATTCCAATCTCAGACGCTTCGCCGTGGTCTGCTGCCAGACCGTTTCACCGAAGGGAGTGCCAACCTGGCGCTCCGCCGCAATGCCTTCCATTCCGCCCCTGTCGCGGCTTGAGTGACATAGTCCAGCCATGTAATCCGATAGGCCCCATCTTCGCGAGACCAGAGTACCAAGTGCCAGTGATTGGGCATCACGCAAAAGCGAGCAGCCGCATGTCGTCCTGCTCCCGAGTTTCCTCCAGGACCGCTTCAAACGCGGCGTAGTCGTCAACCTTTTCAAAGATCGTACTCCGCCCGACCTCGCGGTCGACCGCTTGGTACACATATCCTCCAGTTGCAATTCGTGGTCGTCGGGGCATGACGCTATCACACCCACTCAACCCGCTTTCCGCAAGAGAATGAGGCCCGACCCATTTCTGCACGACCCCATTTCCGACCCATTTCCCCGACATTTACCCTCCCGTTTATCAACTATTTTCCGTCAATTCTACCATTTCCCATTTCCCCCACAAAATCCGGCAGGCGAATCGTTGACCCAGCGGCACTGCGTCCCTAAGGTATGTCGTGGCGTAAGCTTCCAGCTTGCGATCGTTTCTGGCTGGCAAGCCGGAAGCTTACCCACTTTGTCATCGAACACGCGAGGAGAATCATGACCGTCAAGCCGATCCCCGATGGCTACCACAGTGTTACGCCCTACCTGATCGTCAAGGTCGCGGCCGATGCGATCGATTTCTACAAGAAGGCGTTCAACGCCACGGAGATCATGCGATTAGGCGGCTCGGACGGGAAAATCGGGCACGCCGAAATTCAGATTGGCGACTCGCGAATTATGCTGGCCGACGAACATCCGGAGATGAACGCCCTGGCGCCGCAGTTGCCCGGCGGTTCGGGTGTGGGCCTATGCCTGTACGTCGATAACGTCGACGCCATCGTCGGCCAGGCGATCGTTGCCGGAGCCAAGGTCCAGCGGCCTTTGCAGGATCACTTCTACGGCGACCGGTCGGCGACGCTCGAAGACCCGTTTGGCCACGTTTGGACCGTGGCCACCCATATCGAAGACGTGCCGCCGGAGGAAATCCATCGGCGCATGGAAGCGATGATGACGCAGTGACATTGACAATACAACCGGCGGATCGCAACCATGAAACAGCAGATGAGCGTTGAAATCGAGCGGCCGATCGAGGAGGTATTCGAGTACACGAACAAGCACGTCGCGGAGTGGAGTCTGACGGTGGTCGAGAACGTGGTGACCGACGAGAAGCCCGAAGGCGTGGGCACGGCGTTCTGTTGTATCACCGAGGACCACGGCCGACGGATGGAGTTCCAGGGTGTCGTGACGCGTCACGAACCGCCAACCGCCTCGGCCGTTCACTTGACGGGGCAGTTCTTCGATATCGACGCGGAGTATCTGTTCGAGGATCTCGGCGGCAGAACCCGCGTGACGCAGCGGTCGTCGGTCGCGCCCAAGGGATTTATCAGAATCTTCTTCTTTCTGTTCGGCTGGCTCGTGACCCGGGCAGGGTGTAAGGCGCAGGAAAACGAACTCAACAACCTCAAACGCCTGCTCGAACAACGCACCAAATCGCCCGACGCGCTACCCGACGGTCACATGCACGGGGGCTGCAACGACCGCGAACTGAGCACCAAGCACGGCGCCGAAGCTGCGAATCCGCCCTAACCGTTACAGTTTCTTCCAGTATACGTGCCGAGGCGGTGAGACCGTAGCGTCAATCACGACTTCCGCACGGATCTCCCGAAACATCGACGCGAGCCGCGACCCGGGCGCGGAAGACGTTGCCGCCTCCGGTTACGTACGGCTCAAAGGCTTTCATTGTCAGTTTATCAGTACCTCGATCCAATCCATCACACGGGCGATGTCCTGGCGGCGTTCGTCGTAGAGTTCGCGGGCGGTTTGTTTTCAAAAACGGGGAAACGGAACGGGGAGAAACGGGAGAAACGGGGGCGGGGCTCATTTGTGTCGATTTGCCGCGTCGTGCGACGGTTCAGCGGTCGGGACGGAGGCGTTTTGGGCGGACAGGGGGACGCAACGTGGATTCCAATCCCAGGCGCCTCGCCGTGGGCTGCTGCCAGACCGTTTCGTCGAAGGGTGTGCCAACCTGGGCGCTCCGCCGCAAGGCCTTCCATTCCGCCTCCGTCTCGGCTTGGGTGACATACTCCAGCCATGTAATCCGATAGGTTCCCATCTTCGCGAGGCCAGAGTACCGAGTGCCAGTGATTGGGCATCACGCAGAAGCGAGCAGCCGCATGTCGTCCTGCTCCCGAGTTTCCTCCAGGACCGCTTCGAAGGCGGCGTAGTCGTCAACCTTTTCAAAGATCGTACTCCGCCCGACCGCGCGGTTGACATATCTTCCAGTTGCAATTCGTGGTCCTCGGGGCATGACGCTATCGCACCCACTCAACCCGCTTTCCGCAAGAGAATGAGACCCGACCCCATTTCCCATTCATTTCCCCATTTCCCATTTCCATTTCATTTGCAAGACACCGTCGCCTTCGCCTCGTCGAAAAACCAAGAAGCTCGAAAGCTACGATCAACGGCTGGGGCAAGTAACGAACTTGCGGAGGATTTCCAGCGTGCCTTCGGCCATGGTTCGGGGGGTTAATCGTTGGTGGACTGCTTGTTGGCCAGCGGTGGCTAGGGCGATTCGCAGCTCGGGGTCGTCGAGCAGACGCTGCAATTGATCGGCGAGAGCTGGCGGATTGCCGGGCTCGAACAGACAGCCGCCGCCGGTGATCTCCACGAGTTCCGGAAATGCGCCGTGACTGGGTTGCACGACGGGCACGCCGGCGGCCAATGCTTCGAGGACGTAAAGCCCTTTGGGATCGCGGTAGGTGGCTGGTACGGTGAACACATCCAGATCGGACAAGAAGTCGATCTTGCCCTTTCGGTCGACTGTCCCGGCGTAATGAAACTCGCCGTCGAGTCCGGCCGCTCTCAGCTTGGCGAATTGCGATTCGGCGTAGGCGCGATGGTCCTCGCCCAGCCAACCGGCGATGTGCAACTGGACGTCCTCGCAGCCGGGACGCTGCCTCAGGTTCAGGAACGCGTCGACCAGGATGTGCAGGCCTTTCTCGGGTGCCAGACGAGCCAAGTAGCCAATCCGCCGCGGCTTGTCGGTCGACTTCCTGAGTGGCGCCGCACGGAAATCCGGAAAGCCCTGCGTGTCGATGCCCAGCGGCACTCGGTGAATCCGCTCCGGCGCCAGGCCAAAGTACTCGCTCATCGCTCGAGCGTAGTACTGGCTGTGGACCAGAAACCCGTCGACGCTGGCGGCCAGGTTGGCGATCTGCTCGAACGCCTGACGACGATAGGGTTCCGGAATGAAGTCCAGGAACACGTCGTCGCCTTGTAGCGTTACCAGCACCGGCACGTTCAACGCCCGCTTGATCTCCGGAATGCAGCCACCGATCAGGATGTTGGTCGTGACAACGACATCGGGACGGGCGGACGCGGCGAGCCAGTGACACAGCCGCCGCACTTCTTTGCGCTGGTGTCCGTGTGTGCCTCGCAGCATCGAGACGGTCAGGGCCCCCAGTTCCCTGGGATCGATCTCCAAGCCTCGCGAGGTGACCCAGCGGAGGAACCAGGGCTGATCCAACATCCGGTCCAGCAAGGACGGCAAGTGGCGAAAGATCGCGAACTTCTGTTGAAGGAAGACATTCACGCCTCCGAAAAAGACGCGGTCGACGCTCGTGTCGTGCTCGTCGGTGCGGATCGGCGTGTAGGTCGGAACCAACTGAACATCGATCCCGGTTTTGGCCAACGCAGCCGCCAACGTGTTGTCATGCATGCAGCTTCCGCAGTACATCCCTGCGGCGCCGGCGGTGAGATAGACGAGTTTCATGGAGAATTTTGTTGGCGGGTGGTAGGCAGTCGTCGGCCGATGATGCCAGCTTAACGGGACCGCGTTCCGGTTACAAGGTCGGCGAACGTGCGCGATTGTCGAACGGTCTCTGTCCCTTGTGTCGGCGGCCACAAAGAAGGAAAATCCAGCAGATGTTCGACGGATTGGAACGAACCGAGGTCCGGTTCGCTTAACCACGAGGATTCCCATGAAGCCGATTCAGGTAGGTGACCGAGCGCCCGAATTCACGGCGGCGGCTCAGGACGGGCAACAGGTTTCTTTGGCCACGTTTTTGGGCAAGAGCGTCGTCGTGCTGTACTTCTACCCCAAGGACGAGACGCCGGGATGTACGAAACAAGCGTGCGCATTCCGGGACGCCTACGAGGAATTCGTGAAGGCCGGGGCGACCGTAATCGGGGTTAGCGGCGACTCGACGGCGAGCCATCAAGCCTTTGCCAATGGGCACCGCCTGCCGTTTCTGCTGTTGGCCGACCGGGATGGTTCGCTGCGAAAAGCGTTTGGTGTGCCGAAAACGCTCGGTCTACTGCCGGGCCGAGTGACCTATGTCATCGACCGCGACGGCATCGTGCGCCACATCTTCAATTCCCAGCTTCAGGCCGAGCGACACGTGAGCGAGGCGTTGGAAATCGTGCGCAAGTTGGCTTCCGGCGCCGAAGCGTGAGCTGCAACTCGAACACGCTGAAGCGTGAACTCCAGCACAAGCACGTGGAAGTGTACCGTTCAACCGGGGGACAGCGGGATTCAGAAACACCAGGACGTCTTGTTCAATCATGACTGAGCTTTTGGATATCGAAAACTCAACGGCACTGACCGCCTACCTGCTGGACCGGGGCCGCATCGGATGGCGGGAATCCGTCGAGATCCGGTGTTTGGCGGGCGGGGTGTCGAATCGAACGGTCCTGGTTCGCCGCGGCGATGGCGAGGCGTGGGTGCTGAAGCAGGCGCTGCCCAAGTTGCGAGTGCAGGTCGATTGGTTCAGCGATCCGGACCGTAACCATCATGAAGCCACCGGCATGCGTTGGCTCGGCCAGTTGGCTCCGCCCGGGTCGATTCCACGTTTGGTCTTCGAGGATCGTACACAGCACTTGCTGGCGATGGAGGCGGTGCCCGATCCGCACGAGAACTGGAAAACGATCTTGCTCGGCGGCCACGTTGATCCAGCGCGGATCGGACAGTTTGCCGAACTGCTGGGGACGATCCACCGGCGATCGGCGGAACGGTCGGACGAATTGACGGACGTTTTTGGCGACCGTCAGTATTTCGAATCGCTGCGTCTGGAGCCGTACTACGGCTACGCCGCGCAGCAACTAACAGACGCGGCGGATTTTCTCCATCGTCTGATCGCCGGCACGCGTCAGATCCGCCGCACGCTGGTCCACGGCGATTACAGCCCGAAGAACATCCTGCTGTGCGGACCGCGGATGGTGCTGGTCGATCACGAGGTGATCCACTGGGGCGATCCAGCGTTCGACCTGGGATTCTCGCTGACGCACCTGCTGAGCAAGGCCCATTTTCTGCCGGAATGCCGCGAGCAGTTCGCCGCCGCCGCTCGGCAATACTGGTCGGATTATCTGGCGCAATGGGGCGAAGCCGCTTTGCCTGACGGGTTGGAGACGATGGCCGTGCGTCACACGCTGGGCTGCCTGCTCGCCCGAGTCGCAGGCCGCTCGCCGCTCGAGTACTTGGACGAAGCGCATCGGGCACGCCAGCGCGATGCCGTCGTGGCCCTGATGCAGCGAATGCCGAACACGGTGGATGAACTGACGGTCGATTTCATCAAGAGACTTGCTTATCGACCGCGCAGAGATAACTTGAACGAATTGTAGCAGGCACACTCCGTGTGCCGTTCGCAGTTTTACGGCACACGGAGTGTGCCTACTACTTTGGAATGGAGCGTTATGCCGAAGATCAAAGAACTGACCGCCTTGGAAATCTTGGACAGTCGCGGGCGGCCGACCGTGCGGGCCACGTGCCGTCTTGGCAGCGGCGCGGTGGCGAGCGCGTCGGTCCCCAGCGGTGCATCGACCGGAGCTGCGGAAGCGTTGGAGTTGCGCGACGGCGATCCGCATCGCTACGCGGGCCTGGGCTGCCGGCAAGCGGTGGGGCACGTTAACGGCGAGATCCATCGCTGCTTGTGCGGCACCGTGTTCGATGATCAAGCGTCACTGGACCAGTCGCTTATCGAGTTGGACGGAACCGCCAACAAGTCGCGGCTCGGCGCCAACGCGATCCTCAGCGTTTCCCTGGCTTTTGCCCGAGCAACGGCCGCGGAGAGCGAGGTGCCCCTGTACTCGCATTTTGCGGAAATGCTGGGGCGATGCCGTGGGAAAATGGGGCAGGCACCGGGCCTTGAAGTTGCGAGTAGCCGAATTCGTGAGAATTCGGAGACGTTCCGCGAGGGACGGCCACCAACCCCGAATCCGAATTCTCACGAATTCGGCCACTCACCGTCGAAGAACGTAGCTTCAAAGGCGCCGAACGCCCGTGCCCCGGAGCCAGCCCCGTGTTCGGCGATCCGGCGTTTCCCGCGGCTGACGATCAACCTATTCAGCGGCGGCAAACATGCGGGCCAGCAGTTACCCATCCAAGACGTGCTGATCGTGCCCGCATCGCCCACGACGGTGGCCGACAGTCTGGTGATGGCCAGCGCTGTCTATCAGGCGGCGGTGCGGTTGACCGCGGCGAAGTACGGCCAGCGTTGGCTGACAGCCGACGAGGGTGGGCTAGGGCCGCCGGCCAGATCGCCCGAGGAGCTGTTCGAGGACGCGGTGCAGTGCATCCGCGATGCCGGTTTCGAGCCGGGGAGGGACGTGTGCCTGGCCGTGGATGTTGCTTCGAGCCACTTCTATCGCGACGGCCGCTACGATCTGCGGTCGCAACCGTGCAGTGGTTCCGAGTTGATCGAGCGGCTGTGCGCGTGGACCCGCGATTTCCCGATCGTGAGTATCGAGGACGGGCTGGCCGAGGACGACTGGCAGCATTGGCCGGCGTTGCGCGAAGCGTTGGACGGTCGAGCCTTGGTGCTGGGCGACGATCTGCTTTGCACCAACCCGCAACGGATCGCCCGAGCTGTCCAGACGCGAGCCTGCAACGCGCTGCTGCTGAAAGTCAACCAGATCGGCACGCTCAGCGAAGCGCTGCACGCTTATCTCTTGGCCCGTGCGGCCGGGTGGCAGGTGGTGGTGTCGGTGCGCAGTGGCGATACCGAAGACGATTGGTTTTCCGATCTGGCCGTCGGCTGGTCTGGCGACCAGACCAAAGCCGGTTCGCTGACCCAGTCGGAGCGACTGGCCAAGTACAATCGACTGCTGGCGATCGAAGCCGAGTTGCCCTTGCCAATCGTGGACTGGCCCCACGTCGCTGAAGCCGGCGTGCGAACCGCGCCGCCAAGCTGACCGCGGATCTCCGAATTCTCACGAATCCGGCTACCCTGCTGCTCGATCCTTCGAGTAAACTCACCAATAAGTCGAGAACGCACAGCCCCACAGCACAGGCTACCAGCCTGTGTGACCCGTAGCACAGGCTGCCAGCCTGTGAGACCCCGCGGGCACAGTTCCGAGGAGAGGTTAGCAATGGCAAGTTGGTATTGCGCGATCGACGGCCAGGAATGTGGGCCGTTCAGCACCGATCAACTCCGGGCGTTGGCTCAGCAAGGCCAATTGCGTCCGTCGGACCATATCCGGCGAGCGGATTCCGATTCCTGGACTCCGGCGGCGAAGGTGCGCGGGTTGTTCGAGTCGGCGTCTAAGCCGCAGGCCAAAGCCGCGGTTCCGCCGATCGCCGGCCCCGCGCCGACGGTGTCCGCGGGCCACGGAGTCGCAGCGGGGCCGCCCATCGCGCCGACTCCTGCCCCACCGATTGCTCCGGCGTCGGCCGCCCTGCCAACGGCGATTCCTGTGCGCCCGGCCGCGGCGATCCCCGTAGCCGGCGTGCAACCGATGCCTGTGGCGACTCCTGTCGCCGCTACGACCACGGGCACTCGACAGACCGCTCGGCGGGGAGCCCACGGCGATACCCGGCCGAAGTCAAAGAAGCAGATGCAGATGGTGGTCGGCGGCCTGGGGGCGACGCTGCTGTTGCTGATTGTCGTCGCGGTCTTCTTGTTGGGACGACCGTCGCGCGATCGCGAAGCAGCGGTGTCGCAAGTCGAGACCGACCCTGGGCAGGATGTCGCGTCCGCATTGGAAACGGATATCGAATCGAACCCGGCCGCAGTGAAAGCCGATGCAACTTCCGCACGCCAAGCGACCACGGCAGCTTCTCGACCGGCTCTGCCGACCGTCGGTCGGTGGTCGACAGCCGGCACGCAGAAGCGAGTCGTCGGCGATCTCGTGCGGCTGCATATCCCCGCCGCATGGTGGGCGCCCAGTCCATCTCCGCCTCATACGCTAGTGGTCGAAGTCGAAATCACAAACATCTCAGCAACTCGGCCGTTTGAATACCTGGGTTGGACGGCGGACATCGGTGCATCGTCCAGCGAAGCAGCCCTGCTGGTGGCCGGAACGGATGCCGAACCGATCGCTGCTCGGTCGAGTCCCGACAGCCCGGTTCGCTCGGTCAGTGCAGAGCGACTGGCTCCCAAGCAGGCGGTCACGAAGCGTCTCCAATTCGCCTTGCCGCGAGCGCCCGACACTGGCCCGCTCCGCCTGATTCTGCCCTACGCCGCGTTGGGGTTGCCCGGCTACGCCGGTTTCGAAATCCCAGCGGTGATGATTCTGGACGGTCCGCCCGAAGCGGCGCCGCCCGCCACGCCGGTTGCCACAGCACCACCGGGGGGCGGAGAAGCCATGCCGAACGATCCGACGGCGAGTCGCCCTATCGGCGAACCGGAAACCGTCACCGATCTGAAGGCACAGATCGAGGCGGGCATGGGCGGCCCGGCCAGCGAACCGGTTCCAGCTCAAACGACCGTTCCCGAGGAACCCGAGCCCGCAGAACCGGAGACGATGGAAGACCTGCGACGTTCGATTGAGCAAGACGAAAAGCCGCCCGAACGCAGCGAAGACGTTCGGAATCCGGACGAACCGTAAGCGTTCGAGGCTTGCTGCGGATTCTTGACCGACGATTCGTTCCCATTCAGACACGTAGGTGACGCGATGGATGTTGTTCTGCTTTCACGGCTGCAATTTGCCATGACCATCATGTTCCACTATCTGTTCCCGCCCTTGACGATCGGACTGGCGGGTGTGCTGGTCTATCTCGAATACCGTTGGCTGCGCACGGACGACCGGTTGTACCACGATGCGGCTCGGTTCTGGACCAAGCTGTTCGGCATCAACTTCGCGCTGGGCGTGGCGACCGGAATCGTGATGGAATTCCAGTTCGGTACGAACTGGGCCGTCTATTCGCGGTACGTGGGCGACGTGTTCGGATCGGCGCTAGCGGCCGAGGGGATCTTCGCGTTCTTCTTGGAATCGGGATTTCTGGCAGTGTTGTTGTTCGGTTGGGACAAGGTGTCGCGAGGCTTCCATTTCTTCGCCACGTGCATGGTCGCGCTGGGCAGCATTTTTTCGTCCGTCTGGATCGTAGTCGCCAACTCCTGGCAGCAGACGCCGACGGGATTCCATTTGGTCGAACGCGAGATCAACGGACAGTTGTTCACTCGCGCCGAGATCGTGGATTTCTGGGCGATGATTTTCAATCCTTCTTCCATCCACCGCTTGGTCCACGTTTGGCTCGGAGCGTTCATCCTGGGCGCCTTTTTCGTGATGAGCGTTTCGGCTTGGTATCTGCTGCACGGGCGGCACGGCGAGTTTGCCAAGCGGTCGTTCGCGGGCGGTCTGCTACTGGGTACGGTCGCTTCACTGGGCCAATTGCTTTCGGGGCATTTCAACGCCGACATGGTGGCAGAACATCAACCGGCGAAACTGGCGGCGTTCGAAGGTCACTTTCGCACGGTGGAGGGCGGAACCCCCTTGTACCTTGTCGGCTGGCCTGACGAGCGGGAGCAACGCGTCAAGTCGGCCGTGGCCATCCCAGGGATGCTCAGCTTTCTGGTCTACCAGGATTTCAACCGGCCTGTGCCCGCGTTGGACCAATTGGAAGCGGACTATGGTCGGCCGCCGGTATGGCTGTCGTTTCAGGCGTATCATCTGATGATCGGACTGGGCATGCTATTTATCGCCAGCACGCTGTTGGCCTGTTGGTTCTTGTGGCGAGGGACGTTGTTCCAGCAGCGTTGGCTGTTGTGGTTCTTCGTCTTTGCCGTGGTTCTGGCCTTTGTCGCCAACGAAGTCGGCTGGTGCGCAGCGGAGGTCGGCCGCCAGCCGTGGATCGTCTATCCGGCCCGCGACGCATCGGGCGAGCTTGTCGGCGGCCTGCGGACAACGGACGCCGTCTCGGAAGTGGTCACGGCCGGGATGGTGATCGGTTCGATCGCCATGTTCACGGTGATCTATGCGATCCTGTTTGCGCTGTGGATCTTTCTGCTGAATCGGGCGATCCAGCAAGGACCAGCGTGTTCCGAAACGCCTGGTCCGCTGCCCGAGGGCGGCGCGTCGCTGATGTCGGTGGCCGCGGCGCGCGCCGAACACCGTGACTCGAAATCCCGGGATTCGTAAGGGAGGCCTTCTGCCATGGACTTGAACTTGATTTGGTTTCTGCTGCTGGGCGTCCTGCTGGCTGGCTATGCCGTGCTGGACGGTTTCGATCTGGGCGTCGGCATGTGGCATCTCCGGGCTCGAGGCGACGGCCAGCGGCGCGCGTTGATCGCGACGATCGGTCCGATCTGGGACGGGAACGAAGTTTGGCTGGTGACCTTCGGCGGCGCCTTGTTCGCGGCCTTTCCGGAAGCCTATGCGACCATTTTCTCGGGCTTCTACTTTGTCTTCATGCTGGTCTTGTTGGCATTGATCTGCCGCGCCGTGTCGCTGGATTTTCGCAGCAAGACGGAATCGCGACTCTGGCGGCAAACCTGCGACGTGGTCTTCTGTCTGGCCAGCGGTCTGGCGACGCTATTGTTCGGCGTGGGCGTCGGCAACGCGATGATCGGCGTCCCGCTGAACGAGCGAGGCATCTATGTCGGCGGGTTCTTCAATCTGCTGAACGGCTACTCGATTCTGATCGGTCTGCTAGCCATCACATTGTTCCTGATGCATGGCGCGATCTACTTGCACTTGAAGACGGCCGGCGATTTGCATCGGCGGATCGAACGGTGGATGTGGTCGGGCTACGGAGCGTTCGTCGCGATGTACGTCCTAGCGACGGCTGCCACCGCCTTCTTTGTCCCGCGAGCGATCGAACCGTTTCAACGTTACCCGGCGGCATGGATCGTCGTCGTCTTGAATGTGGCTGCTGTGGCCGCCATCCCGTACGCGTTGTACCGTCGTTGGTCGGGGCGAGCTTTTCTGGCGTCGTGCGTAACGGTCTGCGCCCTGGTCCTGTTGTTGGGACTGGCGTTGTTTCCGGACTTGGTGGCGTCGGCGCCGAAGCCAGAGAACAGTCTGACGATTTACAACGCCGCGTCGAGCCAGAAGACGCTGTGGATCATGCTGGTCATTGCGCTATTGGGCATGCCGTTTGTGATCGCGTACACCACGATCATCTACTGGGTCTTCCGTGGGCGAGTCGCCGCGGAGGCGTGACGTGTGACCAGAAAGAGCCCGCGGCTAGCGCCGTCGGGTCACTGCAATGCGGCGCGGATGACGTCCAGGACTTTCGGTTGGATCTCGTCCAGCGTCCCAGGGACAAAGGCGCCGGCGGCGGCCTTGTGGCCTCCGCCGCCAAATCGTTCGGCGATTTGGCTGCAATCCACGTCGCAGCGACTGCGGAAACTGAGTTTGAAACCGCCGCTCTTCTGCTCGACGAAAATCACCGCGAATTCCGTGCCCGCGATCGCCAAGGTCATGTTGATCACGTCCTCGGTGTCGCTCGGCAGCGCTCCTGTGCGATCGAAGTCAGTCTTCAACACGTGCGTGTGAGCCAATCGGCCGTCAAGTTCGGATTCCACTCGGGCCAGGATGACGCCCCGCAGACGAACGCGGCCCAGCGTGTCCTGCTCGTACAACTGATTGAAGATCGTGTCCGGCCGGGCCCCCGCATCCAACAATTCCGCGGCGGCGCGGTAGGTGGACGCGGTCGTCGACGAGAACCGGAACCAGCCGGTGTCGGTCGCCAAGGCCGCAAACAGAGCATCGGCGATTTCCGACGTCAAGGTAACGCCCAGTTGGCTGGCTGCCTGCAAGACCAATCGGCCCGTCGCCTCGGCCTGGGTGTCCTTGAACGCCTCGGCACCCAATTCGTCTTCGCTCACATGGTGGTCCAGGATGATCTTCTTCGCCGCACTGCCCCGGATCACATCCCCCATCGAACCCAGTTGCGCCCACGCACTGGTGTCCAAAATCAAAATCACCTCGACGTCCGACAAGTCCTCCGGCTGAATATCAACCCCGAGGGTGCGGATTCGGCGTTGCGGGTCGATGAACGCTAGATTCGGTGGAGTGGGATGGCCGTTCACAATCAGGACATCTTTCTCCAACGCGTCCAACAGACCGGCCATGCCCAATTCGCTGCCCAGTGCGTCGCAGTCAGGACGAATGTGGCTGGTCAGTAGAAATCGCTGGTGATCGCCGATGATCTGGACAAACCGGGGCCACAGAATCGCCATGAAAAGACTCCCTTCCTCAGAAAAGCGTGCATGAACCATCGCAACGTCGGGTGCGAGGCAACCCCATTTCTCACGGCCTTTCCGCGATGTCGTGCGCGGTTAGGATGTCGCGGGCTAACTGGGATTTCAACTCCTCGACAGTGGCAAACGGTCGAATGTCGCGGAGTCGTGACAAAAAGTCAACCTCAAGAGGCTCGCCGTAGAGCGAATTCTGGTAGCCGATCAGGTGTACCTCGACTTTCACAGTCTGCTCGCCGAACGTCAGGTTTGGCCCAATATGGATCGCAGCGGGCCACCGAACGCCCGCCGTCCAGGCCCGTCCCGCGTAAACACCCGGCGCGGGCAGCAGCGTATCCACGCCTTCAACATTGGCCGTCGGGAAGCCCAGCGTTGCACCCCGCCGAGCGCCGTGCGTCACCAATCCTCGAATTCGATATGGCTGGGTAAGCATATCCCGAGCGGAGTCCACGTCGCCGCTGCGGATCGATTCGCGCACACGGCTGCTGCTGACATATTGGCCATCGACCGTCAACGGCGGGACGATCTCCAACTCGACTTCCGCTTTCCGACAGAATGACTCCAGTTGATGGATATCTCCCTTCCGATTGCAGCCGAAGCGGAAATTCGGACCTTCGACGACTGCTCGGGCTCGTAGTTGACCGCAGACGACGGTTTCAAAGAAGTCCTTGGGTGACAGAGCAAGAAGCATCTCGTCGGTCGGATAGGCGATCATCGCATGGACGCCCAATTCCGCCAGCAGCGTGGCCTTGCGTTCCGACCAGGTGAGCGGTGGCGGCGCTTCGGCTGGTCGCAGCAATCGAGCCGGGTGCGGGTCGAAGGTGAAGACGACGGCCGGGCCACCCACGTTTCGGGCATGATCGATCAACCGCTCGACTAAACGTCGGTGCCCGAGGTGGACGCCATCGAAATTCCCGATCGCAACCGCACCGTTTTGCAGTTCCGCAGTGACATGATCCAGATGCCTCAGGAGCCGCACCGGACTGCTCGTACTGGAGACGGGAGTAATCATCACGGCAAAGCTACCTGAAGTTCATGCCGAGTCAATATCGCTGGACGCGCTGGAAAGCCGATGCCAAGTGACGGACCAAGTCGGCTGCGGTCATCGAGATCTGTCCCATCTGCTCGGCCGCCAGATCACCCGCCAATCCATGGACGAAAACACCAAGTTGGGCCGCTTCGAATGGTGCGATTCCCTGGCACACCAACGCCGCGATGACGCCGGTCAGCACATCGCCGGAGCCCCCCGTACTCATCCCCGGATTGCCGGTCGTGTTGTAAAACGATCGCTGCCCATCCGTGACCAACGTGCGATGCCCTTTCAGCACGAGCACGATCCCGTGCTGCTGAGCCAAACGAATCGCTTCCCGCGGCAGATCTTCCGAGTTGATCCGATGGCCTTGGTCGCCAAGCAGACGCCGGAACTCGCCGGGGTGGGGAGTCAGAATCCGCGGCCCGGCCGGACGTGCAAGCCAATCCGCGTTCGCCGAAAGCGAGTTGAGTCCATCGGCGTCCACGACAACCGGCTGGGCGAGGTTGCAGTAGAGCCAAGCGACAACCCGATCGAGATCTTGAGATCTTCCCAGACCAGGCCCCATAGCCAAACATGTGGCATTGCGCGACGCGGCGGCGATTCGTTCCTGGCTGGCCCAATTCAGTCGCCCCTCGGCGTCGCACGGCAATGCAACCGTCATGTAGCAGGGGTCGAAACCGGCGACGACCTCCAGGCAAGCGTCCGGCACCGCCAGCGTGACCAACCCGGCACCACTGCGCAGCGCCGCCATGCCGGCCAAGGAAATCGCACCGGCCATACCTCGCGAGCCGCCGATCAACAGTGCGCGGCCGAAATCGCCTTTGTGGCTCTCCGGCCTTCTCGGCGGCAGCACGGGTAGCGGCACGCTGGACTCAGTCGTCACTGGACAATGACAGGCACAAAAGGCGTCACGACCTGGACCGGCGGGGAGAAAACAGTTACCGGTGCAGGCGCCGGTGCCAAGACGACTGGGGCCCGGAAAGTCGTTACTGGAGCCGGAGCCACAACCACAGGGGCTCGGAACGTCGTTACCGGCACCGGCATGCGATGCACGGTGACGGGAGCCAGTACGGGTGCTGGCTGGAACGTCTGGACCACCGGCGAAGCCACGACGACCGGTGCCGGAGACGCAAAGGTTACGACCGGGCGATACACGGTTTGCAGACCGAACAAACCGCGGCGTTCGGGCATGTAGGTCACCACCGGGACAGCGACTGGCTGGACCGTCGTAAACGCCATCGGGACTTGAGCTTGCGCCTCACTCGGCGCAGGGATCAACAAACCGGCCAGACAAAACACGGGCAACACCGCAAGCCACTTCAAGACGGACATTTCACACCTCCTCTGGAGTTTCATTCGCCAACGAACGGCGATGGCGCGGGTCTTCGCTGCGCCGCATCGCTTCCGCGCCATTATAGTCACCCGGAGAAGCCGTTTGCCAGAGGCGAGTCATCACGCCCCGCGTTATCGCTCGCCGGCGTGTAACCTCTGCCTGATCTATGTCGATTGCATCGACGCGGACATGCCGAGCGACAGGCCGGCGAGGAGCTTCGGTGCGTCCTACGCCGCCGGGGATTGCGAGATGAACTGATCGATCAGCCGGTGGGTCCAATCGATCATGGGCTGGACGGCGTTGTCAGCGATGGGGGAGAGTTGGTAGCCGGCGTAGTCGAAGGTTTGGGCCGTCGCGGTGATCAGATAGGCCGGCGGAGCCTGGCCGTAGAGCGCCGCGACCCAGGCAAGCAACTCGCGGGGATCCAGAAAATGAGCCATCGACATGGTGGCACCTGGATCGGGAACGAGCGGACGGCAGCGGACTTCGCCCGGTACGCCTTCGACCGAGGCGTCCAGGAAGATGACCAGCCCGGCATCAGCCACTTCGCCCACCAACTCGGCCGTCAGAATGTGCCGGCTGTGGACGACGACCCGCTCCGAATCGATCGTGTCGATCAGCCGATCTGCGACCAGCGGACCGATGGCGTCGTCGCCGCGGATCGGACTTCCGTAGCCGATGACCAGCACCCGGTCGTTCATGCGGTCAGCCCCGTTTCAATTGGTCCACCAACCGACCTTGGGCGTCGCGCAATTCAATGTGCAGCGGCATCTGGCCGAACGCGTGCGAGGCGCAGCTAAGACACGGATCGAAGCAGCGGATGACCGCTTCGACGCGGTTGAGCATGCCTTCTTGCAGCTTGGGACCGTCGACGTATTGCTGAGCGACCTGCTTGACGCCCTGATTCATGGCCAGATTGTTGTGGCCCGTAGCGATGATCAGATTCATCCACGTCATCAGGCCGTGGTCGTCGATGCGGTAGTGGTGGATCAACAAGCCGCGCGGCGCTTCGGCAACACCGATGCCCTCGTCGCGGTTACTGCGGGCCCGGGCACGGATGCGAGTCGCCAGAATCTCCGGATCGCGGAGCAGCCGGTCCATCGTCTCCAGGGCGTAGATGATCTCGACCAACCGGGCGAAGTGATAATGGAAGCTGCTGGCGACTGGCTTCGACTCCTGCAACGTCCGGAACTCGGCCAACGCCACGTCGGCAAAGGGGGTGCCGCAGGAATTGCAGTTGTTCAGGCGTGCCAGCGGGCCGACTCGGTAGATGCCGCGCGGATAGCCGTGCGGCTTGTAGTATGGGAACTTCATGTAGGTGAACGGCTCGACGGCCTCGCCGATCACCCGCTGGTACTCGTCAGGGGGCACCATGTCCTCGACGATGTTCCCCTCGGCGTCCTTGATGCGGATCCAACCGTCGTAGTGTTCGAGGTTGCCTTTGGCATTGACCAAGCTGAGGAACATCGTGGGAAAGTTGCCGAAGTGATCGGCTTCTTCCGCAAAACGCGGGATCAGTTGCTTGTAGAACGCGTAGGTCCGCTTGGCGATCACCAACCCCTCGGGAAGCAACTTTCGCATGGCGGCGCGTTTCTCTTCGACCAAGGGTTCGGCGATGCCACCGGGCACCGCCCAGTTCGGATGGACCTTCTTACCGCCCAGCATCTCGATGATCGACTGGCCGATCTGTCTCAAGCGGATGCCGTCCTTGGCCAGCGCTGGGTTCTCCGCCATCACGCCGAAGATGTTCCGCTTGGCAGGATCCGAGTCCCAGCCCAGAAGCAGATCGGGCGACGACAGATGGAAGAACGACAGGGCATGGGACTGGACCAATTGAGCCAGGTTCATGACGCGCCGCAACTTGGTCGCAGCCGGCGGGATCTTGACGCTCAGCAGGTCGTCGCAAGCTTTGGCCGAGGTCAGCAGATGGCTGACCGGGCAGATGCCGCAGGTGCGGGCAGTCAGCGCCGGCATTTCACGGTACGGTCGGCCCTCGCAGAACTTCTCGAAACCGCGGAACTGGGTCAGGTGAAACCGCGCATCGTCCACCCGGCCCTCGTCGTTCAACTGCAGGGTGATCCGGGCATGGCCTTCGATGCGGGTGACGGGTTCGATGGCAATCGTGCGGGTCACGTTTAAGCTCCAAAACGCGTTACGTTGTTGGGGTTGGGAATCCGGCCTTCGAGCAGCTCGCTCAGCACGAACCAGATGGTGTCGGCGGTCGGTGGACAGCCGGGGACGTAAAGATCGACGGGGACCACGGCATGGAGCGGCTTGACCACGGCCAGCAGAGCGGGCACGCCGTCGTTGGGCCGCTGCGGCTTCAGTTGGACATTCTCCTTGTAGGCCCGGTCGTAGACCGAATCCAAGGGGAACAGGTTCCGCATGGCCGGGATGTTTCCGTTGACGGCGCAATCGCCCAGGCTGATCAGGAACTTGCAGTGTCGCCGAAACTCGTGCGCCTTGGCCAGGTCTTCCTCGTTGCTGACCGAACCTTCGACGATGCCCACGTCCACGGTCTCCGGCAGGTGTTTTCCGTCGACCAGCGGGCTGTAGACGACCTCGACTCGCTGCGCAAGTTCGATCAGACGTTCATCGATATCGAGGAACGACATGTGGCAACCGGAGCATCCGTCCAGCCACGTCGTCGCCACGGTGATTTTCTTCGGATCGCTCATTGGGCGTCCCTCATTCGCGACAGGTAGGGCAGGAACTGCCGGTTCTTGTGCATTTCGCCGACGGACGTTCCTTGCTGGACCAATGCGCCGGTCGGGCAGATCTGCACGCACTTGCCACAGCCCGTGCAGGATTCGCTCTCGCCCCAGGGGCGGTTCAAGTCGGTGATGACCCGCGTCTCGATCCCGCGTCCCATCGCGTCCCAGGTGTGGGCGCCTTCGATCTCGTCGCACACCCGGATGCAACGGCTGCAAAGCACGCACCGGTTGTGGTCCACGCGAAACAGGTCGTGGGTCGAGTCGATTTGATACACCGTGTTGCGGTAGGGAACCCGCACGTGGTCCACGCCGCATTGCTGGGCCAAGTTTTGCAGTTCGCAGTGCCCGTTGGAAACGCACACCGAGCAGACATGATTGCGCTCGGAAAACAACAGTTCGACGATCATCCGCCGATAGCTCTGCAACCGTTCCGAGTTGGTTCGGATTTCCATGCCCTCGGCGACCCGCGTCGAGCAGGACGAGACCAGCCGCGGACTGCCGACGATCTCGACGACGCATAGGCGGCAGGCGCCCCACACGCTGAGTCCTTCCAGATAGCACAACGACGGGATGCGAATGCCGTTTTCCCACGCCACTTGAATGATCGTCTCGTCCTCGCGGGCGCTGAGATCGCGGTCGTCGATTTTGAAGGTGACGACGCGAACCGAGGCAGCAGGCGCAGTTTGAATCATGATACGGTCTCCAATTTCTCGCTCTCGTGTTCCTCCCGACCCGGTTGTTCGCGGACCAGTTTTTCCTCGTACTCGTGCCGGAAGTACTGCAACGTACTGAGGACCGGGTTCGGCGCCGTTTGCCCCAGTCCGCACAGGCTGGTCATCCGCACGACCTCACACAATTCTTCCAGCAGGGCAAGGTCTGCGGCGGTGGCCTGTCCCGCGGCGATCTTGCGCAACAGTTCGTGCATCTGGTACGTGCCAACACGGCAGGGTACGCACTTGCCGCACGATTCCGACATGCAGAATTCCATGAAGTATCGCGCGACGTCCACCATCGACGAGCTCTCGTCCATGACGATCATGCCGCCCGAGCCCATGATCGAGCCGACTTCGCGGAGCGAATCGTAATCGACCGGCAGATCCAATTGCTGCTCGGGCAGGCAGCCGCCGGACGGACCGCCCGTCTGGACCGCCTTGAAGCGGCGACCGTCGGGCACGCCGCCGCCGATCTGTTCGATGATCTCCCGCAGCGGGATGCCCATCGGCACCTCGATCAGGCCGGTGTTGCGGATTCGTCCGGCCAAGGCAAACACCTTCGTGCCTTTGGATCGCTCGGTGCCGATCGAAGCGAACCACGCGCCGCCGCGGCGAATAATCGGTGCGATGTTGGCATACGTTTCGACGTTGTTGATCAAGGTGGGATAGCCCCACAGCCCGAGTTCCGCAGGATACGGAGGACGCGGACGGGGCTGGCCCCGCTCGCCCTCGACCGACTGCATCAGGGCGGTTTCCTCGCCACACACGAAGGCCCCGGCGCCCAGGCGGATCTCGATCTCGAAACTGAATTTCGTCTCGCAGATGCCCGACCCCAGAAAGCCCTTCTTCGCGGCCTGCCGGATCGCGGTCTTGAGGCGATCGACCGCCAAGGGATACTCGGCCCGCAAGTACACGTACCCGCGGTTGGCGCCGACCGCGTAGGCAGCCAAGGCCATCCCTTCGATCACGCGATGCGGGTCAGACTCCAACACCGCTCGGTCCATGAACGCGCCTGGGTCGCCCTCGTCGGCATTGCAGATGACGTATTTCTGAGTCGCCGGCATCTTGGCCACCGTCGACCATTTCAAGCCGGTCGGATAGCCGCCGCCGCCCCGACCCCGCAGCCCGCTCACATTGACTTCGTGCAGCACCTCCGCCGGACTCAATTCCGTCAACGCGGTCACCAAAGCCAAGTAGCCGTCCGCGGCGATGTAGTCGTTGATTTCCTCGGGGTCGATCAGTCCCGAGTTTTCGAGCACGATCTTCTGCTGCCGCTGGAAAAAGGCCGTCGAGGTCGGGCAGCGCAACCGCTCGACCGGATCGCCCCCGACGCTGCTTGCGATCTCTTCGGCATCGTCGGCGGTCACATGCTCGTACAGGACCGTTTCGGCGGCATCTTTCGACGCGACTTCGACCAACGGACCCGCGGAACAAAGTCCCATGCAGCCGACGGACCGGACCTGGATCTGGCCATCGCTTGGCACGGTGCCCTTCAAGCGTTCCAGCACCTCGACCGCTCCCGACGACTGGCAACTGGCCGCCATGCAAACGCGGACGCAGTGATCGCATGCCTGCTGGCTCGCCCGGACTTCGTCGGCCAATTCGTTCAAGTCATCCAGATGCATCTCAAATCACCTTCTCGATGTTTTCGAGCAGTTCGCTCACCTTCTGTTTCCCCAGCATCGCACCGTCCAGGACGACCGCCGGCGCAAGACCGCACGCTCCCACGCATCGCGCGCCGAGCAGCGACAACTTGCGGTCAGCAGTCGTCTCCCCGAGCTGCACGTGGTACTTCTCGCTGACGCCTTCGATCAGTTCGCCGGCGCCTTTGATGTAACACGCGGTCCCGGTGCAAACCACACACGTGTGTTCGCCTTTGGGTTTCAGCGTGAATAGGTGATAGAACGTCGCAACTCCGTACACCTTGCTCAACGGCAGGTTCAACGCGGATGCGACGAACTTCATCGCGGGGTCGTCCAAATAGCCGAATGCGTCCTGCACGCTGTGAAGCGTCTCGATCAACGCGTGACCGGCGTAACCGTTGCGCCGCATGGTTACGTCGATCAGCTTCCAGCGTTTGTCGTCGCTGGGCGGCGTCGGCTTGACTCGTTGTAACGGCATGTCGCTTACTCCTAGGGGAAATCCCGAACCGGGCGCACGGGGGCCCGATCATTCCGCTGTTCCTGGGATGGTACTGGCGTCGGAGCACGGATGCCCGGCGCCTGTTCCATTCTCGAAGTTCATTCTTGCGCTGACTCAGCACGTCGGTCGCACAACATGAGGGGCAATCAAGACCTAGCAGTGGCACCTTGACGCCAGTCCCGTTTCTTCACCGTCACGTAGGCGCTGGCTGCCCTTATGCCGGGCAGCATTGCGAGAGAGGATTCCATGAACTGTAACGAATCCGCTCCGATCGGGGAAGGTGCCTCGCGCGAATTCGCGCAACTTTCACCTTCCCCAAACCGAGTTCATTTGGCGGCGGTTGCTGGCTGGGACATCCAAAGCAGAACAGGCGAAGCGATATAGATCGAGCTGTAGGTTCCCACGACGACACCGACCACAAGGCAATAGGCGAAATCGTGAACGCCTGCGCCGCCGAGGAAATACAGGATGACCACAACCAGAAACGTCGTGAACGAGGTCAGCAACGTGCGGCTGAGCGTTTGATTCAAGCTGACGTTCAGCATGTCGGACGTGAGGTTGGGACTCTTGCCCTTGACTTCACGGATGCGGTCGAACACGACGATCGTGTCGTTCAACGAGTAGCCGATAATCGTCAAGATCGCAGCGACAACGGGCAAGCTGATCTTGAACTCCTGGATCTGCAGGAACCCGAGAATACCCGCCAGCCAGTAGCTCACGGCGATTGCACCCAAGACGATCAGGACGTCATGAATTAGCGCCACGACAGCGGCCAAGCCGAAGACCACTCGCTGGAACCGAATCCAAATGTAAATGATGATGCCAACCAAGCTAGTGAGGAGCGCGGCGATCGCCAATGCCTGCGTGTCCCCCGCCACTTTGCCACCGATCTTGCTCGACGACGGCCACACCGGCGTCTCGGCCAAATTCGTCTGCAACGCCGCTAGGACGGCACCAACGGCGTCTTCACCGGCATTGACTGCGACCGACCACTGCTTGAATCCACGCGAGTCGTCGATGAGCCAATCCGTTTGTGGCGGCATCGGCGAAAGATCAATATCTTCTTCCGTCCAGCGCAGACCATTCGCCTCGGCCACCTTCAACAACTGATCCTGGACCGTCCGCCCGTTGATATCGTTTCCAAACGTCATCACTACCTTGGTGACGACTCGCTGCGACGTCTCCGCCGGCTCGTCTGACGAGGCATCAACAGGGAGATCCGTCGTCGGGGCGTCATTTTCGGGCGTCTCGGTCTCCGAACTGGACGAGTCGGTTTTCACCATCTCCTCACTCACCGGAGACTGGCCTTCCTCGGCCGGCTCCGCTTCCGGTTTTGCGTCTTCCGATCCGCCCGCTTCGGACTCCGTCGCCGTCGCTTCTTCCTCTGCGACGATCAGTGAAACGAACTGCGAGCCAGGGCCGCGATCAAACAGCATCGACTCGTCGGCCGCGGGATCCGTCGGGAGCTCGTCCGACTCAGCGGCGTCTTCCTTCGGCGCCGCGGTGTCTTCCTTCGGCGCCGCGGCGTCTTCCTTCGGTGCCGGGGCATCTTCCTTCGGTGCCGGGGTGTCTTCCTTCGGCGCCGGGGTGTCTTCCTTCGGTGCCGGGGCGTCTTCCTTCGGTGCCGGGGCGTCTTCCTTCGGTGCCGGGGCGTCTTCCTTCGGCGCCGGGGCGTCTTCCTTCGGTGCCGGGGTGTCTTCCTTCGGTGCCGGGGTGTCTTCCTTCGGTGCCGGGGTGTCTTCCTTCGGTGCCGGGGTGTCTTCCTTCGGCGCCGGGGTGTCTT
>JAHDXO010000063.1:26421-61426 GCA_023382975.1 Pirellulaceae bacterium
TTCGGTGCCGGGGTGTCTTCCTTCGGCGCCGGGGTGTCTTCCTTCGGTGCCGGGGTGTCTTCCTTCGGCGCCGGGGTGTCTTCCTTCGGTGCCGGGGCGTCTTCCTTCGGTGCCGGGGCGTCGTCCTTCGGCGCCGGGGTGTCTTCCTTCGGTGCCGGGGCGTCAGGAATCTCCTCGCGTGTGACCGTCAAATCACCGAACTCCATCGAATACATCGTCAATTTGAACGAGTCTTCCAGGATTTGTTCCAGTTCTTCGACCTCGGGAATCGACGAGTCGATTTTCCAGATCGTCATGGGCGTTTGCCCTTCGACGTCGACGCGGTTCACCGAATACTGCACTGACGACCCTTCGATCGTGACGGCGGCAAAACGAGGATCCAAGGTGCGACGTATTTCGGCTTCCGTCGAGGGCTGCTGCAAGATCATCGTCACGGAGCTGCCGCCGAGAAAATCGATGTCGAAAATCTGCTTGCCTCGTGCCACGATACCGACCAGGCTGATGACAATCAGCACGAGCGAGGCAGCGATGCACAACTTGCGTTTGCTCATGAAATCGACATGGACGTCGGTGAAGATCGAACGCATCCGCAATTCCTTCAGTCGTCGCGTACGTTCGAGGATTTCGAACACGACGCGCGAGCAGAAAATCGCGGTGAACATACTCATCAAAATCCCCAGGATCAGGATCACTGCGAATCCACGGATCTGATCGGTGCCGATCGCGTACAACACAATCGCCGTGATCAAGGTTGTCACGTTGGCATCCACGATGGTCGTAGTAGCCCGGTCGAAACCGTTTCGTATCGCCATCCGCAGCGCCGCACCGCGCCGGCGTTCCTCTCGGATGCGTTCGTAGATCAACACGTTGGCGTCCACCGACATACCGACCGTCAAGACCAAACCGGCCAAACCCGGCAACGTGACAGCGGCCTTGAACAGCATCATGAACGCCAGGATCAGCAGCAGATTGGCCGCCAGAGCGATGCAGGCGATGACACCCGCCAACTTGTACCAGAAGAGAATGAACACAACGACCGCCGTCAGCGACACGGCAATGGCAATCCGTCCCTTGCGGATCGTCATTTCGCCGAGCACGGCGCCGATCTTGTTCTCGCTGATCGGCTCCTTGGAAAGCGCCGCCGGCAGACTGCCCGCCTGCAAAATGCCCACCAGGAAGTCGACTTCGTCCTTGGTGAAGCTGCCGGTGATCCGGCCGCGATCGCTGATCGTGCTCATGACGCGCGGGGCCGACAGCAACGAACCATCGAGCATGATACCCAGATGGCGATAGAACTCCCGGTCGCGAGCCGGAAGATTGCTGCCCGTCAAGCCGCCCATCATCCCGACGCCTTGCCCCCGCATGTTGAAATTGACGCAGGGCCGAGCCGTTTCGTCCCAGGAACTGCTGACCATCCCCAGGTCGCTTCCGGTGACGTTGAATCCGTCGTTGACGGCCATCAACACGTCGATTTCCTTGATGCCTTGCTCGGCCACCCAACGGGGCAGAGCCAGTTCGTCGCCGCCGCGCACGGCCGGCGGCACGTTCAGAATCTCGCCCGTGGCCGCATTGCGGAGAACGTCACCCGCTACCATCACCTTGAACGGGACGATCCCGCCCGCGGTCGATTGCGTCTCGCGGGCCACTCGGGCCCAGAAACCGAGCGTTGTTTCGCGGTCGCGTACGAACCGGGATCGACGCTGCTGAGGATCGGCGGCCTGATCTTCAGCCGCCGCAATAATGTCGGGATGATCCGTGGGATTGGCAACAATGCGGAACTCGAGCGAGCCCGCCGTACTGATCAAATTCTTGATCCGGTCGATCTCGATATCCTGAACTTCGGGAATGATGATCTCGATCTGCCATTCACCATACCGCCGAACCACGATCTCCTTGGTTCCGGCCGGATTGATGCGGTTCGTGATCGACTGGATCAAACGCCCCCACTCGATCTGAACCGGACCGACCGCCGATTCCGAATCGCCGCGCAGTGTTTCCCGGTCGATCTCGTAAATCAGGATGACGCCGCCCTTCAAGTCGACACCCAGATTCAATCGCCCGGTCGAAACCACCACCGACGCGCTTGCCAGGGCACAGAAGATCACGGCCAACTTCCAGCCGTATTCCTTCATCCGCAACCAGCGGGCAAGCCAATTTCCCAAAAACGCCGGGATCGGCAAGGCAATGCACAGCAGGAGAAAGGTCCACCACCAGGGCGAACGAACCGTATGTTCGGCTTGGCCGACCAACACCATCGAAATCAAATCAAACGACATAACAGGAGCTTCCTGATCCCCAAAGTAATCCCGACGAAATCGTCACCCGGACTCTCAACTCTCGGATTTGCTCGTGTCTTGCTTCTCGTCGCTCAGAACCCGAGAAATCGAACTGCGAAGGACTTCGAGCCGCGTGTTGTTCGCTTCGTCCACGCGGATCGTCACCTTTTCCGATCCCGATTGAGCGTTCACGACCACGCCCAAGATCCCCCCGATCGTTACGATGCGATCGTTCTTCTTCAGATCCCCCTGCATCTTGGCGATCTCGTTCCGCTTCTTCTTCTCCGGCACAATCATCAGCACGTAGAACAGGACGCCGATCATCAGAATCGGCATCATCATGGTCCAGATACTCGCCTGGCCACCGCCTTGCTGCGCCAGGAGGTTCAGCGCGGAAGAATCGAGCCAGTTGGTCGTGGTCGGCACCGTTCACCTCTCGTCATATCAAGGCTTCGGAACTATCGGCAGGGTCAAGTTTTCTGTCAATGAAGCCCGCTATCATAAAGTCTTGCCCAGTCAGCGACAAGGGCGTCTCGTCAGCAGCTTGAATGCTTGATTCGTGCCACCACCCACCAAACTGCATCGAATGGGACCACTGGGAAGCCTGGGAGCTTTGAGGAACTTAGCGACGTACCCGAATCGCCGATGCCATCGCCTATTTCGCGGGAGGTCGGACTTTGCCCCGGTGTTGATACCTTCTGTTGGTAACTGGCCACCGAAGCATCGACTGGCCCCAACACTGGATTGCCAGATCAGGCCCCTTCCTCCGCAATGGACGCCTCGGAAGTCCTATCTCGCCAACGATCCAACTTTTCGCGGGCGAATGCTTCGTACCTCGACTGGCGAATCGCCTGACGACTTTCGGCCAGCAATCGTTGGTAGAAGGTCAAGTTGTGGACCGACAACAGGATCGGCCCGAGCATCTCGCCCACCATGAACAGGTGCCGCAAATACCCGCGGCTGTGGTGGCGGCAAGCCGGACACGGACAGGTCGCGTCGATCGGATTTGAATCGGAACGGTGCTTCAGATTCCTCATCTTCACCGGGCCATCGTCCGTCAGCGCCAGTGCGTTTCTCCCGTTGCGAGTGGGGATGACGCAATCGAACAGGTCGACACCGCGCCGAATCGCTTCGAGCAGATCGACCGGCGTACCGACGCCCATCAGGTAGCGAGGCTTGCTATCGGGCAACTCGGGACACGTCACATCGAGCATGCGATACATGTCGGCGGGCGGTTCTCCGACACTGAGTCCGCCGACCGCGTAGCCCGGAAAATCCATGCTGCGAAGGTGCCGAGCACATTGCACCCGCAGATCGGGATCGAGGCCTCCCTGAACAATGGCGAACAGGGCCTGATCGTCGCAAGTTGCCGCTTCGCGGCAGCGAGCAGCCCAGCGAATCGACCGCTCGCAAGCGTCCCGAACCGCTTCCGGCGGACTCGGCAAGGCAACGACATGGTCCAGCACCATCGCGACGTCACTGCCCAGCGTTTGTTGGATCTCGATCGCGTGCTCGGGAGTCAGTTCCATCAATCGCCCGTCGACGTGCGATCGGAAGACGGCCCCTTGCTCGGTGACTTTGGTGATCTTCGCCAGACTGAAGATCTGAAACCCACCGCTGTCCGTCAGAATCGGACCGTCCCAACCCATGAAGCGATGCAGACCGCCCAACTGGCGAACGGTCTCTGCACCGGGGCGCAGCGCCAGATGGTAGGTGTTCGCCAAAATCATCTGGGCACCGGTCGCCCGCAGCAGTTCGACGGGCAATCCCTTGACAGTTCCCTGCGTGCCGACGGGCATGAAGGCCGGAGTGTCCACCGAACCGTGGGGCGTGGTGAAGACCGCTTGACGCGCGGAAGACCGCGAATCCCTGTGCTGGACTTGGAATTCAAACATCCGTTGGCACGGCCTCAGTCGCCGCGCAGCTTGAGTCCCATCTGAGTCAGCTTGTCGCGGACTTCGTTCAGGCTCGTGACGCCGAAATTCTTGCACTCCAAGAGATCGTCGCCGGTCTTTCGGATAAGTTCGCCGATGGTTGTCAACCCCAACCGGACCATGCACTTGCGAGCCCGCACCGACAGGTTCAGGTCGGAGATCGGCCGGTTCACCTGGGCCTGTTCGTCAGGCGTCAAATGCGACACGTCCAACGATGGCGGGGATTCCGGCCGTTCGCTGGCAAACTGACCTAGTTCCAGCCCTTTGGACGCCAGCATGTCCCGGATTTCCACCAACGAGGTTTCGCCAAAGTTCTTGCTGGCCAGCAGGTCGGCCTCGCTGGTCCGCGTCAAGTCGCCGAGCGTGCGAACTCCCATCTTCTGCAAGCAGTTGCGGCTACGCACCGACAATTCGAAATCGGTGACGGGGATGTTCAGCAGTTGCGTCAAGCGATCGTTTCGCTTGCGAGCCTCTTCGTCGTAGAACATATCGCACGAGGCCGTGGCGTCCTTGACGTAGAGCCGGGCCCGGTCATGACCAGGAAAACAATCCAGCACCCGCTGGTAACAGGCTTGCGCCCGCTCGTACTGGAGCATGTCCTCGAACAACACGCCCAGGTTCACCAAGGCCCCGATGTGGGTCGGAAAACAACTGGCCGCTCGCTTGTAAAGATCCAAAGCCAAGTGGTCGTTGCCGCGCCGATCGTTCTCCAGAGCCAAGCCGAACAAAGCGCCCGGATGCCTGCCGTCGGTCGCGACCGCTCGCTCGTACAGGCGTACAACCTCCTGCGGATGCCCGCCGATCGCGGCGACCGTGGCGCCCCGCTGGTACAGGTACTCGGCCGTCTGCTCGATGGGTCCAAAAAGCTGATCCAGGACGCTCATTGCCTGCTCGTACTTGCGGTCGTACCGCAGCGCTTCGGCCGTAGCCAGTGCGCACAGGTCGGGATCGTAGCCAGCCGTCTTGGCTGCATCGTAGCAGGCCACCGCGTTGGCGTACTCGGACACCTCGAAGTACGCCCGTCCCTGGTAGAATCGGGCCACTGCACCGCCATCGGCCTGAGCCAGCGTGCGAATCGCTTCCCGAAAACGGCCCAACAGGTAGAGGCAGACGCCCAGTCGCACCGCGCTGGCCGGCGTCTGCTCGCCGCGCGATTGCAGTTCTGCGACCGATTCGCGCAAGGTGGCATGTTTCGAGAAATCCTCGCCGATCGCGGCCGAGATCCGTCGAATTTCCTGCGGACCGAACGTCGAATTCGACAGAACGATTTCTTTGATGTCGATACCAGTGTCCATGCCTGCCACCATGGCAAAGGGTCTCCGAAACGGCTACGCAAACGACCAAGAAAATAGCAAGAGCCAGCGGCGGGAGTCGAACCCGCAACCCCCGCATTACGAATGCGGTGCTCTGCCAATTGAAGCTACGCTGGCAAACTCGAAGGGATCGTACCGGTCGAGTGGCATCAATCTACCGCATCGGTTTCCACCATGCAAGGGAGCGACCGCACGGCGACGGGAATCCCAAGAAACGCCAAACGCGGCTCGACTTGCGAAGCCGCGTTGCATGGCTTGGTGTCGCGGTCCAGAAACCGCAGGCGACCCTAACTAGCGATAAATTCCGGGATAGTTGTAGCCAGATCCTCCCTGAACAGCCGGCTGCGTATCCGTCGTTGCAGGAGGATACGATCCTTGGGCCGGAGGATACTGGCTCCCCGCGCCGCTGAACGATGCCGGCTGAATTCCCGGTGCTTCGGCCACTCGTAGCGAGTCGCTTGACCCGTAGGGTGTGGACCTAGCGGTGCTGCCGGGTCGATATCCGCCCGCGGCGTCGGCGTTCTGCCATGCCGGCAACTGCGAGGGAGCTGCGGGTTGGGCAGCCGCCGAGTTCGCGTAGACCGAACCGCTCGGATCCCCGTATCCCGAACCGTTGCTGGAGTACGACTGAGGCGGAAGAGCCGCATTGGGCGGCGCGGAATAGCCTGATGGCGGAGCCGTGCTGGTCGGCCCATAGCCACCGGAGGCGGCGTAAGTCGATTGGCCTGCTGGATTTGCGTAGCCGGCGGCATTGGGCGGAGCGTACTGGGCCGTCGGAGTGCTGTTCCAGGTCGTCCCGCCGTTTGGCGCCGCGGCTTGCGAGTAAGCGTTCGGAGGCATGGCCCCCGGCTGAGAAGCATAGCCCCCATTGGCACCGGCGGCGGAACTCGGCGGCTGATACTCAGGCGAGTAGAAGCCCTGCGACGAACCACCTGCGGCAGGATAACCCGTGTTGGCGTACGTTCCGCCAGAGGGTTGCCCGTACGAAGTGGCTGGTGCCGTAGCTCCAGCGGTCGAAGCGGTTCTGGCTTGAGGCGAACCGGCACTTGGAGTCTGAGCGTAGTTAGGCGGAGTGTGCGGAGTTGTCGCAGTCGAAGGCGGCGCCGGCAAATTGGTTTTATTGGAGGCCGCCAGAGAGGTGTCGGCCGGCTTCTTTTTGCCCCAACTGAACATGTCCGCGCCGGGCATCTTGTAACTGCTGGTGCTTGAGCAACCCGTGAGCGCGACGACGGTGATTCCCGTTGCCACCGCCAGGCTTTGGAAAACTTTTGCGAGATTCATACGCATGGCTTGATAGTCCTTTATCCTTTGACGAACGGCGAAGACGAGGGCCGCAATCTCTCTGCAATCCTTAGAATGGTTCGGACACCGAGACGTCTCCGAATCAGAAAAAAAGGAAAAATCGGCAGAATTCTCCCAATTGTTTCGACTAGGCTCAGACGTGGGGTGAGATAGTAGAAAGCCTGCTTTGTTGCGTCAATGGCGAAATGCTACCTTGACCGCGGGTTGCCTTGTTCAGTCCAATCATTCACTGAAAACCGCCCGAACGGAGGAAATCTCGATGCAAGGCCACGAAGAACCTGGACCGCGAGCGACTCGCGACGACGAAGAAATCTACCTGGCATCGCTCGCCGGTCCGCGAGCCGCGAGCGATGGCGGAACTGCCCAGCCAACCTCGAATTCTCGCAACCGGCGCGCATCGCGTGTGGCGATTCTGGCCCTGGTGTTGCTGGTTCTGGGGCCGGTTCTCTGGCGATGGTGGCCGACCGAGGTGGCGCGTTGGTATGGTGCCATCGCCAGGGAGCGACAACTCGAGGGCGATTCACAGGCGGCAGAGCAAGCACTGCTGACAGCGCTTCGGTGGAATCCCGAGTCCTCCCCTCTTCACCGCCAGCTAGGCGACCTTCGCGTCGACAGCCGCGACTACGACCGTGCCGTTGCCGATTATTCGCGCGCGATCGAGTTGGACCCGACCGATCCGATGAACTTCGTTCAGCGCAGCGTGGTACTGCAACACCTGAAACGACACGACGAAGCCATTGGAGACTGGCACCGCATCGAGGCTCTGATAAAGGACCAAGGCCAGGAACAAACCGCCAGCGTGCTGAATGGGCTCGCTTACGCCAGAGCGTTGGGCAACACGGAATTGGACCGAGCCTTGGACGAGGTGAACCAAGCTTTGCAATTCGGCGGCCGGAACGCGGAAAGCCGCGCAGCGATGCTCGACACGCGCGGCTACATTCAATATCTTCGTGGCGAGCATCAGGCAGCGCGCCAGGATCTGGACCGGGCCATCGAGTCGATCGAGCTGCTGATCGCCGCGCGGGCCAATCGGAAAAGCTACGCCGATCCGCGGCAGTATGAACTGGATTCGAAACTGCTGACCCAACACGCCGCGGTGATGCGATACCACCGGGCGCTGGTTCTGCGCGAGTTGGGCGAGTCCGAACTAGCGGATCAGGATCTGCAGCAAGTGCGCCGATGGGGCCACGAACCGGGCGACGACTTGTTTTGAGTCGTCGCTCGCAGCAGGGAATTCCTGCCTTCTTCGTGGCGACCGCGCGACCTCGCTGCTTCCTAGATCAAATCGTCGCCCGATGCAGCAAACACGGCATCCACCGCGTCCGAGTAGGAATCGGACGCCGTGGCGGCAGCCAACCGCGCCAAGTCGGCGTCGCCAACCGCCTCGCCTTCACCAGCCGTGTCATGACCGGGCAAGCCGAAGTACTCCGCCCCGCCGATGATATGGGTGACGGTCTGGCCGTTCGATGTCACCTGACGCAACCGCGAACTGGTCAGCGGCACGGTCAATTGCCGCTCGACGCCTTCCTGATTGTCGGTGACCCAGAGCATGCCGTTGACGATCTGCACGTGGTAAGTATCAGGATTGGTCGCCGATTCGCGTCCCGGTACGTAGTTATCCCAACCGCCAATGTTGACGAACCACAGCACTTTGCCCGTTGCGTCCGTGGCAAACATCCAACCCGAATTCAATTCGGGATTGTTGCCGTTCATCTCGGAGTGCAGCAGATCTCGCAACGGAATCGAAGCGTAGTTCGCCGTCAATCCGGCCTCGCCGAAATTGTTCAGGTCCGTGACGCTGTTGGCAGGATCGCCGAAACCGGTCAACGGAACATGGACCTGGATCTCATTGTCGTCACTGACGACAGCTCCGCCGTTGCCGGCCGAGGTCTTGCCGTCCAGGACCGCCTGAGGTTGCTGCGGTTGGGTGATCGTGTACACGGTCCCTTCCTGACTGGGCAGCAGGTTGGGGAACTCGTACCTTCCGTCTTCGTTGGTCATCGTCTCGTGGACAAACGAGGCTCCCGTAATGTCGGTTCCCGCCAAGCGGATCAGGACGCCGGCGATTCCGGCCTCGCCGCCATTTCGTTCGCCGTCCTCGTTGCTGTCGAAGAACACGGAACCGGTGATCGTGCTGAGCACCACGTCACGAACCGTGACCATCGCCGTGGCCGTTTTCGGATCGTCCACGTTGACCAACTGGCCATTGACTCGCTCCTGGCTCGTGCCGTTGTCCTGGACGGTGTACGTGAAGGTGTCCATGTGATCGAAATTGGCGGGAACCGTGTAGCGAATCTCGTCATCGCTCGGATCGGCCGTTCCCTTGTCTAGCAATTCGATGATTCCCTTGGTACCGGCCATCGCCTGGACCGACAGTATCCGCAGAACCTGACCGGATTCGTTCGCCGGCCCAGGGTTGTCATTGCCCAGCAGCGCCGCCGCCGGGAAGACGATCTGTTGGCCTGGCTGCGGCAACGGCGGAATCAGCAAGAGATCTTCAACGGCGTTCGGTGCGTCGTTGCGGGCCAGGACAGTGACGGTCACAGTGCCAATTGCCCGCTTCGGGTCCGGTTGCCGCTCGCCGTCGATCACCGATTCCCCGTCGTCCTCGATCATGTAGGTAAATGTATCGGTGCCGAAGAAATCCGGGGTCGGCGGAGTGTAGGTCACCAATCCGGTCGTTGGGTTCCAGGTCGTTGTGCCGCCTGATGTACCGACCGCATCGACGGCGATGACTTCGATCGTTTGGAAGCCGTCTTCGTTCGGACCTGCCGAATCCGGACCGTTGCCGTTGTCAGCCAGCGGATTGAAGGTCACCGGTGTCCCCTCGGGCGTATCGATCAAGTCGTCGCGGGCAATGGGTGGATCGTTGAACGGCGCGACTTCGATCAACAGCGTGTCGACATCCACGCCTTCAGGCCCTGCCCCGAACGTTCCGCCGTCCCGCGATTCGATCGTCAGCGTTGCGATGTCGATGGAATCCGCCGGCGGATGATAGACGAGATTGGTCAGAGCCGCGTTGATCTGGTTCCGCGAACCCGTCAGCGTTTGAGTGGCCGCGCCGCCGGCGCCCAGGTCGAGCGTGCCGAGATCGACGGTCAGGATCACCGTATAGGTCTCGATCGTACCCGTCGGGTCGTCCACATCGGTCACGGTGATTAAGTTGCCGTTTGCCGCATTGAAGGGCAACGGAGTGTTGTCGTCGGTCGATTGAGGATTGGCGGCAAAGTTCGAGCTGCCGTTGATGCGGTTGACCGGTGCATCGTTCACGGCTGTGACCGTGATCGTGAACGTCTGCGGCGCCGAGGTGTCGATTCCGCCGTTCGCGATCCCGCCGCTGTCGCGAACCACAACGGTAAACGTCGATTGGCCGTGGGCATCCGGAGCCGACGTGTACGTCAACGTACCGTTGTTGGCTACGCTGGGCGGGGCGGCAAACAGGCCTGGATTGCCGATGTTGCTGACCGTGTAAGCCAACACCGTCTGATCCGATTCGTTGGCCGGTCCGGGGCTGAAAGTCGCCCAGTTCGACACGGTCTGCGGGCCTGCATCTTCCGCCACTGCGGCGGGATTGCTGGCAGTGAACGTCGGCGCGTCGTTGACGGGCCGGACGGTCAGCGAGAAGGTCCGCGGGACGGAGGTATCGATTCCTCCATTGGCCGTGCCGCCATCGTCTTGTGCCGTCACGACGAAGGTCGAAGTCCCAAAGACGTCGTTGTTCAGCAGCGTGTAGGTCAGTTGGCCATTGATGTCGACCGCGGGCAGCGTGGCGAACAGGCCGGGATTGGTGACGTTGCTGACGGTGTACCCGAGCAGCGACTGCCCCGCTTCGTCGGCGGGACCGGGATTGAAATTGCTGGCCCAGTTGGGAACCGCTTGAGCCCCGGCGCCTTCGTTCACCGCCGGCGGATCGGTGGCCGTGAACGTCGGCGGATCGTTGACCGAACGGACGGTGATGGTGAACGTCTGCGGCTCGGACGTATCGACGCCGCCATTGGCGATGCCGCCGTTGTCCTGGACTCGGACGGTGAACGTGGATGTTCCCCAAGCGTCCTGAGCCGTCGTGTAGGTCAGCGTGCCGTCGTTGGCCACGCTGGGCGCTGCGGCGAACAAGGCCGGATTGCTGATGCCGCTGACCAGGTATTGCAGAACGACCTGACCGGATTCGTTCGACGGACCCGGATCGAATTCTGCCCAGTCCGCCACGGATTGCGGCCCGGCGTCTTCGTTCACTGTGGGCGGATCCACAGCGACGAAAGTGGGCTGGTCGTTGATTCCCGTCACGTTCACCGTCACCGTCGCCGTGCTCTCACCATCTCCCGCGTTGACGGTATCCACCATCGTGTAGGTAAAGGTGTCCTGCCCGAAGAAATCCGGGTCGGGTGTGTAGGTGATCGTCGTTCCGCCATCGGTGATGGTGGCCGTGCCGCCGGGCGGATTGCTGACGGCAGTGATGCTCAGGTTCGCTCCGCCCGTCTGGTTGTCAAAGTTGAAATCGTTTGTCAGCACCGTGAACACGTTCCCGGTGCTATCCTCGAACGCGGAAACGGTGTCGTTGACCGCGAAGGGCCGGGTCGGCGGCACCACGGTAACCTGGAAATTGTTGCTCACTTGAATCGCGGCAGTCGAACCGCGGTGATCTACGTTGCCCAAGTCGTTCATCGTCGCGGTGATCGTGTATCCGCCCACCGGTGCAGTGAACTGGACACCGCCGACCATCGCCGCGTTGATCGCCGCGGTCAGGCCAGTGATGACGACGTTGCCACTTCCGTTGCCTGTAATCGTCAAGCTGCCTTGATTCACGACGGTCAGCGTTCCGCCGGTCGAAGCCAGCGTCAGCCTGCCTTGGACATCTCCGCCCGTGGCAAACTGGGCGTCGAGCGGGTCGGCGACACGGATCGTGCTGATCACCAACGGCAGGTCGGTATTCAACACGGTCTGGTCGCCTGGAATCTGCAGTGTCGGCGTGTCGTTGATGGCGCGGACCGTAATGGGTACTGTCCGGTGGACCGTGCTGAGGATCGACCCGTCGGGCAGTTTGTCCTCGGCGGTTATTTGCAGTTGTGACGCGCCGTAGAAATTCGCGTCGGGCGTGTAGGTCAGTCCCGCCAGGGCGGCATTGATTTGGGCCTGTGTCCCGTTGAAGGCGAGCGTGCCGTCCGAGCCGTCCGCGTCTGTGAAGGTCGCTCCGCTGCCGGCGGCAACCGCGATGGCCGATCCGGCCGCCAACTGTACATTCATCGCCTGGCCGTCGGCATCGGTGATCGTGACGGTATTTGCGCCGGTGAAGGCGAAAACCTGGTCCTCGTCCATCGTGACCGAATTGGGCGCAGTGATGACCGGCTTGGCGTTGACCGGTTCGATGATGATCGTCGCGACGGCGTTCTTCGTCCGGCCTTGGCCGTCGGAGACTTGGTACGTGAACGTATCCGTCGTCGGGCCGGTCACACCGACATTGGGAGTGTAGGTGAACACGCCGGGCCCGTTGGCCACCAGGGTTCCCTTCGTCGGTTGAGCAGTAATCCCCACGAACGTCAACTGTCGTCCGGCCAACGGTACGTTGACCGTGGGATTGATGAAGAGAATGTTCCCCTCGGGAACGACCGAACCTTGGCCGGTGGATCCCGTGGCCGTGCCGTTGTCGCCGAATGTCAGCACTTCCCGGCCGATGCCGTCGGCACCATCCAGCGTGAACTGATAATCACCCACCACCAATCCGTCGTTCTGCAGCACGTTCAACTGAACGGAACTGCCCGCGTCAACCGTGGCTTCATCATTCTTGGCGAACAGAGACTGAGCGGTAAACGGCACGTCGAACAGATGCAAATTCAGGAAAATGTTCCTGGACGCGGCAGGAACCTGCGGAAGTTGCCTTCCAATCGGCCTCAACAGGCCGCTGAAACCACCTGCGTCGTCGATCAATCCGGCTGTGCGGTCCAACTCGCCTGCCGGTCCATTGGGATAATTGAAGAGGTCGGTCGACAGGAAGTTGTTTTGCAACACACTGCCGAATGTTTGCTGATGCTGCGGATTGACGTAAGAAATGGGAAAGTTGAATTGCTTGTTCGGATTGATCCCCGTGCCTGCGGGAACCTGGAAGGCATCCGGATTGTACTTTCCGTCCACGTAGGCGGCAAAGACACCGAACTGATCCGAATTCGGATCTGCGATGCCGTCGTCCACTCGGATGTCCTCGACGAAAACGTTCAACAACACCGTGTCGCCGACGTTCACTGTGGTCACCACAGGCCGGTTGACGGGGGTCGTCCCGGTCGGTGGTACGTTCTGTGTGATCCGTCCTTCGACCTTGACCAGCTTGACCAAGTCTTCGCCTTCCGCGTTGTTCAAGGCGTTGATCATCGGGATCACGTCGCTGGCGGAAAGCACCATGTCGTTGTTGACATCGAATTTGTAGCGGAACAGCGAGTCCGACTCGGCCTCGGCGGCTACCTCGCCCTCGGCGCCAGCGCTCGCCCGACTGGAAGACAGCAAGTCCCCCAGCCGCACAGGCCCTTCCTTCAGGCCGTTGATCGCGGCGAGAACGTCCATCGCCGTGATGTGGTAATCTCCGGTGACGTCCAGCGGCCAAGCATAGTTGTGCCACGGATTCAGATCCGCGGCCAGCAAGACCCGATCCTCCAATCGCTCGATGTTGCTAAGCCGATTACGCGACCGCGACGCCGAAACGCCCCGTTTCTGCTGCCGACGCGAACGCCCGAAAACTGTACGGCGTGTGTGACTCATTGCTATTGATCCTGATTCACCAACGACCTGAACGAGAAACTCTCTGTAAACGCACTGGGAAATGCGCAAATTCCCCAAAGGCATGGGTGTAGACTAGGTACGGCCGGAGAACGTAAAAAACAAACCGCCTGCAAACGACGCGACCACGCCAGGGATCGTCCCACTGGCTATGGACGTTGCAATTCGCAAGAAGTTCCGACATTTTCGGCACGTAGCTTTCAATCCTCCCAATCCATGGCAACCTGTTTTGCGCAAATCCTTCATGTATCCTAAGACGCTCATTTTAATCGACGTCATAGCCCGGTTGATCGTACACCTTGCCCATTATTTCCAAACGATCGACTCGCCGACGCAGGTATTATCCGCAACTTCCTTCCGACCGTTGCGACTAAAATGGCCGGACCTAGTAAACGTAGGGGGAATCTCCGTACACCTTTCATTCTTTCCGCGAACACGATATATTTACCAGCTTTCCGGAAGAAGATTGGATCAAAACGGAAGTTCAGTTCGGGTTGACTTGATTCGCACCACCAATAATAGTTAACACCCGGAACAGACCGCGGTCGGCCAGTTCGCGCCGCCGTCCCCGGTGAGATCGGAATCATGGATCGGAAACACCAACAAGCTCTGTATCGCGCCATGCTCATGGCCCGGAGAATGGATGAGCTTGAACACGAGATCACCAATCGGGGCGAAGCGTTCTTTACCGTGCCGGGCAGCGGGCACGAAGCCACGGCGGCGCTGGCGTTCCACTTGACGCCGGACGACTGGCTGCACTGCCATTACCGCGACCGAGGGTTGTTGTTGGCGCGGGGAGTCAAGCCTCGGGCGCTGTTCGACAATCTGTACTGCAAGGACAGTTCCAGTTCGCGCGGGCGGCAGATGAGCGGGTTCTGCAGCGATCCGAAGCTGAACATCCTGAGCATGGTAACTCCGGTCGGCAACAACGCATTGCAAGCGGCCGGCGTGGCCGCCGCAATCCGCGATGATCCTTCCCGGCCGCTGGTCTACTGCGGAGTTGGCGACGGGACGACCCAGGAGGGCGAGTTCCTGGAAGCGTGCGGCGAAGCGGTGCGCAGCCATCTGCCGCTGCTGCTGGTCGTGCAAAACAACCGTTATGCGATTTCGACAACGACATCGGGCCGGACGTTCTTTTCACTGCCCGATGGGCGAGCGGATTCGTTTTGGGGGCTGCCGATCCGGTATCTCGACGGACGCGATGCAACGGAAGCATACACAGCTTTCGGGGAAGCGGTTGCCGAGATTCGAAGTTCGCGCGGCCCGGTGTTGATCGTCATGGATGTCGAGCGGTTGTCGAGCCATACCAACGCCGACGACCAGACGATCTACCGCGACCGCGACGAAATCGAAGCCAGCCGGCGTGCCGGCGACCCTGTCGAGAGGTTTCGAGCCTGGATGTTGGACCACGGCTGGTCGTGCGACGAACTGGCCGCGATTCATCAGGAGGTCGAAGACGAATTGGCGGCGGCGGAGGAGGCATCGGCAGCCGGCCCGGAACCGGAACCGGTCTTCGATGCCAAGAAGCCACTGCGGGTTGAATTGACGCATCCTTCCCGCGAGCAGCGAGGCTCGGACGAAGGGTTGCAGTTGATCATGCGCGACGCAATGCGAGCGGTGCTTCGCGACCGGTTGCGAATGGATCCGCGTGTGGTTCTGTTTGGCGAAGACATCGAAGATCCCAAGGGGGACGTGTTCGGCGTGACCAAGGGCCTGAGCACGGCATTTCCCGGTCGCGTGACGAATTCGGCGCTGTCGGAGGCGACGATCCTTGGGATGGCGCTCGGCCGGGCCGTCGCTGGACAGCGGCCGGTGGCTTTCATCCAATTCGCCGATTTTCTGCCTCCGGGATTCAATCAACTGACGACCGAACTGGCCACGCTGTTCTGGCGGACCGGGGGCCAAGTCAACGCTCCGGTCATCGTCATGATCGCTTGCGGCGGCTATCGTCCGGGATTGGGGCCGTATCATGCTCAGACGCTGGAGTCGATGATCGCGCACACGCCGGGCCTGGACGTGTTCATGCCTTCGAACGCCTGCGACGCGGCCGGACTCTTGAATGCGGCGTTCCAATCCGAACGCCCGACCGTGTTCCTTTATCCGAAGAGTCTGCTGAACAACCCCGATTTCACCACCTCGGCGGACGTCGATCGCCAATTCGTGCCGATCGGCACTGCCCGCAAGGTGCGAGGCGGACGCGAACTGACGCTGGTTGGCTGGGGCAACACGGTGCGTCTCTGCAGCCGCGTGGCAGATGCCCTCGAGACCGCCGGCGTCGAGGCCGAGGTGATCGATCTGCGCTGCATCTCCCCGTGGGACCATCGGACGGTCCTGGCGTCGGCTGAAAAGACGGCTCGGCTGATCGTCGTCCAGGAAGACAATCATACCTGCGGGCTGGCGGCCGAGGTGATGGCCACGGTGGCCCAGCAGACACGCGTTCCGGTCGCGATGCGGCGAGTCACCCGTCCCGACACGCACATCCCCTGCAATTTTGCCTGCCAGATCCAGGTCATGCCTTCGTTCCAGCGGGTGCTGGCGACCGCCGCCGAGTTGACCAACTTGGATCTGGTCTGGATTCCACCGCAGTCTGCCGACGACGGAGTGCATTTGGTCGAGGCGATCGGTTCGGGCCCGTCGGACGATACGGTGGTTGTCGTCGAGCTCTCGGTCCAGGCGGGAGACCGAGTCGAGCGGGGCGACGTACTGGCTTCGCTGGAAGCCACCAAGAGCGTCTTTGAACTGACGTCGCCCGTCTCCGGGATCTTGGAAGAAATCCTGGTCGCCGCGGGCGATGTCGTGGATGTTGGCGCGCCGATCATGCGGATCAACACCGGACAGGCCAGCCGACGCCCCAAGCCGGTCACTCAGGAGCAGTGCGGCACTCCGGTGTTGACGCGGAGAGCGGTGACCGGCACGCTGCATCTGCCGTCCCAGTTCCAGCAGCGCCGCCCGTTCTACGTCGGCATGTCGCCCGTTGCCACGGTCACCGGCAGCCGCTTGGTCACCAACAGCGAACTCTTGACCCCGGACCGGATGAAGAACCTGAATGGCATGTGTGCCGAGGATATCATCCGCCGGACGGGCATCGAGAGCCGCATGTGGGCCAACAGCGGGGAAAACGCGGTCAACATGGCCGTCCAGGCCTGTTGGCAATTGATGGACCAGGAGCATTTGATCGTCGACGACCTGGATCTGGTGATCTGCAGCACGACCAGTCCCACCACGGTCACGCCGTCGATGGCCTGCCAGATCCTCAATTCGCTCTGCCGCGGCAAGAGCGAAGCGATGACGCAGGCGTTCGACATCAACGCGGCCTGCTCCGGCTATCTCTACGCGATGCAATCCGGCTTCGACTACCTGCAGAGCACGCCGCACGGCCGGGTACTGATCGTGACGGCCGAGGTGCTGTCGCCCCTGCTAGATCCCGAAGACTTCGATACGACGATTCTGTTCGGCGATGCCTCGTCGGCGACGATCCTGTACGGCGAGGCGCACCTGGAAAAAGCCCGCGCCCGACTCTATCGGCCCGAGCTGTCCGCGAAGGGCGAGGACGGCAGCACGTTGACCGTCCCGCTGCTGCACGACGGATACATCCACATGAAGGGCCGCAAGGTGTTCAGCGAAGCCGTACGGTCGATGGTGGCCAGTTTGAACCGGGTCTGCGACCGCGAACAGATTCCGCTGGGCGACCTGAAGCTGGTGATTCCGCACCAAGCGAACCAGCGGATCATCGATGCCATCCAGGAACGGATCGGCGTGGCCGTTTTCAGCAATATCCGCCACTACGGAAACACCTCTTCGTCCAGCATTCCGCTCTGCCTGAACGATGTTCTGCCGAAGGCGACCAAGGGCGATCGGATCGGACTGTGTGCCTTCGGCGGAGGATTCACGTTCGGTGCGAGCATCCTCGAAGCCAGTTGATGCAAGGAGAACGCCATGTTCATCATCCTCGAAACCGAAGACGGGTTGACCATCGAGCAGCAGCCGCCGGGATGGACGGCGGAGGACGTCGCGGCCAAGAACAATGGAGTGGTCGCCGACGAAGGCCCGTACGCCACCTTCGAAGAGGCCAACGACGCCCTGCTGGTGCTGCAGCAGCAGGACTTCGACGAAAGCGAAGCCGAGGGACGGATTTAGAATGATCTTGCAGTTGGAAAACGTGAAGAAAAGCTACCGCGAACCCGACGGGCGTACACTGCCAATTCTGAACGTGTCGCGGTTCTCGGTGGACCGAGGTGAGCAGATGGTGCTGGTCGGGCCCAGTGGCTGCGGCAAGACCACGCTGCTGCACGTAATCGCGGGCATCAGCCGCGCCGACTCGGGCGTGATCCGCATCGACGGCATCGACATCGCCCAATTGTCCGAAGCGGCTCGCGACCGCTTTCGCGCCGCGCGCATCGGGTACATTTTCCAGACGTTCAATCTGCTGCCCGGCTTCACGGCCATGGAAAACGTCTTGCTCGGAATGACCTTTGCCCGCGGACGCAAAGACCGGAGTCGTGCCGAGAGCCTGATTGAACGGGTGGGCCTTGCCAAGCGGGCTTCGCACAAACCGACGGCATTGTCCGTGGGCGAGCAGCAGCGAGTTGCCGTGGCGCGGGCGCTGGCCAATCGTCCTTCGCTGATTCTGGCCGACGAGCCCACGGCGAACGTCGACCGGGCCAACCAGCAGCACATCGTGGAATTGATCCGCGAGACGTGCCGCGAGGAACGGGTGGCGTTGGTTCTGGTCACGCATTCGCTGGAGGTTTCGGAGCAATTCGACCGCGTCGACCGTCTGGAGTCCATCAATCAACCCGAAATCGCTGCCTGACCCGGTCGCTCGTCGCGCGGCCCAACTTTCCCGCCGTCCACTGCCGCGCGTCTTCGGGAAATTCACGAACTGCCTGCCGCCCCCTCCGTCGGCCGAGCACGGATGATCCGCAACGGCCGGTCGCACTGCGGGACATGTACGGCCGAGCGTTCCACCCGCCATCCTCGCCCCGCCAACCAATCGGGAAACAAGGCTCCGGTTCGCCGGCCGGATTCGCCCAGCAGCACCTGTCCGTCGGCAGCCAAGTGCTCGCTCCAGAACCGGTCCAGGTACGGCCAGTCCTCGCTGTCATAGATGATGTCCGCGCCCACGATCAGATCGAAGCGTTGCCCGGCGAACCGATCGGTGCGCCAATCCAGACGGCGGATCCGCACCCGGTCGCGCCACGGCCACGTGTTCAAGCGGGCAAACAACAACGCGGGCTGCGCCGCGTCGGCCATCCACACGCGGGCACCTCGCGCCGCCGCCACGGCACCGGTCAGCCCCAGGCCGCACCCCAAGTCCAGGACGTTCCGATCCAGCAGCAGTTCGTCCAACAGCACATGCGCGACGGCCCACGATGCGTCCCAATGCGCGGCCCAGTAAGGCTGCCACTGCGGCGCAGCCTCGGGATCGCCTTCGCCCGGCATGTGCCGCGCCATGTCGTCCGGATCGGCGATGCGGGTGAAGCGAAATCGGTGCTCGCGGATCGCGACCGTTTCACCAACAGTTGCATAGCGACGTTCGATCCGCTGCAACAGGGCTCGGCGTCGGCGGTCGTCCGGATCGATCGCGGCGAACTCGCCTCTTGAACTCGCCTTGCCCCCTCGGTCTACTGTTGCCATGTCGAATCGCCGTCCCGAACCGATCCGCCCGAACCGTCTGCGGCCGCACCTGCTGCACGCTTACCGCTGGGCTGTGTTCGTGCTGATTATCGGGATGATCCACCGCCAACACCAGTGGTATCTCGCTCAGCAGCAGGGCCAACAACAGGCGACCGTCGCCGTCGAACAGCTACGGCGGTTCTACCCCGCGGCGGCCAGCTTGGCCGAATTCCGGCCCGAGCAGGGCGGCCAGACGGTCACCGATGCCGACGGCAAAACGCTGGGCTATATCGTTCGGACTTCCCCCGAGAGCGATTCGATCGTGGGCTATTCGGGGCCGACGAATATGCTGATCGCCTTCGATGGCGAAGACCGAATTCTGGGTATCGAGGTGATCAGCACCCGCGACACCCCGGAGCATCTGGAAGCCGTGCGGATGGACGAGTTGTTCATGACGGCCTGGAACGGCTTGACGTGGGACCAGGCAGCGCGGCGGACGGACCTGCAAGCGGTCAGCGGCGCGACGTTGACCAGTCAGGCGATTGCTCGCGGGATCATCAAACGTCTGGGGGGAACTCCGCACTCGAGCCGGTTTCCCGATCCGCTGACGATCGAGCAGCTACGCCCGTTCTTTCCCGCCGCAGTGAATTTGGCTGCTCGGCCCGACAAGCCCGGACTATGGAACGTGGTTGCGGCCGATGGCCAGGTTCTAGGCGCGGTGTTCCGCACGACGCCGGACTCCGACAATCTGATCGGGTTTCAAGGTCCGACCGATACGCTCGTCGCCCTCGACCCGGACGACCGTGTCCTGGGCTTCGCCGTTCACCGCAGCTACGAGACCGACGAGTACGTGGGCTACATTCGCGACGACCGGTACTTCCTTGCGCATTTCAACGGCCGGACGCTGGACGAGCTGGCGGCCATGAATGCGTCGCGAGTCGAAGGCGTTTCCGGCGCGACGATGACCAGCCGCGTGATGGCGCAGGGCATGGCCGCCGCCGCACAGCGATTGGTCGCCTACCAACCGCCGCCGCCTCGTCCCTGGATCGTCATCAAGGCGAGGGACGTCGGCACGGCCCTGGTCGTGGCCTTTGCGACGTTACTGGCATTCACTTCGTTGCGCGGCCATCGCGCCGTGCGGGTCGGCTTCCAATGGGTGCTGATCGTCTACCTGGGCTTGATCAACGGCGATCTGATCTCCCAGGTGCTGATCGTCGGCTGGGCGCAGAGCGGCGTGCCGTGGCGGGCCGCGCCGGGACTGGCGTTGTTGTTCGCCGCCGCGTTCCTGCTGCCCTTTGCCACGCGTCGGCAGTTGTACTGCCACCACGTCTGCCCGCACGGCGCGGCACAGCAACTGCTGAAGAACGTCGTTCCATACCATTGGAAGGTGCCGGTCTGGTTGACCCGCGGGCTGTCCGCGCTGCCCTGGTTGCTGCTGCTGGTCGTGCTGGTCGTCGCCATGCGTCATCTGCCGCTGAATCTGGCGTCCATCGAGCCGTTCGACGCCTACGTGTTCCGGGTGTCGGGGTGGGCCAGCATCGCCGTGGCCGCGGTCGGACTGGCCGTATCGCTCGTGGTGCCGATGGCGTATTGCCGGTTCGGATGTCCGACCGGCGCCGTGTTGAATTTCTTACGGCTTCAGGGCCAAGGCGACCGATTTCGGCTCCGCGACGCTGCGGCGTTGGTGTTGCTGTTGGCCGCCGTCTGCCTGTACCTGCTCCGTTGAACGAAAGGCGAACCGATGAAAACATCGCTGGCTTGTCTACCGCTAATCCTGTGGCTGTCCCCAACCTTTGCCGCGGATCCGGATATGGCGGAAGTGTACCGAACGACGCGGCGGGCCGTCGTCGAGATCTTGACGGACGGCCACCACAGCGGAAGCGGCTGCTTCGTCTCGGCCGACGGGCGTGTGGTCACGGCGGCGCACGTGATCGGTCGTCCGCAGCGCAACATCGAGGTCTTGGCTTCGGACGGAACTCGGCAACCCGCACGCACCGTCGCCGTCGACTTGGGACGCGACCTGATCGTGCTGCAAGTCGCCGCACGCGACGGCGGCTATCCGTTTGTGAGCCTCGCCGCCCAGTTGCCGCCGCCGGGCGCCCCGGTGTGGCTTTGCAGCTCGGCCGCCTATCGGCGAGTGTTGCTGCAGCCGGGTACGATGGCCCGAGACGATCTGACATTCGAGTACCAGGATCATTTCGTCGAGGTCACGCAGATCGCTGCTCTGATCCAGGAAGGCACCTCGGGCGGCGTCTGGATCAATCCGCAAGGGGAATTGATCGGCATCCAATCGGGATCGGTCACGGTCAAGGGCTACGCGGCGGGCATCGCCAACGTCGTGCCCGTCGAGTCAGTCCGCCGCTTGTTGGACACAGGACGCAACGCAGCATCGACCACGCTGGGCGTGTTTGTCGACGAGAGTTGGGTGCTGACTTCGGAAGAATTGCGCCGGTATCCGCCCGGTTGCGAGGGCTTGGTGGTTCAGTCGGTCAAGCCCGACGGACCGGCCGCGCGAGCCGATATTCGCAAGGGCGACATGATTACCGCTTGGCAAGGCGAGCCGCTTCGCTTCCGCGACGACTTCGTCCGCCTCCTCCGCCAGTGCCAACCCGGCGACACGATCGAACTGACCACCCTCCGCCCCGACGGCGCCGGCACGCGCACCGCCACCCTACAACCCGGCTCCCTCGAAATCGGCTGGCCCCCTGTAGCACAGGCTGCCGGCCCGTATCCGGCCTGGATGCCACCTTCGGCCTATCGCGCCGCAGCGGCCAGTCGAGCGCCGCAGTAGGCGCCCAAGGCCATGAAAGCGAAGGCGACAAACGGCCAGGCGAAAACGACGACGCCGGCCAAATCCATCGGTATGGCCAGCAGTAGCGGCACACAGATGACGACCGCAGCGGTCATGCCGACCAATGCACCGGCGATCAAGCCGGACATCCTGCGGCCCAGCGTCGAGCTATCGAATTCGGGGGCTTCGATCACCAGATTGGCATCGGCCGCGTCCTTGGCCGGGGCGGCCAACGAGCGGTACAGATCGGTCGCTTCGCGCAGAAACGCTTCGCGCTTGGCCGCCGGGATGATTTTCCCGCTGCGCCAGAAAGCCGCGTGCGTGCCGCACGATTCGACCGTCCAGCCGCGGGTCTCGGCAAAACGGCGCAGCGTGCCCATTGTGAACCGGTTCGACAGCTCGGCCTCCTGTGCCGGTTTCGCCCCGACCGGCACGCCCAGAGCCAAGCCGGCCATCTCGGCGACCCGCTGGGCGAAGCCAACGAAGACTCGGTAGCGACGGTTGAACCGCCCGAGCGCCGCGCGGTCCAGGCCGATGACGCCCGGTTCGTCGCGGAACCGGAACGACGCTCCCCGACAGCCCAACAGATCCCACATCCAGGTCGACAAGCCGCGAGGATGGATCTCGAAGACCGGCCAGTCCGGCGTTTCCAAAGGGATGACGATGATCGTCTGACTGTCAGAGCGGGGCTTCGTACCCTGCCGCGAAGCCGACGACTGGACCGACGTGAAATCGAGCATCTGCACTTCCAAGCCTTCGAAACGGCCGAACAATCGGTGCCGCCCTTCGTTCCAATCACTGAACACGCGCAGACCGGCGGCCTCGCCCAGGTCGCTGCGCACCACCGAGTCGCTGTGCTGCAGACGCAGTCGATCCGCTGCCGTCGCGAGGCTCTCGTTGTGATTCTGCTGCGCATGCCGCCCTGCCGCGTGCAGCAAACACAACACAGCCGCGATCGCCGCACAAGCCGGCAGACTCGAGATCGGCCACGGCTCCCGCTCGAGCCAGCCGCGTTGCGGATTGCCGGGCATTCCGTTCAGCGCCAACCACAACAGGGCGACAACCACGGCGCCGCCAATCGGCGCGAAGAGAATTCGTAACGTGGATGACATCGCAGTTCGTTCAATTTGAAAAACGTGACCCACTCGCCAACGACCGAATCCTCGCCGCTTCGCAAACGAATCAGGCGGCCGTCTTCTCGTCGCCCGGCGGTTGCAGTCGCGCGATCACGGCACACCCGCAGGCGTCGCTCCACACGTTGACACTGGTGCGGCACATGTCCAGCACGCGGTCGACGGCGAGAATGATCCCTTGCATCTCCACCGGCAAACCTACCGCTTGCAGAATGATCACCATCATCACCAATCCCGCATGGGGAATCCCCGCGGCGCCGATGCTGGCCAGCAAGGCGGTGAACGCGACGATGATCTGCTGCGACAGCGGCAGGCTGAACCCATGATACAACTGCCCGATAAACAACACGGCGACTGCCTCGTACAAGGCTGTGCCGTCCATGTTGATCGTGGCGCCCAGCGGAAGCACGAACGAACTGACGCGGTTGCTCACCCCGGCCCGCTGTTCCACGTTGGCCATCGTCAGCGGCAGCGTGCCGTTACTGGACGCCGAACTGAACGCTGTCAGCAGCGCGGGACTCACCGCGCGAGCAAACTCGTACGGGCTGCGCCGCCCGACGAACCAAACGATCGCCGGCAGGGTGACCATGGCATGGAAGCCCAAGGCGCACAGCACGGCCAGCATGTACCAGGCCAACGACTTGAAGACGTCCCAGCCTTGCGTCGCCGTGACATACATCATCAGAAACAACACGCCGGCCGGGCACAGCTTGATGATCGCCAGCGTCATGCGCATCATCACCGCGAACGCCGCTTCGAAAAACTGCTGCAGCAGTTCCAAGGATCGTCCGCCGACCAGCAGCGTGAAGATAGCAAACAGCAGACTGAACGAGATGATCGACAGGAAACTGCTGTCGGCCAGCGCGGCGACCGGGTTCGCCGGAATCATCGCCTCGAGCTGCGCGAACAGGATGTCGACCAGATTGCCCGACACGGTGAACTCGCCGTCTGCTGCGGGTGCTCGGTCGACGCCGCGCAGTCCCGGACGGATCAGATTGACCATCAACAGCCCGGTCGAAATCGCCAGCAGACTGGTCGTGACGTAGTAGCCGAGCGTGAACAGGAACATCTTTCCCAGCCGCTCGGCGCCCCCCAGTCCCAGCACGCCGGTGATCAGCGAGGTGACGATCAGCGGCACGGCGACCATTCGCAGCAGGCGGAGGAACAGCCCGCCCAACCGCCGCGCGCCGTCGCCGAACCATCGCGCCCAGGAACGCCCGTGATCGTGGAACCATGCGTAGGCCTGCGGATCGGCCTGCTGGAGTCCCTCCAGCGACGCGAACGAACCCGGTTCGCGCCGAGACTCGTCGACCACCATCTGCCGTACCGAGCCGTCCTCGTTGACCACGCGGATGTCGATCAGGTTGGTCGAGTCGCGCAACACGACTTCGCGCACCCCGCGTGGCAGCAGCGGCCCGGGCACCCGCGACTCGCGCTGGCTGGAGAACGCGTTCAGCGCCAACCCCACGGCGGCGCCGATCACCATGCCGCCAAAGATCTGCCAATGCAACGGGATTCGAAACATGCGAGGAATACCCGGACGAGAGAAACGAGGTCAGAACCCAACGCCGGTCGCCAAGGTCCGGATGCGGCAGAGGTACGAATCGGCGGTGATGAACAGCGTCTTGCCGTCTTCGCCGAACGTACAGTTCGCCGTTCGTTGCCGCGTATCGAGTCGTCCCAGCAACCGGCCTTCGGGCGTGAAGACCAGCACTCCGCCTGGGCCGGTGGCCCAGAGATGGCCTTGCTTGTCCACCGCCATCCCGTCGGGCAGTCCCGGACGCTTGCCCACCCACTCGGTCGCATCGAAGATCAAACGACTGCTGCCCAACGTGCCATCTTCCCGCACGGGAAAAGCCTTCCAGATCGCCGACTGTGGATCGGACTGGGCAACGTACAGCGTTCGTTCGTCCGGCGATAAAGCGATGCCGTTCGGACGAGTCATCTCGGTGGTCAACAGGGTCAACTGACCGTCTTTTCCCAATCGGTAGACGCCGCAGAAATCCAACTCTCGCCGCGGGTCGTCCCAACGGTCTGGCAGGCCGTACGGCGGATCGGTGAAGTACAGATCGCCATTGGACATGTAGACCGCATCGTTCGGGCTGTTCAACCGCTTGCCTTGGTAGTTGTCCACCAGCGTCCGTTTCCCGCCGCCTTCGGTCAGCACCGACACGCGGCGATCACCGTGTTCGCAGGACACCAGTCTTCCTTGCGGGTCAAGCAGCAGACCATTGCTGCCCGGTTCCAGACCGTAGAAAGTCCGCCCGGTGTAGCCGGACGGATGCAGAAACAACCGGATTCCCTGGCCCGCTTGCCATTGAAAGACCGAGTTCCGCGGGATGTCCGAGAACAACAAATACCCGCCGTCCTTCTGCCGCACCCACACGGGACCTTCGGTCCAGGTGAAGCCGCTGGCCAAAACTTCGATCTGCGAGTCCGGCGCGATCAGCCTGTCGAACTCCGGATCCAGTCGCTCGATCTCGCCCAAAGTTTCCGCCGCGGCGCACGTGCCGCTCAGAACGGTAACCGCCAGCATCGTCGTCGCGAAGCGGAGCAATCGCAACCCAATCGGTTTTCGTTGCATGACCAACTCCTTCGAATTGTCGAGACACCACGGATTTGCATCCTATCCCCGACGAATGTCCATCGCAACGCCGGCCGGGGAAAAACATGACAATCCGCTTGCCCAGAAGAGTAGAAGCTTGCCTTTTTAATCGAATACCGGATCGGGGCGTACGAGAGGCGGATGCAGGATGCGCAGCAGGTTGTTGTATTGATCGGTCCACAGAGGAAAGGCGGGCCAGCGCTCGGGATAGCTGGACGCGGAGCGAATCGCATCGAGCTCCAAGAAGGCTTGGTTTCGTGTCAACAGCATCCAATCGGACGGAGTTGAGCGGAAACGGTCCGCCTGGGCCTGACGGATCAGCACGCTCGGCAGATCGAAATGCTCAGCCAACTCGATGACCACCGGGATCAAATTCACGTGGCGGTTGCTGATGTGAACGGCGATCACACCGTCCTCGGCGATCTGCCGCAGGTAGATCTCCATCGCCTCGCGCGTCAGCAGATGGACCGGGATCGTGTCGCCGCTGAATGCGTCCAACACGAGCACGTCGTACTGCTGGGGCGACTGGCGTTCGAGTGACAAGCGGGCGTCGCCCAGGACCATCTCGATGGTCGCCTCCGAATCGTCGATGAACGTAAAATAGCGACGGGCCATGTCGATGACCAACGGGTTGATCTCGTAGAAGCGATACAGGTCGCCGGGGCGGCCGTAAGCAGCGATCGTCCCTGCGCCCAGGCCGACGGCGCCGACGCGGATCGGAGCGTCCGGACGGAAATGCTGCAAGATCAAACCAACTCCGCTGTTGGTACTGTAGTAGGTGGTGGGCGTTTCTTTGTCGTCTTCGGCCAGCAGTTGATAGCCGTGGACCGTGTTGCCGTGGAACAAGACTCGTCCGCGGTACTTCGGATCGCCGGCGAACCGTTCCCGGACGGCCAGCACGCCGTAGAAGTTGCGGGCGCGGGCGATGCCTCGTTCGGCATCCCAGCGGTCGAACTGCCCCCAACAGACTACGGCGGTCGCTAACCAACCGGCGAGGATCGCGCTGAACCGCAGCACGGGCGATGCCAGGATCCGGTGCGTCCGGATCTCCCGGACCAGCAACGCGAGAGCGACCAGGAATCCGATCAGCAACGCCGCGTTCAACTCGACATACGACGAGAACAACAGCGGGCAGACCACCGCAACGAAAGCGCCGCCCACGGCGCCCCCCGCAGCGACGCTCAGGTAGAAGCTGGTCAACTGCCCGGCCCGCGGCCTGCGACGCACCAATTCGCCGTGGCAGACCATGCATAACAGGAACAGGGCCGCCAGAAAGACCAGCGACTCGACCGCGATGTGCTTGGCCACTGGGGTCAAACGCAAGGTCAGTCCCATCTGGGCATAGAACCGCTCGAAATAGCCCGCCAACGGCAGGTAGCTGAGCAGCAACACCACGAGTGCCGCGGCCAGGGCGAATCGGCGGCGATGGTACCACCCCTCGTGGTCGAAGCAGATGATGAAGGACAACAGGTAGACGCTCAGCGGTGCGATCCACAGCAACGGCACCACCGCCAGATCCTGGCACAGATGGTTCGTCACCGCCATCAGCAGTACGCAGGACAGCGCCGGCCACAACAGCCACGCCGTCCGCTGCCGCCACGAAGGCCCTGTTCCGTCAACCAACTCGGCGGTCGTCGAGTCGGATGCAGGCGGCGGCGACAACGGCCCCGCACGCCACAGGCGGAACGTCAGCCAGCCGCAACAAGCGGCGAACAACGCGAACAACAACGACCATACGATGCCCTGGGTGCGCGTCGTCATCGCGGGTTCGACCAGGAACGGGTAGGTGAGCAACGCACCCAGCGATCCGGCGTTCGACAACGCGTACAACCGATACGGCGAGCGATCCGGATAGAGGCGGGAGAACCAGACCTGCAGCAGGGGCGATGTCGACGCCAACAGAAAATAGGGCAACCCGATCTTGGCCGTTAACAGCAACAAGATCCGTCCGGCAGGATAGGCCCCGTCCGCGGGTTTCCAGAACTCGCCGGGCGTGATCGGCAGAGTCAACAGGGCCAGCACGAGCAGACTTAAGTGGATCCGAGCTTGCTGACGCGGTTGCGGCCAGCGAGTCAGCCAGTCGGCGAACGCGTAGCCGGCCAGCAACAGCAATTGAAAGAACAGCAGGCACGTCGTCCACACCGCCGGGCTCCCGCCGAACCAAGGCAAGATCGTCTTGCTGATGACCGGTTGCACCTGAAACAGCAGGAAGGCTCCGAGCAACACGGCCGCCGCAATCCAGCCGGAATAACCGCCTGGCGAATGGGACGAGCTTCGCGTCTTGGATGCCCGACGCCCATTCGACTTCCGCGGATTCGCGGCTTCGGAGCGCGCGGCGAGTTGATGTTGCTTTTTCATGCTCGCTGGTTATACCGAATTGACCGCCGTTTGGCACTAGCCAGCCGGCTTCAATTCGAAACACACCAAGCGGTCCAGACCGCGGACGTAGAGGCGGCCTCGGGACAGAATCGGAGCCGCCCAACACGGATACTCCAGCAGCAGTTCGCCGTTCTCGCCGCGCGGCCGGATCACCGAAACAGGCTCGAACCTCTTCGGATTGGCTCGCAGCAGCATCAGATCGCCGAATTCGCCCAAATGAACGAAATTTCCGTCGACGTACAGCAGCGAACCGCGGCTCAAGCCTCTTTCGGCCCACTGAACCTTGCCCGTCTTCCACTCGATGCACCGCAGCTCGGCGTTGTACGTGTGACGGCCGCTGGACCCGTACAGATAGCCATCGTGATAGACGGCCGTGTTCCAATGCGTCTGCATCGCCCGCTCGCGGCTGCGCGGCGGATCCGCCCAGACCACGTCGTATCCGCCCGGACGGACCCGCAACAGCGAACTGCCGGGCCCGTACGCTTCCGAGATGAACACTTCGTCGCCGAAGACTACCGGCGTGCTCGCATTGACGCTCTCCAGCAACGTGGCTCGCCAAGGATAGTGGAAGTCGACCTTGCCAGTCGCCGGTTCGAAGCCGACCAATCCACCGCGGGCGAAGGCAAAGCACCAGCGGCGTCCGGCGATCGTCGCACATTTTAACGAGGCATAGCTCGCCAGTTCGTCGGTGATCCGGTAGACCACCTCGCCCGTCATCTTGTCAAAGGCGACGATCCCGGATCCGTTTCCCACCACGCGGTCCAGCGCGCCGGCCGGCAACTCACGGGACTGCGGGGGGCTGCCGCCGACCATCACGATCAGCAGACGGCCCTCGATCACCGGATTGCTCCCGACTCCGAAGAAATTCTGCACGACGCCAAACTGCCGAGCCGTATCGACCGTCCACAACGGCTTGCCGTCCGCGATCCGCACGCAGTTCAGTCGGCCCTCGGCGCCGAACAAATAGATGCGGTCCCCGTCGACCAGCGGCGAACACCTCGGTCCGCCGTTGTAGCCGTACATGTCCTCGTAGTCCGTCGGATATTCGTGTTTCCACAAATCCTCGCCCGTCGCTGCGTCCAGACAAAGCAGTTGAGCAACATCCCCATTACGGTCGAACTGGTAGTAGCGTCCCTGGGAAACGGAACCAATCCCGTAACTCTCCCCCAACCGTTTGGTCCACAGCACGCGAAGCCCGTCACTCGACCAATCCGTCCGAATGCCTGTTTCGTTCGATTTGCTGTCGGCTGTGGGGCCGAGGAATGCCGGCCAATCGCGACCCGCGGGGGGAGCTTCACCGGCAGATGTCCGATTTCTAAGATCGTGAGCGGCTACGATCGCCGCCAGCAGCATGACGCCGAGAATCGCCTGTCGCCGGCCGCCGGGCCGTTTCCGTTGCATCTTTCGATCCGTCCCGCGTGCGTCAACCATCTCGATGTTCTCAATCTTCAGGGGGCAGGAACGGTCGGTCCAGTCTGCCGCGGTCCCAATCGTCTGCCGGTCCCGACGGGGTCGTGCGTCGTTTTCGGGGCAGCGATGACCCACATGGAAGACGCGTTGCCCGAAATCGACTCCCGCCCCCTTCTGCAAGACCTGACACGAATTCACTCGCCGGTCCCAAGCGGCGTGAGCGGGCCGATGTACTTTTTCGCCACCACCAAGTGGTCCCACCAAACCTTGCTCGTGCCTTGCTCGGGTTGGGACATGTAGCGGTACAGCCAGATCGCGTTGATGTTCAGTTCCGGCGTGTTCCTCCAGGCAAAGCCCGGAAACGGCCTACCGCCCTCGACGGGAACGCCTCGGCTCTGTTGATCGCTCCATGCGATCCCCCGTTCGCTCACGTATGGCTTGAACTTGTCGTAGGTCCAGGTTCCGGCCGAGGGAAATCCTTTGCCCAGATAGCTGGTAACTTGGCCCGCCGCGTTGCGGCTGAGCTTTCCGTCCAGCCAGTACGCCTGCTCGCCGTTGGTGTCGCCGACATCGTTCATCTTGACCATAACCTCCAGACAGATCCACTGGTCCTTGGCAACGCAGCGAGGTGGCACGCCGATCTCGAAGGTATTGCCCCAGGTTTGACCTCGCGGCGGACTGCCTCCCATCCCTTGCCAATACGTGTAGAAGTACCAGGAACTCAAATCGCCCGGCTCGACCTGCGTCGTCCAACGCTCGTCGCCGAGCGGCCGCAGGCCCGCTCGCCCCTGAGGCCACGACGTGGGTGGATGGAACCCAACCAGTCCGCTGCCGTAATGGTGGATGGGCGCGTGCTCGCGGTTGAACTTCATGTAGAAGCGGAAGAACAGTTGGTCGTATCCGAAGCCGCCTCGTTCGTTCCTGACCCTGCGGTAGAAGTTGCCGCCGTCCATATACCCCTCGGTGCCGCCGGCCACCCGGGTGAGCAACAGCGATTGCTTTCCGCCGCTGCCCGGCACCGCCTCGTCGGACTTCGACAAAATCGGCTTGCCGCCGACGGACTCCCAGCGCCGGCAGATCTCGTCCACCGTGCCCTCGAACGACTCGACAAAAACGACGTCCGGATCGTTCTCGATGCCCACGTCGCCGGGATACCGAGCGGCGATTCCCGCGTGCCCTTCGGCGATCTCGGGCGTAGGCACCGGCCGAACCGTCACCAACGAGGCCAGCGTTCCTGCTGAGGACGGCTCGCGCGAAGACTGAGCCGACGCGACGTTCGAGAAGACCAACAAAACGGCTGCCACGCTGACAAAGTAGCGCATCGTTCGGACCCTTTCAATCTTTGCGGAACTGCGGCCTGATGCCGTCAGCGCCGCTGGAAAACTGGTCGGCAACTCCAGATCGGCGGATGAAATTCCAAGGTTCATACAGGATACCAATCGGCCATCTGCCATTCAATTCGCCGCCGCGATCGTCCACCTTGCCACGCACCGATCTTCGCTGGCAGAGCAACCTCACGCCAACCTCCAGTAGCAGATCAGCGTGACGACGACCGCGCCGACCAAGTTCACTGCCAGTCCGTGGCGGCACATGATGCGCGTGGTCAGTTGGTCCGTGCCGAATACGATCGCGTTTGGCGCGGTGGCCACGGGCAGCATGAATGCGCAACTGGCGCTGATCGCCGCCGGCACCATCAGCAACTCGGGCGAAATCAGCCAGCCGCCGTCCGGATCGATGCATGCCCCGGCCAGAATCGGCAGCAGGATGTTCGTTGTCGCCGTGTTCGAGGTGATTTCGGTCAGGAACGTCACCGTCACGCAGACCACGGCGATCACCAGCAACAGGTTCCAGCGAACGACGCCGGACAGCAGGTTTCCGATCTCCTGGCTGAGTCCCGACGCCTGGAATGCCATGCCGATCGCCAATCCGCCGCTGAACAGCAACAGCAGGCCCCAGGGCAGCTTCTTGGCCGCTTCCCAGTTCAACAGTCGGCGCCCGTGGCCGTCCGGCGTCACGAACATGACCAACGACATCATCAAGGCCACGGTGCTGTCGCCGGTCAGAGTTTCGCTTCCCTGCCGCTCGAATCCCCACACGGTCTCGACCCAGGCGTTCCAGCCACCCCACGGCTCGGTGCGCGTGATCCATAGCAGGGCCGCAACTCCGAACACCGTCAGCACTCGCCGTTCCTCGGATCGCCAGGGACCCGGATGCGGCACCGTCAACGCCTCGCTCAGCTTCAGGTTCCGGGTGATCAACCACCAGGCGGCAGGCACCAGCAGCACGACGATCGGAACACCGATCTGCATCCATTGCAGAAACGTCCATTCCTGTCCCGTGTACTCCTTGAACAACGCCATGAAGATCACGTTCGGCGGAGTCCCGATCGGCGTTCCGATTCCGCCGATATTGGCTCCATACGCCAGTCCCAGCAACAAAGGAACAGCCAGCGCCTCGCGCTGCTTAGTCTGTTCCAGCACGGCCAACGCCACCGGCAACAGCATCAACGCCGTGGCCGAATTGGAGATCCACATCGACAGCATGGCCGAGGCGACCATGAAGCCCAGCACGATTCGCCGGCCGCTGTGGCGGCCGATCACGCGGACCAGGGTGAGTGCCAATCGACGATGGGCGCCGCTGCTCTCCATCGCGGTCGACAAGATGAACCCCGCCATCAGCAACAGGATCAGCGTATGTCCGTAAGCGTTGGCGACCTGAGCATGAGTCAGCACGCCGCCCAACGGCAAGAGAGCGAACGGGATCAGCGAAGTCGCCGGAATCGGAACCGGCTCGAAAACCCACCACGCAGCCACCCAGACCGTGACGCCCGCCGTCCAGGCCAACGGCTGCGAATATCCGCACCAAAACAGAATCCAAGCGACCAACGCGCCGGCCGCCGGACCCGAAAGCAGAAAGTACGTGCTCCGTTCCATGCCAGATATTCCGCGGCCCTACGGTCAAGGGGAAATCGACGTTCGTTTAAGGCCGGATCGCCCGGTAGAACTCCGTCATGGCCGACACCTTGTCCATCTGCTTCCGCAGACCGCTCCAGTGGAAAACCATGACGCCGGTAGCCGGCTTCCGCGTGCCGTGGTCCAGAACCGCGTCCACTTGTCCGACCGGGATGCTCTCGCCCCAGTCCGCCAACTGCACGATCGGCCAGATCCTCAGCCGTTCGCCCGACTCCCCGCGGATCTCCAGGTGCTTGCCCAACCACGCCGTTTGCCGCGAAATCCAGGCCGGGTCCGCGGCGTGGCCGAAGCGGGCGTGATAGGGCATCGTGCTCAGCACGTCCAGATACTCGGCCTGGGCTTTCAAGTCGATCGCCAGCTTGTTGCGCAGCGCGCCATCGAAATCGGTGTCGGACCACGGACAATGGAACGTGCCCAGCAGCGCCCCAGGTCGCGTTTGGTTCAGAATCGCCCGGAACTCGCGCACCCAGTCGGTGAACACGTCGCACCGCCATTGAATCCAGGTCTCGGCATGTTGACCCAGCAGCAGTTCGGCGATGCGCGACGGCGGCCCGTCGGGAAGCTTGGTTTCGGTTTCACGGGCAAACCGATCCACGCACCGTGGGCAGAAACACGTGTCGGGCATGTCCGGTTCGGCACGCTCCCAACTGGCGTGACTGTGGTGGTAGTCCAGCCAAATGCCGTCGATCTCGAAGTCTGCCAACGCCTGGCGGAACGCATCCATCCGGGATTTGCGATAGCCCGGATGCGTCGGGCAGATGCCCTGCCAACCCTGCGGTGCCGGGCACGCATCGCCGTCCGTCCCGATCGGCGTCGCATCGGGGTGATCCTTCAAGTAGCTGGCCACGTGCATCGTATTGAACTCGGCGAACACCCGCGCGCCTTGGCTCTTGAGCAAGGCGACCCGCTCGGTCGTCAGACTGCCGGAGCCCATCCAAACCGCGTTGATCCCGTGATCGGCCAGTGTCGAGCCGTCTTCCAGCAACTCAGTCGGTACCCCGCCGTAGATCCCGCGGATTTCGATATGAGGTCGCGGCGTTTCCGCTTCCGCTCGCGCAGCGATCCAGCACGAAGCAGACAAGACGACGATCAAGTACTTTCTCGCGAAAAACATGCGTATCTTCCTCCAGGCCAGCAAAACCGTGGTCGGTGCCAGGACGCGATCCGACGATCGTTTAGTTATGCCCAGATCCGCATGAATTGCAACCCGCGCCAATCGCCCGGCGGGAAATTGCCTTTTTCGAGTCCAACCTCGAACCATCCGCCAATCTTCGTTGAGTGGCAAAAGTAGGAGTCTGCTGAATCTGCCCGGTTGCCTGGGCCAGACTGGGTTCCGCATGTCCGGCGTTGGCGATAGACTGCCGACCGCATCGACCGTCAGCATCCGGAACGTCATTGGACAGGGGGCGGCAAGCATGGAAACGGACAGGCAGTTGTATCGCGTCTTTGGCGCGCAACCCGCATGGGTGTTCGAATTGGCCGGACTGCCGCCGGTGGGCAAGTGTGCGATGCGGTCGCTGACGGTTAAGACGTTGGAGCGTCGAACCGACGGCGTGATCGTCCCGGAGTCCGCCGCAGCGCCGCTGTCGATCATCGAGTTCCAGTTCGGCGAAAACCCGCAGATTTACACCCGGACGGTGCAGAAGATGGCCGCGGTTCAAGAGGAATTCGGCATGCGCGAGGTACAAGGCGTGATCTTTTTCGGAGACCGACGATTGGACCCATGCACCAAGCCCTGGACGAGCCTCGTGCGGGCAATCGTGCTGCCGGACGAGTTGCGGCGTCTGGCGGAACGTGATTCCGGCCATCCGTTGGTGGCTGCCTTTCAGCCGCTGCTCGCCGAGAGCGAAGCCGACCTGGAACGGAACGCCAGGGGATTCCTCCATGCCATCAAAACAAGTAAACTGAAAACGGGCGTGAGGGAGGCGTTGGAAGAGGTTTTCATGAGTTGGACCATCCAGCGTCTTCCGCATCGGACCAAACAGGAGATCGAAAAGATGTTGATCGGGGAACTACCGGAACTTGTGGAAACGCGAGCGGGACGCGACATACTCGAGATCGGCAAGAAACAAGGTCTGGCCGAGGGCTTGGCCGAGGGTCTGGCCGAGGGTCTGGCCGAGGGCTTGTCCGAGGGACTGGTCAGGGCCGTAATGATCCTCCTGGAACGCAAGCGGGGGCGTTTGACCAAGACCCTTCGCCAGCAAATCCAGCAGTTGACGAACGACCAACTCTGTCAACTGCTGGCGGAAGCCGATGCGTGGGACTCGCTCGATCCCTTGGCTCCCTGGCTGGCCAAGCTCGATCGTTGACCCACCATGCAGACAACTCGCAGGGAAAAGACTACCTGCAGCGCTTTGACCGGTATCTGACCGAGTCACCCCCGCCGACCGATGGTCTCCAGTATCCCGTGGGATCATGGGTCGGCGGCGGCGGAGATCCATGCCGAGCGCGCCCGCCGTCGCCTTCGGAGCCTGCTGAAATACTGGCAAGAACCGAGGTGGGGTAAGCTTCC
>JAHDXO010000064.1 GCA_023382975.1 Pirellulaceae bacterium
GCTACGATCCGTTCGTAGGCCATTTTCCGCGTCAGAAAATGCTTCACGGCGTTGCCCTTCGGGGCGAACGGGGTGCTGGTGGTGAAGGGCGTTCGTGTAGCACCGAGCGTAAGTATCCCACGGACAAGCCGTGGGCATTTTTCACCCCGAGCGCTGCCCGCACTGCGAAGGGGCGTGCGCAGAGGCTCCTGTGCAAATCGGACACTTATTTTCTCGAACGCTGTTTAGAGCAGTTGTCAGGAGACCGGCCACAGCGCGGGTCGGGAGACCGGCCACGGCGCGCGATGGGTTACGGACGATGGAGGAGAGGTGTCTTGCCAACGGCGTAGACATCGAAGCCCAGGGCGTGCAGGGCGGGATGGTCCAGGCAGTTGCGGCCGTCGAAGAGGGCGGCTGGTTGAATCATGTCGGCGAAGATGCGGGCGTAGTCGAGATTGCGATACTGTTGCCAGTCGGTCAGGACGGCCAGGGCGTGGGCGCCTCGGGCGGCGGCGTAGGGGTCGGGTTCGTACTGGACGGCGGCTCCCAGATCGGCCAAGTCGCGGCGGGCATTGTCCAGCGCCTCGGGGTCGCTGACCACCACCGCGGCCCGCTCGTCGACCAATCGCCGACAGACCCGGATCGCGGGGCTCTCGCGGGTGTCGCCCGTGTCGGCCTTGAAGGCGAATCCCAACACGGCAATCCGCTTGCCCGCCACCGTGTTGAACATGCTCTGCACCATCCGGCTGACAAAGCGGTCGGTCTGGTAATCGTTCAGCGCCACCACGCTGGTCCAGTAGGACGCCACCTCGTGCAGTCCGTAATGCTCGCACAGATAGGCCAAGTTCAAGATGTCTTTCCGGAAGCACGAACCCCCGAATCCGACCCCGGCGCGCAGGAACTTGGAGCCGATGCGCGAGTCCATGCCGATGGCTTGCGCCACTTCCTGGACATCCGCCTCCGTCGCTTCGCACAGGGCAGAGATGCTGTTGATCGAGCTGATTCGCTGAGCCAGAAACGCATTGGCCGCCAGCTTTGACAGTTCGCTGGACCAGACGTTGGTGGTCAGTATCCGCTCGCGCGGCACCCAGGCCGCGTACACGTCCACCAGTTCCCGCACGGCCGTTTGGCCGGTCGGGGTCGGGTCGCCGCCGATCAGCACGCGATCCGGGTTTTCCAAGTCGTGAACGGCCGTCCCTTCGGCCAGGAACTCGGGATTCGAGAGAACCTCGAACCGGACGCCGCTCGGGCCACTGGTCAGAATTCGCTTCATCGCTTGGGCCGTGCGCACCGGCAAGGTGCTTTTTTCGACCACGATCTTGTCCGTCGTCGAAAACTCGCGGATCTGCCGAGCTGTCTTCTCCCAGTATTGCAGGTCCGCCGCGCGGCCGGCGCCTTGGCCAAACGTCTTGGTCGGCGTGTTGACGCTCACAAAAATGATGTCCGACTCGGCAATCCCGGCCGCGATGTCGGTCGAGAAGAACAGATTGCGGCCACGCGACCGGGCTACCAGTTCGGGCAGGCCTGGCTCGTAGATCGGCAGCCGGTCGGATTGCCAGGCGGCGATGCGGTCCCGGTCGATGTCCACGACCGTCACGCGGCGGTCGGGACACCGCGCGGCGATCATCGCCATCGTCGGACCGCCGACATAGCCTGCGCCGATGCAGAGAATCGATTTCTTGTTGCGGTGTTTGGGCATGTGAATTAGCATCGTTCGAGAAAAAACTATCCAGTGTTTGATGCTGATCATCCCACGGAGTGTGATGGCTACGTTGGCGAGGCGACAGTTGTTTCTCGAACGATGCTTACTGTCGCGTTCCGGGCGCGGGGTAGTGTTTTGCTGCATCGTCGAGAACCAGCACCCAGTCGAGCATTTCGCCCGGCTCGGGCGGGGAGAACTCCCGTTGGCCGCGATTGTCGAACGTGCCGATCTCGGTCGCTTGGCCGTTGCGAGGATTGTACCACCAGGCGGTCACTTTCGAACCGGCGATCGCGTCCATCCGCACCCGGAAACTGCGGCTCACCGGTGCGTAGACCATCGCATACGTGCCTTCCGAGTCACGGGTGGCCACATAACGGTACCGGCCAGCGCCGGGAACGGCGGTCGGTACGACCAGCCCGGTTGCCGACTGGTCGTCCGAACGATGGTCGACCACGATCGAATCGTCGGGGATCCGGGACAGGAACGGACGCGATTCCATCAGCCAACGCCCGTACTGCATCTGTCGAGCGCCCGGTTGGTCGATCGCCTGGAACCAGGGCATCAACGGGTTGTTGATCGGATTGCGGCCCGGTTGCCACATCTGCCAGACCGAATGATGGCCGTAGGTGTGGCCCATGGCGCCGGTGAACAGATTCCAATAGAGCGGACGTCGGACGTCGGCCGCGATCGAATGGCCGAGCTCCTTGGGCCGAAACGAAACCGGATGGTCTTCGTAGATCGGTTCGCCGTCCAACACCGGCTTGACCGGCGTGCGGTCGTAGTCCAAACGTGTGTTGTGGTAGCCCTCGTTGAACTTGGCGTTGTGTCCGTTCTGGCGCATGTTGAAGTCGAGCCAGTCGTCGTCGTGGAAATACTGGGACGAGCCCTGGCCGCCGCGGGGATGGAACGTTTGCAGATGCGCGCCGCCATCGCCCTTGCGAAGCCCGCGGGCCATGGCGCGCATGATCTCTTTGTGCTGCTGGTTTTCGATGGTCCGGTCGCCACCCAGAATCCAGATCACGTGCTTGTCGCGATACCGGTTCCCGAGCCATTGGCCGTAGACCTCGGCGTTCTGCACCGTGAACAGCGGCTTGCCGTCCCGGGTTTCGTCATGCCAGTAGCGTCCCCAGGTCGGCAGAAAGCCGATGATCAGCCCGAGCGAGTTGGCTTTGTCCACGATGTAGTCGACATGGTCCCAATAATCGTTGGCGGGGCCATCCTTGACGGCCGGCCGAGCCGGATCTTGATCGACCAGCGGCAGGTGGCCGTAGGGGTTCGGATCGCGATGCCCGTCCAGTTCGGCGAGCGCCACCGCCTGGATCACGGTGTAGCCGTTGACGGCCCGATTCTCGAGGTACCGATCGGCCTCGTCGCGGTTCAGCCGATGGAACAGCTCCCACGCCGTATCGCCCAGCCAGAAAAACGGCGTCCCGTCCGCGGCGACCAGAAACCGCCCGTTCTCCGAGACGTTCAGCCGTGCGAGCCGTCCGCCGGTGGGCGGCTGAGCCACTGCGAGCGAACTGCTCAACATCAAACCGACCAGCGATACGATCGCCAAAGATCGGACTCGCGTCGTCCGCGCGAAAACAACGTTACACTCTAAACCTCTCATGAGCGTCTCCTTCGTTCGACTTGCTTGCGTTCACGCGGATTATTCACGAGGGCGCATTGTAGCACAGGCAGCTTGCCTGTGTTCCCCAAATTCAGGCTGGCAGCCTGTACTACGGCCCTGCGGAGCGCCTCGTGAATAATCCGGGGTTACGTCCATTGCTTTTGGGACATGCTGTGATGATACGAGCTGCGACCTTTGACTTCTTCAATGCACTCCCGGCAACCGACTCAGCGACCGCGCAGGAAAAGGTTGTTCAATTCCCAAGTAGTAGGCACACTTCGTATGCCGTACACTGCGGACGGCACACGGACTGTGCCTGCCACAATTTGTTCAAGTGATTTCTGCGCGGTCGCTTCAGCCGTCCACGCCGCCGAAGTACCGGTTCGTCAGTTCGCGGACCGTCCAGGCGTGCTGAAGATAGAGTTCCTCCCACTGGCGCGCCTCTTCTTCGCTGTACTGATAGAATCCTCGCCCGTTGGCGATGCCGCGCGCGTCGCTGTCCATCAACCTCTGCATCCTGGGTGGCAACTCGGTGGCCGTGCTGAGCGTTGGCAAGACGCCCTGCATCGCCCGCCCGTACAGGGCCGGGCCGCCGGTCAGATCGATCCAGCGGAACGGTCCGCAAATCGTTGCCCACAGCCCCAGCGCGTTGCGGCACGAGCGGTCGATGGTCTCGACGTCCGCGACGCCCAGTTCCAACAGGTTCAGCGCTTCACGGTACATGGCGTAACCGATGCGGTTGACAAGAAAGGCGGGGATGTCCTTCAGCACCAGACTCGGTTCCTTGCCGAGCGCGCGGGCCAAATCGACAGCGGCCGAGAGCGTCTCGTCCGACGTCTGCTCGCCGCGGATCAATTCCAGGAAGCGAGTAGCGTGCGCCGGCTCGGCCCAGTGCATGCCCAGCAACCGATCGGGCTGCTTACAGCCTTGCTGCAAGCACGTGATGGGCAGCGAGGATGTGTTGCTGGCGATCGGCACGCCGCGGCCGACGACGGATTCGATTTCGTCGAACACCTGCCGCTTGACAGTTTGATCCTCGGCCACCGATTCGATGACAAAGCCGCAATCCGCCACGGCCTGGATGGTATCGACCGGCGTGTACCGTTCCGGCCAGGCGTCGGTCAGTTCGGGCGCGAAACCGGCGTGCTGGACCAAGTCCCGAATCGCTCGTCCGATGTACGCCCGCGCCTCGTCGTGCGTCGCTTGCCGACGCGTATACGCCACGACGCGGAATCCGTGGCCCAACAGGCACGCGGCAATTCCGCGTCCCAGCAGGCCCAGTCCCACGACTCCGACCGTTTTGAGATTCATCGCGTTCCTTTCCAACAGAGATCGACGTCAACCCGGATGATTCATCACCTGGCAGGATTTCACGACCGCTTCGGCACGCTCTGCCGCAACACGTCCAAGGTCGAGAAGCGAAACTCGTACCCCAGTTCCGTCTGAAGGCGAGCGGGCGTCACGACCCACGGATAGCGGACGAAGTACAGGAAGCCCGCAGGCGACTCGTGCAACGGAAATCGCGTCCACCAGGCAAGCCAATGGGCGGCGTACGCCAGCCAGAAGGGAACCGGGAAGATGCGTCGCCCCGTCTCTCGGGCGATATCGGAGATGGTGATCCAGTCCGGTGGCGCGATGTTGAACGCTCCGCGCGCGTCCGCCGTCAGGATCGCGTCGATCGCCTGGACCACGTCCGACTCATGGACCAATTGCAGCGGCGCGTCGTACCCATCCAACTTGGCCAGGAACGGCATGCCGAAGATGAACCGCTGCAAGTAGTTCGCCATGTTCGGCCCGCCGATGACACTTGGCCGCACCCAGCTCACCGCTATGTCCGGGTGATCCTCGGCGAAGGCAGCAACCAGCGACTCGACCTCCGTCTTGTCCGCGGCGTAACGGAACTGTTTGCGAGCGCGCAGCGGCCAGGTTTCAGGCATTGGCAGCGGATTGTCCGGCCATGCTCCGTAGGCCGTGGCGCTCGAGACGAACAGCAGACGCGCCGGCCGCACTCCGGCTACCGCCTGCAATAGATTGATCGAGCCATCGACGTTGATCTCCCGCATTAATCGCTCGTTGCGCATGGGGGCAAAGGCAAAGGCGCCGTGGAGGACGGTATCGGGCTGGAACGAGCGGATTGCGTCGCCCAGACTCGGGCTGCGGATGTCGGCTTGCACGAATTCGTTCGGGACAATCGGCCCCGGTTCGCGAATGTCCAGCCCCAGGATCGTGACGTCCGGATGCGTTTGGCGGAAGTGCTCGACCAGCGCGGACCCCAAATAGCCCGAACTACCCGTGATCGCCAGTCTTTTCATCGAGGACGCTCCTGTCCATCGGGCTCATGTTGTCGCCGGCCGTCGCCGGCCTTCATCCGGGCATGGTCCATCACCCGGTGCCGCCGTGTTAGCATCATTCGAGAAACAACTGTCCAGTGTTTATTGCTGATCATCCCACGGAGTGTGATGGCTACATTGGCGAGGCGACAGTTGTTTCTCGAACGATGCTTAGCCCGAATTGTACTGGCGAACCAGCCCATGTTCTATCCGAGTATAATGCGGACGCCCCGTCGCCAGACAACTCGACGGCGGCGTCGGCGGCCGACTTGGATGCGCCGCTCTGTTACGAGGCTATCAAGGATACGGAGAGAACGATGTTCCCTATGCGGATGACCTGTTTGGAAGAGTACATGTTTTGCGACGACCGTCCCGCCTATCCCATGACGGGGATCTTTCGTCTGCGGTTCTCCGGCAAGTTGGACCGCCCGGCGTTCGAGGCTTCCCTGGCCGACACCGTTCGGCGCCATCCTTTGCTGCGGGCGACCGTCGAGACTCGCCGCGGCCGGACGCCTCGCTGGATCGACCATCCGGACTGGCATCCGGTGGTTCAGTGGGACGCACCGACCAACCGATTCGGATACGTCTCGACGGAATTCCAGGATCTTACGCAATCGCCGGGGACGCGGGTCTGGGGGACGGCTGGCCCGCAGGGCGATCAAGTGGTCTTCCAGATCCATCACAGTTGCACGGATGCGTTGGGCCTGAATGCCATGCTCGACGATTTGCTGCTTGGCTACGCTCTTCGCATGGACGGCTGCGATGGCAGTTTGAAACTGCCGGAGATCGACATGCAGCGGTTTCTCTGCCGGGGAGCCCCGGACTTGACGGTCTGGACACTGCTGAAGATGGCGCACAAACAGGCGTGGGGGCTGCTCGGAGCACGCGAATTCCTGATGCGATCGCCAGCACCCTTGGCGGGACCGACGGACGCCGTTGACATGATGGCCCCGCCCCCGGAGTTCCCTTGCGCGTTGACCTGCGAGTTGTCGGGGGAAGAAACGAGGGCTCTTGTCGCCGCGGCGAAGTCCCGCCGAGTCACCGTCAACGACCTGCTGCTCCGGGATCTTTTCCTGGCGGCCGGCCAATGGCGGAAGCAGCGCCAAGTCGGCGGGGACAGGGACTGGCTGCGTTTCTCGGTGCCGATGAATTTGCGGTCGCCGGCCGACGCCCGGGCACCCATGGCCAACTCGGTCAGTTCGGTGTTCATCGACCGCCGAGCGGTTGACTGCGAGGACTCCGACCGACTACTCGCCGGAATCCATGCGCAGATGTCGCTGATCAAACGACTGCAGCTCCAGTACACGTTCCTGCTTTCGCTGGGCGTCACTCGGTGGTTGCCGGGCGGCATCCGCAAAGGGACGACGGGCGACCGCTGCCGCTTGACCTGCTGGATGTCGAATATGGGATCCGTCTTTTCCCAATCGCCGTTGCCGCGAGTCGACGGACGGCTGAAGGCCGGCAACGTCGTGCTGGAGGCGCTGGACTACGTCATTCCGCTGCGCCCGCTGATGCACGCCGGAGTTCTCGTCCATACCTACGCGGGTCGTCTGCGCGTGCTGCTGAGCATCGATCCGCGGGCGGTCACGGACGAAGCGGGCCGGCAACTGCTCGATCTGTACATGGCACAGATCCGCCGCACAATCGTCGCCTCTGTTTCAGACGGCCCGTGAAGCGAGCCAAGCAGTGCCCCCAACCGTGCGCGAGCGGCAAATCCGTCGTTTCAAAAATATCCGTCACGGATCGGTCAGACGGCTTTTCGGCGATCGATGCAAGTTCCCGCGTGGAGCCGCCCGAAACTTGATTGCATCCGCTTTCAGGCAGGAGGGCTTCGATGCATACGCCAGCCGCATTCCGTTCGAGTCTGCTCGTTGGGACTCTGATCGCCACGTTGTCATGGGCCGCTGAAAATGGCCTCGCACAGGACGTTGTCAAGACAAGCGGCGACCAATGCCAGTCGTGTGGCGCGGCCTGCTGCGCCAAAACGCTGTGCTCTCGCTGGATCTCGGTCCCCATGAACGTGACCGAAACACGCTACCAATCCCACGTGGTCAAGGATATCGTCGACCGCGAGGAGAAATATACCGTCTTTCGCCGCGTGCCGGTCGAGCGGCAGTATTTCCGCGAGGAGTGCTACCTGGAAGACGAGGTCAAGACGAAGACGATCACCGAGACCCAATGCCACTTGGTCAACAATCCGGTGGAGAGGACCGTCAAAGTCCCCGTCCCGGAAGTCCAGTATCGCGAATGTCCTTGCGGGCAAAACGGCTGCAAGTCCTGCGGATCGTGCCAAGAGGGGCAGCCGCAGGCCTGCCCTGTGATCGTGCTCGGGGAACAGGAAATCAAGGAGACGTGCGAACAACCGGACTTGGTTTTCTCCAAGACCACCAAGGAAATCGACTACTGCGTCAAGGTGCCGAAGGTCAAGAAGACGCTTTGCACGACCGAGACGGTCTACAAGCTGGAACCGGTGGAAAAGACTCGCACCGTCAGCGTCTGCGTGCCGAAACTGATCAAGACGCCCTACGAGGTGACGGTCTGCCGCATGGTGCCGCAACTGGTGATGTGCTGCGAGCACTGTGCGCAGCGGATCGACCGCGAAGCGGAGCGAGCGGAATCGCCGCGGCGCGAACGTGCAGAAGAACGCGCGGAGAACCGCGGTCAAGCTCTGGAGAAACTGCGGGAACACATCGAAAACCACGCCGCGGAGCGCGGTCAACTTCTGGAGAAATTGCAGGAGCACATCGAGGCGTTCAAGGAAAAGGACCGCCAACTGCTGGGCCAACATCACTGACCCCGTGTGCTCCCTGCTCCGACTGGAGTTCGGCGCCCGCCAGCCACCGCCATGTGGCCCGCGGGCGCTGAACGCGGGTCCTTGGTATTTGACGGTCGCTGCCTTGATTCAGCGTTGCTTCGCGTCACCAGAACTCAACTGCTCCCGACTGGCGTTCGGCGCCCGCCAGCCACCGTACGGCCATTCATGATACGACTGAACTAGGCCTGCTTTCTCTGGGTTCCGGCGTAGGTAAGCAACGATCCGTTCGTCCTGCTCGTCTGACCGTGACCAATGATCGAACCACTCGCCTTGCCAAAACCGCTCGCCGTCCATTTGCAGCAACCGCCCCGCCTGTCCACCGGTCCAGGTCTTGAAATTCTCCAACGCCGGTTTCAGCCGGGCCTTCGTCAATTCGAAGAACATGTGCACATGGCTTGGCATGATTACGTACTCGAACATGTTCCAGATCCCAAGTTGCTGGCGGTGCGCGATCGCTTCCGCTACCAACGCCGCTACGTTCGGGTTGCCCAGGTGCGATGTCCGCTCGGATCGGTCGAGCCACGCCTCCATTTCGCGGAAGATGCGCCGGCTGAGTTCGAGTGCCTGTTCCGGCGCGCGTTGCTCTAGTTGGCGGAATTGAGCCACGATCTCGCGAATCCGACGCGAGCCTTCGTCGGGGATGGCGCCTCGCAAGTGAATCGTGACGAAGTAACGTCCATCGACCACCTCCCAGTGCGGCAGATCGCCGACCCAGAAATCGATTGTCTCTGGATGACGGGACATGATTTAGCTCCGCAGGTTTCAAATGTCCAGTATTCTAGCAAACATCGAGCACCCGCCAGCCACCTCCGAGTGGCCCGCGGGCGCTGAACGCGGGTCTTGGTATTTGACCCGGCGACAGCTTGGTTTGACGTTGTTTCAGGTTGCCAGAACTCAACTGCTTCGGACTGGCGTTCGGCGCCCGCCAGCCACTTACACGTGCGCCGGCAGAAATGCTGTTTCTTCCGGCTGCAGGGGTGGTTCAAGCGGTAAGGAATAGTCGATGTCCACTTCATAACGCGAGCGAGCGTAGATGGCGTCGACCAAAGATTGAAGCGGCAGCCGCAAATCGGCGTCGGGTGGCACGAGCGGAATCGCGCATTCGGGAAGCGGCCGATGGGTATGCGCCGGCCAAACCTGACAGGCTGGCGCCGCTGCCTTCCGCATGGCCAGCACGTAGTAGGGACTGTCCGGCCACGGCTCTTCCATGCCGCGGCGACGGCCGCCGCGGAGCAAATCGATCTCGACCAGGTTCGCATGGCCTTCGAGGAACACTTGGCGTTTGCGGTCGTACTGCAGCCACCCTACCGTTCCAAACCGCTTGTTCGATGGCGACAGCACCTCGATGCAAGTCACCAAGCGGCGCTGCGGATCGAGTTCCCGGATTTCGAGGAAGATCTCGTGATGCTCGATCTCGATCAGCCCGTGCATGACGACTGCCTCCGGGTCGGCTTCGACAACCGCCACCCCTCCGGAACGATCGCCTTTCGCCCGTCCGCTGCCGCGGATCGACACATCAGGTTCGAACGGACGGGTGATGGATTCGAGTTCGCGGGGGTCGATCCATTCCACGTAGGTGCGTTCGCCCATCCGAGCCACGTACCGCGACGGCAATTGACGAGACACTTCCCGCTCGATCTCGCCGATCAACTTGTCGTGGAAATCACTCCACAATCCACACGCTTCGATGAACGGGTCCATTCCCGGAAATGGAGATGGCATGACTGGTTGCGCCTTTTTGAATCAAAGGAGAAAGAAACGCCAATTGCCGGGACGGGCCCCAACAGTCTCCATTGTACGCGCCCGCCACTATCATTCCACTCCACCAAGACAGGTGCCCCTGCGGATGAACGACGGCACTCGCGCGGAGCACAACGGTTACGCGATGGCAGAAAGCTTGATCCTGGAAAGACGGGGCGGAAGCAGACGAGAAGGTCGGATACTGCGACCCGCGAAAGGCCCTTGTCAACCATTCTTTTGTCAAGCTCGCGATGGCTCGCGATGTGGTCAGAAGCCGGAGTCGTCTTCACCGCCACGGCAATTCAAAACAGTGTCTTGAAACCGGCAGCCGCGAAGTGCATATCGTTCGTGAAGGCTTCGACGATGCCTAAACGATGCATGACCTGGAAGGAGACATGGTCGACGATCCCCGCTTGGCCGGCCTCGCCTCGGCCGAAGCGTGCCATTGGTCCGACTTGTTCCAAACCGCGATCAGCCCAACGGTATCCAAGAACACTTCGTTCATGGCTGATGCTCGTTGTGCCGCGCCGCCACATCATGTTCTCCCGTGTCGAAACGTTCGCCCAGGATCGCATAGATGGCGGCCATCCCCGGTGTCACGGAAAGCTGGGACGCCGGGTCGGGTGGAACGACCTTGACCTGAACCTCTACTTCTTGCCCCTCGCTTACGCCGAGATCTTCGTCCAATTGAATTGTCCGGCCGTGAACTCTCCCGTACAGTGTTTTGATCATGAGTACTCTTCCTCAGCCGCAGGCCTCGATCGCTTGCTCCGAAGACACCCTGCCAACAACTTTATTCTGCCAGCCCGATGCTCGTCTGCCAAGCCGTTGGTTCAGTCGTTTGCTTGCGCAGTGGCATTCGGATGATCGATTGAGGGTCATCGGTGCCTACCCGCTGCTGTCGCGGTTGGCGGCTTGTGACCGCTCGATCAGTTCGATCAGGCTTCGGGCGGCGGATTCGGCGAACTCCGGGTCGTTGATGTGCTGATCCAGTTCGACGACGGGTACGTTGCCGCAGCTCGTGCGGATGGCTTCGAACAGCGAGCGACGGGCTGCGGGATCGTCGAACGCGGCGCCTTTCTTGTCGATCGCCGAGACGCCTTGGCTCGGCAAGCAGATGATCGCCGGGCCGGCCGACGCGGCGACTTTGCGACCGATCTCGGCTCCGATCAGCGCGTTTTCTTCCGCCGTCGTTCGCATCAGCGTGACCGTGGGATTGTGCTGGTAGAAGTGGCGTTCCTGGAACCGGTCGGGCACCGTGTCCGGGGGGCCGAAGTTGACCATGTCGGTCGCGCCGACCGAGACGACTTGAGGCACCCCGCGCCGGGCCGCCGCCGTCAAACGATCGGGGCCGGCCGAAAGTATCCCGCCCACCAACTCGTCGGCCAGTTCGGTCGTGGTGATGTCCAGCACGCCGGCGATCAAGCCCTCGGCAATCAGCGACTCCATCGCTTGCCCGCCGTTGCCGGTGGCATGGAAAATCAGCACCTCGAAACCGGCCTGTTCGAGCACTTCGCGGGCACGCTGGACGCAGGGGGTGGTCACGCCGAACATGGTGGCCGCAATAAGGGGGCGGTCATCGGCCGATTCGGGCACGCGATGCTGCACCATGCCCGCCATTGCCGCGGCGGCTTGGCCCAGGATCGCGCGGCTGATGCGATTCAGCCCCGCGATATCGACGACGGAATTCAGCATCAAAATGTCTTTGTCGCCGACGTAGGGCCGGACTTGGCCCGAAGCCAGGGTGCTGACCATCAGTTTGGGAACGCCCACCGGCAGGAATCGCATGGCCGCGGTCCCGATGGTCGTTCCCGCCGATCCGCCCAAGGCAATCACGCCGTCGACCTCGCCCCGTTCAAAGGCCCCGAACACCAACTCGGCGGCTCCGCGTGCTGCCAGCGTCACGGCCCGGCCGCGATCGCCGGCCGCGGCGACCGCCTGCAGGTCTGCGCCCGCGGCCGCAAAGACAGCCTGCCGCGTGATATCCGCGGGCTGAGCCGGTTCGCCCAGGCAACCGGTGTCCACCACGGTGACGCGCAGTCCGAGCTGTTGCAGCCGGTCCCGTACGAAAGCTGCTTCCTCGCCCTTGGTGTCCATCGTCGTCAACAGGAAGACGGTCATCTTGGCTCCCCTGTGTTCCGCGTTCGAGTTCCAAATCATGTTCGAAGTGCCCGCGTTTCGCGACGGGGATCACTTCATCAGCCCCGCCAGTTGTGGCAACCATAACGATAGCCACGGCACGTAGGTGATCAACATCAATGCCGCGGCCATGGCCAGGAAGAACGGAATCATCGGCCGCGTCACTTCGGCGATCGACGTCCGGCCGACGCCGCAACCGACGAACAGACACGTGCCCACCGGCGGCGTACACAGTCCGATGCACAGGTTGACGATCATCATGATGCCGAAGTGGATGGGATCCATTCCGAGTCCGATCACGACCGGCAGGAAGATCGGAGTAAAGATCAGCACGGCCGGGGTCATGTCCATGAACGTGCCCACGGCCAGCAGCAACACGTTGATCAACAGCAGGATCACCAGCGGGTTGCTGCTCAGCCCAAGCATCGCGCTGCTGACGCTCTGCGGGATGTTCTCGTACGCCAGCAGCCAGCTCATCGCTTGGCTGGTCCCCACCAGCAGCATGATCACCGACGTGGTGATGCCGCACCGCAACAGGATCTGCGGCAGGTCGCGCCAGCGGACTTCGCGGTAGACCAGCACGGCCAGAACAAAGGCGTACAGCACGGCGATCGCCGCGGCTTCGGTCGCCGAAAAGACTCCGCCCAGAATGCCGGCCAGCACGATGACGATCAGCAGCAGACTGAGCAACGCCTGTGCTCCGGTTCGGACGACGTCCCGCAGACTGGCCCGCTGGCCGCCGCCGTAATTGCGATCCATGCTGATCATGCCGGCCACGGCCATGATCGCCAAGCCGACGACGATGCCCGGCAGGACTCCGGCCAGGAACATGGCGGCCACCGAGACATTGCCGGTCACCACGGCGTAGACGATCATGATGTTGCTCGGGGGGATGACCAGCCCGGTCGTGGCCGCCGTGGTGGTGACCGCCACGCTGAACCGCCGGTCGTAGCCTTTCTTGGTCATCTCCGGAATCATGAACCCGCCGATCGACGAGACGGCGGCCGTCGCCGAGCCCGAGATCGCGCCGAACATCATGCAGGTCAGGACGCTGACGTACGACAACCCGCCGGTGAAGTGCCCGACCAGCGCCGCGGCGAACTCGATCAGCCGCCGCGCCATCCCGCCCTCGCCCATCAGGATGCCCGCCAGCACAAAGAACGGAATGGCCAGCAGCGGAAAGCTGGCGATGCCGGTCGACATTCGCTGGGCGATGATGTAGCACGTCGGCACGTCGCCCAGCGAGAGGATCGTCAGCCACGTGGACAATCCGATCGCCACCGCAATCGGCACGCCCATCAGCAGGAGCACGACAAAACTGAGCACCAGAATGATGACTTGGGCTTCCATCGTCGGTTACTCGGAAAATCGGGTTGAATCGCTGGCCGAGGACGCGGTACTCGCCGTCTCGTCGCCCGCCTGCGGTTCCATCGCTCCATCGCCTCGACCCGAGACCAATTCCGCGATCCGTTCCAGGCAGAACAGCAGGATGAACACGCCGCTGATCGGCACGGCCAGATAGACGTGACCGCTGCGGATGCCCAGCGCGGGAAGCAACTGGCCGGCACGAAGCGTCTCGGAAACCAGAATGTAGCCGCCGAAGACCATCACCGCGCCGGCGAACAGGGCGACCAGCAACTGGACGAGGATGGCCATCAAGCGACGAACCGAGGGATCGAACTTCTTGGTCACGTAGTCGATCCCCAAGTGCTCGCCGCGGCCGAAGGCGACGGCCGCGCCCAGCAGCGAGACCCAGATCAACAGCGTCGTCGCAACCTCTTCGGTCCAGCGACTGGGCGAACGCAGCACGAAGCGGCTGAAGACGCCCCACAATACGTCCATGACCAAGGCCGCCACCACCGCGATCACAATCCACTCCAGCAAGCGGACCAACGCGGCTTTGACGGCAAGCAATCCGGTCAGCATACCAGCTACTCCACTTTCTTGATCCGGGCCAGCAGGTCGCCCAGCGGCGTGCCTTCGTATCGGTCATGCATCGGCTGGACCCGGTCGATGAACGGACGTCGGTCGGGCCGATGGACGGTCACCCCCTCCTGCTCGACGGTCTCCAACGCCCGCTGGGTTCCCTCCTCCCACAGCCGGCGCTGGTAGAGCGACGATTCGTCGGCCGACTCCTGCACCCAGACTTGGACATGCGGCGGCAGATTGTCCCAGATCTTCTGACTGATCACCAGGATGTCAGGAACTATCGTGTGCTCGTTCAGCGACAGGTGCTTGCAGACTTCGAAATGACGGTTGCTCCAGAAACTGGGCGGGTTGTTCTCCGCTCCGTCGACCATCCGCTGCTGGAGCGCCGTGTACAGTTCGCCCCAAGGAATCGGTGTGGGCGAGCCGCCCAAGGCTTCGACCATGTCCATAGCCGTCTTGCTCTGCTGGACGCGGATCTTCAGCCCGCGCAAATCGTCAGGCACCAGAATCGCCCGATCGATCGTGTAGAAACTGCGACTGCCCGCGTCGTAGTAGCACAAGCCGTGCAAGCCGACCCCTTGGCCGGACGCGAGCAGTTGTTTGCCGATCGTGCCATCCAGCACGCGCCAGCAATGGTCGCCGTCGCGGAACGCGTAAGGGATGCCGAAAATCGCCATCTCGGGAACGAAGCTCTCCATCGGTGCCGCCGACGTCTTGGTCATCGCCAGGGCGCCGCGCTGTAGTTGCTCGATGCACTCGGTCTCCGAGCCCAGTTGGCCGTTGGGAAAGATCTGCAGCTCGACCGTCCCCGCCGACTTCTCCCTCAGCCGTTCGGACATGAACACCATCGCCGCGTGGACGGGGTGGCCCTGGTCCAGACCGTGCCCCAGCTTCAGCACGATCTGCCCGCCCTGCGAACGCGCCAGGTTCTGTTGGCGGACGACCAACGCGAATCCGGTCGTGGCAAGCAGCAGCCCCACCAACAGGCCAGCAACGAAATAGGAAACGGATTTTCGGTCCAACGTTTCAACTCCTGTCGATTCATGAACGAGCCGCCAGTATAACAGACACACCTTGGCCGCGACAACTTGCGCCGACGTGCCCGCATCGGCGTGGCAGCATCGGCCGAGAAAACAGTGTCAGGAGCAAGTCGCACGCGGAACCTTGAACCGCCGAGCTGCGTAGGGACTGTCCCATGCCGAACCGTCAGATCGTCGAAGCACTGCGGAGCCAACTAGTCGCGCGATACCAAGTATCGCCGGGCGAAGTGCGCGTCGTGCGATCACCGTACCGGATCTGTCCGCTGGGCGCGCACATCGACCATCAGCTCGGATCGGTAACCGCGATGGCGCTCGACCGGGCGGTCTACGTCGCCTTCGCCCCAAGCCATTCCCGCGAGGTGGCGCTGACCAGTTGCGACTTCCCGGGCGAAGTCCGATTCTCACTGGACGACGTTCCGAGCCCCGTACGAGGCGAATGGGGCAACTTCGCTCGCGGTGCGGTGCTGGCTCTGAAAAAACGAGTCGGCTTGCGGACCGGAATCTGCGGGATCACAGCGGGCCGATTGGACGGCGGCGGACTGAGCTCGTCGGCCGCCATCGGAGTTGCGTTGCTGTTGGCCCTGGAACATGCCAATGGCTTGGACGTCTCGCCGCGGGAGAACATCGACTTGGATCAAGCGATCGAAAACGAGTATCTCGGACTGCGGAACGGGATCCTCGACCAGGCGGCGATTCTGCTTTCGCGACGCGGCCAACTTACGCATGTCGACTGCTCGACGCGAGAGTACCAACTCTTTCCGCCGCCGTCGAACCGGCCTTCGTTTTCTATCTTGATCGTTTTCTCCGGACTCAAGCAGGCGCTGACCGCGACCGACTACAACCGGCGTGTCGAGGAATGTACTGCGGCGGCCGACGCCCTGCTTGCGGCGTCGGGACGTCCACATGCCCCGCGTGTGTTGCGCAGCGTCGCCCCGGAAGAATACGCCGAATGGAAGCACGTCTTGCACGGCTCGGCCGCGCGACGGGCAGAACATTTTTTCGGCGAGATGGCACGAGTTGAACAAGGTGTCGCGGCTTGGCGGGTCGGCGATCTGGAGCGGTTCGGCCAACTGATACGCCAATCGGGCCGCAGTTCGATCGAAAACTACCAGTGCGGTTGTCCGCCGCTGGTCGATTTGTACGAAATCCTCTGCGGCACGCCCGGCGTGCTCGGGGCCCGCTTCAGCGGTGCCGGGTTCCGCGGCTGTTGTGTGGCGCTGACCGAACCGGGGGCGGGCGAGACGGCTGCGGAGCAAGCCTTGCAGGAATACGGCCGGCGACAACCCGAACTGGCCGAGGCAGCGTATACTCTGGTATGTCAAAGCGACGATGGAGCGTCGCTGTGCGAGTGAAAGAAATCGCCGGTCTTGGATTGGATACCTTGCCGTTAGGATTTCGAATCAAGGTTCGGTGATTGCGAACTCACGGCGGCCGCACACCGTAATAGAAACAGTAGGAGTATCCATGAGATCTTATCCCGAGTCTTTGGCCATCGCCGGAGCGTGGGGCTACATCGGGCGGAAATTCCTGGATGCCGCCCTGCGTCGCCGCATTCGCACGTTGGTTTTCGATCCAGGCGATCTGCCCGCGGACATCGACCCGCAGGCGGTCGCGCGGATCGGAACCGAGGAGGAATTCTACGCATCCCCCGCCGAACTGTTTCATCTGGCCATGCATCCCGGCCATCGGCAGCGCGGATTGGATCTGCTGCTGGCCCGCGCGGCGAGCGGCGAAGACATCGCCGTGTTGAACGAGAAGCCCATGGCGGCGCCCGAGACTCCCGAACAATGCCCGGAATTGGTCGACTCTGCCAGTCGATCCGGCGCGCTGATGATGTTCGACTTCCCCGAACTCTACGATCCGTTGACCGAGCGGATCATTGACCATCTGCGGCCGTTCCGCGATTTGCGGATCAACGACATCTACATCCGCCGCTCCAAGGACCGCGAAGCAACCAGCAATCCGCGCAACTACAAGCCGATGGTCCCGATTCAGTACCAGGAGTCGATCCACTGCCTGGCTTTTGTGCTGTTCGTGCTGGCGCGGTTGCGTGGCGGCCTGGCACCGGTCTTCGAACACGGCTTGACGCTGACCGGCGACGCCAAGCCGTACCATCCGCCCAACCCCGAGATCTACCCGTACGTCGTGGACGGCCGCTGCAATTATCGGCTGACGCTGGGGACGCTGAGCATCGAGGGTCAAACCGATTTCAAGGCCGGCGCGGACGCCACGAAGCAACGGATACTGAGCGGCACCGGCGACGGGCGGCCGTTTCACATCGACGTGGATTTCCAGGAAGGCCAAAAGCGGCTGTTGATCAACGGCATGGATCAGACCGGCGATCCGGCCGCCAACTCCTACGATCACGTGCTGCGGACTATGACGCGCTGGCGGCGATTCGAAACACGCGAGACGCTGATGACCGGCGTCTATCCCAATCCGACGTTTGCGCACGTGGCGTATCAACTTGCCAGCGTCCTCTGGCGCAGTTGCCACGCCGCCGCCACGATCCATCTCCCGTCGCTCGACGGACTGCTCGCCTTCGACGCCAACTTCCGCCAGGCGGTTCCCGGATTTGCGAGGTATCAGTGAAAATCTGTCAAGATCTGTCCAGTTCTCGGACAATCGTTGCGTAAACTGGACGACGATTGCCCGTTGTGACGGGGCAGGCCACGGCGTAGAATCGGGTGCGGGAATGGTCTCGCAGCATCAAGGAAAGGAATTCGCATGACAGCCGACGAATTACTGGAGCGCATCACGGTCGATCCGTCCATTTTCGGTGGAAAGCCCATCATCCGTGGCATGCGACTGGCGGTTGAGCACGTGCTCGGAATGTTGGCCGCCGGGGACACCCCCGACCGATTGCTGGAGGAGTATTCGTTTCTGGAGCCTGCCGACATCCAGGCGTGTTTGGCCTACGCACACCGATCGGTTTCCGGTCAGCAGGTGGAAGAGCGATTTGCGGGAGCTAGACTGCCGTGAAGTTCTTGCTTGACGTCTGTGTGTCTTCCCGGTCGCTGCAAGCATACCTCGCTGGGCAAGGACACGATGTTTTGTCTGCCCTGGCAGTAGACCCACGGGCTAGCGACGAAAGGCTCTTGGCTATTGCGCTGCAGGATGATCGTGTGCTGCTGACGGAAGACAGAGATTTTGGCGAGCTTATCTTCGTCCGTAGACTGCCACACGGACCAATCGTTCGCTTGGTTGAACTGACGGTGGATGAGCAGATCAGTGGCATGAACGAATTATTGCAGCTTCACGCGGACGATCTGAAAGGTCCATTGGTTGTCACCGTGACTCGCGGTCGCCTGCGAATTCGACGATGACGAATCAGACTCGCGTCCGTCTCCGTCGAGCAGCTTCTTCATCCTTTCTCCGGACCGGAACTGGCCCAGATCAGTCGGGTGTCGTCCGGAACGGGATTGCCGCGGACCATGCGAGTGAAGGACCGTTGACAAGTCAGGCCGCGGTCTTCGGCCCATTGAACGGCCGCTCGATTGTCGCTCGGCACGTCGATGTAGATCCGTTGCCCCACCCAGTCGGCCGCAGCGAGGTCCAGCAAGGCTCGGCCCGACGCCGGGGAGAACGCCACCGCCGGGCCGAGATGGGCCGCGCGCGATCCGCAGCGGGAGAGAACGTATCCGCCCGGAGAGTTCGATTCGCCGGCCAAGTAGGCTCGCGATGCATCTTCCGCCAACAGAAGCGAGAGCAGTTTCTCGCGCGGCGTGCCCGTCGCCCGCCGATCCCAGCCGACGACCGTCCCAAGATCCTCGGTCCCGCCTCGCCTCGTAGCACAGGCAGCCACCCTGCGGTCACCCGCCAGTGGCTCGCGGGCGCCGAACGCGAGTCTTGACTCCCCTGCCGAGCAGTCTGCCACGCTGTGGTCACCCACCAGTGGCTCGCGGGCGTCGAACGCGAGTCCTGACTCCCCTGCCGAGCAATCTGCCACCCTGCGGTCATCCACCAGTGGCTCGCGGTCGCCGAACGCGAGTCCTGACTCTGTCGCCGAGCCGGCTGCCAACCTGTTGCAAGGCTCAATCGCATCCGTCGTCGCAACGCCCTCCATGCGCATCAGTTCATACTCGGCCACAAACCCCAGTCGTTCGTACACCGGGCGGCCCAGCGCGGTCGCGTCCAGGCGCGCGGTCGGAATCTGGCGCGACTCCAGGAAGTCCAGAGCATGTTGAACCAAGCGGCTGCCGATGCCCCGGTGCCGGTACTCGATGTCGACCAGCACCATGGCGATCCAGCCGACGGCGCCGAAGATACAGGTAGTCGTCGTCGCCACGTCCTGCCCGTCGCATTGGGCGACGAAACAACCGTCGGGCTGCATCTGAAGAAAACGCCGCCAGTCGACCTCGGTCTGGTTCCACCCAGCTTGAGTTTTCAAACGCATGCCAAGCGGAATATCCGCTTCGGTCATCGCCCGCAACTGAATCATCATCGTTTCCAATCTTTGTGACGCAAATGGCACAACCAGGAACGATTGCCATCGGACCACTGCGGCAAGCGAGAGTCAAGGGCAGCCATCAGGTCATTGACTGCGGTGGTTCTTTCCAGAAGGTGAAGTGGACCACTGAAACTGGACCACGGAACAAGAGAGGCATTGACCCAGAGTGGGGAAGCTGGTGTCGTATGGTCGTTGATTCGAAGGAGTGGATCATGGCGAAACGAAAAATGCCTCCAGGTGCGGAGTTCAAGGCGAAGGTGGGCCCTAGCCGCGGTCCAGGAACGGAAGGTAGTCGCTGAAGTGGCGAAACAGTCTGGAGTTCATCCGTCTCAGATTCAGTCCTTGAACAAGGGGCTGCTCGAGGGGGCGGCGGGCTTGTTCCGCGACCAGCGTCGGCATCGGGAGGCTGCGGAGCGGCAGGTTCGCGAAGCGGAACTGTACGAGCCGATTCGGCGATTGCAGATGGGACTCGAGTGGGAGAAAAAATCTGCCGGCTTCGACTGGCCTGCGGCGCACACTGGCTACGACAGCTTGCCTGCGGTCATCTTCAGCGTTAGAATCTGGTGTGTCGCATACGGGGTTGGCGAGGGCCAACGTCCAGCGGCTCAGGAAGGACACCGCATGGTTACCTTGTCTGTTCAACTTGACGATCGCTTGGCCGAGATCGTGCGCGAAATTGCGGCGGCGCAAGAACGAAGCGAGAGCGCCGTCGTGAGCGAGGCCGTCGCGCTGTACGCGGAAAGGAAGCGACCTTTGCCCAAGGGCATGGGCAAGTACCGCAGCGGGACGACCGACACCTCGGCAAAGACACGGACGATTTTGCGCGACGCGGCCAGGTCCGGACAATGGCCGTAGTCTGTGACACGGGCGGCGTCTACGCCCTGTACGACGCCGATGACGCTCACCACGCGACTGTGAAAGTTGTGGTGGAGTCGGAGCCGGGGGCACTCTTGCTGCCAACCATCTTGTTGGCGGAGATCGACTACCTGTTCAATACGCGGCTGGGCGTAGATGCGACGTTGGATTTTTTGGCCAGCGTCGAGGCGGGAGCGTTCACGCTGGTGGAGTTGATGCCCAAAGACCTGATGCGGTGCCGCGAACTGGTCCATCAGTACCGGGATTTGCCGCTTGGTCTCGCCGACGCGTCGGTGATAGCGATTGCGGAGCGACTGCGACTCCAACGCATCCTCACTATAGACCAGCGGCATTTCCGAACGGTCAACCCCTCTGGATTCAGCCACTTCATCCTCTTGCCGGCCGATTTCGAATAACCACCGTCTTCGGCGTGCGACGGACTTTGGAGGCCAAACGAGGCCGTGGCCGTGCGTTGCCGAGGGGCAGTTGGCGCGAACGGACGCTGGGTAGGGTTGGCGTCTCGCAGCTTGTCACCGGTCGAGCAGCTTCAATGGTCCTCGCAACTCAGCGTCTGAGCTTGAACGAAGTTAGTCCGAGGCCGCTGCCCTCGTCTTGGCAAGTCCGTCCTGCGCACGATGAATGCGACTGCGGGGTGACCGCGGCGGCGAATCAGGCGAACAGGGCGGTGGCGGCTTGGGCCTTGACGAGTTCGCGGGGCTGGTTCAGGTGGTTGTAGACGATCGTTTCGGGATCGATGCCAAAGGCGTGGTAGATCGTCGCCAACAACTCGCCGGGATGCACGGGGTTCTCCATCGGCGCGGAGGCGGTGCTGTCGCTCTTGCCGTGGACGTAGCCGCGTTTGATTCCGGCGCCCGCGATCAAGGCGGTGTAGCAGTAAGGCCAGTGGTCGCGGCCATCGGGGCTGTTGCCGTTGCCCGACGTGCTGACGCCGCGCTGCGGACTGCGGCCGAATTCGCCGACGGCCACCACCAAGGTGTCTTCCAGCATCCCGCGCTGGTCCAGGTCTTCGACCAGGGCGGACAGACCGGCGTCGAGCATCGGGGCGGACTGGTTCTTCATCCGCTGGGTCAGTCCGGTGTGGTGGTCCCAGGAGTGGTTGTCCGAGTTCGCAACCTTGGGCCAGATGACTTCGACCACCCGCGTGCCGGCTTCGACCAAGCGCCGCGCCAGCAGACAGCTCTGCCCAAACGTGTTGCGGCCATACTGGTCCCGCAAATCGTCGGGCTCGCGTTCCAGCGCGAACGCTTCGCGGGCCCGCCCCGACACGATCAGATTCAGCGCCTGGCCGTAGTATTCGTCCAGCTTGTACGACTCGACGGCCTTGTCCACGTCCGGCATGCCGCTGTTGATGATCTCGCGCAACCGGGCGCGGCGCTGCAGACGATCCGCGAACACCTCGGGACGAAGCTGCAGATCGTCGATCTTGATGCGATCCATTTTGGCCATGTCCATGTCGTCGCCGGTTGGATAAAGCGTGTAGGGATCAAAGGCTTTGCCCAAGAATCCGGCGGTACCGCCTTTGCCCACCACGTTGCTCTCTTGCAGCGGACGCGGCAACATGACGAACGGCAACATCGGCTCGTCGGTCGGCTTCAAACGGATCAGGTTGGATCCGAAATTCGGAAAGTCCTTGGGACTGGGCGGTTCCAATTGGCCGGACGGGCTGACCTTGTCGGTCGTGTAGCCGGTCATCATCTGGTAGATGGCGGCCGTGTGGTTGAACAGACCGTTGGGCGTGTAGCTCATCGATCGGATCAAGGTGAATTTGTCGTTCACCTGGGAGAGCCGAGGCAGGTTCTCGGTGAAGAACACGCCGGGCAGCTTGGTCGGGATCGGCGCGAACGCACTCTTGACGTTCTCCGGCACGTTCTCCTTGGGATCCCACAGGTCAATGTGACTGGGGCCGCCCTGCAAGTAGCACAGGATGATGCTCTTGGCCTTGTTCCACCCCGGCCCCCCGGTGACTCCGGCCGCCTTGGCGTGGGCCTGCAGACGGAACATCGAGCCGAGCGAGAGTCCCAACAGTCCGGCACCGCCCACGCGCAACAAGTCGCGCCGAGTCATGCCCAGATTGCGGTCGCACAAATCACGTCCAGGTTGTCCAGGAATTACGAGCATCGGTAAGGCATCCTTGAAAAGTCGGGTTATCGGTTGAACAGAAAAGCCGGGCTGTTGATCAGGGCCCAGGCCAAGTCTTGGGCAAAGGTCAGACGGGCGTTTTGCAATTGCCGCTGGCTCAGATCCACCGCGGTCCGCAATTCCGCCAGCTTGGGATCGACCGGCAGCGGCTGGCTGACTTCAGTCAAACGCTGGCGCAACTGCTCCAGTTTGGGATCGACGGGGCGCGGTTTGCGAGCTTCGGCCAATGCCTGCTCGCGTGACTTCAGTTCGCTGTCCAGGCCGCGATAGAATTTGGTAACTTCCGCCTGCTGTTCGGGGCTGCGCTGTTGGCTCGCGATGGCCAGGATGGCGACGATATTCGCGGGCAGACCGTCCGGGTTGACGGGCCGCGGAGCCGTGGTGACCGAAATTCGGAACCGGCCGATCGCGTGCTTGCCATCCTGGAACTGCTGATCCAAGGTGACGATCAGTCGTCCCGGTCCGACACCGGCGTTCTCTTTGGTTTCGAAGACAGCGGTGCGGTTCTCGCCGACTCGCGGACTGGTGGCCCAGCCGTTGTTGGTCGGGGCGACTTGGCCGTCGATCGCGGTCGAGACGTTGTAGTTATCCTGGCTGTAGTCGGCTTGGGCGTTTTGCAGCGCGACGGCCGACTTCTTATCCGGCTCGCCCTCGGGCTCCCACTGGACTCGGAACTCGCTGAGCACGAAGTTGCCGTTCTGGGCTCGCCCTGGCCCTTTGCTCGGCAGGCGATCGTCGGTCAGCGCTTCCAGCTTGATCCCGGTGATCCCTTCCAAGTCGGTGCGGGCCACGAACGTGTACTGCCCCTTGCCTTCGGGGCCGCTGACGAACACGGACAAATCGTCTTGCCGTTCCAATTTGGCGTTGTTGCTGGCTTTCAATTCGATGGGATCCAGCACCGTCCAGACCGTCGGCTGCTTGATTTGCTGTTCCCACTGGGCTTGCCGCTGGGGCAGTTCCTGCTCGTAGGCTCGGAGCGCCGCATCCGCCTGAGCGATACGCTGCTGTTGCTGAGCTTCCAATTCGGCTTCGCGCGGCGCGATCTGGGCCTCGTAGCTCCGCAGTTCGTCCGTCGCCGCGACGATCCGGGCTTGGCGTTGGGATTCTCGCTCGGCGATCTGCGGCGCCAGTTCGCGCTCGTAATCCGCCAGCCGCTGGGCCAGCGTCTGGTGCTCCATCGGCAACTGCTGCAACAAGTCCAGCCCGGCCGCGACCTCCTGCTGGGTCGCCGATCGGTTCAAAATGCGGAGGAACAATTCGTCGACCAGACGGGCGTCGTCCATCTCGGACACGGCCAGTTTGGCCAGTTCGCTGGTTGGATCGCTGATCGCCGTGTCGACGGTCGGCCCGCTGATCAAGGCCATGACTGGCCCGAGTTGCAGACCGCTGCTACGTTCGCATTCGCAGGCGCTCTCGCGCACCGGCCGGCCCAGGTTGCTCAGGAAGCCATCGGCCGACCCGACGCCGGAATCCGGCAGCGCCGCGGCTCGGGTTCCCGCGGGCACACCCGGGATGCGGCTGACGGCGCCGGTGACCCGGTAGATCGAATCGTACAGCACCTCGGCCGGCAACCGCCGGGCCAGGGCCCGCGAGTAGTTCGTCGCGTCGTCGGCGTTCCAGGGGTTCGTCTGGATCGCCAACTGGTACGTCCGCGACTGGCAGATCAGCCGCAGCACATGCTGCATGTTGAAACCGCTGTTGATGAACTGGGCGGTCAGGTAATCCAGCAATTCCGGATTGGACGGAGGGTTGCCCGCGCGGATGTCGTCCAGCGGCTCGATCAGGCCGACGCCCAGCAGATAGCCCCACAGGCGATTGACGTAACTGCGGGCGAAGTACGGGTTGTCGGGCGCGGTGATCCAGGCGGCGATCTGCTGGCGACGCGATGCGTCTTCGGGCGATTCATATTCGCAGTCGAAAGGAAACTCGGGCGGAGTCACGGCCTGAGTGCGGTCGTGGACGACTTCCCCCGCCGCCTTGTCGGAAACGATCTCGTACAGCGGCTTGGCGCCCTCGACCGCCGTGCCGCCGATCTTCTTGTCTCCGGCGGCCGGATCGGGCTTCAGTTCCAAACGAGCGAAGAACGCAGCCGTCTGGTAGTACTGATCCTGCGTCCAACGCTCGAACGGATGGTCGTGGCACTTGTTGCAGTTGAACCGCACGCCGAGAAACAGATGCGTGGTGTTCTCCATCGTGTCCAGCGGATCGCGCAGGATCTTGTAGTACGACGCCGCCGGGTTCTCGCGATTCGATCCGCTGGCGGTCAGGACTTCCTGAACGAACCGGTTGTACGGCAGGTTGGAGGCCAATTGCGCGCGAATCCACTGGCGGAACTCGGCGGCCCCCTCCGGCCCCAGGAACTTGCGGTTGACCTGCAGCAGGTCGGCCCATTTGTTCGTCCAATACTCGATGAAATCGTCGCTGCCGATCAGTTGATCCACGACCGCGTCGCGCTTCGTCCGGGTATCGCGCGGATCGGCCAGGAATTGGCGGACGGCGTCGGCCGACGGCGGCAAACCGGTCAGATCCAGGTGGACGCGGCGGATGAATTCCTCGTCGGTGCAGAGCGGTGAAGGTAGAATCTTCATCCGCTGCCATTTGGCTGCGACCAACTCGTCGATTCTTCCCCAGGTCTCGGGTTCCTGCCAGACAAAGCCGGTTCGGTCGCCCATCACGGTCAGCGTCGTGGCCGCGTAGGCGCCTTCGTAGCGGGCCAGTACCGCCGCCTCGCCGCGGCGGATCGCGGTCATCAGGCCCGTGCGGTCGGCCGTCGCGACTTCACCGTTGCCGGTCTCGACGAACGCCTCACGCGTCACGTCGCGGGTCGAGCCGTCGGCGTACGTCGCGACGACCCGCATCTGTTGGGTGCCGCCGGCCCGGTCCACGACCGGATTGTGCGGCAGCACGTCGATCTTGGCCACTCGCTTCGTCGCCAGGTCCAGCCGCGCGCCGTTGGCGATCCAGTTGCGCAGCACTTGGTAATAGCTGTCGCCCGGATGCATCAGCGCGCCGCCTTGGTGCGGAACGGAGCCGGTCGCCTTGAGCAGCATCAAGCTGTCGTCGGGCGAACTGAGATTGATGCGCCGCGATGCCAAGTCGTCCGTAAACGAGCGAATGTCAAACAGCGCGTCGTACCCGCGCAGGGACAGTTTGAAGCCGTTGCGACCCGCAGCCGCTCCGTGGCAAGTGCCCTGGTTGCAGCCCAGACGCGACAGGATGGGATTGACGTCGCGGATGAAGTCCGGCGTGTACCCGGCGGTCATGCCCTGCACGTCGACTGGGATCTCGACCGATCGGTCACCGACGGAAACCACCACTTGCCCGCGGCCGTCCGCGGCGGGCAGGAAACGGCCATCTCCGGTCACTTGGCCTACGCCGCCCGCAACTCGGTACTGGGCCACGCGTGTCACGTCCCAACGCTGGCCGCCGGGCGCATCGCCCAGCACCAGGATCTGAACGTAGTCGGTCGGTTTGCCGATTTGAATCGTCGCCGGTTCGACCGCGATCGCGGTCAGCGGCGGCAGATCGGGCTGCGACAGAGGTTCGATCGGCTGAGGCTCGGTGGCGGACTCGGCCAGCCACGCCTCGCCCGCGGAGTCTGCCGCACGGATTTCGAACGGCATGAACGTCGCTTTCAACTGGCCGCTGGCCGCATCGAGCAAACGGATTTGGCCGTCGCTGCCCGCTGCCGCGAGCGTCGCTCCGTCGGGCGAGCAGGCCAAGGCGTAGATGCTGGCCTCGGCCACCGGCACATCCCACAGTCGCTTGCCCGAATCGGTCTCGAAGCTGCGCAATCGTCCCGCGCCGTCCAGGCTGCTGCCCGCGTAGATTCGCGAACCGTCGGGATGGAAAGCGACGTCGAACACGCGGCCGGGCAACGCCTCGTACTCGCGGATCTGATTCGGATTTCCGCCGCTGGCCGGCGCGGCCTTGACGTCCATCTGAAACAGCTTCGGCGCCCCGTCCGCGCTGCCGACCAGCAATTCGCTGCGCGTCGGATGCCGCCGGATGGCCAACTGGCCGCCTCGCAACACTCCGGGCGTGTGCGTGGTGACGTTGCCGACAAACCGCTGAGTTGCCACATCGGTCATCTTGACGGTCATGTCGCGGCCGGCCGAGAAGATCGATTGGCCGTCGGCCGAAAACACGGTGCCTCGCACCCAGTCTTCATGAGCGGCCATATAGACCACTTCGCGACCCGACTCGACTTCGATCGCGCGGACACTGTTGTCGCCTCCGCCGACCGCGATCAGCTTTCCGTCCGGCGACCAACTGCTGCCGTAAATCGTGTCGAACGTGATGGGTTGGGACAGCTTGAGTCGTCTCTTGGCCACGTCCCAAACCTGTAACTCGCCCATCCGTCCCGGCAAGCCGCCGGCGACGGCCAGCAGCGTGCCGTCCGGCGAGAAACGAACCGACTCGATCCGTTCCGCCAGACCGACCAAACGGGCCACGGTTTCGCTGCCGTCCGCGGTGGTCAACAACACCTCGTGAAAACCGGCAATGGCCAGCAGCGTCCCGTCGGGCGAGTAGTCCAGCGATGTGATCACCGGCGGCGAAACGTAAACGGGCGGATGATCCATGTCGTAGCGCTGCCGGACGTTTTGCGGCGAGTCGTCCGTGGCGCCTTGTTCGATCCAGCGGCGGATCAACGCGATCTGGTCGTCAGAGAGCGGCGGTTTGTCCGGAGGCATCAGCGCCTCGCCATCGTCCGGCGTGATCTGTTCGATCAAGTAGCTTTCGTCCGGCTTGCCGGGCACAACCGCCGCCGAGCCGCTTTCACCGCCGGCCACCAGCGGTTCGAAAGCCGTCATCACAAACTGGCCGCTGGCCTTGGCCGGTTGGTGGCAGCCGTGGCAGTGAGCCTGAAAGATGGGTCGGATCTGCTGGTAATAACTGATCTTGGCGTCGACCGGTTCGCCATCCTCCGGTGGATCGGCCAAGACGAGGGCAGGCAGGGCGAGCAGAATCAACAAGGCGGATGCACGCAGCAGCATGAAACGGATCTCCGAGAGCATGTCCCCAAGCCCGAGTCTGGACACCGCCACGAGAACGGCCATCGATTCCAAGACCCGGTTGTCCGACAACGCCGGTCCACCATTCCCGCGCGAGAGAGATGGGGTAGCCGAGCGCATCTCGAACGCCGCTCGGCAGGCGGGCCTTATCTATCAATGTATAAGAATGCGTTTGCGACGCCAGATGGGAAACCACAGAATTCTTGCAGATGTGTCAAGTCGCCCGGGCAGCGATTAAACGGGGGTGGAAGTCTGATTGTGTGGATGTGTTCGACCGCATGTCATTGCCAAGCGGCCCGGAGGAAAAAATCCACCAGCGATCGGCATCTACCAGCCCTCGGCGCGGGTCTCCGAAGATCGCCGAAACGTCCGACCGCAGGTCTCCGGAGCGGGTGGCTCGGTCGGGAGACCGGCCACAGCGCGGCGGGTATCCGGTCAGAGACCGGATGCGGCGAATGGGCATGTCTGTTTTTGTCCTGCTGTTCCGTAGAACCGTCACAGATTGCCCGATGATTGGACTCGGGTTGCCTTTTGGCAACGTCACATGTTGAGAAAACGCCACATCTTGCCGGATCGCGTGGTACGTTTCCCGAGAAGGCTTCAGAAGCGAATTCTAAGTCCTGGGAAGAGAATCGGTGATGTTGCGTCGGCGCTACTCCAACTCGATCGCACTGGGCCCGGCCCTGATGGGCATCCTGCTGGTGGCCGGATGCGCGCAACTCAAGCTGCCGGCGATCGATCCCACGGGCCAGCAGATCTTTCTGCCCGGCGAGAACTACACCACGTTGGTCTCGCCATCCGTGCTGCCCTGCGTGCCGGAACCCGCTTACCAAAACCCGCCGCCCGTTCCCGACTGCGGCACGGCCCCGCCGCCTGCTCCGATCGTCCCCTGGACGCGTCAGGCGTCTTGCCGGCGCGGTTGCGGGATCGCGGGACCATCGTGCGGCGTTTGCCAACCGTCGTGCGGCGTCGCCGAACCATCGTGCGGGATTGCCGAACCATCGTGCGGGATTGCCGAACCATCGTGCGGGATTGCCGAACCGTCGTGCGGTGTCGCCGAGCCTTCGTGTGGCGCCGCACCGCCTGCACCCGTCGCTCCGCCGGTCGTGGTCGCTCCGCCTCCGCCCCCCGAGGGCCGGATTCTGGTCGCTCCGAACCGGATCATGGCTCCGGTCGGCAGCGAAGTGATTCTGGTGTCGGGACTGGTGGGCAAACGCGGCGAATACGAGGCTCGCACGCCGATCGAATGGACGATCGCTCCGGACAGTGTGGGACATCTGCTGACCACGTCCGACGACGCGCAGTGTACGACCCAAGTGTTTCACCATGCGTCGCACCGCCGCAGCGGCAGTCAGGCCGTGACGTGGTCGTCGACCTCGCCCCAGGTGCTTACGCGAGGCACGCCGTCGCCAGCGGACGATGTCAGTATCCTGCGCGGCCAGGGCTGGGTGACGGTCATGAGTCCGTCGGAGGGGACGACGCACGTCACCGTCCTGGCATCGAAAGCGAAGAACTGGGACCAGCGCCGACAGACAGCGACGATCTACTGGGTCGATGTCCAGTGGACGTTGCCCGCGCCGGCCATCGTCCAGGCCTCGCAGCCTCATGTCTTGACGACGTTGGTCCACCGTGCGTCGGGCAAACCGCAACCGGGCTGGATTGTGCGATACGAGATCCTGCAGCCCGGCGCGACGTTCGGCAGCGACGGCCAGACCAGTGTCGAAGTTCCGACCGACGACGCCGGCCGAGCGAGTGTGAATTTGGCCCCGGTCAGCAGGAGCCAGGCGGCCCAGATCGAAATCAAGATCATCCGCCCGTCGGACCCGAACGACGACCTGCCGCGGATGGTGGTCGGTCGCGGTTTCACGACCGTCACTTGGAGCGCCCCTGATCCCAAGGTCACGCTGTACGGCCCCGAGACAGCTCAGGTCGGAGGCACGGCCAGTTACCGGGCGGATATTGCCAACGTCGGCGATATCCTGGCCCGCGACGTGACGGCCAGCACGACGATCCCGGCCAACATGACCTTTGTGCAGAGCGACCCGCCGGCGCAGGTCATGGGGGACCGCTTGGTTTGGAACCTGGGAAATCTGGCGCCGACGGAGTGGCGTTCACTGAACATCCATCTGCGGCCGGAACGCAACGGCGATGCGCGGTTCTGCGTTCGCGTCTCCAGCGGCGACCGGGTGCAGGACCAGTCGCTGCAGGCCGAGGCATGCGTGCAGACCCGTGTGTTCAGTTCCGCGCTGGCAGTGCGGTTGAACGGTCCAGCCACCGCGCGAGTCGGCGAACAGGTTCCGTTCGTAATCGAAGTGACCAACACCGGCACCGAGCCGCTGATGAACGTGCTGATCCGCAACCGTCTGCCCGCGGGCCTGGAACTGCCGGGGCAGGCAGGCAGCTTGATTGAACGCACGTTGAACCAGCCGCTTCCGGCCGGAGTATCGCAGAAGATCGAGTTGCCGCTGGTCGTGCGGCAGAGCGGCCGACAGTGCCAAGTCGTCGAGGTCTTCGCCGCCGGCGGACATACCGCGACCGCGTCCTCGTGCATCGAAGCGACCCAGCCGTCCGCGCCAGCCGGCCCGGCAGTGCCGTCGGTCCCGTCCGGCCCGTCGGCCCCGTCCACTCCGAGCGACCCATCCGCCCCTCCGCCTCAAGCCCGTGTCCAGGTCGACATTCAGGGACCGCTGCAGGCCCGCGTGGGCGAACTGGTCAGTTACCAGATGTCGATCACCAATCAAGGCAGCGTCCCGTTGACGGGCGTACGCATCGTCAATACCTACGAACCCAGCCTGTACCCGAAGGAAGCCAGCAAGGGCTTCGACCAGAACTCGCTGCGGCGCGGCGAATTGGTGTGGACGGTCGACCGGATCGAACCGGGCGAGACGGTGCAGCGCGAATCGAAGTACGAATGCCTGCGCGAGTCGACGGCCGCCTGGTCGCGAGTCTTTGTCGAATCGGCCGAGCAGATTCGGGCGACCCGCGAGACCACGACGCAGATCCTGCCGTCCGAAACGCCGCCCCGACGTCCGAGCACAGTCCCCGATGCCGACTCGGGCACGCAACCCGCGCCGGAACAAGTCACCGGGAACCTGCGAGTATCGATCGCCGATACGCGCGACCCGATCGCAGTCAACTCGACGACCACCTACATCATCGGTATCGAGAACGCCCGCAACGTCTCGGACCGCAACGTGGCGTTGACGATCCAACTGCCGCCCGGCCTGGAGTACGTTTCGCTCCGTGGCCCCGTAGTCGCCCGTCGCCTGAGCGACGACAAGCGAACGATCGAGGTGACGCCGATCGCCGAAGTGCGGCCGGGCGAGACCCTCAATCCGTTCTACCTGGACGTCCGCGGCACCCGCATCGGCAAGCACACCGTCAAGGTCCGCGTGGACAGCTTCCGTTCGACCCAGCCGGTCGAAGCCGAGACCGATACGACGGTTAACGTGTCGGGTTAAGCACCGGCGAAACAGGGTCGGTCGGTTACGGGACGACGGTTCCGTGTCACGGCAACTTGGGCTTCAGGGGCGTGGTGCCGTCCTGGTCGACGGGATAGACGGCGCGGTGTTCTTCGAGGGCAGCGATCAGCCGCTGCATCATGCGGCGGAGTTCATCGGGCTGCGCGGCGGCCAGATCTTGTTGTTCGAACGGATCGTCGTCCAGTCGGAACAGTTGATAGTGCGAGTGACCGGACACGGCAGTGGGCAGGTAGTGATAAACCACCTTCCACGGCCCCTCGCGATAGCTGGTGAAGTATTCGGTGCGGTGGGGCGAGTGCGGGTAGTGCATCAGGAACACATCCCGCCGAGCCTTGTCGTGCTGTCCGGTCAGCAGCGCATCGAGACGCTGCCCATCGACCGGATGATCGGACGGCGCGTCGATTCCGGTGAGCGCCAGAATCGTGGGGAACAGGTCGCAGACGTTGGCCAACTGGCTCTGAATCGCGCCCGCGGCGACGGGCAAACGTTGCTGGTTTGTGTTCTGCGGGTTGACTTTGGCCCAGGCGGCGATCAGCGGCACTCGCATGCCGCCTTCGTAGTGCGCGCCCTTCTTGCCGCGCAGCGGCGCGGCGCAGGCTACTTCGTGTTGATGCCCCAACGGCGCGTCCGATCCGTTGTCGCCCAGGAAGAAGATCAACGTATTGTCGGCGATCCCCAGCGCGTCCAACTGGTCCAGGACATCCCCGAGCGATTTGTCCATGCCTTCGATCATGGTGGCGAACGCCTGGGCGGGGATTGGTTTCCCCGACTCCGCGTAGTGTTCCGCGAAACGGGGATCGCTCTGGAACGGCGAATGCACGGCGTAGTGGGCCAGGTACAGGAAGAACGGCTTGCCTGCGCCGACGGCGTCGCGCACGCGTGCGTTGGCTTCGATGGTACACGCCTCGGTCAGATGCGTCTTGGTTCCGTGGTATTTCTCCAGGTGCGGCACGGCGTTGTTGGCCCGCTTGGTTCCGTGGCCGTAGTTGTCCTCGCCGTAGTAGCTGCCTGGAGCGCCGCTCGACGTGCCGCCGACGTTGATGTCGAAGCCCAAGTTCCGCGGATCGGCGCCTTGCGAATCGCGCGGGCCAAAATGGCCTTTGCCGACATGAATCGTGCGGTAGCCCGCCGAGTGCAACAGACCGGCCAGCGTCACGTCGCCCTGCTTCAATCCCTGCCAATTCCACTGCGGCGCTCCTTGCGGCCCGGCGTTGTTCCGGTCCGGATTGATCCAGTTCGTCGTACGGTGTCGCGCGGCGTTCTGACCGGTCATGATCGACAGCCGAGTGGGTGAGCAGACGCTCATCGCGCAAAAGTTGTTGAAGCGGATGCCGCGAGCCGCAAGCCGTTCCATGTTCGGCGTACGGTAGTAATCGTTCAGCGGGTAGCGTTGCGGCCGACCGTTGGCGTCGGTCAGGAACGGCAACGAGGTGTCCATTACGCCCATGTCATCGACCAGAAAGACGATGATATTCGGCCGGGAATCGGCGGCGGAGGCCGGCAAGCACGTGGCGCTCAGCACGACAGCGGCGATCAGAATGGCGATGCGCGATCGTTGGTTCATGGTGGGACCTGTTTCCTGGTTTGCAGGGGGGAGGACGAGACTCACACACTGCCAACCAGTATAAGATCCGCCGACACGAATTCAACCAATCGCAACGAGGCAACGTGGAAGACACGCCGGCTTCGCTGGCCAAGTTCAGTCCAACGTGACGGATTCGCCGTACTCGGGCACGTGGACCGGCCAGTTCATTTGCGCGGCGATGGTTTCGGCGAAGGCCAGCGAGACGTCCTCTTCGCCGTGGGTCAAGAACACTCGGCGGGGAGGTTGCTGGAGGGCGCCCAGCCAGCGGAGCAGGGCGCGGCGATCCGCGTGGCCGGAGAAGCCGTGGATCTGCGCGATGCGCGCCCGCACTTGATGCATTCGGCCGAGGATCCGGACTTCGCGTTTTCCTTCCAGGATCTGGCGGCCCAGCGTCTCGCGGCCTTGGTAGCCGACGAACAACACCGTATTCTCCGGACGGCTGATCCGATGCTTCAAGTGGTGCTTGATGCGTCCCGCGGTACACATCCCCGAAGTCGCCATGATCACACTGGGCATCTGAACCGAATTGATCGCCTTGGACTCCTCGACGTCCCGCACCAGTTTCAGCCCTGGAAACCTGAGCGGCGGCTGATTGTCGTCGATCATCTGCCAGGTCTCTTCGTCGAAATACTCGCGGTACTTGCGGAAGATCTCCGTCACGTCCACCGCCATCGGACTATCCAGGAAAATCTGGATGTGCGGGATGCGTTCGGCGTGAACCAGCCGACTGATGTGGTACATCATTTCCTGCGCCCGCTCGACCGCAAACACCGGGACGACCACGGAACCGCCGCGCGAGGTGGTGGAGTTGATCACGGCGGCCAACTGATCCTCGATATTGCCGCGGTCTTCGTGGTCCCGGTCGCCGTAGGTCGATTCCATGACCACGTAATCGGCTTGATCGAAGACGCTGGGATCTCGGATCAGCGGTTTGTCCCATTGCCCGATGTCGCCCGAGAAGATCACGCGCCGCGTGCCATCTCCCTCGCGGACCAACAATTCGATCATCGCGGAACCCAGAATATGCCCCGCATCGTGAAAGACCGCGGTGAACACATCGTTGATTCGCACCGCTTCGCGATAGGCGACGCCGCGCAGCAGCGGCATCGTCCGGTCGACGTCCTCTTCCGTATACAGCGGAACCTCGGGATGGCGGACGCTGCGGCCTTCCTTGCGGTGCCGCCGTTGTTTGTATTCCGCGTCTTCCATTTGAATCCGCGCCGAATCGTGCAGCACGACGTCGGCCAAATCCACGGTGGGATGCGTGCAGACGATGGGCGACCGAAATCCCTCGGCCACCAATTTCGGAATCAACCCGCAGTGATCGATATGGACGTGGGTCAGCAAGAGCGCATCCAGCTTCAGCGGATCGATGGGGCATGATTCCCAGTTTCGTGCCAGGAAGGCGCGTTCCTGCGCCATCCCGCAATCGATCATCACGCTTGAACCATTGGCCTCGACGCAGTATCGAGAGCCGGTAACTTGACGGTTGGCACCCAGAAAGGTCAGCTTCATCATACCCGGCCCCGTTGAATAACTGCTACAGAGGTCAACAACGTCCTATCGGGAACTGGTGTGCGAACGGGAAACCTTGACGCGACCCATCGCTATCCAGTTCCGCAATGGGGGTATTGCCGTTGGCCTCTTCCGTTTCCACTCCGCTTCCCGACAAGTATACCACTTGAGTTTCCGGATCGACGCTCGTCGTTGGAAACCAAGGCCAGAATTCGCCGAGGGAGCCCTGACTACTGGTCTACTCGGTCTCAGCATCCACGGGCGCGCTGATCGTATCCGGTTGCGAGATCAGGCCGAGTCGCCTTTCCTCGCGGAAGAGTTCGAGAATCCAGAAGCAGGCTTCGAAGAATACGGGTACGAAGGCCAGGAACGCTCCGTTGCGCAGGAAGATCAAACGGTTCTCGGCGCTGCCGAACACCGTGGCCAGGAAGAACTTCTGGTCGTCCGATTCAAAGAGCGTGCCGAGCGCAGCGACCACCAACAGAACGAACACCGCGCCCGGCATGAAGTCCGCGTAGCTCTGCGCGTAGGGATACCGGACGAAGGCCATGACGCGGGCGGAAAACGGAATCGCCAACGCCAACGTGGGCAGCAGCAGCAGATTTCCCTGGTCGACCGGTAGGTCGACACCGGCGCTCCACGAGACGAAGAACAGCGCCTCGCTGAACAGGACCAGGTAGATCCAGCTCATGACGTAGATAAAGGAAAACGAGAACAGCAGCGAACTGACTCGCGTCGGGCAAGTCGTATCGGGATGCGGCTGTTCCTCGAAACGGATAATCTTGTTGAAGAACACCGCGTAGCGGCCCTCCTTCAGATCGCTGAAGAACAAATCCTCGATGATCCGGAACGAGTAGATATTGGCGATGATCTGGGTATACAGCTTGGTGAACGAATAGACGAAGACGATCGCCACACCCAACGCGATTGTGAGCAAGGCCCCCATGACGAAATCGTCGCTGATCGTGTCCAGGATTTCGAAGAATCCGCGAACGGGAGTCATTCCCTTGATCAAGACGTTGTAGAGATACGTCCACGCGAAAATGATCAGCAGGATGGCCAGCCTTTGCCGGTTGTGGGCGGAAACCGGGTCGGGTTGCTCGCGGTCCGCTTTTTGGCCCTGGGGAACGGGACTGGGTTCGGGCGTCTGCGTTTCGGAGCCCGTGCCGTTTTCGCAACCGCCGTTCTGCACTGGTTCGCCGGACATGATCGAATCTCCTTAAGCAACCGCTTTACAGAAGCTCGGCAAACGATTCGGGGAGGCTGCCGATGAACGACGCCAGGATGGGAATCCAGAAAATGAGCCAGAGCAGCTTACTCCGCGACCACAGGTAATAGCCCTCGAACGGCCGGATGGGAAAGGAAAAGACGAAACAGTACGTCAAGAACATCGTGCTGGCCAGCAGCAGCAGGTGTGATCCGGTCCAGTTGGCGGCGGCCAGCAATCCCAGGTGCGCGGCATACAGCGAGCCCAATGCTACGGCGGCTACTCGGGGCTTCGCTTCCGCGCGACCGACGTACTCGACATCCGTCGTCATCGGCAGAAAAGACCCGGCGCCCGTGAAGTACGACTGCAACAATAAACCATCGATCGCCGTCTGGAATTGCACTTTGATGCCCCACACCCGTCCCGCCAGCGTGACAATGGCGGCATAGGCAAGCAACGGTGCGCCGCCGACAAGTGCCGCCAGCCAGATTGGGATCGCCCCGTCCTGCGTGATGTTCATTAGGTCGTCGTGCGTTTGCATGGCCAGCACGCCCCAAAAGGAAAGACACAGTGCGGGGAAGCCGATCAGAAGTCCGGCTAACGAACTCTTCGCCGTACCATTTGCCGTATCCAGTTCCTTCGCGCCGTTTTTGAGTAGCGATCCCATCAAGATGCGGCTTGCCGACTTGATCATCCGTCGCGTCAGGGTGCGAGCCGAGGCTCTGGAATACGTGCCAAGCGTGGAACGCAGCAGGTTTCGCGAACCCGTCCGGAACCAACGCCGAACCGTGGCACGAAGGACCACCGCGACGCCGACGGTGACTTCTCCCGTCGTCCGCGCCGTTTCCCCGATACCTTCGGCCTGATACGCGTAGATCAACCACAGCGGCAGGAAGACAAGCAGCAGCAGGCAGGCAAGTGCCAGCGCAAAGCTGAGACAGTCGAAAGTCGCGGCTTTCACTCAGGATGTCTCCTCAAGCTCCGTTGTCGAAGGATGCCTACTTCATGCTCTTCGTTACCTGCACCATTTCGCGGGCGGCCTTGTTCAATTCCTGTGCATCGATGTCCTTCATCGTCTTTACCGTGGCGACATCGGTGGTCAGCCGCTTGCCCCACGCCTCGGGTTTAGCAGCCGAGGCGCCAATCTTCTTGTATTCGCCGGTCATGTAGTTGACCGTTGCCAATCGGCTGGACACGCTTCGGCTGAGCTTGTGGAGTTCGTCGATGACCTTCTGGATGGCCTTCTTTTCCTTGTCCTGAGCGTCCTTCTTCAGCTTGGCCAATGATTTCAGCGCTTCCTTGTCGGCGGCCGCCAGTTGTTTCTGGTACTCCTGGAGTTGACCGCTCCAACCCTGCATTTGACTCTGAAGCGAACGAGCCTCCTGAATGACGTACTTGCCCCAGTTGTTCTCCTGCTCCTTGGGCAGCTTCTTCAACGTCTCCTCGGCCTTCTGCAATTCCTTGATCGCCTTGTCGTCCTTGGGGTCTTTCTTCAACTCCGTTTGCGCATCGACCAATTCCTTTTGCGCCTGCTTGGTTTCGTTCTTTCGGGAATCCTCGTACTCGCGGAAACCTTTCAACGTATCTTGCAGAGCGCGGAGAACCCCCTCACGCTGGTTCTCTTCCTCGCGGGCCGAGGACAATGCGTCGTCGCCGAGCTTGTCGAACTCCTTGGCGGTCTCGGTGTACGCCTCGGTAAAGGCGGCTTTCTGGCCGCCCTTGAAGGAGTACAGGATCTTCAGTCCCCGGAAATGCCCGCGGGAGATCGTCTTGACCCCCGTCGGAATCTTGACAAGCTTCTTCAGCGCCTCGCGAACGTCGTGGCCGAAGTCGACCAGCGCTTCCTCGATGAAATCGTTAACCGTCTTGACCCGCTTTTCGGCCGATTCGCCCGCCTTCTCGTTGCCTTGCTGATCTTGCTTGCTCAGCACGGTGAGATCGTCCACCAATTGCTTGAGTTGCTTCAGCAGTTCCTTTTGGATCGCCTCGGTCTTGGTTTCCGCCGCCTTGGTCAGCTTGTCTTCCAGCGGCTTGTCCACCTTGACTCCGGAGAGATTGATCTCCGTGAAGATGCAAAAGGGCGCGATGAACAGCAGGGGCTTCGCAGCCGGCGTCCTGGCGGGGCGGATCAAGTCGCTGCTATCGACGGTCAGCAGATCCTTGACGAACTTCACTTTGTACTCGGCCATGAGCGGTTCCTCCTCGCACAGGGATAAGATTAGTCGAAGCCGTAGGCGAATTCGCCGCTGTCCACGGACACATGCACGCGGGCCGGATGCGAGCCTGCCATCATGCGGTTGAGCAATTCGCGGCTGATCGCGGGCAGCACCGTATTGGTCAAGATGGCGTCGATCATACGGCCACCGCTTTCCAGTTCGGTGCAGCGACTGGCGATCAACTTGACCACTTCGTCGTCGTAGGTAAAGGGGATCTCGTGGTTCTCGCGGATCCGCTTCTCGATCCGCCGCAGTTGCAGCCGGGCGATGTTGCCGATCATCTCGTCGCTCAACGGATAATACGGGATGACGACCAAGCGGCCCAGCAGGGCCGGCGGGAACACCTTGAGCAATGGCTGCCGCAGGGCCTTGTTCAAACCGTCGGGATCGGGCATCAATTCGGGATCCTTGCACATGTTGGCGATCAGGTCCGTGCCGGCATTGGTGGTCAGCAAGATCAGGGTGTTCTTAAAGTCGATGAAGCGGCCCTCGCCGTCCTCCATCCAACCTTTGTCGAACACCTGGAAAAAGATCTCGTGAACGTCCGTATGAGCCTTTTCGACCTCGTCCAGCAACACGACGCTGTAAGGCCGTCGGCGCACGGCTTCGGTTAGAATGCCGCCTTCGCCGTAGCCCACGTAGCCGGGAGGGGCGCCCTTGAGCGTGCTGACCGTGTGCGCCTCCTGGAACTCGCTCATGTTGATCGTGATCACGTTCTGCTCGCCGCCGTACAGCGCCTCGGCCAGCGCCAACGCCGTTTCCGTCTTGCCCACCCCGGACGGCCCGGCCAACATGAAGACGCCGATGGGCTTCTGGGGATTGTCCAGCGCGGCTCGCGAGGTTTGGATGCGGCGGGCGATCTGTTCCAGCGCATGCCGCTGGCCGATGATGCGTTGGTTGAGCAGGTCGGCCAGCTTCAAGACCGTCTCGATCTCGTTCTTGACCATCCGGCCGACCGGGATGCCCGTCCAGTCCTGGACGACCGAGGCCACGGCCTGCTCGTCGACCGTGGGCAGGATCAGGGGGTTCTCGCCCTGCAATTCGTGCAATTGGTGCTGGAGTCCCTTGAGTTCCTCCAGCAACGCTGCTCGCTCTTCGGGGGACAGTGGTGCAGCGCCGCTGCCGTTGGCGACGGTGCCCTCCGCCGTTTGCACGGGCGTCGTGGCGGCAGCAGCATCGGCCGCCTTTTCCAGCTTGCTGGCAGTGCCTTCGATCTTGCCCAAGTCCCCGCGCAGTTGGGCGCGAAGGGCGAGTACCCGTTCGACCAACTCGCGTTCGCTGGTCCAACGAGCGTCCAGCGTTTGCAGTTGCTCGCGCTGTTCGGCCAATTTGGACTCGGCCGCCGCCTGCCTTGCGGCCGTTTCGACCCCGACCACCGTCTCGCGCTGGATGATCTCCAGTTCGGTTTCCAGGGCTTCGATCCGGCGTCGGCAATCGTCCACCTCGGCCGGTACGGCGTGCTGGCTGATGGCGACCCGCGCACAGGCGGTATCGAGCAGGCTGACGGACTTGTCGGGCAATTGGCGAGCCGGGATGTAGCGGTGCGAAAGCCGCACGGCGGCTTCGATGGCTTCGTCCAGCACTTGCACCTGGTGGTGCTGCTCCATGACGGACGCCATGCCGCGCATCATCAGGATGGCCTTCTCCTCGCTGGGTTCGCCGACTTGCACGACTTGGAATCGGCGGGTGAGCGCAGGGTCCTTTTCAATGTGCTTCTTGTACTCGGCCCAGGTCGTGGCGGCGACCGTTCGCAGCGTTCCGCGGGCCAACGCCGGTTTCAGCAGGTTGGCAGCGTCGCCCGTTCCCGCCGCGCCGCCGGCGCCGATCAGCGTGTGCGCCTCGTCGACGAACAGGATGATCGGCTTCTCCGAGGCTTGGACTTCGTCGATCACCTGCCGCAGCCGCTGTTCGAATTCGCCCTTCATGCTCGCGCCGGCCTGCAACAGCCCGATGTCCAACGCCAGCAGCGAAACATCTTTCAACGGGGGCGGGACGTCGCCGGCGGCGATCCGAAGCGCAAAACCCTCGACGACCGCGGTCTTGCCGACGCCTGCTTCGCCCGTGAGGATCGGGTTGTTCTGGCGGCGGCGCATGAGGATGTCGACGATCTGGCGGATCTCTTCGTCGCGGCCGACGATCGGGTCGATTTCGCCCTTGCGCGCTCGATCGGTGAGATCGACGGCATACCGCCGCAGCGCCTCCTGTTTGCCCATCTGGGCCGGCGGCAGCGCGCCGCTGGCTTCGCCGGGCGTTGCTCCGCCCAATTGCGAGCCGTCCGCTGCCGCCAGGGATTCCTCCGGCGAACCGCCGGTGATTTTGGCGAAGCGGTCGACCAGTTCGTCGCCTTGGACCTTCTGGAACTCCTTGGAGATGCCGGTCAGGGCCAGGGACAGGTTGCGGGTCTTCAGCATCCCGACCACCAGATAGCCGGTACGCACCTGGCTGTCCCGGAACAGCAGCGAGCCGTACACCCAGCCGCGTTCGACCGCCTCGTCGATGTGCGAAGACAGATCGGAGATCGATGTCGAGCCGCGCGGCAAACGGTCCAGCGCTTCGGTCAGATCCCGCGCCAACCGACTCGCGTCCAGGCTAAAGTGCTTGACGATGCGATGCAGATCGGAATCCGGCAACTGCAGCAACTGGTGGAACCAGTGGACCAATTCCACGTAGGGATTGCCACGCAGTTTGCAGAAGACCGTAGCGCCCTCGATCGCCTTGTAGGCGATCGGGTTCAGTTTGCCGAACAGCGATGTGCGAGGAATCTCGGGCATAGATCAATTCTCCGAAGAAGTTGTCGAAAGTGCCGTCGCCGGTTCGCGACGGTGCAGTTCCGCCAGGTCGCGCGCCAACCACGGGGTCTGTTTCAAATTCTGTTCCAGTTGCGGGTGGTGGCAGAAATCGTCCGCGTCGCGAAGCAAGCCATCGGGCTCGATCCAGGCGTTCAAGCCCAGATGGCCATCGGTTCCCAGCCGCACCGGTGGCACTTGCGGTTGGAGCAAAATCAGCTTCAGCTCCCAAATCAGTTCGTCGTTCAAGTAGTTGCGGACCATGTCCGCCAACTTGGTCAAGCTCTCTCCGCCGGGCAGCAGCCGCCGATAGTCGGCCAGCGACAGCGGACCGATCACGATGCGGAAGGTCTGCTGGCAATCCCAGACATGCGAGCCGATCGTCGACGTCATGCCCAGCATCGGCGGATGGCCTTCCCGGGTCAGCACGCAGCGGCACTCCGCGGGGATCTCGGTCCAGCGTCCCACGAACTCTTCCAGTTGAACCGGCAAGCCGAAGAAGTCCTCCAGCATGGCCCGCAGTCCGCCGGGATGCCGCGGTCCCGCCGACAGCAGGCCGGAGTAATGCAGTTTGGCGTGGTCGGGAACGGCGTCGCGGTGCTGGGTGGCCGAACTTGCCAAACCGACGAGCGCGCCGACGCTGGTCGCGAACCGATTCGCTTCCGGCCGGTCGAGGTTGACCGTCGGCTGGGCATTGGCCCAGGCCCGGTAGAACAGCGACATCAGGCGATGGTGGAAGATGTCGGCGAACCGCGCGAACGTCGCGTCGCCGTGATGCCGGATGCGGTCGCGGGCATACTCGGTCAAATGGAACGGCAATGGGCCGTTGGGACCGAACAATCCGAAGCACAATACCTCCAGCCGAGGCGGCGTGCCGTTCGGCCCAGGCACCAAGGCGTGGATGGTCCGCGGCGCGAAGGCCATCGACGGCTCCTGGCACAGCCGCACCGGATCATCCTTGGCCCGGGCGCTTTCGCCCAGGCGTGGACGATCCGCCGCCGCGCACTCCAGGCGTCGCAGGGCGTGAAAGAGGTCGAATTCGTGCGGGGCTTGGACAAGCTCGGCCCACAGGGCTACAAGCTCTGCCGACGCCCCATCCGGGCCGGCCATCGCATGATCTCTCCCCGATCGACCGTCCGCACGACCGTCTCGGTAAAGGAGTTAATGGAAACGTAACGCGCAAAAAACTCTTCCAGCACCGTTCCCAACAGAAACGCACTGGTGCCTTCGAACGACGCCTCGTCCATCGTCAGCGTGATCTGTTGGCCCCGCGCGAATGCCAACGGGCCGTCTGTCACAATCGGACGCGTCACCGGCTTGGCCTCCGCCGAGCGGACGCCGTCGATCTGCTTTCGCACATGCGGCTCCGCCAAATCCGCGTACAGAGCCAGCATGTCGCGCAACGCTGCTGCCCCGCCTCGCTGCGGGTCGTCGACCAGCGAGGCGTAGTTCAGCGACAGATGGTTCAGCAAACGCCAGGCGACTTCGCCCGATCCGTAGGAAAGCGGCGCCCTCGGCCGGGTCGGACCGGCGAGAATGCGCACCGACTGAACCGGCAGACTGACCTCGGGCGTCAGGTCCGTCTGGCCCACCCCAACCGGCATCAGCAGAGGCAAGTCGCGGTTGGTACACAACAGGGAAACGCCCAATTGCCGGAGTTCGCTGTGGTAGGGGGCTTGCTCCGCATCGACCAGGGAGAGGAACAGTTCGCTGCCGATGTAACTGGTCCGCGCTCCCACGTTGCGTTGTTTCTCCGATAGCACGCGGAAGGTGCGCCGCGACGTGTAGCAAGCTGTTCCGCGGGCGCGACGCACCGCCAAGCCTTCGCGCTCCGGTCGGTCGAACGCCGCGAAGAACGGAGAAAACATCTGCTGTTGATCGCCTTCGCCGTAACCGATGACTTCCAGGATTTGATAAGGCTCGTAGTCCAGCGGGCGAGTACGGTCCGGAACCACGTGAAACTCGGAGTGATGCTGATCCAGGTGAATCCGGTCGGCCCGCCGCGGGAACAGGTTGACCACCGGGCAACAGTGCAGGGCAAACAGGGAAGCGTCGACCCGGTGCTCCAGCACCCGGTTGACGCGGTCGAACAACAGGAACAACTCCAGTTCCCGACCTGGGCAACGCTGCAGCGCTTGCGCCAGCCCGCCGATCTCGACCGACAGAAACCGCTCCGGCAGCGCAAAGTACTCGTGCAGCAGCCGGTAGCCCTGAAACGACCGAGGACCGTTCGGCAGCATCGCCTGGTCGTCCCGGAAGCCGACGCGTTGGATTTGGCGCGGATCGATCGCCAACTGCCAGGCTGGGGACGGCCCCTTGGGTCGCACGATTACGGCCACGGTGTTGGCCAACAACTGCTCGTACAAGCCGACCGCCAAATCGCCGGGCCCGCGAAGGAACAGCCGCAGACGGTCCAAGGAGATCTTGTCGAACGTCAAGCCGCCGGTGGATCCCAGCAACAACCGCAATCCCGCCCGCGTACCCGGCACGTCGGGCACGTCGCGCAACGCTTCGTCGCGGCTGAAGTAGTCGAGGCGGCGGATCTCCAGCGGCCAGAGTCGCGTTTCGTCGGTGGTCTGGTAGCGGCAGGCTGTCTGTTCGCCCTTGCCGATCTGGGCGCGCAGCATCGTGCCCCGCGGGACACTGACGCCTTCGGCCAACGCGCCCTCGTTCATGTCCGGCTGCAACTGGACGACCGCCATCGACGGCGATGGGGCGACGTAGTGGGGATAGACGATCTCGAACAAATGCTGAGTGAAATCGGGATAGTGCGCGTCCATCTTCAACTGGATGCGCGCCGCCAGGAACGCCATCCCTTCGAGCAGGCGTTCGACGTAGGGATCGGCGCACTCGAATTCATCCAGCGCCAATCGCCCGGCGATCTTGGGAAAAGTGCGGGCGAATTCCGCCCCCACCTCCCGGACGTGCTGCAGTTCCCGGTTATAATAGGCCAACAGGCGTGGGTCCATCGAATCGCTTCTCCCTGGGTGCCGCGATCCGCACCCGGCGGCCGTCAGCGGCCGGTCTCTTCCCGCACGTTTACGTATCCGGTTTCCAAGTCGACCTCGGTCTTCATGAACATCCGCAACGGGATCGGTTGGGCCCAAAGCGTTCCTTCGATGACGAACGTCACGGCGTTCGTGTTCATCCGCTGCTCTTCCACGATCGCCCTCACCGCCAGACTGTCGCGCAGGATGCGCGGCTCGAAATCCAAAATGACCTGCCGCATCATGCGGGCCAGACTGTCCATCAGGAGCGACGAAGCGGTGATCCCCGACAAATCGCGAGTCCCGTAGTTTACGACCGAACGAGCGACTTCCGGGTAGGCATCCAAATCGTCCGTCTGCGCCAGGTTGCCCGTATTGAGCAACCAGCTCAGGTCCCGCAACACCCCGGCGCGCAATCGCTCCAGCGAGATGACCCGCTGGTCTCGCGATTCGACACTCTTCTTCGGATCGTCGTCGGTCAACCGGTCCAGCAGGGACGGTTGCAGCCGCTCACGAACCGTCAGTTCCGCCATGCTCCACCCCGCATTCGATCTGGCGGACATCCAACAACGAGAAATCGTCTTCGTCGGTAGCCAACAACCGCTGGCCCAGTCCCAACTGCAGCCCCTCCGCCGCATCGATCCACTCGGTCTTCCGAGACAGCCGAACCAGCGGATCCGAACTCTTTTCGGAGCCCGGGTAGCGAGTCGGGATCAACCCCACCGCGTCGCCACCGTTGGACCAAGTGAATTGCGCCGGCATCCAAACGACGTCCCGCAAGTCTTCCGGCGGTTCCAGTCGAATGCAGCGGATGTTCTCCACCGGGATCCAGAAATAACGCCCCGCAACGATGGCTTCGACCACCGGTCCCAACCGCTGATCTGCATCGGCGATCCACGCGAAAGGACGTCCGTCGATCCGTCCGGCCGTGGCCGGCGCCGCCTCGAACGCCTGCTCACGCAGACTTCCAGCAGCCTCGTGTCGTCCCTCGGCGGTCAGCCGCAACGCCTCGACCAGCAACCCGATCCACGCGGGCGGCTCGCCGAAAATCAACGGCGAACGCTTGCCGGCAAACACGTCGGCGCGGAAGACCTCGCACCGCAACGCCTCGCGGTAGGTCTGCGCCATGACCAGCGTGATCGGGTCGAGTTCCGCGGCGGTGTTCAACTGGACCAGCGCCCGGTCCCATTGACCTTGGACCGACAGCATTTGAAACAGGAACACGCGCAGCCGTGCATCCGCCGGCGAACGCCGAATCTCCTGTTGCAGTTCCGCCAGCGCCTTGTCCAAATCGCCGTCGCGCAGCGCGTCGAGCGCAGTCATGGCAGCACCTCAGTTTCCTGCAAAAAACGAAAGAACCCACGGCAACGACGACTCAAACGCCCACGCGGCACCTCCGCTCGTTGCTGGGGTGCAACGAGCAAAGGAAAACGCGACGCAGCGTACATCCCAACGCGAATGCTGGGATGCGCACCGGCCCACGAAAACGGGTTCTGTCCCGTTCTCGAGTATCCTGGCCGCCTTGCGTCAGGAGTCCCAAGCCTTGTGGCCCAAGCGATCCCAGCCGCGCAACGGAACATTGTCCAGAAACTTCTGGCCGTCAAAGGGCCGGTACTTCAACTGGACCTTGTAGTACCACAACTGGATGGTTTCGCCGGGGCGTTCATCCTCGCCGCCGCTGATGTTCCAACTGGCCAGGATCGGATTGAACAGCCGGAACTTGAGGTACCAGTTGTTCTTGGCGTTGGACATATCTTCGCCGGTGGTCAACATGTGGATCTCGGCATAGTCGCAGATCTTACCGCCGCCACAGGCGAACTTCATCAATTCGACCGAGCTGTTGTCGAACGTCTTCTGGACCTCGATCGGCGGGATATCGGTCACGCCCGTGAAGAGATCCTTGCTACCGGCCTTGGCACTTTCCTTAAACTCGCGAGTCAGCGCCCAACTGATGTTGGTACACGAGATCCAGTTTGTGTAACCTTCGATCTCGCAATCGCCTTTGATCCCGGGGGAACCCTCTAGCAAACCGAGCAGGATCATGACCTGCCTCCTTTCAAGCAAAACTGGGGAGAAACCACTTCACCACAATCGCCGCCACGGACGCCCGTGCCCCGAAGGGCCGGACGGCGTCCAGGCGGACTCAACGGATTACTTCTTCGCCGACGGCAACTTGGACACCAAACGCAGCGATACCGTCAGGCCTTCCAACTGGTAATGGGGCCGCAGGAAGATCTTGGACGTGTAGTAGCCAGGATTTCCCTCGACTTCCTCGACGATTACCTCGGCGGCTGCCAAGGGCCGCATGGCCTTGGCCTCTTCGCTGGCCGTCGACGGATTGGACTCAACGTACTGCGAGATCCAGCGGTTCAGCCAGATCTGCATATCGTCGCGTTCCTTGAAGGAACCGATCTTGTCGCGGACGATGCACTTCAGATAGTGGGCAAAGCGGCAGGTCGGGAACAGGTACGGCAGCCGCGCCGCCAGGTTGGCATTGGCCGTGGCGTCGGGATCGTCGTACTCGGCCGGCTTCTGCAGCGATTGCGCGCCGATGAAGGCCGCGAAGTCCGAGTTCTTTTTATGGATCAGCGGCATGAAGCCGTTCTTGGCCAACTCGGCCTCGCGGCGGTCGCTGATGGCGATCTCCGTGGGGCACTTCATGTCCACTCCGCCATCGTCCGTGGGGAAGGTGTGCGTCGGCAGATCCGTCACCGCGCCGCCCGATTCCACGCCGCGGATGCGGCTGCACCAACCGTAGAACTTGAAAGACTGATTGATGTTCAAGGCCATCGTGTACGCGGAATTGGCCCAGCAGTAGCGGTCGTGCACCGCCCCTTCCACGTCCTCCTCGAACGCGAACTCCTCCACGGGGTTCGTTTTCGCGCCGTAGGGAATCCGAGCCAGGAAACGCGGCAGGGCCATGCCGATGTAGCGGGAGTCCTCCGACTCGCGGAGCGACCGCCAAGCCGCGTATTCCGGCGTGCCGAAGATCTTCGTCAAGTCGCGGGGATTGGCCAATTCCTGCCAGCTTTCCATTTGCAGCACGCTGGGCGACGCGCCCGTGATGAACGGAGCGTGGGCCGCCGCCGCGATCTTCGACATCTCGCCCAGCAACTCGACGTCCGGCGGACTGTGGTCGAAGTGGTAGTCGCCCACGAGGCAGCCGTACGGAGCACCGCCGAACTGGCCGTACTCTTCTTCGTAAATCTTCTTGAACAGCGGACTCTGGTCCCACGCCGTTCCCTTGAACTTCTTCAGCGTCTTGTGCAAATCCTTCTTCGAGATGTTCATCACGCGGATCTTCAACATCTCGTCCGTTTCGGTGTTGCTGACCAGATGGTGCAAACCGCGCCAAGCGCCTTCCAGTTTCTGAAAGTCCGCGTGATGCAGGACCAAGTTGACCTGCTCGGTCAACTTCCGGTCGATCTCGCCGATGATCGCTTCGATGGTCTTCAACGCGTCGTCGGAGATCAGCGACGAACTCTCCAGCGCCTGGGCGGCCAGCGTCTTGACGGCGTTCTGCACCGCTTGACTGGCTTGGTCGCTCTTCGGCTTGAACTCCTTCTGCAACAGCGACTGAAATTCGCTGACTTCAATCGCCGCCCCACCTGCGGCGCCCGCTTCGCGTTGGGCCTCACCTTGTGACATCAGTTGCTCCTTGAAAAAGCCGCGTTGACGACGGCAAACGACGCTTCGTCGGCTGCCGGTCGCGGTCGGTGAAACTTGGAAAATTTTGGTACGCACGCTCGGCCGATGTTGTCCGGCGCGAGCCATTCAACGGCACGACGCGGGGAGACTACTCGCCCGCATCCGGCTTCGGTGTACTTGCCAGGGACGCCAACAACGCGGGATCGTTCAACACACGGCCGATCAATTCCTCGGCACCCGTCTTGCCGTCCATGTACGACAACAGGTTCGCCAACTCGGTGCGGGCATCCAGCAGTTTCTTCAGCGCGCCGACTTTCTGCGCCACTCCCGCCGGCGAGAAATCGTCCAGGCTCTCGAACGTCAGGTCGACGCTCAGATTGCCCTCGCCCGTCAGCGTGTTCGGCACGGAAAACGCGACGCGCGGCTTCATCGCCCTCATGCGGTCATCAAAATTGTCGACGTCGATTTCCAGGAACTTCCGATCATCCACCGAAGGCAGCGGTTCTGCAGGCTTGCCCGACAAATCGGCCATCACGCCCATCACGAAGGGCAACTGGATCTTCTTCTCGGCGCCGTAGACCTCGACGTCGTACTCGATTTGTACGCGCGGAGGCCGATTGCGGGCTACGAACTTCTGACTGCTCTGCTTGGCCACAAGAATACTCCTTATCACTACGGGAACTGCGCACAGGTGCCACTAGACGTCGACCGGGAAGGCCTCGGCCATCCCGCGACCAGAAACTATGGATATCTGGAAATTGACCCGGCGGATCGATCAAGCCAACTCCACCGGTCAATGCTTCGCGCAAACTGAAAGAGACAGTGAAACAACCGAATTGGCCCCGAACCGAATGTGCGAACACACGAGGAATCATGCTGTCCACGAGGCGCACACATCGGCTTCTTCACCGCTTGGCTGAGAGGATGAAGTGAAATTAACAGAGTTCCACTCGTCATTCAAGGCCCTCGCTGAAAACGCCACCGAGCGCTTCCGCTTGCTCGACCCCGGCCGGCGTCAATTCGCGCAACAACTCCAGGAACGACATCGTGGCCACTCGCTTAGCCCGCTTCAACAACAACGGAACGGGACTCGACGGCTCGTGTTCGTCATAGTACTTGCAGATTTTGTCCAACATCCGGATCACATCGTCACGATTAGCGATTTCGTCAGACGGAGGCGGACGACGGGAAGGACGCTCCGTTGACTCGCTTTCATCGGCGGCGGAGTCGAATTGACTGTCGCCGAGAAGGGACTCCGAATCGAAATCGCCATAACTCTCTTCGGCTTCGGCGCCGATCCCCCGCTGTTCGACATAGCCCTGAAGAAGTCGAGTCATCTTGTTCAACGGACCTTCGAGCGGCTCGAAACTGACCGATTGGCCGGCACCGACTGCGGCGGTCACCGCTTCCTCGATGGCCCGCACGTCGTCCAGCGCGGCCTGCAGGGTTTCGGCCTGCTGACGCAGTTCGTCGGCATCCTCGTTCAGAAACACTCCCTCGATCGCCGACATCTCTCGCGGCTCTTCATCCGAGCGGGGCGAGATTTCGCCCGTCGCCACCAAGTAGTCGCGATAGGTTACCGGCCCGAGCATCGCGGAGGACATGAGCGGCGCGACGAACAAGGCCCGTAAACAATTCTCGTGATCGCACAGGTTGATCAACGTGTTCACGCGCAACGTGGGATCCAGATCGTCATCCGGATCGAGTTGCGGATGGACCTCGTTCCAGTAGCGTTCGAGGAGTCCTCGCAAGACCGCCAAACCATCGCGGAAACCCGGCAAGCCGTGGGTGTTCAGCAGGGCGCGGGCTAGCAGCACCCCGACGCGAAGATCCTTGGTACGGCTCAAGAGATCTTGCGCCATGCCGCGGACGGCTTTCCAATCGGGCTCCTGCCCTTCGACGACCGATTCACCGATGGCTTGGGCAGCCACCGGCTGAGCGGCGCGCTCCAATTCCCCGAAATCAGCGTCGTACTCCAGGTTGTCGCCGCATGGCTGCTCGGGCGAAATCGGCTCCAGAAGCTGCTCTACGTCTACGATGGCCATCGACTGCTTCCTCAAGTTGCGCGATCTATGCTTGCCTCGTGACCCGATCTCGAATTCAGGACATCTTCCGCCGCGATTCAAGTTTCGGTTTGCGCGATACGCGGTTTGGATGGGTGGAATCTCGAATCGCCAAGCATTCTAATCGGCGGTTTCATCGCTGACAAGCATGGCAATTTCGGTCCCAATGCAACAAGGCCACGAGACATGCTTCGGATCGTCACACCGGCGATTCAGTGCCGTTTAGTCGCTGACCGCGGGCAAGCGGTGGAAATCTGGTGGCGCGGCGAAGATACCCGTCCGGGACGAATCGTGTCCATTCAGGTAGCCCGCCGGTTGAACACGCGACACATTCCCCAACACGGCATCATCCGGATGGAACCACGGGTTGCTGGGCGACGCCATTTCCCCGGGCAACTCGTGCAACGTCGCTTCCTGAAGCATGGGCTGCGGCTCTTCCCCTTCCGGACCCAAGAACTCCGCGGGTGCCGGTGTCGGTACCAATTCGGCCGATGTCTGCCATGCCGCGGGGCGGCTGCCGACGCTGACCAGATGGGGCGGACGCAGACGGTAGTCAAGTCGGCGAGGCCGCCCCCGCAACCGCTGGCGTTCGGCGGCGTCCAGATAGGCGTCGGCCGGCCAGGAACCTTCCGACAGCGCGACGGAACAGTAGTCGAGCAGCGCTCCGCGTTCGAAGTACACGTTGCGAATGGCCAAAGCGTACTCGACGCGCGCCTGGTAGTACCGGATTTCCGCGTCGGCGTAACGCCGCTGAGCGTCCAGGAGCACGTAGAAGTCCGCCTTGCCTTCGTCCGCGTTGTAGGCGGCCAAGACCGCCTGCAACTGCTGCTTGGCGGCCTCGACGCGGTTGATGGCGGTTTGCAGCACGGCGTAGGATCGATTGCGTTCGGCCACCGCGGCGCTCAGGTCGTTGATCACCTGCCGTTCCTGCTCGATCAGCACGCTGCGCTCGCGGGCCAGTTGCAGTTCGGCGTTCCGTACAGCGGCGTGTCCTTGGCGGAACCCCAGCGGCATCGAGAACTCGGCGCCCAGTTGCCACTCCTGGAAATCGCCCGACGTCAAGTCTTGATAGGCATTGTCGAACCGCGCTCCGTCCCCGCTGGGATCGAGCAGATGATGTCCGAAGCCTCGCCAACGATAGCGGCCCACCAAATCGAAATTGGGCTGCAGGAAGTTCCTGCTGGCGATCCATTCCAATTCGCGGCTCTTGACCTTCCAACGCTGGCGGCGCAGTTCTTCGCGCCGCACGAGCGCCTCGGTAGCGATGGGCACCCAGTCGAACGCGACCGGAGAAACCGGCGGTTCGTCGTTCGGGCGGAGAAGCTCGCCGCCCTGGGGCGGCATCCCGATCAACAACCGCAGCTTCCGCTCGTTGGCGTAGACCCCGGGCGTTCCGCGAAACGTGCCCGCCGTGCTGCCGTTGTTGGTACGAGTGCCCTCGACGGGCCTTCCCATCAGGGCGTTCTGTACGTCCTCTTCGAAGCGGAAGTATTGTTCGCGGGCCTGGGCCTCTTTCTCCGCTTCGCCCCCTTTCTTGCCCGCCATAAACAGTGCGTGGACTTGGCGCCACGTGTCCTGGCTGGCGTCGCGGGCCCGGATCTTGGTGTCCAAGTCCCGGTAGGAGAAATACAGGTCCCAGTAGGCGTTCTCGACGTTGCTGAGCAGATCGCGGATGCCGATTTCGAATTCGGTCAGACTGATGTCCGTCCGCAGTCTCGCAATCAACACGCCGTTGTACACGCCAGGACGACCGCCGGGACCAGCGATGCGGTTGAATTCCACGCCGCCGCCTTGCAGCAACGAATGCCGGAACTCGCCTTCGAGGATCGAGTCCCACGAGCCATCGAACTGGTTACCCACGTTGTTGTTGTAGTCGTAGTTGATGATATGCCGCAACGCAAACTGGCTGCCTGTCACTGTCCGCTTCGCCAATTCGGCCTGGATGACGCTGGTGTCCTGTTGGAAAAGACCACCTTGCCCCAGGAATTGGTTGTTGAAGCGACGGTCGTTTTTCTCGCTGAAGACGCTGGTTGAGAACTCCGCGTCGAAGGCAGACAGTGCGCCTTCGACTCCGAACTGAGGATGCGTCTCTTGAATCGCCGGTCCGAAGGCGGTGGCCGTGTTCTCCGGCGAACGCAGCACCGTACCGCCCAAATCGCGCATGACTTTGGAATACCGCAGGGCCAGATGGAGAGCCTCCTGAAGCGGCAGATCGACGTACTGCAATTGGCTGCTGTCCATCAGGTCGCGGGGCTCGCCAGCACCGATCAACTGCTCGAAATGACAGTCGTCGGTCGCCGGCATCTCAATGCGAGTCGCCGCTACGGGAAAGGGAGCATTGACCGCCTGTGGATCTTGAAACACGCTCTGCCGCCCGTGGCAGCCCGCCAACAGGCAACTGAACGCGAGGATCGCGATCCAAGTTTGGCCTTCGCTTCGATTCATCATGGTTGGGCTTCAGCGCGCATTACCCTTTCCCCGACGCCACATCATGATCTAGTTTCGGCGCGACAAGCTTCCCGCATCCGTTATTTCCGGAACATTCGTTACGATCGGAACGGTCTGCCGACCTTTGGAAGCTAGCAACGCGCGCAGTGGAAGCCGCCTTCGGGGCGAGTCAGAGACGCGGCCCCGACGGCGGCATTGTCATCGAACTGGAGAGAGTGCGAATCCACGCTGCCGTCAGGGTGCCGGCAGCAGTTCAACGCTCGCGGGGGCGAGCGTCAGTTCCACTGGATTGGAAGCGGCAGAGTCGCGGCGCACCACAACCAGGCGGGCTTCGGTTGGTTCCGCCAGCGGCAGCGCGGGCATCTCGACTCGCACGCCCAGATCGTACCAGCCTTGGATCTCCGGCTGCAACTCGAGCCCCTTGACGTACAACAAGACTTGGCCCGGCTCCGGCCCGAAGCCTTCGCCAGCGATGCTGACCGCTTGACCAGCCGACACCGCGTCGACGTCGGTGGAGAACGCAGCCGGATCGACCGGCAGGATGTCGCCCCGCTCGACGATCGCTCCGTTGTTGGCCGCGGAGACCTCGTTGATCTCGCCGTGGCTGTCCACGATGACATGCAGCTTGTCGAACGGCATCGCATTGCCTGACACGTCGCGGCTCAGCTCATAAGCCTCCCACGGCAACCGCAGATCCACCGCCTGGGTCTCGCCGGCGGCGATCGCTTCGACCCGCACGCCCACCTGGGGCAACCGATCGTTCAAACGGTCATCTTGCGCCGCAATGATGGACACGTTGAACCCCGTGGTCAAATCCTGCTGACTGCTGTTGCGGAACCAGACGCGGTAGCGCGGACCGATTCGCTGCTCCGGATGCCCGCCATCGACGAATCGCACCGCCAGCAATTGCAGATCGTACTGCTGCGGCGCCACGACCACCGGAGAAACGTCCACCCAGGTTCCCGCACTGATCACGGGCAGCGACTCCCATCGCGGGAAATCGTACACGACGACCGGAGGGCAGGCCGCATAGACGATCGGACGGCAGAAAACCGGTCGCGGATCGTACAAGGGCAGGCAACGGTCCCACCAGCTCCAACGCACCCAGTCCGACCATCGAGGATACCAGACGCGGCTGGGACACCAGCGAGGGCCGAAGTAATTGTGCCCGAAGTGAACACTGACAAAGGTGCTGGAGATCGGGCCTTGATAACGCGAATGACGCCAGCCGCCGTGGTGCCCGATCTGGGTGTGCAGATTCAGTCGCCGGGCCACATCGCCCGCACCGTAGTACCGGTACTGGCGGTCCAGGTCCAGTTTGCGGCCGTGCGAGCCACGCGTGATGGCATCCAGGTGGCCGTGTTCGTACCGTTCGCGAAACTGCTCGTGCCGTGCCGGTCCTTGGGGATGCGACGCGCCGTGGCGAGTATCGACCGGTCCGATGACCGGACGGCCCGCGAACCGCTCGCCCGCGGAACCCGGCGGTCGAATGAATTGTCCCTCGTCGCTTCCGGCAAACCCATTGCGCGGGATGTTGCGCACGGTCAACGACCGGCCGGGCGACAAGCGGTCTTGCCCTTCGGTTCCTGGCCGCCGATCTTGCCATCGATCCGTGGCGTCTTCACGCCCGGCCGGACGACCCGAGGAGCTGTTCGGCCCGGATTCCGGTCGTCCTAGCTGCGGAGACGAATTGGCGAAGTGGTCGCGCATCCGGTTCACCAAGTCCGGTTGACCGGATGGATTCCGCCCAGACCTTGGCGACTCGTCCGCGATGCTCGGTCGCTCGCTTGGGCCGCTCGGTCGATTGCCCGCGACGTTCGGTCGATCACCGGCAACCGGCGGCACTCGCAGGCCGCTCGGACCGGAAGCAATTGGACGATCCGGTGTTGAATTGTCGCCCACCAACTCCGGCGTTCGCTGCGGCGGCGTGGATTGAAAGCGGTCGCGGATCGACGGAGGCCTGGATTGACCATCGGTCGCGGGACGGTCGAGCGTACGCGCTTGGGCGGTGCCGCCACGATCGTTGCCCGTGTCGGCGTCTGGTCTGCTCGGGAGGTTGGACCGTCGCGATTGCGACATCTCGGACAGTCGGTTGAACACGCTCTGCGACCGCGACGCCGCATCGCTGGGTGTTCGCGCGGAAGGCAAGTCCACAGGTGTCCGAGCCGCTGCCGACGGCGCAGGCCGGGGGGTGCTGGACGCATCGCCACGGTTCTGCGACGAGGTGATTCGGGGGACCGATGGCGTTGAACGCGAGATGCTTGGAACGTTGGTAGACGGTTGCGGTGGACTCCCCGCCTGGTTCGAAGGCGTTCGTCCCAAGATGCTTGGGCGATTGGCGAGCGTTGGCGGCAGAGTCACGCCAGGCGACGATGGCGCGGACCGGTTGACACTCGGCGTGCTGGAACGTTCCGGCCGTACGCTTCCGCTGGGCACCGGCGGAGCGGATCGAGTGACGCGAGACGCCTCGACCGACGGTCTGGCAAGACTCGGTGCGATGCCGGGCGATTGCCGTGTGGTGGCACTGGATGATCCCGAGCGGGACAGGATCGGATTGGACGATGGACTGGCCGGGCCTCGAATTACTGGAGACAAAGGCGACGACGCGGTCGGCCCGCTCCGCGCGGGAGTCCGCGAAGGACTTGCGCCTTGGAACGAGCGGACACCTTCGGTGGATCGGGATACGTTGGGCAGAGAGGATACCGAGGATCGACTCGGGCCACTCGGTGATCGGGTGATGCTCGGTGCCGAACTCCGCGATGCAGGCGCAGGCAGAGATCTGGCCGAAGGAGTCGGGGCCGATCGCGAAATGGACGCGGAGGGTCTTGACGGCGCCCGAGATTCTGGCCGTGATCGGCTCGAACTGCCTGACGACCTGGACATCTGGCTGAACGACTGGCCACGACCTCGTGACGGCGCTTCAGCGGCTGCCACAACGCCAGTCGCTGTTAGGGTGGTCAACAGGGCAACGCATCCGGCAAGGGACGCCCAACGCTTCTGGTATCGATATCGGTACATCGCATTTTCTCCCATCTTGGGCTAGGTAGCTCTTACATCACGAACCGCTCCATGTTCAAGCACGCAACCCGCGCGCCGTAACGGTCGCAGATGGAAGTCAGGGCGTATAGCCATCGCAGGAAATGACGGAACAGAAACGACTTACCGAAAGTGCCCCGTTCGCTATTGATCGCCCCATCGCCGACGGAAAGCCAGAATGCTGTCATCAGCTTCACTCAATTGCAGTCAATATGACGACGCCTGCGGCCTTCGACCCATCGTAGCGCAGGCTGCCAGTCTGTGCCTCGGATTGTGCCGCCAGCATTCACAGGCTGGCAGTCCGTGCTACGGCGCGGCGCCCGGTCAGGCGATCTCGGCAGTCGCCCAGACTTTGATGCCGCCGTTCTCGTTGATTTCGACGTGAACGACATTCGCGCGGCAGCAGACGGGACAATCTTCGACGAACTCTTGGCTCGATCCTGCGGAATGGTCCAGCAGCAGTTCAATCTCCTCTCCGCACGATTCACAGGTGTAGATGGCTTCGTCTCGCAGCATGGCGGCATCCCTTATTCTTGACGCGAATTTGCGTTCGTGTCCTCGATCTCCCGGACGAAGAAAACGCGGTCGATAAACACACTGGCGACTTCCCCGGGGCGGCGGGGCGGCGCGACCCACAAATACATCTCGCCGTCTAGTCGGTGAGTGCCCAGATCGAAGACGCGGTACTTGTCCCCCGCGGATTCGTGGACATCCACTTGTCGATGCGCGACGCCCTTCTTGTTGCGGCTGTCGTAGATGCCCATCGTCATTGCGAGTCCCTCGTCGACCGACACCTCGCTGCGGGCAACCACGTAGCATCGCCAAGGATTACCATAACGCATATCGTCGGAAAAGCGATACTGGACTGCCCATTCGAAGTGGTCGCCGGGCATGCGGATGGCATGACCGTCGGCGGCTTGCGGATCTTCCACCGCAAATGTCCATTCCCCCGGCTTCGATCGCCCCAGTTGGTGAGCGGGAACGTCGAACCAGGCGTCCGGGGCAAGGTCGCGGCAGATCTCGGGCGGCGGTCCCGCCGGCCGGAATCGGCTTCGCAGATCGGCCTCGTACTCCTGGAACGTCCCGTGTTCGCGGTGCTGCCGCGCATCGAATTCCTGCGCCAGCCGAATGAACTCTTCGCACGCGGCCACCGGATCCGCCGGACCTTCGAACGGCAGTTGCCGCAGCCGGGCAGTGCGCCGCATGGCGTGATAACGGTTCAACCAGACATGATCCAGCGCCATCCGCTCGCGGCGCACTCGCCGAGCCAGTACGGGATCGTCGGCGACCGCCTGGGCCGCTCGCGCAAAGCACCGCGTGGCCGCGTTCAGATCTTCCAGGGTCAACCAAGCGGAAGTGTCGTTCATGAAGCAGCGCAGGTAGACCCCGGATCGTTCGGCCGCGTCGTGCATCAGCTCCAGATACTCGGTCAGATGAGGCGCCGCCGGGCCGTAGTAGCCTTGCAGGAATTCGCGGATCAGCTCGCGCTCGTCCAAATCCGGATTCCACATCAAATGGGACAAGAGCCAAGCCCGCAGCCGGACGAAATCCCCCACGGACGATCCGGCATCGCCTTGTTCGAACAGCCCGATCACGTGATGATCGACGAAGAAACGGAGGTTTGGTCCCAGCACCCGCATGTTGGGATGCGGCAGAATGTAGTTGCTGAAATTGGTCACATAGTCCCAGACGTACAGCCGCTCGGCGATCTTGCTCCAGCCCTCGATGTCATTGCGGAACGGCTCGTTCTGCGGGCCGCTGCCCAGCGGTTGGACGAACGAGCATTCGATCGAGCACAGGCGGATCACCACGTTTTCCCGCGGTCGGGTTTGAGATGGCGGCTGGCGAGTGTATTGGTACGCCAACGTTTCGACCAGCACGTCGGGGAATTCCTTTTCGAGATCCTCGGCCACCGCGTTGACCAGCCGCAGCAACGGACCGGCGGGGGAACTCTCCAGCTCTTCGACGCGCCGGCAGTTCTCGCATTGGCAACGCCCGTACCAGTCGTTCTGGCTGATCGAGATGAATTGGGCGTCCGGCTGCTTTCTCAGTCGCGCGAGGGCGTTGTTCGTCAATTCTCGCCGCATGGCGTCGTTGGTTAGGCACAGTTGCGCGTGCTCGGTGGTACGCTGCCCGTTGATCTCGCTGTACCACTCGGGATGCACGTCGAAGTACTTTTCCGGCGGCAGCAGCGGATAGAACGTGTGGACGAAACCACAGAAGGGCCGGTGGCCGCCGTAATCGGCCGAGATGCGATGGTGGTGACCGTTCAGTTTGCTGCGTGCTGCGAACACCGGGTCGAACGCATCTCGATAGAACGCCTCCCGCGATTGAAGCTTTGGGGCGTAGACCAAATCCTGCGGCGGGATTGTCAGCGTGCGCTTCTCGGGCAGAAACGATTCGGTCGCCGTCCACCAGCGGCAACCCACCACGTCCTCCAGGAAGGTGTAGACGGCGTACAGGGTGCCCCGCGTCGCGTGACCTGCCAATATCAAGTTTGACCCGCACGTCTTCACAACAATCCCATCGTAGCCCAACTGCTGAAGATCCAAGTCGGGAGCGATTTGCTGCAAGCGATGCGCGCGACCAACGACGATCAGTTTCTCGTCCTTGCCGATTTCCTTCTCACTGCGAATCGGCAGCGTCGCGCCGGTGACTTTGGCCAAATGCTCCTGCAACTCGGCCGCGGCCGTCCGCTCGACGGGCGTCGCCTCGTCGGGCAAGCAGATGACGTAATCGCTGCGGCCGTCGTCGACCAACACCAGCGGCGCATCGGCGGTCGCCGTGCCAGATGCGAACACCCAGGAGGCAAGAACCGCAACGCCCAATCGTATCCATCTCTTCCCGCAGTCGAGTTCTTTCATGGGTTCTCCTCCGGCAATCGTTGGGCCGCCAACAGCAGGGCGCGCGTCACATGGTAAGCCGCCTTCCAAGGCGTGGCCTTGTGGCGGCGTTCGGGCAACGGACTGCCGTCCTCGGCGACGGTATCGAAACAGCCGCCATGCACAGGGTCGACCATCCGGTCCCGGAAGAATCGCCACGTATGCACGTAGGTGTCGTAGTAACGCGGATCTTTGCCGCCGGTCAGTTGATCGGCGGTCAACAACCCGTTCATCGCTTCGGGCTGCACCCACCAGACCTTCTGCCGATGTGTCGCGTTGCCCTCGGGCGGTCCTTCGTCGAAGAACCCGCCGTGCTGCTGGTCCCAGCCCCAACGCAGCGAATGTTCCACCAGCCTCAACGCCACCTGCCCGGTCTTCGCATCGTCGTCGCGGTGAAGCAATTCGGCAGCTTCGGTCAGCAAGTACGCTGTTTCCAGTTCGTGTCCGAACGAACTGCGCTCGTCCAACGGCGTGAAGTCCCGGCGGCAGAACATCGCCAAGTGACCGTTCGGGCACACGATCCGGTCGCGCACGATCAGGAATACCTCGTTCAGTCGTTCGATCAGCCGCGAGTCATCCCAGATGCGCCGCAGGGCGATCAACGCTTCGAGCACGTGGATGTGCGCGTTCATCGACTTGTGCCCGACCAGTCCGATCACCGGCAATCCTCGCCCCAGCGGCGCGTCGGGGACATCGACCGACACTGGTTGGCCCGCGGCGGTCAAGTGTTCGTGATATCCGCCGTGTTCGGGATCGTGCGCGTGCTGCTCGATCCAGCCGAAGGCGTCCTGGGCCAATTGCAGCGTCTGTGCGTCGCTCGTGGCCTCGTAGGATGTCGCCGCGGCGTACAACCCGAACGCCAAGCTGTACATCTGCTTCCAAGGCATCGTCACGCGATCCGGCCGACCTTGCAGATCGGTGCGGTCGAGAAAACCGCCATGCTCCGAATCCCACATCCGGTCGCGCAGGAATCTCGCCCCGTGCCGTGTGTATTCCAAATACGGCTCGCGACGATCCGGGTAGCAAATCGCCACCGCCGCAGGCACCCAGGTCATCCGAGCCTGGTACACCAGGAATTTCGACGATGCAGGCCGGCGCGACCAGTCCTCGGCAAAATTTTCCCAGAACCCGCCGTGCTCGGCGTCCAGCGACCGCGGATACCAAGCGGGAAGAATTTTCTGCCAAAGCACCTGTTCGATCTCGCGAGCCAGTTGCCGGCGCGAAGGAGTTGCACCTCGGCCGAAAACCGTCCCGCCCGCGGGGAACGTTGCACACGCAGCCAGTCCCGCGACCGATGCAATCGATTTCCGCAGCAACCAACGCCGCGACCGCCGAACAGGGCCGCTAGGCTTCGGGGTAGTCGTCATCGGCAAATCGCCCAATCGATCCGCATTCATCGTGGCCTCGCGTGAAATGCTCCGCTGGTCTGCCGTTCGCCGCGATCCGTCCGACGAACCTCAGCCATCGATTAGACCACGATCGAAACAGCGTTTCCAGATTGCGCCGGGCGACGAGCGCCCTGGGGCAAACGACGATCAGGAAAGTCCGGTGCCAACAAGCAGCGTCCGACGTTTAGGTGGTCAAGATGCATACAGTAGCGGTAACTTCCCGGTCGTCGAGTTTGCTGCGACACGCAGGATCTTCGGTCTTGATGACCAGAGAACGCTCCTACACGCCCGAGATCCGGCCGGGGGTGACCTTGGCTTGCCAATGAAAAAAGGACTTGCGGCAAATCGCCACAAGTCCTTATCAGCAAACAAGTACCAGAGGTCGGACTCGAACCGACACGCCCTTATCGGGCACTGGATTTTGAGTCCAGCGCGTCTGCCAATTCCGCCACTCTGGCTCAAGGGCTTCCTGAATTCCCCGCATTATCCTCGAAACTCCGCCGTCTGCAAGGGGCGTGTTGTTTGAACATGCTCGTTGTTCCATTTGGTGGCGTCAAGCTAATTTCACGAAATCGACGACGTGCTACCGCAGCAACTCACGGACCTCGGCCAGAGTTCGGGCGGTCCGGATCGTTCGCTGCACGGTGTTCAGTACGTCGAGTCGCTGTTCCGCTTGCACTGTGGGTAGCAACTCCAAACCGGCTTTCCCGAACTTGAGTTCCAACGCGACCTCGATGCCTTGCCGAAGGCCTTCCGCCCGGCCTTCTTCGCGGCCCTCTTCGCGGGCCATGCGTTCGATACTGGTCACATAGGGCATCTGCTGTTCCTACTCAAACTGATGGATCTCTTCCTGGAACTGCCGTTCCAACTCCGGCGACAATTCCAGCAGCCAATCGATCACTCGGAAAAATTGCCGTATTTCCTCGGCTGCCAATCCCCGGCCAAACAGACTCTTCACCAAGCGAGTCTTCCAGTTTCGCCGGTCTTCCGGACAATTCTTCGTCTCTCGGCTCTTCAAGTGGGCCAAAACCACCGCCGCGAACGGATTCGGCTCGGTCTCCAGCTCCGGCTGCCGATCTGCAAAATCCAGCAGCTTGGCGACGGGGAATTCGACACATAGGGAGAATCCCCAAAGGCTGTATGCGAAACGACTTGGTCGCCAGTTGCGCTGATCGTCGCCCAGCAGCGCCAAGCTGATCACCGGATGCCGAAAACGGTCGAGGATACGGTAATTATAGATGTACATCCTTTCCCTGAAGTCGTCTTCCCGCTGATTTTGCACTTCGGCGTGGATCAGAACCCAGGCCTCTTTTCCGTCCAGTCGCCACACCTTGAACAGTTTGTCAGCTAATCGCAGACCCAACTCGGCTTCCCGAACGATTTGCTGAAGTTCCTTGTCCAGGCTCTCGTATCCACGACTCCAATCCACGCCTTGGAATACCTGTGGAAAGAAGAAGTCCAGAAACTACGGCAGAAACCGCTCCAACGCTTCTTTCCACGGACTGTCGAAATCACTCACGGGAGAACTCCATTTGTACTGCTTCCAACATACCAATTCGCCGTGCCGCTGGCAGACGGGACACCCCTGGGCCGAAGGAGGCTGCTGAAAAAGTCGTGGGGTAAGCTTCCAGCTTGCCAAATGGG
>JAHDXO010000065.1 GCA_023382975.1 Pirellulaceae bacterium
CAACTGACAACTGACAACTGACAACTGACAACTGACAACTGACAACTGACAACTGACAACTGACAACTGACACCGTCCCAATTTGGGAGCATCTACCATGAAAACTCATCGTCGCCCATCGAAGGGCTTTACGTTGGTCGAAATGCTGGTGGTGATCGCCATCATCGGCATTCTGGCCGCGTTGATCATCCCGGCGATTTGGAGCGCAGTGATAGCGGCGCGCGAACACCGGATCGTGCAAGAGGTGAGTCAGTTGACGATGTCGCTGGACAAGTACAAGCAGCAACGAAACGCCTATCCGCCGGACGGATTCAATGCGTCGGCCGTCGCCCAGCACCTGCGCAGCAAGTTCCCTAAGCACGACGAGGGCACGGCGACCAGCGGCGGTCCGCTGCAATCCCTGCTCTCGCTCACCCCTCCCCTGACCGCCGCCGAAAGCCTGGTGTTCTGGCTGGGCCAGACGGTCAATGATCCGCGCCGGCCGCTCAGCGGACAGGGGGCGGTGGACAGCTATTTCGAGTTCAAGGAACCGCGTCTGCGCCCGACGCGGACGGTAACGCTCGGCGGCCGAGGCGCAGTCCAGTTGTACGAGTTCATTCCGCCCGAAGGCGGCGAATCGCCGTACGTGTATTTCCCGGCGCCGTACTACTACACGGACGCCAGCAGCAACGTCGTGCCCAAGTTCTACGCCAGCACGGTCGCTGGCGCGACGGTCAATGTGTATCCGTACCAGTCGGTGCGGCCGGATCCGTCGATGACCCTCTTTCCGCCGAACCAGCAGTGGATCAATCCGACCACGTACCAGTTGATCGCCGCTGGGTTGGACGGCGAATTCGGCGGGGATTCCTGGGCGGTGGTCAACGAACTGAAGGTATTTCCTCTCGGCACGAACTATTCGGCGGAGGATTGGGATAACGTGGCCAACTTCAGCAACGGCAAGACATTCGAGAAGAACACGGAATGAACGTTTCACGCTTCCATTCCAGACGGCGTCGGTTGCCGGCGCGGATCGCGTTCACGCTGACGGAATTGTTGGCGGTGATCGCGATCATCGGCATCCTGGCCAGTTCGATCCTGTTCGCCATGTGGGGAGCGATCGAAATGGCCAAGGAAGCCCGCACGCGCACCCAGATCACCAAGTTGAATGAACTGCTGATGACCCGCTGGGAAGGCTACCAAACGCGGGCGATCCGGCTGGGACTGCCGGTTGCGGTGCGGCAGAACGCACGCGTCGCGGCGACCGCGCGCCTCAATGCGATGCGCGACCTGATGCGGATGGAGATGCCCGATCGGATTTCGGACGTCACGGACCTGCCCGTGGTCGTCTACGGGACTGCGCCCAACGAGGTCCGACTGGCCGCGCCGTCGCTGTGGTACGAGTATCGGCGTCGGGCGACCCAAAATGGCACACGGCCGATCACAGATTGGAGTAACACCTACCAGGACTCCGAGTGCCTGTACATGATCGTCGCATCGATCCGCGACCTGGACAGCAACGGGCTGGACTTCTTGCACGAAGGCGAAATCGGCGACCTGGACGGGGACGGCATGCCCGAGATCCTGGACGCCTGGGGCCGCCCGATCGCCTTCATCCGCTGGCCCGCCGGATTCATCGCCCATCCGGGACTGGATTTCACCTGGGGCACGGTCGACGACATTCCGGCCTACACGGACCTGCAGACCTTCACGGTTGACGGCGCCGGGTACGTTGTCCCGGAGAACCGCGATCCCTTCGATCCGCTGCAACTGGACAAGCGCGCGAGCGTGCCGATTCCCGCGGCTGGCGGAACGGGCGACGGAGTGTACTACTTCAACTTCGCGATGTATCCGTTGGTTTGTTCCGGCGGCCCGGACCAAGCTTTGGATATTGTGCGTTACGATTTCCAACCGGCCACCCCCGATGTTATCGAACCGTTTGATTACTACCGCTACTTGGCGGCGAATGCTCACGGCGGCTGGAAGAATGATCCTTATTCAATTCTTCCCAACAGCGGTCGCCGTTTGGGCGAACCGTTCGTTCAGTCCTACGGCTATGTCGACAACATTCACAACCATGCAACGGGAGGCGAGTAGCATGACAATTCGACCTCCGCACAACAGAACGTGTCGCCGAGTCTCTGCGAGACTCGGCATGACGCTGACTGAATTGTTGGTCGTGATCATGATCATGGCGTTCTTGCTAGGCGCAGCGTTGCCCGTAATGCGGATGGCAATGGAAGACCGCGCAATGCGCGAAGCATCGCGCCAACTGAATACCTACATTCAACTGGCCAAGTCCCAGGCGGCTGAGAAAGGCCGACCCGTCGGTTTGTGGTTGGAAACCCAGTCTCTTCCCGAAGGTACGCCCACGGACGCCCGCTACTGCCAGCAGTTGTTCGTGGCCGAGACGCCGCCGCCGTATGCCGGCGACATGGTCGGTGCCACGATTCGCGTGAACTCGGCCGTGGTCGGCAACGATCCGATCACCAACCGTCCACGCTACCAAGCACAATTCGTCCCGATCACCGCCGTCCCACCGCCGGTCTTCGACCAGATTGTTTCCAGCGCCAATTTTGCCAATCTCGTCCAGGTGGGCGATACCATCCGTTTCGATTTCAAAGGTCCGGCGTATCGGATCACGGATCTTACAGCCCTGCCGGTGATCACGTTCGAAGGCGAGACGTTTCAGCCTCGACCGCCGACCGGCGACATGAAGTATCAAGTGTTCCGGTCGCCGCAGAAATCCGGCATCACCCCGATGGAATTCACAGGCGGCGCGGTGATCGATTTGAGCGTTTCGGGCGTCGGCTTGACGGGTCGCGAGTTCGCCACGGCCACGACGCCGATCATCATCATGTTTTCCCCCACGGGTTCGGTCGATCGGATTCTCGGGCAGGGCATGCCGGTGATTCCGCCCTCGACGATCCATCTGCTGATCGGCAGTCTGAGCAACATGATGGAACCTGGCGAAAACAGCACGGCGTTCAGCGTCGACTACAACAAGAATCTGGAAACGACGGCGAATCTGTGGGTTTCGGTCAGTCTCCACACCGGCACCGTCGTGACCGCGCCGAATGCGTGGGAACCCCGCGCGGATTTCAATTCCTCGCTCAGCGCCGCCCGCGAGTTCGCTCAGCAGGGCCAGGCCATGGGAGGACGTTAACCATGATCGGTTTCATCGGCAATGCGATCCAGCGGTTTCGAACTGACGCAAGTCAATTCGTCCACGTGACGTCTTCCGGTCTCGGAGAGACCGGACCACGTGGCGTTCGCCGCGGTACAACGTTGGTGGAAGTGATGTTCGCGATCGGCATCGTGTCGGTCGGATTGTTGGGCGTATTGTTGGTCATCCCGGTCGCCGGCAGCCGTACGACTCGGGGAATCATCGCCGATCAGGCCGATCGCGTGGGGCGCAACGCCATCCGCGACTTCGAGATCCGTTCGATGCGGCAGCCGAATACATGGACACGGTTGACGCCATCGCCGCTGGGCTACGCCGAATTTCCCACAAAACCAACCATTGCCGTTCCGAATCCGCCGCCGGGCAATGCGACGATCACCAGTCGATCGTTTTGCATTGACCCGTTGTTCATTGCCGCTCATCACTCCGATGCCGTAGCGAACAGCACCACCGCTCATGCCAACACGGAGTTCTTTCCGTACTACGCGATGAGCGATGTCAACCGGGAAACACGGATGCAGCGGATCAGTCTGCGCAACCGGCCGGGCGGGCCGACTGGCATGAGCGTGTCCCAAGCAGTCGACGTCTTCATGGCGGCCGACGACTTGGCCTTTGACGTTCCGCCGGACTCGACATTGCCGCCCATCCAGAACTTCAGCGAGAACACGACGAAGCGACAATCCGAGGGCCAATTCAGTTGGCTGGCGACGTTGACACCTTTGCAGGACACGCTGATCAACGGCGCGACGCTGGCCCAGAACACCGATTTATACTTGTTGTCGATCGTGGTGTTCCACCGCCGAGACATGTCGATGGCCATGAAATACACCGATGCGGCCTACGCGCCGGCAGACGACGGTCCGGACAACGAGCGATTGGTCGAGGTCGCATCGTTCGACAGCGCCGGGCACGGCGGCGGCGAGATCCTGTTGCGGACTCGCCCCGGCCAGCCGGCGGAGGATCTGGCGGTTCGTAGCGGCGATTGGCTGATGCTGTCGGCCCGGGTAACTGCGCCCTCCAACCCGATCCACTTTTTCCGCTGGTATCGTGTGGTTTCCGCGGATACCGGAATCGATGGGACCGGTCCGTTCACCAGGAACGTGACGTTGCAGGGCACGGATTGGAACCTGATCGCCGCGCTGCCGAACACCCTGACTCAAGCCACGTTGATGAACAACGTCGTCGCGGTCTACGAGAAAACTATTCGACTGGAAACATCATCGCTTTGGACGGTTCGGTAGTTGGAGTGGACGCTCCAACGTGCCGGCGCTGGAGTTCACGCTTCAGCGTGCAGAGCATGGAGTTGAAGCTTGTAATCATGAAAAGATGAAAGCGGTGCCACGCTGAAGCGTACACTCCAACCAATGCGAAGCGAAGAAGAGCAGTAACACGCTGAAGCGTGAACTCCAGCAGTTCGGCTGCGGGCAAGCGGCCGGCGAAATCGGGAACGGAGAGTAAGGTCATGGTACGCAAAAACAAACGACGCCGCGGCGTGGTGATCCTCATCGTGCTGAGTCTGCTGGTCCTGTTCACCTTGCTGGTGGTGACGTACGCGATCGTCTCCGGCCAGTATCGGCGCGCGGCCGAGGCGTTTGCGCGTCAAGAGCTGCTGGGCGTCCAGCCGCAGAAGGACTTGGATCGCGCGTTCTACCAGATACTGCGCGATACGCCGCAGCGCACCAGCGCGGTGCGGTATCATTCGCTGCTGCGGGACTACTACGGCGAGGACGGCTTTCGCGGCCAACTGATCGTCGACAGTTCGGTGATCCAGGATTGGAATACGAATCCGGCGCATATCGCCAATGGCGGACTCGCCCACACGATTTCCAACGGACAGTTCCGCGACCTGATCGTCCACAACGTGGACGCCACATCGCTGACCGACATGTTCGGTCAGACATTCCAGTTGACCTCGGGCAGCTATCCTCCGGGCTTTTGCGTCGGTCGCGTCTTGACCGTCACATCGGGGCCAGCCACGGGCTGGAGCACCATGATTGTGGCGTTCTTCTATCGACCCGACACCGGTGCTCCTGTGCTGCGCGTGCTGGATCTCCAGACCGACAGTCTGGCGACCATCAACTGGACGGACTTGAGCAGCGCTCAGTTTGTGGTCAACGGACGGCCGTTCAACGGCACGGGGGTCGGCTTTCAGATCGTCACGGACAGTCATCCGGTCACTGGCGCCAATGTGCAGGTCGCTAAGCTGAATGCCTCGGTCACGGTGAACACCAGCGGCGGTCCGGTCGCTCCGGCGGCCCTGTTGCCTCACCATGTCGCGCGCGACGAAAGCGGCAGTCTGTTGGGCGCCGTGTTCAATCTGGCAGCGTCCAACAATGCGCTGGTGGCAGGTGGCTCCAACGAACCATACGACGCAGTCGATTACCAAAACATGTTCCTGGGGCTGGTGCTGCCCAATGCGGCCACAAGCCGCGACATCATCCCGTCTCTGCACCGGCCCGCACTGATCAATTACTGGGCGAACCAGAACGGCGGCGCGTATTGGGCGGATGACAACTTCAAGCGACTGATCACCCTGCGGCCCATCGAGGTGAATTTCGACGGGAGCAATCCTGAATTCGCGGCCGCCTGGGCCAGCTATCTTGCCAATCGAACGGACCCGCCGCGAATCGTCGCGTTGCGCGACCGTTTCGTCAGCGGCCCCTGGGACGTCGACAACGACGGAGACGGAATTGCGGACAGTGTGTGGGTCGACTTGGGTTTGCCCGCCCAGACCGCGCCGGACGGGCGCAAGTACAAACCGCTATTCGCCATCCTGTGCGTCGATCTGGACGGTCGTCTGAACGTCAATGCGCACGGCAACCCGAGTCAGTTCTATGCGAACCGCCCAGGCGCGATCCCGCTGGCGGTCGGCGATACGACAGGGTTTCCGAAAGGATTGGGCTACGGCCCCGGCGAGATCTCGCTGTCCGGGGTCACGAGCAGTCTGAATCTGTTGATGGGGGAGCGTTACGGCAGCGATGGAGCGCCCGGCGCGGCGGGGTCGAATGGCATGGTGGCAAACGATTCGGCGTTCGATCTGCTGGCGCGAGTCAAGTTCTTCGAAGAGCCTCAGAACTACTTTTCGGGCATCGGCGGTCTATCGTCGTATCACACCCCGTCGGATCTCCGCGGCGAATTGGCGTTCGGCTTGGACTTGTTCGGCCGTCCCGTTTGGGAACAGGTTCCCGCCGCAGTGGTCGAATCGCGAGCCGATTCCCCCTACGAGCTCAATCTGATCGACGGCGATGCCAACGACCGGCCGTTCACGCCGGCCGAGTTGGAGCGAGTCCTGCGCCGTTTCGACGTCGACGTATCCCAGTTGCCCGACCGCTTGTCGAACGTTCTGAATCTGACGGCCGTCGAAAACGCACGCCTGGTGACGACCGATTCCTTCGACCCGCCCGTCCCCGGCACGGCGCTGATCAGCGATCTGGCAGACACGTGGACGAGCAAGGTGGGGAGCGCGCAGCAGTTGATCACCGCCCGCTTGTTGGACAATGGTGTTGCCGCAAGCGCCGTCCCCGGACTGCTCAAGAACCTGATGCCGTCGGAACTGCTGCTTGGCCAACGGCTGGACATCAACCGGCCGCTGGGCAACGCTCGCGACGATACGCCGGCGGGGACCGCGGGGCACCGGTTGGTGGACGAAGTCGGCGAACAAGCCAACGAACAGATCTGGGCGAATGTGGGCCCGGCTGTGGGAACTCCACCCTACCGTTCCGAGTTCCAGAACGTTCCCGTCTACCATACCAACGGCGCGGACGTCAACAACGACAACCAGTTGACGATCAACGATCATCTGCTTGCTCGCCAACTGCTGGCCCGGCATATCTACGTGCTGCTGATGGCTCTACGAGACAGCGGCTACTTGATCGACACCAATGGTGACGGCACTCCGACCGATGCGGAGACCGCGTACGCCTTGGCGCAGTACGCCGTCAACATCGTGGACTTCCGCGACGCCGATTCGATCATGACACCGTTCGAATTCGACATCTATCCGTTCGACGCGGGTGGTTGGGAAGTCGATGGAAACCCTCTCCCAAATTCCTATCCCGGCGAAACGTCCAATCGCGGCGTGGTCTGGGGCTGCGAACGGCCCGAGTTGGTGATCAGTGAAACCCTGGCCTGGCACGATCGACGTACCGAGGATTTGGACAACGATAACGGGATCGCCACGCGTACGACGGACGGTACCAATCCCGATCCGACCTACGACCAGCGGTTGCGGCCACGTGGCTCGTTCTTCGTGGAATTGTTCAACCCGTGGACCAGTGGGACGACCGTCAAACCCGCTGAGTTGTACGATCCACCTCTGCAAGGCGTTCAATTGGACAAAGTTTCGACGGACGGGGCGACGAGGTCGCCCGTTTGGCGGCTGATGTTTGTCCGCGATCTGGGAGCCGGGGTGGATCGGGACGATACCGGTCCGCCCGCTGACGAAACACGTTACGTCTACTTCATCAATCCGACGCAGGTAGGCGCCACTCTTCCACCTACGTCAGGCGTAAACAACGTCTACGCCACGACCATCCACGGAGCGGCGCCGCTCAAGCCGTTTCCGCCAGTCTCTCCCGGCAGTTACGTCGTCATCGGCTCGGAGGGCATCAACGATGGCGGCGGTAATTACATTTCGCCTGTCGGACGAACGACCAACGCGATTTCACCCAGCCTGACGCTGGGCGACCTGGATTTGACCAACAGCCGTCGAGTTGTGCTTACGCCCGGCGACGGCGGCAACAACGAGGTGCATATCCTGAACAACGGTCTGCCGGCCGTCGTGCCGGGGGTGCCTATCGCCTTTCCCAGCTTGGCTGGGCAACCCGCCGATGTGGACATCCTGGCGGCCACCGCCATCGTGATCAACGCGCCGCAGCCGTTGAGTGTTTCCGAGCCGCCCGAACTTCCGGGGGACCCTGCCAATGACTATCCCGTTGGAACATTCACAATTCCCGGTCCGGACGGAGAAATCGAAGGTTCTTATAGCCCGCCCCACGACGAGCCGTTGGACTTGACGCGATACGGCGGAGTCCTGATGACCAATGGCACGCTCAGTTGGGGAACGCTGCATCTGCAGCGTTTGGCGAATCCGAATTTGACCTACAATGCGCAGACAAATCCGTACCGGACGATAGATTCGCAACGTGTCGATCTGACATCCTTCAACGGTGTGACGTCTGCAACGCATGCGAGCGAGCCGGATGGGAACACACAGATGTTTGCGGTTCAACGCGGCGATCAGCAGGGTGGCGACCGGCGATTCTGGCCTCAGGAACCGTTTGGGGCCGGTCTCGGGACTCCACCCGCCGATCGTGGCCAGGATCTTAGCGGAACGCATTACTTCAACTTTCATCTCCGCAGCTCACTGGGCTCATTGAATCATGGCTTCTGGCCTTACAACGGCCAGACGGCCGGCGTGTATCGCGGTTCTCCTTCGGTGGATCTCACGGACGGTTTCACCGAGAACGACCAGGCCTTCTCGTCGCTGGCCTGGAACAACCGGCCGTTTGTCAGCGCGTACGAGTTGATGCAGGTGCCCGTGACGCAGTCCTCCAAGTTGCTGCGGTGGTACACTCTGCCGCTCAACGCCGTCTCGCCGTATGACACGGCCAGTCCCACACCTCAGTACGGGCACTTGGTGAACTTTTTCCATTCGTCGCCGTTCGCTCAGACCGATGGCTCGATCCACGCCTACCGATTGTTCGAGTACGTTCAAGTTCCATCCCGTTTTGTGGGCAGCGACTTGGTGCTGAATCCCAACAGTTTCCGCAACCATTTGTTGCCTAGTCCGCCGTACCCGGCGAATACCCCGAACCGGATCGCCAATCCGGCGACGCTGAACCCCAGTTTCCTGACGCCGTTCAATCGCCTGGCAAGGTATCGCGAACCGGGGCGAGTGAACATCAACACGATCTTCCATCCGCGGGTGTGGAACGCGATGTTCGACGGATACACGGGGCAATCCTACGACGCCATCGTCGCGTCACGAAGGGGCTTCGCCGCCGGCATCAATACCCTGCTGCCGACTCCCGATCCAAATTTCCCGACATACTTTGCCAATCCCTTCCGCCCGCCGGGACACGGCAGTCTGGCGCCCTTGTCGCACCTGGAGCGGTACGACATCGAAACCACGTTGTTGCGCAGCGATGCCGTTCCGCCGGATTACGGCACGCTCGTTGCGCCGCCGCCCGCGAACAACCCTCTGCTGCAGGGCGGACATGTCGGCGCGAACACAGCTTCGCTCACATCGACTCACCACCGAAACTCCCACTTCCGCTACAACGCCTTGCGGCGATTGGGCAACATGGTTACGACGCGTTCGAACGTGTACGCGATCTGGATCACGGTGGGCTACTTCGAGGTCGAGCCGAATATCCCGACCGGCCAAGCTCTTCCTGTGGTCGATGTCTTCCATCCCGACGGTTTCCGCGTCGGGCAGGAAGTGGGCCTCGACACGGGGCAAGTCCGGCGGCACCGGGCGTTCTACATGGTCGACCGCACGATCCCCGTCGCTTTCCAACCCGGCGAAAATCACAACGTCGACCGCTGCGTCCTGCTGCGAAGGTATATCGAATAGGGCAGTTGGCAGTGGGCAGAGACGATGAATGTGGAACGCAAAGGAACGAAGAGCGCAAAGGAGGAATTCTCTGCGCTCTTCGCTTCCTCGCGTTCTTATGGCGATCACTGCAAAGACCAGGAGGATTGGGACTTGGAAATGTCGCCGGCGTCTCGGTGCCGATCGATTTGTCGCTTTCACGGGGGCGAGTTGTAGCACAGGCAGCTTGCCTGTGTTCCCCAAATACAGGCTGGCAGCCTGAACTACGGCCACGCGGAGCACTTCGCGAATAATCCGCCCTACCACTACCTGCAAATCCGGCAGCCTATTTCCTGCGAGTGGCCTTGGAATTTGATTCCGCGGCCCAACTGCTGCTTCTCCGGCCTATAACGAGAGCCCAGTTCCGGCCGTTTTCCGAAGACATGCGGATTGGCGATCGGGCGTCTTGCCGACCCAGCGCGTATGCTTCTTAACGCCAGGGATTACGAGTGCAGACCGATGTCGGCGATCGTGGTGGTCGTCATGAAATTCAGGTACGCTTCGTAGACATTCTTCCAACGCGAGTGGGCCGAACACGCCTCTTGATCGTTGCACGCATGCTTTTCTCCCAAGAAGCATCCTGGCCTTGCGTTGACGCCGTCGAACAACTCCGCCACCTCCATGATCGTGATCTGGTCAGGATTCATCGCCAGGCGATAACCTCCTCCCAGCCCTCGGGTGGTGTCTACAAATCCTGCATTGCGTAGCATCAACAGGATTTTGGCGAGGAAGTTCGCCGGAATCCCGGCCGATTGGGCGATGTCTCGTCCGAGCGCGGACTGGCCGTCCGGGGTTTGAGCCAGATGTACCAGCGCCCGGATCGCATGCTGGGAAGTCGCGGATAGCATGGGTTATTGACCTCTAGGTGAAGAACGGATACAATCCGCTTCTGCAACAAATTTAGGGGATTGAAGCGGAGTCGGCAAGTCGAGGTGCGTTGACCGTTCATCAACCCAGCAGGGATTACGTGCGGAAATGGTGAAACCATCTTCTTCGGCGAATCCGAGTAGGCGAGTGCTTTGGGTTCCCGCGGTGCTGTTACTCTTCGCTTTGGCATTGGCCCTCGATCCATTGCCGTTCCGCAGTCCCGTGCCGGCAGCCGCGGACGTCCCGGCCTGGGTCACCGACATCGCGCCCGTGCGAAAACCGCGGGGCAAGCCTGAGTACGAGGTATCCGTCTTCCGGTACGAGTGCAGCGATTGCCACCGCATTCTGCCCTCGCCGGCGGAAACGTTCCGCACGCTGACGCAGCACCGTGAGATCGAACTCGACCACGGGCTCAATGCCCGTTGTTTCAATTGCCATCACCCGGCCAATCGCGACGCGTTCGTCGATGACTTCGGCAACGAGATCCCCTGGAACGAGCCTCAGCGGGTGTGTGCCAAGTGCCACGGCACGGTCTATCGCGACTGGCAACACGGATCGCACGGACGAACCAACGGGTATTGGCTGACCGCAGCGGGTCCGCAGACGCGGTTGAAGTGCATCGAATGTCACGACCCGCACCAGCCGCCGTTTCCCGCGATGCACCCCGCGCCGGGCCCCCGGACGTTGAGAATGATGCCACATCACGGGGCGGCGAACGCGATGGGACAGCACGACACCGCCAATCCGCTGCGTTTGGGTGAATCGGTGAGACGCCCAGCCGCACGGCACGAGGAGCACTGAGCCATGGTGAACGCGCAGCGACCGGAACCGCCAGTGGAATCGTCTCCCGAGGACGGCACGGGTCGAGTGACCCGGCGCAGCTTCTTGACCCAAGGCGCCGCGGTGTTGGCCGGCGTGGCGGCGGTGTCCGCCGCGGTTTCCCCGCTGCGGAATCTGGATCCCGACGACATCCCAAGCGTCGACGAGTTTCTGCAGAAGCACTACAAGGAGATGACGGCCGAGGACAAGGAACGAGTGTTCGACCGTATCCGCCAGCAAGTTGAAAGGCGTTATCACGTCCCGCTTCAGATCGGCGACCCGCCGCACATGGACGGCGTCGAATTCGTGTACGGCTTGAACATCAGCCGCTGCATCGGCTGCCGCAAGTGCGTCCACGCCTGTGTCGAAGAGAACAACCAATCGCGTTCTCCCGAGATCCAGTACATCCGCGTGCTGGAGATGGAAAAAGGCAGCATCGATCTGGAGTCCGCCGAGCACTACTACGAACCCGAGACCGTTCCGCATCCGGACAAGTACTACATGCCAGTGCAGTGCCATCAATGCGCCAAGCCGCCTTGTGTGAAGGTGTGTCCCGTCGAGGCGACGTGGCAGGAGCCGGACGGGATCACCGTGATCGACTACGACTGGTGCATCGGCTGCCGCTATTGCGAAGCCGCCTGTCCGTACTGGGCGCGGCGATTCAATTTCGCCGAGCCGCAGATTCCCGACGGCGAACTCAACCCCGACACGGCTTACCTTTCCAATCGGCCTCGTCAAAAAGGCGTGATGGAGAAGTGTACGTACTGCTTGCAGCGGACTCGAGTCGGGCGACTGCCCGCCTGTGTCGAGGTGTGTCCCACGGGCTCGCGAAAGTTCGGCAACGTCCTGGACCCGGACAGCGAAGTCGCCTACATCTTGCGCCACAAGCGGATCTATGTCCTGAAAGAGGACGTGGGAACGATTCCGCGGTTCTTCTATTACTTCGACGAACGCGGCAGCCGCTATCGCGAACCCCTGGAGGACGAACCGGCGGAGCAAGCGCCGTCCAAGGAGGCCACCGCGTGAGGAAATACTGCACTTTCCTGTGGGATTGTTTCCGCCTGAGTTTCGTCGGCGACTGGCGCTACCATCTGTGGATGACCGTCCTGACGGTCGTGGCGCTCGCCGGGTTGTACGCCTACTGCCAGCAGTTGGTCCACGGCCTGATGACGACCGGGATGACCGATCAGGTTTCGTGGGGGCTGTACATCGCCAACTTCACGTACCTGGTGGGATTGGCGGCCGCGGCGGCGATGCTGGTGATCCCGGTTTACGTCTACCGCAACCTGCACCTGCACGATGTGGTGATCTTCGGCGAACTACTGGCGGTGTCGGTGATCATCATGTGCCTGCTGTTCGTGATGGCCGACCTCGGGCGTCCCGACCGGTTCATGCATCTGCTGTGGCGGTTCAATTTCCCCGTCTCGATGCTGACTTGGGACGTGATCGCGCTGAACGGGTACCTGCTGCTGAATCTGCACATTTGCGGCTACTTGATCTATTGCGCCTATTGCGGCCGCAAGCCGTCGCCGATGTTCTACGTCCCGTTCGTGTTTATCGCGATCGCTTGGGCGATCAGCATCCACACGGTCACAGCGTTCCTGTATGTCGGACTGGGCGGACGGCCGTTTTGGAATTCGGCGATCATTGCGCCGCGGTTTTTGGCCAGCGCCTTCGCGGCCGGGCCCGCGTTCATCATCCTGACGCTGCAGGTGGTGCGGCACTACACGCGGCACGAAGTCAGCGACGATGCCCTGCTGACCTTGCGCCGGATCATTCAGGTCGCGATGATCATCAACATGTTCCTGCTGGCCTGCGAGGTGTTCACCGAGTTCTACACCGATTCCGCGCACGTGGCGTCCGCCCGCTACCTGTACTTCGGACTGCACGGCCAGAGCGCCTTGGTGCCCTGGATCTGGACGGCGGTCGGCATGAATCTGATCGCCACCGCGATCTTCATGCTGCCAGCGTCCCGCGGCGTGCCCTGGTTGAATGTCGCCTGTCTGCTGGTGATAGTTGGCATCTGGATCGAGAAGGGCATGGGGTTGATCATCCCCGCCTTTGTGCCCACGCCGCTGGGCGAGATCGTCGAGTACTTCCCCACGATGCACGAGGTCATGGTCTGCCTGGGCATCTGGGCTTTCGGACTTCTGTTGTACACCATCTTCGTCCGCGTCTCCGTGCCGGTCTTGGCGGGCGAAGTGACCTATCAAAACCGTTCCGGCCGATCGCACGCGGACGCTGCCCGAGGTTCGGGAGCGACTTAACCAAGGAGTGACCTTGCCATGAAACGAAGTACATTGATCGTGATTCATCCGTGGCTTAGCTCGGTAGTGCTGCTGCTCGTCTTTTCGAGTGCGAGCCGCAGCGTCCATGCCCAGGCGTGGGGTCTTCCGGAAATGTCCGCGGAGACAAAGGCTTGCGTCGCGTGTCACAAGAACGAAAACACGCCGATCTACCAGCAGTGGGGCAGCAGCAAGCATTACCGAGCCAATGTCGGCTGCTTCGAATGCCACATGGCCAAGGAGGGCGAGGCGGACGCCTTCCAGCACGAGGGCCAATGGATCGCGACCATCGTCTCGCCCAAGGACTGTGCCCGCTGCCACGTGAAGGAAAGCGAGGAATTCGCCAAGTCGCACCATTCCAAGGGAGCCCGCATCCTGGGTTCGTTGGACAACACGCTGGCCGAAGTGGTCGAGGGCAACCGGGGCATGATCACTCCGGCCTATCCGCACGGAAACAGCGCCGCGGCGGTCAACGGCTGCTGGCAATGCCACGGCAGCGAAGTGAAGGTGCTGCCGGGCGGCAAGTTGGACCCGGCGACCTGGCCGAACACCGGGATCGGCCGCATCAACCCCGATGGTTCCGAGGGCTCGTGCTCTGCCTGCCACAGCCGCCATTCGTTCGCGGCCTACCAGGCCCGCCATCCGGACAATTGCGGCAAGTGCCACATGGGACCGGACCATCCGCAGATGGAGATCTACTACGAATCCAAGCACGGAATCGCCTTCCGGGCGTTCAAGGACGAGTTGGCGATGGACTCGGCGAAGTGGGTCGTCGGCGAAGATTACCACAAGGCGCCGACGTGCGCCACCTGCCACATGAGCGCTACGCCGTCTCGTCCCGCGACCAAGACCCGCGCCGCCAAGCCTGGGATGCCGGTCACCCACGACGTCGGAATGCGGATCAGTTGGAACAACCGGCCCGCGATCTCGGTCCGACCCGAGATCAGCGACGAGAAGATGGGACTGGAGGGCGCCAAGGTGAATTGGGAGACCCGCCGCGCCAACATGCAGAACGTTTGTATCAACTGCCACGAACAGCAGTGGGTGGACAATTTCTACGTCCAGTACGACAGCTTGATCGACCTGTACCACGAGAAGTTCGCCAAGCCGGGACTCGAACTGTACAACCTGTCCAAGCCGCTGATGCGTCCGGTCGAATTCTCGAACAGCCTGGACTGGGTCTGGTACGAGTTGTGGCACCACGAAGGCCGTCGAGCACGCCACGGTGCCTCGATGATGGGACCGGACTATACGCACTGGCACGGAACCTACGAGGTCGCCAAACACTTCTACGCCAAGATGGTTCCCGACATCGAAAAACTGATCGACAAGGGCAAGCAATCCGGCGATGCGGACAAGGCGGCAGCGGCCGAGATCCTGGACAAGAAACTGGAAGAAGTCCTCAACTCGCCCAACCACAACTGGTTCCTGAACAAGATGGATCCAGCCGAAGCCGAACAGCGCAAACGCCGCCAGGAAGAATTCCAAAGCCGCTACGGGAATTAGAACGATTGACGCATCGGCCTTGATCGCCACTTGGTAGCCGAATTCGTGAGAAGTCGGATGGACACCGCAACATCCCAAGTCTCGCGACTTCGGCTGCGATGCGAGCGGCCGACGTGTTTGACAAATAAACGACGAAGACCTGCCGACGCAAACCGCTTGTCCGGCGACATCAAGGTACCAGTATCCCGCCTTGATGCCTGCCTTTGCGTGGCTTACCCTGGTTGACTATGACCGACGACCAATGCCTTCTCGATCTGGATCAAGACAGCGATTACGACGGTGCGTGGAAAGAAGCGCTGCGTCAGTTTCTTCGGGCATTCTTGGCCACGTATTTCCCCGTGGAATTTGCCGCGATCGACTGGACCGTTGAACCGGAATGGTGCGACAAGGAATTGAGCCAAGTGATGGGGCAAAGCGGCAAGCGGAACCGCCGGGTGGACATGTTGGCAAGAGTCCGCCTGCTAAACGGAGAGGAGCAATGGATTCTCCTGCACCTGGAAATTCAGTCGTCGTACGAGGAAGATTTCGTGTCTCGGATTTCCTTGTATAACGCCGGCATCTACTGGCTTTGCCAGCGTCGCGTCGTGTCGCTGGTGGTACTGGCCGATCTGCGGCGTGGCTGGGTGCCGGACGAGGATGTATTTCAAGTCGGGGGATTCGAAAGCCGTTTGAAGTTTCCGGTCTGCAAGCTCGTCGAACGGATGGACACCGACTGGCGGGATGACCATTCGCTGCCGGTGCTGGTGGCCCGTGCGCAGATCGAGGCGCTCCGCACGGCGGGCGATCCAGAAGGCCGATACCGGGCGAAGCGAAAGCTGGTGCTCGGCCTGTACGATTTAGGGTACAATGGAGACGAGGTCCGCGAGATCTTTCGGCTGCTGGACTGGATGATGCATCTGCGCGGCGACCTGGAAAGGCAATTGACGCAAGAAATCGTCACCTACGAGGAGGCGCGAAACATGCCGTACATCACATCCGTCGAACGCTTCGCAGAGGCCCGCGGAGAGGCCCGTGGAGAAGCCCGCGGAGAAGCGCGCGGAGAGGCGCGCGGCAGAGCCAGCGTAGTGCTGTCGCTGTTGGCCGAGGTCTGTGGCGATCTGCCGGAGGACTCCGCGGCCCGCGTTCGGCAGTTGTCGTCACCAGCTCTGGAAAAACTGGCCAAATCCCTGCTGCGGTTCCAGTCGCTCGGCGATCTTCAAAGCTGGCTCGACCGCTTCGAAGCATCGAATGATTAGCGAATCGATACGCAGCTTCCCGAAATCGTGTCGCCCATCCCAACCCTTGGCGAATTCCGCGTTCCAATCACGCCCAGCCAACACGGCCGAAGAGATGGATTTCTCGAACGAAGCTCACATCCCGAGATGGCTTCGCAACAGGGCGGCAACTGGATCGCCCGATTCGGACGCCAGGCGAAGATCGTCAAGGAACGACTGACGGACCCGAGCGTGATCGGCCGGCGGCAGCGTTCGCAGGGACATGTCTTCCAGCATCTCCGTGCCGGTCGCCGCCTCCGCCAGTCGAGCCATCCATCCCGGCGGCGATCGGAAAGCGCCGCCCGCGTACATGCGGCGATAACCGAGCTTGTCCGTCACGGAAAGAACCCATCGACCATCCGGACTGAAGGCAAACTGTTCCGGCACGGCTTCAGGGTGCAAGGACTCCCCCAACGTGTAGCCGGTCGGCGCATCGACCAGCAGCAAGAGCCTGTCCGCACCGAATTCGCCGCCAAACGTTTGTTGCGGAGCCCAACCTAACCACACACGTCCGTCGTGGCTGGACGTCAACGGCGTATCGGTGCGAGCCGAGCCGAGAACGACGCCGTTCAACGCCAGTCGCGACCCGGCCGGGTCCGCGGTCAAGACGAACTCAGGCCCCCAGGTAAATTGTCCGGAGATACCGTCTTCGATCGCCTGGATGGCATAGGCTTCGCGCAGCAAGCGAGTGTTTTCGCGCTGGATTCCGCGCTGCCCACCAAACGGCAGGGGCCCGAAAACGGTCTTCGTCGGGTCGGTCGCATCGACGAATTTGATCTCCGTGGCACCGCGACTCGCCTGGATCACGTGCGTCGCATCGGCCGTCAGCCCACCGAATTCTGTCAGATTTACTTTGTCGTCCTCCTGCCCCCGATCGATTCGGGCCGGTGCGAATCCTCCGGTCCGAATGTAGACATACAAACTGTCCGCGTTGCGCTCCGCGATGACAAACTCTTGTCCGTCATCGCTGGCGGCCAAGTCGCCGATCCAGTCGTTCGGACCACTGCGCAAGAGACCGTCGGGGAGACTGCCCACCAGTCGCAACGACTGGCCATCGCGCAGTTCCAACCTGGTTCGCGCGACGTCCCCGTCAGCCTCCACGACGTACCACATCAGGAATCTCTTGCCGTCGGTCGAAAAACGCAACCGGCCTTTCCCGACAGTCTCCGAATCGCCCAAGTCCAAACGCTCACTCGCCAGCATCGCCCCCTCGTACCAACGCTCCAGCCGCCCATCGCCATGGAGCACTACTGCGCAGGTGCCTGCCGGGTGGAAAGCCGCCGTCACAACGCTTGGCAGCGGGACTCGTTCCGCCAGCGACGAATCGCCGGACTGCCAGAACCATGCGGAACCCACCGGCGCGACGGTGACGATCCGCAGTTGGTCGGCCGATCTCCGAGCCGCAATCCACCGCTCGGGGCGAGCACCGGCATCATCGATCGATCTGACACGCCCGTCTCCAGATGCGGCTTCGCTCACGACGTTGAACACTCGGCTGCCACGATACACGACGACCGTGCTGGCTGGAGACGCACGGTGGTCGAACGGTTCATCCAACTCAGCGCAGTCGTCCGCAGCGCCCTCCGCCGCCCAAACGGTGCGCCGGCAGCAGCGACTGTTCTCCGTGCGTCTATCCTCGTGATCGCAGGACGGTTCCTGAAAGAGAACGCACCGCCCGTCGCGGCTGAACACCAGCGGTTTGTCGGTCCACTCGATGTTCTGCTTCAGCAGCAGTTTTCCAGAGGCGAGTTCCCAGATCCACAGTGTGTCCTCCCAACCCCCGGTCAAAGCCAGCGCCATGCGCGAATCGGGACTGATCGCCAACGATTGGACACCCCGCTCGCTCTCGTTCACTTCCGAATCCAGACTGAAACCGGCGACGACTTGATCTTCGCACGGAAGGACCAGCCGTTCTCCGCTGTCCAGACGCCAGCCGATGACCGTGTAGTCGGATGTCACGCCGAGCACGTACCGAAGGTCGTCGCTGACCACGGCATGGACGAGTTCGCGCTGGCATGCGGCAAAGTTGACGATCCGCTGAGGCAGGGCGGCTGCCAGATGAATCGCCCGATCGATGTACACCGGCCGCCGAGAGTCGCCGTTCGGCGCCACGGCGGCGGCACGCGCGGCAAAATGCAGAGCGAGCCGCGAGTCGCGCCCGGGTTCGGATTCCTCATTCGCGTTGTCGTACCACTGCTGAGCCAACTGCGACGCGATTCCGTCGCGAGCCAGCGACGTTTCATGCCACTGCCAAGCCGCAATCAATGCTGCGGTAATCGCCGCCAGGGCCAGCAGAGCAAAAACGACGATCAAGATGCGAAGAACGCGAGACCGCTTGTGCGACTGGCGTTCCAGGTCAAACGAACTGCGCAATGCCTCCAAGGTCTCGGCGGACGGCCCGTGGGAAAGTTGGGCTCGCGTTTCCTGAATCCACAATCCGTCCTGGTCCAGATAGCGCGCCAGCGCAGAATCGCGAGCGTCGGAACTGGAAAGCGAACCGTCGAAGTTGATCGGAATGACCCGCTTGCCAGTAGCCGTGAAGATCTGCAGTTCCCGCAGCACAGGGTCATGGTCGGCGTCGCGCGGCGGGTCGGGCCGAACGGCGTGTGGCGAGCCTACCAACACCAACCGACTCGTCTTGCGGAGCGCCCGCTCCCCGACCCGCTTCCAATTGTCGCCCTTGATGTAATCCGCTGAATCCAAGAAGCAGTCGAAGCCATCCTGTTCCAACTGCTCCGCCAAACCCAGGGCGTACGATCTTCCATCGCTCCAGCGGTACGAGATGAAATAGTCGTACCCGTAGAACCAATCCAGCACCCGCTGGAACCAACCGCGTCCCGCCAAACGCGCCGCCCGCTCGACGAACTCCGCGTCACCGGATGCAGCAGTGCCCTGTGCCCTATCCTCGCTCATGATCGTATCTCCACGGGCTCCGCCCCCCTCGGCTTGCCGCGTAGTGAAAGGTTGTTCGTGCGAGCGTAGCTACGCTGCAACTCTCGGGGCACGGACGCCGCGAAGCGGCGCCACGACACTGGCCAGTCGATCAAAATGCATGTCCGCTCGAACGTCCTTCGAGCATCCGACGGCGATCGTCGCCAGGCCGGCCGCGGACGCAGCCGCCAAGTGTCGCTCCTTGTGGCTGACCAACGCCATCGACTCGTGGTCCAGTTTCAAACCTGCGAGCAACTGCCCATAGAACGCCGGGTCGGCAAGCGATTGACGGCTGTCGCCTGCGGAGACCATCGCTTGGAACGGCGCTGACAAGAAAAGCGATCGCAGTCGCGCGGTCAACTGAGGCCCAAGGCAAGCGCAATCCGCGACGGCAACGACGGCCGTACAGCGGCGTGCCAATCCCTCCAGCGCACACGAGATCCCAGGAAACGCATGCAGGCTGGCTTCCCATGTCTTGCGTTGTGCGGTCGCCGCAGCTTGGATCTCGTCGCAGAACCCCTGCGCCAGGCCGAGTTGGGCCAGGCAACACCGCAGCGCCCGCCAAAAAGCCGCATCGTCCGAATCCGCATGGCGCAGGAATTCGGCTTCCCAGTCTTCCAGGAGCGTGTCGTAGCGCGTGTGGATTCCGGCATGGCTCAGCACCTGAGCCAACCAGCGCCACCAACAAGTGTCGTCGTACACGACTCCGCCGACTTCGATCAGCAGACCGTCCAGGGGCGGAATTTTCGCCTTCGGCAAAGCGCAGCCAGGCCTCGTGGCAGGCGCACGGGAACCCGAAACGATCGGTGCGTTGTGAGGCAATCGGTGAGCGAGTATCCGTTCCACGATCATCGCAAAGACTCCTTTCTTTGGATGATGGACGCGCTATGGCCAGCGGGTTATATCTCCTGCATTTCGCGGTTTAACGCTGCCATGCGTTCGCGAATTGCAGGTTGCTCGTCCAACAGGTTGGTAATTCGTTGCCAGTCCAGATTCTCCGGTCCCAGAGCATCCAGGATCAGTTGCGCGTGATCCCAATCCTCCTCGACCTCCAGCGACAGCCGCAGATCGTGGCGATCCAACGGCTTGGGAACCGGCAGCAGACGCAACTGGAAAATGTCCGGCCGCGAGTAGATAAAACGCGTCAAGTGACGTCGCTCGACCGGGTCGGTAGCTTTCTCGTCCGCCAACAGCACCGCATCCGCGCGACACCACTCGGCCAAGACGCCTAACTGGGCCAGCAGCGCCGATCCACCGCGAGTCGAACAGTAACCCATGTAGTCGCAGAAACCGTACGATTCGGCTCGCGATACCAAACGATCGATCATTGCCGGATCGACAAACGGGTTTTCCAAATCGACGCGGACGATCGCCGCAGGCTGGTAATGCCGCACCGCGGCCGACAATCGCGAGATCGCGTCGGCGTCCGGATCGGCCACAAACACGGACAGATCGGCGGGCAGCCAATCGGACAGCCGCTGCGCTTGCACCGCGCCCGCGGTGACCACGGCCACGTGGTCCAACAGCAGAGCATCCGTCATGCGCCGCGTCACCCATTCCACGAGCGATTGTCCGGCGAATCGGCGGATCGCCACGGTTTCCTGCGAATGTGCCGAGCCGGCGCTTCGAGGGATTACTTCGACGATGCCCAGGTTTCTTAACATGGGGCCGCCTCCAGTTGCAGTCGTGAGGGGAGTCACTTCCAGCGACGTTCGGATCAGTCTAGCCTTTGACTACCATCGGCGTCAAGCCGATACCCGAAATGTACCCTCTGCATAGACGGTCGCCCCTTCGACCTGGATGCAGAAGCCTTTCATCCGAAGAAAGTGGCCCAAGTGCAACTGGACCACAAACTCCAAACTTCGATCCCCCGCGGACAGCACGAAGCGGAAAATGGGCGTAATCCGCCACCAGGAGAAATTCCATGCGACGACTTGATTATCGACGCGAATGACATCGTACAAGCTGCGGCCATCGAATTCGACGACCGCTTCGATCGGCGCTTCGAGCATCACGCGCCGATACAGCAGCCCTTTGGCGAGCAATCGGCCGCGTGTACCGGGATGGAGCGGACGCTCGACAAGCAGACCGCGGTCCGCCGTCGCCGGACTCTGATAGGGGTTTAACGCTTCAAATACCACGCGATTGCGTCCTGCTGCTAGCATCGAAAGGCCAAAGCCGCGAGACTTCGGCACGCCTCATCTGCCGGTCATCTTCTATTCTACCGATCTGTCATGATCGTGGCGGGGTGTACCGCTCCGCAAGCATCACCGACCATTCCTTGGGCACCCAGCCAAACGATTTCGGCGGCGTCAGGGCGAGACGAAACGGTCGGCCTGATGCGGGGCGAGCGACGGTGAGGAAACCGCGGGTTGTTCGCGTCGGGAATCGAGGGCGGCCGCGACGGGGGACGGAGCGGGTTGATGGATTCTCAATAGTCGGAGCACCCGTTCGCCTGCATCGTCCAGCAGGCTGTAGACGACGGGGACGACAACCAGGGTCAGGATGGTCGAAGTCAACATGCCGCCGATGATCGAGGTGGCCATCGGGGCGCGGGTTTCGGCGCCGGCGCCCAGGCCGATCGCCACCGGGACCATTCCGGCCATGGTCGAGAACGCGGTCATCAAGATGGGCCGCAGTCGCACCGGACCGGCTCGCAACAGGGCTTCGCGGCGCCCCATCCCCTGACGTCGCAGCAGGTTGGTGTAATCGACCAGCAGGATCGCGTTCTTGGTGACCAGGCCCATCAGCATGATCATGCCGATCAGCGAAAAGATGTTCAGCGTGCGGCCGGTCAGCCACAACAGCCCCAGCGCGCCCACCACGGACAGCGGCAGCGAGAGCATGACCGTGAACGGATGCACCAGGCTCTCGAACTGGGCCGCCAGGACCATGTAGATCAGCACAACGGCCAGCACCATGCTAAAGCCGATGTTCGCGAACGATTCGGCCATCAAGTCGCCGGCGCCGGTGAACGCGGACGTCACTCCGGCAGGCAAACCGATCTCGGCTTCCAGGCGGCGAATGTCCTCCAGCGCCTCGCCCAACGTCTTGCCGGACTTGAGATTGCCCATCAACGTCACCTGCCGCGTGCGGTCCTGGCGGTCGATTTGGACCGGGCCGGTGCCGCTGCGGATCTCGATCAGATTGTGCAACTCGACCAACTTGCCGCCGCGAGTCCGCACTGGAACGGCCAGCACATCGGCCGGATCGCTGCGTTGGTGTTCGGCCAAGCGGACGCGGACGTCGAACGTCTCGCCGTCCTCTTCGAACGTACTGGCTTCCTGCCCGCCGATCAGCGCCCGGACCGCGCGCCCCAATCCGTCGACCGAGACGCCCAAGTCGGCGGCCTTGTCGCGGTCGACAATCACTTCGAATTCCGGCTTGTCGGCGTCGAAGGTCGAGTTCACATCGACGATGCCGGGCACGGCGGAAATCCGCTCGGCCATCGTCGCCGACATGGCGATCAGTTCATCCAGGTCCGCGCCGCGCAGATTGTACTGGATCGGCGACGACCGGAAACCGCCGCCCGACACGCGCGGAACCTCCTCGACGCTGATCTTCAAATGGGTCAGATCGGCCAGGCTACGGCGAGCCAGTTCCATGACCTGACGCTGCCCGAGTTGCCGCTGAGCCTTGGGAGCCAACTGCGTCAGCATCGTCGCGACGTTGACGCGGCCTTCCAAGCCAGCGCCGATCGTGGTGAACGTCTGCCGCACGCCGGGCAACTGGTGCATCCGCCCCTCGATCTCGGCCAACACGGTCGATGTGGCTTCGAGCGACGAGCCGATCGGCGTTTCCACCTGGATATTGAATTGGTCCTCGTCCTGCGCGGGCACGAATTCGCTGCCCAGCAGCGCGACGATCATCATTCCGCCGACGAACGATGCCAAAGCGCCGCCCGTCACGATCAGACGATGGTGCAGCGCGAATCGCAGCGTGGCGGCGTACCACGTCTCCAGCCGGCAGAACATCCACTCCAGAAGACTGAAGACGCGGCCGTGTTTGGGCGGGATCGCCAGCAACCGCGAGCACAGCATGGGCGACAGCGTCACCGCCAGGAACGTCGAGATGGCCACCGCGAACGTGACGGTCAAGCCGAATTCGAAGAAGAACCGGCCGACCAGTCCGCGCATGAACGCGACCGGAATGAAGACCGCCCCGATAGCCAACGACGTGGCGATGACCGCGAACCCGATCTCGGCGATCGCCACGCGGGCCGCTTCGAGCCGCGGGCGTCCCTCCTGCATGTGCCGGTACGTATTCTCCAAGACCACGATCGTATCGTCGATGACCATGCCCACCGAGATGGTCAAGGCCAGCATGGACATCATGTTCAGCGAGAAATCCATCAGCGCCATGAAGGTGATCGTCGAGATCACGGTCGTCGGGATCACAATGGCGACGATGAACGATCCGCGGAAGCTGCGCAGAAATAACACGATCACCACAACCGCCAGGAGACTGCCGCGCAGCAGTTCGTAGCGCGCTTCGTCGTAACTCTGCTGGATGAACCGCGACAGGTCCTGGGCGATGGTCAGTCGGTAGCCCTCGGGCAACTGGCCTTGGATCTGCGCGACTCGCTGCTTGACCGCGTTGGCCACGGCCAGCGTGTTCGAGCCCGATTGGCGACGCACCAGTAACGACACGGCTCGCTGGCCGTTCAATTGTGCCAGGCTGCGTTCGTCTTCCAGTCCGTCCTCGACCCAAGCCACGTCGCGCAAGCGGACCGGCGCCCGCCCGTGCATCGCCACGATCAAGTTCTCGAAGTCCTCGACCTTCTGGATGCGACCTTTGGTCTTGACGATCACCTCGCGGTCGCGCGTCTCGACGCGTCCGCCCGGCGGCTCGGTGTTCTCGTCGCGCAGCCGGTCGATCACATCCTGGGCCGTCAGTTGGCGGGCCCGCAACTGATCGACTCGCAGCCAGATCCGCACTTCGCGTTCGCGATCTCCCACCAGACGCACATTGCCCACGCCGGTGACGCCCTCGATCCGCGGCTTGATCACTTCGTCGGCCTGCCACGTCAATTGGCCGATCGAAGCCGGCCCGGCGAGCACCAGCGACAGGATGGGCGCCGAGTCGGGGTCGAACTTCTCGATGATCGGCGACTCGATGTCCCGCGGCAGGTCTCCGCGGATCGACGCCACCTTGTCGCGGACCTCCTGGCTGACGATGTCCGCTTTCTCCTCCAGATGGAATTCGATGAACACCTGCGACAACCCGTCACTGCTCTCGGAACGCAGCGTCTTGATGCCGCTGATCGTGTTGACCGCCTCCTCGATCTTGTCCGTCACCTCGGTCTCGACCGTCTTCGGATCGGCGCCCTCGTAGGGGACGGTCACTGTGACGATCGGGAAATCGACGTCCGGAAACAGATTGATTCCGATCTGGCGGTACGAGGCCAGGCCGAACACGACCATCGCCAGCGTCATCATCGACGCCAGCACGGGACGCTCGATCGAAACTTGCGCGATTCTCACGGCCGTTCCTCCCGCGCTGCGACCCGCGGGGATCCGACCGCCGGATGCGCCGCCAACCGAACGAGCGACCGATCGGCAAGCAGAGCCAGATTGGTCACCGCGACCGGTTCCCCCGGCTCCACGCCGCCCAGAATCTGACAGGCCTCGGAATTGGTGATTCCGAGCATCACGGGACGTCGATCCACGTGGCCGTCCGGCTGATAGAGAAATACCGATGGCTGGCCGTTGTTGAACGAGACAGCGCGGCGAGGCACGATGACCGCCTCCGCCTCGCTGGCGATCTCCAACACGACGCGGGCCAAGCCACCCGCCTTCAGTCGGCCCGTGCGGTTGTCGATGCCGATGCGGGCTCGGAACGTCCGCGTCTCCGGATCGACTCGCCCGTTGATCAATTCGACACGCCCCGCCGTGGGCTCGGCATCCGCCGGCCCGTAGATCTCGGCGGGCGCATGTTCGCGGACCTGCCCCAGAAACCGCTCGGGGACGTCGATCTCGGCGAACAGCACGCGCGGATCGACGATCTGCATGATCTCGACGCGAGGCATGGCGGTCAGCCGGTCGCCTACATCGACGTAACGGTCCGTGATCACCGCCGTGTAGGGACTGCGAATGACCGTCTTCTCCAAGTCCCGCTGGTGCTGACGGACATCGATTTCGGCACTAGCGACCTCGGCCCTGGCGATCGCCAGTTGTTCCACCGTCGGGCCTTGCGTCGCCAAATCGAGCGCGGCGCGGGCCCGCGCGAGCGCGGCGCGCGACTGCGCTTCCACCGCCTGCGCCGCGTCCAGATTCCCTTGCGAAGTCGAATTCGTCGCCATCAAGCGACGGACCCGTTCGAGTTCCACCGTGGCCAGTTCCCAATGAGCCTGGGCTTCGTCCACTTGCGCGCGGGCTTGATCGACTTCCTCCTTGCGTTTCCAGGATTGAAGTTCCTCCAAGCGGGTTTGCGCCAGACGCAGGCGCGCTTCCGCCTGCTCCAGCGCCAATTCCGCGTCGCGCGAATCCAGTTCGACCAGCACATCGCCCTGCTGAACCATCGAACCGATGTCCAGTCCCAAGGGCACGGACAGTCGTTGGCCATGTTCTTCCAGTTCAAAGGCAAACTGGGAATCGGGCAGGCGGCGGATGACACCGTCGACCTCGGATACAATCGTTGTCGCGCGGATCGGCAGCAGCGTCCCGACGGTCTCCAGCGTCGTGGCGATCTTGGACCGCTGGACCGGGACCGTTTCGATTTCGATCCGCTGGTCGACCAGAGGTTCCGTTGTTTCGAGCGATTCCGAGGCGGAACAACCCAACAGAACCAGACATCCCAGCGCGACCAGGCAGACGGCACACGCCGCCCATCGCTTGCCAGTTCGATTCATGACAAGATCCCCCGCAGAAAGATCTCCGTGGCGCATTCCGCCAACTCGGTGATCGATTGCTGCTGTTTCGAGTAGGTCGCGAACACGACGCTGCCGTACAGCGCGCTGCCCAACGACCAGACAACCGCCCGCGGATCGCCGCGGCGAAGTTCTCCCGAGGCCATGCCCTGCTCGACGATCTCGGCGAACTCACAAACCATCCGTTCGTGCAATTCCTGGTGGCGTTCCGGTGCTCGGCCCCGAAACTCGGCCCGGTCCAAGACAAAGATCTCCAGGTAGTCCGGATTCTCCACGAAGAACTCGGCGTACGCCCGGCACGAGGCCCGCAGTTTGGCAATCGCACCGTCCGCCGGACTCGATGCACTTGCCAGACGGCCGTGCAGTTGTTCCAGCACCCAGTAGGCGCTGGCCCAGAACAGCGTCTGCTTGTCGCCGAAGTACCGGTACACCGTCCCTTTGCCCACGCCGGCACGGTTGGCGATTTCCTGGACGTCCGTTCCGCGAAATCCTTCACGCGCGAAAACCCGCACCGATTCGCGCAGAATCGCGTCCTCTTTGGTCACATCCGGTTTGGCGGGCGTTTGGGCCGACATGCAACGTCCCTCTTTAGATCTTATCGGACGGGCGCGTCCGTCCGTATTATGATAGCTCAGATTCTCGGATCTGCAAATCCGTTATTTAGCGATGGGGATACCGCTCGAACGAGCGGCCTGGATCACCCGACAGCGCTGTTCAGACGCCGAAGACCGTGTTGTGAGTCCGCTGGCAGAGAACGAACGTGGTGCATTTGGAAAGGTCTTTCAGACTGGCCGCGCCGACGTAGGCGCAGGCGCTGCGGATGCCGCCGGTGATCTCGCGCAGCGTTTCTCGCACCGGGCCTTTGTAATCGACGACGATCTCCTTGCCTTCGCAAGCCCGGTAGTCCCGAACGCCGCCGGCGTACTTTTCGACCGCGGTTCGGCTGGACATGCCGTAGAATCGCATGCCTGCCTGACGATTTTCGGGATCGACCCATTGCCCACCGCACTCGTCGTGCCCAGCCAGCAGCCCGCCGAGCATCACGAAGTCGGCGTTGGCGGCAAACGCTTTGACGATGTCGCCCGGCGTGCGGCACCCGCCGTCGGCACATACATGGCCCCGCAATCCGTGGGCCGCGTCGGCGCATTCGATGATGGCCGACAGTTGCGGATACCCGACGCCGGTCATGATCCGGGTGGTGCAGACGCTGCCCGGGCCGATGCCGACCTTGACGATGTCCGCCGCGCCGGAGATCAGCAACTCCTGCACCATTTCCGGAGTCGCCACGTTGCCCGCCATGATCGTGACGTCGGGATGCGTTTCCCGCATGGCCTTGACGCGGTCGACGAAGAACTTGGTGTACCCGTTTGCCGCATCGACGCACAAGAAACTCAGTTTCGTGCGCGACGCGACCCGCCGCAGTTTTTCGAGATCCTGGTCCTTGATTCCCACGGTCAAGAACGCATGTCCCCGCGCGGTCTCGTCCGAGAAAAAGGCGATCAGATCGTCCGCCGAGTGGTACTTGTGCAAGCAGGTCATCATCTCGGGACCGAGCGACCTGGCCATCTGCATGGTTCCGATCGAATCCATGTTCGAAGCTACCAGCGGAATGCCCGCCCAAGTCTGCTCGCTGTTCAGGAAGCGATAGCGCCGATGCAGATCAACGGACGAACGCGTCGGAGCCTCCGAACGCTTGGGCCGGATCAGGACGTCGTCGAAATCAAGCTTGGGGTCGTTGTCGATGCGCATGGCGAACACCGTTTTACAAAAAAGAGGCAGTGACAGGAGCAGGGGACGGTCCCGCTTCTTCCACGCCGGTCGCTTCACCCGCCGTCCGCCGCGCCGCAGGCCTGTCGGCAATGCTGTTGCTGGGCGACTTGGTGCAGGGGCGAGAAGAACAGGGCGCCCGTGGGGCAAGCGGCGACGCATTGGGCGGCAACCGAACCGAGGGCCTGCTCCATCGTCCCGTTCAGGGGGACGCCCACTCGCACGTCGAAGCCGCGCCCGACGAAGCTCAGGCCCAAAGCGTCCTCGGCCTGCGCGGCGATCTGGATGCACAGCTCACAGTTGATGCATTTGCCTGGTTCGTAAATCACCGATCCCTGTCGATTCACCTGGACGAAGGCACGGCGACCGTCTTGATAGCGCGAGGGTTCGGCGCCGTACTGGGCGGCGTAGCGCTCCAGCCGGCAGTTGCCGTGAGCAACACAACCGCAGGCCAGGCAGCGATGCGCCTGCTGCGACATGACGGGCAGCGCGAGCAGTCCGGCGGCGGATTGCGCCGCATCGAGCGGCGGGCCAGGTTCGGCCATCGCCAGGAACTCGGGCATCTCCTCGGCCGGGATCTTGCCGATCCGCGAGGAAAACGGACGAGCGACGGGAATGATCGGCTTGTTCCACACGTGCTGCGAAATAGCAGCCGCCGCTTCCTTGCCGTCGGCGACGCTGCGGACGACCATGCCCTTGCCGCGGATGGCGTTTCCGGCGGCGAACACGCCGGGCCGATCCGTTTCGAACGTGCCCGAGTTGATCTTGATGCCGCGGGGCGTGACGCTCAGTCCCCACGCGGCGGCCTCGCCCTTGGCGTCCCCGCCCACGGCCACCAACACGGCATCGAACCGTGCCCGCAGTTCGTCCAGGGTCAGATCGGCACCCAGTCGCTTGCCGCATTCCAGATCGATGCCCATCCGCAAGATGACGCCGATTTCGCCTTCGAGCGTCGCAGGCGGCAGTTCGTCGGGAAACTCGTGGCGCAGACGTCCGCCCGGCTGCGCGGCGGCTTCGAACAACGTCACCGCGTGGCCGTCGCACCGCAGATGAAAGGCGGCGGCCAACCCGGTCGGCCCGGCGCCGACGACGGCCACTCGCTTGCCGGACGGGGGACGGCAGGTCGGAATGTACGGATCGCCCGAGGCCAGATCGCGATCGGCCACGTAGCGTTTCAGATCGCAGACTTCGACCGGTCCGTCGGCACTGTTGCGGCGACAACCCTTCTCGCACGGCTTGGGGCACACGCGGCCCAGCACCGCAGGCAGCGCGATATCCTGTTTGATCGTGGCGATCGCGCCGCGGAGGTCCTGGTCGCCGATCTCGCGCAGCATCTGCGGGATGTCCATGTGCGCTGGACATGCAAAGAAGCAGGGGGCGAGGCAATCGCCCACGTGATCGCTGAGCAGCAACTCGAGCGCCGTGCGCCGCAACGCGTGGACCTCCGGCGTCTCGCTCTCGATCCGCATGCCGTCGGCGGCCGGCATGCCGCACGACGGGACAAACCGGCCGCTATCGACCAACTTGACCAGGCACACCTGGCACGACGTCGACGGTCGGTAGCCTTCCAAGTAGCACAGCGTCGGCACATCGATCCCCAGCCGCCGCGCCGCATCCAGGACCGACGCCCCCGCCGGCACCTCGACGTCGCGGTTGTCGATCGTCAGTTTTAACATGGCACGCCTATTCATGAATCACCTCGACTATCGCCGTTCCTCATGGCCGAACAGCGACGTTAGTCCACATTCTTCAGTTCGACAAGGAATTTGTTCGACAACAGACTCCGATGCTTGACCGACCGGTAGATCATTGGTTGCTTCCGGCCCTTGGTATACCATCGCCGATCCTTGATGAACTTGTCGGCGCGTTTGTCATTCGAGCAGAAGAGCAGACAACCGGACACGTCCAGAATGGCGATCAGATGCTGGTCGTCGCAGTCGGTGCCTTCCGTTTGCGCGATCACTTCCCGCTCCCGCTGGTCGACCAAGGCTTGGCGTATTTCGCAGGCCTTTCTGGCATCCTTCAAGAGACGTACCAGACGAACGAACCGAGTCTTACTCAGTTCCCTCTTGTACTTGGCGCCTCCAAACACAAATCGCCCAGGTCCATCCAGAATCCACGTCCGCACCGGTGCGAAATCGTGATGGAGGGCATTCCGCTCATCAAAAACCGGGGCCACTGTGTTGATGTCGATCAGGATGGTCACTTACAGCTCCAGAAGACTGAGTTCCTCATCGAGGAAGAAACGCCGAAAAGATGGAGGTTGGTCGTATGGGTAACGCCCTTTCGAATCGATGTTCAAAGGAAACACGACATTTCCTTCCGCCGTCCTTTCGAAAAACAGAACCTGGCTATCGGTGGGCTTGCCCGTTTTGCTGACGCGCAAGCGAAACCGGTCGACCAAGTGATCGCTATGTGTTTCGATCAAGTAGCGGTGTCCCAAATCGGTCACCAGGAAGTGAATCAGTTCGCCGAGGGCCGCTTGGGCCCGTGGGTGAAGATGTACTTCGGGCTGCTGAATCGCGAACCAGTGCCCCTTCGGCCGCGTGAGCATTTCCACCACGACCGGCAACACTTGAGACACTCCGTATCCGACGTTGCTGATGTTCAGCGGAATCCCGGAGATTTGGACCAGAACCTCGAACGGCGCCGATGGGTCACTGCCGAACGTGTGAGCGTCAACAGTGCTGAACAGACCGCTCTCTTCCCCAAATCTCTCCAGCAACTGCACGAATCGTTTCCCCTTCTCCCTTGACCCGACTGCCTTGCGGATTACGTAAGGCGTGTGGTCGCCCTCCGGGGAGAAGCCGGTCCTGATCCCATCGTAGGTGCGGCGTGGCTTGGTTCGGATCGGCGCTAGCCACGTGATCTCGGTCGTCGGCAGATCTGTACGAAACGCGAACTCCTTCGAACGCACCTTGGGATCGGAAAGCAGGACTGCCACGAGGTAGGGCAACGGTGGACGTCCCCCAGACTGCTCCGGGAACTTGGCGAAACCCCTCCGGTCGGAGAGGTGTTCATCGAATACGGATAGGAAATCATCATTTGCATCCATTGCATGGTCGATCTTCGGACGCTCCTCGACGAACTTGTATTTGATTGACTCGGATGTCAACAACAGTCGGAGAATCCGTCCTTCCGAGTACTGAGTGTAGCGGTGCAGCCTAGGCGTGTTGTCTTGGCTCTTGAATGTTAGGAGCGAGAACGAGAGACGTTCGGTATGGCCGTTGTTGCTTCTGTCTGGCCGGACAATGAACGTGCCTACCGTGAATTCGCTTCGGTCCCCACTGGCGGCAGAAACGATGTCATCGTATCCGCCCAAATTACATGACTCGCCCAACGAAAAATCCAGATTGAACCAGAATTCAGGATTGGAAAGCAGGTATACTAGCGACAGGAATGAACTCTTGCCGCTGCTGTTCTCCCCAACGAGAAAAGTCGCCGACTGGAGAGGAATTAGCGTGCGGGCGAATCCTCGAAAGTTGTCCATGAATAGGTAACGCATCTTACTTCTCTGTTCGGCTTTGAAGGAACTCTTGTACTGCAAAACGGAGATCACTCCACGTACACCGCCGACTCGGGGCAGACCTGCAGACAGGTATCGCAGCGGGTGCATTTGTCGGAATCGATCGTGTGGCGGCGGTACGGAGTCATCGGAATCGCGTCGACCGGACAGGCCTGGGCGCAGAGCGTACAGCCGGTGCAGCGGTCGTTGATCTTGTACTGGATCATCGCCGTGCATTTGCCGGACGGGCAGCGGCCCTCGATGTGCGCTTCGTATTCGTCGCGGAAATACTTCAGCGTCGAGAGCACCGGATTGGGCGCGGTCTTGCCGAGTCCGCACAAGCTGCCCGCACTGACGTCGCGCGACAGTTGCTCCAGATGCTCCAGATCGCCCTTGCGGCCTTGGCCTTGGCAGAGTCGGTCCAGCACGTCCAGCATCCGCCGCGTGCCGACGCGGCAGAAGGTACACTTGCCGCACGATTGATCCTGGGTGAACCGCAGGAAATACCGGGCGATGTCGACCATGCAATCGTCTTCGTCCAGCACGACCAATCCGCCGCTGCCCATGATCGCGCCGACACCGGCCAACGCTTCGTAGTCGATCGGGGTGTCCGCCATCTCGGCCGGCACGCAGCCGCCCGACGGACCGCCGACTTGGACGGCCTTCAGCCGCTTGCCGCGCGCCACGCCGCCGCCGACGTCTTCGATCACCTGTCGCAGCGTGACGCCCATCGGGACTTCGATCAACCCGCCGCGAGCCACCTTGCCCGCCAGGGCGAACACCTTAGTGCCTTTGCTCTTGGCCGTGCCCAGCGTCGCGAACGCATCGGCGCCGTTCCGCAGAATCCACGGGACCAAGGCATAGGTCTCGACATTGTTGATCAAGGTCGGACGCTGCCACAATCCGATCTCGGCCGGATACGGCGGACGCAGGTGAGGCATGCCGCGTTCGCCTTGCATCGATGCCAGCAGCGCGGTCTCCTCGCCACAGACGAACGCGCCGGCGCCTTCCATCACGCGCAGATTCAGCGCGAATCCGCTGCCCAGAACGCTCGGGCCGAGGATGCCGCGCTGTTGGCACAGTTCGATCGCCTCGCGGATCCGCTTGACGGCCAGCGGATACTCGGCCCGGATGTAGAAGTAGCCCTCGTGCGATCCGACAGCCAGCGCGGCAATCGCCATGCCCTCGATGATCCGGTAGGGGAACGATTCGAGCAGCATGCGGTCCATGAAGGCGCCGGGGTCGCCCTCGTCGCCGTTGCAGATCAGGTACTTCTTGTCGCCCGCAACTTCGCGGACGCGTTGCCATTTGACCCCGGTGGGAAATCCCGCGCCGCCGCGTCCGCGCAGACCGCTCTGCTGCACCTGGGTGATAATCCGCTGCGGGTCGTTCCACGCGATGCACTGCCGGAGCGCCTCGAACCCGTGGTGCCGCTGATACTCGTCCAAGTCGATCGGATCGATCTGCCCGCAGTACTCGGTGGCCAAGTGCTTCTGCGGACCGAGAAACGAACACACGGCGCCCTCGCGCGGGTTGATCGCCCGGTGGACCGTCGGCTCGTCGTCATCGTCGGTCAGCAGGCGGTCCAGCCAACGTTCGGCGGTGAACGTGAAACGCCGCAGAAGGCTGCGCGGCTTGAAATGTTTCAGGACCAGCGACGCCGCATCGGTCGGCTGCACCCGGGCGTACAAGCTGGCTTCGCCCTGGCGCGGGACGATTTCGACCAGCGGCGTCTGGTGGCACATGCCGACGCACCCCACCCGCTTGACGTCGGCCGGCGCTCCGGTTTCGGCCAGCACCCGCTCGATCGCATCCCGCACATTGGCGCTGCCCTGCGCCACGCAGCACGATCCCAAGCCGATCCGGATCTCGCCGGTCGCCGGCACGGCAGCATACCGCCGCGGGGACGGCACCTTGCGAGCCGCCCCGTCGTGATGTCGCACAAAGTCGCGCAGAACGTCCGGGACCATCTTCGGGGTCAGGTGGCCGTAGGTCATTTCGTCGATCTGCACGACGGGCGCCAGCGTGCAACAGCCCAAGCAGGCGACCGGTTGGACGGTGAATTGGCGGTCTGCGTCGGTATCTTGCCCCTTGGTCAAATGCAGTTCGCCGCGGATGGTGTCCAGTACCTGCTGGGCGCCTTTGACGTGGCAGGCGGTGCCCACGCAAACGTGGATCAGATGGGCGCCCACGGGTTCGCGGCGGAACTGGGTGTAGAACGTCGCGACGCCTTCGATCGCTGCGGGCGTGATGTCGGTCTCGTCGCACAACCGCCGCAACGCCTCGTGCGGAAGATAACGGTAGTGGCTCTGAATCTGCTGCAGGATAGGGATCACGGTCTCGGGACCACGCCCGATCCGGCGGATCGTTTCGTCGACAAAAGCGAGATCGAGGTCAGCCATGATTCGTTTCTCTTCCGCCGCACTACGGTTTCTTTCCGATGCAGATCAAATGCTCTTTCCCGCGAACGATCATCCGTCCGTTGATCACCACGGGACTGGTCACGCATTCTTCGCCCAAGTTGTTCTCGGCGACGATTCGGCACTCTTCCGCGGTCGGTTCCACAATGAACACCTTGCCGTGCTCGTCAAACAAAAACATCAGCTTGCCAACCAGCGTCGGCGACGACACGAACATGGCGTCGAATTCCTGCTCCCAGAGCGGATCGCCACCCTCGCGCGCATCGTAGCACGTCAAGATTCCGTACGAGGCCAGCAGGTAGACATGGTCCTCGGTCGCCAGCGGGCTGGCACAATCCGGAACGCCTAAGTCGGCTTCCCAAGCGATGTGCGTATCGCTCACATCCCCGCTGCCGTCCGCCCGGATCGCCGCGAGCCCGGGAAACTCGTTGGCGGCGAACACCATGCCGCCCGCGAAGACCGGCGAGGGTCCAACGTCGCCCTTCAAGCAATCGGCCCGCCAGATCTCGCTGCCGTCGGCCGGCGAATAGGCAATCACCCACGGGTCGGCGCAAGTAATGATCTGTGGCTGATCGCCGACCTGAATCACGATGGGCGAAGGCCACGAATTGGGAACCTCGCGTGCCCTTTCCCAGACCGTCTCGCCGGTCGCGCCTCGCAAGGCGAGCAGCTTGGACAGGCCGTCGTCGCGCACGCCCTGGTCGAATTGCACGATCAGCAGATCCCGGTGCATGGCCAGCGATGCGGCATGGCCGTACGCATTCTTCGGAATTCCCAGGCTGCGCGACCAGCGCAAGCGACCCGCGAAATCGAATGCTCCCAGATCGCCATTGGCAAACATCGCGTAGACCCGGCGACCGTCGGTCACGGCGGTCGGCGCCGCGAAACCGGTCGCCTCCATCACCTTCGGCACGGCGGCCGTGCTCTCCGGGGTGCCCGGCAACGCCTGCCGCCACAGCAGTTCGCCCGAAGCGGCGTCGAAGCAAAAGACTTCCCGTGTCTGTTCGTCGGCCCCTGTCAGGAAAATGCGGTCGCCCCACAGCACCGGCGAACTGTTCCCCGGCAGCGGCACTTCGGTCTTCCACAGGATTCCCTCGCCCGATTCGACGTCCCAGGCGGTGGAAACGTCCGCCGCGGCCACGACGCCCAGTCCGTCCCAGCCGCGGAACCGCGGCCAGTTTGCACGCAGCTCGTCATCGTCCGGAAATCCGCCCGGCAGTTCAGGCAGATCGGCCGCCCCCGGTTCGTCCGCGGGCATCTTGGCCGTCGGCCGGTCGGGCTCGACGTCGGGTGCGTCAGGAGTCGTCTCGGGCACATCGGGTGTTGTCTCGGCCACGTCGTTTGTCGACGGTGCGGGACGGACCGGGGCGGGCTGATCCACCGGTGCCTCGCGTGCGATCAGCGCGGCCAACTGCCGCGAATCGGCGGGCAGACTGCCGCGGAAGCCGGCATTCAAGCCCACGATCACCACGATCGCCATACCGCCGAACGCGGCGACCGCCCAGCGTCCGGCGCGACCGGCGGTCTCTTCGGGATCGTCCAGAAACGCGACCGGCTCGGGATGTGGCAACCGCCGATGCAGCGTCGCGGCCCACTTGCCCAGTCCGGCACACAGCACGCTGCTGCCCAGCAGCAGCCACGTCCCCCACAGCGCGAATTGGCGGCGGTTGAAATATGCCTCGCGCAATTGTTCGTCCAAACGCCGAAACGACGCTTGCAGCGTCTCGTTCTGCGGATCGTCCTTCAGTTGCTGCTTCAGCGCCAGGTACGCCGGCGAATTGAGCGGATCTTCGGCCACTCGCAGGCGGAAATCCAGCAGCAGCAGAACCCCCACCACCGCCGCAAACACACCGCTCACCACGGCGCAGCGGAACGCCAGCGTGTATTGCTCCCGTCGCGTCATGATGCCGATTTCGCCTCCAGCTTCTCCAAGTCGACCAGTTCGGACACATCGTCGATCAACCCCAAGCGGACCTGTTCGCCGGGACAGTACCAGTAGCAGCGCGCGCATGAAACGCAGCGTGCGCGATCCGGCCGATAGTCCTCGCGACGGCGTCGGACCGACAGGCTGATCAACTTGACCGCCACGACCAGACCGATCCACCCGCCCAGCAAGATCGCTGGCCAACGGAACTGTTCACGGATTTCCACCACTTCGGCAAATAGTTCCTGCTTGGGACGCCCCGTATTGCGGAACGCTTCGCTGGCATCGGTCGTGCCTTCCACTTGGCCCGTGTCTTCCAGTTGAATCCGCTCGGCCAGCCGCACGTCGGGATTCAGGCGAGCCATCGGCACGGCCAACAACGATCCGAGCCAAGCGCCCGCGACCACCAGCAACGGCGCCAGCCCCAGCAAGACGGCCAAACGGCGGCGCGCGGCGGGCCGGGCCTCGCGAGGCAACGGGGGCGACGGCTGTTGAATCGCGCCGTACGGACAACTGTCCTCGCACAACCGGCACTTGATGCACTCCTCCGGAGGAATGCGGGCGTGCCATTTCGAAGCCTTCGACAGCACCGCCAGCACGGCGCCGTAAGGGCACAGGTAGCGGCAATAAGGCCGGCCGACGAAGACGCCCAGCACGAGCAGCGCGCCGCCGAAGATGAGCATGTTGATATCGCCGCTCATTCGGAACAGGGGCACGAACGGATCGTAGCGGCACACGACGAAAGCCGTTCCCATTGCCGCGAAAATCACGGCCAGTCCCAGGTAGATGTACGGGATCAGCCCCAGCGCATGGTCCAACCACGCCGGCACTCGCACCGGACGGACCGCCACCAACTCCTGGATCGCCCCGAGCGGACAAACGGCCGCGCAAAACGTGCGGCCGAAAAACAGTGTGAACACCAGCGGCAGCACGAAGACGGCCACCACGGTCAACGGAATCGCGTATCGGCTGTCGAACAGGGCCAACGTCACATTCTGGGTTGCTCCGATGGCGCACACACAGCCCTGGTAAATGAACCCGAACCAGAGCAACGAGGCGACGGACAGGACGTACAGGCCGCGACGCGAACGGCTGACCAGCGCGAAGTAGGTCGCCAGCACCAACGCGACTACCAGCAACCCAACATTCAGCCACTCCCAGACCGCATGGTCCGGCGCCGGCGGCATCGACACCGGCACCCGGTACTCGCTGAAATCCGGCACCGGAATCAGATCGGCTCCTCGCGCCACTCCTGCCGCCAGCAGCGCGGCGAGAAAGTGGAAGATTCCCTTCTTGTCAGGCATCGGGGGAGGTTCCTTCGGCTGACGCGGTGGGTTGCTGCTGCTGACGCCAACGTCGATTGCGCAAGGCGCGGGATAGCAGCTCGTCGCCTTTGCGGCGTTTTGCTTCGTCGTCGCCAGCTTCGCGGAGCAACCGCCGGCCGCGGGCTCCCAGCACCGCCTCGGCCCGTCGCTTCAAAATCTCCGCCTGGCTGGCCGGAATGCGATGAAAGGCTTGCGTCGGGCAAGCCGTCGCGATCGCACACTCGTTGCAGTTCAAGCAACGGTCGTGTTCGACTTGCAGATACAGCGAGCCGTTCATCAAGGCGCACCCTTTGACGCACTTGCCGCAGCCGATGCACAGCGGCAGATCGATCGTGTACTCGTAGAACCGCTGGCCGGATTTCTCTTCGATGAACTTCCGCACGATCGCGCCGGTCGGGCACAGTTGGTTTTCGGCCGCCGTGTCCAGCGCCAAGTAGCTCATCTCGAAGTAGCCCGTGCAGATATCGCAGAAACCGCACATGTCGAAGCAGTTGACGCACTTGACGGCCGACACGTCCAGCACGCAGTAGGTCGCGCAGTTCCCGCAACCGATGCACTTGTCGGGGTCCAATTGCCAGACCAGTGGTTCGCCCTCGGTGCGGCGGCCGGCCAAGAATCCGCCGGCGCCGGCCAAGGCGATGACGCTGCTCGTCCGCAAGGCGTCGCTCAGAAATCCGCGTCGGTCTTTTCGGGAAGCTCCGTCCGCCATCACAAACTCCTTGTTTCTTCCCGTCGGCTCTCGGCCGCGCGAGGCAGCCTGCAACGCTCTAGCAAGCCACAATTCTGGCACAGCAACTGACGTCCACAGTCGGAGGAATGCCGCGACCGCAGCAACAGCCGTCCGGTCAGCACGGCCAGTGCCGTCAGAGCGCACCAGCGCCCGATCGATGCCAGCCACTGACGTCGAGTCTCATCGTACCGGTCAATTCGCGGATCCTGCATCGCTTCCTGCTCCTGGTTGCAAAAGTTCGAAAATCCTTACCTGCCGCGTGTTCGGGTCCAGCACCAGCACGCGGCCCGAGTCGTCTGCGGCCACGTCGAACGTGCCCGGGCTGTGGTCGTCGCGGATCTCCAAGCCAACGTTCGTTCCCGGCGCCAGGGTCTGCGGCGTGGCGACGACCGATTCGAATTCGCCTTGGGCACTGTAGATCTTGACCCGCGGCACACCCTTCTCCGCCGTGACAAAACGGCCGTCGGACAGCACGGCCAAATGGCTGGGATTGCAGCAGCCGAAGAAGCCTTCGATCCGCGGCGAAGCTTCGCCCCAATGGCCCAGCGGATCTCCGTCCAGCGTGTAAGCCTCGATCCGCCGCGCACCCGGATTGACCGCTCGCAACACCCCGTCGGCGGGCACCGCGATGTCGAAATGCGCGCTGGGGATCACAAAGCCGCGGACGCCGCGTTCCTCGTCCGGCCGTCCGATCGTTTCCAGCAACTGCCCCGCCGCGTCCCAACGCACCACCACGCGGTTGCCGGCATCGGCCGCCAACACGTTGTCCTCAAAGACCGCCAGCGACGTCAACAAACTGCGTTCGTCCAGACCCTGCGACCAACTGCCCACCGCCTGGCCCTCGGCGTCGTACACTTCCACGCGCGTCGTCAGGCCGACGTACAAACGGCCGGGAAAACGGTGATCGTCGCCCGCCACGGCCACGCACCGCGGCTCGCCCGGCACGGCGACCGCCTGCAGCGGCGTTCCGTCCCGCTCGAACCACTGTACGGCGCGGTCGCCCGCCACCAGGAACCGACCGTCCGCACCAGTCGCGATTCCCTGGACGACCTGCATTCCAACCGGCACTTGTCCCGTTTCGGCGTAAGTCACCAACGCCGGATCGACCGACATCACGTCCGTCGCATCGTATTCGAAACGCGGGGACAGACCGCTGCCTCGCTCGCCCCAATTGTCGACCCGAAACACCGCCCAGGCCGCCACTAGCAAAACGGCCGCCAACACCACTCCGACCGCCAGCGGCACGACGCCGGCGGGGCGCGGTGGGTTGAGATCGGATCGTTCCGTGCGTGTTTCCTCGCTCATCGCTCCCTCGCAATCAATCGCCACTGCGGCGCAAATCCAGGCAGGTCATTCGCGTCATGTCGCGCAGAATCAAGCGGCCGCTCGCCATGGCCAGCGGTCCCCACGCTTCGTGGCCTTGGTCGTAGACCGCCCATCGCCACAGCGGACGATATGCCTCGGCCGTCGCTTCCGCCGCGACCAGCATTCCGTTGTCGCCGAAAATCAACAGCATGTCGTCCGCGATCATATAGGGACCATGCCCAAACTTGTCCTGCCCGCTGTTCCAGATCTCGTTGCCCTGCAAGTCCAAACAGACGAACTGGCCGCCACGGAACTTGCGAATCCCGTAGAGATGCCCCTGGTAGAAAATGGGCGTCTGCTGTTCGGAATTGAATTGTTTGCGGTCCAGCTTGCCGGCCGCTTCGGCGACGATCGAATCGCCCTGCTGTTTCAGTTGCAGCCACATCGCTCCCACGGCGTCGTACCCGCTGCTCAGAAAGATCCGGCCGTCCGACACCGCCAGCGGCGAGGGACTGGTGGCGAAGCTCTCCGTCCAGGACGTCTCGTCCCACATCAGCCGACCATCCTCGGCCGAGACCCCGGCCGTGCCGCCCGTGCCGCAGTAGACGTACATCCGCTGCCCGGCGAACTCGACCGGCATGACCGAACTGTGAGTCATCTTCCAGCCGCGCGGGTTTGGCGTGCGCCACAGATCCTCGCCCGTCGCCGCATCCAACGCGACCAGCAGACTGTCGCGTCCGCACGGCGCCAGGATCACACGGCCGCCGTCCACCAGCGGGCACTGGCCCGTGTACCATTGCCGCTCCTCGCTGCCGTAACGCTCCACCATGCTGAACAACCAGCGGTTCTGGCCCGTTTCCATGTCCCAACACGCCACATGGCAGCGAGGTCCGATGGTGATCACCGCATCGCCCAGCAGCGCGGGAACCGTGCGCGTGATCCCGTGGTTCGGCGAGATCGTCACGGGATAGCCGTTCCGCCAGATCTCGCGACCGTCGCCCAACGACAGACAGCGAAGTGTGTCGGTCTGCGCCTGCTTGTCGTAATCCAGGACGAAAACGCGACCGTTCCGAACCACGGCGCCGGCGTACCCTTCCTCAACATCCACTTGCCACAGCACGGGCGGCCCGCCGGGGGGCACTTGACGGACCAGCGGCGTCCCTTCCTCGCTGATGGCGTCGCGCCGCGGCCCGCGAAATCCAGGCCAGTCGCACATCACATCGAGCGCGATGCCAGGACCGGCGACCGGCTGGCCCGCGACCAACTCCCGGGCGTCGCTGTCCACTGCCGCCTGCGGGGTGTTGTCCAAACCGGGTTCCCGCACGGCGAACTGGCTGGACGGAGCCATGCTCGTCCACAGCACCAAGAGCACGACCCCGACGATTGCCATAGAGGCGGGAACGATCGAGGTCAGGTGGGATATCTTCATCGTGCTACTGGTCGGTGGGCTCGCGATGAACCGGTTCCATGATCTTGGTATTGCGCTCGATGGCCAAGATCACGGTCCGCTGTTCCAATCCATCGCCGCTGCCAGCGACGACGGGAAGCACTTCGCGACGATCCGGCATCGCGCGGCGCACCGTGAACGTCCCGTCCGACCGCAACTTCACGGGCTGGCCCGCCAACGTCACGTAGGCATCGGGACGAGTCTGGCCGTACACGATCAACTCGGCGTCGACATGGAACGCAAACTGCGGCTTGCGGAACGAAGCCGCATCCGCGCCTACTCCGAATTTCGTCACCATCGGCGTTCCCATCGGACGGCGCAGTCGCTCTTCGAACAACTCCCTCAGATCGTCGCTGGACGGCTGCTCGCTGTACCCGCCGCTCAGCGAATAGATACGCTCATAGTCCTTGGCGATGTCGTTCCAGTTCTGGTCCAACGCATCGCTGCTGCCAGGACTGGGGGTTGTGATCGAGTTGCTCCGAGCCAACGCCACGAACCGACCGTTGTCGGCTTGGTAACCGATATCCACCCGATAGCTCTTCGGCGGATCAAGGACATCGATGTACCAGTTCGATACGCCGCCGTGGATCTCGATCTCGCGCGCCACCCGCTCGGCCGTGCTGGTCGTCGTTCCGGTGTCGACCTCGATCAACCGCAACACGGGACGCGCCGTGTGCCAGTGCGCGCCCATCGCCGCCCGCACCCGTTCGACGCTTTGCCGCCGAATTTCCCATGATACCTGCAGCCAGTACGAATCCCGGACCAGCAGCACGATCCGGTCTCGGCGCGGCCCACCATTGATCTTGTCGGGCATGCTCTTGCGAACGCTGCGGGCGCGTTCGTTGATGGACGAAAGATCCTTTAAGCGCTCCCGCTCGGCTTGAACTTGCTGGATCCGCTCGACCACCTGCGGAGTCCTGCGCTGTTCGTGCTTGCCGTTCTTCCCGTTCGTCTCCGCCCCAGCGTCCGTCCCGCGAGGCGCGGAAGAGGACTTGCTGCGAATGGATGCTTCGCCGGATTCCTGGGTCGATCGGCGACGACTCGCCGTGGCCGTACCATTTTGTGCACCGTTCTTCGAGCCGTTCTTCGAAGCGCGTTTGCTGGAGGCTCGGGCTCGCGATTTGCGAGTCAACGCCCGCACCAACTCGTCCTTCCGCATCGAATGCCAGCCGGTGATGCCCTGAGTCTTGGCCATCTGAGCCAAGTCTTGCCGAGTCTGTTCATTTAGTTTGGCAGCGGTGATCAATGGACTATACCTCCGGTGGTGGGGCCACTTTCCGCGCCTTGCGGATCGCGGTGATGATCATGACGACTCCAACGCAAGTGCTGCCCCGAAAGGCAGACGATGCTTCGGCGACTCTTTCAGTTTACTCAAGAGACGCTTGGAAAGCAAATAACCTGCCCCTCAAACAGGCTAGTTCCAGCAAGAAAGCCACAAGTCTTTTTCGGGCGTGTACTTGCATCGCTACGATGCGAACATCCGCACAAGCCATTGGCCAATCAGGCCAAGAACGAGCCCGCAAACGAGAACTGCCGACAGTGTTGGATGCCGCCATTCTGGCCGTCCAAGCCGTGCTCGCCCGATTTGAATAGCCCGATAAGGAATCTGCACAGCCACCAAAAAGAACATGAGATAGACACCGGGGTTGTAGTCCCAGGCCTGCTGCCAGCGACCGCGCGTCAGCGAGATGAAACCCCGAGTCATCCCGCATCCGGGGCATCCTATGCCGAAGAGCTTCCGATAGGCGCACGCTTCCGGCAGCGTGAGATTCAGCCCTGGAACCACGACTTGGTCCTGCGGCCCGATGCGGAGAAACAACGCGAGTCCAAGAACCACGACCGCCAGCAGCAAGTAGACTCCGTGGTAGCGGATGCGCTCCCGTACCAAGTCACTGGTCGTCGGAGCCACAACCGCCGCGGCGACCGGAACCGGTTCAGGACCGGACACCGATGGGCTCATGAGCCGTCGCCGCCGGGCTGGCCGTCTTGCGTCTTCTCCGACGCTTCCCGGTGCGCCTTTTCGAACAACTCAAGTTGCCGACGGATCTGCCCGGAGAACGGTTCCAGTTCCACGGCTTGCGTCTGGACTTGGACGGCTTTCTCGTAGTCGCCTTTGGCAAAGTAGCAGCGGCCCAGCGTATCCAGGTAGCCTGCCGTCTTGGGACGCAACTCGAGCGACCGCAGGCTGCAGCGCAGCGCTTCGTCGTAGTCGCCTTCGGTATTGCTGATCAGCCACGCCAGTTGGTTGTTCGCGCCTGCCAACTGACGGTTGTAGATCGACCGGATTTCCTCGTTGTCGGCCGAGGCCACGGCCTGCTCGCCGGCGCGGACTTGCTCGCGAAAGGTCTCCGCCGTCTCCTGGATCCGCTGCAGGGTCGTTTTCCTCCACGCATCGTCCGCGTGCGAGGCGCGGTACATGGCGATCAGCAGATCGGCGTCGGTCGGATCCTGTTTCACGCCTTCTTCGAGACGTTCTCGCTGTTCTGCGAACTGCTCCCGGCTGCGCAGATGTTCGCCGTAGAAGTAGTTCATCCGCGAGCGGATGCTGCCCGGTTCGCGGCCGATCCGCCGCACCAGGTACTCGACGTTTTGGTCGTTGTTCATCGCGTCGACCGTCGGTTGCAGCGTCTCGGCCGCATCCAGATTTCGTCCCACGTCGTGCAGCATCTCGGACAGCAGAAAACGGGTTCGCAGGTCGTGCTGCGAGCCGGCGGGCCCCAACTCGATCACGTACCGATATTCGCGCTCGGCCCAGTCGAACAGACCGCGCTCCTGCAGCGAGTAGGCTGCCAGAATGTGGTCCTGGTGGTTGTCCTTGTTCAGCTTTAGGGCCTGCTCCGCCGTCTGTTCGGCGAGTTCCCGGCGGTCCTGTCTTCGCTGGGCCTCGGCCAAGCGGTAACGCAACAGAGGCGAATCGTTGAACCGCTCGGCGAACCGCTCGGCCACCGACTCGACCGTCGGCCAAGCTTCGCGCTGAATCAGCCAATCGACCGTTTCGAGCAGTTGTTCGCGCGAGCCGTCCAGCAGATTGATCGTCCGCTGAACAACGGCCAACGCCTGGTCCGCGCGTCCGAGCCGCTCCAGCAGATCGGCCTGCCACCGCAGTAGGTCGCGGACGATGTCGGCGGACGACTTCTCCGGCGTGTGGTGGAACACGGCTTCCTCGCGCCGCGTGATCGCTTCCCAGGCGTTCAGCAGGGCTTCGGGATCGTCTTGCAGATCGGCGTAGACCCGCAACCAATTCGCGGCGCCACGCTGACTGGGACCGATCTCGGTCAAGATCAGGTCGCTGACTTGCCGCATGGCCGCGGAATCGTCCGAAGAGGGTTGCTGGACGACAAGCAGCGCGGCTCGTTTCGACAGCAGGTTGGAATCGTCGAAACGCACAATGCGGCACAGCGCGCCGATGCCCTGTCCGTCGCCGAGCGCCCCGAGTTGTTCCAGCAGATTCCGGCGTTCGCTGGCGGATTTGTTGCCGTAGCCGCGCAAGATTTCCTTGACCGGCAGCGGATCGTCCTCGCGCGCCCAGCGCAGATCCAAGCTGCGCAACAGATACCGCGACCGGATCGCGATCTCGATATCGTCGCTCTCCTGCGCATCGTGCAACGCATCGAAGGCGGCCAGTCCCAGTCGCTGCAGTTCGGCTTGCGCCCGTTCTCGTAACGCGAACTCCCGCGAGCCCAGATCGCCGATCAACCGCTTGACGTCCGCCGCGTCCCGCTCGATGCCGCTGGCCGGCGTTCGATCCGCATCCGCCGCCGGGACGTTGCCCACGCAGCACGCAAGCAGAGCCACCCAAACACTACCAGCGGACCAGCAAGTCCGTCTTGACCAGCAACAATTGTTCATCGCCCCATCCCAGGCCATCAGTAACCGAAACCACCTCCAGGATACCCGAGAGGCATAGCGGAAGACAAGGGAAACAGCTTCGTCGCCGGAGTCGTGCGTCGTCGGAGGAGAACGCACCATGCCCGAGTTTTCGCGAATCCGCCCACTTCGCGCGGATCCGAAGTTGCAGGCATTCGGCTGCCGAGGAAACCCAGATGTACACCAAGTTCCGGCTGACGTACCCCAGCCGCACCTGACCTCGCTGAAGGAAGGCATCCGGTACGGTCGCATCCGGAAAACTCACCTTCGGTCGGCGATTTCGCGGTCTTCGGAGCCCCTCGCCGAGCACGGTCGGTGTTCTCCTGCGGGTAGACTTGGTCGATCATGCGGCGATTCCACGGTCCGCTATCGTGTCGGCGGGCGGGCGGCGCCGGCCAGGGCTTTGGCGACGGCGTTGATGACGGCTTCGGACGTGAGGGTCGCGCTGCTGGTGGCGTCGACTCCTTTGACGCTCTGACGCTGGATGATCTTTTGCACGGTGTCGGTAAAGGCCGAGTAGAATTGCTTCTCTTCGTGGCGGGTGATCTGAATTGCTTGAATCCGTCCGCCCTGAACGGTGACAGCGACGTGAATCAAGCTGGCGTATCCCATGCTGTTGGCTTCGTAGACGCCGTCCGGAACGCGCGCCGGGTCGGCCCGTTCGAACAGCCGGATCGCTTCGAGACTGTCGCGGGCCCGCTGCTGCTCGCGTTCGATCCGCTTGGCGAGCTGGCCACTGGCCTGGGCGCCGATGACTTTCTGGTAGTAGTCCATGGCTTTGGCGTAGTCGCCGTTGGTCCGGCAGGCGTCGCCGGCGTACATGTACGCGATCGCGGCGACGGACGCATTGCCGCGCGCGTACGCCTCGGCCAGTTGCAGCGCACGGGCCAATTCGCCCATGTCGGCCCAGACTTTGATCAACGAGAACTGCGGCGCCGTCTTCTCGACCTGCATCAACAGTTGGCTGGCCATCGGTTTGCTGCCCAGCCGGTAGTAGCACTCCGCCAGCAGCGGAGCGCTGTTTCGAAAGCGGGTGTCCGGTTCGCCGACTCCGGCCTTCTGCCACCAGAACGCCGCCCGGGCATCGTCCTGAAGCAGGTTGTGATAGAAACGCCCCAGCGCATCCATGATCCGTCGCAAGGTCTCCGGACGGTCCTTGTTGACTTCCAGCATGTGATGCAACAACTTGGTGCCTTCGCGCCACTTCGCGGGATTGGGATTGATGATGTCCCAGATGTACTGTCCCATGTTCTTCTGATTGTTCCAGGCCTTGTCCGGGGGCGGTTCCGGCCACGCGAGGTCGAGCGTCCGAGGGTAGTTCAACGGCGTGGAATCGTACCAGTCCGGAGGCGTCGCGCCTTGCTGTTCGATCCGTTTGGCGATGTCTCCGCCGCCGGTTGGCTTGACTGCGGAAGTATTTCCGGAGGCCGGTTTCGGCCGCGAACCTGTCGGACTGGCGTCCGGCATTTCATTCAGCACGTAGCGTTTGTCGCCGAGCGTCACGGCGTGGATGCGATCGTAGGGATAGACACGCGTGTACGTCCGACCTCCCATCTGGGTCGCAACCGTCACCTCTCGCGCTTCTTTGTCGATCTTAGTCACGCTGCCTTCGAGTTTCGCTCCGCTGAGCAACTCGACCAGATCGGCCTGGGCCGAGACCGTCCAACCCAACCAGCCGACGAGCGCGATCGTCAACACCATACGCCGCCGCGCGTGGCCCGAGCGACCGGGATTCGCTTCCGCCGTCCGAAAAACCATGATCACCTCTCCGCCTACTGCAAGAAATCCGGTAGATAGCGGTTCTCGGTTCCGCTCTCGTCCAACAGACGCTGTCGCTGCGCGTCGCGTTCCTGCTGTTCGGCCTCGCGCAGCGATCGGTACGACCCGGCGAGCATCCGGTCTTCGCGGTCCGCGCCGGCCTGGACCACGATCGCCGAGGCCGCAAGCAGGCCCTTCTGCTTGTGGTTGATCGTGTAACAGCGAGTCTGGCACAACCCGCAACCCACGCACTGATGCGCAACGACCACCGGCGCCACGCGCCCTGTGCCCTCGACCGGCTGGCCGAACGGGTCCACTTCCGTGCCCACTCGGATGAACTCGATCGCATGGTATCCGGCGACGGCACATTCGTCGACGCACAGTTGGCAATCGTCTCGTCCGGCATAGGGCAGACAAGTCTCCAGGTCGAGCACGGCCAGTCCCATTCGCGCGAACCGCTTTTCCTCCAGCGGCAGCGCCCGGATCGCGCCGGTCGGACAGACCTGGCCGCAATTCGAGCAACTGGGCTCGCACCCCGACCAGTCCGCCACCACCCGCGGCGTCCAGAGTCCTTCGAGCCCCTGTTGCCATCCCATCGGCTGCAGGACGTCGTTCGGACAGGCCTGGAAACACTCACCGCAACGAATGCACATCTGCAGAAACTGCTGTTCCGGAACGCTTCCTGGGGGGCGCACCGGCAACGCCCGCGCGGAATCGCCCAGACCGGCGCCGAACGTCCGGGTCAGCCCCGCCAAGCCGGCGCCCGCTGACAATCCGGCCGCCAGACCGGCCGCGGTCGATAGGAAGCCTCGCCGTCCGATCGGGGTCTCGCCAGTCGGCGGGTCATCGACGGCTTTCCAGTCCTGTCGATTCCAGCGGTCGACGAATGTGATCGCTTGGGTCGGGCACACGCCACCGCAGGTTTGGCAGAAGGTGCAGTCGGTGGTGCGAGTTGTGAAATCCGGCTTGATCGCATCGAACGGACAGACCTTGATGCACTTGTCGCAATGGATACACGATTCATGAACCTTGCGGCCGGTCATGCGGAACAAGTTGCCCAGCGAGAAAACGGCCCCGGTGGGACACACGTACTTGCACCAGAAACGCGGCCTCAGAAAGCCGAGAGCCAATACCAGAACGAACAGGGCGAGTGAAAGCCAATGGCCGGATTCGAGCGACGGGACCTGGTGCCAGCCGCGGAGTAGGCCGGTCTGCGAGGTGGTCACGGCGAACGCAAAGAACCGCGTTACCACGGGGATCGCCGAGACGAATCCGGCCAACAACACACCAAATGCGGCAGCCACGAGAACGGCGGCCAGCACGAAGTATTTCAGATGGACCCACCAGCCATTGTCCGCCACGCGAAACCGCGTGAACCGTCGGCCGACGAGCCAATCGAACAGATCGATCAGCGTGCCCAACGGACACAGGTAGCCGCAGAACCCGCGCGGAATAATCAAGCAGACGGCCAGGATGGCACCCGCCGCCGCGAGCGACCAGATCCACTGCCGCGCGGCCACTGCCGTCGAAAGACTGACCAGCGGATCGACGATCAGAAAGGACTCGGCGTCCAACCGCTCCCGGCCGCGCAGCGTGTCCGCGTAATGGGACGGCCAGTCGCCCGGCTTCGACTGGAACAGCGTCCAGGGACCGAAGCTATCGGCCAGTTGTTCGGCCTGCTCCGCGGACAGCGGTTCGGACGGCAGCAGTTGCAGGCGCCCCGCGTCGGCCTGGACCACGCGAAACGCGCCCAACTGGACGGGACTGGCCATGCTGTCGTCGACCAGATGGAGGACGGTCCCAACCGCGTTGGGAATCTCGAGTCCCTGTTCATGGACCAGCGTCACTGCGCCCTTGTCGACCGACACCTCGACCGGCGCCCACCCCGGCCACTTCAAGGCAGGTTTCGCCGAGTATGGCCAACAGACATAGACGAACAGCCAGACGAAGGTCAGCAAGCAAAGCGTCTGCACGGCGCGCCGAAATGGCGAAGCGGCCCAAGTGGTTCCCAAGCGGCGGAGTATCCGCCGAATCGCACCGGGGCGTCGCTTTCGCAACGCGGGAAGAAACCAGTTGAAACGCATGACCCGTTCACCACCGAGGCAGAGGATTGAACTTCAAGGGTACAGCCCGCCCGATTCTAAACCATCGGCCAGTCCGTCGAAAAGCAAACAGCCGTTTTGGCGGGGTTTAAGGCCCGCGCCGAGCTCCGTTGATGATTTGCCGCGGACCTTGAGCTATTGATACCGCTGGGCCATGCTGCGGATCGTTTCGGCCACGGCTTGGCGGCAGGATGCGGGCGAGAGGATTTCGGCTTCGTTTCCCAAGCTCAGCACGCGGGGAATGATCTCCAATTCGTGGGCGGCACGGACCGTCAGGATGATCCCGCCGTCCGGCAAGCGTTCAACCGACTGGTTGGGATGCCACGGATCTTCCATCACCCAGGGGGCCGCACGGGAACTGATGTAGATGCGGAAGTCGCGCGCCGGGCCGGCCGCTGAGAAGATGCCCAGACTCTGGCCCAAATGCTGCTCCAGATCGAAGTCCTCCGGTCGCTTGAACCAGCGGTCCAGCGCCGTCGCTTTCACGAAACGGTCCAGTTTCCAGTGTCGGATGCGGTCCGCTTCGGTCTCCGCGATTTCCGCGGCCGCGGCGATGATGTACAGACTGGATTGATAGAAGACCACCGCGTAAGGCTCGATCTCGCGGCGGCTGGCATCTTTGCCGATCGGCTGGTATTCGATCTCGGCGACGCGATGCTCCTGGATACAGCGGTGCAGCGTTTCGAGAATGCCGTGCTGCTGCCGATAGCTCTTGGCCGGCATGCCTCGGACAAACAAGGCCTGGCGATATTTCTCGTAGTGGCTCCAGACGGCTTCGGGCAACTGGTCGCGCAGCTTGCTCCAAAACGACTCGATGCCCACCCAGAACGGTGTGCCAGCCAGCGGGTACAGCAGATCGCGGCTTAAGGACAACGCGATCAACTCGGTCGCCGAGGCGGTGATTTTGTGCGTGCCTTTCACGCCGGGCCCGAACTTCCAGACGCGTCCCCGCTGTTCTTCATGCACGTCCACGTCGATCCCGGCTGCCTGGAGTGCCTCCAGATCCCGCCTCACGGTGCGCTGGTGTAACGAGGTCAGTCCGAGGTCATCGACCAATTCGTGTCGGATTTCGTCCAGCGTCCTCCCGAAGCGGTATCGCTCCAGGATCTGCAGAATCTTGTGTTGCCGTATGAGTTGTTCGTTCCGTGCCATCCTCTTCGCTCCTCCGTGGGTAAAGGCAGTGCATCATACTCGATGAACGTCCGCGTTGTTTTCGATCATCTGGGTCACCAATCGAAAATACCAACCACAATGGGTGAGGTGATAGTTGACAAGAGACGCCCAGGCCGGCAAATATACTCTAGATTACCCGTTTTTCCGGATGGGAGTAGTTATCGGTGGTTCCCAAGAAGATCCTACAAGCCCTGGTTTTCGCTCTGCCACTTTGCGTGGTCGGATTTGCCGTCCTGATGGGCGGTGCCTCTCTGATGCGGGCGATGAACGACGCCCAGGGGGCGCTCGTGTTGGCCTGGATCGCGTCCGCGTTTCTGTTGGTGGGCGTCGCGGACGGGCTGCTGCTGGTGATCGTCCTCGGTCTGCGAGCGCTGGACGAGAAGGACGAATCGACTCGCGGTGAAGGGTAGCCGCGCAACGATCGGGGTGTTACAGTCGAGAGAGTCGTTCGTGCTTGCTGCCGATCGTTGATGCCATCCAGTTTTGTGCGCGCCCATGCCGATCCGTTTTCGCTGTGAATTCTGTCACTCTCGACTTCGCGTGGCTTCGCGCAAGGCCGGGTCGCGTGCCAAATGTCCCAAATGCGGCCGACCGATCACGGTTCCTGCTCAGGGCGACGACGCCTACGAGATTGCACCGCCCACCGGTCGCGTCCTTGCGCCAAGAGAATCGAGTGCGGAGGCGATGATTTCGGTGGCACCGGCACCGGCTGGCGCCGCGACTTCGCCCTCGCCCGCTCCGCCGCCCGCGGACGATTTGCCACCCGTTCCCGAATCGCCCGCCGTTGTGGTGCCCGCCGAGGCGGCCGAGGTGTCGGAGAGAACCGGGCCGCCGATACCGACCGAACCGACCGAACCGACCGAACCGACCGACGAATCGAAACCCTCTGTCAAGGCCGAGGCGCCCGTCGAAAAACTTGAAATCCCCGAATCGTCTTTCGCCGTCGAGAACTGGGTGGCGGATCGACCGCCCAGTGCCGCGGCATCACCCGCCGCGGACTCACTGCTGACAGCCGCCGAATCGCTCCCGGCCGCATCGCTCGAAGGGCCGCCCATCGAGTCACCCGGGCCCAGCATCGTTGCCGATCCATTCGCCCAGTTCTTGGTCTACGACGACGAAACGGAGTTGGTGTACGACGACGAGGAAGACGAGCCCCGCGCCGAGGGAACGATGCTGCCTTTCGACCCGGCCAAGGTGACGTTTCCGCGGAGTCTGTTGTACATTCAAGGAGTTCTGCTGGGCGTCGTGACACTCGTCGGATTCGCGTTGGGCATCCTGGTCGGGGGCGGCACCGGCAGTGTGGCGGTCGTCGATGAACCGGTTCCGTGCGTGATCTCCGGTCGAATCGCCTTGCGGACGCAGGGCGACAACACCATCATGGACCATGGGGCGGTGGCCATGGTCTTCCCGCAAGGCTCGAGGCCGGAGACCAAGCTGGAAATCGTGGGATTGCGGCCTCGCGACTCCGAACCGCCAGCGGACCATCCCGCGCTGCTGGCCATCCGCAACCTAGGCGGCGATTACGCGCGCGCCGACCAAGACGGTGCCTTTCGTTTGCATGTCCCGGATCGCGGCAAGTATTTCGTGCTGGTCATCTCGGCCAATCGCCGCAGCGTCGATCCCGAGATCCCCCGATCCGTTCTGGTAGAGGTTGGCCGTTTTTTTCAATTGGCTCCGGATCTGTTCGCAGGCTACGATTACCGCTGGCAGGCCGAGACGGTTCGAGGGGACCGTCAACTGAATTTTGTCTTCTGAGCCAGTCTTCGGAACGATCTACTGCAGGTTCAGCAGGGCCAGCATGATCAGAGCCCCGGCGAGCATCGAGAGGGGAATCGAGATCGCCAGTGCAATCACCACGGCACGAAAACTCGATTGATACGGACGCCGGTGACGAACTAGCGGCGGCGGCGTAACGCGATGGATGCGGTTGGTTTCCTGGTTGGCGGAAACCAGCGGACCGGTCGATTGGGAGACTTGGCTTGCGCTGCCGACACGGCTGTCCAGGTCGTCGTAGACGTCGCTGCTGACGTTGGTTTCCTCCAGTCCATCGTCGCCGATCGCCAGCGGGGGCGGCATCCAGGGAGACTTGGTCAGTTGCTGGGAGGGCAACGGCGACGAGTCCCGCGCCCACGGCTCCAGGCGGGCAACGACTTCGGCCGCTGTCTGCACCCGATTCGCGGGCTCCTTCTCCATCATATCCGCAATGACTTCGACGAACTCTTCGCTGACTTCCGGATTGAACCGCCGCGGATGCCAGGGAGTCTCTTCCAGATGCCGCCGCGCTTTGTCCTTGGTGGTTCCGCCCGGGAAGGGAACCTTGCCGCTGACGGCGTAATACAGCGTGCAACCGAGGGAATAGATGTCGCTGACCGAAGTCACTTCCAACGGCGAGTGGATCTGTTCGGGCGACAGGTAGTCGGCCGTGCCGACGATCTTTCCGGCCCGCGGATCCTCGTCCGCCTCGTGCATGAAGCCCGAAAGCCCCAGATCCGAGACTTTGGCAATTCCCTGCGGAGTGACCAAGATGTTGCCCGGCTTGACGTCGCGGTGAATCAGGCCGCGTTGATGAGCGTGTTCGAGCCCGCGCGCCGCCTGGACGATGACGTTCGCCGCTTGCTGCATTGTCAGAGCGCCCTGGCGGCGGACGAATTGGCGCAGATCCGTCCCCGGGACGTATTCGGTGACCAGATAATGGACGTTGCCGTCGTGCCCCGCGTCGTAGGCGCGGACCAAATGCGGGTGGTCCAGTTGGGCCTGCGTGCGGATCTCGCGACGAAAGTTGTCGATCGCCTCGGGGGTTGACTTGTTCAGCGGCAACACCTTGATCGCACATTCGCGGCCCATGACCGTGTGAACCGCCTTGAAAACCTGCCCCATGCCGCCTTGTCCGATCCAATCCGTAATCGTGTACGGGCCCAGACTCAGCTTGGTGCGGCCGGCCTTGAGCTGGTCCGCTTGATAGTGCGTAATCACCCCCATTTCGATGAGCCGAGCGGCCAACTCGTCATCATCTACCTGTTCCAACGGCGTCGGAAGTTCGTCAGGATTGGCGCGCAGCGCGGCGATGGCCCGGTCGATCTGTTCTTTGGTGACCAACCCGCTCACCAAGGCCGTTTCACGGAAAATGGATCTTTTCGAAGTTTTTGCCATGGCCCCGGCGACCGCTCTGCGTGCGAAAAGAAGAAGACGTTTGCAACAAAAAGGAATTCCTCCATCCAGTATACTCCACAAGATGATTCCGCCAACCGTGCGGAGCGGGTGGCGTTCGCTTGCCTTGGGAAAGATCCGTGATTCAATGCATTTCCGTGAAACTTCCCTACTGATTCTTGTCGTCCTGCTGCTTGGCTGCTCGTCAGACAACCGCGGCCCAGTCGAATCCGCCGAGCCGGAACACGCAGCGCTCGGGCAGGATCGCGAAGCGGTTTACGCCCGAACCGAGCGGACGTTCGAACGAGCGACATTCTTCTCGCCCGATCCGTCATCCGCTACGGGAGAATTGCGGTGGATGTCGCCGTTGATTGTGGAAGAACTCGATCCTCAGCGCGACGAAGATATGAAGCCTACGGGTTTCGGGCGGTTGAGCACCGAAGCAACCGGTTCGGCGACCGTTTGTTCCGACGAACCAACGGTCTACCACACCGAGGAAATGGTGGCGATCGGCGAAAAGAAGCTCGTCCAGTCCACCTATCTGTGGTTCTACCCGCCGACAGAGCCCGGCCGCGAGATCGGTTGGCGAGGCTTCCGGATGATCCTCGATCGACGCGGATTCGCGATCGTCTGGGAGGTGCTGTCCAGCGAAGCCGGATTGCGAGTTCTGTACGTCTCGAAACCGATCGAGGACGCGGTCCGGCGACAGTACGGCGGCCCGCTGCCGGATCGCCGTTACACGGTCGAACCCAGTGTCGCGGAACACCCCGACGTGGTCGTCGCCCGCATCGTCGGCGACGGTCCCCAGCCGATGGGTCCGTTCGTGTACTTGGACCACCCGGCCCGCCGTGTTTCCACGCTGATCTGCCGTTGCGAACCTTCGCAGGCCGACCTGTTTCCGCAGAGTCGGATGTATCGGTTGGTCGGTCTGGACGAGGCTGACGCAGCGGTTCGGCAGATTGTTGTCCGCGCACTGGACCACGACCGCGGCGGAGCAATCGGCCTGCTCCGCTTGCCGAGCGATTGGTAGAACGCTGGCGCTACCCCGTAGCCGAATTCGTGAGAATTCGGATGACGAAAGACAGACATCTGAATTCTCACGAATTCAGCTACGATGCTCCGCCTCGGTCACTCGTCGGTGACGCAGCCTTCCGAGGCGGACTTGACGTTCTTGATGTACTTGTACAACGTACCTCGCGTCGCTTTGTAAGGCGGCGAGGTCCAGCGGGCGCGACGTTCGGCCAATTGCTGGTCGGTCAACGCCACGTCCAACCGGTTGTTCTCGGCATCGATGGTGATCTGGTCGCCGTTTTCCACCAGGGCCAGCGGTCCGCCCTCCTGAGCCTCCGGCGTGATGTGCCCGACGATGAACCCGTGCGAGCCGCCGGAGAAGCGGCCGTCGGTCAGCAGGGCCACGTCGGCGCCCAGTCCGGCGCCCATGATGGCCGAAGTCGGGGTCAGCATTTCCGGCATGCCCGGTCCGCCCTTGGGGCCTTCGAAGCGGATAATCACCACGTCCCCCTTTCGGATTCGCTTCTGCTCCAGGGCTCGCAGCATGTCCTCTTCCGAATCAAACACGTTGGCGGGACCGCGGAACACCAAGCCTTCTTTGCCCGTGATCTTGGCCACTCCGCCGTCCGGCGCCAGATTGCCGCGCAGAATCTGGATGTGTCCGGTCGCTTTGATCGGATTCTCCAGCGGTCGGACGATCGTTTGACCTTCGGCCAGTCCCGGCAACGCTTCCAGATTCTCGGCCAAGGTCTTGCCGGTCACGGTCAAGCAATCGCCGTCCATCAAGCCCTTTTCCAGCAGATATTTCATCACGGCCGGCGTGCCGCCGACTTGATGCAGATCTTCCTGGACGAACTTGCCGCTGGGTTTCAGGTCGGCCAGGAAAGGCACGCGGTCGCTAACCCGCTGGAAGTCGTCGATCGTCAGTGGAACATCCACCGCGCGGGCCATCGCGATCAAATGCAACACGGCGTTGGTGGATCCGCCGAGGGCCATCACCACGACCATCGCGTTCTCGAAGGCCTGGCGGGTCATGATGTCGCGTGGCTTGATGTCGTTTTCCAGCAGTTGGCGAATCGCCGCTCCAGCCCGGATGCATTCCTTGCGTTTCGCCGGGTCCACCGCCGAGATCGACGCGCTGTAGGGCAGTGACATGCCCAGGGCTTCGATCGCCGAGGCCATCGTGTTGGCCGTGTACATGCCGCCGCACGCGCCGGCGCCGGGGCACGAGTGGCGGACGATCTTCTTGCGAGTCACCTCGTCGATCTCGCCCGACAGATACTGGCCGTAGCACTGAAACGCGGACACGATGTCCAACTTCTCATCGCCCAAGTGTCCCGGCTTGATCGTCCCGCCGTAGATCATGATCGCGGGCCGATTCAGCCGCCCCATGGCGATCAGACAGCCCGGCATGTTCTTGTCGCAGCCCGGCAAGGCGATCAGCGCGTCGTACCATTGAGCCGCCATGACGGTCTCGATCGAATCGGCGATCAGGTCGCGGGACTGCAGCGAGTAGCTCATCCCGTCGGTCCCCATCGAGATCCCATCGCTGACCCCGATCGTGTTGAATCGCATCCCCACCATCCCGGCCTCGGTGACGCCCTTCTTCGCCTTGTCGGCCAGATCGTTCAGGTGCATGTTGCACGTATTGCCCTCGTACCACACGCTGGCGATGCCGACCTGGGCCTTGTCCATGTCTTCCTCGGTCATGCCCGTGCCGTAAAGCATGGCCTGCGAGGCGCCCTGGCTCTTGGGTTGCGTAACGTGGCGACTGTATCGGTTCAATTCATGCGACATGATCTGAGTTCCTTTGTCTGCGGAGATTCCGGTACCAAGCCGCGTAGTTTACGACGTTGGCGACGCCTTGGCCAGGGACCCGCGTTCCGCACTGGACGTCCCGACCTTCGAGCCCCGGAAAACCGGAGGTTGAGATCCGGTTCGCGAGTGTCAGCAAGTGCCCCAGGAGCCTGCTGAAATACTGGCAAGAACCGAGGTGGGGTAAGCTTCCAGCTTGC
>JAHDXO010000066.1 GCA_023382975.1 Pirellulaceae bacterium
CCGCGAACTGGCCCGTCACCGCATCGCCGCCGTCGTTCTCGATCAGCACCACCTTATCGCCCAGCGACGCCGAGATCGTTCCGGCAGCCATCAGCGTAGCCCCGCCCAGACCGACCGTCCCCGCCACCCGCACCTGATCATGCTGCGTGTCGGCCGCCAGTCCGTTGATTTGGACCTCGAACTTGGTCCCCGAGCTAAGCGTCAAGCTGCCCGTCGCCAAATCCGCCGTCTCCGCCCCCGGCGACCCCGGCGCCCCCGGCGACAGCGTACTCGAACTTCCAGCGCTCAATGTCACCGCGCCGCCGATCACCCCGGTGCCGCCCAACACAGCATCGTTATTAACCGCAAACGCGCTGCCAGCCGCCGTCGAACCGTTGACCAGCAGCGTCCCGGCGTTGACCGTCGTGGTACCGGAATACATGTTCGATCCGGCCAAAGCAAGCGTACTGCTGCCCTCCTTCACAAGCGCGACATGGTTGGTAGCACCATCCTCGATTTCACCTTGAAACCTGGTACTGGTGGAACCGCTGATGGTTAGTGTCGAGTCAGCATTCCCCGAGTTGGTTACTTGCCCGCCGCTGTCATTCTGATCAGGCAGGGAGCCCACTGTCTGTGCGGTCCCATTCAAGTCCAGGGTTGCGCCCGATGCTATCCGGACCTCTGTCGTCGGCGGCAGGATACCGGTGTACGCGGGGTCATCGATGCCGAACCACTTCGCTTGCAGATACGTTTCCGTGTACTGGCGTGCGGCATCACTGAGCGGGAAGGGATAGATGAGCATTTCGCCGATCCGCTGACCGCCCTGACGGCCGCCAAAGTTCCGATCGTTGGCTAGGTTATTGGCCTGCGCATTGGCCAGGGTGACGAGGCTGAGCACTTGGTATCCGCCGGACAGTCCCGTCGACCTGCCGTCGACGCTATTGCCGTCGATGGCTAGTGCGCCGTTGTAGACGGCGGGACTGGCCCATTGACCCCAGATCATGGAACCGGGACTTGCGGGGGCATAGCTGGTGAACGCTGCACCGCCGCGGTGGAAGTCCGAGGTCGAGGTGTCGCCCAACAAGTGGCTGCCGCCGTTGTGGCTTCCGAGTACCCAGAACACGGTGCGGATATCGGTCAATCGCTGATTCCATTGCAGCCATTGTCCGGAACCCCAGGTGCTGAAATCGACCATGGGAAGCGAGTTCAACTGATTGGTCAGCAACGTGGGTTGATTGGCGAGCGTGCCTTGGCTGGCGTACAGAGGCTGGCCCGTACGATCGTTCCACAAGGCGATCTTGTTGCCCAGGGCGGTAACCGGTTCCGTGCCAGCGGTATCCTGGAACAGCGTGTCTGCGGCGGAAGCATCCAACCAGAATTCCGTACGATCGATTGGATCGCTCGGTTGAGAGATCATCTTCAGCGTCCCGGCCTCGATAATGGTCGCGCCCTGGTAGGTTTGTTCACGGGCGAGAAGAACTGTGCCGCCAGTCGATTTGGTAATCCCTGCTTCTCCGCTCAAGGTGGCTGCGATCGTTCCGCGGCGCAGGTCGTAGTCGCCTCCGGATTTGTTGACGGTGCCGTTTAGCACGTACCCGTCGTCCAGCGAGAAGGCAGCAGCGGTGGCCTGAGTGGTCCCGCCCAGGTCCAGAATCCCTCCGTTGACGGTGATCGGGCTGGTTGTGGGCAGACGGTTGTTGCCACCAGACAGGGCCAGAGTTCCGGCTTCGATCATCGTTGCGCCACTGTAAGTATTGGCTCCGGTCAACGTCAGCAATTCGCCGGTGGTTTTCGTCAGTCCGACAGCCCCGCCCAGGGTTCTATTGGCCAATCCCGAGCGCGCGTCGATCGTGGCCATGCTGTAGATCGTACCAGTCCCGTTGCCCACAAGGCTTCCACCATCCAGGATCAACTGACCGATCGTTTCCGTTGCCGTGTTCTGATGGAAGAGCCAAGTTCCGCCGGTTCGCAGTTGCACTGAAATACCGTTCCCCAGCGCGTCGCCGCCACCGTTGTCGGTGCGCAGCGTTCCACCGTTGTTGACGAAAACGTTGCTGTTGGCGATCCGCGAGTTGGCTGCGACTGCCACGGTACCTGCATTGATCTCGGTCGTTCCGGCATAGTCGCTGATCCCACCGCCCGCGTGCCCGAAGTACAGAATGTTCGACCCGACCTTGGTCAGCCTGCCGGGACCGCCCATAACCTTGACATCGATGTTGGCGGCATTGCCGCCGATGGTGCTGTCGGATTGCAGCGAGACGTTGCCCGTCACCCGTCCGCTGCCTGCCGAACTGGAATTCCATAGCGCAGCGAACCCGTTCGGCGCGCCAGACCCGTTCAGATCGATGTCGTTCAGGACTCCGCTTTGCGCGTGCAGGTCCAGCGTGCCGCCAGTGTTGACCGTGACCACTCCACTCCCCATCGCTCCGGCATGGTTGATCCGCACGATGCCCGCGTTGATCGTTGTGCCTCCGGAATAATCACCCGAGGCGGGCAGGTAAAGCAGGCTGGAGCCGACCTTCGTCAGCTTGCCGCTGCCGCTGACCCCGCCGATCAAGTCGATATTCGCGGCGTTCCCGCCGATGGTGGCATCCGATTGGAGATGAACGCGGCCGTTGATCCGGCCGCTATCCGCGCTGGACGAGTTGGTCAAGGCAGCGATTCCGCCTGCCGCTCCGTTGCCAGTCAGGTAGACAGTATTGGTGATGCCGCTCCTTGCGTTGATATCCAGCGTACCGCCGTTATCGACGGTAATCGTGCCGGTCCCCAACGCCCCCGCGGTGCCGAGCCGGAGAATGCCCTGCTGGACGATCGTTCCACTGCTGAATGCGTTGCTGTTGTTGGGAACAAACGTGCCGGTCCCCGTCTTGATCAATCCGCCGGTCCCGTCCAGCTTTCCGTCGAACTGCGTCGTGGAGTTGTCGCCTATCGTCAACGTAATACCATTCAGATTCATCGTCGCCGAGGCGACATTGCCAGACAGTGAGTCGAACGTGATGGCGTTTTCCTGGAGGTTCAGAGTGACTTCCTTGTCCACATCGACCGCCTCGGCGTGCGTCCCCGCGTTCACGACAATTGTCCCCGTGGTAGTGACCGCGCCGATCGCGCTGTTCACCGAACTGAAGGCGTTGTAGCCGAACACCGCGTTCTGGTCGTTGGCCGCCACCGGGTCCGCGTCCTGGATGAATCGTCCCGGTTCGAAACCAGCCCAGTCATCGTCGACGTACACCATCGTCGGCGCGGGCGTGTAGACCAGAACCAGGTCGTTGCCGTCTCCGCCGTTGTAGTACAGCGTCATCGGCTTACCGTCGAGTGTCAGCGTATAGCCGTTGGCCTTGTCGGCAAACGTGCCGTTGATCGGGTCGGCGGCGCCGCCATCGTTGTCGATCAACATGAACACTTGCCCAACGCTCGGATTGAACGTTCCGGGCAAACCGGAGTATTCGACGTTCAGTCCTGCTCCGACTACGATCGACACCGAACCTTCGCCGGTGATCCGGATCTGGTCGTAGTCCGTTCCTGCAACCGCATTGGGCGGAGCGGAACCTGCGCTCAGCACCTCCAGAGTACGACTGCCGGCCAACGTCAGATCCCCTTGCACCGTGATCAACCCGGCGCTGGCTCCGGGGCTGACCGACGCGCCAACCTGTTCGTTCAGATGCCCGTTCACGGTTCCGCTGCCGCGGAGCGTCTGACCGCTGGCCAGATCCAGTCGGCCGTTCGATAATCCCGTGACATCCAGCGCCGAACCGGGCTGCAACTCGATAACCGTCGAGGACGCGATATTGTTCGGCGAAGTGCCGTTCGCCAGCGCCAAGGTGCCGCTGGCGATGGTCGTTGCTCCGGTGAAGGTATTAACGCCGGTCAATGCCAGCGTTCCGTATCCGGACTTGGTTAAACCACCCGCGGCAAAGCCTTGAGCCTGAGTTTGGTTTTCCAGGGGTACGGCGACGGTCAGATCGATGGTGCTGTCCCCTGTTACATCGGCGACGTGGAACGTGGGAGTGGCGCCCAGCCGTAGGTTTCCCGACCCGCTGATCGCCGATGCCGACGTCCCGTCTACCGTCAAGGTGGCTTGGCTTCCATCGCTAAGCGGCCCCAGGAAGTACGTGCCCCAGGAACTGTTGACGCCCGTCATGATCCAGGAGGCCCCGTTGCGCAGGGTGACGTTGCCGATACGATTCACTGCGCCGCCCGTGTTCGTCCACGCGGCCCCATCGACGGTAATCGAGAATGTGGCTTGGTTCGCGGTGCTGTGACCGTTGGTGAAGCGATTGGTGCCGCCCGTGTTGAAGAACCCGCCATTGATCGTCAGCGCCCCCGCGAAATCATGCCACACCCCGGTTTGATTCAACGTCCCCGGTCCGGACTTGGTGATCCCCGTGGCGGCGCCGCCGGTTACGCTGCCGGACAGCAGCAGGTCGGTCGAGGCGCCGCCGTCGGCTACGGTGATCACGAAGTCGGTCATCGAGTTCTGGATCGGCGAGGAGACCGTCGCGCCGGTGGGCGAGGCGAGTGTGGTAAGGAACGATCCGGCATTATTCTGCGGATTCAGGCCAGTCGTTCCTCCGACCGTCCCACCGGTCATCGTGATCCCTTTGATCCACATGCCACCGTTGTAGGGAGACGAAGCGGTCAGGGTTCCATCATGGATGATCACGTTGGGGATGTTCGCCGCACTGCCGTGCCCTAATTGATTGTCACCGGTATTGCACAGCAACGTACCGCTGGCGTTGATGATCACATCTCCCGTGCCAACGGTGCTGAAGCCGTTGTTCGCGGTGCTGGTCAACTGGAGCGTTCCGGTGTTGACCGTGGTTCCGCCGGAGTAGGGATTCTTGTTGGACAGGATCTGAGTTCCCGTACCGATCTTGGCCAACGCGACCGTTCCCGAGCCATTGGAAATGATCCCAGCGAATGTATTCCCCGTCGCGTTACCATCCCCGACTGTGAGGGTCGCGCTGCCCGCTGTGCCGCTGTTGACGGTGCCACTTCCGATCAGGCCATTGACCGTCTCGTTGAACCCATTCAGATTCAGATTTCCATTTACCGTGACATTCCCCGCATCGGCTCCGTTCGGGATGACTTCCGAGGCGCCCAAACGCAGATTGTGAGTGATGGTGGTAGGGCCAGTATAGGCGTTATTGGGATTGGTCAAGATCACGGCACCGCCGCCGTTCCCATCCACGTTTTGCACCGTCAGCCCGGCGCCGCCGGTGATTGGTCCGGAGATCGTCAAATCCTTGGCCGCGTGTTTTGCAGATACCGTCCCGCCCTCGGATCCCAGGGTGATGGTACCAGTCATGGTGTAATTGCCATCTTCATTGTGCAGCGCGCCGCCGTTCAGGTGGAAGTTGTTGGCGATCGTGAAACTGGCGTCGTTCTTGATCCATAACCGCACCCGAGCGCCGGCGTTGACCGTCACCGTCCCCGTACCCAGGGCCGACGGGTGCGAAGTGGCGGGGCCGGTGCCGCCGGTGCCAAGGCTCAGTATCCCTCCGGACACGGCCGTACCGCCGCTGTAGGAGTTCGCCTCCGCCCCGGCCAATGTCATCGTGCCCGTCCCCGACTTGAGCAGCGTCATCGTGCCGGAACCGTTCTGGATGGCGCCCGAAAACATTGCCGTGGCGTTCTCTGCCCCGACCGTCAGCGTGTTACTACCGACAATGTTCTGCACCAATCCGGAACCCGACAGCCCGTTGATCGTCTGGGACACGTTGTTCAGTTGCAGCGTGCCGTTGACGGTGACCGAATTGGCGGACGTCAACGTCGAGGCATGGCTCGGCTGGAAGATCGACGACTCGTTGACCGTCAAGTTGCCGGTCCAACTGTTCGCCACGCCCTCATGGGTCACGCGGGACTGGCCGGTTCCGAATGCGATCACGATGTCGCCCGATCCGGACCAGACCGCCCCGCTGCCGCCCCAAGTCAGGCGGTCGCTGCTGCCGTAGAGCGTCACGTTGCGATCGACTTGCAGCGAGCCCGAAAGCACTTGCATGCCGTTGTACGAACTGATCCCGGCGGGTGAATCGGGCGCAGAGGAGGAGACGACGACGGCGTTCCCGATGTTGGCACCGACGCGCAATTGCGTAACCGCCGAGCCGCTGTTGATGTTGCCGAGCGTGATCGCACCGCTGCCGGCGCCATTTACGTGCCCGAGTTGCAGCATCCCCGACTCGATCACCGTGCCACCGAAGAACGAGTTATTCCCGCCTAGCATCACGCGATTGCCAGCGGCGACCGCTGACGTACCGCCTCCGCCGCCCCGGATGATCAAGCCCGCGGAACCGCTGATCCCGCCGGCCCCGAAGGAATACCACCAGTCGGCAGATCCCGTCACCGGGATCTGCAAGATCGCATCCCGTTTCAGTTCGATCGTGCCAGAGTGGACGGTGTGCTGGGTTGCACCGTAGACGATCACCTCGCCCGTTCCGTTGTTGCTGACCGTGATCGGGTTGGCGATGTTGTTGGCAGCGAGCGTGAGTTGAATGTTGCTACTGCCCGTGTGCGCATCGCCCAGCGTCACCATTCCGGTTCCCAACCCAGCGGTCGCGTTGGTGCGCAGCGTTCCCTGGCTGACGACACTGCCGCCGCTGTACGTGTTGGTACCCGCCAGCGTCAGCGTACCGCCGCCGGTTTTGGTCAGGCCTACGGTCCCATCGACGGTGGCGCTGATCGTGGCCGTGCCGGTCGGCACATTCACGGTGCCGGAACCGTCGCCAAACGTCAACGTGTTGCTCTGGATCGTGTAGCCGTCCACCTCGAAGGACAAGGAACGTGCCGTGACTCCGCCCACCTGAATTGATATCGTGCCTCCCGCGACCGGGAAGATGGCGTTGTCGTTGTTGGCGTTGTTCCAGACGACCAACGGCCCGGTGACGCTGCCGACTCGCCATTGCAGCGTGCCGGTGTCCCAGGTACCCGTCCCGCCCGTGGCGGTGGTGGCGTCGCCGTCGGCGTCCCAGTATAGGAGCTGCGGATCGGCGTCCAGCAGGGCCACGTCATTGGGCACTGTCCCGCCGTCGGCGTTGTGGACAAAGGTGATCGTATACAAGATCCCGTTCAGTTGGACGAACGAGCCCTCGGGCAATCCGTTGAAGTTGCCCACCACCGGATCCGTGCCGTCGTTGCGGATGATCTCGATGGCCGCCCCGTCGTTGTTGGTCGTTCGCGTGCCGGTCAGGACCAGCGTGCTGCCCGTGAGATCGACGATCCCCGTGACGTTCATCTGGTCGTAGTCGTCTCCGGCGGTGTCCCCGTTGATTTGGACACTGTAGTTCCCAGCAAGCGTCAAGTCGCCCGTATTCAGGACGGCGGTGCTGTTACCCGGCGACAGCGTTCCGCCGCTTACAACCGTCACCGAACCCGTGATCGTCCCCGTCCCGCCCAGCGTGGAACCGCCGTTGACGATCACGTCCGGGTCCGCCGGACCGTCGGCCAGCGAGCCGTGGACCAGGAGCGTTCCCTCTTGGACCTTCGTGGTGCCGGTGTAGGTGTTGTCACCTGTCAGCGTCAGAGTTCCGACGCCGATCTTGGTGATCGTGCCGTCACCGCTGAGCACGCCAGCCGCGGTCTGCGTGGTCTGGCCCGGTCCGCCGAACCGCAGTTCGGAGCCCGCGTCGGCGTTGCTGATTGCGTTCGACAACGTGAGGGAATCGCCGGACGACGCGGTGCCGATTAGGGTCGTGGACGTGGAGGCAGGGAGCAACGCCTGGACCTGGACTTCGGCCAGCGAAAGATAGTTATCGACGTTTAGCTGGATGCGCACGTACCGTCCCGTCACTCCCGCCAACGGAATCGATGCGGACGGATTCGGTTGAAGCAATTGGTGGTTGCTGTAGGTGGCGGCGCGGTAAGGGAGCATCAAGGGATTTTCGCCGGCCGTGAAGGGATCGTCCGAGACGAAGACCCAGTAGTCGGCCAGTCGATCGCCGCAGCAATCGGTGCGGTTCCAAATATTGATGGAAGCGATTGCCTGGGAACTTCCCAGATCGACCTGCCACCAATCGTAGATGCCGCCGGCCGTGTGGGTCACTGAATTCCCGCCCCAGTTCCCGTTGGTATTGCCGTCGACGGCTCGTTGCGGAACACCACCGTTGCCCGTGGTGTTTTGCGAAGCAACTTTGCCCTGGGCAACGTTCGATAGGCCGACGTGTTCGATGGTGATCGGTCCGGCGAACGTGCTGCCGCCGCCTTGGGCCAGCAGTGCACCATTCCCGCCGAAGCCTGTACCCGTCAATGCCAGCGGTTCCGCGTCCAGGTAGGCGACATTGTCCAGCACCAGTGACGCCCCAGGCAGGACGCTGGTCCCGCCAGCGGTCGTCCCGAGGGCCCCATCGGCCGTCACACGCAGAGAACCGGCCAGGACCGTCGTTGCTCCCGTGTAGGAATTCGCTCCATTCGTCAGGCTCAGCATGCCTGTGCCGACCTTGACCAGCGACCCATCGCCAGAGATCGTGCCGGCGAAGGTGGTCGAAGCGTTGTTACCGCCGGCTAGCAGCGAGCCGCCGTTGCCGAGCAGAACGGCGGCGCTGGTCGACGATATGGTGTCGGTCGCGAGGGAACCAACGGTTTCTGTCTGCCCGTTGACGTCCAGCGTCGCCCCGTCCGCCACAACAACCGCCGAATTGTCGGGCAGGATATTCGGGGCCAGCGCGATCCACTTGCCGTACAGGTACGCTTCGTTCAACAGGCGTTGCTGCGTCGTGAGCGCGGTCGTGTAGACCAGCACCTCACCGACATCCCCGGCCCACTCGCGGCCGGAGTAGTAGCCGCCCAGGACGTTGTTGTTGTAGGCCGCAGTGTGTGACGTGCCCCGAATGGCGCTCAGAACGTGCGGCGTATTGGCCGCAAAGGCAGTGTTCAGCGCGCCGTTGACGAACCACCGATTCTGGGCGTTGGTGAAATCGTTGGCATCACCCGAATTGTACGTGGTCGGCGATGTTGAGTTGGGGAAGCGAAGCCCCTTGTCGCCGGGGCTGCTGTTTCCGAATACGCCCGCCATCCCCTTCTGGGTTGTATTGGGACGACTTACGACGAACACGTTCTGGGGACTGACGGCCGAACTCAGGACCAATTGATCGTCGGCTCCGTCGAAACGCACCGCGGGCTGGCCGTTGATCGCGGACGCCTGATAGGTCGGCTGCCGGGCTGTCGTACTCTGGACAAAGTTGGTATCGGTAGCGGGCTGGACATTCCATTGGGCGACCGCTTGGCCGGTCGCCGTCACAGGCGATCCGCCGACAGTCTGCAGCATTGTCGCCGTCTGGGTGGCGTCCAACTGGTAGGCCAAGCCGGTCGCCACGGGCGACATTCCGTCGACTCCCAACCGTAGCATGCCTTGGGAAACGGTGGTCGTTCCCGAGTAGCTGTTGTTGTTCAGCAGGGTGAACGCTCCTTGCCCGATCTTGGTGAGATTCACGACATTGGCGCCGGTGGTGGTGCCGTTCTGGATGCGGCCGTAAAACGCGCTGGTCGTGTCGTCGGCTCCGACAGTCAGCGTCGCGGCCGTTCCCGAGCTGTTGGTCACCGTGCCGCCGCCGAACAAGCCGTTGACCGTCTCGCTGACACTTGCCAGATCCAGGGTACTGCCCGTCTGGACATTGACGATGCCCTTGCCGCTGCCGTCGGGGATCACGCCCGCGGCTCCCAGCCTCAACGTTCCGGCCACCACGGTGGTGTCGCCCGAGTAGCTGTTGGCGGGCGAGTTCAACGTCACTGTGCCGGACCCCGACTTGGTGACTGGCGCATTGGCGATGTACCGGAACAAGGTGCCGTTGCCAGGGTCCGCGGGGGCAGCGTAGCCGGCGACGCTGCCTTGGGCGCTGGCGAGTTGCGATAGGTTATTCGATGCGTTGAGGCCGAATCCAAACGAAGTCGTCCAGCCGGTTCCGCTCACCGCGCCCGCGCCGCCCCCACCATTCCCAAGCCGTATGTCAATGTCGTGCCACCCGTCTCCATTCGGTCCCATCCCGAAGTCAGTCGTACCACCAAACGCATTGTTGGTCGCGGAGCCGGTTGTGCTGGGGACGTTCCAGGTGGTGTTGCGCAGTCGCGTCACACCATCAACCTTGATCAGCACGTTGTCGTCGATATTTTCGGCGAAAGCGAAGATGCCATCCGCATCGTAGAACTGCCCCGTATACACCCATGTCCGGTTGCCGGCCCAAGGCGGCGAGGCATTGGTCTGACCCGCGGTAATCCCGAGCGCCGTATCGGCCCCGGGATTGGGATTCGTTTCGTCAAACGCGGCGCCCAGACTTCCCTCCCGCAACCCGGGGACAATGTCCGAGATGGTTCCGTTGACCATCGTGTTGCCAGCTCCGGAGAACCTCAACTCGAACATCGCCAGGATGTCACCGTTCAGCGTGAACGTGTTGCCTGAAGTCGCGGAATCGATTGTCGCGCCCGCCGTGTTTCCGGAAATCCGCAGCGGGCCGGCAAACGTGTTATTGCCTGCGCTCGACCGAAGAACGTTGCCGAGTTGTACCGGTTCCGCAGCCGTGTATTGGACACCGCCCCGCAAATGCAGCACTCCGGACGAGGTTACCACGGTGCCGCCCGCGGTCGTCCCCAGGGCGTTGTTGGCGGTCACGATCAGAGTGCTATTGTCGACGGTCGTCGTCCCGCTGTAGTTGTTACTCGCGTTGGTCAGGATCACCGCGCCGCCGCTGTTGCCGTTGATGTTCCGAATCGTGGGGGCCCCGGGACCAGACACTTGGCCCGAAATGGTCAGATCCTTGCCCGTGTAGCGAGCCGAGAGAGTGCTGGAGGCAGTGAGCGTTGTGATCCCGGTGAGGTTGTAGTTGCCGTCTTCGTCGTGCAGGGTTCCGCCGTTGAGCGTGAAGTTGTTGGCGATTGTGAACGACGCATCGTTCTTGATCCACAGCCGCACCTGACCGCCGGCGTTAATGGTCACGGTCCCGCTGCCCAAAGCCTCTTGATGGGAAGTTGCCGAGCCGGTGCCGCCGGTTCCGAGGCTCAGTATCCCCCCGGACACGGCCGTACCACCGCTGTAGGCGTTCGCCACTGTCCCGGCCAATGTCACGGTTCCCGTGCCGGCCTTGGTCAAACTGCCGCTGCCGCTGATCGTGCCGGCGATGGTCGTGTTGGTCGCATCGCCGACGGTCAGGTTCGATGTGCCTTGGATGGTGATGTTCTGCCCCGACGCGGTCGTCAGGGCAGCAAAGATGGCCGTCTGGGCGGCGTCGACGCCCGTGACCGTGATCGATTGGGTGCCGGCCAATAAGGTCGCGCCATAGCTGCCGCCGTTGACGATGAACGTGCCGGTGAAGCTTGGATGCTTACCTTGGGCGGCACCGATGCTGGCGAAGGCGTTCACGCCGAACAGGGCGCTCTGGTCGCCACTGAGCCCTTGGTCGGCATCCGAGATGAACTGGCCGTCGCCGCCGCTGAAGTCGTCATCGATATAGATCACCGTCGGCTCCGCGGGATCGAACAGCACCAGGTCGTTGCCGTCGCCTCCGGTGTAGCTGGCGAGGAAGGTGCGCGCGTCGCCGCCGCTGCCCAGGGTCACTGTGGTGCCTTGCGCCAGATTCGAGAACGGCGTGATCGCGTTGTTGGTGTTGTTCTGGATCAGCGTGATCAAGTTCGGCAAGGCCGGCACCGTGCCGCCGCCGGAGCTGACGAACGTGATGGTCGCGGCGTTCAGGTCAATCGTGTTGGCCGCCCCGTCGACGACGATCTGGTCGTAATCGCCGTCCAAACCCGCAGTCAGGTACGGGCTGTTGACCTCGAACGTCGTGCTGGCCGAATAGTTGCCGGTGACCGTCAGCGTGCCGGGGCTGTTCCCCGGATTGACCGTGCCGGTGCCCGCCGCCGTCACGTTGCCGTTGATCGAGCCCGTGCCGCCCAGAGTTGCGCCGTCGTTGACCGTGGTATCCGAAGTGATCGACCCGTTGACCAGCAGCGTCCCTTCCGAAACCGTGGTGGTTCCGGTGTAAGTATTGGTCCCGCTCAGCGTGAACTCGCCGCCGCCCTGCTTGATCAGCCCCCCAGCGGTGCCGTTGACCGAACCTGCGTAGGTCGAGTTCGTGTCGTCGCCGATGGTCAGCGTGTTGCCGCCCAGCGTGACGCTGGTGCCGACAGTCCCGGCCAGCGAACCGATCGTCTCGGCAGCGGTCACGTCCAGCACGCCGCCGTTGATCAGAACTGCCCCGGTGTCCGCAATCGCCGCCCCGCCGGCCAGCCGCAGCGTGCCGGTGCTGACGGTCGTGGTCCCGGTGTAGGTGTTGGGGCCACTGAGTGTCAGGGTGCCGTCACCGGTCTTGGTCAGAGAGCCGGGGCCATCGAATTGTTCGTTCACCGTGATATTCCCGCTGCCGCCAATGGACAGCGGCCCGTCCAGTTGCAGGTTGCCGTTTCCGTTGCCGTTCAAGGTCAGCGTCTGGCCGGACGGTGCAGACTCGAAGGTGCCGCCAAGCGAAGTCACGGTGAAATTGTTGCCCGACGAGTGCGTGTTGCCCAGTACGCGAATCGTACCACCGTTCAGCACGCGGCGCTGTCGATAATCCGACAATTGGCCGGTACCGCCGGCCGCACCGTAAGCAAAGCTGTCCAGCACCAGCGTCCCGCTCGTGTTGACTTGTAACACGGCGCTATTGTTGTAACCACCGTTGTACAGCCGTCCCCCGGGCGCGGATACTTGCAGCGTGCCCGCGTTGATCGTGGTGTTGCCGATGTAAGTGTTGTTGCCGGTCAACAACAGCGTGCCCACGCCCGCCTTGGTGACATGGTTCGTGCCGTTGGCCGTGATGGGAGCGCTGACCAACAGATCCACGTCTTGATCGCCGTCGGCGACCTGGAACAGGGCCGACGTGCTGTCGCGTAGGCGAAATACGGCGTTGCCGGTAACGGGGACGATCTGGGCGGTATCCGAAGAACTGTTGACCGTGATCGTCGGGCTGTGGAACTCATTCAGCGTCCCTCCCAGCCAGAGCGTCCCGCCGGTCATGTTCAACTGGAAATTATTCCAGAAGTGATTGCCGACGTTCGCCCCACCCACGGTGCCGCCGTTGATGTTCAACACGTTGACCGAGGCCCCGGCGGTATAGCCGAAGGCGTTGGCGACGGCGTAATCCACCGTGGCCCCGATATTGACGGTCAGCGTTCCGCGGATCGTGCCCGTCGCTCCGCCGACACCCAGCAGCAGTGCCCCCTCGTCGACGATCGTGCCGCCCGTATAGGTATTGGCTGAGTTGAGTCGGAGAGTGCCGCTGCCGTTCTTCGTGATGCCACCCGAACCGCTGAGGACTTGATTGAGAGTGATCGTGTGCCCAGCCGTTCCGTCTACGGCGTCCAGGGTGTCGATGATGGAGTTGGCCAGAATGCGAATCTGTTGAGTACCGTTCCAGTCCGAGGTGGCCCCCAGAGTTCCGCCATCGAGTTCCAGCCACTTGTTGGACGCGTTTCCGTTCAGGCCGTAGTTGCCAATGTTCAATCGCCCATCAGAGAGCGTATAGCGAGCCGCGTTGTTGCGTCCGTTGCTGAAGTTGATTCCGCGAAGGTTCGCAACACCACCGGTTTGCACCAGGGTAGCCGTGCCGTCCCAACCGAGACTCAATGGAGCATTCGGCACATTCAGTATGCCGCCGGAGAGATTGTAGGTCGAGGAACCCGACCAGTGGTTCAGCAAGAACGAGGCGGATGTGCTATTGGTGCTGTCGCTTCCGGTAACATTCACCGTTCCGGCACTATGGTTGATGGTGGAAGTCGTGCTGCCACCTTCTGACGTTCGCAATTGAGTAACGGACAACTCGCCGCCGGTAATGTTCAGCGTCGCCGTGCTGACGAAAAGGAACTCGCCGGCGTTCAAGCTTCCCCCAGACAAGTCGAAAGTTCCTTGCTCTACTCGCATCCGGCCCACGCCACCATCGCCATAGTAATTCAGTACTCCTCCGTCCGACTTGCGCAGCGTTCCGGAGCCCGAGATGGCGCCAGGCACATTCATCGTGTAGCCGGTCCAAATGTGGAAATAGCCGTCGCCATCGGGCAATTCAATGCTTCGATTGGGATCGAGCGTTACGTTCGCACCGGCCGAAGCGGATCCACCCATGATGCGTCCGCCGTTTCGCAATGTAACGTTGATGGTTGGCGAATTCGGAATGGCTCCCAGTGCGCGATCACTGGTGATGCGCAGGGTACCGCCGGAGACGGTCGTTCCGCCAAGGTAGGCGTTTTCGCCCGTAACGATCAGCAAGCCGTTTCCCAGTTTGGTGATCCCTCCGTTGCCGCTGATGATCCCTGTTAGCGAAGTGTTGTTTCCGATGGTATCGAAACGGACGTCGCCCCCTGTCCCCGTCAGCGTCATCGGCACCGAAGACGACCACGCCGCATTGGATTGAACAGTTCCACCGCCCAAATTGACTTGAAAGGTGCTGGCGGTCGCGTTGCCCGCGATCCCCAGGGCGCTGGTCAGCACCAGCGTTCCGCCCGTCAGGTTGTACTGATCGATTCCTGTCGTCGCGCCGCGAGAATCCAGGTACAGCCCTCGCGTTGTGATCGTACCGCCGTGATGATTCAGGACACCGGTGCCATCGACGCCGATGGTAATCACGCCCGAAGACTCCGCGCCGCTGCCCGTGCCGTTTACCGTGAGGTTCCCACCGTTGATCGTGTAACTGCCCGTCGTGGAGTAGTGCCCGACTCGCACTTCCCCCCCGACCAAGACGGTCCCACCGTTCTGTACCACTGTCCCCGCCCCGCGCGAGTCGCCGATGCTCAGATAATTCGCCGTGAAGCTGCTCGTCTCCCCGATGGTCAACGTCGAGCTCTTCTGGACGTAGGTCCCGACCGTGGCGTTGAGCGCCCCGGAACCGGAGAGACTCATGTTGCCGGTGCCGTCCCAACCGATATACAGGCCGCCGTTCGCGTTCAATGTGCCGCCAGAGAGATCGTAGCTGCTGGTCTGGTTCGACCAATGCCCCAGACGCATCTGGCCGGAAACCGTGACCGTGCCGCCCGATTGGTTGACGTTCCCGGCGTGTCCGCTGGCTTCACCAACGTAGAACGTGCCGGTCGAAGAAAGCGCGTGAGTGTCCTTGATACTCAGCGTCGCCGTACCGCTGCCGGACTGGCCGACGCTCACGCTTGCGACGTTCGTGGTTCCGCCTCCGGCCAACTCGATCAGCACGACGTCATTGGCCGAGTTGCCGCGGGAGACCGACAGTTGGCCGCCCGACCAAGTGCCGGTGAGGATTTGCTTCGAGCCGCTGCCGTTGTCATTCTCGCCTCGCGCATTCAGCGACGTGTTCGTGATTGTGCCCGAGAACGTCGGTTGCGTGCCGTTCACCATGTCTAGCGTGAGGGTGTTTCCGCCTTGGATGCTCCCAGCTCCCGCCAAAGCGCCGATCGCATCTCCGAATCCCGCCGTGTTCAGGGTGCCGCCCGAATTCACGGTGACCAGACTTGCGTTGGCCAGGATATTGGATTGGGCCAACCGCAGCGTGCCCGAGTTGTTGATTGTTACGTTGCCTTTCCAACCTCCGTCGCCGGCGAAGCCACCGCCCAGGACCAGCGTGCCGCCGTCGACCTGCAGCGAGCCGCTCGCCGTGTTGTTGGTCGAGCCCGTGCCCGAAATGGTCAACGTTCCCGCACCGCTGCTGGTGATCCCACCTGTGCCGGACAGCGGCAGGGAGATGGTCGTCAGGTCGGTCGTCGCACCCGTAGTGTTCGTCAATCCTTCGACGGAGAGGCCGACTGAGATGCCGGACAGAGAGAAATCGGCGCCGGGTTCCGAATCGCTGTCTTCGATCTGAATCGTGATGTCTGTAAGGTCGGAGATGTTGTTGTTCGTCGCGTAGCGCGCACCAATGCCCAGATTGTCCGTGTTGAATACCAACGTGTGCCCGCTGCCAGTGGGAGAGAATCCGTCCTGCCAGTTGCCACCGGTATTCCAATTCCCGTCTGCCCCTGCACCGATCCAGGTGTAGGTCGTCAGCATCCGGCGGTCTTCAAGAAATTCGACCAGCAGTTGCCGGCGGTTCTCTCGGTGATTCCGGTGGGCACGGCGGCGCAGAGCGGACGCAAGAGAAATCGGGCGGCGGTTCATCGAGAATTTCCTTCTGTCGTTGGCGTGAGCTTGAAGGTGTGGCTGTCGCGGTTCTGCGGTCGCTCGGGACGCGTTTCCTGATCGTCCCGGAATCGTGGACAGATTGCGCCCACGATTCATCAAGGCGGCAAGATCCGCGACACGCGCGAGGCGAAGCAGGGCGGGAACGCGCTTCGTCGGTGCTGGTGCCCGGCGGCTTGGGTGCCAATTCCCGCCCAACGAGCCAGCGGGAAACCGCACCAAGTCGCTAGAAAGGCCAGTATGGAGAGTATGGGCAGGATCGTCAAGCGTTTATTTGTCGTGGCGACGCGAATCCTTGAGAAACAGTGAGTGACGCGGTGGTTGAGTGGGATGCCGTTCGAACGACCTCGCCGACAAGCGGCGAGAATCGAGAGAACCGCAGAATGTCGAAGGGGAGGCGAGGATGAATTACCGTGGGGCTGACGCCACCACGCTCGCCGGGGATTGGCGAGCGGTAGGGATTTTGAGAAAGAGTCGGCTATCGGAAAACTCGCCATTCGAGGATGCCGCCGGAGAAGTCGGGTTGCAGTTGAACTTGGATGCGCAGCGCGTCCGTGGTGAGCGGCGGGAATTCGACTCGGTTGTAACGGTCTTTGGCAATGCCGAAGTCGTGGTCTGTTGGTACGGGCTTCCATGCGTCGCCGTCGCGGTAGAGTAACTTCCAGGAATGGGGCACGCGGCAGCGGCCTCGGCCCGTGTCGTCGAACCAGTAGACCTCGACCCCTGCGACCTCGGTCGCCTGCGCCAGTTCGTACTGTACCCATTCGCTGGTGCCGCAATGGTCCCACCAGGTAAAACGTGGCAGGTCGTGATCGCCGGAATTGCGAGGTTCGACTTGATCGTTCAGCGCCAGCACGTGGTCGCGTTGCCAGACGTGCGACGCGGTGGCCTTGCTGGACGACGCGATGGTGGGAAGGGGGGCGACGTGAGCCAAGTCGGCCGAGCGGGGCATCCAGACCATCATTTCGTTTTCGCCTCGATGGCACCACGCATAGTACGGAATCATCGTGACTTCGGCTGGTTGGCTGCGGACGGTGCCGTCCTCGGCGCGCTGGACGGCTTGGCCTTCGCCGCGCAGGACGGTGATACCGCCCAGCAGGTCCGCGCGGTGCTCGGGCGTGAACCGAGCGTCGTCGGGAATCCACCGGTCCAGCACTCGGCCCTCGTGATCGGCGCCTTCGACGCAGTACACCAACGGACCTCGTTCGAACGCTACTCGGCCTCGGTTCGGCTCGACCAGATCGTTGCTCAGCACTCGTCGGACGGGCAAGGGCAGGTCGAGTTCCACCACGTCGCCGGGTTGCCACGTCCGGTCCAGCACGGCGTATCCATGCTCGATCGACGGCCGAACGGTTTCGCCGTTGATCGTCAGGGACCACAGCGAGGGAGTGGCGTCGGCATAGCGATACAGATCGCTCGGCAACACTTGGCCCCGGACCCAGGCGGGGATGCGGATTCGCATCGCGAAGGGCTGGTTGCCGGTCGGTCGTACGGTGATGCGAACTTTGCCCTGCCACGGGTAGTCCGTTTCCTGGACCACTTCGACCGGGCTGCCGTTCAACTCGACAGTCGCCTTGCCCGCCAGGAATAGATTGACATACAGATCATTGTCGCGCTGGGCGTAGACGTAGCCGAGGATCGATGGCATGAATCGCACGACATTGCTGGGGCAACACGAGCAGCCGAACCATGGGCTGCGTTGCAGATCGCCGTGGTTGAAACGGAACTTCAGATCGCATTCCAGCGGATTCGGGTAGAAGAACCGATCGCCACCGAGCGAAACGCCGGACAGGAAGCCGTTGTAGAGAATGCGTTCCAACACGTCGGCGAATTTGCTGTCGCCGTGCAGCAGGAACATCCGCTGGTTCCACAAGGCCAACGCGATGGCCGCGCACGTTTCGTTGTAGGCTTGCAGATTGGTCAGCTTGTAGGCGCCGGCATAGCCTTCGCCCGCGCCGTGCTGGCCGACGCTGCCGATCAGGTACAGCTTGCGGTCGATCACATCCTGCCAGATCCGGTCGATAGCTTCGAGATAGGCGGCATCGCCGGTCAAGGCGGCGACGTCGGCCACTCCGGCGTAGAAATAGCCGCCGCGCACGGCGTGCCCAACGGCCTCGGACTGTTCGATCAGCGGCGCGTGGTCCTGGCAGTATTGCCCGTAGACCGATCCGCGGACATCGCGCCGGCCGCGCATGTCGATGAAGAACTTGGCCAGATCCAGGTACTTCCTGTCGCCCGTGGCGCGGTACAGTCGCACCAGTCCCATTTCGATTTGCTGGTGGCCGGGCACGTCCTTCCGCTGGTCGGGTCCGGGACCGAAGACCTGTGCGATCAGGTTGGCATTCTTGATGGCGATATCCAGCAGCGATCGTTTGCCCGTGGCCTGGAAGTGAGCGACCGCCGCCTCGTACATGTGGCCGACATTGTACAGTTCGTGGCTGCCGCCCAGTTCACTCCAGCGCGGAGTCCGACCGTGCGCGCCTTTCGAACCCGAGGTCTTCGCCGTGTAGAGGTATCCGTCCGGTTCCTGAGCCGCCGCGAACTTGGCGATCAGTTCGTCCAGGTACATGTCCAACTGCGGATCCGGCTGCAGGGCCAGCGAGTAGGCTGCGCCCTCGACGATCTTGAACACATCGGAATCATTGAAGTAAATCCCCTCGAATCCGTCGGGGTTGCGTTCGGCGGCCGCGACGAAGTTGCTGATCCGACCGGTTTCTTCGCAGCGTTGGAAGCAATAGGGAACGGTCACCGCCCGGTTGGTCTGCATCCGCGGGAACCAGAATCCCGGCCCCACCTCGACGTCCGTAAACTGCACTGGGCGGATCGGATAGTCCGCATCCGGCGTTCCTTTGTCTTTCACGGCTTCGGCCGCGACGAGCAGTCCCGACCAACAAGCGACGCAGGCCCAAACGATCGTTTTGGTCAGCATGCGAATCCTCCCTCGATGCAATGCAACAATGTAGGTTCCGGTTGAACTTCGGATCTGGATTGTCCAAGACTGCGGCCATCTGGGCAAGTAGGTCTAAGTGGGATGAGCTTGAACTGGGGCAGGGACTTGTTGGGCGACGCGGCGAGGCCGGGCCATTGCCGCGGCACGGCTCTTGCGATATGTTGACCGGAGACGGGCCGGTTTCGCTGCCGGCCGTTCTTACTGGACAATCGAGTTACGAAGGAGACGAACATGGCCTACACACTTCCCACCCTGCCTTACGCTTACGACGCCCTGGAACCTTACATCGATGCCCAGACGATGGAGATCCACCACACGAAGCATCATCAAGCGTATGTGAACAACGTGAACGCCGCGCTGGCGGGCAGTCCGCTGGAGAGCAAGTCGGTCGAAGACTTGATCGCGGACCTGGGGGCGGTGCCCGAGGACAAGCGGACGGCAGTTCGCAACAACGGCGGCGGGCACGCCAACCACTCGCTGTTCTGGACGATCATGGCCAAGAACGCAGGCGGTCAGCCGAGCGGAGCGTTGGCCGCCGCGATCGACGCTGAGTTGGGCGGCTTCGACGCGCTGAAAGAGACGTTCAACAAAGCCGCCGCCACTCGCTTTGGCAGTGGTTGGGCATGGCTGGTTGTCGCTCCCGGCGGCAAGTTGGTGGTCGGCTCGACAGCCAACCAGGACAGCCCGTTGATGGGCCAGGCGATCGCCGGAATCGCCGGCACGCCGATCCTGGGCCTGGACGTCTGGGAACACGCTTACTACCTGAAGTACCAGAACCGCCGCCCGGACTACATCTCAGCTTTCTGGAACGTCATCGACTGGAACGCCGTGGCCCAGCGCTACGCAGCCGCCAAAGGTTGATCGGACGGTCGCCTGAAGTCAACGCCGTGGCTGGAATGTGGCCGAGCCGCGCAACCGACCGAAGGCCTCCAGGGTCGGGGAGATCTTCGGTCGTCGGTTTCGGCGGAGGCGAGCCGAGGCACGCCTACAGCCGATTCACAATTTGGGGTCGGCCGCACGAATACGACCATCGCGACAGTCGGCCAAATGAGATGGGGCATTCTAACGTTCCCGAGACGTAGAATGCTCCATTTTTCTTTTCTTGCTTCCCAATTGCGACGAGAGCCAAACGAAGCGGCGTCCGAATTCTTGTTTTTTCAAGAAGATAATGAAGTCGGGCAGCATCTAACATGACAACAGCGACGCAAGGAAATATGAGACCGGTCAATGTTTGCTGTGGCGCTTTGGTAATGTGTGGAATCTCGAAAAATTGTTCTGCTGCAAGAAAGGAAACAGACCATGTTGTCTCGAATTTTGGTAATCGCGGCTGTGGTTGCCGCCTTGGCGATCGGATTTCAAGCTCAAGCCCAGCGTTTGTCGGCCGCGGATGCCGCCGCGGAACAACCCGCCTGCTGCGCTGCCCAGGCGGTTTGCTGCGACGTTCCGGAGCCTTGCTGCTCGGTTGCGCCTGCGGCACCGCGCGGTGTTGAAACGGTCGGCGATGGATTTGCCGAAGACTCGGAGCCGACGCAAGTTGCCAAGCCGACTTGCTGCGCGAAGCAAGCCTACTGCTGCAAGTTGCAGCGACCGTGCTGCCGTTGAATCGTCCGGGATCACGCTGATCGAAGCCGACCCGGATTCTCGTAGAATGCGTGCTTGCGACAGGCCGTCCCTATGGCTGCTGCGATGGGGACGGCTCGGCACGGTTGCGACGACAACGTTCGATGCCAGGGACTATGATCGCGATGCCCGACTCGAATCCAGAACACCGACACGACGATCCCGTGGCGGACGCTCCTGAGCGGTCCAACGTGGCTGACTTGGTTGCCGGCTGTCAGGTGGGAAGCCGCGAGGCTCAGCGATCGCTGTACGACTTATTCCATGCTTCGACCTATCGCGTGGTGGCACGGATGGTGGGCGAGCACGAAGCGGCCGACGTCGTTCAAGATGTGTTCCTCCAGGTCTATGCCAAGGTCTCCCAGTTCGCGGGACGAGCGAGTTTTGCCACTTGGCTGTACCGATTGACGGTCAACGCCGCGTTGCAGCACCTGCGAAAGACCCGTCGCCAACGACATGCAAGCCTGGACAACGACCCCGAGGATTTGCGCGCCGCTAAAGGTCAAACGAGCGATCATCAAGAAATGCTGCAAGCGGCGCTGCTACGCATCGACCCGCAACTGCGGGCCATTTTCCTGCTGCGCGAACTGGAAGACCAATCGTATCGGGACATCGCTCATGTGCTGCAAATCCCGGAAGGAACTGTCGGCTCGCGGTTGAATCGAGCCAGACGCGAACTGAGGGAACAACTCATTGCTCTTGGCTGGGAGACGTGACATGAACTGTTCGGAAGTCCAAGAGAACCTGTCGGCGTATTATGACGGCGAGTTGAGCCCGACCGCGCGCCGAAAAGTCGATGATCACCTCGCATTGTGCAAGTCATGTTGCGACGAACTGCGGTGCTTTGTCAGTCTATCGGGTCTGGCGAAACAAGATATCGGGCCGGCCGTTCCCGACGACCTATGGCGCCGCATCGAACGGGGATTGGAGGAACCGTCGAATGGCGTTTCGCGGCCTTCCGAGACTCGACCGGGACGACGGTATGCGGGCCTGTTGGGATTGGCGGCGGGATTGCTGATCACCGTAACCGGCACCGTCCTTTGGTATCGCGCGGCGGGCAGCGGAACGGATCGGCATGCCATGCCCGATCTGGTTCAGTTTGCCAGCTTACTCCGTCGCGACCCTGCCGCTGCTCAGCAGATGCTGTTAGCTGCGTACGCCGGCAAACCCATTTCCCGGGATCAGGCAGTCCAGGGTTTGGGATACATGCCCGTCGCACTCCGCCGCATTCCGGACGGTTATCGATTGCACTCCACCTACTCGTTGGACATGCCCTGTTGCCAATGCATGCAGGTACTGTACGAGCGAGGTGACGGAGGAATGATCGCGGTCTTCGAACAGTCGTCCACCCAGCCGTTTGCTGCGGGTGATCGCTTTTCCGTTTGCACCGAGTGCAACGGCCAGCCGTGCCGGTTGATGCAAGCGGACGGCTGGTCGGTGGTTTCCTGTCAGATAGAAGACCGTCAATTGGCTATTGTCGGCGCAGCGGACAAGGATGAAGCACATGCCTTGCTGGCTTGGCTACAGGAGAACACCGTGGCAGGGTTGGATCTGTGATCCCGATCCTCTAGAATCTCAACATGTTCTAGTAGCGGCGGTTTCATGGTTTCACGGTGCTGCTTCCCGTTCTTCATCTCGTGGAGACGGCGCAAAATGGACCATGATGGGTATTGAGCGCCGGCGATCCCAACGTCTGTTATTTCAAGGAGCCTTCAGTGACCCAAAGGAAGAGCCGCAGAAGCGGAGCAAGAAAGGGACGGTCGGGATCGACGGACTCAGGAGCCGCGAGCCGGAGCCGACTGGACGCGGTCACCGCTCGGCAGATGCTCGACGCCCGGTTCGCCTCGGCGTTTATCCTGTGGCGCACGGGTCGGCGAGGTGAAGCGGCCGATGAATTTCACCAACTGCTCGCGGCCGATCCCGGCGACCTGCATTTCGCGCGGTACTGGTTGGCCGCCTGCTTGTTTGACCTGAACCAGCACGACCGATTGGCGCAGTTGCTGGAGCAGCGCGACGAAGCGACGGCGCTCTGGCGGTATGCTCAGGCGTTGCTCGCTTTTCGGTTGGGCGGAGACACTGACGAAGCGCGGGCGATTCTGCAGGATGCAAAGCGGCTGGACGCGGGGTTTCTCGATTATCTGCTCGGCGATGCTGCGGTCCACGCCGCTCGGCCCGTTCGTTTCGGCGACAGCCGCCGGGAAGACGCCCATAGCCTCGCCGCGCTGTTTCTGCCTGCATGGCGTGCGACGCCGGGCGCAGCGACCTGGGCGCGCCGCGTTCTGCGCGTACCGCTGGTAAAGAAGGCCGAGGCGATGGCGTTTCCTCGCGAGGATCTGTCCAGACTGCCGCAGCGCGATGTGACATGGCAAGTCGGTTTTCAGTTGCTCGACGAGGAGAAGCCGGATCAAGACGTTCCGATTTGGACTCTGGCGATTGCGGATATCGACAATCAGTGCCTGGTTTGTTTAACGGTACTGGAAGAGCTGCCGACGCCGGATGCGGTTTGGCGCGAGGTGCTTTCGACCTTGCGCAACCCCTTGGAAGGAAGCCCCCACCGCCCCGCGACGCTGCAGGCGCCGGCGGACTGCTGCCGGGCATGGCGGGAGATGCTGGCCGAGATGTCGGTCGAGTGCGTCTCCGAGTACGACACCGAGCCGATGAACCAGTTGCTCGACGGGTTGGCTCTGGCGGTCCGCGCGCAGCGCTTGCCCGAATTGCCGAGCGACATCGATTTGCACGAGCTTCCTCAGACGGATGCGGTTTGGCAGGCCGCCTTCTACCGTTCGCCGACGATCATTTCGAACGACGAAATCGGCGTCCGACGTCCTTGGGGCGTCATCGTGGGCGATCGACAATCGGGCTACATCCTGTCCCACGGGTTGATCGACGGCGAGCCTTCGCCCGACCAGTTGTGGGACCGACTTGTCCGTTCGATGGCTCATCCCGGCGCGGACGAACCGCAGCGGCCGGCGACGGTCGAAGTCTCGGATTCCGACTGCTACGACTTTCTCAAGCCAAAGCTCCGCGAATTGGAGATCCGCTGCGTCTTGCGGGACGAATTGCCGGAGTTGGACGAATTCATCGACAGCTTGGTCAGGAGTTTCGAAGACCCCGGCAAATGCGCCTTGGCGGACGGGGCCGGAGTCACGTTGGACCAGATGGAATCCTTCTACGACGCGGCGGCTCGGTACTTTGAACAAGCCCCGTGGCGGCACGTTCCGGGAGAGATTCCGATCGAGGTCCGCTGCCGCGGCTTGGCAGCAGGAACCCGCTATGCCATCGTGCTGGGCCGCACGGGAGTCACGCTGGGACTGGTTCTGTTTGATCGCCGCGAGGATGCCTTGGGGCTGATCACCGGACAGAAGCATTGGGACGAGCTGTCGGCCTTCACCGTGATCTTCGAGGAAGACGCCATCATGGCGCCGATCGACCTCACCTTGGTTGAACGCCGCGACTGGCCCATCGCCACGCCGGAAGCCTATCCGGCCGCGATGCGTTTGGAGCCCGGACGCACGCCGCAATCGCCTTCGAGCGACGATCTGGTCTTCATCGAGGGCTGTCTCCGCACGATCCCCGACTTCGTAGCCAGCGGCCACGATGCCAAATCCTACGAAGTGACCGCCGCCGACCAACGCTTCAAACTGCGCCTGCTCTGGCCGTTCCGGGCGAGTTGACGAAAGCATGGCGCCCCATGCTCCTGGCTCTGCGATAACGCATCTGAGTCGCCTCGGCGACGGCCAGCGTTTCTTTCGTCGCCATGGAACGCAAACCTAGCTGAGTGGAACTTTTCGCTGACCTCACCCTAGAGTGATAGATCAATCGCCCGAGGTCACCCCCTTCAACTTAACGACAACTTGTTCTACGACGTCGTCCCGAAGGCCTGGTGGTCTGCTGCAACGATGCTGGCGAGGCCCTGATCAGGGCGGTGCGGTGCTTGTGGCCGGCGTTGCTTTGCAGAACAATACGGAGAACTCAAGGGGGGACGCCGTCGATGTTTGGGTGTTGCTATCGCAGCGGGCGCTGTGCTGCTGGCTTGCTGTTCGTCCTGTTGGCTTGGGGCGATGGCGGATCGGACGCTTGGGCTCAGGGGCTGCAAGCCGATCTGCGGTGGGTCGAAGTCGAGGTGGCCTTGGCGCCCGATGGGCGGGCGATGGTCCAGTACAAGATCCGCTGGAACGTGGCGCGCGGGACCATGGGCGCGTTCTATTTCCAAGGAGAACAGGCTGCGATCGATTGGCACCGGTCTGGTTGCGGTGCGGTCGTCGACGGGCAGCGTCGCTATGACCTGGACCTGAAGAACCTGGGAGACCGCTGGGACGTGGTGCTCGCCAGGGGCCAGCGTTTCGGGCCCGGCGAGATCACCTTTGTTTTGACCTACTTTGCCGACTATTCGGCGGCCGGACACGTGGCGGCGACCAAGTCGCCGGAATTCGGTGAACTGGTCGTGTTCAACTGGGCGCCGGTCCAATGGGACGAGGCGTTGGAACACGCGACGGTGACAGTTCGCTGGCCGCTGGTGGTGGATCAGGCGGAGCTGACGCTGGACGAGGCGAGCGGACTGGGGCTGAGGACGGAACCCTTCGTCAACCAACGGTACAAACTGTCTTATCTCGGACGGCGAGGCACCGCGGTTTCCCCGCCGGTCGAGCCCGAAACGGGCGATCGCTATCTCGTCATCCGCGCGCACCGGGACCAATTGAATCCTAAAGAGAAATTTCCGCTGACGTACTACGTGCCTGCGAAGCATTTCAATCTGGCAGCCCGACCCGCCACGACGGAACGGCCAGCGACCGCGCGTCCGTCGATGGCCGTCGAGGACGCCGCACCGCACGTGCCGCAGGAGTCCAGTCGCCGGATGCTGGTGTTCGGACTGATCGGCGGCTTGGTCGCAGCCGGATTCGCGGTCGTGGTGCTCAAGCACAGTTCCCTGATCAACGCCTCGGAGCGACTGGATGAACTGCAGTGGTACCGCGACGACTGGATCGTGCCCTCGATCCAGTTGAAGAGTTTTCGCCGCATCGGCAAAGTGGCCAAGTTGAACGCGATCGAAGTCGGCTACCTGTGCGACGTGCCACTCAAGACCCTGGTCGGCCTGATGTTGCGCGAACTAGAACAGCGGGGAGTTGTGCGAGTGCTGTCGCACCAACCGCTGCGGCTGGAGACGCTGGCCGACTTGCCGAAAGATGCCACGGCCTACCACGAGATCTTACTGCGCAACATCGAGCCGGATGGCGATGTCACGCCGCATACGCCTGCCGAGATGGTCCGAGCCATCACGCGCGGGATTCAGGAGAAAGCTTGGGATTGCGATCTCGAAGCGACTCGCGAGTTCTATCAGAAAGAGTTGGCCACAGCCTATCGCCGGGCTCATCAGGAGGCGGAAGCGTTCTGGCAAGGTCGTCCGGCATCCGAGAATCGACCCTTGGGTCAGCCGGTGGATCAGCCCGTGGACCGGACGCGGACGTACTATCCGTACTTCCACCACTACCACCAGCACCAGCGTGGTTGGGGTGGCCCGGAGGAGCCAGTCGACCAAATCGCGCGGGCGGTGCCGGATCCGGAAGGATTGGCTCAGCACAGCTATTCCTATTTCCTGAGCGGCGGATTCGAAGCGGCCAGCCAATACGCGGCCTCGGCTTGCCATAGTGCCTGTCACAGCGCCTGTCATTCGGCGTGTCACAGTGCGTGCCATAGCGCCTGTCATTCGGCTTGCCACAGTGCGTGTCACAGCGCATGCGTCAGCGGAGGAGCCCGCTGATGACCATCTCCGTCGAACTCCCGGTCGCAGCGCCGCCGGACGCCGAACCGTTCGGTTGGCGATGCGATGATCTGGGCTGGATCGACCCGTTCGTGGCCAACATCCGGCCGTACGTCCGCTTGCGCCGCGAAGACGGCGTCTTGATCAAGATGCCGACCGAGGTGTATCAGATCAATCCTGGCGGCTTGACGCTGCTGGGCCGGGCTCTGGCGGGCGAAACGATTGAGCAGATCGCGGTGTCCCTTGGCGCGACGGACGATCCCGAACGCATCCGGCAGATCCACACGTTCTTTTGCGATGTGCGCGATCTGCTGGCCGGACGCTTGGGCAACGCCGCGGGCCGGGCGAGTACCGAAGTTACGCCATACACGGGCAGCTTCACGCGGTATCCGGTGTTGAGCGAGATCGCGTTGACGTACCGCTGCAATTTGGCGTGTACGTTCTGTTACGCTGGGTGCGGAACGCCGGATGCGACGCCGGGCAACGCGGCGCACGAGAAACATCGCGACGGTTGGAAGTTCTGGCAGCGCAGCCGCTGGTGGCGACGACTGCATCCCGCCCGCGATCCACTACGGCAGGAGATGAGCCGTGAGGAAGTGTTCCGCGTAATCGACGAGATCGCGACGGCGGGCCGAGTGCCGAGCGTCAGTTTCACCGGGGGCGAGTGTACGCTGCGGCCGGAGTTGCCGGAGTTCGTGGCGCGGGCTCGCCAGTGCGGTATGCGGGTAAACCTGATCACCAACGGCATCGTCTGCGCGTCGCGCGGCTATGTGGATCGGCTGGTCGCCGCCGGTTTGACATCGGCCCAGGTCAGTCTCGAAGGCCCCACGGCCGCCTTGCATGACCGGCTGACTCAGCGTCCCGGCTCGTTCGACAGGACGCTCCGCGGGATCGGCAACCTGCGAGATGCGGGACTGTACGTGCATACGAACACCACCGTCTGCGAGGACAATGCCGAGCATCTACTCGGGATGGTCGATCTGGCCCGGTCGCTCGAACTGCCTCACCTGTCGATGAACCAACTGATTCCGACCGGCACGCCCAATCTGCCTCGGCACCGGGCCTTGAAAGTCTCCTATACGCGGATCGGTCCCTTGGTCCTGCGAGTCAGGGATCATGCCGAGCGGGTCGGCATCGATCTTCATTGGTACTCGCCCACCCCGTTTTGTATTTTCAATCCGATCCAGCATGGATTGGGCAACAAAGGCTGCGCCGCCTGCGACGGGTTGCTGCACGTTTCGCCCTCCGGCGAGGTGTTGCCGTGCTCGAGCTTCGCCCGCGGCGTTGGGAATTTGCTGGAACTCGGCTTCGAAGCCGTCTGGTTTGGAAAGCAGGCGCAATACTACAAGCAGAAGCGGCAGGCCCCGGCGCGTTGCCGCGTTTGCGAGCATTTCCCGCTGTGCCAGGGTGCTTGTACGCTTTACTGGAGTGGGATGGGGTATGACGAATTGCACCGGGCAACGCGACAAGGAGGACGAGATACGTGAACTTGATGCTGCTCCCCGATCGTGAACGCCGTCACCTGCTGCAGTTCTACGTCTGGCCCCAACTCGGCTATCGAACTCGGCTGGCCGTTGCGGGAGGTTTGATTTCCGTCGCCCTGGCGATCCAGTTGCTGTGGTCCTGGAGCGAGGCTGTGCCGATTCTGCTGGTCACGTTGCCGATCCTGCTGGTTGGTAATCTGCTGCTCCTCGTCCGCGGCTACAATCTGGCTCCCGCTCAGCGAGGCTCCGCGGGCCAGTGGGAGAAGACCACGCGGGATCGTTTTCGGCAGGTGCCAGAACTGGAACGACAGATCCGTCGCTGGGACGAGACGTTTGTCGATGTCACCTGCGTGACCGGGGCGTTATGTCTGCTCGCGTCGGCCGTTACGACGTTTCTGATTGCCGTTCTACTCGATTCCTCCCCCGCCACGCAGCGTTGGGTGCCGGTGTTCGTCGCCGATGCCATCGTCCTGCTGCTGCCGTACTGGATCACGGGCACTCGACGCGGTTGGCGACCGGTGGCGCTGCGTCAGCAGATCGAGTCGCTCGAAGCGGCATTGCAGGTCATCGAGCGATTCCCGACGCCGCCTTGCCAACTTCAGCCCATGTTCGAAATGATGGGCAGCGGCGAAAAACGCACGCCAATTTCTGCGCGGCTCTTCGTCCGCTTCCCCGAAGCGCCCGAAGACTTTCTCGGCCTACAATTCCAGGTCGCCGTCAACGACGTGCAAGGAACGCACTATCCCTACCTGTACGCGGTGATCATCGCCCGGCCAGGCTTCGGACTGTTGGCAGACCACTTCAGAGCAATCAGCCGGATCGGCGCGTCGCTGACCGTCGAGCAGAGCAAGGATCAAGAAGTCGAGGTGATCGTCATCCGTCAGCAGACCACGAAGACCAGCGGATACCACACCGACCCGTCCGCCGTTCGCCGGATCGCCGGAATTGCCTGGGCCAGTGTATCCCAGGTGCTGGCCGGCATCGCCACACCCTGACGACGACCGATCACCGAAAGAAAGTCGGGTGGAGGCGGTTGTCTCAGGAAGGCCGCACGGGTAGGCTGAGCGGCTGATCGACGGTTCGATCGCGGCGGCTTGCCGCCGGCGCTTCAACGGGTTTCCCTTCGTTGTCGGAAAGACGTGTACGATGCGCGGTGCGGTGATTTTCTGGACGGGCTTGCTTCTGGCCTCGGGTCCGACGACGGCGACCGAGATCCGCTTGGATCAATTGGATTTGTCGACGATCGCCAGTGCTTGGAATTCGCTGGGCGTGAACCTGTCGATCGAGCGGCGACCGATCACGGTCGGCGGGCGGCGGTTTGCGTACGGGGTGGGCGTGCATCCGCCATCGCGGATCGCGGTCGAGACGCACGGAACGGCGACGAGGTTCACAGCCACGGTCGGCGTGGACGACCAAGTCGGTCCCGAAAGCGGCACCGTCGAGTTCCGGATCTACGGCGACGGGCGACTGCTGTGGAAGAGCGGATTGGTGCGAGGCAGCGATCCCGGCATGAACATCGACGTGAACGTGCGCGGCGTCGAACGGATGGAGCTGATCGTCACGACGGCCGGCCGGTATTCGGCGGCTCATCGCGATCATGCCACGTGGGCCAACGCTCGGTTCGAGTACCAAGGCCGGGCGCCGAGGACGGAAAAGTACCCGGCGGCGTATCCCGAAGTGGACGAGGCCGAGGCGCGCATCGAGGCCATTCGCCGCGAACTCGCGGCGTTTTCCCAGGACGAAACCCGCCGCGAGTACTGGCGGCGAATCCAGTCGCAAGTGATGCATCCCGCGGCCCTGATCACTGCGGGTGACCGCGATCCGCTGGATGTCCTGTTGCGCCGAACCAAGGTGTTGATCGAGCAGCTTCAGCGGATGATCCCGCTGGAGAACTCGCCGCTGACTCCGTTGCAGACGCAGTTCGTCCGATTGCAGGACGAGGCGCAGCGGACGGCGGTCGACAAGTCGCTGCTGCGCGACCAGATCTGCCGACGGCTGCTGGCGCTGCGGCGGCGGATCGCGTTGACCAACCCGCTGCTCGATTTCCAGAACATCCTGTTCATCCAGCGGTATCCGCTGCCGGGGCACGATGCGGCGGGGCACAACATCTGCGATCAGTATTTCGGCTTTCACGCGGTACGCGGCGGCGGACTGTTCGTACTGGAAAACGCCTTCGACGAGAAGACGCCGCCTCGATTGCGAAATCTCTTGGAGCAGTCGGTGTGCGAGAACGGTCGGTGGGGAGGCAAGACTCTGCCCGGCGGCGCGTTTTTGTCGCCCGAGTTGTCGTTCGACGGACGCACGGTTCTGTTCGCCTGGACCGAGGCGCTGCCGTACCGCTACCGCTGGCACGAACGGACGACCTACTCCATCTTCCGCGTCGGGACGGACGGCAGCGGCTTGAGGCAATTGACCGACGGACCGTTCAACGACTTCGATCCCTGTTGGCTGCCCAACGGGCGGATTGCGTTCATCTCCGAGCGGCGAGGCGGGTTCGGACGTTGCTTCGGGCGCCCGGTGCCCGCGTATACTCTGCACACCATGCTGGACGATGGCCACGACCTGGTACGGATAAGTCCGCACGAGACGAACGAGTGGCAGCCCAGCGTAGATCACGACGGGCGCATCCTGTACACGCGGTGGGATTACGTCGATCGAGGCGACATCCAAGCGCATCATCCGTGGGTGATCGCGCCGGACGGACGCGATCCGCGCGCGGTTCACGGCAACTACCGGCGACGTCCCGAGGCGTCGCCCAATTCGATCATGGATCTGCGCGCGATCCCCGGTTCGACGAAATATCTGGGCACCGCCGCGCCGCACCATGGACAGGCCTACGGTTCGTTGGTCGTGATCGATCCGTCGGTCGTGGACGACGACGAAATGTCGCAGGTCAAGCGGTTCACGCCGGAGGTCGCCTTGCCACAGTCCGAGGACGGCGGTCCAATCTACGCGACCGCATGGCCTTTGGACGAGAACTTCTGTCTGTGCGTGTACGACGACCGGGCCAGCACCGTCCACGCGGTCAGGAGCAATTACGGAATCTACCTGGTGGACGCCTTCGGCAACCGGGAACTGATCTACCGCGACCAGCGCGTGCCGTGTTTGAGCCCGATTCCGCTACAGTCGCGGCGCCGGCCGCTGGAAATGCCGCACTACACGTCGTTCGGCCACCCGCGACAGCAAGGCGGTTTCCAGCCGCTGACTCCCGATCGTCCCACGGCACCGGTCATGGTCATGAATGTCTACGACAGCAAGTACGCCATGCCGCTCGGCGAGCCGATCACGGCCTTGCGAATCGTGCAACTGCTGCCCAAGACCACGCCCTCGGCTAATCAGCCGTGGATTGGTTACGGCAGCCAGAAGAGCGCGCGTCGAGTTCTGGGCACGGTGCCGGTGGCCGAGGACGGCAGCGCCTTCTTCAACGTGCCGGTCGACGTGCCGATCTACTTCCAAGCCCTCGATGCCCAAGGTCAGGCGGTCCAGTCGATGCGGTCCGATACGCACGCCTTCTCCGGCCGCGGATTGAGTTGCCAAGGCTGCCACGAACCGCGACACCGCACTCCCGATTACGCCGCGAAAGGCTTTCCACTGGCGCTGCAGAAGCGCCAGGCCGCAACGATCGAGCCGGATGTTCTCGGTTCGAATCCCTTCAGCTATCCGTTGCTGGTGCAACCGGTGCTGGACCAGTATTGCGTTCAGTGCCACGGAGGCGGCCCCGATCACGCCTCGCCGGACCTTCGCCGCGGCGATCCGGCCAAACACCCACGCCGCTGGAGCACCTCCTACCAGAATTTGGAGAAGTACGCGTTCTTCTACACCGACCAGACGTTCACGGCGCCTCGCACCATTCCCGGCGAGTTCGGCGCACGGGCGTCGCGGCTGATGAAACTGCTGGACGAAGGCCACGAGGGCGTCGAGTTGCCCGACGATGCGCGCTACCGACTCACGCTGTGGCTCGACTGCAACTCGGACTTCTTCGGCGCCTACGATAACATCGAGGCCCAGGCCGCTGGCAAGATCGTCCTGCCGACCCTCGAATGAAAGAAGGGACGTTTCACTTCGCCTCAGGCGTAGCGCCCGACTCGGTTCATGCGAGCGTAGACATCGTTGAGAACCCAGTGGTGAAGGCATAGGTGGAGGCTCTCGACCATACCCATGTCGTCCAGTGCCAAGTGAAGTCCATCCTGCTGGATCTGCTTCAAACGCCCGCCGTCGTAGCCGGTCAGGCCGAAGGTTCTCAGGCCGTGCCGATGGGCCCAATCGACCGCCTTCAACACATTCGGGCTGTTGCCCGATCCGCTGATGGCGATCAGGGCATCGCCGGGCGAGGCCAGATTCATCAGTTGTTGAACGAAGATCTGGTCGTAGGCCAGATCATTGCCGATCGCCATGATCCAGCCTGCGTTGTCGGTCAGGCTGAGCACCCGCAACCGCTGCTTGCTTTCATCCAGCAAGTCCGCTTCGCGCAACGTGCCCTTGCCCAGATCCTCGCAGATATGACTGGCCGTCAGTCCCGATCCGCCGTTGCCGATCAGGAACACGAATCGCTGCTGCTGCCAGGCCTCGAAGATTAAGTCCGACCAGCGGTCCAGGGCCGCGCGGTCGACGCGTCCAATTTCGTCGCACAGCCGCTGCAAGTAACTGCCGGAATCCAGTACGGCGCCCAACATTCGACGTTCCTCTCCTCTGCTTTGTGAAGCTTCTCCGACGGCGACTCGCCATCGTCGAAGACTGTACTCAATCGGAGAAGCGGAAGCAATCGGTTGGACAGGACTTGCCGCTGGCTTTTCAGGATTCGCTCTCGCCGATCTTGTACCGGTAACCTTGAACCGAACCGAGGGCGGCCGTGATGTTTCGCACAAACGTGTTGGCTCGCATATCCTGCTGCACGGCGTTCTTGGGCCCCGGGAACGGATTGTTGAATTGGATCCTACCGGAGTCGTCGTCGTATCCAATGGCGACCACAATGTGATAGGACTTCTTCTTGCCGGGCCGCGACTCGGCAATCCGCGACACCCAGAGCGGCCCCAAACGCAGTTCCTTGAGAAAGGCCTCGGCCCCATCGGAGAGCCCAATGTCGATCAAGGGTTCCTTGTTGAAGGACAACCCGGACCAGGTTTTCAATCCCAAGACGCCGGCCGCTTTGGCGTAGTCCGTATCGGCCAGTCCGTTCTCCTTGCAGTCCTCGACGTCGATCTTGACGGAAGACAACTTGGTGTCAATCTCGGCCAAGCCTCGCTTCAGGTACTGGTGGATCATCCGGTAGGATGCCCACCAACAGGTCGAGAAGTTCGGTTGCCCCATGCCCGCCGTCGCCACCGTGTGCTTGAATGTTTCGGCCATGGTTCTTTCCTTTCCAGGGATGAGAGGGAGCGAGAAGTTCATGGAGTCTAACGCTCGATGCGGCAGACTGTCAAGAAATTGGCGCGACGACGTCCTTCAGACGCCAGGCCGTTCCGCATCCGGCACGTCGGCGGGCAGACGATACATCAGGGCAACCGGCAGGAACAACACCGCGATCATGGCGAACAGCGTGCTGCGCGGCCAATCCATGGCGACCGCCCACCGGTCGAACGCCAAGTAGATGACTCCGGACAGCGTGATCGCGATGAAATTGGCCTGGTTCATCACTGCGATCATGCGTCCCTTTTGCCCCGCGGGCGGACTCGCTTGGATAAAGACCTGGACCGGGATCGCAAACAGGCCAGCCGACATGCCCACCAGCGTCAAGACCGGCAGGCTGCCCCAGAAGCCGAGCAGATGTCGGCCGCCGGGTAGCGACACAGAAAGGAGCAGCAGAAACGCGACGATGCCCCAGACGCCGATCCGGACCACGCGCGGGTCGGCTCGGCCGCGGCACATGCGTCCCGCCGCCACGGCGCCGGCCGCGATTCCCAGTCCGATCGTCGCGGTCAACAGACTGGTCAACTGCTTGCCTAGTTCCAGTTGGACCAGCCCCAGCGAATTGACCGATTGGATTGCCACGCCGGATACCAGCCAGAACGTGCATGACGCGGCGATGGCGGCCAGCAGCGACGGGTTGCTCCACAAGACGGATCGCGTCTCCGGAGGAATAGCCAGCGCCGCCATGCGGAAACGCAGGTCCGGCAGAGCGGGACGCACTCGGCGAATCCCTAACGCGGTATACGTCCCCACCACGGCGATGCCGATGCAGATTGCGGAACCTCGCCACAGCCGCCCGGCGCTGTCGACCAGCGGCGAGTTCTCGTCGATCAGCCATTGCCCCAAAAAGCCGGCCGCGGCCGTGCCGAAGATGATCGCCAGAAAAGTCGTCATCAAGATCAGCCCGTTGGCGCGAGGCAGATCGCTGCGTCGCAACATTTCGGGCAGAATGCCGTACTTGGACGGACCGAAAAACGCGCTTTGGCTTCCCATCAAAAACAACACGACCAACAAGCCGGCGTAGCCTGTCGATCCGTAGCAAGCGAATGCCAAGACGCCTAACGCCATCACGGCAATCTCGGCCACCTTGGCCAGCACGATGATCGTTCGCTTGCTGAACCGGTCGGCGAGGAAGCCTGCGTACCCCGAGAACAGAACAAACGGAAGCGAGAACACCACCGTCGCCAGCCATTGCTGGTCGTCGGCACTGACCGCGGCTGCGCCGACCGGCACAGCCAGCAGCAGCATCAGTTGCTTGAATAGATTATCGTTGAACGCACCGAACAACTGCGTGGCCGTCATGCTCCAGAAGGCCGAGTCGCCGTACAGTTGTGGCAAGTGGTCTGTGTCCGGCACGCCGCGAGCGTCCGACAAGCGATCGGGAGGTGACAATGCGTTTGCTTCTTCCACTTGCCGAGTCTCCGAAACAAACGACACGCATCCCGAACCTCAATCCACGCTTCAACGCGAGGAAGCGCCCAACGCCACCAATTCTTCCCCATCCGCCATCTTGCGAATGTCTTCCGTGATCTTCATCGAGCAGTACTTGGGTCCGCACATGCTGCAGAAGTGGGCGCTCTTGAACGTGTCCTGCGGCAGGGTTTCGTCGTGGTACTCGCGAGCCAACTCGGGATCCAGCGACAGTCGGAACTGTTCGTTCCAATCGAATTCGAAGCGCGCCTTGCTGAGCGCATCGTCCCGGTCCCGTGCCCCCGGTCGCCCGCGCGCCACGTCCGCGGCATGTGCGGCGATCTTATAGGCGATCACGCCTTGCCGCACGTCGTTGCGGTTCGGCAGACCGAGGTGCTCTTTCGGCGTGACGTAGCACAGCATCGCCGCGCCGCTCCAACCCGCCATCGCGGCGCCGATCGCGCTGGTGATGTGGTCGTAGCCGGGTGCGATGTCCGTCACCAGCGGACCGAGCACGTAGAACGGCGCTCCGTGGCAGATCTCGATCTGCTTCTTGACGTTCATGTCGATCTGGTCCATCGGCACGTGGCCCGGACCTTCGACCATCACTTGGGCACCGATCTTCCAACTTCGCGGAACCAGTTCGCCCAGCACGTCCAGCTCGGCGAACTGCGCAGCGTCGCTGGCGTCGGCCAGGCAACCGGGCCTCAAACCGTCACCCAGGCTCCAGGTCACATCGTATTGGCGCATGATCTCGCACAATTCATCGAAGTGCTCGTACAGCGGGTTCTGCTTGCGGTGCGCGATCATCCATTTGGCGATCAGCGAACCGCCGCGGCTGACGATGCCTGTCACTCGTCCGGTGGTCAGATGCAGGTGCTCCAGCAGCACGCCGCAATGGACGGTCATGTAATCGACGCCTTGCTTCGCCTGGTGTTCGACCATGTCCAGGAAATGCTGCGGCTTCATGTCCTCGATGTGGCCGCCCAATTCTTCGAGCATCTGATAAATCGGCACCGTGCCGATCGGGACCGGCGATGCGTCGATGATCTCCCGCCGAATGCGATCGATATCCTTGCCCGTCGAAAGGTCCATCACGGTATCGGCACCGAAGTGAATGGCGGCATGCAATTTCTCTAATTCGCCGCCTGCGTCGCTAGTCACCGCGGAATTCCCGATATTGGCGTTGATTTTGCAGCACGCGGCGATTCCGATGCACATCGGCTCCAGTCGTCCGGCTAAATGGACCTTGTTCGCGGGAATGACCATCCGGCCAGCGGCAACTTCGTCCCGGACCAGTTCCGGTGCAAGGCATTCGCGTTTCGCACAGAACTCCATCTCCGGCGTGATTTCACCGGCGCGTGCGGCTTCAATCTGAGTCAACGACATGACGCTCTCCGTGTGTTTGGGCAAAGCACGACCGATCGGGCGTGCCAGGTCAGTCAATGTCCAGGGCGGCAAAATGGCCGCAAACAAAGTGCATAGCGGGCTCGGACGCGACCGCAAGTTCCCGCGCGGGCGTCCTCCCGACTGACAAATTCTGTTCCATGCCGGTTTGATGTGCAAGGGCACTCGGGAACGGCAGCCCCAACGCCCCTCCGCCACCCTCGAACAATCGACCCAGCCGTCCCGACAGCCGAACTGCGGCCGTCAACGTGGATCGTTGGTGGGGAATCGATGCGTCCGTTCGCGGGAGAGGGTACGGTTGAGCGAGACTGTAAGGATTGGGTATACTGCGGAGCATGGCCCGAGCCGCCGTCGCGTTGTGCGTCTTCGGTCCAAGGGATGGTTAGCCCATGTATTTAAGGAGTGAATCTCATGAACGGCGCTAACGAACATTCATGCATCGAGGCCATTGGGCAGGCTGCGGGCCGAGTCTGGCACAAGTTGAATGAAGAGGGACCGACGTCGATCACCAAGTTATCAAAAGCGTTCGACGATCTGCCCCGCGACACGGTGATGCAGGCGATCGGCTGGCTAGCTCGCGAAGACAAGCTGCAGATCGAGGAGACGAAGCGCGGCCGCACCGTGTCGCTGCGTTAGAACGTGCCAATGGAGGCTGCTGAAAAAGTCGTGGGGTAAGCTTCCAGCTTGCCGAATGGGGCGTCTAGGAAAGTGCGGGAATCAACGATACGAAAACTCGGCAAGCTGGAAGCTTACCCCACCTCGGTTCTTGCCAGTATTTCAGCAGGCTCCAATGACTCCGTGTTGCGTCTGGCGGAAGGCGTCGCCGACTGCCCCAAGGTCGCTGCTGGCAGATCGATGCTCGTGGAATCCTTCGCGGTCAGCCCAAAAAGCCCGCACCGCGTTGCTCCAGCGCGGCTCGCAACCCGCGGCCGTCCAGCATTTCGGGCGATTCGCCTTCCGCGGCGGCCATGGCCGCCGCCAGTCCTGCGGCCTGCCCCATCGCCATGCATGTGCCGGTGACCCGGTACGAGGCATGCGCTTCGTGGGTGCCGGAGATGCACCGTCCGGCAAACAGCAATCCCCTCAGCGATTCCGGTACGAGGCAGCGGTAGGGGATCTCGTAAGCTCGTATGCTGGTGCCATGCGCCGATTGCTCGCCTCGCTTGACGTCATGGATGTCTACGCCGAATCCGCCGAATGTCACGGCATCCTCGAAACGTCTGCCTTCACGAAGATCGTCCAGATCCAGCGTGTAGCGTCCGGCGAGATGGCGGCCTTCGCGGACACCGATCGCGGCCGCGGTTTGCACGAGTCGCACATTCTCCAGCCCCGCGATTCGCTGCATGACTTGAGTCAGCTCGTGGGCTTGGCGTCGCGTCTGGATTGTGGCGCGGGTCAGATCGCGCGTGTCCAGCGGATTCATCAGGTAAACGTGGGTCGCCTGGACCACCGCTGCGCCGGACCGAGGAAGATTGATGATCCAAGGCGCGTAATTGACGCGTCCGATCGGCAGTTGAACAGGCAGACCGTGCTCGCGGATCGCCTCCGCCATGGCGTCGTACAGATCTTCCGCCTTGGTCTGAATCCAATCGCCCACTCCTTCGATTTCGAACATCAACGTCATGGGCTGGCATGCAGAGTCGGGAGCGCGGCCCAGTTGATAGGCGACGCCGGCGCGGGCGGCCACATCGCCGTCGCCAGTGCAATCGATGACCGTCTTGGCCAAGATCGCTTCCCGTCCGGACTTGCTTTCCACAACAACTCCCCGCACTCGCCCCGCTTCGACGATCGTATCGGCGGCGTACGCGTAGTACCAGCACTCGATTCCGGCCTTGGCGAACAGTTCTTCCAGCAGTAAACGCATCACTTCGGTGTCGAAAGTCCAGGAGAACTTCCAGGCCTGGAAAGCACTCGCCTGCTTGAGCTGCTCGATCAGTTCGGCGACGATCCAGCCCTTGCGGTGGAAGTCGAAGAACGGATTCAAAATGCCCGCGGTCCAAACCCCGCCGAGCATGCCATGCCGTTCGACAACCAGCGTGCGAGCGCCTTCGCGCGCGGCGGCCAGCGCCGCACCAACACCCGCCGGGCCGCCGCCGATCACGAGCACATCGACATCGGCCGCCACGGGCGTCCGTCGCGGAGCCTCGACGACGACTTTGGCCCCTAGTTCGATATTCATCGGGTGAGCGGCCAGACGACACGGCGACGCGGTGGCTGTAGCAGCAGGCGCCGGCGGATCGGCAGGCTCGGACGGCGCCGCGGCGTTACCGTCCAGTTCCTGGGACAAGCCAGCGCGTCGGGTCAATTCGATTCCGGCCAAGCCACCGGTCAATTTCAGAAAACGTCGTCGATTCCAGGATGGCATGGTCGTTGTTGCCCTCGTCAAGAAACAGTTGCGGGGGAGGTGAAATCTCACGAGATTCCACACTCCCCCGCAACGAGTGGGCGCACCAAGAGTCGAACTTGGGACCTCGTCGTTATCAGCGACGCGCTCTAACCAACTGAGCTATGCGCCCATCGCGGTGACCTCTTCGCGGTCATCGGTCACATTTTAAGTATTCGCGTTCGGCTGTCAAACGGTGGTTTTCCGGATTGTCTGAGAGAAAACCGACGTTTCCTTGAACCGCTTGTTTCGGGTAACCTACCAATGAGAATTCTTCGGAATTCGAACGTTTTCTTGCTTTGCTTCGATTGCCAGGAAGGAAATCCAAGGTCATGGACGCTTCCAAATGCCGTTTTCTGCTGGGTTCCGCTCTAATTCTCACCCTTTTTGTGACAATCCGCTCGATAAACGCCGCGGAACCGTCAGCCGAAGCGGCCCTCCGACTTCGGCCCATCCAGGCGGATGTCGATTTCGATACCCCCAGTGCGGACGAAATGAAACTCTGTACGGTTCGCGCCAACTCGGAACCAGGCCGGGCGGGATGGTACGTCTACACCGCCGGTGGCCAACTATTGCGGCGGTTCCTGGATACGAATCGAGATAACCGGCTGGACCAATGGTGTTATTACAAGGGAGGCGTCGAGGTCTACCGGGACATCGATTCCGACTTTAACGGCAAGGCAGACCAGTACCGCTGGTTGGGAACAGCCGGAACCCGCTGGGGACTGGACGAAAACGAAGACGGAGTGATTGACGGCTGGAAGATGATTTCGGCCGAAGAGGTCACTTTCGAGGCCGTTGCCGCGTTGCGGGAACGCGATAGGGCGAGGTTCGGCCGGCTGTTGCCCACCACCGCGGATTTGGAGGCTTTGGGACTAGGGCAGACGCTGCGTGAATCGCTCGCAAAAAAGGTCACGTCGGCCGCCAGTGGATTTGACGCGAAGGCTCAGCAGCAGACGGCGATCAATGCGACGTCTCGGTGGATGCACTTCGGTGCTAGTCCGCCTGGAATTCTTCCGGCCGGCACCGACGGATCGACTCGCGACGTCATGGTCTACGACAACGTCTCGGCGATCGTCGAGACTGGGGGCAAACACGTCCAGGTGTTTATCGGCACCTTGATTCGAACGGACGGGGGTTGGCGAGTGATCGATCTGCCGAGTTCGCTGGGCGACAGTTCGTCGGTCGACGCGGCCAGTGGGTTCTTTTTCCAGCAAACGGCGCCGCAGCAGGTTCCCGCCGTGGCTGCCGCCGGCGGACTTAGCGAAGCGATGCAACGATTGGTGCGGGAACTGGAAGAAGTCGACAAGGCGATCGAACGCACAACCACGCCCGCGGATCTGTCGAAGCTGAACGAGCGCCGCGCCACGGTTTTACAGGGACTAGCCGATCAGGCGACAACCGACGAGGAGCGCGAAACCTGGATCCGTCAGTATGCCGACACCGTTAGCGCTGCGACGCAGGGCGGCGGGTTCCCGCAGGGAGTTGAGCGTTTGCGATCCCTCGCTCAGCAACTCGAACAGCGCTCGGCAAGTGCGGAATTGACCGGCTACGTCAAGTACCGCTACCTGTCCGCCGATTACGGTGACAGCCTCCAGCAGCCGAACGCTGACTATGCGAAGATCCAAGAGAAGTGGCTGGCGGATCTTCTCCAGTTCGTCAAGGATTTTCCCGCCGGCGAAGACACGGCGGAAGCCATGCTGCAACTGGCCGTGGGCGAGGAGTTTGCGGGTCGAAGCCGCGAAGCGGTCGATTGGTACGGCCGCATCGTGTCATCTTTTGCAGAGTCGTCCCAAGCGAAGAAGGCGGCCGGGGCCAAGCGGCGGCTGGAATCGGTGGGCAATCCAATTCCGCTGGCGGGCAACACATTGGACGGCAAGCAGGCATCGCTGGCCGCGTACCGGGGAAAGACGGTGCTGATTCACTACTGGGCGACTTGGTGTGAACCGTGCAAGCAGGATTTGGAAATCCTGAAGCAGATCCAGGCCAAATACGCGGCTCAAGGTCTCGCGCTGATCGGAGTCAATCTCGACAGCGACCGCGCACTAGCGGTTCAGTTTCTGCGCAGCCAGCCGTTGCCGTGGCCGCAGTTGTACGAGCCGGGCGGGTTGGATAGCCGCTTCGCCACCGAAATGGGCATCTTGACGCTTCCCACCATGATCCTGGTGGACAACGAGGGCAAGGTCATCAACCGCAGCATTCATGCAGGCGAATTGGACGAGGAGCTGTCCAAGCGGCTGCGCTGACGGCGCCTGACCGCGTGGATTTCCCGCCGCTCGGTAAAACTTGAATCGAATTTGTAAGAACTTCAAAATCTGCCGCCCGAAGCTAGCCGCTCCAGCTCGGAGCCACTGCGATCGTTTCACGGCTTCACATGGAAAAAGGTCAAGGATGGGAATCAAATGTCGTAGCACTGCCGCTTTTGTCCGCTCTTGGCACCGCAATTGCGTCTCCATCAGGTCCGGTTCGCAAACCGGCGTTCGAGAAAATTCATCGGATTGATAATGATCCGACAGCCTGGAAAGGAATCCGGGAGGAGACCATGCCCCAGATCACCGAAACGTTGATTTTCTGGATCATACTGGCGACCCAGGTGGCAGGTATTTCGAGCGTTGTGGTTGCTCGCTTGAGCGAAGGAAGCTGGGGCGCTGCGGCGTCCCGTCGCGTCTTCTTCGCTTGTTTGCTCGCCGTCGCGCTCGCCACCGTATCAGCCATCCACCTACACGCGGCCTGCTGGCTGATCGGGGCTGCGACGCTCGGCCTGATGGCCGTCGGCGCGACTTTGGATTTCGGTACCAGCCGTCACACGGCTGCCGAGTTCTAGCCCGCTCCGTTTTCGACGGAGCTTTGTCCTCGGTTGCGTATCGCCTTCCCTTCCGTTCGCTTCTTTCATGCGACAAATGTGGGTCTCTTCGATGCCGCACGCGATGGCGATGCCGTGAGATGGATCTCGCGGCCACCCCTACAAAGTAGCGCAGCCGTGGGCGAATCGTCCTATCTCGTTGTGCTGCTGTTGGTTACGTAAATTCCTTGCGCTGCAGTCGGTTATTCGTTGCGATCCGGAAGATCAGCAAAATCGAAAAAAACCTACTTTTCAGCACGACCTGCAACCGAAAACAAGTATCGGACAACGAATCGAACGCGTGGATTGCGCAGGTCGAACGGTTCCGCGGCACCGGGTATCCCGTACGTATCCGGCAGGAGGGCTCGCTACGGAATTGATCGATGGTTCGTCGTTGCCTTTGGTTTCGGGGGCACAGACCAACGACGCCGAATCGCCCATTTTCCTTTGCCCTGACACGTCGCGACGCCGCATCCCAGGAGGGACCGAAAGATGCGGGCCGCGGTTGGGACAACAGGCATTTCGCGTGCAAGAGACTTTTTCAGGGAGGCAACTCATGCGACGTTTAGGTGTTGGGATGGCGATCTTCAGTATCGCCTTGGTGGCGGTTTCGTGGGCGGTGGCCGACGACGCGGATATCGCCCGGGAAGTAACCAGTAAATTGAAGGACGAGAAGGAATCGGGACGACTGCAGGGGTTTGACATCAATCTGCAGGTCTCCGAGGGAACCGTCGTACTCAAGGGCTACGTCGCGTCCAAGGAGCAGCAGGAACTGGCGCTGCAAGTGGCACGGCAGAGCGAGGGCGTGAAGCAGGTGGTGAATGAATTGGACGTCCAGCGGAAGATCAGCCAAGAGGATTGCGACATCGCCGATGCGATCGCCCGTGAACTGTCCAGTCAGAAGGCCGCGGGCCAATTGAAAGGGTTTCGCATCTCGATCGACGTGATCGATGGCATCGCCACTCTGGACGGAGTCGTGGCCACCGAACAACAGAAGAAACTCGCCAGAGAAGTCGTCTCCGGCGTATCGGGGGTCAAAGGCATCGTCGACAAGGTTGCGATTCAGCCGGCCCAGATCAGCGGTGCTCCAGCGGTTGCCGGCAAGCCGGTCATCACGGACGCGGAAATCGCTCGTCAGATTACGGCCAACCTGAAGAAGCACCAGGACCGTGGGGATCTCCAGGGGTTCGCCATCGATCTATCGGTCGAAAAAGGCGTTGTCAAATACGATGGACACGTGTCGAGCGAACAGCAGATCGCCTTGGCGCTCGAAGCAGCCAACCAGGTTGCGGGCGTTCGTGACATTGTCTGCAATCTGTCTGCTGTGAACCAGGCAACTCCGGCGGAGCAACTTGTCGCCGCGCCCGAACAGTCGGCGATTCCGCAGCTCGAGCCCAAGCCCGTTCCCGTTGCATCGATCGAGCCGGCGCGGACGCCGACTCAAGCCACTCCGACCATCGCGGGAAACAAGCCGGAAGCGGCCCCGTCGATCACTCCGGCCCGTGTGGAGAATGCCCTGTACCAGAGCGACTCAGAGGATATTGCCAAATTGGACAAGCAGATTGGCACCGAGTTGATGAAGCAATTGCAGGACGCCAAACAGAATGGACAGCTTCGAGGGTTCGGGATCGGCGTCCATGTCCAGAACGCCGAAGTGAAACTCTCGGGACGAGTCTCTTCGAAAGAGCAGCACCAAATGGCGATCGACATCGCTCGGCACATTCGAGGTGTCAAGCGGGTCATCAACGACCTGTCGATCTCCGAGCCGGACGAAACGTCGCTTGTCGCCCATAGCAATACCGGGGCTGGCGGACGATCCGATGCCGAATCGTTGCAGATCGCTCAGCAGTTGGGTGTCCAAATCCAGCAGCAGGAAGCGATGGGGCGTCTGGCCGGTTGCGATTTCGATCTTCGTGTGGACCAGGCGGCGGTGATCATGAGCGGTCGAGTGGCATCGCCCCAGCAGGAGCGACTGCTGCTTGAACTGGCTCGGCAGACCCCCGGCGTGAAGCAGGTTTCCGCGAACCTAACCGTTTCGCCCGAATTGGCAAACGGCAGCGTACCCGTCTCGCCCGTGGCGGTCCAAATGCCGGTCCAGGGGATGTACGCAACGCCGATGATGCCGAACCAGGTGCCGGTTGCCTACGCCAACGGACAAACGATGGCGGCTCCGATGATGTCGGCCGACCAGACCCCGCGCCCGATCGGCGCGGCTCAGATGGCGGCTTACGCAGGCGGAGCAATCGTCGCGGCGCCCTTCATGGCGATGAACCAGCTCGGCGGCGGTGCTCCCGCTCAACTGCCGGGTGCTGGCCATGCTGTTGTGCCGGCCCGATACGACCATCCAAACCTGCCGGGCTACGCGTGGCCAAGCTACGCAGCTCACCCGAACTATGCGGCGGTGACGTACCCGAAACAGTACTCGCCCACCGCGTGGCCCTACATCGGACCGTTTTACCCCTACCCGCAAGTTCCCTTGGGATGGCGGAAGGTGACGTTGAAATGGGATGACGGCTGGTGGCAGTTGAACTTCAAGAGCAAGTAGTCTTGCCACCACGCGAAGGCGATTCGGACAAACGCCTCTGCCGGGGATCGCTCGGCAGAGGCGTTTTCATGCGCACGATCGCCAGCCGCTGCGAAAGCCGGGGCTAGCACTGTCCTTCCGGGAAGCCCCGATTTTCGGATTCATCGGAAAAACCCGCAAGTTTCGCCCAGATTAACACGATATCTAGAAGCAGACAAAGGCTTCTGAACATCAAGGGTACTGTTCATGTCCAAAAAGTCGCTCTCCCTCGCGTTCGGCCTCCTGGTGGCTTGTATCAGCCTGAGCAACACCGGCTGCGTCCATCTCACCTACGGCAACTCGCTTGGCATCCTCGCGATTCCGATTCCGGTGAGCCCGTACACTCAGAAGGTTCAAGAGGATCGATTCTGGGAGAACGAACGCTACAACACCGTGCCGATCCTGGGTCCGATCACGGCCGGTGGTCCGACCACGGCGTTGGACGAGCCGAGCGACGACGAGATCATGCGAGCGTTCGAGCGGGCCAATCCCGTGCAAGGCGGTTTGCCGCTGCTGCATGAAATCCAGCGGAACAACGTGCGGATCGTCAAGGAGAAGATTGCCGACTACGTCGATCCGCCCCGCGTCATTCCGTTGATCGGCCCTGCCCAACTGCATCACGCCCACTACAAGTGTACGATCTACTACACCGAGATAACCCGGGTCGGTTGGCCGGTCCCGTACACGACACGCGACGAGGAAGCCATCGAGGTGATCTACATCGACCACAACCACTTCCACATGGTCGGCAATCCGGACACTGGGATGACCGGAACGTACTGAGCCGAAGCCTAACCAGCTCCGCCCCACGCGAATCATGCCGCGTCATCCAACGACGCGGCTTTTTTTCTGCGCCGACGGAGCCGTGCTACTCGCTGACGGGCTGATGACGGTGTGGCGAGGGTGGCGGAATGGATCAAGTCGTTGGCCCGGGCTGCGGTCGAAGGTTTCGGCGGGATCGAAGGCCCGCGCCGAGCGTTGGCGAACTTCTTCCTTCGGATGGCCTTCGAGGCTACGCGTCAGCGTATGTCCGAACGACCTTCGAGCAACTGGCCGTAGAGTTCGCGAACTCGGTGGCCGACCTTCTCGGCGCCGAAATGTTGTTCGGCTGTTTGCCGTGCGGTCTGAGCCATTTCTTCGCGGCGTTGCGGAGCGTCGGCCAGCGCGAGGATGGCGTGGGCCAAAGCTTCGACGTCGCCGGACGGTATCAAGCAGCCGCTATGTCCGTCCTGGATCACTTCGGGGATGCCGCCGACTCGGCTGGCGATAACCGGCACGCCGAAACGAATCGCTTCGACGACCGCAACGGGCAGCCCCTCGGTCGAAGACGGAAAGACCGCGATGTCGAACGCTTGGAAAAAGGGCGCCACGTCCGTTTGCGATCCGACGAAATGCACTCGGTCGGTCAGTCCCAACTGGTCCGTCTGCTCTTGCAAATCCTCCGCCAACGGACCGTCGCCGACGACGATCAGATGCAGGTTGTCAGGCCGAGGTTGCGTACGGCAGTCGGCCAGAGCCCGCAGCAGCACGCCGAGGCCCTTGATCGGAATCAGACGCCCGACGAATCCCAGCACCGGGCAATCGGGGCCGATGCCCAGTTCGCGGCGGATCTGCCACGCAGCGGCCGACCGGGCAGGCCGTTCCGCCGCCAGACCGGACAGCGGGTTGTAGATCTGGTGCAGCCGCGGGGCGGCGATGTGCAATTGCTGCCGGGCCGCCTGTGCGGTGTGTTTCGAGACGGCGATCACGGCATCGGCGCGGGACCAGCCCAACCGCATGGCCCAGCGGAAGACGGCGAAATCGTGCCGGGGCTCGCCGTGCAAGTGGATGACCAATCGAGTCTTGGCGGGCCGCCTGGCCCACAAACCGGCGATCACCGATTTGCACAGATGCGCGTGGACGATGTCGTAGCCCGTCCGCTGCAGCAATCGTTCGACATGGCGCAACCCGGCCAGTTCCCAGCGGCTGCCGCCGAGCGTTTCGATCTCCAGTCGCGGACTGGGGCGGAAGCGGCACCGCAATTCGCTGCGGCTGCCCAGTCCGACGACGTGCAGCCGGTCGTCGGCCACCGGCCAGTGCGACACCAGATCGGCCAGCGCTGTCTGTGCGCCGCCCAGTCCCAGATGATCGATCAGATGCAGGATCCGCATGACTCCACTCGCTTGAAGACAAATTGATTGCAGCCCGAGCCGCCACCCACGGTCGTCAAGTCCGTCAGAACAAAACCGCGGTCGCGGACGAACCGGAAGACGCTTTCGGGCTTGGCGGTCTGGTGCGGATAGCCGCCGATCCAATCCGCGGCATCGTGAAACCGCGACATCCCGCGCCGCTGCCCAGCGGATGCCCGACGCCGCTCGCCGTGGTTCGTCACGATATCGCGGGCCATCAGCAGCGGTGTCTTGACCGCCAAATAGCCCAGCACCAGCGGCCACCGCAAACCGTGCGGCAAGCGGTTGTAGAGACGCTTGACTGCGATCCAGCAAGGAGTCAGCAGCGGCTGGTGGTTGTAGATCGACAAGTAGACCAGCCCTCCGGGCACGACCAACCGAAGCGTGTTCTCCAGGGCCTGCCACATCTGTCCCGTCTGGTGCAGCATGCCCCAGCAGTACACGATGTCGGCCTGCGGCACGGTCGCCAAGTATTCGACGGACAGAATGTCCCCGCAGTCAATCGTCCAGCGGTCCGCCCGCGGAAAGAAACGTTGCTTCAGTGTCTGCGCGCATGCGACGCACTGCGGATCGAAATCGAACGAATGCACTCGCGCCGCGCCCAGCCGCATGGCGGCCAGCGAGAACAAGCCGCTGCCCGAACCGACATCCAGAAACGTCCGGTTCCGCAGATCGGTCACATGCAGCATCTCGCGCAGCGACGCTTCCGCCTCGCCGATCCGCGCCTCGTCCAAGCAAGCCAGGAACCGCTGCCAATTCTCGCCGAACGCAAAACGCTGGCCGGCACGGACCTGCTGACGGTTGCGGCGCGCGATCTCGTTCTGCAAGGAGACGAGCGGCGGAGAGAACGGCGGAACCAGCATGATCGAATGCCCCCCCGGTCCATCCCGTCACGAACCACGCTTGTCGATCATGTCCGCCAGCAGAGCGAACAGAGCCAGTTGAGTCGAGGCGGTCAACAAGACCAGCGTGCCTTCGGTCAGGTCCCGCCGAATCAAGACGTCCCAGCCCAGGGCCGAAAGAAAGGCGAGAAAGAACAGCACGGCAACCGGCAGGAAGACGCGGATCGGAGCGAAGTAGATCGCCGTTCGCAGGATCAATTGAGCAAAGTTCAGCGTGTCCTTCAACGGACGGATCTTGCTGGTTCCAATCCGCTTGTGGTAGTCGATCGGCTCGAAATGCACGCGATAGCCCTTGGTCAGCATCGACAGGGTAATCGTCGTGGTAAAGCTGAAACCGTCGGGCAGAATTCTCAAAAACTGCTCGGCGAGATCGCGTCGGAAGACACGCATTCCGCTGTTCAAGTCGGGGATTTCGCGGCGTGTCAGCCACTGGGCGAATTGCAGCAGACACGACTTGGCCAACCGCCGCGGCCAGCTCTGGACGACGCGCGGGCCCACCCTCGCGCCCACCACCATGTCCGCGTGGCGAGCTTGAGCCAGCAAGTCCACAAGTCGCTCGATCGGGTACGAGCCGTCCGCGTCCACGATGGCCACCAGAGGTTGGCGGGCGTAGCGGATGCCTGTCTTCAAGGCAGCACCGTACCCCAAATTACGTGGGTGTTCGATGACTCGTAGCTCGACGATCCGCGAGACCTCGGACAAGGCTTCACGGGTTGCGTCGGTCGAGCCGTCGTTGATCACGATCACTTCGCATTCGCCGTCGTAGTGACACAGGCAGCGGGCCAACTCCAGGATCGTCGGGACAACCGCCTCTTGTTCGTTGAAAACCGGAATGACGACCGAGACGCCGGGCTGATGCCTGGAACGATGTTTCTCGTCCGTCGAGACTGGGGCGATTTCAGCAAATGCAATGGACATCGCGTCTGGAACCTGCTTGGAAGTTGTCTGGCCGACTGTCGCTGGCGATCCGCGATGGTCGGCGTGTTCCGTTCGTAGGGTTCGCACCGTCTGACGCCGCGTCTGGCCCTACGGATTCAAGCAACTCTAGGTCGCGATTGCGTGTCGCGCGCTTCGCGTCGCTTGTCTTTTTCGAACGGGTCAACTATGTTGAGCGGCTTGATGAACGGCTATAACCTTTGGGACTGCCAAACGCGACGATAGAAGCATTTACTGACCGGAGTTGTTCGCATGAGCACGGAATTGGACGCGCGGTTGAGCGCTGCGAGGGACCGATTGGACGCCCACACGGTCGAGATCGTGCAGTGGCACTTTCACGAATCGACCGGCTGCCCGTTCTGGTTGCAGAAGAAGTCGGAGCTGAAATTCGATCCGCTGACCGAGGTCCGCTGCTACGATGATTTGAAGAAGTTCCCGGCGTTCGAGGACGAGTGGTTGCGCGGGGGACCGGTGCGGCGCTGGGTGCCCAAAGCCTACGAGAGCAGCCCGATCTACGTGTTCGAGACGGGGGGAACGACAGGCATTCCGAAGTCGCGGATCGTGATCGACGACTTCCGAATCGACTACGAGATGTTCAGCGAGACGCTGCCCGACCAGTACTTCCCAAAGGGTTCGAACTGGTTGATGCTGGGGCCGTCCGGGCCTCGCCGACTGCGGCTGGCGGTTGAACATCTGTGCCAATTCCGCGGGGGCATCTGTTTCTGCATCGACTTGGATCCTCGCTGGGTCATCAAGCTGATCAAGAAGGGCTGGATGGAGCACTTGGAGGAATACAAGAAGCACTGCATCGACCAGGCGGTGACGATTTTGACGGCCGGGCACGACATCAAATGCATGTTTGCGACGCCGAAGCTGCTGGAGGCGTTGGCCAACGCCCTGGAAGACCGCGGTACGAGTCTCCCGGAAGTCGGCGTGACGGGCATCTTTTCCGGTGGCACCGAATTCACGCCTCAATGGACTCGCTTCTGTGTCGAGGAGTATTTCGGCGGCCCGCCCGAGCAGAGCGGCGTCTACATGACGCCGACCTACGGCAACACGCTCATGGGTCTGGCATGCAGCCGGCCCGTGACCGCCGAGGACGGTTACAAGATCAGCTACTACGCGCCGCAACCGCGGGCCGTGATCGAGGTAGTGGACTTCGATCAGCCCGACAATGTCGTCGGATACGGTCAGACGGGTCGGGTCAAGCTGACGACGCTCACTAAGGAATTCTTCGTCCCCGGTTTCCTGGAACGCGACGAAGGCGAACGCGAACCGCCCTACGAACGGTATCCGTGGGACGGCATCAGCGGCGTGCGGCCGTATCGCGGACTGGCGTCCGAAACGACCGTGGGGGTGTACTAGATCGCCCGGAAGACTTCACTCAGGTGTGTTTGACAGGAAGGGGAATCGAAGTGCTACACGTGCCGGTGCTGCGTTGGGGAAAACCGTATGAGTCGCTGGAAACGGACGAGATTTACCACTTCCGCACAGGCGAGCCGATCGCCAAGGTCAGCCGGGCCAACGGCGGGCTGCTGCAACGCGATCTGAAAAAGGCCGACCGAGCCCGTCAAATCCTGCGTGAGATCCCGTGCGACGAACTGCTCGACCGGGTCGGCCGCGCCGCCGACCGCTACGAGCAGGGCGATCTGCCGCTGGGCAACGGCACGCAGACGCCGGCCGATTTCGTGCGCCAGCAATCGGCCTCGACCGGTCTGCCCGAACACCTGTGCCGAGCCAACATGGCGAAGAACTCGTTCGTGCTGAAGAACATGCGGCAGATCCTGGACTGTCTGACGCGAGGCCTGCCGCTGGAGATTCTCCGCCGGGGCTGCGGCGTCGAAGACCGAGGCGTGATTGTCAGCTACCAAGCGCAAACGCCCGTGCTGGGCGCCGTGCTGCCGTCCAACTCGCCCGGCGTGCATACGCTTTGGCTGCCGGCCGTGCCGCTCCAGTTCGGCTTGGTGCTCAAGCCGGGCTCGCAGGAGCCTTGGACGGTTTACCGGATGATCGCAGCCTTTGTCGACGCCGGGATTCCCGCGGAGGCGTTCGCCGTCTACCCGGGGCGCCAGGATGTCGGTGCAGCGCTGTTGTCCGCCTGCCGGCGGTCGATGATCTTTGGCAGCGCGCAGACGATCGAACAGTACAAGAGCAATCCCGGTGTCCAGGTCCACGGGCCGGGGTTCTCGAAGATTCTGCTGGGCGACGACGTGGTCGACCGCTGGGAGGATTACCTGGACCTGATGGTCGAGAGCATCTATGCAAACAGTGGACGCGGTTGCATCAACTGCTCGGGCGTTTGGGCCTCGCGGCACACTCGCGAGATCGCCGACGCGCTGGCCGAGCGACTGGGTCCGATCGAACCGAAGGAGCCGGAAGACCCGCAAGCCGGCTTGGCGGCATTCACCGTGGCGGGTATGGCCCAGGGCGTGTGGACGATGCTCGAAAACGACCTGAAACAAAGCGGCGTCACGCACCTCACGGAAAAATTCGGACCGCGATTGGTCGAACTCGAACGATGCGCGTACCTGCGGCCGACGATCGTGCATTGCCAGTCGCCGGACTGCGAGATCGCCAAACGCGAGTTCATGTTCCCCTTCGCCAGCGTGGTCCAGTGTCCGCAGGCGGAAATGCTCGACAAGATCGGAGCGACGCTGGTCGGCACGGTGATCACGGAGAACGATGCCTTGATCGCGGCGGCCACCGACGCGATCAACATCGACCGCCTGAATATCGGGCCGATCCCAACCACGCGGCTGAACTGGCTGCAACCGCACGAAGGCAATATCATCGATTTCCTGTTCCGCTCGCGGGCGTACCAACGCGTCGGTATATGACCGCACTTCCGCCCGCCCCAAACACCAGCTTGGCGACACGTACCATGGCACACAACGTTCTCTCCCGCTACCTGGACCCCGAGGTTCTGAGCCAAGTCGCCGACCGGCATTTCGACCCGCGGGGACTGGTGATCGGCAACCTGGCGGGCGCCCACAAGTCGCCCCTGTCGGGTTTTGCCGTGGAATTCGCTGGGCACCGCGAGTACGCACCGGGCGACGATCCGAAGCACATCGACTGGCGAGTCTACTTCAACCGCGACAAGTTCTTTGTCAAGCAGTACGAGTTGGAGACGAATTTCGTCTGCCATCTGCTGCTGGACATCAGCGCTTCGATGCGCTACGGCGAGGGAAACGAGCAGAAGCTGATGTACGCGTCGCAAATGGCAGCGACGCTGGGCTACTCGATCGTGCGTCAGAGCGACAAGGTCAGTCTGGCCACGTTCGATTCCCAGGTGCGCGGCTTCCTGCCCGCCAGCAATTCGATGGACCAGATCGTGCGGATGACTCAGCATCTGGACGAGATCGAACCGGTCGAGAAGACGTCGATGGCCGATTGCCTGATGGAGTTGTCGACTCGCATGGGCCGCCGCGAGATCGTTGTCATCTTCAGCGACTTCTTTACCGATCTGGACCAGTTGGAATCCGCCGTGCATCGCATGCGATATAACCGCCACGAGGTCGTCCTGTTCCAGGTGCTGCACCACCACGAACTGTCCTTCGAATTCGACACGATGACCAAGTTCGTCGGGCTGGAGATCCCCGACGAACTGCTCGTCCAACCGGAAGACCTGAAGCGTGGCTACCTGAACGCCCTGGAGCGGTTCAACCAGCAGTTGGAAGAGATCTCCGACCGCAACCGAAGCGAGCGGTTCCTGGTCGACACCAGCCGGCCGCTGGGCGAGACCTTCGCCGACTATCTCAACCGCCGCGACCGCCAGCACCGCCTGACCTAGCTTCCCGTTGCGGCATCCGCGAGAATTCCGACGACTAGCCGCCCTTGACCGCCTGTGTACAATGAAGGCGATTCGATCGGTGCCGAGCGGCGTCGCTGCGGCATGTTGTCTTTCGCCCTTCTCACGGAGCAAGCATTACCACAGTGAAAGAACCGCAGCGAGTTCAGAGTGTCGCCAGCGAGACGGCGGTTTTGGTACGCGTGATCATCGCGGGTCAGGGATTCACGGAGGAGCCGCTCGAAGAGCTGCGCGGCTTGGCCACGACGGCCGGCACCACGGTCGCCGCGGGCTTGGTGCAGCGGCGGACCGTACCGGATTCGACCACGTATCTGGGCAAGGGCAAGGTCGCGGAACTGAAACAGTTGGTCGAGGATCACGACGCCGATCTGGTGATCTTCGACAACGACCTGAATCCAGGCCAGACCCGCAACCTGGAAAAAGCCTTGAATGTCAAGGTCTTGGACCGGACGGAGTTGATTCTCGATATTTTCGCCTCCAACGCGCGGACTCACGAGGCGCGTCTGTCCGTCGAGTTGGCCCAGTTGGAATACTCGCTGCCCCGGCTGAAACGCATGTGGACGCACTTGTCGCGCATGAAGATGGGCGTCGGCACACGCGGCCCCGGCGAGAAGCAGCTCGAAGTGGACCGGCGGTTGGTGGAAAAACGCATCCACGATCTGCGCAGCGAACTGCGGCTGATCGAGGCCCGCAAGGAACGTCAGGTCGCCGCGCGCGACGACCACATGACGGTCTCGCTGGTCGGCTATACGAACGCCGGCAAAAGCACCCTGATGAACGCCCTGACCTCCGCCGACGTGCTGGTCGAGGACAAGTTGTTTGCGACGCTCGACACGCGCACGCGGCGCTGGCAGTTGCCCAGTTGGGGACCGGTGCTGCTGAGCGACACGGTCGGTTTTATCCGCGACTTGCCGCACCGGTTGATCGCCAGCTTCAAAGCGACGCTCGAAGAATCGCGGCAGGCCGATCTGCTACTGCACGTGGCCGACGCCAGCAATCCGGCGGTCTGCGATCAGGTGAGCGCCGTCTATTCCGTGTTGCAGGAACTCGGGATCGAGGAGAAAGACACGCTGTTGATCCTGAACAAGATCGACCGCTTGCCGTCGCAGGCCGGCTTGAACGCCGTCTTGAACCGGTATCCGAACGGCATCCCGATCAGCGCCCGCAAGCAGACTGGCTTCGACCAGTTGGCCTTCCACGTCAGCGACGCGCTCAGCCGGACGTTCCGCGACGTGGACATCGAAACCGGGGTGGACAATGGCCGCTTGATGGCGTATCTGGCGGCGCACGGAGAAGTGCTGTCCAAGCAATTTGACGGCACTCGGGCGACGTTGCATTGCCGCATTCCTCAGAAATTTCTGGGCCGCATCCACGAATCCGGAACCGTAGTCCGCTCACGCGACGGTCGGGAACCGGTCGCCGGGCCTGAGCTGCCTTGGCCCGATGCCCAGCGGCACGAGGAAGTGGCTTGAGCCATGAGCCGACGCACGATCCAAGGCTTGCGCGGTCTGGTTACCGGCGCTTCGAGCGGGATCGGTCGCGAGCTGGCTCGGCAACTTGCCGCCGCTGGTGCGAACCTGGTGGTCACTGCCCGGCGCCGGGTTGCGTTGGATTCGCTGGTTGACGAGAACCGCAGTCTGTCCGGCCGGATGATCGCCATCGAAGGGGATATCACCGATGCTCGGCATCGCGAGCGGTTGCTGGCCGCGGCGCATGACGATCTGGGCGGCCTGGATCTGCTGGTCAACAACGCCGGCGTCGGCGCCATTGGACCGTTTACCGAGGCCGCCCCCGAGCGGCTGCGCCGCGTGATGGAGGTGAATTTCTTCGCACCGGTCGAACTGATCCGTGAATCGTTGCCGCTGCTGCGCGCGGGCCGGACGCCGTTGATCGTCAACGTCAGTTCGGTACTGGGGCACCGCGCCGTGCCGCGAAAGAGCGAATACTGCGCCAGCAAGTTCGCCTTGCACGGATTCAGCGACGCGCTGCGCGCCGAACTGGGCGCCGATGGCATCGACGTGCTGCTGGTCAGTCCCAGCACCACGCGGACCGAGTTCTTCGACAACGTCCTGGAGAACGCGAACGGTTCCACCGCCAGCCTTTCGGCCGCGGCATCCGCGGCCTCGGTTGCCAAGCAGACCGTGCGAGCGATCCGCCGCGGCCGGCACGAGATCATCCTGACGCCCGGCGGAAAACTGCTCGTCTGGCTCGACCGACTTTGCCCGACGCTGGCCGACTGGCTCGTGGCGCGCTACAGTCCGTGACTGCGTGACAGTTCGCGCGTCAACATGCTGGCTGGGCTGGAGTTCACGCTTTCGCCGACACGTCATGATGCCCGTTACCAGGGCACGGTT
>JAHDXO010000067.1:0-32386 GCA_023382975.1 Pirellulaceae bacterium
TGCCTCCGCACGCTCCAGGGACACACCCGTTATGTCCTAGGCGTCGCCTTCTCGCCCGACGGACAACGACTCGCCTCCGCAAGCCACGACAAATCCGTCAAAATCTGGAGGCCCAGCGACGGCGCATGCCTTCGCACGCTCCGGGGGCACACCAGTTCTGTCAACAGCGTCGCCTTCTCGCCCGACGGACAACGGCTCGCCTCCGCAAGCGACGACCACTCCGTCAAAATCTGGAGGCCCAGCGACGGCGCATGCTTTCGCACACTCCGGGGACACAACGGTTCTGTCAACAGCGTCGCCTTCGCGCACGACGGACAACGACTCGTCTCCGCCAGCTCCGACCACTCCGTCAAAATTTGGAATCCCAGCGACGGGGCATGCCTCCGTACGCTCCAGGGACACACCGGTTCTGTCCTAAGCGTCGCCTTCGCGCACGACGGACAAACGCTCGCCTCCGCAAGCGACGACAACTCCGTCAAAATCTGGGATGTAGCATCGGGCGAGTTGATCTCGACGCTGGTCCACATGCAGGACGGCGGCGCGGTGGTCTGGCCGGACGGGCGATATTCGATGCCGGGCCAGTACGCGGGCGAATTCTGGTGGACCATCGGCCTCTGCCGCTTCGAACCCGGCGAACTGGACCCGTACGCCGAACGCTTCCGGCGAGTCGAATAGACGTCTACATGCCACGCTAATCGCTGGACATCAGTTGATCGAGCGACGCGGTTGCGTCGGCCAAACGCCGTCGAACTTGATCGAGGTCGCCGGGCAATAGGTTTCCTGTGTATTGAAACCAGCGTCCGCCGATGCTCTCGTAAGCGTCCGCTCGCTCCTGGCGTGCTCGCTCCAATGTCGCGGCCAGTTGCGCCGGAGGATCGGCCGCGGCCATGCGGGCTTCGGCCACCGCGAGCATGCGGTCCAGAGCCTGGAGATATCGGACATCGTCGATCCCGTCGCGGATCGCCGCCCAGCGAAGGGTGGGGATGGGCCGGCCGTCGGCGTCGGGGTAGGCGACCGCATGGGCCGGCTCGGTGTAAAGCCTCGCGTCGGGATAATCCTGGTACGCCCACGGGGCCGTGCCTTGATAGCCGCACCGCGTGTTGTACAGGCCGCTTAACGCGCGATACAGCAGCGGGAATGCCGTCTGCGTCGTCCAGTAGGATACGGCTTGGCGGCCCTGTTCCCGCGCACGAAGTGCCACGGCATTATCCGGACCATCGAAGACCCACAGATTGTAGACGGGATGGCTGACCGCGTCGCCGAGTGCCTGTTGGGCTTGGCGGCTGTTGATCGCGGTGAACATCGGCAGCCCCAGCTTGTTGCGGCGGGCCGACTCGCTTAAACAACGCTCGATCTGCTCCGGCGTGCGTGGTTCATCCACGCCGTAGTAAAGAAGTCCGTCGAAACCCAGTTCACGCGCAGCGGAGATCTGCTGGTGGGCGTCGCCGCCGGGCCAGTGCATCAAGCACGGGGCGCGCGTCATTCCGGCCTCGGCGGCCATCGGCAATGTCTCGAAGCCGCCGTACAGTGTGGTGCTGTTCAGCCCGTGCCTGACCTGGTCTTCCAATTCGGCCCGGTAGCGCTCGGGCGAGACGTAGTTGGCTCGCTCGGGCTTGAGCGGCTGTGACGGATAGTAGATCGAGTAGTAACCTTCGACCGGCTGAAGATCCACCGGCAGAACGTCCAACTCGACGAGCAGTTCCTTGCGCCGCTGTGCGGAGCCTGCGTCCGACAAGAGCAACGTTCCCCGATAGATGCCGGGCGACGCTTTTGCGGGAACCTGGATGGTGAGCCAGACCTGGCGGCTTTGGTGAGCCGGTATGGCGACCGTACAGGCTCCTCCGCCAAATCCGCCCTGGTCGCCCTGGGGCGGCAGATCGGTACGGGCGTCCCGGAGCAAGAGATCGGGGTACAGGTCCGCATAGAGTCGCGTGGCCGGCAGCGTCATCGATCGATGGCGAAGATGAACTACCCGCAGATCGATGGCCGCCGCTTCCAGCGTCGCGCCGTTCGGCCCGACGAGTTTCTCCAGGCTCGCCCGAAACTCGTTCAGCGGCTCCCAAGCCCGCACCACGAACGTCCCGGCGACGTACTGGCGCCCCGCACCCCAGAGACTCAACCGGTCGCTCAATTCGTCAACATGCGGTAACCAGTCGTACCGCACCTCCACGTACGGCGATGCCCGGCCAACAACAAAGCCGCCTGCGCCCGCGGAACCGGCAAGATGCGAATCGTCCCGATAAGTTCGAAGCCCGCGCAGCAGCGGAGCTTCCACCGGCGGGGGCAATTCGGCTTGCGCCGGATCGAAGTCGGGATCGCTGGCGAACAGGACCGCATCGAGCATGCCTCGCGTGATGGTGAGATCGACATGGTGGTGGCCGGGGGAGACGCGGATCGCACCCAGGTGTCGCCAAACGTACCGACCTCCGCCCGCACCGCCGCGCCCTTCGGCCAGCGTCCTTTCGTCGACGGTCACGTCCACCTTGCCGTAACCGCCGTATTGCCGTACCCACACCTGCCACAGGGAGTCGGCGTGGAAGGTGGCAACCCAGGTGAGCGTGTGGGTGCCACCGCCGGCGGTCCAAGCCGATGCCTGTCCCAGCGGCGCTGTGTTTCCGTAAGACGCACCGTTGGGATAGAATCCCCACGCCGGCAGTAGCCGGTCGCCCGATGTCCAGAAGACGTGGCCACCCTCAGCGAAAACGCGATCGGCGGCAAGGTCGACGGCCAACAGGCAGCCGATCAGAACGACGAATGGTCTCATGGAACTTCCCTCCCGTGGTCTGCGGATACGGTGTCGCGACCGTCGCAGATCGTGTGTTGCCTTCGATCAAGACATCGTGATACTGCGCCGTGACGTGAAAGGCAACTCAGCGGTGATACGACGGCGGCTCCGTCCCGTGGTGGTGTTCTTGGCCATCGTGGCGGCGACACCCGTTGTCCCGGCCGTGGTCATGGGACGACAATGGCTGCACAGTGAATGGTTACCTGGAACCTGGACGGCCAAGTCCTCGACCGCAAGGAATTCGGGGCGGAAGTCAACCCATGAAAATCCTGTTCCTGCACGGCTGGCAATCGATCCCGGGCGGCGTGAAACCGACCTACCTGAAGGACCACGGTCACACCGTACTGAACCCCAAGCTGCCCGACGACGACTTCGATGCGGCCGTCCGCATTGCCCAGGCCGAATTCGACCAGGGTCAGCCGGACGTTGTGGTGGGCAGTTCGCGAGGCGGGGCCGTGGCCGTGAACATCGACGCCGACAGTACGCCGCTGGTCCTGCTCTGCCCGGCATGGAAGACGTGGGGAACGGCCTCGACGGTAAAGCCGGGCACGGTGATCATGCACAGCCGGGCCGACGATGTGGTGCCGTTTGCCGATTCCGAAGAACTGCTGAGGAACAGCGGGCTGACCTTGGAATCCTTGATCGAGGTCGGGACGGAGCATCGGCTGGCAGACCCGGAGTCGCTGGCGGCGATGTTGGGGGCGTGCGAGCGAGCCATGACATGACCAACCAACGCCGAGAGACCTTGCCGCCATGAACACGGAACCTGACAGTGAAAACGAATTCTTGATCCGCCGCGCCACGCCGGACGACGTTCCCGCCATCCGCTCCGTCCTGTACGCGGTTCGACAGGAGTACGGAGTCCTCTGGGAGATCGGCGCGAACGACGTCGAGCTTGACGACTTGGAAGGCAACTACTTTCTGCGCGGCGGGCACTTCGAGGTGATCGAGGACATGGCCCAGCGGATCGTAGGCTGTGCGGGCCTTTATCCCTTGACCCCTCGCCGGGCGGAACTCGGCAAGATGTACATCGAGTTCTCTGCCCGCGGCCGCGGACTTGGACGACGGCTGCTGGAGAACATGCTCGTCGCGGCCCGGCGAAACGGCTTTGCCGAAGTCTGGCTCGAAACCAGTTCCAGCCTGACCGGGGCGATCACGCTCTATCGACAATTCGGCTTCGAACCCGACGCCTCGGCAGCCCTCACTCACCATTGCGACGCCGCCTATCTTCTGCGGCTGAAATGAGGTTTCTCCAGGGGAATCGAGCGGCCGGGTTTTGGGCGGAGCGGTTCGGTCGGCGATCATTCGCCTGAAGATGCCGTGTTCCTGGATTCTGTTTGTGTGTTCGGGGCCACAACCGCAGTTCGCACCCCTTGACTCCGTTGCTGCCAGACGGTCAGCCACAGGATTGCTGCCGACCCCACTTGCGACCAACTTCGGTCAGACTCACACTGGACGAAGTGGAAATTGGGCAATGAACTTGAGCTTATCGGGAAAGGAGTTACCCAGTGGGAGCTATTGCGGACGCCATCGTGGCTTACGCCCAGCCGTTGCTTGACCAGTGCGACGGGGATGTCGAGAGGATGAACCGGGCGATGACAATCGCTCAAGTGTGCTGGAACTTGGCGATCTCGTCGGAGGAAGGGCGGGATGAGATGCTCGAAAGAGTAAAGCCTTTAGTGAATATGACGGACAGCGAGTTCGCCGAATTTCGACAACACATCGTGCTGCCAATGATTCAGCGTCATCGCGAGATGTTCCCAGGAATGCACGGACGTTCCAAGCAAGACGCTAACGCCGTCGGCTCCGTGCCTTCACTGACACAGAACTACGCCGGAACGGGTCGGAACGCTCCCTGTCCGTGCGGGAGTGGACTCAAGTACAAGCGGTGTTGCGGGCGGAGATGATCTCGATGGCGTCACGTCGCCCTCAGGGTGATGCGATTCGCGAGAAGTGAACGCGGGACGGGTTGTTGACGCCTGTCCCGCGAGCGGCGGTGGTTGTTTACCGCTCGCTACAGCACTTGGGTCTGGCCGGGGATGGGGTGCGGGTAGTTCCCGTCGGCGTCGGGCAGTACCGGCGGATCGGCGTCCCAGGCGTAGCGATTGGGCGACAGGTCGCGCTGCGAGGCGAAGGCATCGTCCCAAGTGACCAACTGGCCGCTGTGCGTGGCCATGCGTCCCAGGATCGCCAACATCGTGCTGCGCGCCATCGACAGGCTGTCGTTCACCGGCTCGCCCTTGGCCACTCCGGCGAACATCTCGGTGAATGTGTTGATCTCCGGCTGGACCGTGGTCTTCTCGCTCTCCCAGGTCGTTTCGCCTTCGATCCGGTATGCTCCACCGCCGCCTCGGCCGCGCATCAAGCGGCCTTTGGTGCCCATCACCAGAAACGAGACCTCGTTGTAGCAGCCCGTTTGCTGGCGGGTGAAGGTGAACACCTGCGGACCGCCCGCGTACTCGAAGACGACGGCGTGATGATCGAAGATGTCGCCCCATTTGGCCTCGGTCCGCACGCTGCGTCCGCCGTAGCCCCACGCGCGCAGCGGCGGCTGCTCGTTCATGATCCAGCCGACCACGTCCATGAAATGCACATGCTGCTCGACGATGTGATCGCCGGAAAGCCAGGTGAAGTAGTACCAGTTGCGCATCTGGAATTCCATCTCGGTCCATTGCGGCTCGCGGCCCCGGTGCCAGAGAAAGCCCGTGTTGTAATTGCCTTGCAGCGCGACCAGATCGCCGATCGCGCCGTCGCGCAGTCGCGTGATCGCTTCGCGGGCTCCGTCGCCGTAGCGAGTCTCGAAGCCGCTGACGAAACTGACGTTCTTGGCCCGCGCCCGCTCGCCCGCCGCCAACACGCGGCGGACGCCGGGCGCGTCGACGGCCATCGGCTTCTCGGCAAAGACGTGGACGCCCGCCTCGACGCACGCCTCCAGATGGCGCGGCCGGAAGTGAGGCGGTTCGGCCAGGATGACGACGTCGACGCCGCTGGCCAGCACCGACTGATAGGCGTCGAAGCCGGAAAAGCAGTGATCGTCCGGCACGGCGATGCGGTCGCCCAGTCGCCGCTGCAGCGCCGTGCGAGCCATCAGCGCGCGGTCCCCAAAGGCGTCGGCCATCGCCGTCAATCGGGCGCCGGGATGGACCGTCAGCGCGCTGACCACGGCCCCGGACCCTCGCCCGCCGCAGCCGATCAGCCCGATCTTCAGCGCATCGCTTCCGGCCGCGTGAGCAGCGCGAGCCGGAGACAATCCACCGGCCAACACCGCGCCCGTGACGGCTGCGGACGAAGCGGAAAGAAACCGGCGGCGCGAGGCGGTGCTGGACGAATTCACCTGCGTGGACTTGGCGGACATGGCGGGATCTCCTTCGAAGGGGTGATGGGAACCAAGTCATTATCATTTCGCGTCGCTGGCGATACTGCAAGCGAGCGTTCGAGAATCGCCTGCAATCCAACTGCGCGAGGCCAAGATTCGGCGGGCACCCATGTATTCAGAGAACCTGCAAGTGCTGGACCTGGGCACCAACGACAGCAGAGAGAGGAATGCTCTGATCGAAAGTCACAAGGCAACCAGCAGTGCGATCACGCGTCGTGGGTTTCCTCGGAGATCTGACGTACCAATTCGCTGGTAACAACGCGGCCACCGGCTGGGAGAACTTCAAACCCATTCACCAGGAGAGGTTCCGACGTTCCTGCCAAAGGGGCGCGAATCCCCCGCCGCGCCCATTCGGAAATCAGTGCGTCCGCCGTCTTCTGCTCGCGGGGCGACAGTTCCCTTGCGGCCTGAAGCACATCATCATCAATGTCGAGAGTTGTCTTCATGGCTCCAATTTATTCTTCGCGTTGCCTTCGTGCAAGACCGCCGGCCGCGAAGCGGATCACTCCCAACCCCAAACTTGTCCACTGGAGCACGGAAAGATTTTGGGTCGAAGCCCATGCTCCCCAAGGCGATCTGGACGATCTACAATCATTCTCGTCCGGCACGTCCGGAATTCCATTGTTATCGCTTCCGTGGGCTGCGGCTACCGCCGCGTCAGGAGACATCCCCATGACCACGAAAACCGATCGGCGCGTCTTTCTGCGGAGTTCTCTCACCCTCGGGGCCGGGCTGTTGGTGCTTCGCGACAGCCGCCTGGCCTTCGGATCGCAGGCTAACGACCGGCTGAACATCGCCGCGATCGGCGTTGCCGGGATGGGTGCCGGCAACGTCGGCAACTTGGCGAGTCAGAATCTGGTCGCTCTGTGCGATGTCCACGAAAGCCGGGCGGCCAAGACGTACGAGAAGCATCCGCAGGCCAAGGTCTACGCGGATTTCCGCTTGATGTTGGACGAACTGGACAAGCAGATCGATGCGGTGGTGGTCAGCACGCCGGACCATACGCACGCCGTCGCGGCGGTGGCGGCGATGAAACGCGGCAAGCACGTCTACTGCGAAAAACCGCTCGCCCGAACCGTCTTCGAGGCACGCACGATGCGCGAGACGGCCGCCCAGCAGGGAGTCGTGACGCAGACGGGAAACCAAGGCTCGGCCTCCGAGGGGCTGCGGCGCGCGGTCGAGTTGGCTTGGGCCGGAACGGTCGGGCCGGTTCGCCAGGCCCATCTCTGGTTCGACGGCGGCGATGGGCCTCGCCAACGTCCGGCGGACGAGCCGCCCGTACCGCCCGATCTGAACTGGGATCTCTGGCTTGGGCCCGCCCCGTACCGGCCTTACCATCCGGCGTACTGCCCAGCCGTGTGGCGCGGCTGGCGGGCTTTCGGCAGCGGCGGCATGGGGGACATGGGCTGCCACACGGCCAATATGCTGTTCCGGTCGCTACGTCTGGACCGGCTGTGGCATCCCGATCCGAACCAGCCCAAGCCGGACCGCGTGGTCATCCGCATCCACGGGCAAGCGTCCGAGGTGGACGTCGAGGGCTATCCGCGCTGGATGGTCGTCGACTTCGAATTCCCCGCGCGGGACGAATTGCCGCCGGTCAAGGTCACCGTCTACACAGGCGGACGGCATCCGTCGGAGGAAGTCATGCGCGGCGACGAGATGACCAAGTGGGGCGCCTTGCTGGACGGACCACGCGGCGCCATCTTCACCGACTGCCCGTGGAACACCCGCTACGCCTTGCTGCCCAAGGCGGAATTCGAAGGGTTCCAGGGCCCCGACAAGACGCTGCCCCGCGGACCCGGCCATCACGGCGAGTGGATCGAAGCCTGCAAAGGTCGCGGCGAGACGTTTTCCAGCTTCGCCATCGGCGGACCGCTGACCGAGTTCATCCAATTGGCCAATGTCGCGGCAACCGTGCGCGAACCGTTCGACTATGACACGCTGAGCGGCCAAATTCTGAACCACGAGACGGCCAACAGTCTGCTGCACCGCGAGTACCGGGAGGGCTGGACGCTGTAGTTTCGGAGTGCGGTTCGTTCCGCCCCCTACGGAAGACCGGATTGGCGCCCAACGCCGCGCTGCATCAGCTCCTGCAACGCTTCAAGATGTTGCTGGTACACGCCCCGCGGCGTCGCGCTGTGCTGTCGGCAGAGCGCGGCGGCCATCCCCAGCACCTCGCCCATCATGCCGGTCGTCCGCTGGACGCGGATGGTTCCCAGAGCCACGTGGGTGACACTGATGTTCCGGCCCGCCATCATTAGATTTTCGACGTTCCGGCTGTACAGGCAGCGAAACGGAATCGGATAGGGATCGATCCGCGTACTGCGGGCGATTGAACGGAACTCGTCGCCGGGGAAGAAGACCGAGTTCTCCGGGTGCGGGTAGTGCAGATCGATGGGCCACGTCGTCGTGACACAGGCGTCGGGATAGGGACGACGCTCGCGCACGTCCTGTTCGCTCAAGATCACGTCGCCCAGCAAACGCCGGCTCTCGCGTTTGCCGCCGACGTAGGCGACCCAGGCCAATCGCTGCCGGGCGAATTTCTCTCGGACGCCGCTGTGGTTCTTCAGGTAGGCCCAGTTCCCGAACGTCACCCGCAGCGCGTAATCGCGGATCCATTCGACCTCGGTCACTTGGTCTCGGTTCATCCCGGTTTCCCAGTCCCAGTCGCCGCGGGTGAGCCGGTGGCAGGTGTCTTCGTCGAACTGCACCGCCCAGGGACACTCGGGGAACGCGGTTGCCTGCGGCTCTTCGACGGCGTACCACTGCACCGAAGTGCCCATCACCAAGTGGTCCGAGTGCTCGGGGGCGAGCGGTTCGCCCGTCTCGCTCCGTGCTTCGCGCCCGGTGTGGAAGTCGGCGCCGGCCAGGAACCCGAGGTTGCCGTCGCCCGTGCAATCGGCGAACAGCGAGCCCCGGAAGCGGAATTCCCGGCTTGTCAGAATATTTCGACCGACGACCGCCGTGATTCGATTCGCCTGGGTCTCCGCTCGCAAGACATGCATGTTCAGGAACAGGCGGAGGTTCGGCTCGGCCTGGACCACCGCCAGCTTCTTGGCATCCTCGTAGTTCGAAGCGGGGCCGGCATTATGCTGCTTCTTCTCCGGATGCTGTTCGATCGTGGCCAGAATCCGCTGGCTTCGGGGCGAATCGGGGTCGCGCCGCGCCTCCCACAGGTTCCAGTGGCCGATCGGTCCAAGTTCGTCGACCAGATCGCCCAAACGCGGGTAGGGAGGCTGATGGATCAATCCGGACAGGCCCACGCGGACCTCCGAGCTGTTGTTCCCGCCCAGCACGGGCCGGTTCTGGATCAAGGCGACTCGGCAACCCAATCGCGCCGCGCTGACCGCCGCACAGCACCCGGCCATGCCACCGCCCACCACGACCAGATCGAATTGGCCCGCCTCTTCGGGCGTGTCGGGCAATCCCAATCGCGATTGTCGGAATTTGGCCATCGCCGGATCCGCGTTGGGCAACTGCAAATCCATGTCGGTCGTCAACACGAGCGCATCGCAACGGCCGTTGAAGCCGGTCAAGTCGCGGAGGGCCAAACGCGTGTGCCCGCGTCGCAAACGGACGGTCCCGCCGTCCTCCCAGTGCCAGTCGGCGCCCTCGGTGCCGAACGTCTTCTTCAACGGTTCTCCATCGACCAGCAACTGGAACCGGCCCGGCGCATCCGACGCTTTCCACGGCGCCACCCAATCGCGAGTCCGCACCCAGACGCGATAGACGCCCGCGGCGGGGATCTCGACCGCGGTGACCGCGTCGGCCACCGGCGATCCCAGTCCATGGGCCATCAAATACGGCGAACCCATGGCGTCCATCGCCTGCTGGTCGACGACCCAGCCGCCGCGGTCGGCGAAACTCTCGGCCTCGATCAAGACCGTCTGCGGCAGCGACTCCGCTGCGCCCAGCGGCGTCAGGCCGAGCACCGTGCAAACCACGAACAAAATTCCTGGTTGGTTCATCGGCGATTTCTCCCGGGTGGCGCGGCGTCGTATCAGGTTGCCTTCGGCTGGACCAGCGCGGTGGCGTAGGAGAGCAAGTCGTCTTGTTCGCGGCAGTAGGCCCGCATCCGGCGGTAGTCGCCGGCCCGTTTGCTGAGTTCCAGCAGGGGTGGGGCGAATCCGAGCCAGGGGACGCCGGTGCGCTGGAGGGCAATGGCGGCCTCGATGGCTTCCGGGTAACGGCCCAGGCGGGCGAGAAGTTCCACGTAGACTTCCTGGGCGAAGGTGCCGTGCTGCTGGACGTCGGTGGTTTCGGCCTTGTCGCAGAAAAACGCCAGCGCCTCGTCGACCTGCTCGCCCAGCGACGCGCGGTAGAACAACCGGTGGCTGGGATAGAAGTCCACAAACGGCTCTTCACCGGCGAACTGAAACGAATCGTGCAAGCAGCGACCGTACTCGGTCAGATCGGCGGCCAGTCGCAGCGGGGCTTCGTCCCGCAGGATGCGGGCGGCACGGACGGTCGAGGCCAAATGGGTCGTGTCGATGTGGTAGGAGTACTCGCCGAACAGCCACTCGCGGTCGGCGACCAGTTCGGCCAGCGTCGCTTCGGCGGGGCGAGTCGCTTCGTGGCGGGCGATCTCGGCGCGCAGGTTGCCCGACAACTCGGCGTGTAGATGAGCCACCAGCAACCCGGCGGCGCGGCGCTGGTCGGCTCGGTTCAACTGCTGGCCGGACGATTCGAGCGCCGTGATCGCTTGGCACGTGCCGAAGTGCTTCAGGATCAGTCGAAAGCCGAGTTCGACGTCGACCGCCTCGTGAAAAGCGATCTCGATCACCGATTCGACGTTCCCGTGATCCACTTCGATGTCGGCTAGCGCCCGAGCCACCGCGGCGCGGTCGCCGACCGGACGCATGTACAACCAGCCCTCGCGCACATGGCCCGCGGCCAGCAGCCCCATTCCGACTTCGCGGCAGGCGTCCAACAGTCCGTCCTCCAGCCGGCGACCGGTCTCTTCGTCCAGTTCGCCCGTGTCGCGGTAGTCCACAGGCAAGCCGAGTCGGTGGCGGACCTGCATCTTGCGGGCCTCGAACAGCTCGGGGTATTTCCCCTGTTGCCGCAGATGTTCGGCCAGTCGCTGCAGAACGGCCTCGACGCCGCCTTCGTCCAAGGCGGCGTCGAGTTCGCAAAAGACGGTTCCTGCGGTGGTCATGCCTTCTGTCTCCGCATAAGGAGTGCCCGAGAGCGAGCTACCACGAGTCGTTTCCTTGGAGTTCGCGATTCAACGTGCCGCTCCTCGTACGACGGACGTCCTCGTCCGTCGAGGATGCTAATTCGCGCAGGCGACGGACGAGGACGTCCGTCGTACAACACGCAACCGCGTGACGGTACGCTCGTTTCAGATCGGCAGTCGGATCTCGCGTCCTTCGGCGTCGCGGCAGTCCAGTTCCAGGTGTTCGGGGAACAGGCCTTCGCTGCCGAGAATCTGGACGGTCATCTTGCCTTCTTCCTCCAGCATCGTGATCTCGCGCCGCTTGCGGTTGTTCAGGTAGGACGCCACTTCGTCATTCACGCGTACCGTGACGCGGGACGCGTTGGGTTGCTGGCTGGCCAGCATCAGCATGCGGACGACTTCGATGGCCATGCTCTCGGAGGTCTTCACGACGCCTCGGCCGCTGCAGCAGGGGCAATCCGTGTAGACGCTGCGTTTCAGGCTGGGCCGGATGCGCTGCCGCGTCATTTCGATCAGGCCGAAGGGACTGGTCCGCAGGATCTTGGTGCGGGCCCGGTCGCGGCGCATGGCGTCGCGCAGCGCTCGTTCGACGCCGCGGCGGTGCTTTTCGCGGCGCATGTCGATGAAATCGTTGACGATGACGCCCCCCAGGTCTCGCAGTCGCAATTGCCGAGCGATTTCGCGAGCCGCGGACAGATTCAACTGGTACGCCGCTTCCTCGGCGGTGTCGTCGATGCGGAAGCTGCCGCTATTGACGTCGATCGCGACCAGGGCTTCGGTCTGGTCGATGACGATCGAGCCGCCGTGGCGCAAGGGAACCTCGCGCTTGTAGATACGGCTGATTTCGGTTTCCAGTTTGTACTTGTGGAACAGCGGCTCCTTGCCTTCGTACCAGTGCAGCCGGTTGACGTGGCGGGGCATGACCAGTTGCAGGAAATCGCGTGCCCGTTCGTAGGCTTCGCGCTGGTCGACGTAGATCGCATCGACGTCCGTGGTACACATGTCCCGGATCGTGCGGATGATCATGTCGCTTTCTTCGTAGATGTCCACCGGGGCGGCGTTCTTTTTCAGCCGCCGCACGATCACCTTCCACAGCCGCAGCAGATAGGCCAGGTCGCGGGAGAGTTCCTTCTTGGTGCGGCCGGCGCCGGCCGTGCGGACGATGAAACCGAGTCCCTTGGGTGGATTCAGTTCCAACATCGTGTCCCGCAGTTTGCGGCGTTCCTCGTCGTCCTCGATCTTGCGCGACACGCCGACCCGTCCCAGGGCGGGCATCAGCACCAGGTAGCGTCCCGGGATGCTGATATAGGTGGACAGCGTCGGGCCCTTGGTTCCGATGCCTTCCTTGATCACCTGGACCAGGACTTCGTCGCCGCGGCGGAAGATCTCCTGCAGCGGGGGCTTGAACCGCGGCCGGTTGCCGGTGCGGTTGCCGCGCGGCCGTCGCGGGGCGGGGCGGTCGCTTTCCTCCTCGTCGTCGCCCATGTCGAATTCGTCGCGGCGCGAACCGCCCCCCTGCGAAGCGCCTTCCGGATCGTAGCCGCCCTGGCGGAAGTACTGCGGCTCGACGTCGCTGATGTGCAGAAAGCCGTTCCGCCCGACGCCGAAATCGACGAAGGCCGCCTGGATGCTAGGTTCCAGGTTGACGATCTTGCCCTTGTAGATGTTTCCCACGTAGTTGTCCTGGCTGGCCCGCTCGACGTACAGCTCTTCCAGGATTCCGTCTTCAATGATCGCGATCCGGCATTCCTCCGGTTGCGAGACATTGATCAGCATTTCCTTTCTCATAAGCACGGTTCTTTTTCGGTTAAGGTTGTACGGTTACCCCTCGATTTCCACCTCGCTTCTTGTCAGGCACGCGCCTTGTCGCTGCAGGTCGTCCAGTTCCAGCGCCTGCAGCACGTCGCGGGGAGAAACGCCTCCCTGCTGGTTGCCGCGCAAGCGGAACTGAAGCACGCCCTGTTGGAAATCAAGTTGGTCCAAGCCGATGGCGGGCGTGTCGGTGTCCCGGCCCGGCTCGTCTTGGATCCACGACGACGGTTGTTCTCCAAGTTGTCGGATGCGTTCCTCCAGCGGCTCGCGCCGCCCGTCAGGAACCGGCATCCGATAAGTGGCTCGCCGGAGCCGCGCTTTGCGTTCGTGCGGCTCCATCAGCCGAACCTCGGACAGGCTCAGTCCCGCGGGAGCTTGAGCGGTCAGACGCCGGGCAAGCTCCTCGGCGTCCAGCGGTTCGGCCAGTTCGAATTCCATCACTTCATCCAGTCCCTCGACACCGAGCGCGAGAGCGGATGGGAAACTCATGCGGGCTTTGGGGTGAAACCCTTCGCTCATCCCCAGACGCAATCCCGCGCGTCGCATCAGCCGCTCGAAGACGCGCACCAGGTCCCGGTGGCTGATCCATCGCAGATCGCCCTGTTTGCGGAACCGGACTCGCACTCGTTGTCGCAGCATCAGCCGGCTAACTCCCGTTCTCTGGCAAAGACTCGATCTTCTGCTGTTCGGCCTTCAGGAAGGCATCGATGTCCCGGGGCCGTTGCATCTCCAGCGCCCGGGCCGCGATGGCCCGGCACTGCGGAATCGTCACTTTCCGGCAGATCTTCTTGATCTCCGGAATGCTGCTGGGCGCCACGCTCAGCCGCCGCAGGCCGAGCCCCAGCAGCAGCATCGTGTAGGTCGGTTCGCTGCTCATTTGGCCGCACAAGCTGGCTTCCACACCCGACTGGTCGGCTTCTTGCAGCGTCCGCTGGATCAGGCGCAACACGGCGGGGTCGCTCGCCTGGTACAAGTCGTTCACGGCCGGGTTGCCGCGGTCGACCGCCAGGGTGTACTGAATCAGGTCGTTGGTGCCGATGCTCAGGAAATCGACCTCCCGCACAAAGCGGTCGATCAGTATGGCCGCGGCCGGGGACTCGACCATGATGCCCACCGGGATCTCCGGATTGAAGGCGATTCCCGCGGACTCCAACTCCTGCATCGCCTCGCCCAGCAGCTCCTTGGCGCGCAACAGTTCGTCCAGCGTCGTTATCAGCGGGAACATGACCCGCACGTCGCCCAGCGCGCTGGCTCGCAGAATCGCACGCAACTGCGGCCGGAACAACTGCAGGTTGGACAGCGCCAGGCGGATGCTGCGCAGTCCCAGGAAGGGGTTCCGGTCCTCTTCGACGTTCACCGGGATGGAACCCATCTTGTCGGCGCCCAGGTCCAAGGTGCGGATCACCACCGGTCGGCCGTCCATCGCCCGGACGACTTCGCTGTACGCCTGGAAATGATCCTCCTCGGTCGGTTCGGATTTGGCGCCGACATACAGGAACTCGGTGCGGTACAGGCCGATCCCGTCCGCCCCGCGATCCAGGCAGGCCGAGGTCTCGTGCGGGAATTCGATGTTCGCCAGCAAGCTGATCCGAACGCCGTCGCAGGTCTCGGCCGGCAGATCCCGGAGGCTCCGCAAACGCTCGGCGGCCTCGCGCCGCTGCTCCAGCCGTACGCGGTATTGCTGCAGCGTCTCGGCGTCCGGACGCAGGATGACCACGCCCTCGTCGCCGTCGACAATCACCGTGTCGCCGCCGGAGACTTCGGTCAAGAACCGTCCGATGCCGACGACCGCGGGGATCTCCATCCCCTGCGCCACGATCGCCGTGTGGCCGCCCGCGCCGCCGATTTCCGTGGCAAACCCGAGCACGAAGCGTCGGTTCAGGTGGACCGTTTCGCCCGGCGTCAGATTGTGAGCCAGCACCACGACCGGCGCGTCAAGGTGTTCGAGTTCCTCTCGCCGGTGGCCCGTCAGATTCTGCAGCAGTCGCCGCTCCAGGTCGTAGATGTCGTGAACCCGCTCGGCCAGATAGGCGTTGTCCAGCTTCAGGAAATGGTCGGCGTAGCTCCGCAGCGTCCGGCTGACCGCGTACTCCGCCGAGTACTGCCGATCGCGGATCCTGCCTTCGATGTCGGCCCGCAGTTTCGGGTCGGCCAGCAGCGACAGGTGAGCGGCAAAGATGGCCCCGTACTGTTCGCCGAGCTGTTCGGTCACCGAATCGCGGTTCGCCTGGATGTCGACGGCCACTTCGTCCAGGGCGTCGCTGAAACGGCGCACCTCGTTCTCGGCCGCCGCGGGAACGACCAAGTGCTGAGGAAAACGAAATCCCTCGTTGTCGATGATCAACGCTTCGCCGATCGCCAGCCCCGGCGAAACCGCGATTCCTTGGATTTGCTGCATGGGGTCCTTTGACCGGTCGTGGCTCCGGCCGCGTTCCGCCCCGCCCGCGCGGCCGCTTTCGCTCCGACCGCTGGGGGCTGGCGGCCATCCGCCCGCACCAGCCGTGCCGTGTTATTTCTTGGGGAGAGAACTCTTCAGACTCTCGTCGTAGGAGATGATCTGCTCCATCAACTGCCCCAGGGCTTCGATCGCGTCGTCGGCGTCGTCGCCCTGCGCCTCGATCTTCAGCACCGTGCCCTCTTCGGCGGCCAGCATCAACAGATCCAGGATGCTCTTGCCGTTGGCCCGCTGCCCTTCTTTGACCACTTCGATCATCGACGCAAACTGGTTCGCCAGACGGGCAAATGCGTCGGCAGGCCGAGCGTGCAATCCTTGCGGATTGACCACGATCACCTCCCTGGTTACGACGCGATTCCTCATCGGATGTCAGCCCGCTGATACGAAGGCTTGCTCGGATCCCTGGACCTACAACTGGTTGTTGTCGGCCTCGTCCAATAACTGTTGGATGTCTTCGACGGTTTGCGATTGCCTCAAGAAACGGCAGAACGTATCGTCGCGCAATTGGCGCGAGATGTTTTCCAAAGCCCGCAAATGATCGCCGGGACGATCCGGAGGAGAAACCAAAAGAAAGAAGATGTGGACCTTATCGCCGTCCAGACTGTTGAAATCGACTCCATCGCGGCTGATGCCCACCGTGCCGATCAGGCGGCCAACGCTCGGATGCTTGGTGTGCGGAACCGCCACGCCGCGCCCGATGCCCGTGCTGCCGAGTTCCTCGCGCTTCATCACCGCGTCGACGATACCCATCTTGTCTTCCGGCTTGACTCCGCCGGATTGAACCAGCGCCTGGACCAGTTCTTCGATCACCGTTTCCTTGTCTTCCGCCTTCAGGTCCGCCCTGATGGCTTTCACTTCAATGAAATCGGAAAAGTTCATAATGCGGATCCTTTCCATAATTGTTCGCAGCTAGGAACCGGGCCTTCGGCGAAACACCGAAGGCTGGGGACGGCCCGGCGCCGGATTACTCTTCCTCGGACTCCTGACCGTCAGGCACCTCGACGCGTCCCAGACCCTGAGACCGGCGGTCGCGGCGTTTGTCCTTGTGTTTGCGCAACTGCTGTTCGATCTTGTGAATCGCACCGTCCAAAGCCGCCATGACACTGGTCGAGGCTTCGGCGGCGATAAAGTCGTCGTTTCTCTCGACCGACAGTCGCAATTCGAGACTCGGAGATTCAACGTGTTCGAGATCCACGGTCGCTTCGATGGCCGAGACGCGATCGTAGAGACGGCGCAACTTCTCTAGTTTTTCGCGAATCTTGTCCTGGGTCTCAGCGCTAAGGTGACCGTGCCGTGCCGAGATGTTGATTTGCACCGCAGTACTCTCCTTCTAAACTTAAAATCAGAAATGGCTTAGCCTTATCGTGATCGACAAGGGACGAGCTGCCTTATTCTACTTGCCCCGTCGAACGAGAACAAATCCAATTCGCGCCGTCAAACTTGGTTCGTTGCCAAACGGACCAGTCTATTCGCTCAGCGACAGGGCAGAAAGGGGGCAATTGGCGACGCGAAACGGCGAATCGCATTTTTCGATCCGCCGCACCGAGGGTGACAGCACGCATCCACGCTAGAAACCCAGTATTCTACCACCCTTCAGAGGTGGCGCTCGGGATAGTTGCGTATAAAATGGTGCGATTGTTCAGTCGCTCTTGCCATCCGCGTACGCTGGATCTCCGCGATTCCTCGGATACGTCGGCGCGATAAAGCAGCGTCAGCCCCGTGATTCGGCGAAGATTCTCAAAAGCAAGCACACGTACGCACAGCGAGGGGTGATCGAGCATTTTGACCAGGGCATCGTCGGCCCCTTCCAACAACTGTTGCGGGCTGTACCCGGCCAGCAGTCGATAGGCATCTTCGGCGATGTTCGGAAAACGCTTCTCGAGATTCTGCCGTACGGCCTCTGCCGATTCCGGGCTCTTCGCCATCGCTTGTCGCAACGCTTCGAACTCCCCGGCCCAGTGCGGCCGCTGCCGTACATCGTCCAGTTCCGCAACCAGCGGTTCGTAGATGTCCAAATGGGCCAAAGCCATCGCGGCGAGCGCGCGGATCTCGGTTCGCCGATCCTGGGCGCGCTCCCGCAGCGAAAGCGTCATCGAGCGATCGGGAACCAGGTAGCTTGCCAAGACCATCGAGGCGCTGCGGTCGATTTCTCGGAGATCCTCCCGCAAGATCCACGAAGGCAGATCGCCCGCGGCCAAAGTCTCGGCGTTGCCGTCGACCAGGACTCGGACCTGCCCCTCGATAACGGGTACGGGGGACGAAGTGGCGTCGTCCTGCCACTCGATGCGGCCGATCGTCGTGAACACTCGGGTCACGCGCTGGGTCGCATCCCGCTCGGGGTGCGCTCCCGGAGGCAGGAAATTCCGCGTCTCCAACGCGATCTCGGACGCCGCGTCCAGGAACGTGACGGAGCAAATCCGTCCGCCCAAATTCAGGTGAAGGCGGGCTCCCGGCACGCCCGCCGTGGCCACAAACGCTCTGCCGTACCGCATGGACAACGTCGGTTCGCCCTGCGGCGTCGGTGGCGTCAGCACCAGCGACGAAGGGCCTGCGAAAACAATCTGAACCCCGGGCGTCAGGACGATTTCCGGGTAGAACGTGGGAAGTACCCGCAAGTGGTCTCCGGAGAACAGTTTGGATCGGGCCGGCAATCGATACCAATCCTGCGTTTTCGGGTCGAAGCGAACCGGGAACTGCAACTCCTTGATCTTGACGTACCCTACCTCAACAGGTTGGGCGGACGCCACGTCCGACAATGGCTCTCCGGAATCCAAGTCCGGCGTGGCCCCCGTTGGTTCCATCTCGGAGTCTACCTCGCCCGCGACCCGCCCAGGATCCGGCTCGGTTTCGGGGAATTCAGGATCGGCTCGGTCGTCATTCGTCGCGATCGACGCACCGCTTTCTCCCGTGCCGGGCGACGCCGCGCTGGCTCCATCGGCCGGGCTCCGGCCGTCAGGGCCGCGACCGGGTTGCGCCGTGTCTTCGTCCGGCGAATCGTCGGGCGCTGTACTCCGCGCCTCGACGTCCGCAACGCCCGGCCGATCTGCGCTGTCCGGCAAGCCAGTTTCCGCGGGCTCGGCAACATCGGTCGTCTCCGTGCTTTCGCCAATTCCGTTTTGCGGCAGTTTGCCGTCGGCCACTTGCGCCCCACTGCCGCCAAATAGACGCAACAGCGGATGGTCGCGATCGAACGGCCCTATCGCTCGAAGAGCGACGGCGGACAGCAGAAACGCCAACAGCAGTGTGACCACCATCGGCTTCCAGTTCGACCGCTGCCCGGCACGCAAGTATTCCGGAACTTCGGTCCTGCTTCTCCGTACCGCGGGCATGGGCGCCTCGCCCTGCGCCTCGATCGGCGGCGGCACGACGGGGACCGGGGGCGGATCGTACATGCCGCCCAACACGGGGCCTTCGGGACTGGGGTGTCCGGAACGTACCGCATGCCCACCGTTCACCTCCGCCGGCGAAATGGTCGACGCCGCGGTGCGGCTTGTACCGGGAGACCCGAGCCGATAAATCCGCTCCCGCAGGCCGGGATCTACGTCCGCCGCCTCGCCCAAGACGATGGCCAGGATCTGATGGCACGAAGCGACCTCGGACAGATGAATGTCCGACTCAAGACAGATCCGCTCTAAATCCGGGACGCGTTCCGGCGGCAGGACGTTGTCAAGATACTCCGCCACCGTGTTCGGGTCCAAACCCATGCCTTTGCCTTCAACTGGCGGCGCGCCCAGTCGCGACCGCGAATTGGCGCTCTGGATGCGGTGGACCAAGCCCTTGGCAAAGTCGCTGTCCTCGATCTTGCGCCGCAATTCCGACGCGTCAGTCGGATCCAGAATATCGTCCAAATAGGCCAATAAGGTTCGCAATGTGAGTCTCATGATCCGGTTCCTCCCAGAAGCGCCGATGCCTTGGTCAAGCCCCAGGCACCTTGCCAAGCCATGCATCGATGGTAGAAGCTGTCTGCATTCTGGTTAGTGCGACAGGTTTGCCGGAACCGTACAAGAAACGGCTCGAAATTCAAGAAAAGTCAGATGGGGCGGTATTTCGCATGATCCCCGAGGGATTCGGTTTACTGTACGAAGAGGGGCCGTGTCTGTTGGTCAGCAAGCCGGGAGGCGTGTTGACGCAGGGCCCGCCGGGGATCGACAGCATGGAGTGCCGGATCAAGGACTTTCTGAAGCAACGCGACAACAAGCCTGGGCGGGTCTATCTGGGCGTGCCGCACCGCTTGGACCGGCCGGTGTCCGGAGTGATGGTGTTCTGCAAGCACGTGCGAGCCACGCGCCGAGTCGCCGAGCAGTTCGCACGACGCGAAGTCGAGAAGACGTACTGGGCGTTGGTGGAAGGTCACGTCGAGCCCGAGGAAGGCAAATGGACGGATTCCATGCGGAAGATCCCCGATGTGGCCAAGGCCGAACGGATCGATCCGGCACACCCGGACGCGAGTGAGGCGGTCTTGCACTACCGGCGGCTGGCCGTGTTTCCGGAAGCGTCGTTGCTGGAAATCCGCTTGGAGACGGGCCGCATGCACCAGATCCGTCTGCAGGCGGCCTCGCGCGGCCACTTTGTCTGGGGCGACGAATTGTACGGTTCCCGCTTCGCCTTTGGCCCGCCCAGCGACGACCCGAGGTGTCGCTGGATCGCCTTGCACGCGGTCAGTCTGCGATTGCGCCACCCGATGACCCGCGAAACCATCTTCCGGCAATCCCCCCTCCCGGAACCCTGGTGGTCCGCCGTGCTCCCGTCCGATTTTCGTCCGCCGCTTGCCGAAACATCCGCCTGACGGACTTTTTGCTTCCCGTTGCCGTGTACCGAGAACTCGATTAGGATAGGACTTTGCGACCCCCCACTGGACAGGCACATCGCAGGGTTTTTTGAGGGACAAATGGCGGACATTCGAGCGGAAGAGCTTTCGGACCGGATTTTCGACTTGCGGCTGCTGGACGCGAGACAGTTGGAGTCGATATGGGCGGAGATCGGCAGCCGGGACGTGTCGGCCGACGATTTCGCGCACCTTCTGCTGAGCAAGCAACTGCTGACGAACTTCCAGTTGCACAAAGTCATGAAAGGCGACCGCGAGGGGTACTTCTACGGCAAGTACCGCGTGTTGTACATTAGCGGTGCCGGCACGTTCGCCCGGGTCTTTCGGTCCGTCCACATCGGGGAAGACCGCGTCGCCGCCTTGAAAGTGCTGCGGAAGCGGTTCCGCAACGAACCGGAGCAGGTCGAGCTGTTTCTGCGCGAGGCGCGGATGGGAGTCCGCCTGAAGCACCCGAACATCGTCCAGGTGTACGAAGTCAGCGACGACATCCGGGCCCCCTACATGGTGATGGAATTCGTCGAAGGCCAAACGCTGCGCGAATTTCTGAAGGTGCGTCAGAAGTTGGACGTATCCACTTCGCTGACCCTGATCACGGATATCATCGCCGGTCTGGATCACGCCCGCAAACGCGGCATCACGCACCGCGACATGAAGCTGTCGAACGTGCTGATCACTTCGCTGGGGCAAGCCAAGTTGGTGGACTTCGGGTTGGCCACCATCTCCGAAGAGAACGACAAGCTGCTGACCGCCGCTCCGAACGCTCGGTCGATCGATTATGTGGCGCTGGAACGCGGGACAAACGTTCGCAAGAACGATCATCGCAGCGACATCTACTTCGCCGGCTGCATCTTCTACCACATGCTGACCGGCGTCGCGCCGATGACCGAAACACGCGACCGCCTGCACCGAATGAACATCTCGCGGTTCCAGGAGATCAAGCCAATCGGCCAAGTGAATCCGGACGTGCCGATGGGCATCCAGGCTATTATCGGCAAATCGATGGCCCTGAATCCCAAGGAACGGTATCAGGAGCCGGAGGAGATGCTGATCGATCTGAAACGGGCCCGATACGTGCTGGACAACAAAGTCGAGGAGTCCGGCGACCGAGCCGAGAACGGACAAGCCGAGTCGCCCAAGTCGGAACTGGTCGTCGATGACTTGGAAGGCTTGGGGAAGACGGTCATGTTCGTCGAATCGAACATGGAAATGCAGGACGTATTTCGCGAACAACTCAAGAAGCGTGGCTATCGGGTGCTGATCGTCGGCGATCCCGCTCGAGCCATCCAGCGGATCGAGGACGAGATCCGGTTGGCCGACTGCGCCGTCTTTTCGACCCAGGATCTTGGAGCCGACGCGGTGGCCGCTTTCAACTCGTTGGGCGAGATGGAACATACGCGGGACATCCCCGCGATTCTGCTGGTCGACCGCCGCTGGACGACGCTCGTCGAATCCGCTCAAGTTAACGAACACCGCGTCCTGATGACGCTGCCGCTGCAGGTGAAACTGCTGCGCGAAAAGCTGCGCCAACTGATCAGTAACCGAGGCTGAGCCTCGTTCGATCAATGATGGTCGAAAGCTCCGCTCGCCAGAGCGTGGATTCTTTCCGGCGGTCAATCCTCAGCGGCCCGGCAACGGGATCCCCATTTCGTGCATCAGCATTTTCATGTCTTCCCACGTGTCACGTTTCTTCTCCGGGGACCGCAACAGATAGGCCGGGTGGTACGTAACCATCACGCGGATGCCGCGGTAATCGTGGAACCGGCCGCGAAGTCGCCCGACGGATTGAGTGGTCCGCAGCAGCGCCTGGCAAGCGACGGCTCCCAGGCAGCAGATGAACTCGGGCCGGATGATTTCGAGTTGCCGTTCAAAATAGGCTCGGCAGTTGGCCGTCTCTTCGGGCAGCGGCGTCCGGTTCTGCGGCGGGCGGCATTTCAGTACGTTCAGGATGTAGACGTCCTCGCGTTTCAGCGTACACGCCTCGATGATCTTGTTCAGCAACTGGCCAGCCGCTCCGACGAACGGTTCGCCTTGCCGGTCTTCGTCGGCTCCGGGCGCTTCCCCCAAAAAGCACAGACGCGCATGGGGGTTGCCCGTTCCAAAAACGGTCTGGGTACGAGTCGTGGCCAACTCGTGGCACAGCGTGCAGTGGACGACTTCGCGCCGCACCCGGTCCAAGGCGACCAACGGACTCTCCAAGGCCACGGGCTCGGCGGGCATCTCGATCGCAGGCACCGCCGACACAGCGGGGGCGGCGGGCCGGGCCGCGGTTGTCGGCACCCGTGTCGCGTCCGCTGGCGTTGGGGCCGTGACACCGACCGCCGAACCCGCCTTGCGAGACGCCGGCAGCGGGGACGGCGCAACCGGTTCAGACGGCGGTTTCGCTATCGCCGGTGCATTTGCGATCGTCGAAACAGGCAACTTCGGGATCTGTCGCACTCCCGCTCGTCGCAGGCTCTCCAGTCGTTGCCGGATCGTGATGTGGATCCGATTTCCAAGATCTTGTGGCAGTTCGGGCATGATTGTCGGCTCGGTCAGGCAGTGAAAAAATGGAGCAAGCACCTCGCGACCCGTCAGATGCCCCGTCTTTTCGCGGTGTCTGGTCGGAGCCAGTCCCCTTTTTCACACGCTCGGAGGGTGCATGGTGCGTGGCCGCCGATTAGTATAGCAATTCCGCTGGACGCGCGCGAATCGCTCGCAAGCTGTCTTTGACAAACGATTTAGGTTGACAGACCGCGCATCAGACGGAATGATTAAAGCAGGGGTCGAATGCCGCGGACGACGGAGACAGACATGTTACGGAATCGCGTTTTTAACGTTGGCAAGGTCTTTCAGATAGCCATTCTGGGCGGGGTTCTCTTCTCGGGTTCCGTCGCGGCCTGGGCTCAGCAGCCGGCCGGAGGTTACCGAGTGGTCGACGTGCCAGCCGCTTTGCTGGACGAGTCGCCGACCGGCAAGAAGCTGAAGATGGACCTTGACCGCACGATCCTCGAAGTGCTTCGTTCGGAAACGTGGCCCTTGGATGACGCGGCGACAAAGAACCGGTTCGATAGCTGGTTCACGGTCTACTATTTCGGATCGCTCACGCGCCCCGACCAGCTTACCGGCTGGGTCGAACGCCGCCAGGACTTTCTCGACCGGCGGTTGGTGCAGATCCGGACTCAGCGGATGCGGGACTATGTCATCAATCTCACCCTGCAAACGATGATGTCGATCGTCCGCGACAACTATCATCCGGCGGCCCGCTACAACGCGATGCTGATGATCGGCATGTTGAACAGTTCCGAGGCGGTGACGGTCGGCGATGCCAAAGGCCCACCCGTTCCGCTGATCTTCGCTCTGAAATTCATGTTGGACGAATTGAACAACCCCCAGCAACTGGACGCGGTTCGAGTTGCCGCGTTGATCGGCATCCAGCGCCATGTGCGGATCGACCGCGACTTGCCCGACGCCAATCGGCGACTGGTCGGCAACAACGCCGAAAACATGATCGTCGACGCGATGACCAACTTGTTGAACGCCAAGGATCCGCCCGAGGGCCGGTCGCCGGCCGGACATGCCTGGATTCAGCGGCAGGCGGCCGAGGTGCTGGGAATGCTGGGCAGTGTCGGACAAGGCAACCGGGTCGTCACGGCCCTGGAGCAGGTTGTCGCAGACGATACGCGGCCGATTGCCCTGCGCTGTGCGGCGGCCGATGCGCTCGGTCAACTGAGTTTCCCCGGCGATGCGAACCTGGACGCGGTGTCCATCGCCAAGAAGCTGGGCATGGCCGCCGTCCTGGCCTGCTATGAAGAAATACGTCGAGTCGAGGACGTCCAGGCCCGCGAGCAAGCGGCCAAACCGCCGGTCCCCGGGTATGGAACTCCCTACGATCCCTACGGTGGTGGCGCGGGCATGTTCGGGCCGGTCACGGGCGCGATCAAGCCGAAAGGAGGCGGACCGCTAGGCTACCGCATCGATCTGACGCGCCGCCGGGTCAAGCATCAAATGCAGCAAGTCAAACGCGGTTTGACCGGGCACGAACAGCAAGCGACCAAGGGGTTGGTTGGCCTGACCGCAGCCGGGAACGGGGCCGAAGAACTCCAGAAGGTCGTCAAGGGCCTGGACGAGATCATCGCCGTCACCGACAACTCGACGTTCGACGACATCACGGCGCTGGTCGCGGAGATCCGGACCAAGGTGCAGAAGATGGAAGACGACTGCGGCATCGTCGTCAAACTGCCGGGCGACGAAGCCGAGTTGCCCGAGGGCCCCGACGGGCTGGTCAATCCGCTCGAGGGCGGTTTGCCGGATCTGCCGCTCGATCTGCCCGGGGCCGAAGCCATGCCCGAACTGCCCGGCGAACCGCCGGCGGAACCTCCGGCCGCGGCACCGGCGCCAGGAGTTCCCCCGGAACCCGGCCCGCCAGCCAAGCCGCCGGCGGCGGAACCCGCCGCCCCGGCAGCCCCCGAGCCGCCGCTGGATCCGGGCGCACCGGTCATTCCGGGTGATCTGCCCGAGGTGCCCGCCATTCCCGGCCAAAACTGATCCGGTCTTAATCGAGCACGATCACCGGCCAGGGACTGATGGCCGCGATCTGCCGCGCATGGCCGAGCGTCGGCACGAAGACCAACGCCGACTCGGGCGGCACTTCGTCCAGCGCCATGTCGCCTCGATGCCGCCATTCCCGTTCGGCCGACCAATCGATTAGGTGGCCGTTCCGAGTCAGCGTGGTGCGTTTCTGAAAGAACGGCCGCTGCTCGTCGGACAGGCTCTCCCAGAGTTCCTGGTCGCCGTAGCGAACCGCCTGCGCACCGTGCTGCTGCAGCCAGGATCGATCGATGCTGATGCCGAACGGTTCGAAATCCCAGCGGGCCAGGTGAGGCCGGAACAAGCGGTGCTGCTGCAACTCGGCCAGCGGAACTTCGGTAAAACACACGACCGGCGTCGCGCCGCGGACCAGATCGCCGGTGGCGATCAACCGCCGCGTTTGCACGATCCGCCACAAGGCGGCGAAGGCGGAATGATCGGCGCCGCCGCGGTCCAGGATCAGGTCATCCAAGTAGTCCGCTTCGCGTTCATCCGGCCAAGGCCCCCCGCGGCGCCGCGTCCAATGCGTCAACCGATCCCCGTGCAGACCAGCCGCCAGCCGCCGCACGGGCGCCCCCCGCTGCCTCGGCGAATCCGCCATGCGCCAAGGAACCTCCTCCGCAGGTTCTTGCGGATCCTCGGCGTCCTGCAAGTACCAGCCGACCGCACCTGCATCCATCCAGGGCTCGGCCAATTCTCGCGGCACGAGTTCGTCGCCCAACGCCACAAAGACACTGGCGGCCGGAAATCCACTCGCGGCCAGGCGACGGGCAACCAGGCGATCGACATTGCCGCCGGGCCGCGCCGACAGCACGATCAGCCGGTCGCTCAACGCCACCACGGCGCGGTCCGCGGCCGGTGTCTCGCTCGTCAACGACTCGTCCGCGGACGGTTCGTACGGCGGCGACAAGACCAACGCCGGACCAGCGTCGTCAGCCGGATCGGATTCCAGCAGCCGCACACCCCATCGCGCAGCGTCCCGGTCTGGCTGGTCCCAGACGTCCACCTCCAGGACTCGCACGCCGAACAAGGCTCCGGCCCGCTGGACGAACTTCTGCGTCGAGATCGAGCGAGCCGTGACCAGCACGTCCCGATCGTGGTCTAGGCTCATGCAGGCAGCTCGCAAGGCCGCGAACCAACGACGGCGAGTCTCCAGATCGCGCCCCAGGCGAGAGCTGACCAAGCCCACCTTGCGTCCCGTTGGCAGACCCGCGGGCCACCACGCCAATCGCGACCCGAGCCACGGATCGAACGGTCGGTCGGACAAGTCGGGAATGCCCAGCGTCAACCGGGCGCCCCGCTGCTGCCAGGCCCGTAGCCGCTCGGCGATCCGCCGACAACGCCCGCCCGCCGAGCCACGTTCCCGTCCCGTCGCCTCCGACCAGACCCGCCCCAGTTCGCCCAGCAAATCGTCGCCGCAAGCCGGCAGCGAAGCAACCGCCACACCGACCGGCAGCAACCCCGCGAGTTCCATCGCTTCCCACTCGCTCGGCATCAAAGCACCATCTTTCGACTGGAGGCAGTGCCGAAAGAACCGCCAAGAAAATGAAGATGGAAAGACAGATCTCCGTTCCCGAACTCGTCGGAACCGAACATCCACCAACGCATGGTAAACGTTCGAACTCGATGTCCGCAAGACGACCGCCAGATTCAGCGGAACCAGCGTTGGCATTCGCGGAGGATGGTGTCGGCGATCCAGCGGGCTTCGCCTTGGGTCAGGCCGTCGATGGTGAAACGCTCTTGATTCTCCCGGTCGATGAAGATCAGACAGTGGGCTACCGGCGCCGGGTCGTCGCTGCCGCTCGTGCTGCGGAAGAACGTCCGTCCTTGGCTTCCGATCCGCAGTTCGATCCGGTCCAACCAATCGACGGGGTAGCTGCGGCTGCGCCCGATGCCGAGCCAGGTCGTCTGCTTCTCGGCTCCGCCGTACGCGAAGCTCCAGCGAGTCCGCCGGAACGGCTCGACGAGCGCCCCCAACAAGCCGACGAACATGATCAGGCCGATCACCTCGAAAGGAATCAGGAACACGAACAAGAACCACCACTCCGCTCCCTTCGGCCCGCCGCCTTCGCCGAACATTTCGGCGCCGAGCAAAAGCGTGACAAACACTCCGACGATGCCGTTCCAGAAAGCATTGATGAACAGCAGCATCCCGATCGCGCCGCAGCCGACCCGGCCCCGTGTCTCGAACGTGATCTGATGGAAATCGTCCAAACGGGTCCAGCGCGAATCGCTGGGCGGCCCGATCGGTGCCGCGGCTGCCACCAGACGCTCGCTCGACTTGTCATCGCCACGGTCCGATCGGTCGTCGATCTTGTCCAGATCGTCCGCATCGCCATCCGAGTCGTGTGCTGGACCAGATCCGACCATCGGTCGCGCTTGGTCGGGCGCCAGCCGGTCAAGATGCTCGGTCAACTGGCCGATCAGCCACGCCCGCTCGGCGTCGGGCAGTCCCTGTCCGAAGCGGAAACCGTGTCCTCGGGTGCGGACTTCGATTCCCCACGCCCGCGTGTGCGATTCGCTGTCGGTCACTTTCGAATAGGAAGCGAAGCCTTCGAGTTCCTCCAGCGGAACGGCGCGCCGTCGAATCGGGACGATCACCCGGCAGACGAACTGAACGCCTTCCGGGCCCAGTTCGAAACGCTCTTTCCGGAAAAAGCTGTTCATGACCAGACAGAACACAAAGATCCACGATGCCCAGAACGGAATCGCAAACATCAGACTTGTCACGGCCGGCTGCTGGATGACCATGCCCAGCAACATGACGCAACCCACGGTCCAACCGGTCAACCAAAGCAGCAAGAAGCACCCGGTCGGGTCGAAACCCCGATACGCGATCGTCAACCGCGATCCGGAGAGTTCGAACCGGCTGCGCAAACGGCTCGGACGCTCCGGGACATTGCGCGATGATGGTTCCATGCTACTTTCGTTGCGGCGCAGCCGTGTGAAGTGCTTACTGCAGTGCCATGATCTGGGTGGCCAACAGCCAGCGGTAGGCGTCGAAGGCTTCGCCGCTCCACAGGTCGTCGTGCTTGTATTTCTCCAGGACCTGGATCGCATCCCAGACGTACGCCAGCTCGCGCTGGGCTTCGGCGGCTCGTTCGGCGGCTTGCCCACCGCGCTGCTTGGCGCGGGCGATCGCCTGCTGCAGGGTGTACACATACCGCCCGTCGTCGATCCCTTCCCGGTAGGCTTCCCACAGCGTGACCGGGATCGGTTCGCCCTCGGGTGTCGAGCGGTTGAAGAAGTCCATCGAGCTGCCGTCCAGATAGTTCCACGGATCGCCGCTGGACGATTGGTAGATCCAGGGAATCAAGGTGCGGAATCCGGAGCGCCAGAAGCCGAACCCCCAGGTCATCCGCGCGCCGCGGACCGGCGTGTGATCGTTCTCGCCGCTGATGTGATTGGGATAGCACCAGAATTCGACGTTCTTCTCGCGGCTCAGGCGGCGGATCGTGTCGTGGTCCCAGACAAACGGTTGGCAGCACCAGACGTCGACGTAGGGCCACATCGGGCCGAATTGCTCGTGCGTCGGATCGGCCGTGACATACGTCCTCACCCCCGGCAACTGTTTGATGGCCCGCAACACGCCGACCATGAACTGCACCGAGGCTTCGCTGGTGCTGGGCTCGTCGATCGGGTAGTACAACAGTTCCGGCCAACGGTACTTCGGCTTCTCCCGCTCGACCGCTTCCACCATTTTCCGCACTTCGTCGAAGAACGACTCGGGCACATCCGAACCGACGAGCCGCAAGTGGCTGCCCGTGCCCCGCCGGTCCACCAACCGTCCGTACCAGTAAGAGACAGGCAGGCTGACCACCAGCGGCTTGTCGGCCAAGCCGTAGCGTCGGCTCAGGGCGATCCGCCGTTCGGTCTCCTCGCCGTTCATGGTCCAGTTGCCTTGCGCGTCTCGTTCCAGCCCGCTGACGCTCGAGATATGCGAGTTCATGCCGTGGGCGACCATGTCCTGCCGCTCCCATTCGGCCTTGCGTTGGAAGTAGGCGTTGGCCTCCGGTGTGTTTCGCGGATCAACGCTGCTCAGCGGATCGCGGTAGTACATGCCGTAGATCAGGTCGGGGTCCTTTTTCAGCCGGAACGGCAGCACCCGCAGCCGCAGCGGAACCTCGGCCGTACCGGCGTCCGCGGCGCGGAACGTCAGGCGACCTTCGTAGATTCCCGGCGCTGCGTCGTCGGGCACTCGGACCGTGATCCAGAACCGCTGGTTTTCGCCCTGCTTCAGATCCATCGGCTCGTGGCGTTCCAGCACGTCAGGGGCCACGTGGTAATGGTAGTAGGTCGAGTAGTTGGGCCTGACCAGCATGTTGCGGAGACTGCGTATTTCCAGATTCCCCGCCGGAATGACCGCTGAGTCGGATCGCAGTTCGCCAGCGACCAACTCGGCGCCTTGCAGATCGCGCAGCGGATGTACCGTCACCGTGAGCGGTTCGTATTCGCCGGGGGTGGCAAAGGCGGCCAACTCGGGCTTCAACTCTTCGCCGCGCGGCACGGTGTTGGGATAGATGACCTCGGACCAGTGGCGAGCGAACAGCGCGTAGCCTCGCTCCCGATCGGCGTCGCTAAGTTCCGGCATCGGGCGGTCGTCCACGTGTTCGGTCTTCTGCCACTTGGCCGCCTCGTCCGGCGGCAGGAAATCGATCTCTTGTTCCAGAGCGTCCAGCCAGTCGCTGCGAACCGACTTCGCTTCGGAGGCGGGAAATACGACCAGGGCAGCCAGCAGCCAGGTGGTGCGAGGCTCGATCTCCAGCGCCAGTTGCCCGCCGGGATGGCGGACCGCCAGTTCGCGCCGCTCGAAGCGATAAGGCCCGGGGATTTTCACCGTTGTTGTGGTCACCGTCCCGCGCACGCCCAAATCGAAGTCGTGGTAGTCCTGGGCCGAGCCAGCCGAACGGCCGCAGAGCACCCACAGCCGGTAATCGCCCGCCGGAAGATCGAGCAGAAAGGAATTCTTCCGCGTGTCGTAGATGGAGTCGCAGGTGATCTCGTTGGTGTAGATCGGCGGCGGTTGCGTGCTGCCGCGGCTTTCGTTGTACTCCCACTCGCGGCTGTAGTGACGGTCGTGTTCGCGCAGCCCGTCTGCGGATTGCCAGCCAAAGCCCGCTTCGCTGCTGTAGAGGGATTGCGCGGTGACGCGTGTGAAGCCGTCCCGCAGCGCCGACTCGGCGGTTCCCATGTCGAACCGGTGGATCTGACCCGGCGCAGGGGTCGTTGGCAGCAGGGCGGCAAACACAAGCAGAATCCGAGGCCATGTCATCGTTCAGGACTCCTGGAAGGGACCGGCAATCACGCGGAGGGGAACATCCTGGCGGTCGATCAGGGCTCCCTGGGCGTCGCGCAAACAGAGCCGCGCCGTGTAGTCGCCGGGCGCCAGCGTACCGGGCAGGCTCAGCGTCAACTCGCCCCGCCGCGTTGCGGTTGAGCCGGTCGTTGCCACGGGCGCGTTTGCATCGCGAAAAATGGCGAATTCCACCCGGGTTGTGTCGAGCTGCCGGTAGCCCGCCAGTTGGTATTGCGCCCGGAGCACGCGGTCGCCCGTCAGCATCAGTTTCCGCTCCAATTCGAAACGAGCCACCGCTGGCTCGACGTAGCGCACCAGCGCCGGCCGGTCGATGTAGAAATCGACGCGGTCGCCGTGGCGGTAATCCGATTCCGAGATGTTGAACTGCAGTCGCCGCACGTCGCCGGCGTCGAGCAATCGATCGACGGGAATCACCACATGGGACCAAGCGTCCTTCGCGACGTTCAACGGGAATGGGCTGCTCCGCTTCTGCCCCGAGTGATAGAAGCCGATGCCCAGCGGTTTGCCCGGCAGTCGCTCGCGGCTGGTCTCCGCATAGATCCAACACTCGAAGTAATCGTAGCCGGACCAATCGCTCGGCCCGGACCGTCCCAGATCTTTGCCCGTCCGCGGCCAGCCGATCGGATAGTTCTTCTCGCCTCGGGTGTGGTCCACCGTGTTGGCGAATAGCAACGCAGGCCGGCCCTCCCGGACATGACGGTCGCTGGACGAGATCACCGTTTCGTCGGGCGACCCGTTGTACCAGTCCGAGACGTCCCGCATATCGTCCAGCACCAATCGCTCCTGATTGGCTTCGGTCAGCCCCTGGCCGCGTGGCGTCTCGTCCGTCCCGAAGCAACAGACCGGCAGCAGGAGAATCCCCACAGCCGCCCGCGGGAAAGTTCGTCGCATCGATCGTATCTCCGTTTCACATGTCAGGTCGCAGCGGATTCAGGTTCCTGCTGCGTCTCGCCGGGCATGAGAAAGAACTCGGCGACCCGGCAGCGGAATTCAGGCAGGATTTCTTCGCCCGTGATCTCGTCTTCGACGTTTAGCACGTAAGGCTCGCGGCCCGCGCGGTAGACGGACACATCCCGCTCGTCGCCGTCGACGAGCCACACGAGCGGAATGCCCTTGCGCACGAATTGCAGGGCCCGTTTCATCATTCGTCCTGCCCGATCGTGCGGCGACAGCATCTCGACCGCCAGCAGGGGCAGATGCTCGGCGTATTTGACCGTCAACTCGTCGTACCGCCGCGACTGATCGTACAGCGTCACGTCGATGCCGCGCACGGTGTCGGGGTCCGTCTCGACGATCACACCGGTGTCGTTGGTGCAAACGTAACCTTGCCCAATCTGGAACGTGTAATTCCCCAAGATTCGTCCCACATTTCCGCACACCACGCCATGTCGTTCGCCTCGAGGGGGCAATTCGATCACCTTGCCGCGTTCGAGTTCAAACCAGCGATCCCGATTCTCGGGACGATGCACCCAGTCGAAAAACGCGGCGGCCGTCAGTGGTCTTGTTGCTGTTGCCGTCGTCATACATCAACTCTCGGATTGGTCGCTGCCGTCTACCCACCTGGATTTTCGCCGTGGAGAGCGGCCGGGTCAAGGAGAATCAAGTGGCCCGGGAACGCCAGTAGCCCGCGTCCGCCGGCCGCGGGTCTGAACTACGGTAAATCCGGAGTCGCGTTCAGCGCCCGCGACCCACTATTTGCCGCGATCCACGGTGGCCCGCGTCCGTCGGCCGCGGGTCTGAACTACGGTAAATCCGGAGTCGCGTTCAGCGTCCGCGACTCACGATTTGCCGCGATCCACGGTGGCCCGCGTCCGCCGGCCGCGGGTCTGAACTACGGTAAATCCGGAGTCGCGTTCAGCGTCCGCGACCCACTATTTGCCGCGATCCACGGTGGCCCGCGTCCGCCGGTCTGAACCACGACAAACCCTGGAGTCGCGTTCAGCGCCCGCGACCCACTATTTGCCGCGCTTCTCAGTGGCCCGCGACCGCCAGCCGCGGGTCTGAACTACGGTAACCCCGGAGTCGCGTTCAGCGCCCGCGACCCACTATTTGCCGCGATCCACGGTGGCCC
>JAHDXO010000067.1:32486-53001 GCA_023382975.1 Pirellulaceae bacterium
CGCGTTCAGCGCCCGCGACCCACTATTTGCCGCGATCCACGGTGGCCCGCGTCCGCCGGCCGCGGGTCTGAATGGCGACATGCCCTGGAGTCGCGTTCAGCGCCCGCGACCCACTATTTGCCGCGATCCACAGTGGCCCGCGACCGTCGGCCGCGGGTCTGAATGGCGACATGCCCTGGAGTCGCGTTCAGCGCCCGCGACCCACAGTGGCCCGCGACCGGCCTTGGACAACCGACAGCGATTCCCTTCCGTGCTTACCCGTCCAACGTCCAGCCGTCGCGGTACTTGCGGCTGAGCAGGGCGTTGGCCGCGTCGTGGTTGGTCACGCGGCCCGCCGCGCCGTCGTATTCGATTCTCGCTCCGGCGCGGAATGCCACCAATCCCAGCAGCAACTGCTCGATCATCGTACCGCTGTAGTCGAAGTTGCTGGAGGTTTTCAGATCGCCTTTGCAGGCGTTGACCCACTGGCCTTGGAAGTTGCCCATAGGCGGGATGCGTTCTGCCTCGGGGCGCGGCGCGTAGTGGGCCATGCCCGCGGCTTGGTCCCGGGGGAACAACTCGAAACTGCCGAAGTCGGCCACCAGGCACGCCTTGTCGCCCTCGAACAGCGCCCCGTGTCCGGGCTTGGTCGGAACGCCCAGCAGACTTTCGGGCTTGTGCGCGCCCTGGTACCACGTCACCTTGATCGCCGGCCGCCAGTCGTTGGCCGGGTGCTCGAAGGTCATCGTCAGCGCGCTGGGCGCGACGTCGGGATTGACCGGGTCGCCGTGCGCTTCGGCCGAAGTCGGCACCCCGGCATCGATCACATTCCAGGCCAGGTCCATCGTGTGGCTGCCCATGTCGCCCACCTGCCAACTGCCGAAGTCCCAGTACATGTTCCACTTCAAGCAACCGCCGAAATACCCCGGGTTGTACGGATGCCAGGGGGAGGGGCCGATCCACAGGTCGTAGTGCAGGTACGAAGGCGGATCGCCGGCAGCGGGCAGGTAGGCCGTCTGGCCGTGCCGTCGGTCGCCCCACACGTGGACGCTCTTCAACGTGCCGACTGCTCCGTCGAGAACCGCCTCGCGGACGCGGTCGAAGTTCGGGCTGGCGCGGCGCTGCATGCCGACCTGCGTGGCCACCTTGTCCTTGTTCTTCAAGTAGTTCGCGCGGACCACGCGGGCTTCTTCGACGCTGTTGGCCAGCGGCTTTTCGCAAAAGACGTGCATCCCGCGGTTGATCGCCCAGTTGGAGATAAAGGCATGCGTGTGGTCCGTGGTGCAACAGACGACCGCGTCGATGTCTTTCTGTTCGAGGCATTTGCGCCAGTCGACGTACTGTTTGGCCCCGGGGAATTCCTTGGCGGCCGCGGCGAAGGCCCGTTCGTCGACGTCGCACAACGCGACGACGTTCTCGCCTCGGACAGCGCCGTAGTGCGCCCGGCCTCGTCCCCCCACGCCGATCAAGGCTACGTTCAGCTTGTTGCTCGGCGCGTCCTGGCCGGACAGCACGCCGCTGCGAAGAATCGTCAGTCCGGCCCCGGCCGCCGCCGTCGACTTCAAGAACCGCCGTCGGGAAACGGCCGATGGACGGCTGGACGTGGCGTTGTGCGTTGTGTTGCTCATGGAATGGCCCTCATGTGTGTGATAGGGGAGGTGGGAAACCGGCGAGTCTCGGGAATCCAGACCGATCACGATCCAGGGTTCGCCCGCAACTCGCACGGAAGTCATTGTCCCATCGGGATCTGCGCACAACCAGCCCCCAGCGTGTTTCAACGCATTCTGGAATCTGTGACGATTGGGTGTTTGAATTCGAATGTGACGATGAGCCCTGCCAATCCGGTCCTAATGGTCCCAGCACGCGATTTTGTGGAAAAAGCTGATCTACCTGTTTCACCGCGATATTCGGCCCGTCGATACCCACTCCTATGCGTGGAACAATCCTCACGCTCCGCACGACGCTCCCCAGGAAATCCCCACCCACGACAAGGATGTGATTCGATGAAGGTCCGAAAGAGCAGACGACGAATTCGGTTCATGGCCGCTCTGGCCTTGGCGATCGGAGGCAGCTTTGGTGTTTCTCCCGCAGTCGCCCCGGCGGCAACTTGGACCGTGACCTCGACGGCGGACACGAATGTGGCGGGAACGTTGCGGCACGCCATGCTGAACGCCGCCGATGGCGACGAGATCGTCTTCGACGCTTCCTTGAGCGGGCAGACCATCGCGTTGACCAACAGTCTTCCTCTGCTCGGCAACGACGTGACGATCGACGGAGCAGGCGCTGTGATCGATGGCGCCGACGCCCATCGGATCTTCTTCGTTGTGCCGGACACGACGGTTCAGATCAGCAATCTGACACTGACCGGCGGCCACGCGCAAGGCGGCGACGGCGGCGATGCCAGGGGTGGCGGCGGTGGCGGCGGCGCCGGCTTGGGCGGTGCGTTGTTTGTCGATGAGGGCGCGAATGTGACCCTGCACAATGTCGCCCTGGACGCCAATGCAGCCACCGGCGGCGATGGTGGTGCCAATGCGACTCCCTCCACCGGTATCACGTACGGCGGTGGTGGCGGCGGTGGGTTGGGCGGCGATGGCGGCAACGCCTCGGGGAGTGGCGGCGCCGGCGGCGGCGGTGCGTTCACGGGGAACGGGGGTAGTACATCCTCTGGAACGGGCGGCGCCGGCGGCGGCGGCGCCGTCGCCAACGGCAGCTCGAATTTCCTAATCTTTGGAGGCTCCGGCGGCGGTGCCGAGGGAGGTGACGGGGGGAACGCTCTTTCAAGCGGAGATGACGGTGCGGACGGAGGCGGCGGTGGCGGCGGCGGAAGCACCGCAAGCGGCGGTGACGGTGGCGACGGCGGTGGCGGCGGTGGTGGCGGCAATCTCGGTGGTGACGGTGGCGATGGCGGTTTCGGTGGTGGTGGCGGTGGCGCCGGGGGAATCGTTCTCGGCGCCAATGGTGGCGACGGCGGCTTCGGCGGCGGCGGCGGTGGAACTCGAAGCGTTCTGTTTTCAACCGCCGGCAGCGGAGGCACGGGCGGTGGCGACGGAACCAACGGCGCCTCCGGCGGTGGTGGCGGCGGGGCCGGCTTCGGCGGTGCGATCTTCGTTCGCGACGGCGGATCGCTGACGATCACCGGCAATTCCTCGTCAGACAACAATACGACGACGGGCGGCTCGGGCGGCGGAACCGCTGGCGCGGGAAGCGCCGACGGCAACTCGATGTTCCTGCATGCTTCGGTCAACGCGATGTTCAACCCGGCCGACGGCGAGACCATCACCATTTTCGACCAGATCGGCGGCACGGGCTCGATCACGAAGATCGGCGATGGTACCGCGGTGCTCAACGGCGTGAACACGTTCACGGGCGGCACGACGGTCAACGCCGGCACGTTGGTGCTGGGCGATACATCGAATCCCGGCGCGAGTGTGGCGAGCCTGGTGACCGTCGCCGGCGGCACCTTGATGGGAATCGGGACAGCGGGGAGTGGCCTGACGGTCGACAGCGGCGCGGTGGCACCGGGCGATTTCGCGGTCGGCACCCTGCACGTGACGGGGACATACACTCACAACGGCGGCGACTATCAGGCCGAGTTGAACGCCGCGACCAATCCGATCGCCGGCACCGACAACGATTTGATCAACGTCACGGGCGGCGCCGTGCTCAGCGGCGGCACGGTCGACGTCATCGCTTCCGGCACGCCGGATCCCGGCACGGTCTATCGGATCGTGCAAACGACGACGGGCGTTACAGGCGACTTTGAAGGCATCCAGGACAATCTGATCGTTCGCGATTTCCGCCGGTTCGGCGACGATCCCAATGCCTACGACATCGAAGCCTTCCGTCCCGACGGTGATTTCGAGGGCGCGGGCCTGACGCCGAACCAGCAGTCCGTGGGTGAGGCCCTGGACGCCGGCAGCGAAAATGCCACGGGCGATTTCGGCAACCTGCTCGACAGCCTGTTGACGCTGCAATCAACGGATCCGGACGCAGTTCCCGAAGCACTGGATCAGTTGACGGGCGAGGTCCACGGGACGATTGCCCAGATCGGCATCCAGAACACGAACTTCCTGTACCAGATGATCAGCCGGCGTACGGCGGTTGCCGCATCGACGTACCAGGAGCCTGAGCCGACGCTGGCAATGAAAACGGTTGAAGATCAGCTCACGATCCGCGCCCAATGCGGACCCTGCTATGACTGGGGAGGCTGGGTCGGCGGCTTCGGCGTGGGCGGCCACGGCCAAACCGACGGCAACGCGGGCACGATGAACAACTACCAGTGGGGCGGCGTGCAGTTCGGCGTGTACCGTTGGTTGACCGAATCGACCACGGCAGGCGTCTTCGGCGCCTATTCAAACGCCCAGATCGACACCACTCTGCCATCGCAGACCGCCGAGGTCGACGACTACCATATCGGCGGGTTCCTGCGTCATGCGGATGCGTGCAGTGGCCGATACCTGCTGCTTGCGGGCGGCGTCGGCTTCGATGACTACAACACCGCCCGGCTCATCACGCTGCCGGATCTGAATCAGTTGGCCGCGGCGAACTACGACGGCTATCAGGGCGTGGGCTATGCCGAGGTGGGTGTGGAAACGTGCTACGGCGTCTGGAATCTGCGACCCATGATCGCTGTCCAGTACACGTACCTGCAGCAGGATGCGTTCACGGAAACGGGAGCGCCCGGAGCCAATCTCGCGGTCGACCGGATGGAAACCAACTCGCTGCGATCGTACCTCGGTTTGCACGCCAACCGGGACCTATGCACGAACCGCGGCTGGGGACTGAGGCCCGAAGCTCGCGCCACTTGGGTTCACGAGTACCTGGACAGCGACTCGATCCTGGTCGGCAACTTCGGGGTGCCCGGAGTGCCCGCCTTTGCCATCGCGGGTCTGGATTACGGCCGCGACTGGGCCTTGCTCGGTGTCGGTTTGACCGCGGACTTCGCTCGTCTCAATGTCTTTGCCAACTACGACATCCAAGTCAACGAGCGCAACACCTATCATCTAGGTTGGGGCGGTGTCGAGTTCGTCTGGTAGCTTGGCCGACGACTCAATCGCCCGAAACATGCAACCGCCGGCAGGACTCAGATCCTGACGGCGGCTTTTTTTGATCCGGGCCAACTCGAATCCCGTGACGTTCACGTCCGCTTCCGCCAGGCGTAACGGAGGAAGGAAACGAGCCCGGCGAACCGATAGCCGGGGTCGGCGTAGTGCTCGATCACGTAGAAGGCAAAGTAGTACGCGCGGCAGAACGCCCAGACGGCCAGCAGCAAGAGCAACGCGACTTTCAGCGACGGGGACTCCAACCACAGCAGCACGCTGGCCACCGTGCCGATCAGCAGAAACAGCCCCCCTTTGATCCACAACAGCTTCACGTTTTTGATGTCCGTCACGACTCTCCTCCGAAAGCACCCGTCGCTCTGCCAAACCGTTCTTCAACGTAGCATCGCCTTGGCGCCTCTGCAACTTCGGCGTGTTGGTGGTTCTCAGCCCAATGGAAAACGACTACAAAGTGAAATTGGAACGACTGACCAACGATTGCGAAAAGGGGGCGAACGGTGAACAAGATCACTCGCCGCGGATTGCTGATGGGGTCGGCCGCGGCCGCTGGCGCGGTCGTCAGCGGGGTAGTGCCGGTTCGGGCCGGCGAATCGCCAAGCGAACGAACGCCGGTGATCGATTGCCATGCTCACCTGCATCACCCGTCGCGGCCGGACCACCTGGAGATGGACCAGCGATTGATCGAAGCGGCGGACAAACTCGGCATCGACCGGCTGTGCTGTTCGATCCTGACCCCGAAGCGGCCGGCGACCGTCGACGGGTTCCGGGAATGCAATCGCGCGCTGGTCGAGGCGATCCAACGCTATCCGGATCGGGTCTTGGGCTACTGCTACGTCAACCCCGGTTTTCCGCGCGAGGCGGTGGACGAGATCCGGCGCTGCGTGCTCGAACACGGATTCATCGGGGTGAAGCTGTACAACGAGCATGTCTGCACCGATCCGATCGTCGCGGCGGTGGTCGAAGCGGCGATCGATCTGCGGGTGCCGATTCTCCATCATGCAGGCCACATCCACCATCCGTTGCCCGAGCAGCCGAATATCTCCGACGGCGGCCACCTGGCCGAACTCGGCCGGCGCTATCCGGAAGCCCGGCTGATCTGCGCCCACATCGGCGGCGGCGGGGACTGGGAGTGGACGATCAAGGCGTTGCGGCACGCGAAGAACGTCTATCTGGACACCAGCGGCAGCGTGACCGACGAGGGCATGATCGAACTGGCGGCCCGCACGGTGGGAAGCGATCGCTTGTTGTTCGGCTGCGACATGTCCATGACGGCGGGGGTGGGCAAGATGCGGTCGGCCGATCTGGCGACCGATGACAAGCGGAAGATCATGGGCGGCAACATGCTGCGGTTGCTTGCGATGCGGAGGTGAGAAGATGCTGTTCGACGTCAATGCCTACCTCGGCCACTTTGCCTTCCGGCAACTGAGGCACAACACCCCCGATGGTTTGCTGCGGCAGATGGATGCCAAAGGAATCGAACGGGCGCTGGTGTCCAGCGCCAGCGCGATCACGTACCGCAACGCCCAGTCGGGCAACGAAGAACTCCACGCTGCCGTGCGAGGGCATCGCGACCGGCTGGTACCGCTGGCGGTCATCAATCCTTCCTATGCCGGCTGGCAGGATGACCTGAAAACGTGCTGCGACGAGTTCGGGATGCGGGGACTGCGGCTCTATCCCAAATGGCACAACTACGCGCTGGCGGACGCGCGTGCCGAGCAATTGATCGCGGCGGCGTCCGAGCAGGGTCTGCTGGTGTCGATCCCGATGCGAGTCGAGGACTACCGCCAACGCAGTTGGTTGGTCGACGTTCCCGATGTGCCTCTGACAGAGATCGTGGAGCTGGTCAAGTCGCATCCGAACGCGCGGTTCCTGCTGGTCAACGGCGTCGGCTTCAGCAGGTCGGCCTTGGGGCGGGACAGCGACCAGTTGCCGGCCAATTACTGGATCGAAATTTCGCGACTGAGCGCCGTGTTGGACAACGAAATCGGCCAATTGCTGACCAGTCTCGGGCCCGATCGCCTGGTCTTCGGCACGGGCATGCCGTTCACGTACCCCGATCCTCCGCTGTTGAAATTGGAAGTTCTCGATGCGCCGGAGGAGTTCAAGGAGAGGATCCGCGGACGCAACGCGGCCGCGCTGGTTGGCCAGTGACCGCGGGATGAGGCTCCGCAACGAAAGAAGGAGATTGACGATGAGGACCGCACTTCTTTGGCTGATCGCCCTTGTCGCGTTGCCGTGCATGGCGGCGGAACCGACATGGATCGAAATCGATGGCCAGGTGTACGGCGCCAAGCCCGATGATCGGGGTCCGATCGGCGGCGGCAGCGGATACGTTTCCGTCGTCACCCGCGGCGATCACACGGCCGAGGATCTCGACAGCTTGCTCGATGCCCTGTCGAAAGCAGAGCCGGGACAGGTGGTGTTCATCCCGGGTACATCGGAATTCGATCTGACCACGCGGGTTTACATCGAGCAACTGGTGTTCGAGGTGCCCGCGGGCGTCACGCTGGCCAGCGACCGAGGTCACAACGGTTCGCCCGGTGCTCTGCTGACCAGCGACGCGTTGAAGACGCCGATCATGATCCGCGCCGCGGGGCCGGACGTGCGGATCACGGGACTGCGCATCAAGGGTCCGAATCCGAAGCGGCAGATGGAGCATCATCGGCGAGCTTTCGGGCCCGGCGGAGAGGGGAGTTCCTATTACTACCGTTTCCCGACGCAGCGCGGGATTGTGACCGAGCACGACGGTCTGCAGGTCGACAATTGCGAAATCTCCGGATTCGGCCACGCCGCCGTCTCGCTTGCGCGGGGCGACGGTCACCGGATCCACCACAATTTCATCCACCACTGCCAGTACAACGGATTGGGCTATGGCATTTCGCACGATGCCGCTTCGTCGGTCATCGAGTTCAATCAATTCGACTGGAACCGGCATTCGATCGCAGGCACCGGCCGTCCCGGCTGCAGCTACATTGCGCGGCACAACGTCGAATTGGGTACGTCGCTCAGCCACTGCTTCGACATGCATGGCGGGCGCGATCGCAAGGACGGCACCGACATCGCGGGCACCGCGATCGAGATCCGCAACAACACCTTTCGCGCACCGCAGACTCCGGTGGTCATCCGTGGCGTACCGGAGCAGCAATGCGACGTGCGTCACAACTGGTTTCCGCTGCATCCGCAACCGGAACAGGCCGTTCGCGCGGGATTGCGCACCAACGTTGCCGACAATGCCCACGGCGTCCCGCCTCAAGTGGTCAAGTAAGGTCGGCGGGATGACTCATTTCGATGGTTTGTCCTGCCGGGCTCCGTCGAATCGCCAGATCCGCGGCGGGGCGTCTCGGGATTGAAGCTGGATCGACTGGATTTCCACGCCGCGCACGCCGCGGGGCGGGTGGATGCGCAGATGGATCAGGCGGCCTTCGACGGGCAGTTGGGCCCGGACTTCCTGCCACTCGGGCGAGGCGGGCCATTCGGCGGCCACGGTATTCTCGGCGACGAAATCGGGTTGCCCTCGGGTGCGCCACGCGAAACGGGCGGGGCCGCCCTGCTCGGCGCGGACTCGCAGCACGACCGTGACGGGGCCGGGCAGATCGAGTGCCGAGTGAGTCACAAACGGCTCCGGACCCCCGTTCAGCGCCCGGGGGCCACCAGGGCCGGGGCCATCCGGTGCGGCGTTCGTTGCAGTCGGGCGGGAATCCGTCTCGGCGGACGTGATCGCCAGCGCGCCGTTGCGGATCGCGAGCGTGCCATTGCGGCAGATCCAGCCTTGCTGGCTGCCGGGCGGGTCGGCGGGTTTCGCCGGCTTGGCCTTTGCTTTGGCACTGGCCTTGACCGCCGCTGCGATGGTCTTGTCGACGTGGGCGGCGAAGAACATGGCGTCCTGGTCGTTGACTTCGGTGGGCAGGCCGGTGGTTTTCAGCGTGTCCGACCAGGCTTGCAGCTTCGTCTCCAACCGCGCGGCGATTTCCGGATGGTCGGCGATGCGGTTGGCTAACTCGCCCTCGGGTCGAGTGACGTCGAACAGGTAGCGTTCGTCGGCGCCCAATCGGATCAGCTTCCAGGGCATCTCCAGCACGGCTGCTTGAGAACGCCAACGCCAAAATAGAGCTTCGTGCGGCGGATCCTGCCGCGTTCCTTGAAGAAACGGCATCAGGTTCACGCCGTCCAGTCCGCGGTCGTGCGGCAGGCCGGCCAGTGCCACCGCCGTCGCGCCAACGTCCAGCGCGCTGACCGGATGGTCGTACACTAACCCCGCGGGCAGCGTGCCGGGCCAAGCGGCCACGAACGGCACTCGCACCCCGCCGTCGGTCAGCATCCCTTTTTCGCCGATCAGGGGCAGGTTGAGCGATCCATCCCAGGCACCTTGCTTCACGGGAGCACCGTTGTCGCTGATGAAGAAGATCAACGTGTTCCGTTCCATGTCCAACTCACGCAACTTTTCGCGGATTCGTCCGACCCCGTCGTCCATTGCGGCGATCATCGCTAGTGCTTGTCGGCGTTCCAACGGCAGGTGCGCCGGTGTCTTGGAAAACCAAGGCTCGGGCGATTCGAGCGGCACATGAGGCGCAAACCAGGGCAGATACAGAAACCACGGCTGCTGCGGGTTCTGCCCGCGGCGGTCGAGAAACCCGAGCGCCGCCTCGGTCTGGACCACAATGCGGAAACGCGTGTCTTGGACCAACCGCGGCGCATCTGCCAGCGGCTGGCCGTTCATGTCGTGCGAAGCGTGGTACTGGCGCATCGCTCCGCACCAGTATTCGTCGAAGCCGTGCGCGGGCGGTAGGTACTGCGGACTGACTCGCTGCGCTCGCGGTTGGCCGGGGTCGCGGACGAGATCCAGGTGCCACTTGCCGCTCATCCCCGTGACGTATCCGGCCTCGCGCAATCGTTCGGGGATCGTGACCACGTCCAACGGCAGCGGACCGCTGTGGTTGTCGTCCACACCGAAACGGTTCTGGTGCTGGCCCGTGATCACCCCGGCTCGCGACGGGACGCATTGTGGCGCAGTGACATAGCCGCGCGCGAAACGCACTCCGTCCTGGGCCAGTCGGTCCAGGTGCGGCGTGCGGATGTCCCGGTCGACGCCCTGCGCGCCCAGATCGGCCCAGCCGTGATCGTCGGTATAGATCAGCAGCGCGTTGGGCTTGGATGGCTCGGCCGCTTGGACGACGGTGGATACTAGTCCGCAGAGGACGAGCGGAAAGGCAGCGAATCGAGGGCAGTTCATGAGCTTGTCCTTTCTCGCAGGAAGAGATGGGCGTCCGAGACATGAAGCCCGGTCTCGGAAAGACAGGGCCACATGGGTCTTTGAAGTTGCGCGTTTCGACGAGGAGTAGCCGAATTCGTGAGAATTCGGAGGCGGCCATGGTGGCATGGCCCCGCGGAACATCGCCGAATTCTCACGAATTCGGCTACGCGCAACTGCAGAGACGTGGGTGACTCTACGGCTTGGCCGTCTTGGGTTTCTTGGCCGCGGGCCGTCGTTCCTCGAACGGCCAGTTGGGATCGTCGACGCGGGCGGCTTTCAATAATTCCTCGGCGCGGGCCACTACGTCGGGATGTTGAGCGGCGAGATCCGTGGTCTCGCCGACATCGTTCTTCAAATCGTACAGTTCCAGCGGTGCGGTCGGACCGTTGCGGACGGCTTTCCAATCGCAGAAGCGGATCGCCTGGATCGGTCGGCCCTCGTGCAGTTCCCAGTAGAAGTACTCGCGTTTCGGTGCCGGGCCGCCTTTCAGGAACGACACCAGGGACTGTCCGTCGGTGGTCAAGCCGTCGGGCAGCGTTGCGCCGGTCAGTTCGGCGACGGTGGGCAGGAAATCCCAAAAGGCCCAAGGTTCCTCGGTCACCCGTCCCGCCGGAACCTGCCCCGGCCAGCGGGCGATGGCCGCTTGGCGCAACGCGCCTTCGTACATGCCCCGCTTGAAGCCTCGCAAGCGTCCGCCCATCGTCTGGTCGAACAATCGGCCGATCTCCGATTGCGGCGAAAACGACGAGCCGTTGTCGCCGGAGAAGATGACGAGCGTGTTTTCGTCGATGTTCAGTTCCTTCAGCAGAGCGAGCAGCCGGCCGATGTCGCTGTCCAGTCGCGTGATCATCGCGGCGTAATTCTTCTGCTGCTCGGTCCACTGCCGGTCTTGGTAGATGCCTTGGTCGTCGATTTCGAAACGCCCGTGGGGCAGGGTGACTGAGTAGAACAGGAAGAACGGCCGCTCCCGGTTGTCACGCACCCACCGCAGCGTCTCGTCGGCGATCAGGTTCTGCGCGTAGGTCTCGCCCTTTCCCACCCCCGTATTCCCGGGCAATTCGAACCGTTGATCGCCCCGGTACAGAAAGCGGGGAAAGTAGCTGTGCGCATGACGCTGGCAATTGTAGCCGAAGAAATGGTCGAATCCCTTGCGGAAAGGGCTGCCCGAGGTGTCGAACATGCCCATCCCCCATTTGCCGATACAGGCGGTCGAGTAGCCCTGCGACTTGAGCAACTGGGCCACGGTGAACGTGCTTTCGGGCAGCGGCATCTGGCCTTCCGGCTGGATCTCGCGGTTCGCACGGACCGGGCAATGCCCCATGTGCAGACCGGTCATCAGCGACGACCGGGACGGCGCGCAGACGCTGGTGCCGCAATAGGCCTGCATGTAGCGAGTGCCCTCGGCCGCCATCCGGTCCAGGTGCGGCGTTTGGATCAATTTCTGACCGTAGCAGCCGAGATCGCCCTGGGCGATGTCGTCCGACAGGATGAAGATGATATTCGGCTTCGGCGCTGCCGGCGCGGGCAGGGGCACTCCGCAGAGGACGACGACGGACACACACCAGACGAGCAGTTGCCTCATGGCTCGACACCTCCAAGGAAAAAGGGACGGAACGATTCCGATTCTAGGCCCCGTCGCGGGCTCGGGTCAGCATCTCGATCCAGGGGCCGATGTAGTGGCCGTGGTCGTGGTACGTGCGGCCGCTGAACAGGTTGCCGTCGATGACGCAGGCCTCGTTGACGAAGATGCCGCCGCAGACTTCCAAGTCGAACTGGCACTTAGGGACCGTCGCCATGCGGCGCCCCTTGACGCAGCCGGCGTAGGCTGGGATCTCGACGCCGTGGCACACGCTCGCGATCGGCTTGTTCGTCTCGAAGAAATGCCGCGTGATCCGGACCAGATCGGCGTCGTAGCGGATGTACTCGGGGGCCCGGCCGCCGGAAAAAAAGATGCCCAGGTAGTCTTCCGGCTTGACGTCCCGGAACGCGATGTCCGACTGGATCGTGTAGCCTTCCCATTCCTTGGTAATCGTCCAGCCGGGTTTCACCTCGTGCATCACCATTTGGTAGCGGTGGACTTCGGGACCGGCCACGACGGGTTCGAAACCGCCCTCGATCAAGCGGTAGTAGGGATAGAGCGTATCGACCGTTTCACTGGCGTCGCCGACGATGATCAGTACTTTCGCCATGAGTCGCTGTTCTCCTGCGGAAATGGGGGATGCTGGTCGCTTCCCGGGATACATCGAGACCCGGTGATTACCAGCGTACCGCCAAACCACGGACCGGGAAAGGAGACTCAGCCTCACTTGTGGCAAGCCGAAGAACCGGATATTTTGGGTCGTTCTGGATTCTGCTACGGCCTGCAACGAACAAGGAGAAAACGACATGCATGAGCAGAGCATCGGATTGTTGAATCGTGCGGTGGCGGACGAATTGACCGCGGTCCATCAGTACATGTACTTCCATTTTCACTGTGACGACCAAGGGTACGACCTGCTGGCCGGGCTGTTCAAGCGGACGGCGATCGAGGAGATGATCCACGTCGAACGGTTGGCCGAGCGGATTCTGTTCCTGAAGGGCGACGTCGAGATGGTGGCCCTCGATGCCGTCAAGAAGATCCACGAAGTCGACAAGATGCTCGAGTGCGCCCGCGGCATGGAAGAAGACAGCGCCCGGCAGTACAACCAGTGGGCCAACGAGTGCGGCGCCAATGCCGACTCGGTGTCGAAGAAGCTGTTCGAGGATTTGGTGGCCGACGAAGAACGCCATTACGATCAGTACGATACCGAACTGGACAACATGGCGAAGTTCGGCGACCGCTACTTGGCATTGCAGTCGATCGAACGAGCCCGCACGCGGGCGGCGGGAGCACCGGCGGACTGAAATACCGCCGTTTGCAGTCCCCGCAGTTCTTGTTCGTTCTAGTGCAGAATCGTCGTCCCACCGAGCAAGCTCGGCGGAGACGGCGCGAAACGCGCGAACGGAAACCGGCGCGGATCCGAATTCTCACGAATTCGGCTACGTAGAGAGTGTTGCAGCCTTTCAGACAGGTCCGAATTCTCGCGGTTCCGGCGAGCGGACGCATCTTATCCAAGAGTATCGAGGAGACAGTCATGGAACGCAAGCGAGCGGCGGATTTCGAGCAACCGCTGTTGGATCTGTACGACGACTATGCGCACGGGCGAGTCGGACGGCGCGGTTTCCTGGAGGGCGCGGCGAAGTTCGCTGTCGGGGGGCTGACCGCCGAGGCGTTGTTGGCCAGTCTCTCGCCCAACTACGCCTGGGCACAGCAAGTGGCCAAGGACGATGCGCGGTTGAAGTGGGAATACGTGGAATACCAATCGCCCCAAGGCGCCGGCAAGATGCGCGGGTGTCTCGCGCGGCCTGCCGCGGCCGAGGGCAAACTGCCGGCGGTGCTGGTCGTCCACGAAAACCGCGGGTTGAACCCGTACATCGAGGACGTCGCCCGCCGCTTGGGCGTCGCCGGGTTCCTGGCCTTGGCGCCCGATGCACTGACGCCGCTGGGCGGCTACCCGGGCGACGACGACCGCGGACGCGAAATGCAGGCCAAACGCGATCCCGAGCAGATGATCCAGGACTTCATCGCGGGGGCTGAGTGGTTGAAGAACCATCCCCTGTCCAACGGCAAAGTCGGAGTCGTCGGCTTCTGTTACGGCGGCGGCGTGGCCAACACGCTGGCCGTCCGAATTCCCGACACGATCGCGGCGGCCGTGCCCTTCTACGGTCGCCAGGCGTCGCGCGAGGACGCGGCCAAGATCCGGGCGCCGCTGCAGTTGCACTACGCGGAACTCGACCAGCGGATCAACGCCGGTTGGCCGGAATTCGAGCAGGCGCTGAAGGCCGCCAACGTCAAGTACCAGGCCTATGTCTACCCGGGCGTCAACCATGGTTTCCACAACGATACGACACCTCGGTTTGACGAAGCGGCAGCCAAACTGGCCTGGCAACGCACGCTCGATTTTTTCAACGCCAACTTGAGGTAATCCCGCGACTTCCGCGGTTCCATCGCTTTCGAGTCGCGGGTCGGCGCCCGCGACTCACTTTGGTTGCGGCCGAGCGCAGCGAGGCCGCGTGAGGAAAGACCCGTCCGGTGCCCGCGTCGCTGGCAGACATCCGACAGCAACTCGATCGGGCGATGGCCTCCGACCGCCATCGTCTGCGCCAACAGTTGCGCGCGGTCGAGAAGGCCGCGAAGAGCGGGAAGCCGTTCGACCGTTCGCTGGCGCGACTCGCCGAGCAGCTCGAGCGTTCGGTCGCGCTGCGCCGCCGACGCTACCAGGACGTCCCGTCGCTGTCGTTCGATCCCGAGCTGCCGATCACGGCCCGCATCGACGAGATCTCGGATTCGATCCGCCGGCATCCGGTGACGATCGTGTGCGGCGAGACGGGATCCGGCAAGAGCACCCAATTGCCGAAGATCTGCCTGGGGCTGGGGCGGGGCATCGACGGGCTGATCGGCCATACCCAGCCGCGGCGGATCGCCGCCCGCTCGGTGGCCGCGCGGATCGCCGAGGAACTGGCTTCGCCGCTGGGCCGCCACGTCGGCTTCAAGATCCGCTTCACCGACGCGACGCAGCCGGAGACGTACATCAAGCTGATGACCGACGGCATCCTGCTGGCCGAGACCCAGGGCGATCGCTTCCTGGACCAGTACGACACGATCATCATCGACGAGGCGCACGAGCGGTCGCTGAACATCGATTTCCTGCTGGGCTACCTCCAGCGTTTGCTGCCCCGTCGGCCCGACCTGAAGCTGATCATCACTTCGGCCACGATCGACGCGGCCCGCTTCAGCGAACATTTCACCGACCCGGCGACAGGCATTCCCGCGCCGATCATCGAGGTATCGGGCCGCACCTATCCGGTCGAAGTCGTCTACCGGGCCCTGCAGGCCGAGGATGCGGAGAGCGACGACCTGGACCTGCAGGACGCGATCCTGCAGACCGTCGAGGAACTGGCCCGCACAGGCCCCGGTGACATCCTGGTGTTCCTGCCGACCGAACGGGACATTCTGGAAACGCACAAGACGTTGCGCGGCTGCTCGATTCCCGGCGACGGCCGCCAGACGGAGATCCTGCCCCTGTACGCACGACTCCCGGCCCGGGACCAGAACAAGGTGTTTCAGCCCCACTCGCGGCGCCGAATCGTGCTGGCCACGAATGTCGCCGAGTCGTCGCTGACCGTGCCCGGCATCCGCTTCGTGATCGACACGGGCACGGCGCGGATCAGCCACTACTCGCCGCGGCGCAAGGTCCAGCGGCTGCCGATCGAAGCGGTTTCGCGAGCGTCGGCCGACCAGCGGGCCGGGCGCTGCGGACGCATCGGGCCGGGCATCTGCGTCCGGTTGTACGGCCAGGCTGACTACGAGACCCGCGACCGCTACACGCTGCCCGAAATCCGCCGCACGAATCTGGCCTCGGTGATCCTGCAAACCAAGGCCATGCGGTTGGGCGAGTTGGAGGACTTTCCTTTCCTCGATCCGCCGCGCGCCGACGCGATCCGCGACGGTTACAGAACGCTGTTCGAATTGGGCGCGCTGGACGATCGCCGCGAACTGACCGATCTGGGCCGGCAACTGGCGCGGCTGCCCGTCGATCCGCGGATCGGGCGCATGGTCCTGGCGGCCGCGCAGGAACGCTGCTTGCCCGAGGTGCTGGTGATCGCGGCGGTGCTGGAGATCCAGGATCCGCGCGACCGCCCGCACGACAAGCAGCAGGCGGCCGACGAGGCCCATGCGCGGCTGGCCGATCCCGCGTCGGACTTTCTGGCCTTTCTGAAACTGTGGGATTTCTACCACGAACTGCGAACCAAGCTGTCCCGCAACCAATTGCGCAAAGCTTGCCGCCAGAACTTCCTGTCGTTCAACCGGATGAGGGAGTGGTTGGACATCCATCGCCAGTTGAAGCAGTTGGCGGACGAGGCGGGATTGACGGCCAAACATCCAGCGAAGGATTCGCGCAGCGACGAGCAGCGGTACGCGGCCGTTCATCGCGCGCTGCTGGCCGGACTGCTGTCCAACGTGGCGACCCGCGGGGAGGGCTACGAGTACACCGGGGCCGGCAACATGTCGTTCCATCTGTGGCCCGGTTCTGGCGTCTTCGCGGGCAAGCCGAAGTGGATCATGGCGGCGGAGTTGGTCGAGACCACGCGCACGTATGCTCGCACCGTGGCCCGGATCGACTCGGAGTGGATCGAGCCGCTGGCCCAGCACCTAGTCAAGCGGACGTACAACGAGCCGCATTGGAGCCGCCGCATGGGCGCCGCAATGGCCTACGAGCGGGTCACGCTGTTCGGGCTGACGATCGTGCCGCGGCGGCGAGTGCGCTACGGACCGATCGACCCGATCGCGTCGCGCGAACTGCTGATTCGCGACGGGTTGGTCGAGGGCGAGTGCCAGGTCCGCGCGGACTTTCTCACCCGCAACCGGCGCCTGGTTCAGGAACTGGAAACGCTGGCGACCCGGGCGCGGCGCACCGAGATGTACGTCGGCCAGCAGGAGCAATACGATTTCTACGACCAGCGCATCCCGGCCGACGTCTGCGATGTGGCCAGTCTCGAACGATGGTGGCGCACGGTGCGCGACCAGAACCCCGGTCTGCTGGAGATGACCGTCCAGGATCTGCTGGGCGATGTGACGCCGGGCGGAACGCTGGAACAGTATCCCGACCGGGTTGCGGCGGGGCCGGCGCCCTTGCCGTTGGAGTACCGGTTCGAGCCAGGCGACGATGGCGACGGCATCACTCTGACGGTGCCGCAAGCGGCCTTGAACCAGTTGGATGCCGGACGTTTGGGCTGGCTGGTGCCTGGACTGCTGGAAGAGAAAATCTTAGCCCTGATCCGCTCGCTGCCCAAGTCGATCCGGCGGAATTTCGTGCCGGCGCCCGAGACGGCCCGCAAGGTGGTCGGTCGCCTGCGATTCGGCGAAGGATCGTTCCTGGAAACCGTGGCGGCCGCCTTGCAGCAATTCAGCGACGAACCGGTGCGGGCCGCGGATTTCCGCCTGGGCCAGTTGCCGCCACATCTGAGCATGAACGTCCGCGTCGTGGACGACCAAGGCCGGACGATCGCCGCCAGCCGCGACGTCGAGCAACTGCAGCGGGAGCTGCAGCGCCAGGTCGCCGCCAGCTTTGCCAAGCTGCAGGATCGGCAATGGCACCGCGACGGGATCGTCCAATGGGATTTGGACGAACTGCCCACCGAAGTGACGTTTACTCGCGGCGGCCTGCAATTGGTCGGCTACCCGATGTTGATCGATCGGGGTCAGGACGTCGCCTTGCGGCTGGCCGAGACGGCGGCCACCGCGGCGCGGGCCACACGCGGCGGTCTGCGGCGTTTGATCTGTCTGGCCGAACACAAGGAATTGCGCGCTCAGCTTGCCTGGCTGCCGGGCCTGGACCAGTGGAAGTTGTACGCCGCGACGCTTTGCGGCAGTCGGCAACTCGAACAGCAGTTGGCCGAACTGATCGCGGACCGGGCGTTCCTGGATACGGAGGCGATTCCTCGAACCGCCGCCCAGTTCGAGCAGTTCCGACAGCGCGGCGTACACCGCATCGGCGTGGCCGTCCAGACGATCACGCCGTTGATGCGCCGGTTGTTCGAATCGTACCATCGCGCGCAGTTGGCGGTCGAGGAGTTCGATTCGCCACGTTGGCCGGATGCGATGATCGACATCAAATCGCAACTGGCCGCGTTGACCATCGAGCGGTTTCTGTTGCAGACCCCGTACGCTTGGCTGGAGCACTATCCGCGTTACTTCGACGCAATCTGCGTCCGGCTCGACCGACTGGCCAGCGGCGGCTTGGACCGCGACCAGCAGGGCATGGAGGAACTGCGCCCGTTCCTGGATGCTTACCGCAAGCGGGCCGCGAACGTGAAGAAGTCCGATCCCCACGACGCCGAACTGGAGCAATTCCGCTGGATGCTGGAGGAATTCCGGGTCTCGCTCTTCGCCCAGACGCTCGGCACCTCGCTGACCGTCTCGGCCAAACGCCTCGAAAAGCAATGGGCCAAAGTGTCCGGCGCAACGCCCTCGTAGCCGAGCCAAGGTTCATGAACGATAATCGTCGTTGGCTCTTCGGCACCGAAACGCTTATGATGGGGAAGATTCTTCAACCGGAAAAAGGAGGCGACCGATGAGACCCGATTTGACCGACATCACGCTTGTCGTGGACCGCAGCGGCTCGATGCAGGCGATCCGGCTGGACGCCGAAGGCGGCGTGAATGCGTTCATCGCCGAACAAGCCAAGGAGCCCGGCGAGGCGCTGCTGACACTGGTGCAATTCGACACCGAATACGAATTCGTGCATCGCGGCGCGCCGATCCGGCAGGTGCCTGAATACCAACTCGTCCCCCGCGGCATGACCGCCTTGCTGGACGCCGTCGGCCGAGCGATCAACGAAACGGGCGAGCGGTTGGCCAAGATGGACGAAGCCGATCGGCCCGGTCTGGTCGTGTTTGTCGTGATGACCGACGGAGAGGAGAACTCGAGCAAGGAATTCTCCAAGGCACAGATCAAACAGATGATCCAGCACCAGCAGGAGAAGTACCAGTGGCACTTCACTTTCCTCGGCGCGAACCAGGACGCATTTGCCGAGGCCGCCGCGATCGGCGTTTACGCGGACGGCGTGGCCGACTTCGCGCCACACAAAGTCCATGCCGCCTACGCCAGCACCGCGCGCAAGGTGTCCCGCATGCGAATGCAATCGAGCCTCGGCGATACCGTCTGCAACGAGTTCACCGACGAAGAACGCAACGAGATGGTCTGAGATTCGCACGCCGGTCCCGGACTTCGTCGGACGCCCGGCCGTGTGCGATCGTTCGCAACGCCGGATTCACAAGGCTCCGGTCACGGCCTGAGGCGGAACGATCGGATCGTTCCACACGTTTGTCAGCCAGCACGTTGATTCAGGCTGGCAGCCCGGGCTATGGAATCGGCTGGCAGCTCGGGCTCCGTCGTCGGGAATGGTCCGCCGCTTAGGATCGCTCGTATCGCACCGTCACGTTGGTGGTGATTCCACCGCGGGCGCTGAATTCGGCCACCAATTGCAGACGGCGGGGCTGCGCGACGGCGACGAAGTCGTCCAGGATGCGGTTGGTGACGTTTTCGTAGAAGATGCCCTCGTTGCGGAACTGCTGCAGGTACAGTTTCAGACTCTTCAACTCGACGCACTTCACATCGGGCGTGTAGGTAAACGTCAAGACTCCGAAATCGGGTTGGCCCGTTTTCGGGCAGACCGACGTGAATTCCGGGCAGCGGATTTCGATCGTGTAATCCCGATCGGGGAATTGATTGTCAAACGTCTCGAGCATGTCGCGGAACGGCTCCGCCATCGTGGTCTCTCCTTTCAGAAAAGGGCCTATTTTGGCAAGATGTGGCCAAAGGGAAAGGTGACGTGTGCGGATTGCGGAGATTTTCAAGTCGGTGCAGGGCGAGGGGTTCCTGACGGGAACACCCAGCGTCTTCGTGCGCGCTTCGGGCTGCAATCTCCGGTGCTGGTTCTGCGATACGCCGTACGCGTCGTGGTATCCCGAGGGCGAGGACCGCTCGGTCGAGGACATTTTGACCAAGATCGAGCATTTTGGCTGCGAGCATGTCGTGTTGACCGGCGGCGAGCCGATGTTGTTTGCCGAGCTGATTCCGCTGTGCGACGAATTGCGGGGACGCAAGCACCACATCACCATCGAGACGGCTGGGACGCTTTACCTGCCGCTGGCCTGCGACCTGATGTCGCTGAGCCCCAAATTAGGCAATTCGACGCCAAGCCAGTCGCTGGCACCTCGTTGGCATCTGCGGCACGACCACACCCGCCACGCCCCCGAAGTGATTCGCCGATTGGTGGCCGAGTACGAATACCAGTTCAAGTTCGTCGTCGGGCAACCCGGTGACGGCGACGAGGTGCTGCGGTATCTAGCGGGTTTCCCGGAGATCGACCGGGGCCGCGTCATGCTGATGCCGCTGGGCACGGATGTCGACGAATTGAGGTCCGTGGCGGCGTGGCTGCCGGACTACTGCGCCCGATACGGCCTGCACTACTGTCCCCGCCGCCAGATCGAATGGTTCGGACTGGTGCGAGGCACGTGATGCCCTGGGGAGGCTGCTGAAAAAGTCGTGGGGTAAGCTTCCAGCTTGCCAAATGGGGCGTCTAGGTGAAGTGCGGGACTCAAAGATACGAAAACTCGGCAAGCTGGAAGCTTACCCCACCTC
>JAHDXO010000068.1 GCA_023382975.1 Pirellulaceae bacterium
AAACCCGAAAACAAAAGTTGCGCAGTTCAGCGTAGTTCATTGCGCTGTACTATTAGGATCGGCCAATAGATTACTGTCGGATTTTCAATGTGGTCATCACGCTCCGCCGTGATGACGTGTCGTCACGGCGGAGCGTGACGACTACAAATTCCGCACAATTATTTTATTGCCGATCCTTACCCGACCGACGCTTTCGCGGACAAATCAGTGATGCCGCTTCAGTCTTCGCCCTTCTCCGCGATCACAAGCATCTCGAAGTCGTTGGGAGTCAGGGCGTGTTCGCGGCTGAACTGGCCCAGGCGGCCGCCGAAGATGTCCACCTTGGCGAATCCCGCGGTGTTCAACAGCCAACGCAATTCGGCGGGAGTGTAGTAGCGCTCGTTGGTTTGGACCGTATGCGACTGGCCCGCATCGTCGGTGAACGTCAGTTCGGCCTGCTCTCGGAAAGTCAGCAGATCGAACGTCAGTTTGTCGATCACCTCACCGGCCCCGTTTGCGTTGAGAAGCTCCTGGACGGAGTGATACAGCGGATACAAGGCATTGAGCGTTGTGAACAGCAATTTGGCGCCGGACCGCAACGCCGCGGCGGCATGCACGAGCACGGCGTAGTTCAGCTCGTCGGTTTCCATCAACGAAAACGCGCCTTCACAGATCATGATCGCCGCGTCAAACTCCTGTTGGAAGTGCGCCTGAGTCGCGTTCCGGCGTTGAAAATCCACGGCCACGCCGGCGGCTGCGGCTTTTTCGCGGGCACGGGTCAATTGAGCTTCGGAAAGATCGATGCCCGTCACCCGATAACCTCGCCGGGCGAGTTCGATCGCATGGCGGCCCGTCCCGCAGCCAATATCCAAGATCCGTCGGGTACGCTCGAACCCGAGCTCCCGTTCCACGAAGTCCACCTCACCTACGGTTCCCTGCGTAAAGGGTTCCTTATCGTAGGTTTCGGCATAATTGGCGAAAAACGTTTCATACCAGGGAGTCATGTTGCTCTTCCGCTCTCAAGAGTTCGCTGCTGTTGTGGGTCGGCGATATTGTAGTCCGCCGGAGGCTCAACGCACATCCCGCCCGGGAAGAGCGAGGAACCGGTGGCTAGCGCCGTTCCGCTCAATGATTCTTCTTCCGATACGTGCAACGATCAGGCGGCTGCGAACAACATGCCGACGTGGTAGGTGAGCAAGGCGCCGACGTAGGCCAGCGAGGTCATGTAGGCGAAGGTGAAGACGGGCCAGCGCCAGGTTTGGGTCTCGCGGCGGATGACGGCCAGGGTGGCGGCGCACTGGGCGCACAGGGCGTAGAAGACCATCAGCGAAAGGGCGACCGGCAGGTTGAAGACCCGCCGTTCCGTTCCCGGCCAAGTTGCCGACCGGAGCGTGTCGCGGAGCGACTCCGAGGTCTCGTCTTGCCCTTCGCCCAAATGGTAGATCACGCCCAGCGTGCCCACCACAACCTCGCGGGCGGGAAACGACGCGATGACCGCGCAGCCGATCCGCCAGTCCCAGCCCAAGGGCCGCACCAGCGGTTCGATCAAGTGCCCGCCGCGGGCGAGAAAACTCTGTTCCATGTAAGCGCCCGCCACGTCGGCCGAGATCTCCGCCCGCAGATCCGCCTGGTGCGACTCAATCTCGTCCAACGCTGCGGCGCGTGCCTGTTCTGTCAAATCCGTCTGCTCGCGGAGCTGTTCGGCGCGTTGCTCCAACTCAGCGATTCGGTCCGCATAGGCCGCCCGCACCGCCGCGCCGATCTCGGGCGAATGAGGAAAATAAGCGGCGGCCCAAACCAGCACCGCGACGGCCAAAATCAGCGTCCCGGCCCCGCTGATGAACGACCAGCCGTTCTCCCCCATGCGGCGCAAGACCGTTCCCAGCGACGGCACTTTGTAGTTGGGCAATTCCATGATGAAGGCCGGTGTTTGACCGTGCAGGAACGTGCGTTTGAGAAGCCAGGCGGCCAGCACCGCCGTGACCATGCCCAGCAGATACAACGACAGCATGGTCAGGCCTTGCAGACCTAACCAACCGCCCAGCCAACGGTAATCGGGAACAAAGGCGGCGATCAGCAGCGTGTACACGGGCAGCCGGGCGCTGCACGTCATCAGGGGCGCGACCAGAATCGTCACCAGACGGTCCCGCCGATCCTCGATCACCCGTGTGGCCATGATCCCCGGCACGGCGCAGGCGAACGAAGAAAGCAGCGGAATGAACGATTTGCCGCTCAGTCCGACGCGGACCATCAAACGGTCCATCAGGTAGGCGGCCCGAGCCATGTACCCGCAATCTTCCAACAGCGCGATGAAGAAAAACAGGATGAGGATCTGCGGCAGAAAGACCAGTACGCTGCCCACCCCGGCCAGCACGCCGTTGACCAGCAGCGATTGCAGTGCGCCGTCCGGCAGCATCCCGCCCACCAGTTCGCCGAGCCAACCGACGGCGCCGTCGATCAGGTCCATCAGAGGCAGCGCCCAGGAGAAAATCGATTGAAAAACCAACGCCATCAGCGCGACGAAAACGGCCGTGCCCCAGATGCGATGCATCAACAGATCGTCCAGGCGATCCGTCAGCGTCACTCGGTTTCCGGAATCGCCGGATACCGCGCCCTCCAGCATCTTGCCTACCCACTCGTAGCGAGCTTTGGCCTCCACGGCTGGCACTGGGCAACCCGCCTCGGACAATCGCTCCCGAGCGTCGCGCACCTTGGCCAGGAATGTACCGTTGACGCCGGGCAGCGAAGCGCGTTCCAGATAACTGCCGTGGTCCAGCAACAGACGCTCGACCAGATAGCGAGGCAACGGCGCGTCCTGCGAGGCCGAGTCGCGCAAACGGTCCTGCAAATCCCGTTGCAGTCCGGCTACCTCCTGCCGAAACGCCTCGGGAAACGGCAGTTCGGAAACCGCTGCGTCCCGGTCCAACGCCTGCTGAAGCGCCTGCTTGAGCGTGTCCAGGCCAACTCGCCGATGAGCCTGAAGTTGCACCACCGGGACTCCCAGTCGCTTCTGCAACAGGTCGACATCCACGCTGAGGCCGTGGTCCGCGGCCAAATCCATCATGTTCAAGACGACGACGGTCGGCACGCCGAGCTCGATGGCTTGACTGACCAGATACAGATTCCGCTCCAGCTTGCTCGCGTCGACCACGCACAGGATGACGTCCGGCGCGGCGACGTCGGCGCGGCGGCCCAGCAGCACGTCCACCGTCACCATTTCGTCGGGCGAGCGCGGGGCCAGGCTATACGTGCCGGGCAGATCGACCAGCGCGAACCGCTGGCCGCCCAGGTGCAGGTGCCCGATCTTCTTTTCGACCGTCACGCCGGGATAGTTGCCCACGTGCTGACGGACGTCGGCCAGCGCATTGAACAACGTCGACTTGCCCGTGTTCGGATTGCCAAGCAGCGCGACGGTGACCGTGCCGGTTTCCTGAAGGCTAGACATGATGGACAGTTTCGAAATGGATTCAGATCCCAACCACGGGCCGCACCCAGATGTCCAGGCCAGCGTTCTGCCGGAAACACAGCTTGTGACCGGCCAAGCGGAGCACGCACGGACTTCCCGAACGAACCATCTGGACCTTGGTTCCGCGGCACATGCCTAGTTCGTGAAGTCGATGCACTTGACTGGGATCGCCGGAAATCTGCCCGATTTCGGCAGTCTGACCGGCGGCGAGGCAACGCAGAGGAATTAAATCATGCACGGCACGAGTTCCAGGAGAGCACTGAATCGCGGGAAAGTGAGACTGTATCTCACTATCGTCATCGATATCATACCCCGTGCAGCCCGCTTCGGCAACGAGTAGAATCGGGCCAATTCGAAGAGAACAGGAGAATACGGTGCTGACCCAGAATCAACTGCAAGTCACAACGCTTGGCGAATGCCGCATCCAATCCCCTCTTCAGGGGTCAAAGCGGGTTGTTTTTGTCAGTGAAAACAAACGCGTGCGGTTTCACGACAAGATCGGCATCGACGTGCCAAGCGAAGAAGCCGACCTGTCCTTCGAGGAAGCCGGTCCGCAGCGGATGATCTACTTCGACCCGGCGAAGACGACGGCGGCGGTCGTCACCTGCGGCGGCCTGTCGCCAGGGTTGAACAATGTGATTCGGGCCATCTATTCCGAATTGAGGCACAACTACGGCGTGCCGAAAGTCCTGGGAATCCGCAACGGATATCAAGGCCTGAACCCCGCCGTGGGCCAACCGCCGATCGAATTGACGAGCGAATCGGTGGAGGAGATTCACAAACTGGGTGGGACCGTCCTGGGGACTTCGCGCGGGCCGCAAGAGCCGACGGTGGTGGTCGATTTTCTCGAGAGCCAGCGGATCGACATCCTGTTTTGCATCGGCGGCGACGGGACGCAGCGCGGGGCGCACGCGATCTCCCAAGAGATCGCTCGGCGGGGACTTGCCAAATCGGTGATCGGAATCCCCAAGACGATCGACAATGACATTCCGTTTGTTTGGATGACCTTCGGGTATCAGACTAGCCTGGAGGTCGCTCAGGACGTCTTGCGTGGAGCGCATGTCGAGGCGAAGGGGGCGCCGAACGGGATCGCGATCGTCAAGTTGATGGGACGCCATGCGGGATTCATCGCGGCCGGTGCGGCCGTCGCCAGTGATGAAGCGAATTTCGTGCTCGTGCCCGAGATTGCGTTTCCTCTGAACGGCGAAGACGGGTTGCTGGCATCGCTGCGGCGGCGGATGGAGCGGCGAGGCCATGCCTTGATCGTCGTTGCCGAAGGCGCCGGACAGCATCTGGTCAATGCTCCCGATTCGCGACTGCGGCGGGATGCGTCGGAGAACGTCCAGTTCGACGACATCGGAGTGCTGCTGCGCGACCGGATCAAGGATTACTTCGACGAGATTGGCGTGCCGGTCTGCATCAAGTACATCGACCCCAGCTACATCATCCGCAGCGTGCCTGCCAATACTTGGGATCGGATCTTGGCCAATCAAATGGGCCGCTTCGCGGCACACGCCGGCATGGCAGGCCGGACGGATACGCTGATCGGCCTGCTGCACAACGAGTTGATCCACGTTCCGTTGCAGACCGCGACCGCTCTGAAGCGGCAACTGGATCTGGAGAGCGATCTGTGGATGGCCGTGCTCAGTTCGACGGGCCAGCCGAGATGGTGCGGCGGGGAGGGAACGTTCGACGCGTGACCTTTGGAGAAACGCGACGGGGACGCATGGCACTCGTGCGCCCCATGCGTCCCCTCTGCTCCTGCCGCTGGTCTTCCATTCCAGCGTTTACGATGCGCTGGGGATCATGCCCAGCATGAACACCATCGTGAAGATTCCGACCGTCTCGACGATGCCCATCGCGATGATGACGAAGGCAAAGCCTTTGCCCTCTCCGTCGCTCAGAGCGCGGATGCCCGCGGCGCCGATCATGCCTTGCATCCAGGCGGAGAGCATTTCGCCCATGCCGGTAGCGATCCCGATGCCCAGCAGCAAACCGGACTCGGCAATCGTCACTTCCATGTTCGAGAACACGGCCCGCATGTTGTTCATCACGATCATGGCGTACAGCGTCTGGCTGATGGGCATGCCGACGAGGATGATGTAGGTAAAGCTCAGATTGCGTCCCGCGCGGGCTTCCTTGGCCCAGGCTCCAGCGGCCGCTTGGCCCGCCATGCCGATGCCGATCGCGCTGCCCAGCGCCCCCATCCCCAGCGCCAACACGTCGCCCATCTCCGCGAGGAACCGCCAGAAGTTCGGTTCCGCCGCACCGAAGAGCAGTGGCAGACTGGCCATCAAAAACCCGCAAGACGCCCCGTACATTGTCATCGTTAAAACTCCTGACTGGTTCGTTGTGAGAAGGGACTATATCGATATCCCGTCCATTGCATGCCGAGATTGTTACAGAATTCAAGCATATTGAGCCGGACCCCATGTGCAAACATGGCGATCAGCGCCAAGCCCAAGTTCAGACTGTGCCCGAAGAGCAGCACGACCAACGCCAACGGCCAGAACTCGAGGTCCGAGGCCATCGAATTGAAGCTGGTGGCCAAGACGCTGCTTGCCAGGCCCACCGCCATCAGACGCACGTAGCTGATCACGTCGGAAAACGCCGACAGCACCGATAGCGGGAAATCCCCCAAGCCCAGCAGCAGCATTTTCCCGACGTTCTTGCTGGGATGGGCAAAAACAACCGCAAGCGTACCGCCCGCAATCAACAGATACGGCCAGGGAGTATGCCATCCCCAGGCAGACTTGAGAACGAAGTACTCGACGACGCCCAGCATGCCCCAGATGAACATCGCCCAACCGACGCGATTCAGAAAACGCAGATGGGGAAAGATGCCCACCGCCGGCCAAAGTTGAGCGATGCTCAAGTGGATGGCTCCCATCCAAAAGCTCATCCGCATCAGCAGGTTTCTCGATTGCTCGCTGAGATCGACCGGGATCAGTGGTGTGTAGAGTGCGACGCCGAAGAACGTGGCGCAGATCAAACCCCAGATCAACGTGGCGACGCTGACGATGATCATCAGGTGCGTGAAGTGCTTGCCCAACACGGCGGACGCCTTGCCGTAGCCCAGGGTGAGGGCCAGCAGCAGGACGGCGCCGTACCCACCATCGCTGATCAAAATGGCGGTGAAAATCGGCAGCGCGATCAGGAACGGCACCGAGACGTCGAACTCGCGGTATCCAGCCACCGTCCCCAAGACCTTGAACAACCCTTCGACCGACCGCGCCCAGGCGGGACTGCGAATCAACGTCGGGGGGACTTCATCCTCGGCCGGCGGCATGATCGTCACGGCGGCGGGCAAATCTTGCCCGGCCAGCTTCTCGGGCAACGCCTCGGAGTGCTCGGCGGGCATCCAACCCTGGAGGGCGAACAATTGATCTTTCGTCACGCCACCGTGCCGCGCGCGGACGAATTCGGCTTCGCGTTCCAGGTCAGCCAGTTCGCGGCTCATTTCGGGAACCAAATGAGCCAGTTCGGACAGGCGATGGTGGCTGGTCTTCAGCGCGGCATCGATGCGCGCCGCCTCCGCCTTGATCATCAGCACATCGCGGTGAGGCAAGGGCAATTCGACCGCCCCTTCCGGCACTTCGATGGGACCGCCCTGGGTAGCCACCGCCACGACGATCCGGTTGCCGGGTTGCGAACCGACTTCGGCCACGCACTCCGCCTGCACTTGGCGGTAATCGTCCGCATCGATCACGTAGAATCGCACTTCGACACCGGCCCGGCGCAGATCCTCGACCTGCTCCAGTTGCATGTTGCCCCACAATTCCATCTGCTCCAATTCGTGGTGCAACAACGCCAAGCGGTTCCCGTCCTCGACGATATGCCGCTCGACGTCGATGACTTCCTGGGCGGCCTCCAATGGACTCAGTTCCGGCGTCTCTCCCGCGGGGACGATTCCGTACAGGGCGTGCAGAGCGCGGTGCAGGTTCTGCACCTGTTCGATGGCTTTGCCATCGGAGAGGACTTGATTCGGATCGACGGGCACCAAGTGGACGACGCCCAGTTCGCGGAGTGCTTCGAGCAACTCCTCGCGGTCGCGGCAGCGCGCCGCGATGTAGACTTTGACCATCGGCACGATCATACGTCCACCCCCCACGATTCGGTGCTGGCAGCATTCTGCGGCGCCGCTTCGAGAACCTTGGCCAATTTGCCCTTGGCGATCTTCGCGCGGCCCACCGCCGCGGCCATTTCGTCGCCCAGCCGAATCCGAATGCGGCGGATGGCTTCGCGGTCCTTGGGAATCATGATCTTCTCGAACAGGTTGACTCGCTGAATGACCCGTGCCAGCTCGCCTTGCAGCAGCCGTTCGCCCTCGCGAAGCACTTCGAGGGCGGCGCCGCGGCGGCTCTGCTCGCGAAGATCCGCCAACGCTTCGTCGACCCAGGGCGGTGTGCCGAACAGACTGTACCGCACCCCCGAGAACTCGACGCCTTCGAACACCGGCACCTCGACGCCCGCGACGTTCTGATGCGCCGTGCGGATCCGTTCGGGGCGCGACCACTGTTCCAACGGCACGCCGGCCCGGTCGGCCAGCACGGCGCGATACCGATCCAGTTTGGCGGCGATTTGGTCCAACGCCTGCTGCGCCTTGGTCACCTCGGCCGCCAACTCGCGCAGCGTCATCTGCAGTTGCTGCTGTTTCAGTTTCAGCATCGGCAGGTAGCGCTCGAAACGCGTCAGCCGGTCACGGCGGCGTTTGAGTTCGGGACGTGTTAGTTTGATCTTTTCAGCCATAGTCGGTCAGCAGAGACGGCGCCGGGCGCCGTCCCGGGTTCGGCAAATGTCAGACAATGGTGGTCGGCCAGTGTTTTTCGATAATCGCGCGCCGGATTCCCGTTTCCGCGGGGTCGAAGCAATCGGCCAGAATCTTCCAGCAGCGGTCCAGGGCACCGAACAACGGGATGTTCAACGACAGGTCCATGATCCGTTCTTCGAACATCGTGCCGTACCGCAGCAGCTTGCGGTCCCAGTCCGACATCTCGAAGCCCATGTCCCGTTTCTCGCGGCTTTCGCGGCACAGGGCGTACAACTGAATACAGGCATCCATGATCGCCCGATGGTCGTCGCGGGTCTTGCCGTTCACCTGCTGCTTGAGTCGCGAGAGCGACCCGAACGGTTCGATGCGGCCGTTGCGGAGATAGAACTGACCCTCGGTGATATAGCCCGTGTTGTCCGGCACCGGGTGGGTGACGTCGTCGCCGGGCATGGTGACGCAAGCCAGCAGGGTCATCGAACCTGCCTCGTCGAAATCCACGGCTTTCTCGTACCGGCGAGCCAACTGGGTGTACAGATCGCCCGGATAACCGCGGTTCGACGGGATCTGTTCCATGATGATCGCGATCTCCTTCAACGCATCGGAGAAGGCGGTCATGTCGGTCAGCAGCACGAGTACCCGCTTGCCCTGCAACGCGAATTTCTCGCCCACCGCCAGACACAAGTCCGGCACCAACAAGCACTCGACGACCGGGTCGGCCGCCGTATGCACGAACATGATCGCCCGGCCCAGCACGCCGCCTTCCTCGAAGGTCTGGCGGAACTTCAGGTAGTCGTCGTGCCGCAGACCCATGCCGCCCAGGATGATGATGTCCGCGTTGGCTTGCAGCCCGATGCGGGCCAGCAATTCGTTGTAGGGCTCGCCCGCCACCGAGAAAATCGGCAGCTTCTGCGATTCGACCAGCGAGTTGAACACGTCGATCATCGGGATGCCCGTTTCGACCATCTGGTCCGGCATCCGCCGCCGCACGGGATTGACCACCGGCGAGCCGATGTCCAGCGGGTCGCCCGTCACCGGTCCGCGTCCGTCGCGCGGGCGGAGCGAGCCGTCGAAGACGCGGCCCAGCAGGCCCTCGGAAAACGGCACCTGCATCGGCTTGTGCAGGAACCGCACGCGGTCGTTGTTCGAGACGCCCTGCGAGCCCGCGAACACCTGGAGACTGACCTCGGATTGCTCCAGACGGATCACCTGGGCCAGCGAGTCGCCGCGAGCCGAACTGATCACCGCCAAGTGATCGTACGCGACATCGTCCGCAGCGACCGTCACCACGTTGCCGGCGATCCGCTGGATCGTGTCAAAATACTTCCTCATGTCCGCCCTCTGCTTGCGATAAACTGGTCGATCTCGGCCAGCCAGCGGTTGTACTCGTCGCTGCCGCTGGCCGCGTAATTCCAATTCCGGAACAAGTCCGTCGCGGCGACGATCGCCTGCCGGACCTGAGGCTTGTCGGGGAGATCCAATTTCAGATCGATGACTTCCAACACCTTGTCGAACACGAACTGCTGGCGTTCCTTCGGCGTGGCGCCGTCGACGTCGTCGTAAGCGTTTTGCTGGAGGTAGCAGTTGTCGAAGAAGTCGGCCTTCAAGGCGATCGTAAAGTCGTCCAGCGAGGTGCCTTCTTCGCCCACCACCGTCATCATCTGGCGGACCTCGTTGCCGCGCCCCAAGAGCCGCCGCATCCGCGTGACCTTCGCCGGCTCGATGATCCCCGTGTACTTGCTCCACGAATCCAACGGATCGATCGACGGGTAGCGACGCGCGTCGCTGCGAGCCCTGGACAACCCCAGAAAGGCGCCGACGACTTTCAGCGTGCCCTGCGTTACCGGCTCTTCGAAGTTGCCGCCGGCCGGACTGACGGTGCCGCCGATGGTCAGCGTGCCGACGCGGCCGTCCGGCAATTCGAGCATTCCCGCACGCTCGTAGAACGCAGCGATGCGGCTCTCCAAGTACGCCGGGAAAGCTTCTTCGCCCGGGATCTCTTCCAGCCGGCCCGAGATTTCACGCATGGCCTGGGCCCAGCGCGAGGTCGAGTCGGCCAACAGCAGCACGTGCAATCCCATCTGCCGGTAGTACTCGGCCAGCGTCGCCCCGGTGTAGACCGACGCTTCACGAGCCGCCACGGGCATCGCCGACGTGTTGCAGATAATGATCGTTCGCTCCATCAGGCTGCGGCCGGTCCGCGGGTCGATCAGTTCGGGGAAATCGCGCAACGTTTCGACCACCTCGCCCGCCCGCTCGCCGCACGCGGCGATCACCACGATGTCGATCTCGGCGTGCTTCGACGTGATCTGCTGCAGGACGGTCTTGCCCGCGCCGAACGGACCCGGAATGCAGTACGTACCGCCGCGGACGATCGGGAACATGGAATCGATGATCCGCACGCGGGTCACCAGCGGCTCGGTGGGCATCAAGCGGGTGCGCGCCACGCTCAGCGGCACCTTGACGGGCCAATTCTGCTGCATCGTCACCTTCATCGTGGCGCCCGATTCGCCGCTCAGCACGGCGATCTCGTCCTCGATCGTGTACGAGCCTTCGCCGACGATCGACTCGATCCGGAAACTGCCCCGCGCGCCGAACGGCACCATGATCCGGTGCTGGAAGATCCCTTCGGGAACCGTGCCCAGCGTGTCCCCGGCCGATACCGTGTCGCCCACCTTGACCACGGGCGTGAAGTTCCAGCGGGTGTCCGTGGCCAACCCGTGGATGTAAACGCCCGGCTGGAGGAAATAACCCACTTCGGCGGCCAACTGCGGCAGCGGGTTTTGCAGCCCGTCATAGATCTGACCCAGCAGCCCCGGACCGAGCGCGACGGACAGCATCTGCTCCTCGAACTCAACGCCGTCCCCGATTCGCAAGCCGCGAGTTTCCTCGAACACCTGCAAGTCGGCGCGTTGCCCGCGCACGCGAATCACCTCGCTCAACAAACGCGTGCCGTCGCCGCGGATGCAGTGTCCCACCGAGTTCTGCACGACACGGTCTTCCATCTCGGCGACGACCAGACTTCCATCGACCCGGACGATTTTGCCTTTCACGCCAGTGACCCTTCCCAATTAGTCCCCAAAGGTTCGGTCCTCACCCGCCGGTCTGGAAAACCCGCCGGACAACCCTTCCTGCCTTACGTCGCCGCTTCCGCCACGGCTCGCTTGACGCCTTCTCCCGCCATCCGCTCCCACTGCTGCAGCAACATCAACCGAACGGCATAGACGGCCAATTCGTCGTCGCTGAAGCTGAACCAAGCGTCGTGCAAGTCCAGCCAAGCCCACCTCGCCCGCAGCAAGACCTGCTGTCCGGCCAGCGGAGTGGCCGCGGCAGCCCACTCGGCCAGCACCGCGTCCAGATCCTCCCCCGACTCCGACAGTTCGTCCGCGACCAAATAGTCGGCGGCCTCCAACCCCAAACGCTTGGATCGCAACGTCACCAACGCATTGCGCAGCGACACTTCGTAACGGATCCATGCGCCCAGGAATTGATTGCCCGTGCGATTAGCCAAGCCAGCGACGTAGCGAAAATACGCTCCCCACAGTCGATCCGCCACTGCGCCGACCGTTGAATCACGATCTACGTCCAGAAGTTCGAGCAAGTAGTTCGGCAAGGGGCTCTCGTCACAGGCCTGCTGCTGGGTGAGCACGGCCGGGTCGACTTCGTCCAATTCCCCGGCTAAATGCGACTCGCGTTGCATCAGGTCGTCCAGCAACAAGACGCTGCTGACCAGAGTGTGCCGCGCTTGGCTGTCCGCCAAATGCTCGAGCAATTCAGCGAAGCCCATCGGCGGTTCAGTGCCCAACTCGCCCATCGCGGGGAGCGAAGCAAGGAAGTAGTAGCGGTCGAGCATCGGCGACGAATCCTGCTTTCTTCAGTGCAAATTCCGCAGCAATCTCTCCTGGCTTCCCTGGGGCAATCGACGTGGCCGATCCCCAAGACTACGCTTCCGCCGCCCGACGCGCCCGAGCCTCGGCGATCCGGCGTCGCAGTTCCGCACTCAACAGACCCGACAACGTCTGGACCACGGACTCCTCCGTGACTTCCACAGTTCCACCGGCCACTTTGTACTCGAATCCCGCCTTGGCCAATTTGCCGAGCAACGTGGCTCGAGCCTGCTCGAACTCGCCCGGCCGGAATGCCGTCACGGCGCCGCTGAGCAGACGCTGCTGCATCTCGTCGGACACCTTGACTTCGATCGTGCTGCCGCCCGACACGTCCGCCTCGACATACCGCGTCACCACTTCGCGGATCAGTCCACCCAGAAATTCGGCATCCTGGAGTTTCTCGCCCACGGCATCAGCCAGCACCGCTTCGAGAGCCCGGTTCAGCGTGTCCTGAACTCGCCCCACGATGTCGCGAGCCGCCAGTCTCAGCTCGTCCTCGACTCGAATGCGAATCCGCTCGCCTTCCTGCTTGGCCTGCTCAACGATCTGCTTGGCTTGCTCCTCGGCCGCAGCCAATCGTTCCTGCGCCTGCTGTTCCGCTTTGTCGGTGATCTCTTTCGCAGCTTCCCGCCCGGCCTCGACACCGTCGGCTTGCAGCTTGCTGATAAACGTTTCGATGGTTTGTACCATGATTGCCCGCCGTGGAATGTCTTCTGGGACCAACCCGGGACCGGCTCGCTGAGCCGCTCCAAACCCAACGAGTTTAGTCGGCATGGTAGCAAAGTCAAACACGAGGGCAAAGGGGTCAATAAGGACTTGTGCATCAGTTTCGGGGCGGTTTTCGTGTCCTGGCTGCTTCTGTCAACCTCCGATCTCATCTCCCAGGTGCGTCTTCGGGGACGTCTTCGGGGGATGACCGAAGTCCGGCGGCAGTGCGGATCGCCTCGACCAGCGGATTGCAGATGCGACGGTGCAGCATGTAATCCAACGACTCGTCCAGCGTCCACCCACGGACCCAGTACAAATAGGCAATTACTACGCTGGGCGACCTATTGACCCCCACATTGCAGTGAACATAGACTTTCCTCTCGTCGCGGAGCAGTTCTGTCAGAGCCGTCACGCAGTCGGGCAGCCTGTCCCGCAGTTCGTCTTGATTGAAGTCCATCACCGGAACGCGCCGCACGATCATTCCCCGAGACCGATAGTGCGGTGCCAATTGCGCCCAGTCGATCTGCCAATAGGCCAGATCGCTGTCGGTTTGCAGATTCAAGACGGCCGTGATGCCGTGTTCGTCGATCAAGCAATCGATGTCTTTGGTCGTTCGCGGACACGAACCAACCAGCACTCGCGGCAATACCTCGTTAAACTCCATGACGCATCGACCTTCTGTTGTGACGACGCCTCAGCGGTGCCGCCACGCTGTGAGGCGGCTTGATTTTGGCGAGCGATGGGCGTTAGCCCATCGGTTCCTTTGGCGCTGGCTGGCTGATTTCAGGGAAAACCGGTGGGCTAACGCCCAACGCTCGCCATAACTGATTATGACCGATGATTCCCCAATCACGAAAGTCTGAGATGACCCGATTGTTGATCAGTGTGCGCGATGCGGGGGAAGCAGCAACGGCCTTGGCCGGCGGTGCCGATTTGGTGGATATCAAGGAACCATCGCGCGGATCCCTCGGCGCGGCTTCGGGTTCGGTCTGGCGCGAGGTCTTGGCGGTCTGCGAAGCTTCGAGAACGGGACAGGTTCCCGGCACCCGTGGGCTGACGCCGCACGGCTCGCCGGGGCCCGGCCCGTTCTCGGGCCGCGTGCCCACGAGCGTTGCATTGGGCGAGTTGCTGGATGGCCAAACCGACTGGGATTTCGAGGTGTTGGCCCAGTTCCAGTTTGCCAAGCTCGGACTGGCTGGCTGCGGACGGCAGGCCGATTGGTTTGAACGTTGGAGCGACACGCTTCGGAGTCTCCCGCCCGCAGTGGCCTCCGTCGCTGTCGTCTACGCGGACTGGCGGGCGTGCGAGGCGCCGCCGCCGCGGGAGATCATCCATCGCGCCGCCGAGGTGTCATGTAAGGCAGTCCTGTTCGACACCTACACGAAGTCGGGCGGCCATCTGTTCTCGCATCTGCCTCCCGCGGAACTTGGGCATTTGGTCACTCAAATCCGCGACGCGGGACTGATGGTGGTGCTGGGCGGATCGCTCGCGGGCGATGCAATCGATCGGGCCGTCGATTTCGCGCCGGACTACGTCGCCGTTCGTGGCGCCGCCTGCCGCGGCTCGCGGACCGGCCCGGTTGATCTCGAACTCGTCCGCCGACTGGCCGAACATCTCCGTCGCGCCAGTTCGTAGCCGCTGGCCGGTCGATCAACACGACGGTCGCCTCAATCAGCCGGGAACCGCACTTCGCCCCAGAGGTTCGGGTGCAGCATGATTTCGCCAGGGATGTCGTCGACCAGCATCGTGGCGGGGTTGGCCCAATAGGACCGAAGTTGCGTCTCCGTGCCGCCGGCGTCGCCGAACGTCACGCCGAAGTCCGCGCGGAGCGATTGACCGGTGATGCTCAAACCGAGCGAAGCCAACGGGATTCTGGCATCGACGGTGTAGTCGCGGGCCGACGCTTTCACTTCGATCTGCGCATCGGGCAACTGGCGGACATCGTCGACTTTCTCGCCTCGCCAAGGCGACGTGAACTCGATGGGGTTCCGGCCGCCGGGCTTGCGGTGTTCGTAAAGCACCGCGATCGGCTTGCCTTCGTACGGCGCGATCATCAGACGCTTGTCGCCGACCACCGGGCCTCGCCGTTTGGGATCCGCGATGGCGTCGATACCGATCTGCAAATCGACGGTGTCGCCGGTGGCGAACAGCGTCGTCCAGTCGCGGCCGTGGTTGACCCACGGGGACGCATCCTGCACTCGCCAGGTCAAGCGAAGGTGCTCGCCCTCGACGGCGGCGGTCAGTTCGGCCTTGAACTTGCCGTTCTGGTCCCAGGACAGGGTGCCGGGGATGCTGAACTTCTTTTCGGATCGCTGATCGGCCAATTGCCGCTGGTTTCGGCGTTCGGCGGCGACGATCTGCTCATTCGAGACGATCAGCTCGCCCGACAGGCGATTGGCCTCGCGAATCCCGCCCAATTCGTAGATGCGGTACGGGCCATGGCCGATCTGGACGTAGTACTTGCCGTCGGACTCGCTGCGGCCGAACATGCCGCCGAAGATCTCGCCGCCCAGACGGTATTCGTTCTTCAGATAGCTGACGCGGACGTCGCTGAACACCTCGTCCAGATACAGTCCGTCCGTGGTCAGCAGAAAGCAGCGGCCGTGGTTGCCGTTCAGGAAGATTACGTCGGCCTGATCATCGAAAGGCGCGATGCCCAGAATGCCGAGCGTGCCCTGCATGACGCCGGTCTCGGGCAGCGGAGCGTCGTGGGAGCCATGCACATCGCTCCAGCGGTTCGGGTAGCTCCAAAGATGTCGGCCCTCTACGTGGTCCTGTCTCTCCGAAACCGGCTGCGAGTCCCGGAGTGAGCCGCCCACCTGGTACGCATTCATCTCGGGATCGGAATTAAAAATGAAGCGGCCGAAGCGGTCGCGCACGGTGGCGACGCCGTTGCGTTTGTAGCCCGGCGCGAGACCGACGTCCGTGCCTTGGGCGATCGCCTCGTCCAGCGTCGGATAGTCGGGGATGCCGTTGGACAAGAAGCCGTTCGGCCGGATCGCGACGACTTTCGTCTGCTCGCCGACCACGGCGGGAAAGTAGAACGTCAGCGACGTCTGCTGGTGCCCCCAGGCTCCGTCGGCGAACTTGATTCCCTCCTCGCAGAAGTTGAACTCGTCCTGTTGCGGCAAGCCATCGGCGTTGCGGTCCACCCAGAGCACGCCGGCCACTCGCTCGGCCCACGGTTTGCCTTGTCCGCCGCGGCCTGGTTTCTCGTTGGCTCGCTTGCCCGGCCATTTCGCGTAGAACGCATCGATGTAGGCCTGCGGAGGCTGCCAGTCGCAACCGTACGCGAAATGGTGCGTGCCCGCCGCGGCGGCGATATCGCGGATCGTGCCGTCCTCGAGAATTTCGGAGATCAGCGCGATCTTGCCCCGCGAGCACAGAAACGTGCGGCCGGCTTCGCGAAAGAACGAATAGCTGTGCGGGTGGTAGCGCTCGAAGTGTCCTTCGTCGATGGCCATGATGTGGGTGGGCCGCGCGGTGCCGGCCGCCACGTCCACGTCCCAGAAACAACCGAGCCCGATCCAGCGACGAGGATTCTGAGGATCGAATCCCGAGCCGTCCCCGCCGTAGTGCGGCATGCCGAATTTCTCGTAGACGACCTGCTTCATGGCGGGATCCCAGGCCAGGATGCGTTTCGGGTTCCAGCGTGTCTCGGTGACCCACAGCTTGCCGTCCGGGCCGAAGGCCAAACCGGCCGGATTCACCATGCGTTGGCGGTCATAGACGCCTCGGTACGGACCGCCGGGCGTGCCGAGGGTCGCCAGACGTTCACCGTCGGCGCTGAAGCGATGCACTTGGTGCGAGTTCCGGTCGCTCAAAACGATGTCGCCGTTGGGCGCGATAGCGATGCCGGAGATGTCCATGTCACCAGCAGGGACAAGCAGCTTGCGGTCGCTCAGCCGCACCACACCCTCGTCCGTGGCCGCGAACACGTCGTCGCTGGCCGTCAGATGGCGAACCCCGACCAGCGGGATCGATGTCAGGCGTTCGCCCGTCGCAGCGTCGAAGACCAGGACGGCCCCTTTTCCGCGCGAACCCACGTACAGCTTGCCGTCGAGAACGGCCAGTCCGCCCAGGCTGTAGCGGCTCAGGTCCGGATGCTGCGAACCCGGCCCAACCTCCATCGCGTCCGCTTCAAAAGCCCGCTTGCTTCCCGGATACTCGACCACTTTGCCTGTTTTGATGTCGTAGCGAGCCACGGTCAGAGTCCAAGTCGCCGTCCACCGGTCGCTGCCGAAGTCGATGCCGCGCGTCCCGCCCCAGCCGAAGCCGTCCTGCGCGCAGTACAGAAATCGATCGTCCGCGGCGATCGCATTGTGACCGATGCCGAATCCCTGCTGGTGTTCGTACCCCTGCACGAATCGGCCCTCCGCATCCAATGCCAGCAGCGCCCAGCCGCCTTCGGTGACGGGCGCGGCGAAGAAGATCAACTCGCCGCGGGCGACGGCATGGTGCAACAGCCCGTGATTGGTCCCCCAAGGCTGAATCGTCGGTTCGCCGCCGTTGGCGAAATTCATCTTGTATGCAGGTTCGATACCGGGATGCGTCACGCCTCGCCAGCGGTAGGTTCCCGGGGCGACCAACCGACCGGTCTCGTCCAGCCCGTCCCACACGACGGTTCGCTGGCCAGCGGAAAACGAGCGGCCCGACACCAGATTGCGCACGCGGTTTCCGGCATGGTCCTCGATCACCAGCGTGGCCTTGCCGTCCAGCGGTTGCTGGAAGTCGATGCGTATCTGCTGCTTGCGTTCGGCGACCAATTCGCGGTAGTTGGCCAGATCGAAGGGCGCCCAATCGTCCGGGTTGTCCGAGAACGGTGCATGGATGGCGCGATGATCGAGAAAGCCGATTCGCTCCCGCTGTGCGGGCGTCGCCAGGCTGGCGGCAAGTCGAAGCTGGGACCAGTCGCCCGGCGGCAATTGGTAGGTTTCTCCACCGGTCAAAACGAAGGCGGCGTTCGCGTTGGCGATGCCGAGTTTGATTTCGGAAGCGCTGGTTCGAATAGAAACGGCAAGACCCTCCGGCGATTCCGCTAGCGCCATGTGGCAGGGAATTCCGCCCGGGCGGCTCAAGTCCAGATAGTCGGCGTCGGTGAATTTCGCGAGCGACGACGGACTGGCTTTCGGCAAGCCGGTTGCTCGACGGCCGGACGCCACCGCTGCGTCCGCCAGTTCCAGCTTCACGAGCCGCTGGTTTCCGGCATCGTACACCGCCACGCGATCGCCCGACACGGCGACGTGCCGCGGCTGGTCCAGGCCGCCGTACGACGCGACCTTCTTTCCCAGCGAGTCGTAGAGGTCCACCCGGTTGTTCTCGGTGTCGCTGACCGCAAGCCGCCGTCCGTCGCTGTGGATGAACACCTCGCCGGCGAACGCCCGAAGCCGCGACACCTCGCGCCAGTCTTGGCTCGCGGTTCGCTCGAACACAAGGACGTTGCCGCGGTCGGCCGCAAGCAGTTTCCCGTCGAACCACGCCAGGCTGGTGCAATCGGTCAGTCCCGGAATCGTGGACGAACGGATCGGTCCGGCCATCCGTCCCGCCGGGGAAACCGCGAACTCGATCGCCGTTCCGTTGCGTTCTGTCACGACCATGATCAAACGCCCCTCGGCGGCCGGGAATGCCGCCGCGCCGGTGATCGACTCGGGGTAGTCCAGATCCTGCACGCCGTCGATTTCCAGGTGCGACCAACCGCTCGCATCGAGGAACGGGCCGCGTGCGAGCTGCACGTACGAATAGTGCCTCTTCAGCAGGCACAACGTCCGCCCGCCCAGCACGACCGGTTGGGCGTTCAGACTTGGCTCGACGTCGCCCAGCGTGAGCGGCGTTTCGGCCGAGTCGGTCCAGCGCCAGACGCCGCGCGGCGTCCAGATGTTCCCGTCCGCATCCAGCGCCAGCGAGTTCAACCCGTGCAGCGGCCCGATCCGGCGCACGACCTCGAACCGCGAATCGTCCTCGTGCCACTCCAGCAATTGCACGACGCCGGCCAATCCGGACACGGCAAACAACTGATCCCGAACGTGTACCAGCCCGCGTCCGTTGGTGAGGTCGGAACTTTGTGGTAGGTAACCGATGAACGACCCCGACGCCCCGCCCAGCACCACGCCGGGCTCCGGCTCGAACGCCGCGTTCATCCGGTGAATCGTCCCGTGCCAGCCGTGGCCGTACCAGAATTTACCGATCTTTTGGGGCCGTTCCCCGTTGAACCCTTTCGGGAAGCCCGCGAGCGACTGCCCCGACCGCCAAGCATGGACGTTGCCTCCGCCAAATCCGTAGACCGTGCCGTCCTGGTCGACGTGCAGCCACGCGACACCGGCGTCTACCCGCGCAATCGGTGTGCGCTGCTCGGTCCCCGGATCGAACCAAAACAGCTCGTTCGCGTCGCAGATCGCGACCTTCCCGTCCCAGGAACTGGACGACATGGTGTCCGCGCGTCCGGCGATGCGAGTTGGCTTGGAGCCCGGTTCCGCATCGAGTCGTAGCGAGTAGAGCGTGCCGCGAATCTCAAGCAGCAGCCGCGGTCCGACTTGCGTCATCTGGTCGCTGCGATCCGTGCTTTCCGGCAATTCGTAGGTCGCCAGCAACCGGCCGTCGAGCGCGTAACGATTCAGTTGCCGCGACCCGCCTCGTTCCCAGATCGTGTTCGCCCCGTCCAGAACCGGGCCGATCCCGGGGGCCGCTTGCCCGGCGAATGTCGCTAACGTCGGTCCAGATTCGCCCGAGTTACCAAGTATCCCCGCAAAACGCAACTCGGCGGCCTGGCCGTGGACGGCGAAAAGCAGCAACAGGGCGACAAGTCCCTTGCGGAACGGAATTCCTCGGTTGGCGGTCAAATCGGTCATTTCTTTTTTCCAAGATGAATGGGAGAACGCGTGCCATGCCAGCGCAGGCGTCAGTGTACCCTGTGGCGGCTTGAGAGACACCACGGACGTTACCCCCTACTTCCGAGCCGCGAACCGGCCCGGGTTCATTCCAGTTCGGCAATGGCCGGACCTGAAAATTCGGTGATCCGTGGACAGGGACCTTTCCCGTGGGCCAAGCCTGTCTTATAACGGGCAAAGTTATTGACTTGCAGGTGTTCTTACGGGCAAATCGGGTGAGGGCCATGAAAAAATTTCTGAACGATCCCCAGGATCTGACGACGGAACTGCTGGAGGGTTACACGCTGGCCTATGCGGACAAGGTGCGCTTGGTTTCGGAGCGAATTGTGGTCCGAACCCGTCCGAAGGCGGAAGACAAGGTGGCCATCGTCACGCTTGGGGGTGCCGGCCACGAACCGGCGCTCAGCGGCTTTGTGGGCGAAGGCATGTTGGACGCCAGTGTGGTCGGCGACATCTTCGCCGCGCCGGGGGCTCCCAAATTGTTGGAGGCGTTGAAGATGTTCCGGCGGGACGCCGGCATCTTGCTGGTCGTACTGAACCACGCCGGCGACGTGATGAGTGCGAACATGGCCATGCAGATGGCCGAGCGCGAAGGGATTCGCGTCAAAATGCTGCTGACGCACGAGGATATCAGCGCGGGGCTGGACGCGCCGGCCGAGGATCGACGCGGTCTGGCCGGTTGTATCCCGCTGTACAAAGTCGCTGGCGCAGCGGCGGAAAGCGGCCAGAGCCTGGACGAAATCTACGCGGTAGCCGAACGGTTCAACCAGCAGATGGCCACCTTGGCGGTTGCCATGAGTTCCGCGACGCATCCGCAGAGCGGCCAGCAGATCTCGGAACTGCCGGACGACGAGATGGAAATCGGCATGGGCCAGCACGGCGAGGCGGGCGGCGGCCGGACGAAGATCCTGACCGCCAACGAAACGGCCGAACGGATGATCGCGCCGCTGATCCAAGCGGTCAACGCGCAAGCAGGCGACCAAGTCCTGCTGATCATCAACGGCGTGGGTGCGACGACCTTGATGGAGTTGAATCTGGTCTTCCGCCGCGCCCATCAGGTCTTGCAGACCCGCGGCATCCAGGTGGTGTCCGGCTTGATCGACGAACTGTTGACGGTCCAGGAGATGGCGGGCTTTCAGATGATCCTGTGCAAACTGGATCCGGACCATGTCGTCGGCTTAAAGGCGCCCTGTGATACTCCCTACTGGACCGTGCGTTGATGCGGAGCGTCGGAAGATGGACTGTCTGAACAGCGAACGGTTCAAGGCGTTGATGGACGACGCCCTGGCGGCAGTGCGGGCGCGGGCCGAGGAGTTTTCGACCCTGGACGCCGCGATCGGCGACGGCGATCATGGCACCGCCATCGTCAAAGCGCTCGCGGCGGCCAGCGCGGCGGCCGACTCAGCCACCGGCCTGAAGGCCATGCTGAACGACATGGGATTCCGCGCCATGAGCGAGTCGTCGGGCTCGACCAGCACGTTGATCGGTGCATGGCTGGTGGGCATGAGCGACGGGGTTCAGGCCGAGGAATTGGACGCCGCGCAGGTGGCCGCCATATTCGCGGCCGGGCTGGCGAACGTCCGCCGGCAGACCAAGGCGAAGGTGGGGGACAAAACGATGCTGGACGCATTGATCCCCGCCACCGATGCGTTGCAGGCCCATGTTGACCTGGGGATCGGCGGTATGTTCTCGGCCGCCGCCGACGCAGCCGCGGCGGGCGCGGCAAGTACCGAACAACTGGTGGCGCGCTTCGGCCGGGCGCGCAACCTGGGCGAACGGACGATCGGCCACGCCGATCCGGGAGCGATGTCGATGGCCTGCATTTTCCAAGCGTGGGCCCGCAGTTTCCCGACGGCCACACACTCCAAAGAAAGGTAATAAGATGCCGGATAGCGACGAAAACAAAGACGCCGCGAGCTACGGAATCGGCGTTCCTGCGCCCCGCAAGGCGTTCTTCCTGAAGGGGCTCGATCACATGGACTGGGGCATCAAGGACCGGATGAGCCGGATCTTCGATTCCCGCTCCGGCCATACGGTGATGCTGGCCTTCGATCATGGCTACATCATGGGGCCGACCTCCGGATTGGAGCGGATCGATCTGAGCATCGTGCCGCTGGTTCCCTACGCGGACTGTCTGATGTGCAGCCGCGGCGTGTTGCGCAGTTGCATCCCGCCGGACGTCAACAAACCGATCTCGCTGCGGTTCTCGGCGGGCACGACCGTGCTGAACGAGTTGAACGACGAGTGCTTGCTGGACATCGAAGACGCGATCCGGTTAAACGCTTCGGCCCTGGCCATCATGGTCTCGATCGGCGGCCAATACGAAGCCAAGACGGTCGCCAATTTGGTGCGCACCGCCGATTGGGGCGCGCGGTATGGATTGCCCACGCTCGGCGTGACGGCGGTCGGCAAGGAACTGACCCGCGACGCCCGGTATCTGGGATTGGCCTCGCGCGTATGTGCGGAGAACGGAGCGACGTTCGTCAAGACGTACTACTGCGATTCGGGGTTCGAGACCGTGACCGCGGCCTGCCCGGTGCCCATCGTGATTGCAGGCGGCAAGAAGCTGCCCGAGCGCGACGCTCTGGAGCTGGCCTACCGCGCGATCGACCAAGGCGCCGCGGGCGTCGATATGGGCCGCAACGTGTTTCAAGCGGCTGATCCGATCGCGATGCTCAAGGCCGTGCGAGGCGTCGTCCACGATCGCTTGACGCCGGATCAAGCCTACGACTTGTACCGCGATCAGCAAAGCGGATCGCCGTCGGAGTAGGCGACAGTCGGCCGAGTGTCATCGTGGGAGACCGTGTATGTCCCTTGGATCGCGCCATCTCGCTTGGCTCGTGCTCTGGGCCTTGCTGGTTTTGCTGCATGCTTCCCCGTCGCTTGCCGCAGACGGGCCGAGGCTGCGGACCTACGACGGGCGATACCCGATCGAGAAGATCCGCGTCACGGTCGTCTATTTCGTACCGAGCGACCGGACGCCGCTTCCCGATTGGCGCGAGCGGGTGCGCTACTACTGCCGACGGTTGGAGCAGTTCCACGCCCGGGAATTCCAGGGGCAATCGCAACTGACGATGGCGATGCAGGACGAGCCGTTTGTATCCGATCAGGACTCGTCGATGCTGCGGGCAGGCGATGCGAACTTCATTTTCTTTCGGACCTTGAACGAGGTGCAAGCGAGGCTCGGTTTTGCACGCGAAGCCGACGAGACGTTTCCGATCCTGCTGGTGCTGAGCGATATCAATTGGCGCGAGCTGGACGATTTCTGGCGGTTGCGGGCTGCCGACGGCCAATTCGAAGGCCAGATCATCCAGGACCGACATTTTCCGGGAGCCGCATCCGGCGGCGCGCGGGCGATGTACATTCCGGACCGGGGAGTGGGCTGGGGGTTGGTCAGTGGCGACGGTTGGCGAGTGCCCTACACGGGCACGGACTGCGTCGTGTACCACGAGGGAGTGGGACATGCGATCGGCCTGCCCCATCCGGAACCTCAGGACGATTCGGTGATGAGCCTGGCCCAGTATCGTTTCTGGCTGAACCAGAGCTGGGTCCACGAGGCGCAGAAGCGGCAATTGGGCTGGCAGCCGCAAACCAACGCCGGCACGAAACCCGGCAGCTTGTTCACGGCTTTCACGGCCTATGCCGAACCGCGGGTGCCGCGGCCGGACGAGGAAGTCGGCCTGGTGTTTTCCTGGCCCGCGGACGCTCGACTTCGCCACGCAACAGTGAGGGTCCAGACCGAGCTGACGGGGCCGTGGCATCTGCTGGCGGAATTGCCGGCGGGGAAAACGCCGGACGCCGTGCGTCTGGGGCGATTCGACCGGCCCACGCCAGTCAGCTATCGCGTTGAGGCGACGTTGGAGGACGACCAGCAGGTCGAGTTATGGGGCTACTTCCAGGTGCGAAGCACGCCCGAGACGGCCCCCACGCCGATGGCCGCCCCCGCTCCTGCGGCCGCGATAGTCCTCGCGGCACCGCGATGGTCGGAAGCCGTGGAACTCTTGCCGCTGATCGACCCGGAACAACACCGGGTATCCGGGGAATGGGTCCGCCACGAGGGACGCTTGGAATCCAACAAACAATATGGAGCGCGAATCGAGATCCCGCACCGGCCGCCTGCCGAGTACGTGCTGACGGCGATCGTCGAGCCGCTGGACGAACCGAATGGATTGATTCTGGGGCAACGCTCCGGCGATCGGCGTTTCCTGGTCTTGGTTAACTTCCAACGTCCCGACGGCCCCCCGGTCAGCGCGCTGGAGGACGTGGACGGATTGAATTTCGCCGGAAATTCGACGGCGCTGCGAGCCGAGCTTCTCAAGAAGAACCGGCTCGCATCGCTGGTCTGCACCGTGCGCCGCGAGGGAGTCACGGTCACCTGCGATGGCCGGCCGATCATCGATTGGCGAGGACCGTCGTCCCGTCTGAGCTTGTCCGATTACTGGAAGACACCGAATGACGTGCTGTTCCTGGGCGCCTACGATTGCCGCTATCGCTTCCACCGCCTGACGCTGACGCCGATCTCCGATACGAGCCAGCCCTCCCCGGAGCCCAGTCCTGGAGACGGGCTCGAGTCGCGGGAAACCGTCACGCGCGGTGCCTGAAACTCGCTGGCAGAATCCTTGAATCCCCGCGGCGGCCGGGCGGGATTCTCATCGTGCCGCCATGATCCGCACGCAAACGGGCGAGGGGACTTCGATGCTCTGGCCCGTGGGCGTCAGCGCGCCGGTCGAGCCATCGATCTGGAACACGACGACCGAATCGGACGCTTGATTCGCGGCCAGCAGGAAGCGCCCGCTGGGATCGATACCGAAGTTCCGCGGTGTGCTGCCCTGTGTAGACTCGCGTTCCACGAACCGCAGCCGGCCCGTGTCCGCGTCGATGGCAAAAACGGCGATGCTGTCGTGACCGCGGTTCGAGCCGTACAGGAAACGGCCCGACGGGTGTACCTGGATCTCGGCGGTCGTATTGTTGCCGGCGAAGTCCTCCGGCAGCGTCGACAGGGTCTGGATTTCCCGCAAAGCGCCGCGGGCCGCATCGTAGCCAAAGGCCGTGACGGTCGACTGCATCTCGTTGATTACGTACGCGAACTTGCCGCCGGGCAGAAAGGCGAAGTGCCGCGGTCCGGCGCCCGGTGCGACTGTGGCCCACGGCGGATCGTTCGCGGCCAGCGTGCCCTGTTGCGGATCAAACCGGTAGACCATCACCCGGTCCAATCCCAGATCGGCCACAAACGCAAAACGGTTGCCCGGATCGACGTTGATCGAATGGGCGTGCGGCCCCGCTTGCCGCCGCGGATCGACGCTCGAACCCTCGTGCTGGATAAACGCCGTCGCCTCGCCCAACGTCCCGTCGTCGCCGATGGGCAGCACGCTGACGCTGCCGCCGCTGTAGTTGGCCACCAGGACGTTGCGGCCGGAATGATCCACCGACACGTGGCAGGCCCCGGCGCCGCCGGAGGGCTGCGAATTGAGGAGCGTGAGTTGTCCGGAGGCCCGGTCGATGCGGAAAGCGTTGACCGCGCCGCTGCGCCGACCTTCGAAATCCCCCACCTCGCCCACGGAGTACAGCCAATCGCGCTGCGGATGAAACGCGAGGAACGACGGGTTGACCGTCTTGCCCGCCAGGACCGGCGGACTCAGAACCCCGCTTTGCCGATCCAGGACCGACACGTAGAGGCCCTCGCTGGCGCCGCGAGTATACGTGCCGAAATAAACCCGCACAGGCCCCGTGGCCTGTTCGGCGGCGTCCTCGGCTCCGGCCGGCAGCGGGGCGAGGGCCATCATCGCCAACAGGGCGGGAAAACACATTTTCGAATTCGGTTCGGTCATGGTGGGACTCCTGTGCGGTGTTGACTCGGACATCCGGAATCGCGTTCGGCGGTGCGCGACCCGCTTTTCCAATCTGCACACGAGAATCTACCCGCCGCGACGACCGAACGCAACAATTCGCGTCGCGGATTCGCTGAATCGTCGTGCCACAAAAAAACGCGGGCTGGTTTCAGCCCGCGTCTTGGTTCAACGCTGTGCGTCGAAATCGACTATCGGCAGCGAGGCCGGCAGCAAGGTCGGCAACAGGTCACCGTGCAGACCGGCACCTGGATCGTCTGGGCCACCATCTGGCAGACCTGCACTTGGACCTCGCGTTCCACCTGCTGCGGCACACAAACCGTGTACGTGCAGGGCACTTCCTCCGCAACCTGCCGGTACGTGGTCACCGTCTCGGTCCAGGTGCGTTCCTGGGGCACGCAAACCGTGTAGCATACCTGCCGTTCGGCGGTCACGGTCTCGTAGTCGGTCACCGTACACATGGCCGTGCGGACTTCGCACTTCATTTGGCACACGTTCACCATGCACGAACGGACTTCGGGTTTGCACACGGTCACCTGGTACTCGTACGGTTCCTCGGTCACCTGCGGACGGCAGACCGTGACCGTCACTTCTTCTTCGACCGGGTTGGGCACCCAGACTCGCTGGCACACGGTTCGCGTCGGCACGCAGCAGGGGTCGCAGCACATGCTGCGGCGGCAGCACCGCAGACCTGTGTGGCACGGCACTTGAACCATCTGGACTTCCCAGTGACCGCAGTCCCGGACCACCTTCTTGACAACCTGCTCTTCCACCCAGTTGCAAACTTGACGCACGCCCTGCCGCGTCTCGACATGCGGGACCATCACGGTGTACTGCCGTTCCACCTGGCTCCACTCGGGAACCTGCACGGTGTACTGACGCTCGACCTGCCGACAAACGGGCTTGCAGTAGGTCACCGGCACGGTCTTCGTACGGACCTCGGGCACCATGACCGTACACGAACGCTGGACCTGTTGTTGTTCGGGGACGCAGCGGTAGACCGTCCGGGTCGTCTCACGCTGCTCTTGGACGTACTGCGTGACCATGATCTTCCGAGTCTCGGTCGTCCATTGCGGTGTATAGACGGTCTTCTGCACGTAGTGCATTTCGCCGCAGGGATTGGCGCACGGGTCACACGGTGCGCAACCGCCGACGGAGTGGCCGCCGTACGCGGGGGCAGTTGCCAGCAACGCGGCCAGCGAGCCGACAATCATCAAATAGCGAAGCATGCGATGCTCCTTCCTCTCTAAGTTGTGAAACGATGGTGGTTTGGGAACCTAAATCGATTGCCGAAACAAGAATGTGCGGACATTCTGCGCAGAGTGTAATGCCTGCGTCATTTAAGCTATTTAAGTAGGAATTTTCGGGATGTCAATCTGAGAGAAGTGGGAATCGGAGCTCGTCGGCAGGATTTTTCGGACATGAAGACGGATTATACGCCATGTTAAGAAACAGACTCCCGACTTCGAAGGAACAACATGAAAGCGGAATCCAGCGGAGAAAGCTCAGACAACACGGCAGACCAACCTGTCGGTCGGCCCCTTCTGTCGCTGTTGCTGTTCTTCCACCTGTTCTTCATCATGGTCGCGCTCGGCGGCAACCATTTCCCTTCCGCTCTCCAGGGGCGGTTGGTGGGACTCGCGTCCCCATATCTGCGGGTTCTCAACTTTGATGTCAGTTTCACGCCGTTCTACCTGACTTTGGGCACCGTCGACGACCAGGATCACCGGATCGAAGTTTTTGCCGCAGACGCCTACGATGCGGGCGAGGACGGCTGGGTCGAAGTCACGGCACCCGGTTGGCGCGGCGGGGAGAGAACACGACGGTATCAGCGACTGGCCGGCACGATGGCGTTTTTCGGCGAGCGGCGTCAGGATCAGCTTTCGGCCCTGTTTGCGCGTTCGATTGCCGAGCATTTCTTGAATCAGCGGCACATCGAACCGGCGCAGATCCGCTGTCGGCGCATCTTGCCCCAGGACCGCAGCGCCGTCTCGGGCGGGACGCCCGAGCAGCGAAACCCGTTGAGCGAGCTGTATTTCGCTGAGGTCTATCGGGCCAACACGATCCCCGACGGATCCCGGGTGGGCGTGATCAAGGTCGAAGCCGCGGGCCACGTCGCTCGCCCAGACGCAGGAGGCCGCTCGCCGTGACGTCCGCCATGCAGAACTCTTCAAGACTTGCCGCCCAGTTCGGGGCGGCGTGGAACCGGTTCTGGTTCACGCCGGCCGATACCCGAATCCCCAGCCTGCTGCGGCTGCTGACCGGTTTGTTGGCGATTTACTATCTGCTGTCGCACACGTCGGATCTGATCGTTTGGTTCGGGCCCTATGGGCTGTTGCCAGCCGATACGGTACGGCAGTTGACGGGCGGCGGCGATGGCGAACCGACCTTTCGGCCCTCGCTGTTGAACTACCTGGAAACCACCGGCGGGTTGTGGGCGTTTCACACGATGGCTGTGTTGGTGGCAATCGGTTTCACGGCCGGGCTGTTTTCGCGAGTAACCAACGTGCTGACGTTGGCCGTGGTGCTCTGCTACGTCCATCGCGCCCCGATGATCACCGGGCAATTCGAGCCGGTGCTGACGATGCTGCTGTGCTATTTGGCCTTGGCGCCGACCGGTGCTCACTGGTCGCTGGACGAGCGTTTTCGGAAGACACCAGCGGCAGCGGGGCCCGTACCATCGAGTCTGGGCGCCAACATCAGCGTCCGCCTGATCCAACTGCACGCCTGTGCCCTGTGCGCGCTGACGGGCCTGACGATGTTGTCGGGCCAGATCTGGTGGAGCGGCGAGGCCGTCTGGTGGCTGATCGCGCGGCCCGATTCCCGCCTGTTCGACCTGACCTGGCTGCACAACTCGATCTACGTGATCAATATCTGGACGCACGCGATCGTGGCATTTTCGCTCAGTTTTCCGCTGCTGATCTGGAAACGCGAGGCCCGCCCGCTGCTGGTGCTCGCAGCGGTCGTGGTCTGGTTGTCGATTGGCGTGCTCACGGGGTTGATGGCGTTCGCCGCCTCGATGATCGTGGCCAGCGTTGCCTTCTTGCCCGCCGAGTTCGTACTTCAGTTCGTCCGGACCAGTTCGGCGAGCATCTCCAGCAGGTGATCGGTGATGATCACCGAGGCGTCTTCCTGTACTCGGCAGGTGCCCATCCAGGTCTCGTACCCGCCCAGTGCGTGTTGTTCGGGAGTCGGCAGATACCCGTTGTATCCGTTGGCGATTCCGATCACCATCGTCCGCGGGAACGGGCTGCGTTTCTTGATGTCCAGGCCGATCTCGACGAGCGTTTCGAAAGGAATGGCACAGACCGCCAAGTCGCCGATGCGGAGAGCCTGCAAGGGGACGCTGATCGTCTCGCCGGCCTCGGCCAGCGACAGGGTTCGGCGAGCGTAGGCCTCGGCCAAGTTCGGCAGCTTGGCGCGCTCGGCCTCGTCCGTAACGGCAAGAACGGCCTTGGCGCGTTCGATCTGGGCCGGAGTCGGCCGGCGCAGTTGCAGCGTGATCTCGCGCTGGACCATGCCCAACCGAGCGTCGGAACGGTGCTGTTCGATCGACTTCCAGGCCTGCCACGCGGCGTCGGCCGTTTTCTGGGCAACGATGCGGATCTGTTCGAAGGGAGCGCGCGGCGGCCGGTTGACCAGGAAGGGAATGTTGTTGATGTCGCCCGAGGTGCCGTTGGCCATCATCGCCACGAAATCGTCCCCGCCTCGAACCCGGAAGGGCATCAGCCGGCAAAACTCGCCGTAGTAGTCGGCCGAGACCAGCCCGCGCGGCGTGGCGCCCACGTAGTGCAGGGAGTAGCTGGCGAAGAGGGCAATCGAGGTGCGCGACTTGGCGTCTTGCACCGACAGAATGGACACATCCGGATCCGTCGGACCGGCGGGCCGGTCGAGGACGTCGGGGCTGGTGCCCGGGTTCATCTTGACGCGGTCGAGTTCTCCGAACGGATTGAGCGGCATCTTGTCGGGCTTGAGATGCCAGCGGCGGTTGAACACCTCGTCGGGCAGAGGATGCGCCGCCGCCCCGACCGCTGCGGGCCGCAGCGCCGCGTGGGCGCGAACGACGGATTCGGCGATGCCGTCGATCAGCAGCTTGCGGTACGCCACCGCCGGTTCCGGGCCCTCGGTGGTGTTCGATTGCGGAGCGCTGTGCGTATGAGTCGACGCGACGAGGATCTTGTCCGGTGCGATGCCGCAACGCTCGGCAACGATCGCGCGGGCCTCGTCCGCCACTTCCCGCGCGACGCCCAGATTGTCCACCACGACCATCGCCAGGACCGTCGCTCCGTCGTCCAGCACCAACGCCCGCGCATGCAGCGGGTCGTGAACGCCTTCGGCCATATTGGCGTTGAAACCGCCCGGCATGTTCAGCGGAAACTGTTGCGGCGAGACGTCCACCGCGGCGGCGCCGGCTCGCAGGACCGTTCCGTCCTGGCCCCGCGCGGCGGGTCCGCAAGCGACCGCCAGCAACGCGGCCAAGGCGATCCGGACAGCCAAACCTCGCAGGACGTTCGATCGATAGTCGGACAACATCATCTTGCTCCTTGTCAGCGGATTGGATCGTCAGATGCTGACCGAGATTATCGCGCATCGCAACCGTGTTGCCCAGGGGCGTGTGCCGGGTTGCTGACGCGGCCGGTCGCGGGGTAGGATGCCTGCGGTGGGCAGTGCCCGAAATTCGAAATCCGGAATCCCGGCCTCCGTCGGAACAAGGTACAGCATGAACGGTCGAAGGGCAGACGCACAGCAGGTCAACGTGGCCGTCGTGCAGATGGCATGCAGCGATTCGAAGCAGGCGAATGTGGACAAGACGCTCGATCGGCTGGCCGATGCGGCGGCCCGCGGCGCGAACGTGGTGTGCCTGCAAGAGTTGTTCCACGGATTGTACCCATGCCAGACCGAGGACCATGCGCGATTTGAAGAGGCCGAGCCGATCCCGGGTCCGACCAGCGAGGCGTTGGCCAAGGCGGCTCGGCAGCACAGGATCGTAATCGTCGGGTCGCTGTTCGAGCGTCGGGCCGCCGGCTTGTACCACAACACGGCCGTGGTGTTCGACGCGGATGGCTCGACCGCGGGTGTCTACCGCAAGATGCACATCCCGGACGACCCTCGGTACTACGAAAAATTCTACTTCACGCCCGGCGACCTCGGGTTCCGCAGTTTCGCGACGCGGGCCGGCCGGATCGGTGTCTGTGTCTGCTGGGACCAGTGGTTTCCCGAGGCGGCCCGACTGACCGCCCTGACCGGGGCGCAGATCCTGTTCTACCCGACGGCGATCGGCTGGCTGCCTGAAGAAAAGGACGCCTACGGCGCCAGCCAGCACGCAGCCTGGGAAACCATGATGCGCAGCCACGCGGTGGCCAACGGCGTGTTTGTCGCCGCGGCAAACCGAGTCGGCTTGGAAGACGGCATCCAATTCTGGGGCGCGTCGTTCGCCGTCGATCCGTACGGCAACATGCTGGCTCGCGCCGGCCACGAAGCGGAAGAGACGCTGTTGGTCGAGTGCGATTTCGGCTTGGTCGACACGGCCCGCACGCATTGGCCGTTCCTGCGCGATCGTCGGATCGACGCTTACGGTGGCTTGCTCAAACGCTATTTGGATCCTCCGTCATGACTCCCAACGAACTCGAATACCGCTGGCCTGCCGAATGGGAACCGCACCGGGCAACATGGTTCGCCTGGCCGCACAGGCTCGCCACTTGGCCGGGCCACTTTGACCCCGTCCGACCCGAGATGGCGAGGTTCGTGCTCGCCGTGGCCGACTTCGAGCCGGTCAACCTGCTGGCGGGCGGCGACCGCGTGATGCACAGTGCGCGGCTGTGGGTAGGCGATCACCCTCGCGTCAAGCTGTGGGACATCCCGACCAACGACGCTTGGTGCCGCGACTACGGGCCGATTTTCCTGCGGGCGACCGGCGACTCGCCGCCCGCCTTGATCGACTGGCAATACAATGCCTGGGGCGGGAAGTACCCACCGTTCGACCAGGACAACGCGGCGCCGGAGCGGATCGCCCGGTTGCTGGGCTACGATCGCTTTCGCCCCGGCATCGTGCTCGAGGGCGGATCGATCGAAGGCAACGGCGCCGGCTTGCTGCTGACCACCGAGCGCTGCCTGCTGAATCCAAACCGCAACCCGGGAATGACGCGTCAGCAGATCGAACGGGTGTTGCACGACTACTTGGACGTGAGGAAGACGATCTGGCTGAGCGGCGGCGAATTGGCCGGCGACGACACGGACGGGCACATCGATCAACTGGCTCGCTTCGTTGGGCCGGACACCATCGTGGCGGCGGTGGAAAACGACCCAACCGATGAGAACTACGGCCCGCTGCAAGAGAACTATGTGCTGCTGCAGACGGCGACCGATCTTCAGGGCCGCCGTCTGCAGGTCGTCCCGCTGCCGATGCCGCGGCCCAAGTTCCAAAGCGGACGGCGGTTGCCGGCCAGCTACTGCAACTTCTACTTGGCCAACGGCGTCTGCGTGGTGCCTCAGTTCGACGACCCGGCCGATGAACAGGCGGTCGCGATCCTTCGCAGCCTGCTGCCGGACCGCCAAGTCCTGGGTCTGCCGGCGCTGGACCTGGTTTTCGGACTGGGCGCATTTCACTGTCTGAGCCAGCAGCAACCCGAAAGCTGAACGGGTGTTCGCCGCGTCCCGTGGTTGTCGGCGTTGCTAAGGATCGGGTAAACTTTACCGTTGACGGACGCGGAACTTGCCGGGACCGTGGCCCTTTCGAAATTCTGAGCGGACAATTCCACCTGATTGAGGAGATATCCACGATGTTGCGACCCATGCGCTTTGCCGTGCTCGGATGGCTTCTTTTCACTTCGTTGCTCGCGGCCGATCAATTGGCCGACCGCCTGTTGGTCGAAGCGGAGAGCTTCGAGCGGCACGGGGGTTGGGAATTGGACACTCAGTTCATTCAGATCATGGGCTCGCCGTATCTGCTGGCCCACGGACTCGGGCGACCGGTGGCCGATGCGACGACCACCGTCGAATTCCCATCGGTGGGAAAATACCGAGTGTTTGTCCGGACCAAGGATTGGGTCGCTCGTTGGGAGGCGCCAGGCCAACCGGGCCGATTCCAGTTGCTGGTCGACGGCCGTCCGCTGGACGAGACCTTCGGCACCAAAGGCGCCGAATGGTTCTGGCACGACGGGGGCACCGTGGAGATTCAGCAGCCGAAAGTCAAACTGGCGCTGCGCGACTTGACCGGCTTCAACGGCCGATGTGATGCCATCTACTTCACCAAGGATCTCAACGACTCGCCGCCGAACGACTTCGCGATCCTCCCGGCCTGGCGACGGCAACTGCTGGGACTGTCCGACCAGCCCACCGAGAAATCCGGCTACGATCTGGTCGTCGTGGGCGGTGGATACTCGGGCATGGGAGCGGCGATCGCCGCTGCCCGCCTGGGTTGCAGAGTCGCGTTGATCCAGGACCGTCCCGTGCTGGGCGGCAACGGATCGAGCGAAGTGCGGGTCTGGGCCAACGGCCTGATCCGCCGCGGCAAGTATCCGCGGATCGGCGAGATCATCGAGGAGTTCGCCGACCGAGCCTCGAAGTCGCCGGGCCGCGCCGAAGAGTTCGGCGACGAGTTGAAAGAACAAGTCGTCCGCGCCGAAAAGAACATCGATCTGTTCCTGAACCATTTCGCGCACCACGTCGAAACGGACGGAGACAAGATCACCGCCGTCCTGGCCCTCGACACTCGGACCAGCGAAGAGAAACGCTTCAGCGGGCGGCTGTTCTGCGACGGCACCGGACACGGCACGATCGGCTCCATGGCCGGAGCCCACTACGACATGACTCCCAAAGGACGCATGGGCATGAGCAACATGTGGCGTTGGGACATGACGGACCAACCGACGGAGTTCCCGGAGACCCCGTGGGCGCTGGATCTGGAAATGAAAGACTTCCCGTATCCCCGCGACTTCCACGGCCAGTGGTTCTGGGAGAGCGGCTTTGACAAGGATCCGATCCACGAGGCGGAAGCGATCCGGGACTGGAACCTGCGAGCGGTGTTCGGAGCGTTCCAAGCGATGAAGAACCGCGGCGGCGCGGCGGACCACAAGAATGCCGTGCTCAGTTGGGTCGCCTTCATCGGCGGGCCGCGCGAATCGCGGCGACTGCTGGGCGATGTCATCCTTTCCGAAGAGGATATCGTCGAGAAGCGCGATTTTCCCGATGGCTGCGTCCCCAGCACCTGGTCGATCGATTTGCACTATCCCAAACAGCAATACGCCGAGAAGTTCCCGGACAATCCGTTCATTTCGATCGCCGAGTTCGATCATCGCGTGGACCGCACCTACGGGTATCCCGTCCCCTACCGCTGTTTCTACTCGCGGAACATCTCCAATCTGTTCATGGCCGGACGCTGTATCAGTGTTACGCACGAGGCGCTGGGAACGGTGCGCGTCATGAAGACCTGCGGGATGATGGGCGAGGTCGTGGGGCGAGCCACGGCGGTTTGCGTGAAGAACGACTGCCTGCCGCGCGACGTGTACGAGGACCACTGGAGCGAGCTGGATGAATTGCTGCGTCTGCCCGGCAAGGCGCGTCGCGACACGGTCGATGCGAAGATCGTGATTCCGGACGATGCCTTGCCCGAAGCGTCGGCCGAAGGGCCGCCGACCGGGTTGGACCCGAAGTCGCTGCCGGGGTTGGTGATCGATGATCGAGCCGCGAAGAAGACCGGATCGTGGACTCAAGGCACCGGCCTGAAAGGCTACATCGGCTGGTCGTACCTGTACGCGTCCAGCGGCGGCGGCGCGAGCATTCGCTTCGAATTCCAGCCCGCCAAACCGGGACAGCACGAGGTGCGGTTGGCCTATCTGCCCCACGAGAACCGCGGCACTCGCGTGCCCGTGACCGTGATCAGCAGCGGCGGCGAAAAGACGCTGCGCATCGACATGCGTAAGCCGGCGCCGCTGGAGCACGGCTTCATTTCGCTGGGCAAGTTCAACTTCGGTCCCGGCGAAACCGTCGCCGTCGTCGTGGGCAGCGAGGACGCGGGCGGCACGGTCCACGCCGACGCGATCCAGGTGCTGCCCGTGGAATAGGGCAGGCATGTCCGAGACCACTCAACAGAAGCCCGAGCGGCGTTTGTCGACGCCCGTCCAATTCGTCAAGGGCGTGGGGCCTCAGCGCGCCGAACTGCTCGAGCGGCTGAATCTGCGAACGGCGTCCGACCTGCTGTTCTACTTCCCCCGCGATTACCGCGACGCGAGCCAACTGGTACGGATCAGCCAGTTGCGGGAACACGAAACCGCCAGCGTCTTCGGAGTGGTCGAGGAAGTTGACTTGCGAAACACCGGGCCGGGGCGCTGCATGTTGGGGGCGCTGATTCGCCAGGAGAACGAGTATCTGCGGGCGGTCTGGTTCAACCAGCCGTGGGTCCAGCACCGGCTGGCGGTCGGCGCTGGCGTGCTGTTGGTCGGCGAGCCGCGGTTCAGCGGAGGCCGGTGGGAATTGGTGCATCCCCGCCTGGAGACGGTGGACGACGACGAAACGCCGACCGCGGGCCGCATCCTGCCGATCTACTCGCTGACCGAAGGGCTGAACCAGTCGCAGATGCGCCGCATGGTGCAGGGAGTCTTGGACGATTACCGCGAGAGTCTCGTCGAAGTGTTCCCCGCCGAGTATCTCGCGCAGCATGACCTGCTGCCGATTCGCGAAGCCCTTCAGCACATTCACGCTCCGGAAGATCCACAGCGATTGGCCCAGGCCAGACGGCGCTTCATCTACCAGGAGCTGTTCGTGCTGCAACTGGCGTTGGCCCTGCGGCGACAAGTGTTGAGTCTCCGCTGCAACGCGCCGCCACTGCCGCTGTCGGCCAAGATCGACGCCCGCATCCGGCGCCTGTTTCCGTTTTCCCTGACCGAGGACCAGAACCGGGCGATCGAGGAGATTACTGCCGATCTTGCGCGGACCACGCCCATGAATCGCTTGTTGCACGGCGATGTGGGAAGCGGCAAGACGGTTGTCGCCGAATACGCGATGCTGCTGGCGGTCGCTCATGGATTCCAGGCCGCGATGATGGCGCCGACCGAAATGCTCGCCCGGCAGCACGCCCGCACGCTGGCCCGCGATCTGGGCGAGAGCCGGGTACGAATCGTCGTGCTGACCGGCGGGTTGAGCGCCCCCGAACGCCGTCAGGCGGAAGAGGCAATCGCGTCCGGCCAGGTGGACTTGATCGTCGGCACTCACGCCTTGCTCGGCGATCAGCTTTCGTTCCGTCGGCTCGGGCTGGTCGTGATCGACGAACAGCACCGGTTCGGCGTGCGGCAGCGAGCGGCCTTGCGGCGGGCGGACCTCGATCCGCACTACCTGGTGATGACGGCCACGCCCATCCCGCGCACCGTATCGATGACCATGTTCGGCGACCTGGACCTATCGACGCTGCGCGACAAACCGCCGGGCCGCGCCACGCTGCACACCTACTTGGGCGACGAAACGCGTCGCGAAGCCTGGTGGGATTTCTTCCGCCGCAAGCTGCGCGAGGGACGGCAGGGCTACGTCGTCGCGCCGTTGGTCGAAGCCTCGGAGTCGTCCGGGGTGGCCAGCGCCGAACAACTGCTCAGCACGCTTGCCCGCGGCCCGTTGAAGGACTTCCGTTTGGGTCTAGTCCACGGCCGGGTATCGCCCGCTGAACGCGAAGCGGTCATGACTTCGTTCCGCGAGGGTACGACGCAGGTTCTGGTGGCGACCAGCGTGATCGAAGTCGGCATCGACGTCCCCAACGCGACGCTGATGACCATCGAGGGCGGCGATCGCTTCGGATTGGCCCAGCTTCACCAGTTGCGGGGCCGGATCAGCCGGGGCGTCCACCCGGGCTACCTGTGCGTGTTCGCCGCAGCCGATTCGGAGGAAGCCCGCCAACGGTTGGCCGCCTTCGAGCGTTCCAACGACGGTTTCGAACTGGCCGACATCGATTTCCAACTGCGCGGCCCCGGCGACTTGTTCGGCACCCGGCAGCACGGTCTGCCGCCGCTGCGCATCGCCGATCTGAACCGCGACGAGCGGGTGTTGGAAGAAGCGCGGCGCGACGCCCAACAACTGGTCGCCTCGCACCCGCAGTTGCACGAAACGGAATTCCGCCAACTGCACCGCATGGCCACCCACCGCTACGGCCGAGCCCTCGACTTGGCCGACGTCGGCTGACTCTCGCCCGCCACCGCGGCGGCAAGGTGACTGGTGGCTACGGGACGGTCGTCCCCGCCGACCCCGCGTCGAATGGCGTGGGCTCAAGGTCATCGGCAGCCTTGATTGGCGGTATTCCGAAGCACAACCGCCGAAACTTGCATCATGGTTCGCCCCGAAGGGGCAGCCCCATACCAGCCCAGGGCAACGCCCTGGGTTGAGGTAAGAAATGGGCGTCCTGAGCCCTGAAAGGGCGGCACAGGCCGCCGACGCCACCTGTTGTCCTGCCCTTTCAGGGCGATCGGATTCGATTGTCTCCGCAACCCAGGGCGATGCCCTGGGCTGATTTGTTCAGGCCCCTTCGGGGCGACATCTGTGGACTGCGAGCAGCTTTTCCTCCGTTAAGTCCCCGCCGACCACGCGTCGGCGGAAGAGTGACTGGACAGCTACTCGGTCGGCTTCGCGTAGCAGCGGATGCGGCCGTCCGTGCCGCTCCAGTACAGGCGGTTGCGAGCGACAGCCAGACCATCGTGGATCGGCGGGCAGTCCAAGGGCCATTGGGCAACCGGCCGGCCTTCCGCGGCGGTAACGATCCAGAGCACGCCTCCCCGCCGACCGTCCAAGGACGCCAACGCGTCGCGCGGATCGCTGTCGTCCAGAGGTCCGGCCAGCAGCAGGTGCTCGCCGGCCAACACCATCGCCTGCGGCCGGAAGGGCACGCGGAACCGCCATGCGGTTTGATCGGTGGGCAAGGCGTACAGCTTCTGGCCCGGCAACTCGCGATCGGCGGTCCGGCCCGCCAGGACCGCGTAACCCTCGCCGCTGTTGAATCCTCCCTCGCGGCTGTTCGCTTCGAACACGCGCACGGCGTATCCCATGTCGTCGCGGAAGACCAGATACTGGCCGACGATCTGGCCGTAGGCCCAATACATCCGCCGATGCCAATCGCCGTCCAGCATGCCCGTCGTCGTGTACAAACGGCGGCCGGGAAAGTGATTGAAGAAGCCGCGGTGCAGGAACGCCGGATCGTCCATCACGGCATGCCGTTCCGCATGAGGCAGATTGTCCCAGTACTTGACATCCCCTCCGCCTCCTTCGCCTTCCCCGCCCGGATCCCGATAGAAATTCGGTTGCTGATCCTCCATCTCGCCGAGCGAGGCATCCATCCGCAACTCGCGCAGGTAGAGAGCGTCCCCGTCGGCGGCCAGGACATCGGACGATGTGCCCGGCATAGTGAAGCCCGGGTTCGGTGTCTCCCGCGACGTGCCCGTCTCGGGGCCGGGCCACGGACCTTGGATCGAACGCTCGTAGCGCAACCGGCCGGTCGCCAAGTCCAGGCCGCAGAGTGTCAGGCCACCATCGAGAAACGAATTGCGTCCTGCCACCGCGTAGACAACTCCATCTTTGACCAACACGCTGCCCGAGACCGGCCATGCGGACTCGAGCTGCCCGTGCGCGCCGACCAAGCGATCGGCCGGCGCCGCGCGGAATCGCCACGCGAGGACGCCGTCCTCGGCGCGCAAGCAGTACACATACCCGTCGCGGCACCCCAGCACGGCCAGCCCGCGCTCGATCGTGGGCGGCGAATCGATCCGCGCTCCGGCGGTGAACGTCCAACGAACCCGGCCGCTTTCGGCGTCCAACGCGTACAACGTATGCCGGTCTGACGCGGCCACGAAGACCGCGCCTTGGGCGACGACCGGAGCCGTCAGCGGACCGTCGAGCGGTGTCGCCCACTTCTCGGAAAGCCGATCCGGCAGAGGTGTCAGCGTGCCGCCGCTGCGGGCTGGATCGTGCCGATAGGTTGGCCAGTCCGCCGAGTGGGACTCGCTGTCCGGCAGTTCCCGGATCGCCTCGTACGCCGGCCCCTGCGCAAGACGCGCATCGGCCTCGGACTTGGCGGCAGCACTTCCTCGATCCGGCGCCAACGCGTACAAGCCTCGCACCGCCGACTCGCTGTAGCAGCGGCACGAGTGCTGCCCGGCATACAGCAATCCGTTGGCCGGAATCACGCCGCGCCGGCAGGGGCCGCGAACCCAGTTGTGCCAGGCCACTTCGCCGCTGGCCAAGTCGACGAAATCGGCGCCGCGCTCCTTGCCGATGATGAACCGGCAAGTCGCTCGGCTGTAGTAACACCGGGCGTGATGCCCGACAAAGCGGATCGCCGGCGCATCGATCTCGTCCAACAGCCGGCCCGTGCGGGGATCGAGCGTCTGGACCACGCCCTCCCGAGTCTTCAGGATCCAGATCCGATCTCGCAGGAGGAACGGCCCGCCGCCACTGGCGAAAGGCCCCGCCGAGTGATCGGTCTGCCACAGCGGCCGACCATCTTCGAGCGAGAAGGCCAGCCAAGTCGTTTTGCGGTTGATGCTGGACGGCCCCAGCAGGATGCCCGCGCCGACCTGCAGCGGCCCGTCGAACGGCCCAGGCCGCGCGGCCTGGTTGCCGTCCGATGCCCAGACCGAATCGCCTGTCTGCAAATCCAGGCATGCCAATCCCTGGCGACGGTCGGTAAGCAGGTAAACCCGGCCGTCCTTGGCGGACGGGTAACTGCCCTCGACCCGCCACCGCACGCCCCCTGTCTCCGGTTCCACGGCGCAGACCTGACGATCGTCGCCGACCAGCAACAGCCCGTCGGCAAACACCGTCTTTTTTGGCGACGGCGTGTCGGAAAACGTTCGCAGCACTTCCCCCGTCGCGGCGTCGAGCATCGTCACCGGCTGTCGCGCACCCAACGGCACGAACAACCGGTCGCCGGTCGCCACCATCGTCTGCATCGACTCGGGGCCACGGCCACCCGTGCCGCTGCTGAACACACCCCAGGAGAATTCGTCCGCCAGTCGCTGCGCCTCGGGATTGCGGCGGGAGGCGTCCCACACGCCGCTGGCCCATTCGGGAAGCTCCCGGCGCCAAAGCTCGATGCCGTTGAACGCATCGCGGGCGATCAGCATCCAACGGTCGGCGATGTTGAACGTCGAGGTCGGCGTCTCGTCCTCGACCGTAAACAGACGGCCCCCCGCGGTCACCGCCGCTCCCACACGCGGACCCCAGTGTTGTTTCGAGTAGCGGGGCCCGGCGAGCCACTGCACTTCGCGCGGCGGTCCCACAAGCTCGTCCTGCGAGACCGGGTTTCCGTCCGGACCACCGTCCCAATGCGACCAGTCGTCCATCTCAGCCGGCCACGGCTTGACGATCTTGTCCGCCGTCCTTCGGCCATCCTCCGAAACGACCAGCGCCGTTCCGCCGGGACTCAGGACGCGCAGAATCTCGTCCTTGTCCAGCGACACCCGCCCATCGATCACCAGCAGGTTCACCAGATTGTCCGCGTAGGGCAAATTGCGGTTGTTCCAGCAGAAGACCGAGACGGTTCCGTAACGGCCCAACGACTGGATGTACTCTCGGGCCGCGGCCACGTTGGCCGGCTCGCGCTCCAGCCCGTGGACCAAGCCGTTCATGGCCGCGCCCAAGGCAGCGGTCAAACGCCCGTCTCCCGCGCCGACGTGAACACACAGCCCGCCTCGGTCACCGGCCTGCTGCAAAATCGCGCGGGCGATCGCTGGCGAATCGTCCGCGGCATGTTGCTCGGCAGAACCGCCGGGCTTCGGCAATACGAAATACAAAACCACGGCGATCGCCGCGGCGGCAAAAACCGGAGAATAACGCACGGCCGGACCTCCCAAGGTTACTCGACGACTGGCGCGGTCTGTTCAGGCGTGGTGATGCCGGGGGGCAGCTCCAGGATACGGATGTTGCGGAAATGGATCTCCGAACCTTCGGATTCCAGGCACAGGTAGCCTTTGCGCACCGAAGAATCGCGGATGGAATTGACGAACTTTCCGTTGATCGCCAGTTTGACCGTGCCATCGACGCACACCACGTCGTACGTGTTCCACTCGCCCTTTCCCTTGCAGCGCAGCTCCCACGACATGCTGCGGCTGCCGCGCGGATTGTCGGGCGTAGCGGTCAGGCCGCCGGCCCCGAACAGTTCGCCGGAGATGTAGCCGATGTGCTGAGGCTCGCCGTCCTTCGTCCGGTTCAGGTTGACCCAATCGAGTTCCAGCATCTGCACCTCCATCCCCTTGGGCAGCCTTCTGCCCGGAGCTACCGAGCCTTCGCTCCAGACAAAGACGCCCGAGTTGCCGCCGGCTTTCATGTGACGCCACTCGATGTGCAGGATGAAATTCTCGTATTGCTTTTCCGAACGCATCACGCCGATCGGCTGGCCGCTGCAAACCAGCAGGCCGTCCTTGACCGTCCAGGTGTCCGGAGCGGTGTTGACGTTCACCCAGCCCGTCAGATCACGGCCGTTGAACAGATCGACAAACTGCGGAACGTCGGCGGACGCTTCCGCCGCCTCATCGTTGACAGTGGCCCCCGGGCGCCGAACGGGGGTCTCGACGTCAGCGGGCGAGGACGCTTCCGCCGTTTGGTTAGCAGCCTCGGACGCAACGGACGGCGCGACGAGCGGTCCGACCAACACGCACAGCACCAACATGCACGACCACCGCGACATGACGTTTCTCATGGCTGACTCCACATTCGAAGGAAAGGTGTCACAGTCTCTTCTGCCGCAGTCAGAATAGAGCAGTCGCCGTGTTCTGAACAGACGGGAACCCGAGCCGGCTCTCGACATCGGTTCTGGCTTCGCGTATGGTTGAGCTCGGCAAGTGAATCACCGTCGGATTGTCGATGTGGTCATCACGCTCCGTCGTGATGACGTTTCGTCACGACGGAACGTGATGTCGTTTCGTCGCGGCGGAGCGCGACGACTACAGATTTGGCGACAGCTATTTGCCTGCCGATACTTCAACAAACAAGGAGATGAGCCATCATGAGCATCGCACGGTTCCTGGTGGGCGGATGGCTGGCGACAATCTGCCTCGGTGCGTGTATCGCTTCTGCCGAAACGCCCCGCAGCGGCCGGCTTTCCTTCGGGTGGGCCAGCGCCAGCATCACCCCGGAACAGCCGGTCGCCATCGGCGGCCAGTATCACACGCGGATCAGCGGCCAGGTCCACGACCCTCTGACGGCGACCGCGCTGGCCATCGAAACGTCCGACGATCATGGCGTGATCGACCAGACGGTTTTCGTCTCGTGCGATCTTTCGCTGGTGCGCGGTCAGACCCAGCAGCGGGTGCGCGAACTGGTCCAACGCCGGGCGCCGGATCTGGACGTGAACAAGATTGTCATTTCGGCCACCCATACGCACACCGCGCCCGCCTTGACCGATGCCGACGAAACGGACTTGCACCCCTACGACTTCATCGGCAGTTGGGCGTATCGAATCCCGGCCGAACAATCCGGTGTGATGCGGCCCGCCCAATACTTGGCGTTTCTCGAACAGCGGCTGAGCGAAGTGGTGGTCAATGCCTGGAAGGCGAGGCGCCCCGGCAGCATGAGCTTCGCGCTCAGCCACGCCAGCATCGCCCGCAATCGCCGGGCGGTGTACGCGGACGGAACGGCCCGCATGTACGGCAACACGAGCGACCCGGGGTTTTCGCATCTCGAGGGAGTCTCGGATGATTCGGTCGACGTGCTGTTCTTCTGGCGCGATCGCGGGCAACCGGAGGGGATGATCGTCAACGTGTATTGCCCGGCTCAGGAAGTCGAGGGCGAGACCTATCTGTCGGCGGATTTCTGGTACGACGCGCGAACGAGGTTGCGCGAGAAATACCACGCGGATCTGCAGATCCTGCCGTGGGTCGGGGCCAGCGGCGACCAGTCGCCGCATCTGCTGTGGAACCAACAAGCCGAAGCGGCCCTGCGCCAACAACGGAAGCTCAGTCCGCGCGAGGAGATCGCGCGGCGCATCGTGCGGGCCGTCGATGATGCGTACGAGACGGTTCACGGTTCCGATGCGTTCGCCGAACTTTCGTTCGAGCACCGCGTCGAGCGCGTGCCATTGCCGGTTTGGCAGGTTTCCGACGAGCGGTACGCGCAGTCGCTGGCCATCTTCGAAGCCGGCAAACACAACACGGACCAACTGTCCAGCCCCGACTATATCAACTGGCGGGTCAGCCGGACGATGGTGGCCCGGTACGAACATCAGAAGCAAGATCCGCACTTCCGTGCCGAACTGCACCTGCTGCGTCTCGGCCCCCTGGCCGTCGTGACAAACCCGTTCGAGCTGTACGCCGACTTCGGCCTACGGATCAAGGCCCGCAGTCCGGCGGTCCAGACGTGCGTCGTCCAATTGACCGCCGACTGCGCCGGCTACCTGCCGACCGAGCGGGCGGTCCAGGGGGGCGGATACAGCGCGAGAATCGACGACGGCGTCGTGGGGCCAGAGGGCGGAAACGTCCTCGTGGACCGGACGGTTTCCGTCCTGCAGCAGATGTTCTCGCCGTGACCAGCCATAGCGAATGACCAACTTGACGGAGAAACGAACGATGCACCGCACAGCGATCACGATCGGAATGACCTTGGCCCTGTTGACCGGCGCCGGTTGCGTCGCGGCCCGCGCTACGGAGTTCCACGTCGCGACCAGCGGCGACGACGAGAACCCCGGAACGGCGGACCGTCCGTTCGCAACGTTGGGCCGCGCGCAGCAGGCGATCCGCACTCGGCCCGCGGACCAGGCGGCCACGGTCCTGGTGCGCGGCGGCACGTACTACCTGTCCGAGCCGCTGGTGTTCACGCCGGACGACTCGGGGACCGCCGACGCGCCCGTGGTCTTTGCCGCGGCGACCGGCGAGACGGTGGTGATCAGCGGCGGAGCGAGACTCGAACTCCACTGGCGCCCCTATCGCGACGGGATCTACCACGCGGAAACTCCGGCGGGCCTTGCGATCGATCAACTGTTCGTCAACGGCCACAGCCAGCCGATGGCCCGTTACCCGAATTTCGATCCGAACGTGCCAATCTACAACGGATACGCCGCGGACGCTTTCAGTCCCCAGCGGGCCGCGCGCTGGAGCAACCCGGCCGGCGGCTACATCCACGCCATGCACCGTGCCCATTGGGGCGGCTACCATTACCGCATCACTGGGAAAGCGTCCGACGATACCGTCCTCTACGAAGGCGGCTGGCAGAACAATCGGCAGATGGGCATGCATAACGAACACCGCTTCGTCGAGAACGTCTTCGAGGAACTCGACGCGCCCGGCGAGTGGTATCACGACGCAGCGAAAAACGTGCTGTACTTCTATCCGCCGGATGCGATGAAGTTGGACGAGGCGACCGTCGAGACCGCGCGCCTGCGGCATTTGATCGAACTGCGAGGCGATCAGCAATCGCCGGTCCGCCATCTGCAACTCCGCGGGCTGACCTTCCGGCACGCGGCCCGCACCTTCATGGACACCAAGGAGCCGCTGCTGCGCAGCGACTGGACGATCTACCGCGGCGGCGCGGTGTTCTGCGAGGGCGCCGAGGACTGCGAATTGGCCGACTGCGTGTTCGACCAAGTCGGGGGAAACGCGGTGCTGGTCAGCAATTACAACCGCCGCATCGCCGTGCGCGGCTGCTTGATCAGCGACAGCGGCGCCGGCGGCGTCGCGTTCGTCGGCGATCCGGCCGCGGTCCGCAACCCGCTGTTCGAATACCACCAGCGGCAGAACTACGACTCGATCGACAAAACGCCGGGACCACAGAGCGACAACTATCCGGCTGACTGCCTGGTCGAAGACTGTCTGATCCGGCGGATCGGGCGGGTCGAGAAACAGGTGGCCGGCGTACAGATCTCGATGGCGACCCGCATCACCGTTCGGCACTGTTCGATCTACGAAACGCCTCGCGCCGGGATCAACATCAGCGAGGGGACCTTCGGCGGACACGTTGTCGAATTCTGCGATGTCTTCGATACCGTGCTGGAAACCGGCGACCACGGCAGCTTCAACTCCTGGGGCCGCGATCGATTCTGGGAATTGAAGGACGCGCCGCCGGACCGACTGCCTGACTTGGCGCTGTTGGACATGGTCGAGCAGAACGTGATCCGCAACAGCCGCTGGCGCTGCGACCACGGCTGGGACATCGATCTGGATGACGGATCGAGCAGCTACCACGTCTACAACAATCTGATGCTGCACGGCGGGCTCAAATTCCGCGAGGGATTTCACCGGATCGCCGAGAACAACATCATGGTCGACAACTCGTTCCATCCGCATGTCTGGTATCCCAACAGCCAGGACATCGTTCGCCGCAACATCGTCTTCGCCCCGTATCGGCCGATCCGCGTGCCGCAGCCCTGGGGAACGGAGGTCGATCACAACCTGCTGCATCAACCCGGCGCGACGGAGCCACAGCCGGCCGTTGTGCTCCAGCAGCAGAGCGGACGCGATGCGAATTCCCTGGTGGCCGACGCCCGGTTCGTCGATCCGGCCCGCGGCGACTACCGCGTCCGCGAAGGATCGCCCGCGTTGGAACTGGGCTTCCAGAACTTTCCGATGGACCAGTTCGGCGTGCGGAAGCCCGAGTGGAAGGCCATCGCGCGCACGCCCGCGTTGCCCGGCGAGCGGACCGACGAGCCGCCGACTGCCACACCGACACAGCGGCTCGTTGGCCATTGGTTGCAAGCCACCGTGCGGGAGTTGGAAGGCGAAGAGTTCTCGGCGTTCGGAGTGAGCAAGGACGCGGGCGGCGTTCATTTGGCCGAAGTGCCGGACGAATCGGAGGCGGCCGAGTGCGGCTTGAGAACCAATGATGTGGTGCAGAGCGTCAGCGGCCAACCGGTCAAGCGTCTGGCGGATCTGTACCGACTGCAGGACGCAGCCGAGGGGCGACCGCTGACGATCGGCCTGGTGCGCGGCCAGAGTCCGCTGGCGGTCCAAGTTGCCGATTACCCGTTCGTGGTCACCGAATCGCCGTCCGGCGGCAATTTCGTCATCCTGCCGTTGGCTGAGGCAGCGAAGACGTTCGAGATCCGTTCGATTCAATCTCGTCCAGAGACGGCGAACGAACCGCTGGCGACACTGCACGACGGCCGACTGGCCGAGAATTACGGCCCCGTGTTCCGCAACGATGTCGTCGGCGGCATGTACCGCGTCGACCTCGGCAGCGTCCAGTCCGTGGCCGCGGTGCGCACCTGGTCCTACCATCAAGCCGAAAAACGGGGGCCTCAGCACTTCACGCTGTACGGCAGCGATTCCAAGGCAGACCCCGGCTGGGACGTCAGCGACCGCAAGCGATATGTGCCGATCGCCGAGGTCAACACGATCGGATCCACCCTCGACCGTTACCAGGCGACAAGCATCCAGCGCCCCGGCGACCGGCCGCTGGGCACCTACCGCTGGCTCGTGTGGCTCGCCCGCCCCGTCACCCCCATCCGCGAAAACACCGCCGTGCAGGAGATCCAGGTTCTGCCGTGAGAAGACCAACTTGGTGCTCGTCTACGGTTCTTTGGCCAAGACGGCTGATCACCGACTGGGTTGTTCCCACCAAAGCCGATTGACAGCGGAACGTACCCCGTTCAGAATTGGACAGAGTTCCTTTTCCCGGACGGGCTCTTGCTGTCATGGATCTCGATCGCATCCTCAATACGTTCAATAAGCATCAAGTAGGATGCCTGCTGATTGGCGGGATGAATTTCTTGCTGCGACACGATCCGGTATTGACGTTCGACGTCGATCTGTGGATCGAGGATACGCCCGAGAACCGCGGGCGCACCGAAGATGCTTTGGCGGAACTGGACGCACAATGGGGCTTGAGCGAACAGGATTGGAAGCCGGTAGCCCAACACCGCCGCGGCTGGTTGTCCTGCCAAGGTGTCTATTGCCTGACGTCCGCGGTCGGTGCGATCGACATCTTCCGCACGGTGCAGGGGTTGGCCAGTTGGCGCGAATGCCGGTCCAGGGCTTGCGCGGGCACGACCGGCAGCGGGACGCCGTACTGGGGATTGTCGGATGCCGACATGCTCCAGTGTCAATTGGCGCTGCCCGAGCCGCAGCGGAAGCAGGACCGGATCCGAACGCTGAAGGCGGCGATCGAGCAGGAGAGGCCATGAACGCAGCGGGTGCCGACGAAAAACGCCGGGAAGAAGACAAACGCAACACCGTACTCGGCCCGGCCGGTCGCTGGCAGACGATCCTGCAAGCCATCACCTGGGCCGAGGCCCAGCCGCAGATCCAGCGCAACACCCCTGCCAAGTGCCTCAAACTCCAGCAAGCCAAACTCGCCGCCGAGGCCTCAGTTTCCCCAACGCCGCTGGTGCCGAATCGAGTTCATGAGGTGTGAGCGTATTGCTCAGTGCCCGGCCGCTTCCCGCCGAACTCGCGATATGGACGCCCGGATTGCAGCGGCGCACCAGAGTGAAGTCATTTGATCCGTCTCATCGAGGTCCGAAGGCGGCTGAGAGTTTTTCGGCGAAGGGGCGGAACCCGCGGGGGCACGTCTGTTTCAAGGCCGCGACGTCGGTGTGCTCGGCTACTGCGGATCGGAATTCGCTGCTGTCTTTCCAGTGTTTGGCGGCTGCGATACGGCCGAGGATGTCCTTGGGACGATGGTCGGACTTGCCGCTGTGCTGATAGAACGACTCGACATCGCGCAGCCGGTAGTGAGACTGGACTACTGCGGCATCCGTTCCCAGCACAAGGGCAATCGCTTCCGGGGCTCCCAAGGTCCAAGCCTCGATCGATTCAACGGCGACTCCACAAGCGGCTGCATGCGGCTGCCGAACTAGGTTCAACCCGCGCGATTGCCCCTCTTCCATCGTGCTCAGCCGCGTCGCGTCCCGATCCTGATCGGCTACGCACACGGTGCCGTCGAGTCCGTACTTCATGGCGCTCAATACGATTGCTGTCTCGACTTTCGCATCCAATCCCCGCTTCCGCTTCTTCGGGTCCAAGTTCGAGATCTCCGTCCAAGCCAGGGCCAAGGAATCCTTGGAGATTGCAGGGGAAACACGCCGTGCGAGCGTGGAAACCACGCCCGCAGCCGGGCGCGGCTGCGGATCGAAGGTTGGGGGACCGATGTCGTGCGAACCCTCGCCGATCAACAAGACTCTCATGCCGATTGTCCCTTGACCAGTTCCTCTTCGCCGAACAGATACCACAGCTCGCCAGCGGCATACTCCTTGTGCAACCGCTCGATGTTCGGAATCTGATCCATCGGGGTCACTCGGGTTGCACCGTCTGCTGCGCGTTGGAAGATGCGGACTTCCTCTGGCTGGACGAAGTTCAACAACAGGGGACTGTGCGTCGTCAGGATGATCTGCCGAGGCTGATTGCCAACCTCCCCGCGGCTCATCTTGCGAAGGATCTCGATGACCATTTGCAGACGTGATGGATGCAAGCCGTTCTCGGGTTCCTCGATCAGCAGGATTTGCGGCGTGTTGCCATAGGCCAACGCGAGGAACGCGGTCAGCAACATCGCTCCGTCCGACGCTTGCGACGACGGGATCGTTTCCGGCGGCTTGCTGGGACCGGAAAGTGCGAATTCGATCTGCCGCAGCGAACCGCTTGAGTCTGCCGCCGGAGTGGAAAGCCCTTGGAGCGTGGGAATCGCCTCGCGCAGCTTGCCTTCCAATTCGACAACTGCCGCGCGATCCGGGCCGGTCAGCAGCGAGTTGAGCACCGCCGCCAGATTGTCGCCGGTCGTCGACAGCGTCGGATTCGGCTCCGCCTTGGACGCAGACCGCATCGCGTCGGGAACGAAGCGGTATTCCTCGGTGGAACCCAACGCCTCGCAGACCCAGTCGACCGGGACAACTGGCTCGTTCGAGCGATCGGGGTGGGGACCACGAACGCCAGACTGACTATTTTGGAGTTGCCTCATCGTATTGAGGAACGTACGGTTCGGATCGTGGGAGGGATTGCGCGGATTCGAGGTGTCCCTATCATCCAGCCGAAAGATGTCCCGGCCATCGATGGCCAGTGACTCGGTTGGCATCTGACCGTCGACCGGCAAGCAAAGTCCGTACTCGAAAGACTGCTTGGCCTTGCCTTGGACGTGCCATCCGATGCTCAAATGGCGTTCTCGCCGCCACACCAGACTTGGCAGCAAGTTCGAACGACCGCCTTTGGCGTCGTCATGGAACACTTCGGTCAAAGCTCGCTCGGTCGTGGCGCCAAGCATTCGAAGCGCCTCCAAGAAACTGGTCTTCCCGCTGTCGTTGGGACCGATCAGCACCGTCAGCGGGCCTAGATCGACGGTCGTCTCCAACAAACACTTGAAGTTCTGGATGCGGACTCGATCAATCATAAACCACCTTCTATGCGGTTTGCACGTTCTGCCCCGCGGACGCGATCGCCTCTAGCGTTGCACGCGGGCGTTGCCTTTCCAGATGCTCCAGACCTGGGCTTCGTCGGCGGGTTGGGCGTAATCGGTCAGCATCGTGGTGGCCAGCGCGCCGGTGGCCCAGCCGAACTGGATCCACTTCTCGGGCTCCCAGCCGCGGAGGATGGCGTACAGCATGCCGCCGACGAAGCCGTCGCCGCCGCCGATGCGGTCGAGCACCGTGATTTCACGCGGCTCGACGACGTGCCAGTTGTCGACCTCGGACATGATCGCGCCCCAGCGGTGGCAATTGACGCTGATCACTTCGCGCAGCGTGGTGGCGAAGACCTTGGCGTTCGGGAAAGCCTGTTTCGCCCGGTTGATCATGGCTTTGAAATTGTCGATCTTGGCGACCAGATCGACCCCGCCCGCCTCGGGGCCTTCGACGTGCAGACACAACTGGAAATCCTCTTCGTTGCCGACCAGGATGTCCGAGGCCGTGGCGATCTCGGTGAAAATCTCGTGCAACTCCTTCTCGCGACCCTTCCAGAACGTGGCGCGGTGGTTCAAGTCGAACGAGATGCGGGTGCCGTGCCTCTTGGCGGCCCGAGCCAGCTCGAGGCAGAAATTGCTCGTCTCGGGCGAAAGCGCCGCGATCAATCCAGAGAGATGCATGATCTGCACGCCCTCCTGCGCGAAGATCCGATCCAGATCGAAATCCTTCACGTTCAGCGTCCGGCCGACTTCGCCCGCCCGGTCGTTGTGGACCCGCGGCCCGCGCGAGCCGCAACCGCTGTCGGCCAGATTGAATTGGTGCCGGTAGCCCCAGGGCCCACCCTGCTCGACTTCCGGTCCCTCGAAAGCGATGTGGCGGCTCGCCAAATTGTCCTTGATGAAACGGGCGATCGGGCTGCCTTTCACAAATGTGGTCAGAACCTTGGCGGGCAGACCCAGATACGACGAAACACTCAACACGTTGCTCTCCGCACTGGTGGCCTGCATGAACAAATTCGTTCCGCAATGCATCGGCTGGCCGTCGGCGGGAGTGAGCCGAACTCCCATGCTGGTAGGTGTGAGCAGTGCGTAGGCGCAGTTGCCGCGAAGTTCGATCGTCATCGGTGATCCTCGTAAAAAACCGTATTGGATGGTCGGAAAGATTTCTCAAGACGCATTGGAGGACACAGTATAGGATCATCCGCAAAGCCAATCCAGCCCTGAAGAGTGGCGGCAGCGGTAGGGACGCATTACAATGGCCCGGGCGGTAGCAACGCTCGTGAAGAAACGCCCTCGTTGAACGGCAAGCCGAAGGCGACAGCGTCTCATTCGTTGTCACCAAGCATGCTGTCGCCTGCGGCTTGCGGTGAAAATCGTCGGAACAAATTGGGCAACGATTTCGTAACCGTTGCTGCGAATGATCGAAGATTCACAGCCAGGAGGTACCGTGGAATGTGCCGAATGCTTGCCGTCGGGTTGGTGGTGTGGTTCCTGTGGTTCGGCGTGGTTGGTCACGGAAGCGAAGGGCCCAAGCCCGCGCGGCCCAATCTGGTTGTCATCATGGCCGACGATATCGGCCTCGAATGCCTGGGCTGTTACGGCAGCGACGCCTACAAGACACCGCACCTGGACGCGCTGGCGGCGAGCGGGATGCGTTTCGACCAAGCTCATTCGCAGCCGATCTGCACCCCGTCCCGAGTCCAGATCATGACCGGGATCTACAACAACCGGAACTACATCCGCTTCGGGCTGCTGGACCCGCAAGCGACGACGTTCGGCAATCTGCTGCGCGATGCCGGCTACCGCACCTGCATCGCCGGCAAGTGGCAGCTCGAAGGAGGATTCGAGGCGCCCGGGCGTTTCGGATTCGATCGGCATTGTCTGTGGCAACTGACGCGACGGCCGAGCCGCTACCCGAATCCCGGCCTGGAGATCGATGGCCAAGAGCAGGACTTCAAGAACGGCCAGTTCGGCCCGGACCTGGTGACCGACTACCTGTGCCGTTTTCTCGAAGAGAACCGCGAGGGGCCGTTCCTGGTCTACTACCCGATGATCCTGCCGCATTGGCCTTTCGTCCCGACGCCCGATCATCCCGACTGGGATCCCACGATGTGGCGCGATGCCAAGAGCGAACCGGGCGGCTACCGCAGCCAGCAATACTGGGACGCGATGGTGCGGTACACGGACAAGATGACGGGCAAAATCGTGGACAAAATCGACTCGCTCGGTCTGCGGGAGAACACGCTGGTTATCTGGACCGCCGACAACGGCACGTTCGACGGGATCTCGTCGCCGTTTCGCGGACGCCCGTACCGAGGCGGCAAAGGCAGCACGAAGGACAACGGAACCCGCGTCGGTTTCCTCGCCAGTTGGCCAGGGAAGATCCCGGCGGGCGCCGCGAGCGACTCGCTGGTCGATTTCACCGACGTGCTGCCCACCTTGGCCGACGCGGCCGGAGTCGCGCCCCCTGCCGATCTGCGGATCGACGGCACGAGCCTCATGCCGCTGTTCTCCGGTCAGCCTCGCAAGAAGGATTACGTCTACTGCTGGTACGAGCGAAACGGCGTCCGGGAGGCGGCATCGCAGCACGTCCGCACCGCGCATCACAAACTGTACGCGGACGGCCGCTTCTTCGACACGCAGACCGACCCCGGCGAAAACGTCGATCTGGCCGCTGCCGGAATCCCCGCCGAACTCGAACCGGTCCACACGCAACTGAGTGCGGCGCTCGCGCACCACATGCAGATCACCCGCCAAGCCGACCCCGTTCAACAAGCCAAACGGACGCGATCGGCACAAGCCGCCAAAGATCCGGGTCCGCCCTCTGGCAAATAAGCATCGTCCCAGAAACAAGTGTCGTAGCTACGCTCGCCAGAGTGTGGAACGCCGCCGTCTGGCGACGGCAGCTACGGCAAAATCCGACAGTTGTTTCTCGAACGGTGCAGCTTCATCGAGCAGATATCGGCCAGGAACTGTTCCAGGATTTGGCCGGGGTTGTTTTCCATCAAGCGTCGCTTCCGAACGTCAATTGTGCCAAGTCGCCGATCCCGCGGTGCAGGTGCAGTCGGAACTGGCGAAACAGCGTCTCGTCCCCCGTATCCAGCCCATCGCGCACGCAGCGCGTCTTGAGCAGTGCCGAGTACAATGCGTGGTGCTCGCCGCCGAACACCAGCCAACTCATCTCGACATTGCTATCGGCCGGGATCTCGACCGGCGTCGGCGGCGTCACCTCGGCCAGCGACAGGCAGAACGCCCAGCGGCACAAGATATTCCACTGGCCGATCCCCGTCCGAGTCTTCAACCGGATCAATTGCTCTTGGCTTGGGACGATAGTCGGATTCGTTTCATGGTCAGTGGTCAGTGGTCAGTGGTCAGTGGTCAGTGGTCAGTGGTCAGTTGGCAGTGGTCAGTTGGCAGTGGTCAGTTGGCAGTGGTCAGTTGGCAGTGGTCAATCGTCATCCTTAATCTTTCACCTAATCCTTCACCTAATCTTTAGTAGTCAGTGGTCAGTTGGAACGGCGAGCGGTGTGGCCCGCGGGCGCCGAACGCGGGTCCGAAC
>JAHDXO010000069.1 GCA_023382975.1 Pirellulaceae bacterium
GCCAACTGCCAACTGCCAACTGCCAACTGCCAACTGCCAACTGCCAACTGCCAACATTCCTGCAACTCAGCAAGCGTCGGCCATCGATTCCAACTGGATGATGGACCTTGCTTGCTCCTTCTCCAGAAACGTCCGGCCGTACTTGACGTTCACATGGTCCCAGGGCAGACGGTCCCCGATCGCGAACGGTTCATGCACCACCCGTTCGAAATCGATGCCGGCGTCGGCCAGAGCCTTCCACCAGCGGTCGGGCTGGAAATGCTCGCGCCAACTGTCCATGCGAGCACCCCGCTGCCAGGCCAGTTCGATCGCCTCGGCCATGCGGCGGTCGCCTCGGCTCAGCACGCCTTCCAGCAAGCTGGTTTCGATATCGTGGCATTTGACCGTCACCGCTCTCAATTGGCGGCGGCTGCGCAGGTACTGGTGAGCCCAACGGAAGTACTCGCGCCGCTGCATCGCGTTCCATTGATACGGCGTGTGCGCCTTGGGAACGAAATTCGATACACTGGCCGTGACCTGGGCCAACCGCCCCCGTTCCTCGCGGCCGATCCGCGAAATCGTCTCGGCCATCTCGAGGATGCCGTCCAGATCGACCTCTCGTTCGCCGGGCAAGCCGCACATGAAGTACAACTTGACGCGTTCGTAGTTTTGCCGGAACGCGGCTCGGCAGCCTTCGAACAGATCCTCGTTCTTGATCTTCTTGCGGATCTGCTCGCGCATGTCGTCGCGGGCCACCTCGGGTGCCAGCGTCAAGCCGGCGCGGCGGTCGTTGCCGATCAACTCGGCCAGCGTCCGCAGTTGCTCGTTCACTCGCAAGCTGGGCACCGAGATGTTCACGCCCAGCGGCTTGAAGACGCGTTTCAGTTCGGTGACCAACTGCTCGAAATGCGGATAGTCGCTGCTGGACAGCGAGAGCAGCGAGATCTCGTTGAATCCCGTGTTGCGATAGCTCTCCAACGCTGCATCGATGATCGTCGCCACGGACCGGACCCGCAAGGGCCGCTTGATGACCGTGCTTTGGCAGAATCGGCACTGCCACGGACAGCCGCGCATGATCTCGATGGCGATGCGGTCGTGGACCGTCTCGACGTACGGCACGATGGGGCGGGTCGGCAGCGGGATCGCATCCAGATCCGCCACCAGCGCCGGCTGGATCGTCTCGGGCACATCGCTTCGCAGCCGGTTCAGAGCCACAAGACGCCCGTCCCGGTATTCGGGCTCGTAGAAGCGCGGCACATAGGCATACGGCAACCGGGCCACCAGACCGGCCAGCAACTGTTCGCGCTGCTGACAGCCCGCGGTCCCGTCGCACAAACCGCCGGCCGAGGTGGCTTCGTCAAGAAGTTCCCGCCACGTATCGCAGATCTCCGGCAAGCTGACTTCGCCGTCGCCCAACACAAACACGTCCACGAACGGGGCCAGCGGTTCGGGATTCTGAGCACAGGGGCCGCCGGCCAGGATCAGTGGATGCCGGGGCGTTCGCTGGGCGGAACGAATCGGAATTCCGCCCAAATCAAGCATGGTCAGGATGTTGATGTAGCTCAGTTCGTACTGCAGCGAGAACCCGACAACGTCGAACTGGGCCAACGGAGTGAACGTTTCGAGACTGCACAGCGGAATTCCCGCGTCCCGCAACGCTTGCTCCATGTCCTGCCAAGGCGCGTAAACCCGTTCGCAATACCAGTCGTCGCGAGCGTTCATCAGCGAGTACAGCACCTGGAATCCGTGGTGGCTCATCCCGATCGAATAAGCGTCCGGAAAAGCCAGACACAGGCGGCCTCGCATCGCGGCCGGTTCCTTGCGAACCATGTTCCATTCACCCCCCAAGTATTGGGCCGGCATCTGGACACGGGGAATCACGTGGCTGATTAAATAGTCTTTGATGGTTTGATCATGCATCCAATACGCCTTGTATGTCGACCTAGGGAGTTGCAAGTCCCGTAGGGAGCTGAGGAATAGTGATGGAAACTGCCGCACGCCAGTTCGGACGTGTCGAGAACGACCCCCAATCCGTTGCATGAATTGCCAAACGATTTCCGCTCTGCAAAAGGGTCGAACTTGCTTACAATCTTGCAGGTTTCCGGGAATTTCACAACGGCAGCGGAACAGAAGGCGGGCAGGACACAACGATGGCTGAGTTTGTAACGGTGGCAAAGGTCGGGGATATCCCCAACGGTCAGGGGCGAGCCTTCGTCGTCCACGATCAAATCGTGGCCGTTTTCCATCTGGATGGCCAGTACTACGCCATCAATGACTTGTGTCCGCACCAAGGTGCGTCGCTGGCCGAGGGCCATGTCGAGAACCAGATGGTCAGTTGTCCCTGGCACGGCTGGCGTTTCCGAGTTACCGATGGCACTTGGTGTGACAACCCCCGCATCAAGACCGATTCCTACCCTGTCCGCGTCGAGGACGGCCAGATCCAGGTCGCAGTCGAGCAATCCTAACGTCGCTTTCCGCAAAGAAGATTTTCGCTCCGTGCCGGTCGAATGGACGCGCCGGGCTTGGCCGCGATGCTAGCCGCGACATCATCTATTTCGCCGGCGATTGCAGGCACTTCCCGGGCGGTTCGTCCTTGGGCAGTTTGTGCAGCCTCCGCAGTTTGCACCTCTTTTCCGGAACAGTAAAGATGTAGCGGGCGAGTCGTCGAAAAAGAAATCGTCGTGATTCGCGAGGAGCCTTGTCGCGCAACGGAGTCGATCAGAGCCGATCGGGCTTCTTCACCGCAGCCGTGTCGTGACCTTCGCCCTCAGTCCTCGAACATGGGACGGAATCCGGGTATCCGCAACCTGGAGCCACACGCATGTTCGGAGCAGCTTTCGTGTCCGAGGAACCAAACTATGAAGGCATTGCCTCCGCACCGACCAGTCGGGCTTACCACTGGGTGGCTCACTCCAGGAACGGTCGGCGCGTGGCTACTGATCACGATCTGCACGGCCACGGCGCAGGAACCAACGTCGGTACAGCTTTCGGACACTCAGCGCCCCGATTCGCAGCTCGTCGTGCGAGTGATCAAGCCATCGGCGCCGGCCGAACCGGCAAGAGAGTATCCGGTCGAACAGACGGTGTACTGGCCGGAAGTGCCGGCGGACCCGCCGCCCAGCGAAGACAATCTTCTGACGAAAACCGGCCGACTGCTGCGTCGCGTCCTGGACCCGATCACGCCGCCTGGGCTGCGGCCGAAGACGACCAACCAGCATGCCAGCGATTCCGCCCCCACACCAGCCGCGCCGCGGGAGATCGAATCGCCGATCACTACTCCCCGGGCGGCTGCGACACCATCCGAGATGGAGTCTCCAAAACCGTTGACTCCCCAAGGCGATGCGATCCCGGCGGCTGCCCGAACGGCAACGGCTGCCATTCCAACCACTCATTCGCCACTGCCGCGTCGCGCCGTCCTGGGCGAGAATTCCGTCTCGAGTCTGGATCGCGTCCTGTTGGCCCAGCAGCGGTTCGAAGAGCAAACCGCACGAGCGGTCCCTGACATCGTACCGTCGGAAGCGGTCGCGTCATCCCGGCCGGCTGCACCACCGAATCTGGCTGCGTTGCCCGAATCTGTCACGCCCCGGACTGTGCCCGTGGATCGAGTCGTCGAATCTCTCCCGCCGTCCTTCGTACGCCTGACCTCCGACCGCTTGACGCCAACGGCCGCCAATCGGTTCGTTCGCGGCCCGGATGGACGCTTGATCCGGGTGGTCGTCAATTCGTCTCGACACGCCTCCGGAACTTCGGCCCTTCCGTCGCTTCCCAGGCATGTGAAAGTCGACGAGTTGGCCGAGTTCCTTGCGGCTCGACGGGAAGCGTTGCCAACCGGTCCATCGAGCGTTGTCGATCAAACCAGTTGGCCGACTTCCGCTGGGCAGTCTCCGCCCGCGGGAATTTCGCCTGGCGACGGGCTCAAGCCGATCCAGGACGTGCGGACGGACGCTCAACCAGAAGGTGATTTGCCCGAGAACGCAGCCGCCGAGCGTTTCGCGCTGCTGGGGTCCGAGCGTCATGGGCCCGGAACAAATCGGGACTGGACCATGTTTCAGTACTGGTGGCAGGCCCCGGATCTGTGCCATAGCCCGTTGTACTACGAAGAGATCAATTTGGAGCGGTACGGCTACTCGCACGGTATTCTGCAGCCAGCGTTTTCGGCGGCCCATTTCTTCGGTGTCACGCTGTCGATGCCGTATCTGATGACGGCCTCGCCGCCGAGCGACTGCCAGTACACGCTGGGCCACTACCGACCGGGCTCCTACGCTCCGGCCCATTTCTATCGCCCGCCGTTTAGCCTTCGGGCGGGTGCGGCCCAGGCCGCAGCCGTAACCGGGCTGATCTTCCTGGCTCCGTGAACGAACGTCAGCCCTGTCCCGCGTCGCCGGCGTCTTCGTCCGGCATCACCAAGCCGGCCAGACGTCCGAGCAGGCGGAAGTAGAGCATTGCGGCAGCGTTGAAGCCCGCGGCGCCCAACAGACTGATCAAGAACATCTGCTGAGCCATGACCGCCAGGGAAACAGCCGCGGCAACGCCCAGGACCGCCGAACCGAAAAAAAACTGCTTGGTCGTTGCGCGACTCCTGATCAGATTCCGCACCAGTGCGTTGGACCACAGTCCCAGCGGCGACCCGGCCTCCAAAGTCGAAAGCAAGATCACCGGGAACAAGGGGACCGCCGTCATCGCACCGAGCAGCAGCGCTACCCACTGCCCGCCCAGTCCGCTGACTACAACCGCCTGACCGATCACAATGCCGGGAACTGCGGACAGGAACAGGCTGTTCAGGATGTAGAAGGCGTCGAACATCCAATCCAGGAAGTTCAGGTTGGGCCACTGCTCGATCTTGTCCAATCCGTTGGCCGTGTCCTGAACGATTACCAGCCAGCAGACCGACGTCAGCGTGATGCAGATCAAGCTCAACGGCGCCATCAGCATCCCGACGAATACAGCACCAAACTGATGGACCGGACCACCTTCCTGGAGCGAGAGGAACAAGTGCAGGAACACGACGCAGCCCAGTGAGAGGAAGGTCAACGCGATCCACCGGGCGATGGCCTGGACATCGAAAAGAAAGGTGAACAAGTTGGTGAATAGCGGGCTCGCGGCATGGCGCGGGGCCTCCCGTTCGAGTTCCTTCGCTTCGGCTTCCGCCTTGCCCATCAAGTCGCGCGCGTTGGCCGCAAATACATCCCCGCGGACCGGTCTCGACGCCTGGGGCGGCGGCGTGCGTTCCGATGCTGGGGACTTACGCTCCGTTTCCAGCTCTCGCTTGGCAGCCACGAGCAGATGCTCATGCACTTCGGACGGCGGCGGGCGCTCGACCGTGTCGCTCAAGCGATACTCGTCGTCGTCCTCCGATTCGTGAGTGGCGGACGATCCTGAGGGCCTGGTTGCGAGCCCTCCCGTAGAATCGATGTCCGCATCGCATCGAGGACACCGGAACCGCCCACTAACCGGACCGGTTGGAATCTTGACGCTGCCGCCGCAGGCGGGACATTGGATGCGCGCCGGATTATTGGACGCACTGGTGCTCATTCCATCAAGCCAACTCGCAGATCCGGGACCGGCTTCGCGCAGACGTCGGCAGAATTGAGACGGTCCCCTTGGTCGCCAAACGCCCGTTTCAGATTTCTCAACCTACATCCGCGCAAACGGAGCGTCCAGCACGACCAGAGTCGACGGCGCGGGGGACACCTGCGACGTGGCGGGCGTCACTCCCTCGGTCTTCCACCACGGGTAGGGTCCGTACTGCTGCAGTTCCATCCACAACAGGGCACAGGCCAAGCAGATCGCGGCAAACGAGATGATCAGCATCATCGTGTAAACGTTCGTCCGCTGCTTCTGTTCGGGCGGTCCCTTAGCCAGTTCTGGTCCGGTTGATTTTCGTCGCGACACGGTCCCTCACCTTTATCAAACCACGCTGAGTTTTGTCGTCCATCTGCGCCACGGAGCGATCCGGATCGGTCTTCAACACGATAGCATGGCCCAGATAACTGTTGTCACGAAACACTTCGATACGATGGCCAACCCGCAGCCCGTCGTCCGAGCCCAGCGAGACCTCGATCAGATTGCTCTCCCCCACAGCGGTGACGATACCATCCAGGGGCGGCGGCACCGCGTTGGTATCCATGTTGACGTCGACACCCGCCGCATCGATCACCCGCTTCATGTCCGAGATTTGAGTGACCATCTGCTGAGCGCGTTCCTGCAGGATCCGCTGGGTGCCCATCGCCCCCTGCAACTGGTCGGTCAGTCGCACGACCTCGGCGAATTTCGCATCCCGAGCCTCTTGCGTGGCCCGCACTTCGGTTCGCAGGCCATCGACCGCCACGCGCAGTTTCTCCGCGGTATCCACGGCAATTTTCAGAGCCGCTGCCGATTCGCTCTCCGTGGCCTGCAACGTCCTCAGTTGCCCCTCCTTTTCGGTGAGCGATTGCTGAACGCTGGTCAACTTGGTTTCGAGAGCGCCGATCGCATGACGCCGCGCGGCCTTCTCGATCGCGTTCTGCGTCTTCAGATCTTCCAGTTCTCGACGCAAGTTCAGATTTGTCTCGCGCTCGCGCTTCAGTTGATGGACCAAGCCCAGTCCATACGTCTCAGTGGGGGTTGGATTCGTAACCAACATCTTCCAGTTCTTGTGGGTTGCGAATACGACCACCGAGAAAGACATGAACACAATGCTCATGATCAAAATCAATACGGTGAAGATCTTTCCCAGCAGTGTCATGGTCCTGCACCTCGTCGGCTTCGGTCAGTAAACATTCAACCCTAGTATATTTTTGCGCAAAACCTAATGTCAACGAAGTAATTTCAAGATAGAGGAGATAAGAAGTCTGCGATTCCCCCTATCTGATGACGACCGCTCAAGACCAGAGAACGGAATTTCCCCAATAGTGGCAAAAACCTAAGAAGACGGGCCTTCAGTCCGATCTGGCGATCACCTGCTCTATTATCGTGCTGGCGTCGGGGCGTTATTCCGGAGAATTCGGTACGTTCCGGCGACGAGCCCAGTCCACGGCACCTACAATCGACACAGCGAAACAGAACAGCAGACAACAACCAGCCGGAACATCCCCGCACCAAGCATACCAACTGTCCCATGCCACCGATCGGACTTGCGAAATCAACACGAACGGAGCCCGCCTTGGCCCCTCCGCCCTGATGCGACCGTTCTGATCGATACTGGCGGACAAGCCGGTATTTGCCGCGGCCAAAAAAGGGAGACGATTTTCAACGGCTCGAAACACGCCACAGGCCAAGTGCAGATCCAGGATGCTAGAGCCCCAGAACCAGCCGTCGTTCGTGACGCTCACCAAAACATCGGGAGCGTGCCCCTGCTCCCGCAGCGATGCGACTTGGCGGCGAATCAGGTGCGGCACGGTGCTCTCAAAGCAAATACTGGGAGCCAGCGTGCCTTGCGGCGTGACAAACGCAGTCGGCTTCTGTCCGGGGGTCAGGCCCACCGTCATCGGCGTCAAACGGTACAGCAGGGGAAACATCCGGCCAAAGGGGAGGTATTCGCCGAACATCACCAAATGCATCTTGAAGTAACGCGACGCGACATCGCCCTGCGGATCGATCAGCAACGCCGAGTTGAAACGCTCGACGGTTCCCGAGGTGATCCGCTGCGAATCGGTTCCGACGATCAGCCAGATGCCGTCCTCGCGGTCTCCGGTTCGCTTGCTCAGGCTGTTCAGACCGGTCGCTACGTCCCGGTTCTTCTGGTCGACGGCGATCTGCCTGGCTTGCACGGCATCCCGGAATTCCTGCTCGCCCAGTGGCACCTCCTGTGGCACGATCAGAGGTTGCTCGACGAGCACTTCGCCCAAGGTGCCCGCATAGACCGATTCCGGCCAGACGATCAGGTCGAGTTCGGGATGCTCCAGCACGGCGTCGCGACTCAGTTGCAGATAACTCGCGAAAACGTCCCGTTCGCGCTGGAAATTGTATTCGAAGACCGTGTCGAACGAATCTTGGATCAATGCGACGTCCAATTCGGTCGCCGGCCCGCCTTGCGCATCGAGATCTCGCTGGGTCAATCGTCCATACAAGAACATGCCGGACAGCATCACGCCCGCAGCAGCCAACGGCCACCACGCTCGGCGAAATGGCCGTTCCTCCTGCGAACGCCGCCGTCGGAGCAGGCCGCGCGCCAAGCAGGCAGCGACAAACATGACCGCAAAGCTGACGGCATAGGCGCCGCCCAGATCGGCGACCTGGATCAATTCCACCTGCCGGAACAGTGTATGCCCGAGCAGCGCCATCGAGAATCCGGTGAGTGCGTGGCCTCGCAGCAACTCCAAGCCGGTCCAGACCACCGGAGCCGAAATCACGACGGAAATCCCAAGCCGATGGACGGCGACGCGGGACAACCCGACGAACAGCAACGGGTACAGCGCCAGATAGGCCGACATGCTCAACCAGCCAACGTATAACGCCGGATGCGCCAGCCGAACGCCCTGCATCACCGCAGCCCAGTGGATCATTCCGGCCAGCCAAATCGCTAGATACGGCCACCGCCCCGGGATCCGAGGCCGCAGGATCAACTGCAACCAGCCCAGCGGAGCGATCCAGGCCAGCAGCCACCAGCCCAGCGGCGGAAACGCCGCCCAAAGCAGAATCCCGCTGGCCAACGATGGCAGCAGCGGACCATTCCACGACAACCAGCCTGAACCACCACCCGGTAGCGAGTCCGCTTTTGCATTGGACGAGACTTCCGGTGTGCCCGGTGCCGGGACATTTGGCATGGTGCGACGGCGACCAGTCGGCGGCTTCACGCTTGCGATCCGTTGGAGTAGTCGTATTTCTCGTAGTAGCCGGCCCAACGCTGGCGAATGCGGGCTTGAATCTCCGGTTCCAGTTCCTCGTGGCGGTTGGGCCGGTAGCCTTCCTTCTGTTGCAGCAGCGTTTCCAACTCCGGCCGCATCGCCTGGAAATCGCCCAGATCCAGCTTCTCGTAGATCTCGGCCACTTGCTCCAACGGATTGCGGATCAAGTCCTCGTACTTCACATCGCACAGATGGCCCGGCGGAATCGAATGACGCTGTCGTTCAAAGCCGCCGTACATGCGCTCGAAACAGGTGAAAATGTACTCGTCCAGATCTTCGTAGCGGGGAATCTGCAGTCCCTGGACGTCGTACAACGTCGTCCACAGACGGCGAGTCGAAACGAACAGCGTTTCGGGATGCCGTGCGATGTGAACGAATTTCGCGCCGGGGAACAACCGTGACAGTACCTCAACTCGCCCCGTGTGAGGCGGTGATTTCAGGATCAACCGCTTGCCGTGAGCCAGCGTCAACGCCTTGGCGAAAGCGAGCACCTCCCGCTCCCAGTGCTTCTGGACCTCGTCGGATACCCCCTCCATGTCGAACAGTTCCAGGTAGCCGGGTGGGTCGTTGGGAAAGGCGATGTGCAAGTAGGGTGTCGGACATCCCAAATTGGCCAGCGCGAACTCGTCTTCCTGCGGGTAACTGAAACCGGCGCCCATGTTGTCCATCGGACGCTTCTTCGGCAGCAAAAAGCCGATCAACCGCGGCACAATCCATTCGCTGACCAGAAAATGGCTAGGCGCGAAGCACTCGTAGGTCGTCGGATAGGCGAACTGCGGGTCGCGGACCAGCAGCTCATGCAGCAGCGTTGTTCCGCTGCGCCAGTGCCCAATGATGAACACCGGCGGCGGATCGACCTGAACCTGCCGCAGTCGCCGTCCGTACCGCAGTCGCTGACATAGGTGCAAAACCGAGTTGAATACGGTACAACCGCTGATCATAAAGGCCATCGGCAACCGCAGCGGATGAATGCGAAAACGGTGCCGGGCCAGCAACCGGAACCAATCGCCCATGCGCATCCCGTTCCAAAAACGCGGCGACCAAGCCGGATAACCGTGACTGGAAGACTTGCGGCCCTCGGATTTGCCCGATTTCTTGATATCTGACGACATGCGACCTTCTGAACTGCAATCATCGAAACCGAGGCCATGGGACCTCGGAAACTTGCTTGTTTCATCCGAGTTCTCAGGAATTCGGATGCCACGTGGAAACCTGCGTTCATTCTAGCCGTCCGGCCGCCCCATGCCGATACCAATCCAAAGTCTCCCGTCGACGCCGACTCCAACGCCGCTTCCGCGCCGCGAAGCCGTGATCCTTGCCTGCTTTCTGGTCGGACTGCTCGCCTATCTGGCCGTATTTTTCGGAGCCGATGCCGACCGAGCCGAAGCCCTGTTGGCGGCCTTCATCCCCGACCAAGTGCTGTGGGCCTGGATCGGGGGAGACCCGTCCCGCATCGGTCTGGCCGACCGTCTGTTCGTTGCGTTCTTTGCCGGAGTAATCCTGGTGCTAGCTGGCATCATCGGGCACTTGCCACTGTCTTTGGTCATCGGCCGTGGGGGGCTCAGCCGCCTGGAAACGACCGTCTTCTCGATTGCCGTCGGGCTGAGCGGACTATCGTTGTTGACACTGCTGTTTGGACTGGCCGGCGGGCTGCAGTATCCGATTGTCTTCTGGGGCGTCCTTCTGGCGTTTGCGGGCGGAGCCGTCGCAAGACGGACGTTGGCGAGAGCGAGCGTCGCGGACAGCCAAGGAGAATCCCCTTTGCCGAACGAGGAACGGGGGAGACTCGAGCTGTCCCATTTCCTGTTGGCAGTGCCGTTTCTGGTGCTGATCGTGCTAGGCGGGATGATGCCGCCCTGGGAATTCGACGTGCGCGAGTACCATCTGCAGGTGCCAAAGGAATGGTTCCAGGCGGGCCGCATCCAGTTTCTGCCGCACAATGTCTATGGCAACATGCCCCTGGGCGCGGAATTGCACGCGGTGCTCGGGATGGTCCTGGTCGCGGGTTGGGCCGATTGGTGGTGGGGCGCCCTGGTGGGGAAGACGGTGATGGCCGGCTTCGCTCCCCTGACGGCTCTCGGATTGCTGGCCGCGGTTCGCCGCCACGTTTCCGCAACTGCCGGCTGGGCAGCGGCGCTGATCTACCTCTCGGTTCCGTGGGTCGTCCAGGTATCGATCACCGGATTGAACGAGGGTGCAGTTGCCTGCTACGCGCTACTGGCCGTGGCCGCGATGATGATCTACCAGCAGGAGACCGCGTCGGAATCCCCGCGTGCCAGCGCGGGCTATCTGCTGTTGGCCGGCTTCCTGGCCGGTTCCTCGGCCGCGTGCAAATATCCGGCCTTGCTGTTCGTCGTTCTTCCGCTGGCCGTGTGGAGCGGCTGGGCCACCCGCGCTCCGCGTTGGAAGGCACCTGCCCTTTTTCTGCTCGCCGCACTACTAGCCGTCGGTCCCTGGTACGCGAAGAACGCCGCTTTCACCGGCAATTCATTCTATCCTTTGGTGTTCGGCGGCGCGACGCGTACGCCGGAATTGATGGAGCAATGGAATCGGGCGCACCGTGTTCCGCCAGACGACCTCGGACGTCGTTACACGCTGGAGCAAGCGGGCGGATCGTTCGCTTCGATCGCTTGGCGCAGCCGTTGGATCAGTCCGCTCGTGCTGCCTCTGGTCGTGCTGGCTTGGTGGAGCGACCGACACCGGCGTCAGGTACTCCAGCTTTCCGCACTGATTGCTTGGACCTTGGCGGTCTGGTGGCTGGCGACGCATCGCGTCGATCGGTTCCTGCTGCCGGCACTTCCGTGGGCGGCGTGGCTGGCAGGCATCGCCGTGGTATGGTCGAACTGGCGTCCCTGGCGTGCGACAGCGATGGCGATCCTGGTCGCCGGAGTGGTTTTCAATTTTCTGATTCTGATCTCCAGCGGCGAGTACGATCGTCGGCTGCTGGTATCGCTGACCGAACTGCGAATCGACGAGCCGGCGGAGTCCGGCGGCCCTTCGCGGGTCTCGTCCGTTCATCGGTACTTGAACGCCACCGTGCCCGCCGGAAAACAAGCTCTGTTGGTCGGCGACGCCCAGCCGTTCGACCTGGAAGTTCCGGCGCTGTACCACACGTGCTTCGATCCGTGCATTTTCGAACAATGGATGCGCGACCGCGATGCCGAACAGCGGCGCGAGATACTAGAGGAGCACCGGATCTCCCACGTCTATTTCGACTGGAGCGAGATCGCCCGCTATCGCAGTCCGGGAAATTACGGCTTTCGCGACTGGGTCACCCGCGACCTGGTTTGGGAGGAACTGGTTCGTCAGCAAGGAATCCTGCGCCCCGTGCCTCTGGACATGGAAGCTGGCCAAGGCGAATTGTTCGAGGTGATCGAAGCGGCAGCGAATTGACCAGAACCGTTGCCACGGCCGGCGCAGCGCAGAAGAGCCAGCTCATCCAGAAACGAAGAACGCCGGCGGACACGTACCCAGGTACACATCCATGGGCCATTTGCCGTAAGTCAGTACGCCCGAAGGGATTCGAACCCCTAACCCTCGGTTCCGAAGACCGATGCTCTATCCAATTGAGCTACGGGCGCAAAGTGAAACGGCTGGGAGTATACTGGATCTTCTGGGTTAGGGAAAGCGGCTTGAAGTCGCCGCGTCGCGCGTTTGGGCGAGACGGGTCAGGCGAGCCAGCGGTCGATGACTTTTCCGCCGACGTCGGTCAGGCGGAAATCGCGGCCTTGGAAGCGGTGGGTGAGCCGCAGGTGGTCCAGGCCGAACAAATGCAGCAGCGTGGCGTGGAAGTCGTTGATGTGGACGGGATCGCGGGTCACGCCCCAGCCGATTTCGTCCGTCTCGCCGTACACCTGCCCGCCGCGAACGCCTCCGCCCGCCATCCACAGGGTGAACGAGAATGGGTGATGGTCGCGACCCGTATTGGCGTCGCGGCCAGTCCGGTTCTCGCCCAACGGCGTGCGTCCGAATTCTGCGCCCCAGACGACCAGCGTGGTGTCCAGCAGACCGCGTTGCTTCAGATCCTTGAGCAACGCCGCGATAGGCTGGTCGACGACCCACGTGTTGTAGCGCAAGTCGGCGTCCAAATTGCTGTGCTGGTCCCACGCTTCGTAGATGATGTTGACAAACCGCACGCCGCGTTCCACCATCCGGCGGGCCAACAGACAGTTGCGCGCAAACGAAAGGTGGGCATTGGCTACGTTCCCTCGGCCCGTGGCCTGGGGATGCTGCGGACGGTCGACGCCGTAAGCATCCAACGTGGTGGCTGTCTCGCCGCTCAGGTCGATCAACTCAGGCGCGGCCGACTGCATCCGAAAGGCCAGTTCGTAGCTGGCGATGCGGCTAGCGATTTCGGGATCACCTATCTCGGCCAACCGGTTTTCGTTGAGCGATTTGAGCGAGTCCAGGCCACGGCGCTGCAACTCCGACGGCAACCCGGCCGGGTTGGCTAGATTCAAGACCGCCTCGCCCTCATTACGGAACAACACGCCGGCGTAATGCGACGGCAGGAATCCGCTGGACCATAGCGAAGCGCCGCCGCTCGAACCGCGTCCGCTGGTCAACACGACGTAGCCGGGCAGATCCTGCGACACCGAGCCGAGTCCGTAGGTCAGCCAACTGCCCATCGTCGGCAAGCCGAACGTGGCGCGTCCGCAACTCAACAGCAACTGGCCCGGATGATGATTGAATTGCTCGCTGTGCAGCGACCGGATCATCAGCAGATCGTCGGCACACGTCGCCAAGTGCGGTAGAAAATCGGAGAAATCCATGCCGCACTGGCCGTGTTTGGACCAGGTGCGCGGCGAACCGAGCAGAACCGCGGTCTCTTTCTTGATAAACGCGAACCGGACCTTGTCGAGCATCTCTTTCGGCAGAGGCTGGCCGTCCAATTCGTTCAACTTGGGCTTCGGGTCGAACAGATCCAGGTGTGAGGGGGCGCCGGCCTGGAACAGGAAGATGCAGTTCTTGGCCTTTGGCGCGAAGTGCGGTGGCTTGACCGCCAACGGATTGGATGCCGCGTCCGCCTGTTGGTCCGCGATGGCCGACGTCGGTGAAAATATCCCGTCGGCATCGAGCATCGCGCCGAGCGCCGCCAAGCCCAGTCCGCTAGCTGCCGAGGTCAGGAATTCCCGCCGCGTGTGCTGAACGTATTGTTGGATCGGTGTCATGGAAAGCTCCTCGGGCCGACTACTCTCGCGTCAGGAATTCGTCCAGGTTCAACAGGATCCGCGCCACCGCGGTCCAGGCGGCGTTTCGGTCGGGAACCACCCCCGGCGCGGCATCGGGACCGATCAACGCTCGGGCTTGATCCGGGTGGTCGACGAACCACTGGCGCGACTCGGCCAACAGGTTGGACAACTCATTCAACTCGGCCTCGGTCGCCGGTCGCGCCAAGCAGCGGCGGAAGGCAAGGGCCAAGAGCGCGCGGTCGCCGTCCGCCGTTTCGGCAAGCGTTTGGCGGGCCAACGCCCGCGCCGCCTCGACGAACACGGCGTTGTTCAACGTGGTCAACGACTGCAGCGGCGTGTTCGATGTCTGTCGCGAGACGTTGGTCAGGTTGGCGTCGGGGCAGTCGAAAACGATCAGATTCGGATGCGGCGCCGTTCGTTTGAAGAACGTGTACATGCCGCGGCGGTAACGGTCTTCGCCGCCGGATTCGGTCCACTTGAAATTGCCCGCATAGCTCAGCTCGGCGACCCCCGGCGGCAAGGGCGGGTAAACACTCGGCCCGCCGATCTTCCTGGACAGCAGCCCGGCGGCGTCCAGGCTGATGTCCCGCACGATTTCGCCTTCGACCCGCACGCGGTTCTGGCGGGCAAGCCAGATGTTGAGCGGGTCGATGTCGCCCAGTTCGGGCCGATGGTGCGACGACTGTCGATAAGTGGCCGACATGGCGATCCGTTTGATCAACGACTTGCGCGACCATGCTTTTCCGGGCGAGGCCCCGCCGTCGCCGGACGTCCGCCCGAGAAAATCGGCGGCCAGCCAATCGAGCAGTTCCGGGTGCGTCGGCGGTTCGCCTCGAACTCCGAAATCGCCGGGCGTCCGTACCAGTCCCTGGCCGAACAACAGCCGCCATGCGTGATTGACGGCGACTCGCGGCGTGAGCGGATGGTCGGGCGAGACAAGCCAGCGAGCCAGATCGAGCCGATCGGCCGCACCGACTTCGTGGCGCGGTTCGAGCGACGGCAGCACCGCCAAGGCGCCGGGCGTGACTTCCTGGTCCAGCAGCGGTTCCAGAAATCCGCCGCGTTTGAGTACGAACGTTGTGCGCGGGTTGCTGGCCCGTTGACCGATCACGCGGACCGTCAGCTCCGGCTTGGGCGGCTCCTTGCGCCGCAGTTCGTTCAGTTCATTCAGCAGCTTGCTGGTCGCTGGCTCGAAGGTGCTGAAGTGATCGAGCAACTGCTGGCACTGCGGCTGGGTACGCTTGTCGGGCGGAATCGCCAGCAACTTGACAATGGTGTCGGGGACGGTCACTTCGGGCTCGATACCCGACTGCAGCGACAGTTTGAACCGTCCCAGCGTATGTTGACGGCCATACTGTTGACTGAGTTGCACTCGCACATGCAGCGTCTCGGTGGCGGCCAGTGGTTCTCGGAATCGCAGCACCAGCCAGTGCGGTTTCCCGAACTCGGGCGAGATCGCCCAGCCGGTGTCATCCCGGCCGTCGATCGTCCCGGCTGCCAGCCAGGCACCGCCCTGTTCGAAGTCCGCTTTGGCGGATGCGAACTCGATCCGACGGGCCTCGGCAAAGTCGGCGTTCGGCGAAACGTCCAGCGTGACTTGGTTCAGCACAAAATTACCGTGGGCCACTCGCCCCGGGCCTTTCGCCGGCAGTGATGGATCGGGCAGCACGTCCAATCGCAAGGCGTTGAATTCGGCCGCCCCGACTTGGCCGACGACCGTGTACACCGCCCGCTCGGGATTCATCCCGGACACCAGCACTGATCCGTCCGGCTGCGGCTGAAATGCGACATCGCCATCGCTCTGAAAGCTAACTTGGTCCAAGAGATGCCGCAGAAGCGGCGAGGCGGCGGAAGCATCGATCAGCTTGCGCGTCGCTGCTTCCCGGGTGGCGAACTTGTCGGCCAGCCGAGCCTGTTCGGCATGAAGCTGCGCCGCTAGTTCTGCAATCCGTTCGTCGTGAACCGCCTTGGCTTGCTGATAGGCGGCGACTTCCTCCGCGGATTTTGGCACCACCGTTGTCTGTTCGTCGCCGTTGTTGAAGAAGGCGAACAGTTGGTAGTACTCGCGCTGGCTGATGGCATCGTACTTGTGCGAATGGCAACGGGCGCAGCCGACGGTCAGGCCGAGCCACACGGCCCCAGTTGTTTCAGTGCGGTCGAAGCACGCCTCGACGCGGAACTCTTCCTGATCCACGCCGCCCTCGGTGTTGGTCAATGTCTGGCGGTGAAACGCCGTCGCCAGCCGCTGCATGGGCGTGGCGTCGGGCAGCAAGTCACCGGCCAGTTGCTCGATGGTGAACTGGTCGAACGGCAGATCGCCATTGATCGAGTCGATCACCCAGTCACGGTAGCGGTATGCATCGGGCCGCGGATTGTCTTTTTCATAGCCGTCCGAATCGGCGTAGCGCGCCATGTCCAGCCAGTGACGTCCCCAACGCTCGCCGAAGTGCGGCGATTGCAGCAGTCGGTCGACCAGACGCTCGTAGGCGTCTTCCCGGGCATCCTGGACGAATGCGTCGACTTCGTCCAGCGGCGGCAGCAGGCCGAGCAGATCAAGGTACAAACGGCGGATCAGCGTATAGCGATCCGCCTCCGGCGACGGTGATACCCCGTGCTTCTCCAGTTCCGCCAGGACGAACCGATCGATCGGGTTGACCGGCCAATCGGCCATCGTTACGGCGGGCAGTGCGGGCACTCGCAGCGGCTCGTAGGCCCAGTGCGTGTTCTTCTCCTCAGGCAGTTCCTCGGATTCCGGCCAGACGCAGCCCTGATCGATCCAGGCCCGGAGCGTGCCGATCGCTTCGTCCGGCAGCGGTTCTTCGTCGGGAGGCATGCGCTGGTCCGGGTTGGTCCCCGCGACGTAATGAATCAAGCGGCTGGCGGCACTGTCGCCCGGGATAACCACCTTGCCCAGATCGCCGCCTGCGATCAGAGCCGCGCGGCGGTCCAGCCGCAATCCGGACTCCTGCGACTGGCTGCCGTGGCACGAGCAGCAATGTTGCTCGAACAACGGCCGCACGTCGCGTGCGAAGTCGATGGGGCGATCCAACGCGGGAGGCAATTTCACCGGGGGCTCGTCGGCGCGAGCCTCGGTCAGCAACCACGGGCCGGCAGTCAGCCAAGCAATCAAGGCAAATCGGGTTCGGTTCATCGTCGACTCTACTTCGGGAAAAAGTCGTTGATATCACGTCCGTTGAGCAGCCAAGCGAGATTGAAGCGGGCCATTCTCCCGCCGCTTCCTTCGAACAGCAGATAGATCCAGCCTTCGCTCGCCGTGCCCGGACGTCCTGCATCGAGCGACGAGTAGGCAAACGCTTCTTCCGTCACCAGCCGACTGACCGGCCACGATCGGCCGCCGTCGAAACTGGCCCAGACCGTGCCCCGCTTTCGTCCGTCGGGCGAGTCGATATTGCTGAAAATCAGAATATCGCGGTCTTGCACCGGCAGTCGAACCAAGCCGGCCATCAGGCCGTAATCCCGGTTCTGATCCCCGTCCGGCAATTCTTCACTGACCGATAGGTCTTTCCAAGTCTCGCCGCTGTCGTCGCTCCACGCGATGTGCCGCCGGCGCGGGTTCAACCCGTCGGTCGACAGATGGCGGCGCGAATTGTAGTAGATCCGGCCCGTGGACAGTTCAGCCAGCGTCGCCTCGCCAGTCCCCATCGCCGGAAACGGTGCGCTGGTCTTCCACGTCTTGCCGCCGTCGTCGCTGTAGATCGCGTTGGTGTAGTGCTCGGGCCAAAACTCCCTCGCGTTGCCGCCGGCGTAGGAGCGAGTCGGTCGCAGCAAGCGTCCGGCGTGCGGGCCGCGCCGCAGAGTGATGCCGTGTTCATTCATGTGCATCGAAGGCACGTTGCCCTTGGCGTCGGGATGGACCACGGCTTGGTCGGCCTGCCACGTCCGACCGTGATCCTTGCTGCGGTACACGGTCAACGGCGCCGGCGGATGCCCGGCTTCGACGAACACGAGCACATCGCCCGACCGTTCGTCCACGATCGCCCCGCCCCCGTGAAACCCCGGTTCGGCCACGGTGATTTCCGGGCCCCACGTCGCGCCGCCGTCTTCGCTGCGGCGCACCTTGTAGCTCTTGTTCCCCCAGGTCGTCAGCACGGAGCCGTCCGTGGCCACGACCACGTTCGGAAACCGCTCGCCCTGAAATACCTGCTGGACCTCGAACCTCGCCTCGCCCAGGAACGGCGCCAGGCTCCCCTCAACGGCCCATTCCGCTGCCGTTGTCGGCTCGCTTCCTGCAGCCCCCCGGACCGCAACGGTCCCCGTGGCCAGAATCGCCAGAACGCATACCATGCTCCTCGATGCGAAGGGAACAAACACCGCACTTTCCATTATTTCGCTCCTGTTGTCCAAAGGGGTGCCGCTGGTCAGCTTGCGGGCGGTGGTCTCCTCTAACATAACCAGTCGTTAATCCGATGTCGTCCCCTCGGTCGCGAAAGATGACGACTTTCCGCAGGAGTCGGGGTGTCGTCCAGGCAGAAACTCGTGCGTGCGATGCAAGATGCGATCCGGCCGGCCCGGTTCAACGCCATGCATGTTCCGACCGAGGCAAGGGCCGGTTCTCGTGCTTGCCGCCCGAAGAACTCGTGCAGCAATGGGGCTCAACCTGCCAAGGCATTCCCGGCTTGGCAAAGTGACTTGTTGGCGCGATCCAGTTCGCCATGATCCTGACCGAGACGGTCAGCGAGGAGCGATACCTGCGACGGATTCGCGGTGCGGCTTACGAGAAACACTGCCGTTAAACGGATCGCTTCGTTCCCTGGCTGACCGGGCGAATTGACGGACGGCCGCGCAAGTTGACAGGCGGCCGCGCGATTCGTTCAGCGCGACGGCTACGGTGCGCCGCCCGGGGCGGCAGGCACGTCGATCGTGATCGCATGATCGCTTCGGGGCAGGTCGACCTTCGTGTCGTAGGGAGGGAACAGTTGGGTGCCCATCGGATCCATCCCGCCCTCGCCGCTGGGAATCGGCACGCCATCGAAGCCCGTTACTTGAATAATGTATTTCCCGCCCGTGTGGCCCTTGCCCGGCTCGGTCGCAAAGGCACCGTTCTTGATGCCGACCGACGCTCCTGGGCCCCGGTTGTTCGCGGAGGCGTCCGGGATCAACATGACCGTACCGACTGGAACCGGTTTCGCATCGAAGGTCACCGTGCCTGCCAATGGAAATGTGGTGACACCGGATGTGCTCCCACCGCAACCGGCGCAGTACAGAAGCAACAAAACCACCAAGTTCGCACACCTAACCGACATCGAATCCTACTTTCTAGCCAAGAGCGTCACCAATCCACAGAACTTCGTTCATCCACGCGACTACGGAGGTGTGATCGCTTGACCGTCGTCTCGGATCGCTAGGTAATAGTACAGGTTCAAATCGACGTTCTCGGTCAAGAACCGCACTGTGCCGTCAGCCATCACGAAATGGCAACCGCCCGGATGAAGACTGCCAAACGTGCGCTGAGCCATCCCATTGGCCCCCGGCGGCGCCGGGTTGACTTGCGATGAGCCCCAAGTGGTGTCATGAGTGCCGCCATGACCCGCGAAAATGTTGATGGGCAGTTGGGCCGCAGCCAACGTGCCCGTGGTCGCGCTGTTGCCCCCTCGGTTCGTCGAGGCCCAACCCATTCGGTGTGCATCCGTTCTGGCACCACTGAGCGTCTGATAACGCTGCTCGCCGACCAAGAACGTATTGGCCGTTCCATCAATAATATCGGCCATCCGGGTGCTCGAATTCTGATACAAGACACCGTTGCGGTAGAATCTTCGTCCCACGTTGTCGCTTTGACAGTAGCCCAGCGCCGTGTCTCCACCGCCCATCACCCCAAAGTAATTCGAATGGTTGTTGGGATTGGAGCGAGCAGGAAACGAGGGGCACTGGTAGGTGGCCACCCGCGTCTGCCACACAGCGCGATTTCGTCCCTCGTTGGTCGTTGTATCTCCGTTTGAGCCGATGAAATCTCTTGTCATCTCGCATTCGTCGTACAGCGACTGCAACTCCATGAACGGCAGAATCGCCACCGACCAAGGAGCGCGGCGCCCGTTGCCCGAGGTGCAGTCGGTCGTGCTGGGGGCTGGTGCGGTTCCAGCCGTGTTAAAGACCCAAGCGCCGGCGGGGAACGAGTTGTACGTGTCGTGATAGTTGTGCATGGCCAACCCCATCTGCTTCAGGTTGTTGCTGCACTGCGATCGCCGGGCAGCTTCGCGAGCCGCTTGTATCGCGGGCAACAGCAGGGCCACCAGCACGCCGATGATGGCAATGACCACGAGCAATTCGACCAGGGTGAACGCTCGACGAGACCGTGAACTGGAATCCATGAGAACCTCCCCCAAGAAACATGGATGACGAGAACGAATTGGCCGCAGAATGGCGGACCAACAATGGAATCACCTAGATAACCAAACACTTTTAAGTTAACGGACCAAACGATTTACTGCAATCCCCGCTTGCGGAGGGAGTTTGCGCGGGATGTCTTTTCCGTAGCAGAAGAGAACCCCGATGCGGTTGCTTTGTTCCGCCGTTGACTTCGCAGCCGCCCAGCCATAGGATAGACTGCTTGGCAGTCACGATCGCAGGCCACAAGGAGATCGAATCGATGAGCCGAACCGCAAACCACAGCAGATTCCGCGTCACGTCTGACGACAACGCATTTTCGCGTCGCCGTTTTCTCGCTGCTGCCGGAGTGGCGGCCGCCTGCTCCATCGTGCCCCGGCACGTGCTGGGAGGCGAGGGACGGGTCGCGCCGAGCGACAAGATTACCCTGGCCGCGATCGGCACCGGTGGTCAAGGCTTGCAGAACGTCATGGCGTTGCTTCAGTTTCCCGAGATCCAGGTCGTGGCGGTCTGCGACGTGGAACGCGAGCGGGACGGCTACATTTCGTGGAATTGGTCGCAAGGCAAGGCGCAGCGCGTCGCCGGACGAGAACCGGCGCGACGGGCGGTCGACGAACATTACGCGCAGAGCAGCGAGTCGGGCTCGTATCGCGGTTGCCGAGCGTACAGCGACTACCGCGAGTTGCTGGATCGCGAGGATGTGGACGCAGTGATGATCGCCACGCCCGACCACTCGCATGCGGTGATCGCGATGGCGGCCTTGAAGCGGGGCAAGCATGTCTATTGCGAAAAGCCGTTGACTTGGTCGGTGGCCGAGGCGCGGCGCGTGGCCGAAGCGGCTCGCGAGGCAGGCGTGGCCACTCAACTGGGCAATCAGGGCCAGGCGACGGAAGAGGCCCGGTTGACGTGCGAGTTCATTGCCGATGGTGCGATCGGGCCAGTTCATCACGTGCAGGTTTGGAGTCCGGCACGCTTCTGGTCCTGGCCCGCATGGGAAGGACGTCCCGCGGACACGCCACCGGTTCCCGACGGACTGGATTGGGATCTGTGGCTCGGCCCGGCACCCGACCGTCCCTACCACCCGGCGTATCATCCTTGGACTTGGCGCAACTGGTGGGATTTCGGGACCGGACTTCTGGGCGACCTGGGATGTCACAAACTGTCGACCGTATTTAAGGCGTTGAAACTCGCCCACCCGATTCGCATCGAGGCCAGTTGCACGCGGATGGACACCGAGATCTATCCGTTGGGCGTGATCGCTCGCTTTGATTTTCCCGCGCGCGGCGACATGCCTCCGGTCACTTTGACTTGGTACGACGGTGGCCTCCAGCCGCAGGTGCCGCGAGACCTGGAGCCCGGACGGCGCATGTCGGACGTGATCTACCATGGCGAAACAGGAACCTTGATGGGCCACCGCCTGATCCCGGAAACCAAGATGCAGGCTTACGGTCGGCCGCCCGCCATCCTCACTCGTTCGCCCGGCCATATCAAGGAATGGGTCGATGCCTGCCGAGGCGGACCTTCGCCCGGATCGAATTTCGTCGATCACGCCGGGCTGCTAACCGAAACCTGTATGCTCGGCAATGTCGCCTTGCGGGCCGGAAAGCCGATCGAGTGGGACGGGCCGAACCTACGGATCACCAACGACGAGGCGGCCAACCGATTGCTGCATCGCGAATACCGTGAGGGCTGGCAGTAGTTCCCGTGGCGAAACAAGCCGTTCCAGAAGGCGGGCGCAGATCGACTGCGGCGCCTTCGTCCATGCGCGGATTCGGGGCGAAAGTGGCGGTTGCCGGTTGACATCGGGGTGGCTAACGCCAAAATGTCGGGACATCAACGGAGGCGGATTCTCCTTCTTCTGTAGGGCCTCGTTAGATCGAGGCAGCGCAACGACCAAAACAACGCGAGGTAGCCGTGAATCAACATCGAAAACTGCAAGAGTGGGTAGAAGAGATGGCACGCATGTGCCAGCCAGATCAGGTCGTTTGGATCGACGGGTCGGAAGAAGAGAAGGACCGCCTGACCGCCCAAGCCGTGGCGACGGACGAACTTGAACTACTGAACCAGGAGAAGTTGCCGGGCTGCGTCTATCACCGCACGGCGGTCAACGATGTGGCCCGCACCGAGGATCTGACTTACATTTGCACGCGAAGGAAGGAAGACGCGGGGCCGACGAACAATTGGATGTCGCCCGAAGATGGCTACCGCCGCGCGGGCGAAATCTTCCAGGGCTCGATGCGCGGCCGGACGATGTACGTGATCCCGTTCTCGATGGGGCCGGTCGGGTCGCCGTTCAGCAAGATCGGCGTCGAATTGACCGACAGCATCTACGTCGTCTTGAACATGCGCATCATGGCGCATGTCGGCCAACCCGTGCTGCGGCAGTTGGGCAGCGACGGCGAATTCACCAAGTGCCTGCACGGCAAGGCGGAACTGGATATCAAACGCCGCTTGATCATGCACTTTCCCGAGGACAACACGATCTGGAGCGTGGGTTCGGGGTACGGCGGCAACGTGCTGTTGGGCAAGAAGTGCTTGGCGTTGCGCATCGCCAGTTGGCTCGGTCGCCAGGAGGGCTGGATGGCCGAGCACATGCTGATCATGGGGATCGAGCATCCGAACGGTCGGATCGAGTACATCGCGGCGGCGTTCCCCAGTGCTTGCGGCAAGACGAACCTCGCCATGCTGGTTCCACCCGAGGGCCTGAAAAAGAAAGGCTACCGGATCTGGACCGTCGGCGACGACATCGCCTGGATGCGGATCGACACGGACGGCCAGTTGTGGGCGATCAATCCGGAGACGGGCTTCTTCGGCGTGGCTCCGGGGACGAGCATGAAGACCAATCCGAGCATGATGAAGACGATCGCTCGCAACACGATCTACACCAACGTGGTGCTGAAGAAAGACGGCACGGTGTGGTGGGAGGGGCACGACGACGAACCGCCGAGCGAGGCGTTGGACTGGAAGGGCAACCCGTGGACTCCCGACACGAAGGACGCCAACGGCAATCCGGTCCCGGGCGCCCACGGGAACAGCCGCTTCACGGCACCCTTGGTCCAGTGTCCATCGCACTCCTTCCGCACCGAACACCATCACGGCGTGCCCATTTCGGCCATCATCTTCGGCGGGCGGCGGACGCACCTCGCGCCGCTGGTCTACGAGGCGTTCGACTGGGAACACGGCACGTTCATCGGCGCCACGATGGGTTCGGAACGTACGGCGGCCCAATTCGGCAAGCAAGGCGAGACCCGCCGCGACCCGATGGCCATGCTGCCATTCTGCGGTTACCACATGGGCGAGTACTTCCAGCACTGGTTGGAGATGGGACGGCGGATGAGCCGGCCGCCCAAGATCTTCCACGCCAACTGGTTCCGGCAGGACGAGAACGGCGATTTCCTGTGGCCCGGATTCGGCGAGAACCTGCGGGTGATCGAGTGGATTTTGGACCGCTGCCGAGGTGACGCCGACGCGGTCAAGACGCCCATTGGATACGTCCCCACGCCCGAGAGCCTGGACTTGAACGGTCTGACCGTCTCCCGCGAACAATTGGACAAGCTGTTCGCGATCAACCGCGACGTCTGGTATCAGGAGACCGAGAAGATCGCTTCGTTCTTCCAGACCTTCGGCGATCGGCTGCCGAAGGAACTGTGGGCCCAGTTGGAATCGCTCCGGTTGCGGTTGCGGACGGCGATTTCGCTGCTGAAGCCCGGCGACGAGCAGCGTCCCCTGGCGTCGGAGCTGAACGAAGTGATCGAACGCGAGAGCCCGCACGTGTTCGGCATGCTTTCGCGGCTCGGCAAGCGATTGTACTTCCCCAAGGGAATCTTGGCGCAGAGCGAAGAGGCCAAGGACAAGGCCAAGCACTGCAACGCGACAATCGGGATCGCCAAAGAGAACGGCAAACCGATGTTCCTGCCTTCGATCATGAAGTACCTCGAACAACTCGGCCCAGGCGACGCGCTGACCTACGCCCCGGCGCTTGGCCGGCCCGACTTGCGGCAGGCTTGGCGCAAGCATCTGATCGAGAAGAACCCCAGCTTGAAAGCGGGCAGTTTCTCGACGCCCATCGTTACCGGCGGCGTGACTCATGCGCTCAGCCTGATCGGCGATCTATTCGTCGACCGGGGCGACATGGTGCTGCTGCCCGACATGTTCTGGGAGAACTACGAATTGCAGTTCGGCGTCCGCTACGGCGGTCAATTGGCGGTCTTCCCGTCGTTCAACGCCAGCGGAGGCTTCAACGTGGAAGCGTTCCGGCAAGCGATGGCGACGCGTGCCGGCAGTTGGAAAACGATTGTCATTCTGAACTTCCCTAACAACCCGTCGGGCTATTCGATCAAGAAGGCGGAAGCGGACGAGGTGGTTCACATCCTGCACGAATCGGCGGAGGATGGGCGTGATTTGGTGGTCGTCAGCGACGATGCGTACTTCGGGTTGTTCTACGAAGACGACGTCCTGCCCGAGTCGCTGTTTGCCAAGCTCGCGGGATTGCACGAGCGGATTCTGGCGGTCAAGGTGGATGGTCCGACCAAGGAGCAATTCGTCTGGGGATTCCGGACCGGCATGCTGACGTTCGGCACCAAGGCGTTCCTGAGCGACGGCGCGCTGCACCAAGCCCTCGAGCGGAAAGTGGCCGGAGCGATCCGCAGCGCCGTCTCCAACTGCTCGCATCCGGCTCAGTCGATTCTGGTCCGGGCCATGGCCGACCCCGCGCTCGCAGGGGAACAGGAGCAGAAGAAGGCGATCATGCAGGCGCGGGCCGCCAAGGTTCATCAACTGTTGGCCGGCTCCGACTACAGCGATGTCTGGGAGCCCTATCCGTTCAACTCCGGGTACTTCATGTGCCTGAAGCTGAAGCGAGTGGACGCCGAGGCGTTCCGTAAACACCTGCTCGAAAAATACGGCGTTGGCGTCATCTCGGACGGCACCCGGGATATCCGCGTCGCGTTTTCGTCGGTCGAGGAGTCGGAGTTGGAATCGCTGTACACCACGATGGCCAAGGCGGCGCGGGAACTTGCCGCCGATTAGTCGCGGATCCCGTGAAACGGAATTCCTTTCATGACCGAACCTGCCTTGCTCGCCGACCCGCCGTTGCCGCTGTTGGTGACCGGAATCGCCGGCGTTGCCGGATACAACGCCTTTCTGTACTTCCGCGACCGCTATCCAGGTCGCGTGGTGGGAACGCGGCGGTCCGACAACTGGCCGCTGACCGGTCCCGGAGTCGCGGCGTGCGATATTCACAACCACGACGGATTGCGGCGTCTGTTCGATGAACACCAGTTCGCCGCCGTGTTGAACTGCGAAGGCACGTGCAAACTGAAGTCGTGCGAACTCGATCCGTGGCTCGCTTGGCGGGTGAACGTCGTCGGCATCCAAAACCTGCTCGAAGTCCTCGAAGGCACCGACGTTCGCTTGGTCCACCTGTCGGTCGACTTGGTCTATTCGGGAAATGACAACAGATCCGACGGATACGTCGAGGACGATCCGCCCGACCCGGTGACCATCTACGGCAAGACGATGGTCCAGTCCGAGCGGTTGATTCTGGCACACCGGCCGGATGCCTGCATCCTGCGCATTTCGCTGCCGATGGGCAAGAGTTTCAGCGGCCACGCGGGCGCGATCGACTGGATCGAATCGCGTTTCAAGAAAGGCAAGCCGGTCACGCTGCTGCACGACGAGATTCGTACGCCGACCTACACCGACTGTTTGAACCGGGTCTTCCAATGGACGCTGGGCAATCGACTGAGCGGCCTGTTTCATGCCGGCGGCCCGACGCGTCTGAGTCTGTACCAGATTGGGCAGATCATCTTGGAACACGGCGGATACGACCCGAGTCTCCTGCTCGGATGCAACCGTGACTGCTTCGACCCGATCCCGCCTCGCGCCGGCAATGTGGTCATGGACTCCAGTCGCCTCGCCGCCGCGCTGAACGTTTCCCCCTTCGCCCCTTGGCCAACCGGCGTATTGTGCTAGTCCCGATTCCCGTCCGCGACTCTCGGGGAGGCGATCCCGCGCCGCGGGCAGAGACGTTTCCCTGCGGAACCGGGTCTTGAACGAACTAGCCCGGATTATTCACGGGGGCGCGTTGTAGCACAGGCAGCTTGCCTGTGTTCCCCAAATACAGGCTGGCAGCCTGTACTACGGCCCCGCGGAGCACTTCGTGAATAATCCGGGCTAGCGAATCGTGATAACTCGGTTCAGCGGATGGATGTCCAGGCGCATTTCGGTCAACGTCGCGGAAACCACGGTGATGGTCAGGCCGTCTTCCGTGGTCCACTGGGTGTCGGTAGTGACGCGTTCCAGTTGCTCCCCGACTTGCAGAAGCACTAACACGTTGCCTTCCGGAGAGGCTACTCGACCTTTGATTCGAAGCGAGGGCAATCTGGGCTGGACGCGGGCGGCGGGAGCGACCGGCGGTTGGCCGAGAAGGGCCTTCATCTGCTCGCTGGGCAGCGTGGGGTCGCGCAGGATCGGCGGGGGAATATCCGACGGCGCGGCATCGTCCGCGGGCGGAACGGCGACCGGTGTCGGCTCGACCTCGGGCGCAAGGGCATCGTTTGCCGGTTTCAGCAGCAGACCCGGGTCGGACTTGGCTGGCTTGGCAACCGGTTCGGCCGCTTGCGGGACGGGCGTCAGCAGCGTTGCGGCAAGCAGTAGGGCCATCCATCTTGTCGAGTTCTTCATCAGGAGGCTCCCCCCGCGGCGAACAAGGCCATAAAAAAGGAAATGTAGACAAATCCGACAATGCCGCCCACGATGACGATGATCACGGGCTCGACGATCACGCTCAGCCGGCGAATCGTGCTCTGCAATTGTGACTCATAGAACCGAGCGACTTCGTCCAAAACCTCGTCCAACGTCCCCGCCGACTCGCCCACGGCCACCATCCTCGATAGCATCGGCATGAACGCATGCGGGGTCGCCAGCGATCCAGCCAGATTGGTGCCATGCATCACGGCGTCACGAGACTTGGCGATTTGCAGGGCCAGGAACTGATTCCGCTGCAAACGCTCGACCGTCCTGAGCCCTTCCAGGATGCGGATGCCGCTGTGGAGCAGGGCCCCCAGGTTGCCGGCAAACGAGACCGTGCCCGCCAACCGAAAAATCACCCCGACCACCGGAATCCGCAGCACAAGGCGGTCGATCACCAGTCGCGTCGGCGGCCAACAGTACCCCGCGATGGCGGCCGCGGTGACGACCGCCGCCAACGCCAGTCCGTACGGCAGGAAGTCGCGAAGTCCGTGCGTGATGTCCATCAACATCTGGGTCATCGGCGGCAGACGCCGGCCGATGGTACTCAGGAACTTCTCCAGCTTCGGGATCACGCTGAACACCATGAACGCCGTGACGCCCAACGCCGCAAACAGGACGATCGTGGGATAGGCCAACGCCGTGAGCATGCTCGTCCGCAATTGGCGTCGGCGCTCGAGCGCCTCGGCAGCGCGAGTCAGCACGGGCTCCAAATGTCCGGTCGCACCGCCCACGCGGACCAATTCGACCACCATGGCGGAGAACTTTCCGTGTCGGCCCATCGCGTCCGCCAAGCTCGCTCCCTCCTGGATCTGCCCGGCCACGTCGCGCCAGATACGGGCCATCGCCGGACGCTGCGCTTGGTCGGCCACTGTGATCAGCGAGTCGAGCAGGGTCAAGCCGCTGCGCAACATCACCGCCATCTGCCGCAGGCTCAACTCGATGTCCAGCGAACGGACGGGCAGCCACTGGAGCGGATGGAACGAAGTCAAGCCGCTGGTGGGCGCCGCCGGTCCGGCCGTTTCGCGGACATCCAGGACCAACCACCCGCGGCCGCGCAACTCATCCACCGCCGCCGTCGACGACGCGGACTCCAACGCCCCCTCCCGCGCCCGTCCGGCAGAATCACGTGCTGTAAATCGAAAATTCGGCATCGCTAGATTTCAGACCTGTTCCCTCGTCCGCACTGACCACTGACCACTGACCACTGACAAATCACCACACCGTCACCGCCGTCAGCACTTCCTGAACCGTCGTCTGCCCCTCGTACAGCTTGCTCAGCGCATCGTCCACTAAACGCGGGATGCCGCGGCGGCGGATCTCGCCGGCTAGTGCCGCTTCGTCAGCGCCGTCCACGATGTGCCGTGAAACGGATTCGTCGACCGGCAGCAACTCGAACAGCCCGAGTCGCCCCACCAATCCGCGATTGGCACAGTACAAACAGCCGGCCGGTTCGTACACGACCTGGCCCGCGGCGTCCGGATTGCCCAGCGCCGCGGCTTCGGACGGCAGCAGTTCGCGTTGGCGGCGACAGCGGGCGCACAAGCGGCGGACCAGACGCTGAGCCACCGCCAGCCGCAGCGTGGCGGCGATTAAGTACCGCTGGACTCCCATGTCCACCAGTCGCGTGACGGCGCTGCACGCGGAATTGGTGTGCAACGTGCTGAACACGAGGTGCCCCGTCAATGCCGCCTTGATCGCCACGTCGGCCGTTTCGGCATCCCGGATTTCGCCGATCATCACGACGTCCGGGTCGTGCCGCAGCACACTCCGCAACGCCTTGCCGAACGTCACCTTGTCGGCCGTGTCCACTTCGACCTGCGCCACGCCCGCGATCCCGTACTCGATCGGATCCTCGATCGTGATCACGTTCAGCTCCTGACCGGCGATCAGTCGCCGAAGAGCGGCGTACAGCGTCGTCGTCTTGCCGCTGCCGGTCGGACCGGTCAGCAATATCAGCCCGTGCGGTTTGTCGATCGCGTTCGAGAAGCTGGCCAAATCCCGCTGGCTCATTCCTAGACGCTCGAGCGTCAGCGACTCGGTCTGCAGCGCCAGCAAACGTACCGTCATCCGTTCGCCGTACTTGGTCGGCAACGACGCCAGCCGGACGTCGATCGCTTGGTTGGTCTGGCCGAAGCGATGCGTGAAGCCGCCGTCTTGCGGCGCCCGCTTCTCGGCAATGTCCATGCCGCCCAACACCTTGAAGCGACTGATCACGCCACTCAACGCCGTGGTGGGAAACGTGCGGTACCGCTCCAGCACGCCGTCCACACGCAGGCGGATTTGGACGTGTTTTTCCTCGGGGTCGATGTGGATGTCCGACGCTTGACGGACCAGCGCCGCATGCATCAGTTCATCGCACAACGCCACGGCGTCTTCGCCCGACTCGTCCCCCGAGGCCTCGCCGCTTCGCGCGCGGGCAGGTGCGGCCGGGGCCGTCTGCGTCCCGGGGCCGAAGACCCGATTCAACGTCCGCCGCAACGACGCCGGCTCGGCCGCCTGCGGGCACACCGGCAACCCGACACAACGCTCGACCGCCTCGAGCGCCGCCCGGTCCTCCGCATTGGCGCAGGCGACGTACACGCGGCCATCCACCGCCGCAAACGGCAGGACTTGGCGGCGCAACGCCAGCGTCGAGGGCACTTTCATCGCCCAAAGCGGATCGACCCGCACCTCGTCCAAATTCAACAAGTCATTGGTCATTGGTCATTGGTCATTGGTCATTGGTCAGTGGTCAGTGGTCAGTGGTCAGTGGTCAGTGGTCAGTGGTCAGTGGTCAGTGGCCAGTGGCCAGTGGTCGTTCACCTTCGTCATTCGATATTCCTTGTTCGACATTCTGCGGTTCATCAATTCTGCGGTTCATCCGCCTCTTCCCGCGCTACGCATCCGCGCAACTCGGTCGCGAAGCACGTTGGGGTTTTTGGCCATCGCGACGGCCGTCATCTCCGAAATCCGGCCTCCGACCCACAACCGAGCGAGATCCTGTTCAAGCGTCTGCATTCCCGCGGCGCCGCCCGCCTCCATCGCCGAATAGATCTGGTTGCTCTTGGCTGTCGCGATCAGGTTGGCTACCGCCGGCGTCACGACCAGCACTTCGCTGGTGACGACTCGGGTGCGGCGAGTGGATACCGCCGTCTCAAGTACCTGATTGCTCGCGTGTTGCTCGCGTTGAGGTGTCGTCGCGAAACTCCGGCCTCCTGCTGGCCCGTCGGCCACCAGCAGATGCTGAGCGATCACCGCCCGAAGGACCAGCGACATTTGACGCCGGATTCCGTCCTGTTCGTCCGCCGGAAACACGGCGACCAATCGTTCGATGGCGCCCACACAGTCGCCGGCGTGAACGGTGGTGAAGACCAGGTGCCCGGTCTCAGCCGCCACGATCGCGGTGCGGATCGTATTCAAGTCCCGGATCTCGCCGACCAGGATCACGTCGGGGTCCTCGCGCAGCGATGCCACCAGCGCTTCGTAAAACCCGCACGTGTCGGTGCCCACCTGTCGCTGGTTCACCAGGGCGGTCTTCGAGGTGTGGACGTATTCGATCGGATCCTCGATCGTGATCAGATGGCAGCGACGAGTCTGGTTGATGCGGTCCAGAAAGGCGGCCAGCGTGGTGCTCTTACCCGCGCCGGTCGGCCCGGCGACGACGATCAGTCCGTCCGGCAAGTCGCACATGCGGTACAAGCTCTCGGACAGTCCCAATTCGGGCAGCGTCCGAAACCGATCCTCCAACTGCCGGATCGAGATCGCCAACTGCCCTTGGCGGCGAAACACATTGAACCGGTATCGCGCACCGCTTTTTCCGGTGAGCGCCCCGTCCAACGATCCGGTCGTGCGCAGCGGCGTCTGGTCAAGATCCCGTGTCATCCATGCCGCTACCGCCTCGATCTCCGCCGGAGCAAGACGCGGACGATGCTCCTGCGGTTCCAAAATTCCCTCGACGCGCAGATACGGCGGCAGCCCCGGCGCCAAGTGCAGATCGGAGGCGTCCAACCGCACGCACTCCGCCAGCAACTCGTTCAATAACGCCGCCGCCTGCTCTTCCAACATCTTGGCACCAAGGGAAAAGAAATAAGAAATTATAGGAGTTAGGAGTTAGAACCACTGACAACTGACCACTGACAACTGACCATCGAGTTACATCCAGACCAACAGCGTCCAAACCCGGTTCTCCGACTGCCAGGTGGAATCCACTTCGTCCATGCTCAGCCCGATCGGAACGCCGGGCGGGGTGTCGTCGTCCGTCAGTTCCCGCACGGCCGCCAGCAGATCCAGAAACCGGCCCGACAATTTGAAGCTGCGCACCTGTTCCGAACCGCTCGGCGGCGCGGGGCCAAGACGCGACACCGCGTCGGTCAACGCCTTCGGCAACCTGCCCGCATCGCCCCGGCCCGCCGGAGCTTCTTCGATCAGTTTCAAACGATGACGCCGGAAAACCGCCGTTAATTCCTCCGCCGCTTGGTGGGTCTGAAGCGGATCCGGGCGCGTCCCGGACAACTGACCCGCTTCCTGACGCTGCGCTGCGCGGCGATCTTCCAACGCTTGGACTTCCCGGCGAATTTGGGCCAGTGCGGCACGTTGTTCCATCAGGGCGATCGGCTCGATCGCCGCAGCCGAAGCCGCGGCATGGTCTTTTTGAATCTTGGCCATCTTCGGCCGCTGGAACATGTTGAACCACCAAGCGTATCCGGCCAGGACGATCGTCAGCGGCAGCAGCAGGACCAGCAAGCGTTCGCGAGGCGACAGTTTCATGGGCTCATCTCCTCGATATGCAACTGAAACTGCCATGGCCCTCCGCCGACCAGCAGATCCTGGCCATGCTTGCGCGGCAACTGGACTCGCCAGCCCAACGGCTCCAACGACCGCGCCAATCCGCCGAACAGCGCGTCGGCATCTTGTGGGTCGAGGCATACGCCGTGGATCACCGCGCCGCTGCCCGTGGCCTCGATTCTGCGGATCATCATTTGGTCCGACGAGTTTTCGGCCAGCACGGTCAACAGCTTGGCGGCTCGTTGGCGGAGCGAACTGCGGACCTGTTGGAAGATGGCCAAGTCCGCCGCCAACTTGTCGCACTCCGCCTGCAGCGTGGACTTCTTCTTCTCCTCCGCCTCCAAATCCTTCTTCAGACGGTTGAATTCCTCGACCGGCTGTTTCAACTGGACGATTTCCGCCGCCAGTTCGCCGTTGACCTTCTCGGTCCACAGATAATGGGCGATGCAGAGTACCAAGGCGGCCAGTCCCAGGACGGCCATCGCTGCTCGCCGCACCGCTGGCGACGCAGGCCGCTTGGGCGGAGGCACGAGCGGAACCGCCAAGTGTTTTCCATCCAACTGCTCGGCCCAAGCCAACAGGAACGCCTCCAGGTCGGATCGCGTATCGAGCGAGAACCGGCTCTGGTCGTCCACCTCGTCCGAGGCGATCGTAGCCGTGGCGAGCAGCGATTCCCGGTGAGTTGCGTCGGCGATCCCGCCGCACCAACGCTCCACTTCGCTCTGCCATCGGCCGGCCTTGGGCTCGGTATTCACCACGTGCAAGCGGGATACTCGGTTTGATTCGCCGCGCAAGCAAACGATCGCACCCGGCCACAACTCGACGCGAGTCCACGAGTCGCCGCCGCTAGCCGCCGAGTCATCGAGAGCGCTGAGCGCCAACTTCTGAGTCAATCCGGCGGGATGTCCCACGCCCGCCAGTCGACCGCCGGCAGCGCGAATCACGTAGTCCACCTGTTCCAGTTGACCGGAGGGCAGTTCGACCAACCAGTAAGCACGCTGGTTCCTGTCCCCCGGCAACTCGACGCAGGCACCGGCGGCTTCGAGCCCGCTGATCCCGGAAAACGGCTCCGCCTCGAACGCCAACGCCTTGGCCAACTCGACCGGTCCAAGCCCCGACGCGCTCTGCGCCGTCAGCGTCAGCGTTTGCGTCCAGACCTCAGTCGACAGCACCCAAACCCGGCCCGGTCGCCGCTTCGATAGCCGCAGCGCCGCTTCGACCAGCGACGGAAAATCGTCCACCGCCGGAGTGAACTCCTGCACCAGTTCCAGCAAACGAGGCTCCCGCCCCGAGCGGAAATCCGCACGGACCAGCCGGTCGCGAGTGATGAGAAGAATGGTGGACATCGTCAGTGGTCAGTGGTCAGTGGTCAGTGGTCTGTGGTCTGTGGTCAGTGGTCAGTGGTCAGTGGTCAGTGGTCAGTGGTCTGTGGTCTCTCGCCCCGAAGGGGCCAAACATATCAGCCCAGGGCAACGCCCTGGGTGGCGTCACGGAAAAAATCCGTAGCCCTGAAAGGGCGAAACACACATTTCAAATCCACAGCAGGAATACACACAGCCTCGTTCGTACCCCGTGGCCACCTGTAACCACGGCCGGCGGCTCCGCAATCTAGCCGCGTAGCGGCGGCAGGATCTAGCCGGGGGCGTCAGCCCCTGGAAGGGAGGTTCATCCCGCACGCAAGCCCCGGAGGGGCGACAGGAGCGAGCTGGACGCCCCCCTGTCGCCCCTCCGGGGCTTTCCACGTTCCCCTACCGACCACCAGGGGCTCGCGCCCCTGGCTACAGCCTACCGTCCCTACGGGACTAAGTCCAATTCAAACACGTCGCTCCGCTGGACGCGCACGATCCTGCTCTTTTTCTCGGGCGTCTCGTCGTCACCCGCGTCCAAGTATGCCCGCAAGTACCACGGACCGGCGGTGGTGGTGCCTGAGAATGTCACCGATTGACTAGCATCGTCGAGCGTCAATTCCTCCGGCGACACCACTCCGTTCAAGGAACGGTACAACCTTACCGTCACATGATCTTTGTCAGGCTTGGTTCGTTGACCGTCTTCGTCCAGTTCGTACACCCGCCCGGAAATGATGATTTCAAGGCTGTCCGCCAGATGCACGTCGAGATCCGCATCGTACCCCGTGCCGCCAAACGCGTTGTCGGCCCCCAGGCTGCCGACGCGGACGATCACGTCGCCCGCCTCCGCCAGGGCATCGTCTGCGTTCAGCAACACCAACGGATTCCCCCAGCCATCGCGTGGGTCCGCAGTTCCGATGGGCAGCCGCAAATACGGCCCGCGCCAACCACACGGCACCAGGACTTCCGGATCGGACGCGAGCGAGCGAATCGCGAACGGCGGCAAGTCGGGAACGCCATCTCCATCTTTGTCGTTGGTCCACAGTTCAGCAAGCTGAAGGCGCGGATCGTCGCCAAAAGCGATCGGCAGCCGTCCGATATCCGCCACAAACCCGCTGACCAGCAACGTTCCGTCCGGTTGCCGAACGCCACTTGGCCCTCGCACCGCTTCTTCGATGTTCGTCAGCGTGCGCACCGTCGCTTCGTAGCGGCCTTGGCTCATGATCAGGCTGGTGGAGGTGATCGCCACCGTGGCCATTAGGGCCAGGATCGTCAGCACGACCAACAGTTCGACCAGCGTCAGGCCGCGACGGCGACTAGCCCGGGAAACCGTCCTACCCCCTTCTTTCATCATCGCACCTCGAACGCAATCCAGACGTCGTCGCCTTTGTCCGCGTCGTCCAGTGCCACCGTCGCCTTGTTATGTGGAATATTCAACGTGCCGTCCGGCCCGGCCGACACCAAACGCACATCGTACGTGCCGCCCGGATTCTGGATCACGATCGAGTTGCCCCAAGCGTCGAGAACTGCCGGATCGTCGGCGAGACCATATTCTTCAATGTAGCTTGCATTGAGCGCAACGAACTTGACGCCGGTATTCATCAAGTACGGCCCTCGCCAGCCGCGGCGGTACGCCGGGTCGAAGTCGCGGATCGTGTCTTCCGAATTCGGATTGACGAACAAATATCGCAGTTGCGGGTGGTCAGGTCGACCGGCAGACAATCCGGCTGCCCCCGGCCGCGGAAGTACCTTGCCCCTCACGACATCCACCATGTCGTCCCAGTACATGTTCACGATCACGTTCCGAATCTCGATCAAGCTTTGCCGCGTCACGTCGTGACGACTGTCCTCGGCCAGTCCACCAACCAACGGTACGGCCAGCGACGCCAACGCGACTAAAATGACCAGCACGACGACCAGTTCCAGCAACGTCAGTCCGCGTCGTTTCATGGCTCTCCCCTTCGACATTCTCCGGTTCCCGCCGTTTTCCACATCCGCCCCGATTACGCGACGAAGCCCGCACGCTTCCTCGTGCGGGCTCCGCCCCCTTGAATTCACGCTTGCAGCTCATCCGCCGCAAGTCCGTCCGACTATAGGTCCGGCCGCTCATCCTTCAGCCGGTTCCACCACTCCTGCGTATGCATCCCGGCCGTGGACAAGCCGAAATCGTGGAACGCGATCGTCCCCACATACCTGGCCGAACTCAACGGTACCGGTGCCGTGTCGCCCGCGTTCGGCCTGGCCACCATGAACACGGCAGCAAACGGCATGTAAAAAGTCGCTGGATCCTCAATCTCGGTGTCCGCGAAGTGATACGGCGCCTCCTGCGCCATATTCCGGAACAAGGTGCATGGGGTATTCAATCCGAAAATCACGTACTTGTAGTTCGTCGCACCGGTCGCGGCGCCGGGCAATCCCATCAGTCGCATGCCAACCGGCGTCAAAGTGCCAACCTCGACACCTTCAGCGACCGGCGTCATCGACGGGAGAGTGCTGCGGTCTGCGCCGTACGGCCAAAACGTCGGGTTCCAGTCGCCACCGGCATCCTCGACGATATTGCACAACGTCGTGATGCCTGCGCCGTTGAGCGCCGCGGCGTCGTCCGCCGTCAACTCGACCGCTGTGAACGAGGCACCATACTCACCGCCCTCGCCCGTCTGGACATAGGAAGCCAATCCGCCGCCCGCCAGACACAGGTTGTCCATCCGATCCGGATAAGTTGAATACAAATTGACGTACGCTTGAATCCACTTATCCAGTTCCGGGATATTCACCGTGCAGGACGCGATGTTCGCACGATGCAGATAATTTCCCAGCATCGGAACCAGCAACCCGCCCAAGGCCACCAAAATGGCCAGGACCACAACCAATTCCAGCAGTGTCAAACCGCGACGCGAATCGCGGTTGAAACGTCCTCGTTGACGGAAACGAAAGCTCATGATTCGACTCCTCTCTTGCAACGCCGATGCAGGGCATCGAACAGGATGGCAGAACCGCCCGCAGCGATGCACCACCGGGACGGCGTCATAATACGATTCCGATGATCGTATTACGAGCCGTTTCCAAAGGCAAGAGTCCGGCGTCAAGAAACCCAACCGAACCAGGGGAACCGCAGAATGTCGAACAAGGAATGTCGAAGTCCGAAGTAAAGCCCCCGGCGGAAGCGTCTTCCTTCGACATTCTGCGGTTCCCTGTTGGACATTCATCGGTTCAATACTCTCTTGAGAGCCTGCCCTCGCGCCGTACTGGACGCAGAGGGCAGGCCATTTCGCTCGCGGCGCACGCGGACTAGTGCTGGTGGGCTCCGTGCCAGCCTGCGATGGCGTCGTCGAGCCCCGACAAGTGGCCTTCATGGAACGCAACGGTGCCGACGAAACTGGCAGGAAGCACCGCCGTGTTGAATACGACGCCGAACCGCGAGTAGTGCTCGACAGGACTGTGCCCGTGATCGTCGAAGTGGAGCGGCGCACTCTGCATTCCGAAATTCGTGCCGATCGCCGTGCAATTTTGGCCGACACCGAAAACGACGTATTCGGAAGCCGCTGCATCGAGTGCTGCCGTTGCGCTGTCGCCGAACAACCGCCGCGCGGCTGCACCGTTCAAGAAAGCCGCGTATTCATCCTCGTCGATCGTGACTGTGGTCGGAGTCGCTCCGTAGGGCTCCATGGTCGCATTGTCCGTGGTATTGTCCATGCTATAGACCGTGGTGATTCCCGCGGCTTTGAGAGCGTCCGCTTGATCGTCGTCAAGTTGAGCAGCGATCAGGTCCGAACCGCCTGGCAACTGCGAGAAGAGGCCGGTCCCCGAAATCAGCGAATCCAGCCCGTCCGGGTAGCCGCCGTTCATATTGGCGTACAGCCCCCAGACCTTGTTGATCTCGACCACGTTGGCGGAATGGTTCACGGCGTGAGCGCGGCCGAGCATTCCCGGCAACATCGGGACGAGGATTCCGGCCAAGGCGACCAGAATCACCATCACAACCACCAATTCCAGAAGCGTCAAACCCTGTCGATTCTTGTACTTTCGAGACATCGTGGAAATCCTTTTTGTCAAACCCGCACGGCGGGTCATGTGAAGAAAAACAAACCAGAGAACAATGGAATACGAATCTGTCGTGGCGACCCGGCGGCGTTCTTGAGCCTCGGGTCGCACTAACGAAACACCGGAAAACACCCGTTGCGGCAGCGGGGCCCAGGACTGGTCGGACCTTGGTAATGCCACACGCTGCGCGCAACGAGTCTGCTTGAAAATCGTGATTACGTCAGGCTTTCCAGCCTGACATGCGGTAGCCGAATTCGTGAGAATTCGGACCTAGAAAGCGAAATCCGAAGTCTCACGACTTCGGCTACTGAACGCCGAATCTACCAGTGCGCGCATCGCCAAAACGCACGATCAGCGCACGAGACAATCGGCGGACAGGCGCTCAGCAGATTCAGGCGGCGGGAGGACCGCGAGTGAAGAAGGCGCTCTGGAACTCGAGCGCAAGCACCGGTGCGTCCGGCAGCAGGAGACGGTCGGCCAGCGATAGCCAGATCGGGCATACAACGGCTTCAGCCGGAGCCTGAGCCTTGACCGCGAATTGGCACACCGCACAGTGCTCTGAATCGTGCGGCGGATGATTGGGCGAGGGGCTCTGGTCAGTCGGAAACAAACCAGCAATTTCCGCCGTAGCCGCGTTGCCTTGCCCAGATGCGCAAGACGACGATTCTAGCGGATGGCAGCACGATCCGCCCGCGTCACCCGGCTGCGCATGGTACGACCAAATATGCAGGGACTGGCCGCAAACGCCCAGCACTGCATAGATCGCCAACGCAGAAAAAGAAACCAGCCGCCTCGAAACTTGCATGGAGTGATGCCACTCTGCCAATAGGTTGATAAACTAGCAGCTGATCCGACCAGATCGCCTAATTGTTGGCACAAGTGCTGAATTCGTCAATAGGCGATGCCGGTCTCCAGTCGGGAGACAGCCGTTCTCGGTTTCCTGGACGAGCTGAACGGTTGATATGTAAACTATTCATGGCAAGCACTTTACAGCGATTCAGCCGATCGCAGGAATTGCCTTTGGATCGTTCAAATTTAACACTCTTCCCGTGCTGCATCTCTCTTGGGGAATGCCAGTCGTCTTCGAATGTACTGCAATAGGTACAATCCAAAGAAGCCTCCGGTTCCGGAAGGATCTTGCAGTTCGGGGCTTTGACGGTATACTTTTGGGCTTTCACCAAAGGACTGATGGCAACTAACGCTTCCTGGTCGGAGGGGATTCGATGGCTCGCGAATGCGAAGTGTGTGGAAAGAAGACTCAAGTCGGCAACGCGGTGGAGACTCGCGGCAAGGCGAAGTATCTGGGCGGCGTTGGCACCAAAGTGACGGGAATCACCCGACGCCAGTTCAAGCCGAACCTGCAGACGGTCCGGGTGATGACGAGCAACGGCACCCACAAGAAGATGCGAGTTTGCGCTCAGTGCATCCGTAGCGGGGCGGTTCGGAAGACCGTGCGGCATCAGCCGTTCAAGCTGCCGGCCAAATAGCCGTTCTTTCGATTTAACGGTCGCTCATGAGTTTGTCTCGCGAAGATGTCGCTAAAGTCTCGTTGTTAGGCCGGTTGCGGCTGCGCGATGATGAATTGGACCGGATGACGGACCAACTGACGCAAATCGTGTCCTACATGGACACGCTCTCCGAGGTGAACACGGACGGGGTCGAGCCGATGGCCCACGCAGTCGAGCGGTCGAACGTGTTCGCCGAAGATCTGGTCATACCCAGTCTGCCTCGAGATGCCGCGTTGCACAACGCTCCCAAGCGAGATGAACAATGCTACCGCGTTCCCGCGGTTCTGGGTGACTGATCCCATGTCCATTCACGAGTTCACCGCGACCGAACTGCTTCAAAGACTGGAGTCAGGCGAACTGACCGCGGTCCAGGTTGCTCAGGACTTCCTGGATCGGATCGAGCACCGTGACGCGCAGGTCCAGGCGTTCTTGCGGTTCGATCGAGACGGCGCGCTGGCCACCGCCGAGCAGATCGACAGGCGGCGCCGCGCGGGCGAACCGGTCGGTCCGCTGGGTGGCTTGCCGGTGGCGGTCAAGGACGTGGTTTGCACCCAGGGCCAGCCGACGACCTGCGGCTCGAAAATGCTCGAGCATTTCGTGCCCCCGTACGACGCGACGGCGATCCGGCGTTTGAAGCAGGCGGACGCCGTGCTGATCGGCAAGACGAACATGGACGAATTCGCGATGGGCGGCACCACGGAGAATTCGCGGTTCGCGACCACACGCAATCCCTGGAACCTGGAGCGGGTTCCGGGCGGTTCGAGCGGCGGAGCGGCGGCCTGCGTGGCAGCGGGTTTCGCGCCGCTGTCGATCGGCAGCGATACGGGCGGCTCGATCCGCCAACCCGCTTCGTTCTGCGGAGTGACCGGGATGAAGCCGACTTACGGCCGGGTCAGCCGCTTCGGACTGATCGCGTTCGCCAGCAGCCTGGATCAAATCGGTCCGCTGGCTCGAACCGTCGAGGACGTGGCGTTGTTGCTGGAAACGCTGGCCGGGCACGATCCATTGGACTCGACATCCGCCGAATTCCCGGTCCCTGAGTACTCAAAGACGGTCGCTCAACCGCTGGACGGATTGACGCTGGGCGTGGTGCGGGAACATTTCGGCGATGGGTTGGACGGCGAGGTCGAATCGGCGGTGCGCGAGGCGCTGCACGTGTACCAGTCGCTGGGCGCCCGCGTCAAGGAAGTATCGTTGCCGCACAGCAAATACGCCATCGCCACCTACTACATCATCGCGCCGTGCGAGGCGTCTAGCAATTTGGCTCGGTACGACGGAGTGCATTACGGCTATCGCACCGACGAAGCGGCGATGCTGGCCGAGTTGGCTGCCGAACAACGGGCTCTGGCGTCGCAAGGCGACCATGCCGCGCTGGACGATCTCGATTCGCCCTTGGTACGAATGTACCGCCGTACACGGGCCGAAGGCTTCGGTCCGGAAGTCAAACGCCGAATCATGCTCGGGACGTACGCGCTGAGCCACGGCTACTACGACGCCTACTATCTGAAGGCGCTGAAGGTGCGGCGTCTGATCCGCAACGACTTCGACGCCGCGTTCAACGAGGTCGATTTGATTGCCGGTCCCGTGGCTCCGACACCGGCCTACCGCCTCGGCGAAAAGACAGAGGATCCGCTGGCGATGTATCTGGGCGATCTCTACACGGTCAGCGCGAATCTGGCCGGGATCTGCGGCCTGTCCCTGCCCTGCGGATTTAGCTCCGAGGGGATGCCGATCGGCCTGCAATTGCAGGGGCCGCCACTGCACGAGGAACGCTTGCTGCGGGCGGCGTGGATGTACCAAACCGCCACCGACTGGCACACTCGCCGACCCCAGGGGTTTTGAAGTCTGCCATGAGCGACCTGCCATACGAAATCATCATCGGCTTGGAAGTCCACGTCCAATTGCAGACGGCGACTAAATTGTTTTGCCGCTGCAGCACGCGATTCGGCGCCGAACCGAACACCCAGACCTGCCCGGTGTGTATCGGACTACCAGGCAGTCTGCCGGTCATGAACCGTGAGGCGTTTCAGTTGGCGCTGAAGACGGCCGTCGCGTTGAACTGCCAAATCCCCCGATTCACGAAATGGGACCGCAAGCAGTACTACTATCCGGATCTTCCCAAAGGGTATCAGATCAGCCAGTTCGATCTGCCGATGTCGCAACACGGCTGGCTGGAGATCAGCGATTCTAAAGGCGCGTTCGAGCCAAAGAAGGTTCGCATCCTGCGGGCGCATCTGGAAGAGGACGCGGGCAAGAGCATGCATGACGAAGCGGCGGGCAAGGCGGACAGCCGCATCGACTTGAACCGCACCGGGACGCCGCTCTTGGAGATCGTCAGCGAACCGGACATGCGTTCGCCGCTGGAGGCCCGTGCTTATCTCACGGAATTGAAACTGCTGCTGACCTACTTGGGTGTCTCCGACTGCAACATGCAGGAGGGCAGTCTGCGGGTCGATGCAAACATCAACCTGCACCTCGACACGCCGCAGGGCCGCGTTGCGACGCCGATTGTGGAAGTCAAGAACATGAATAGCTTCCGAGCCGTCGAGCGGGCGATGGCTTTCGAGGCCGTGCGGCAGTACGACGTGTGGCGCGACACGGGCATCGCGCTGGGCGCGCCTGGCGGACACAAGACCACCCGCGGCTGGGACGACCAAGCCCAGGTGACCCGACCCCAGCGGCAAAAGGAAGAGTCCAGCGACTATCGCTACTTTCCCGATCCCGACCTCGTGCCGGTGATCGTCACCGACCAACAATGCCAGGCGGTTCGTGCCGGCTTGGGCGAATTGCCGGCGGCGCTGCGGAATCGTCTGGCAGCGGAATACGGAATCGATGCCTACGACGCCGACGTGATGGTGAATCAGGGCCGGGCCTTCGTCGATTACTACACGGCCTTGGTCGAAGGCAGTGGCGATGCGAAACGAGCCAGCAACTGGATGCAGCAGGACGTGCTGAGGACCTTGAACGAGCGGAACCTGCCAATCACCGAATTTCCGGTATCGGCGGCGTCGTTGGCCGAGTTGCTGAAACTCGTCCAGCAGGGCGATCTGGACACGTCGCGCGCTCGGGACGTGTTCAATGCGATGGTCGCGTCTGGCATCTCGGTGGCGCAGGCCATGCAGTCGCTGGGGATCGAAACGGTGGACCACGTCGCGCTGGCCGATCTCTGCCGCGAACTCTTGGCCGCCCATCCGTCTGTGGTCGCCGACGTTCGCGCCGGCAAGGAGAAGGCGATCGGTGCCCTGATCGGCCAAGCGAAGAAACGCAATCCGAACGCCAACCCCAACCAAGTCCGCGAGTGCTGCCTGCAACTGATCCGCGACATGTAGCACCAGGGGCCATCTTCGCTTGTCGTCTTATCGGCGGTTCCATTCGGCTGGATGCCTATGCTACGGCTGGCTGTCGGGGCCGTGTACCGTGGGCGGCAGAGGTTCGATCAATCGCGGCGGCTGCAGTTGGATGCGGTAACCGGGTTTCCCATCGATCGTGATCCGCTCGCCCCCGTTGGCGAGAATCACCCGCTCGGCCACGCGCAACAGCGTTTCAGCCTGCTCGCTGACCTTGGATTCGGCCGGCAGTTGCGGGCGTGTTCTGTTCACATAGCGGTCGGGCATCTTGAACTGCGGCAACGCAGCGATGTGGCGGAAACCGAGTCGTGCGCCCGCCACCGTCCCCGCGGTGGCTGCGTTGCAATCCGCGTCGTAGCCCAGAGCCATCGCGAGTTGGAGCGTGCGGTAGAAATCGTCCCCGCCGTACAGCAGCGCGAGGCAGACGGCGGCGCCGTTGACCGGGGTCGAGTTGTCGTTCCACTTCCGTTCCTTCACCCATTTTTCGTGAATCACTTGGCGAGCGGCTTTCCAATGGTAGGGATGCGCGTGAAACGCTTGGCGCGTATCGCCCACCACCTCCGCCATGCTGCTCGTCGGGTCGACCGCGTCCAGGGCTTGCTGCATCGCTGCCTCGATCGAGCCATCATCCAACATGCTCCGCGCGATGAGACTTGTCCAGAACTGAGTGGCTTGCAGCGGCTCTTCGGACACGGCGATCCGCGCATAGTGAAGACCAATCTCCGCGGCCGTCTGCGGCATGCCGGGCGCGATCAGTCCGTAGGACTCCACGCAGAACTGGCCGCTCAGGTTGTACCAGGCGTGCGAATTGCGGGCGACGCTGCCAGTCTCGGGCGGCAGCACGCCCTGGTCCATCAACTCCCTCGCCCGCTTGTTCGCGACCCAGATGCCACTATTCATATTCGCTTTCCAGATTTCGACGATCCGCGCGTACGGCAATTTGAGTTCACCCTCTCGGTCCATGAACCACAGATGCGGCCACTCGAAGTCATTGTCGTCGTCGGAACGGGCCCCGTTCTCCAGAAACGTGAACTCCGGCAGCGTGTCGCGCGGATGTTCCCGATACTTGAACTCGTGAGGCAACCCCTCGAGGCCGCCGATCAACGTGCCGATCCAACCGCCGTAAATGCGGTCAAGCAACTCGTCGCGGCTGACCTCGGCCGTGGCCGGAACCTGTGCCACTGCAACCGCGCTCGAAGCGACCAGCGTCATCGCGATCATGCCCATTCGTCTCAACGTTGCCGTCATCGGTAGTCTCCTTGGCCGCCATTTTCCCTTTGCAGCAGGCAGCTCGTCAATATCGACGGTGGAATGGTGGCAAAGCCGAACGCCCGCCGTCAGTGGTGCATCCGCGATTGACGGGGCAAACGGCATCGTGATAGCATGACAGCACGCGGGATGAAGATTCCCAAACCGGATAGTCTCGATCGTTCGCGCCAGTGTTTCCGCGTGGTTCTCCGTGGGAACCGCGTCGTCGGGTGCGGTCGTTTTGACCTTTTTCCGATAGATCCATTCCGTCTTCCCGCTGGTCCGTGAGCCAATGGATGAACCATCCTCTCCCGCTGCCGAACTCGTTCGTCGTCATCGACAGGGTGACTCACAGGCCGCCCGCGAGTTGTTTGCGTGCTACGCTCAACGACTGAGTCGTCTTGCGGAACAATACCTCAGCCGCCGGTTGTCGGGGCGAGTGGATGGGGAAGATATCGTCCAGTCGGTATTCCGCACTTTCTTTCAGCGGTCGGCACGAGGCGAGTTTGGCATCGACAGCGACGCCCAGCTCTGGCAGTTGCTGGTCAGAATCACGATCCTGAAGGCGCGGGAACATGGTCGTCGTCACACGGCCGGGGTGCGTGACGTACGCATGGAACAGGATCTGGCGGATTCGGACTGGCCAGCGAGTTTGGCTGCGCGACAGCCTGGCCCGGAAGACGCGGTGATTCTGATGGACCAGATCCAATCGCTACTTCGGGGGCTACCGGTGATTCATTGCCGAGTGCTGGAGCTTCGCCTGCAGGGCCATTCCGTGGCGGAAACCGCAGTTCGACTCGGCGTTTCTCGAACGACGGTGTACCGGGCCGTAGATCTGCTGCAGGACCGCTTGGCAAAAAGTTACGAAAGTCTGGTACAAAACGAATCGCGATCGCAATTGTCTTGATAGCGGACCACACTGAGAGCGGCTCGCAAAGCGAATGCACGGGATGGAGGCGGCATATTTCGAGCGTGTTTCGCCTCAAGGCCACGTCAGTTTTCCTGAAGCTCCAACAATGAGGTCTCGATGTCCGGCAATTTACTCTTGCAGTTAACGAGTCAAGAACAAGAGAGGGTCGAGGCTTGGCTGGTCGCCTTCGATCAGGCATGGCACGTCGGGGCGCTTGCGGAATGGAGCGCGAAAAGGCTGCCTGACCCAGGAGACCCGCTTCGCCCCCTTGTGTTGACCGAATTGGTCAAAATCGATCTAGAGCGGCAATGGCAAGCAGGCCACCGGTTGACGCTGGGTTCGTACCTGGAGCGTTTTCCGGAGTTGGGTAGCCTGGAGACGGTTTCTCCGGAGCTGATTCTGGCCGAGTTCCGGGTACGGCGCCAGTTCGGCGTCGCCGTGGACGTCGACGATTACGCACGACGTTTTCCGCACCAAGCGGAAGCTCTGGTTGCGCTCGTCGAGCGAGATGCGGCCACCAGTGACCGGAAGAGCTCGAATCAACCACTCGGCCCGTCTGCCGAGCGCGATACATCCCATTCGGCAGGAGTCAGTTGTACGGTCGATGCGGCCCCTGAAGCTGCCAACCATTCGGCCAGCGATTTGCCAGAAACGTTCGGGCGTTATCGGGTTCTAAAGAAGCTGGGACAGGGCGGGATGGGCGCCGTGTATCTGGCGCATGATACACAGTTGGACCGCGACGTGGCGCTGAAGATCCCAACCTTCTCTCAGCGCGAAGGCCGGGAAGTGGTTGATCGCTTCCTGCGCGAAGCTCGAGCTGCGGCGACCATCCATCATCCAAACTTGTGCCCCGTTTACGACGTAGGCCAAATCGACGGCGTGCATTTCATGACGATGGCCTACATCGAAGGACGTCCGCTGTCGGAGTACATTCGACAAGGCAAGCCGGTAACCGAACGGCAGGCGGCGACCGTGGTCCGAGCGGTTGCCTTGGCGCTGCAAGAGGCGCATGCGCGAGGCATTGTCCATCGCGACATCAAGCCGAGCAATATCATGATCAACACGCGAAACGAGCCGGTCATCATGGACTTTGGGCTGGCGCGGCGAAACGAAAGAGAGGAAGTCGCCTTGACCCGGTCCGGAGCCTTGCTAGGCACTCCGGCCTATATGGCTCCCGAGCAGGCGAGAGGCCTGACCGAGGCAATCGGGCCCTGCTCCGATATCTTCAGTCTGGGCGTGATCCTGTACGAGTTGCTTGCGGGCCGCAGGCCGTTTCGGGGCGAATTGATCGAGGTTCTCTCGCAAATTCTGACCGCCGAACCCGAACCTCCCACCGTCCACCGACCCGGCTTGGATCCGCAACTGGAAGGAATCTGCCTGAAGGCAATGGCCAAGCGTCCCGCCGACCGATTCGGTTCGGCAAAAGAGATGGCCACGGCCCTGCAAATCTATCTCCGCGGCACGCAAAAGACCGCAGGGGCAGGGCCGGCCGTCCAGCCATCTTCGACGTTGGCTCCAGCGGTGGCGTCTGCGTCGCCAGTGGCTGGTGCCGCTTCCGTACCGTCGGCCCAAACCGAACCTTCGCAACCACGCTCTTTGCTCCCGCCCGACCCACTGGCCGAACGTGTAGCCTCACCCTTGATCGCGTCGGCCGTCGCGCCGCCACGATTCGCTCCGGCAACGCCGGCTACCAGCGCTCCGGCCGTATCCCTCGGCAAGCCCTCGATCTCGGTCGGCAAAGGACGCCGAACGCCGGGCAAGAAACGTGGTGCACCGCGGCGAAATCTACCGCCGTGGACGTGGATCGTCGCAGGGAGCGCGGCGTTGGTTCTGCTGGTGAGTCTGGGGATCGTGCTGCTGCTCTCAACTCCGGAAGGAACGGTTCGCATCGAAATCGAGGACCCGCAGGCGGATGTCCAAGTCGCGGTGGACGGTAGAAACATCGACATCGCTGGATTGGGAGAACCCTTGCGGTTGGCGGTCGGCGATCATCAGCTCGTCGTCGATGGCCAGGACATCCAATTGCACACACAATCGTTCACCATCCGCCGCGGCAAGAACCCGCCGGTACGAGTGGCGTTGATTCCGCGTTCGGCGGAGACTCCTGCCGCTCACTTTCCGGCTAGTACAACGCCTGCGTCTCAACCCATCGCTCGCGGGATGGTCAGCGGCCAACTGAAACATGCGAGCAAGGTCATGAGCCTGGCCTTCAGTCCCGACGGCAGCATTCTGGCGGCAGGCGATGAAGGCGGCGAGGTAAGGTTGTGGGATACCGCCAGCGGCCAGGAGATCAAGCGTCTGCCGATCGGAAAATCCGTGTTTGAATTGGCATTCCATCCGCAGGGCCGCATGCTGGCCGCCGGCGGTTGGCGGCGCGGCGAAGCAGGTACCGTCCACATCTGGACCGTACCGGACGGGCAATCGGTCAAGTCGTTCAGTAACCAAGCCGGCTTGCGCAAGCCGATGACGTTCAGTCGGGACGGGCTCACTCTGTTCAGCAGCAATACGGAGGGCGAAATCGTCTTGTGGGACGTCGATACGGCGGCCGAGCGGGGAAGGTTGCCCGGTCACGGGGCCGTGGTTACCTGTTTGGCCACCAGCCCCAATGGCCAATTGCTGGCTTCCGGTGGCCGCGACCGCAGCGTCCGTGTCTGGGAGATCGCGACTCGCCAGCAGCGGCAGTCGTTTTCCTACACCGTCAATCCTGGCGACGTGACGGCCGACATCAACTTCGTCGGCTTCTACCCCGATTCGAGGCACGTTGTTTTCGGCGCCAAGGCCGACTTGATCAAGGGCGACATATCAAGCGGTTCGCGCGTGTGGAGCGGACGAAGGCACATCTTCTCGGCGAACCGTGGGACGATAAGCCCCGATGCCCAGTACGTTCTTTCCTCCGGTGGTGAGGGCGATTCCGACCATGTCGTCTTCTCCGCGCTAACCGACGGACAGAAATCCCGCACGCTTCGCGGGTACAAAGGAGCGTGGGACGTGGCCTTCCATCCCTCGGGAAAGCTCCTGGCTACGGCGGGACCCGACAATTCAATCAAGCTATGGGATACGGCGACTTGGGAGGAAGTCCGCCAACCCATCGCGTTGGAGGCCGTTCGCGTCGAAGTGGCACCGAGTCCCGTGGTGGACGCACCGGATTTCCGTCCCTTGCTGAATCGCAGTGACTTGACCGGATGGACCCCGACGAGAACGACTGGCCCGAACGAAGACGTTCATCTACCCACAACGGGCGGATGGTCAGTCGTGGACGGCGAAATCATCTGTGCGACGAACGAAGCGGGGTGGCTCAAGTCCGATCGGCAGTACGGCGATTTCGAACTTCAGCTCGAGTTCCGCCTGCCGCCCGGCGGCAATAGCGGGATCTATCTCCGCAGCCCGGACCAGGGCCGCCTTTCAGACGTCGCGTTGGAAGTGCAAATCCTGGATGAACAACAACTAAAAGGGATGCCGCCCGAAAAACGCACCGGATCGTTGTTCGGAATCGTTGGTCCCGCCGTTTCAGCTTTGAAGCCGGCGGGCGAGTGGAACGCGATGACGATTCGTTGCGAAGGCGACCGCTACCAAGTAACGCTGAACGGCACTCGCGTCGTGGAAACCGACGCGAACCGCACTCCGGCGCTGGCCGGTCGCCCGCGTTCCGGCTTCCTCGGTTTGTCAAACTGGCACGGCTCGGCCCAAGGTGCCGCATTCCGCAATATCCGCATCCGCGAGCTGGATTCTCCATCCCTCGGCGAGCCGCGAACCCGTCGCGCTCAAGAAACCCAATCCCTGGGGGCTTTTTGACATGCTTGGCAATCGCCGCGAGTGGTGCTCGGACCCGTATGCCTCGTATCCCAGCGAGGCCGTGACGGATCCGCTGGTGGAGGCCGATGTACCGATGTCCAATTCGTCAACCTGCAGAGTAGTGCGAGGTGGTTCCTATGGGACGCCCGCCAGCCAATGTCGCAGCGCCTGGCGCTTTCGTAGCGACACCCGCACGTTATACCACGAAGGATTTGGCACTCGGTTGGCGGTTTCCCTGGAAGCCTTGCCTGCCATGGGGCCACTCGGAGAGTCTTCGACTGCAAATTCATCTCGGTGAATGAGGTAACCCGATGCCCTGGCCCTTCGCCTCCGATTTCAGCACCATCGTCCAGCAGCCGCAGATCGCCTTTCGCGACCCGGTGCTCAAGCAGTGCCGCATCGAGCGCAACTCGCTGAACCAGCCGCGGGTCTGGTCGGGGCAGTTCGCCGTGGTCTACAAGGCCCTGGATACCAATGGCAAAGCCAAGGCCGTTCGGGCGTTCACCACCGAGGCCCGTCATCGTCGCGACCACTACGCCCGGATCACGCAATACCTGAAAGATCACTCGGCGCGTTGTCTGGTTGAATTCGAGTACCGCGAGGACGCGATCCGCTCGCCGAAAGACGGAAAGTGGTATCCGCTGGTGGTGATGGACTGGGTGGAGGGGCTCACGTTGACCGACTGGGTTGCGTCCAAGTGTCGCAAGGGCAAAGGGGCATCGATCGCCAAGGCCGTGTCGCACTGGCTGAAACTGGTCGAAGATCTGAACCATCGGCAGATTGCCCACGGCGATCTGCAGCACGGCAATGTGCTGGTGACCTTTCAAGGCCGACTGAAGCTGGTCGATTACGACGGCATGTGCGTCCCGTCTCTCGCGGGCCGTCCAAATACGGAGATCGGAATCCGCCCCTACCAACACCCGTTGCGGAACGAGCACACCCAGATGTCGCCCGATCTCGATCGCTTCTCCGCCTGGGTGATCTACGTGGCTCTCCGCGCCCTGGCCGCCGATCCAACGCTGTGGCACCGACACGTGGAACAAACGGGATACGACCGGCTCTTGTTCCGCAGCGAAGATTTTCAGGATCAATCCGCTTCCAACTTGTACCGCGATCTCCTCGCATCGCCAGACCACGGAGTGCGATCGTTGGCGGCAGATCTGTTCGCTTTCTCCGGTGGTCCGTTGGAAAGCGTACCGGCACTTACCAGCAAATCCATCCCGGAGCCGTCCCCCCGAATCACAGGGCACGTCGTCGCTGGTTCCACCAACCCCAAATCTCGCCTGGACAGGGCGGCGAGAGAGCGCGCCGATTCCAACGCGGCTCAGATGATCTTGGAGATTGTCGAGGGACCGGGCAGGGGCGAGCGGTTTGTTATCGATCACCATGACACCTTTGTCGCGGGACGCGCCGCGGACTGTCATCTGAGGATCCCGGATGATCCGCGAGTTTCGCGGCACCATTTCTTGTTGGAGGCACTGCCACCCCTAGCCTGCTTGAGAGATTTGGGCAGCCGCAACGGAACCTGGGTGAACCAAGTTCTCCACCTCGCCCAACCGGAAGCGGCGGACGCTGGCGTCGGCTCTCCCAACGCACTCGTCGAGCTGAAACACGACGACGTTATCAGAGTGGGACAAACCCAGATTCGCGTTTCGGTCAAGTCGCCTTCGGTCGCGACAGCCAAGGGCGTGCGAGCAGCAAATTCCGCTGAGGATGGAAACCCGGGTCCGCCAGCAACTGAGAGGCTTTTCGACCGGCTGGAGGTGGGCGACGAAATCGGAACGTCGTATCTCGCCGCGGTTCACCGAGCCGTTGACACCAGGTCGGGACAGGTGGTCGCCTTGAAGACAGTGCTCAGGCAACCCGACGCCACGGACGCTGTGCTGCGTCGTGTATTGGTCGATTTGGCACCAACGCAGCAATTCCGGCACCCGAACATCGCGGCCGTCCTGGAGGCAGGAATTAGCAACGGTTCGCTCTATTTTGCGAACGAGTTCTGCGATTCCGGAAACTTGGAGCAGGTGCTTGACCAGCGCGGTGGCAGGCTGATGCTGGCGCACGTCCGAACCTTCATGCCGCAGTGCCTGGATGCGCTGGACTGGGCCCATCAGCAAGGTATCGTCCACGGTCACTTGACGCCGCGCAACTTGTTGTTCCATCAGGAAGGTGGCGCAAAGATCTGTCGTATCTCCGATTTCTCCGTCGCACGCGTGCTGGATCGCGCCGGGTGCGCGGGAATGTCTGCCACCGCCCATTTCCGTTCTCATTTTCGCTTCACGCCTCCCGAACGTCTTACTCGATTTCGTGAGTCGCTTCCCGAAAGCGACCTGTGGAGCCTTGCCGCGATCTTCTATCTTGCGCTCACTGGACGGTATGCAAACGACGTTTCCAATCGCGATCCCCTGGCCGCCGCGTTGCACCCGGAAATTGCGCCGATCCGCGACGTCGAACGTCTTGTACCCCCGTCCGTTGCACGCGTGATCGACCGCGCCCTGGCGATCGAGGTGGAAAAGCGATACCGCAGCGCCGCCGAAATGCGAACACACCTCAAACGAGCCTTCGGATTGGTCCGCGGCGGATGATGCGATCGGTGGAGACGCCAGCAAATAGGTCTCCAGATCTTCGAAAGCGACTCGGAAACCAAGTCGATTGATTCCGGAAAGCCCCGCTCTCCTTGCAGCGACAGGATTCACCGTCGAGTCGGCAGGAAGCGCCGGGGCATGCACTTCGCCCCCTCATGTTTGGTTTCGCTCAGCGAGTCATCACGGAATGGCTCGCTCAGATACCCGTCTCCGGCGACATCCTCCCTCCTACGCGTGCGACTCCAATTGGCCGAAGAAAGCGTCGGTCTCTCCGTGATCCTCCTCGAAGCACCTAATAAGCCAACGCTCGAACTCGTTCTCTTCGTCGAGATGCCAACCTTCTTTCGCCACCCGCAGGTCGTCCTGTAGAAGGTCGTCGAGTGCTCGGTCGACCAACAGTGGCCCGCGTCCGCTGGCCGCGGGGCCGAATAACGCCCCAATTCCGGAGTCGC
>JAHDXO010000070.1 GCA_023382975.1 Pirellulaceae bacterium
TCCTATACCAAAACCTCCAACTTCCTGGTAGATCAATTTCTGCGGGCTGCCTAAGTCTTCGTCCGGCAGCAGACGCAAAAGGCTGCGGAATAGGTGGAAAAGTGCCTCCGGTGCCTGCAGGTCGAAGCGAACGACGGGCGACTCGTAGAGTTGCAACGCTCGATCCCAGAGTTTTGGCCCTTCGTCCACGGATGCGCGGACCACGGTACGGCTCAGGACATGGATGCTCGTGGAGAAACGACGGCGTTTTCGTTCCGCCACCGGATCGCTGCGCGGTTCACTACCAGTCAGCTTCGGCAGCGAGCCGTCGAGGGCGTGCGCGGCCAAATCGTGAAACTCGTCCAACACGTCCGGCGGCAAGGCAGCAATGCGGTGCCGAGAAAGGTAGGAGCCTGTCAGATCTCTATCCCGCAGACGAAGGACCAGCGTACGTGTCCGTACCGGATCATGCTCGATGAACCATTCAGCGACATTTCGTAAACGCTTTCCCGATAGGCTGACGTTGCCAATGGCAGGCGGGTAGGGCGCCTCTTCACTCAACCGCATGAACTGATACGCGACGCCCAGCATCTTTGCAAGCCCCTGATCACCGCCGTGGTAGGTTGTCCTGCGCTCACCCGGTTCGAAACCAGGCTTCTGTGTCACTCTCGGCGGTGTCACCGGTGCCGGCTGGTCCAATCGCGACTCAAACCACTCCAATTCTGACTGTGGATTGCACTGGACTTGGGAAAGCTGTGCCAAACGTCCTTTGGGCAGTTGCGGGACGGACCGACTTCGACTTTCAAAATGTCGCGACCAAGCAATGTTGTAAAGCAGGCACATTGTCCAGCCTTCTCTCGACAGATTTGCAATGTCCGTAGCTCGCTGCGATGTGTTGTGGCGAAACTTGTTCAAGGCTTCGGTCGCCAATGACGCTGCCTGGTCCAGTTCGCCCAGTTCGGCATAAACCGAAGCTTTGCGAACCGTCCAGATCGGATCTCGGCAGTTGTCCGACCAGTCGGCGAGCGAGTTCAACGCTCGATCATCATCGAGATCACCCAGGGCAAGCAGCGCACGCTCGTAGCAGAGGCGGGACCGTTCATCGTTCGATAGGGGTTCGGCTTCTACCAGTCGATCCAGCCACTCGTTGAAATGTCCATGATGGCGTTCTTCGCGATGGAACCGCAAAACCGCAAACGCCAATTCCTTCCACATCACTCGGACAGTGGGATGTAGCATTGCAGCGGGCGTGGCAGGGACATCGAGATCCCACTCTTCCCGGGCTTCAGCATTCGCGTTCTCCTCGCCTCGGCAGCAGTTGAGCAGTACCTTTTCGACGGTGGCGGCCACGTCTTCGAATGTCGGCAGAAGCGATGTTTCCAGCCGCCAATTCAGCTCGTACAGCACCCAGAGAAACTGTTCCGCGTCCAATTCCGCGCTGGCCGAAACGACTGGTTCGATCCAGGATTCCGTGTAATCCCAAATCCTCTGTCGCAACTCGTTCGGGGCGATCAGCCAACCGGGATACAGTCGCCGATTGTGGTTCCAGATCCAGGCTTCTTGGAGAATTTGTTCGGCGGACACTTCACTCATGGATGAAATGCCTCCTTATGTGGAACGTCGTGACTCGGTGGCAGAATCTCCGGCAGTCGCGGTGATGGCCGACGTGGGGGTTCCGGCGTGGACGGCCAATCAAGTGGATCCGCCGGCCGACCGGCTTCGAGACTCAGGAGCAGCCACTCGACGGCTAAGCTGTGACGTTCTTCTGTATCGGGGAACTCGTCCTTTGGAAACAGTGGCGTCAGGTCGACAGGTGTCACATTGCGGCGATACAGCAGGCGACGTTGCGAGTCATTCAAGTCGAGTAGACCACAGAGATAGATCCACGGCGCGGAGTCTCCCAGATTGTCTCGCACCCACCCCGTCCAGTGCAGGAAGTTCGGGTCGTCTCCCGAGAATCTCAAGAGGCAAACGACGTTCTCCATAAAGGCTTGCTGGGCCAAATTGACAAAGGCAGCAAACCGTTTGGGGTAGGTCCGGAAATCTTCCTCGGTCAGAATGAAGGGCCGGTGGGCTGGAAACGTTCCATGTAACTTTGTAATCCTCGGCCGCACGGCCAGCGGGATCTCGTCTACCGTCCGAACAGGACTGTACTTGCGTCCAACGACAGCGTTTGCGGTCCGTTCGAGCAGCGTGTCGTAATTGGTCGTGAGCACGTCAGCCCAGGGCAAGTCGAGCAACATTTGATGCAAACGTCCCGGGCGGAAGTTATTGTCCGGAATCGCCTCCAACAACAGCTCATCCAGCTTCTGTCGCCCGAAGGCCGATTCGAACTCTTCGGCCATTCGCAACGCGCCACTCGTCGCCGAAGCCCGCTCGACAATGCGGTCGCGGTCGGCATCCGTATGCCGGGTTGGCGGGTAGAGCCGAACGGTAAGTCGCCGGACCAATTCGCCCCAAAGCGGAAATCGCGCCGTCTGGACGCCCACTGGCTCCGCATTTCGGCTGAATCCCGACCCGACCATCACAGCCGATCGCCCGAATTCGCTCCCATTCCAGAGCGCCTGACGAATCGTTTCGATGTATTTGCAGTCGGGAAAGTCAGCCATGTATGCACGCTGCGTTCTTTGATCAAAGAAGGCTCGTAGACGCAGCATCCAGTATATTTCAGATTCTGCACGATTCGAGAACGAAATTGTCCGGCCCTACAAACCCAATCGCGTTTGTTGCCTCGCAGCGTATGTTCCGCTCCTGGGGCAGCTAGATCGATTCGACGTTGCGGGCGACGTGCCAAGTGTGCGGCGGGATTTTTGAAGACGATCTACTCCTGGCAGGGCAATCCGTGTGGCTCGCCCATACCAGCGTTACGGTGCGGTTGGGCCGGCCCAGGTTTGGCCTTTTTTGTAGCGTTGCGCGCGGTCGATGACGATGGCGTCTTGGCTGGTCTGAATGACTTTGTCCAGCGATTGTTCAAACTCCGCCTTGTTCGCGTCGCGGAGCGTCCGGTGGTGGGCCAATTCGACGATGGATTGGCAGGCTTGCTGGGCGTAGGCCGGTTGGTCGAGATAGGGCATCAGGAAACGCAGCGTCTCGGGGATGCGAATTGCTGAGGCCCGCTGTAAGGCAAGAATCCGTTCGTCGTCCGCGGTGCAAAGGGAGATCGCTTTCTTCAGCAGTTCCAGCTTCTCACCATCCGTGCGGCCGTCGGGCAGGGGGGCGACGCGGATCAGCGCCCGCAGTGCGGCCGTGCGATGCGCCGGGTGCTCGGCGGTCTGGATCAGCGCCGTCAATTCGGCCGCGACCGAGGCGTCGGGCCAGTTGCACAGCGCGCGGACGCCCGCTTCACGCTGTTTCGAATCTCGCGAGGCGAGTGCCGATTTCACGACTTCCAACGCGTCGGGGCCACCGACGCGGCCCAGCGCTGGCAGCAATAGCAACCGATCCACCGGGGGCAACGCGTCGATGGCGGCCAGCAGAGGTCGGGCCCGCTGTTCGGTGTCCTCGATGCGGGCACAGACCTGCATCACAGCTCTTTCCGCTGCGTCGCGTTCGCGCCCCCGCTCGGCGGCAAGAATGCCCTGAACCATGCCGGCCACGTGTTCGGGTCCGGCTAGTTGTCCCAACGCGGCCATCGCCGCCGAGCGTATCGTCGGGTCGGCATCGATGGCTTGGGGCAGGATGTCCGCGGCCGTGTCGAAAGCACGGCGCGTTGTCAGAATGTCAAGCAGTGTCACCTTCAGCGACGGCGATTGCTTCAACTGGTCGGCGATCGTTCGCGAAACGGCTGGGCCCGGAAGACGGCCCAGGCTGGCCCGTGCCGCCGCTTGCTCGGCGGAGGAACCTTGGGAAAGCAAGACGAGCAACCGAGGGGCGTCGGACGGTTCGCCCAAATAGCCGAGCGCGTCGATCGCCGCTAAACGCACCGGCTCGTTCCCGCTGGTGGTCAGCAGGTCCACGATGGCAGGCCGCGCCGCGGCGTCTCCGCGGGCGGCCAGAGCACTGACTAGGGCGGCTTGAACCTCGGGCGGCAGTTGAGGCAACAGAGCGGCAAACTGCCGCGTCGCGGCCTCGCCTTTCGCTTCCGTGCGGACTTGCTCCAGGCCCAGCGCCCGCATGTCCTTGTCCTTGTCGTTCAGCAACTGGACGACGAAGGCGACGAGTTCGTCGGCGGGCTCCTCCGCGGCTCGCAACGCCAGCGAGAACACCAGACCAGCCGCAAAGATCGCTGCGCACAACAACATGCGGGTGCGTTTCAAAGCTCTGCCTCCCTTCGAATCGGCGGGACGATTCCTCTTACTTGCCGGCGCAAGCCAACATGCCCCGCGTGGCTGCGAGGCGCACGTGTTTGGGCTGTTCTTCGCCGATGAACGCTCTGTACACCGCCATCGCTTCGAGCTTCTTGCCGTCGGCCAGCAGCGCTTCGGCGATGGCGAGGCAAGCATCGATCGTGGCCACTTTCGCCGTGGGATCCTCCGTGGAGGTGTTCCGCAGCGCCGTGGTCGCACCCGGCGCCGCGATTGCTCCCAGTGCCAAGGCGGCTGCGCGAGCCGTGGCTGCGTCGGCGTCGCTCAGCAGCGCGACCAGGGCTGGCACGCTGGCCGCGTCCCGGCGCGAACCGAGCGCGCTCATCACGCCGATCCTCAACTTGCCGGAAACCTTGGGCAGCGCGTCGCGCAGTGCCTGATCGGCTTCCGGCGCGGGAATCCGTTCCAGCGCGTAGCGGGCCATGTGGGAGAGTTCCGGAACGGTCAGAAGTTCGGCCAGCGCGGGCACCGAGGCGGCCGTGCCCACGATCATCAACTGACGACAGACGGCGTCTTTCGCGGCACGCGGCGCGTCGGTTTTCAACACCGCCGCCAAACGGTCTTCCAGTTCCCGCCGCGCGGCGGCATCGCTTTGCGTGGCCACCACGGCCTGGTCGATCGGCGACAGGACTTTGGGGTCCGTGCCCCAGTCGTAGGTTTTCAAGGATTCAAAGGCTTGGTCCAACATATTCGACTCCATCAATGGTTCAGACTCGACTTAGCAGAAGTACGATGCGTTGCGTCCGCGGTTACAGTTGCCACGGCTCGCGGCGGGCGACGTCCAGGAAGCGGTTGGCCTCGGCGTCGCCGGGGAACTCCTGCCGGGCAACGTCCCACTTCAGGGATCGCTGCAGCCGGTAGGCGACCGTGCCCAGGTGGCTGAGATTCACGGTGTTGACTGCCAACTCGATATCGCGGAACGGGCGCTCGCGAGTCTTGACGCATTCGATGAAGTCGCCATAGATGCCGCCGGTGCCCTTGTAGGTCGGCAGCGGTTTGGCCGGCCGTGTTTCGTCGGGCGTGCCTTCGACTTGCAGATTGCCCCAGCCTGGACGGTTGTGGTAGATCAGCATGCCGTTGGGGTAGCGGAACGTCACGTACTTGCGGCCATTGTCGTCGCTGTAGACGATTTCTTCAGGTTGCAGTTCCCGGACGTCCACGGCATAGGTCGCGCCGCCGAAATGGTGCGCGCCCCAGTCGGTCATGCCGCCGCCGGAGTAGTCGACGTACGAGCGCCAACTTCCGCCGCTGGTGCCGAAGTTGCCGTCGCAGCGGCCCTTGCTGTACGGTGCCCAAGGGGCGGGGCCGAGCCACATGTCCCAGTCGATGTCCTCCGGGACGTCTTCGGGCGGCAGATTGCATTGCTGCGAGAGCGGTCCGACGTTGACGTTGATCGCCTTGATCGTCCCCAACTCGCCGCCCCAACAGCGGCCGACAACTTCCCGGTAGTCGTCCATCACGCGCTGACTGCCGCCGGACACGACGCGCGAGTAGCGGCGAGCCGCATCGATCATCAAGCGGCCTTCGCGCAGCGTCCGCGTCTCGGGCTTCTGGCAGTACACGTCTTTGCCTTGACGGCAGGCTTCGATCACCTGGACCGCGTGCCAATGGTCGGGTGTGGCGATGTGTACGGCATCGATGTCCGGGCGCGCCAGCAGTTCGCGGAAATCGTTGTAGGCTTGACAGTCGCTGTTCTTGTAACGCTCGTCGACCTTGCCCTTGGCCTGATTCAACGCGCCCTTGCGGACGTCGCAGACGGCCACGTACTGAACGTCGGACCGCCCAAGGAAAGCGCCTTGGTCGCCTCGGCCCATGTTGCCGATGCCGATGCCGCCCATGACGATCCGGTCGCTGGCCGGCGCGACTTCGTCGCTGCCCAAGGCGTTGGAAGTAATTACGTACGGCACCGCAAGTGCCGCACCGGCCGCTTTCAGGAATTCGCGGCGGGTTGGATGGTGGTGATTGCCCATGCGTGTTTCCTCATCGGGGATGAAAGGTGGGAACCAAGTAGACCAATCTATCCCTTGGAAACGCGGGTGTCCAGAGTGCAGAAGAACGAATTGAATTTCCGTCACCCGGGTTTCACCGCAGGCAGGCTCACCACTCGAATTCGTCGAAGCCGCTTGGGGGGATCAGGGTTTGGGCGGACGGAGGCGAATCGAATGCGGGAGGCAGCCCGCCGTGTTCGGCTAGAACGCGGCAGTGGGCTTTACAGGCCATCGACAGGCCCTCGAGGTTGTAGCCTCCCTCGAGAATCGAGACGACGCGGCCGTCGGCAAATTGATCGGCAGTCTCCAGCATGATGCGAGTCAAGTCGCCGAAGTCATCGTCAGTCAACTGAAAATGTCCCAGCGGGTCGCCGTGGCGGGAATCGAACCCCGCCGAGATCAACACCAACTCGGGCTTGAACCGTTCGGCCGCCGACCGCATCTCGTCGCCGAACACACCCACGATCTCGTTGCGTCCGACGCCAGCCGGGAAAGGTCGGTTCATGGTTGTCCCGCGACCTCGGCCACGCCCCGTTTCGTCGCGGGCGCCGGTCCCGGGGTACCAGGGCCACTGGTGCGTACTGAAGAAGAATACGGAATCGTCCTCGTAGAACGCGTCCTGAGTGCCGTTGCCGTGATGCACGTCCCAGTCGACGATCAACACCTTGCCGATTCCGTACCGGTGTTGCGCGTAGCGGGCGGCCAAGGCAATGTTGTTGAACACGCAGAATCCCATCCCGCGATTCGGCGTGGCATGGTGGCCGGGAGGCCGGACGATGCAGAAGGCGTTCTTCGCTTGCCCTTCCATCAACGCATCGATGGCGGTGAACGTACCGCCCACCGCATGCAGAGCCGGTTTCCAGGACCAGCGGGAAACCGCCGTATCCCCGGTGCTCAAGTGGCCCTGTCCGGACTGGATGTCGTGCTTCGCGGTTTCGATGTAGGTCTCGGTGTGACAGCGAGCGATCTCCGATTCCTCGGCTTCGCGCGGATCCAGCCAGAGCAGGCGGCGGTACAGATCCGTCTTCTTCAGGGCGTTGACGACAACCGTGTATCGCAGGGGAGATTCCGGGTGCCCCATGCCTGTGTCATGGTTGGCGTACAAGGTGGCATGGACAACCGCCGTGGGCAGAGGATTATTCTCTGCGAAGATCTCTTGATGCATCTCGCTGCACACTCGCTTCGAGGGAGAAGTCGAACAACACGCTCTCTCCGCAGGGCGGAAATCCGCCGATCGAGCCAGAAAAAGCACGCGGAAACCACGAGAGTATAACTCCAGCTCGAGACCTTTGTTAAGGGGCGTTAACAGCGAGTTCGATCCACGCGTGTGCGGTCGCAAACGCGATTCTCGCGTTTTCCAACGCCATCAGCGGCTTAGCGAACTTGTTTGGCTGAGGTTGAAGAACCGGCCGCCGTCGACCTGGATGCTGTTGTTGTTGGTCCAGAAACGGATTTGCTGGGCTGCGGCATCGGGTGCGACGCTGCCCTTGAGCCAGAGTTCGGCGTCGGTGCGTCCGTCCCCCTGCAGAATCAGCAGATCCTTGGCGCGGGTGTAGGAAACCCGCCACGCCCGGGCGGTGAAGTTGTTGCCTTCGACGGCCGCATTGCCATCGGCCACCACTTCGAAGGCCGCTTGACCGTCGCCCGTCGCTTGCATCTCGGCCAGCGACAGTCGGTCGCTGGTCAGCAGATAGACACCTTCGGCCAAGCCGTCGCGCGGATCGGGGTCCAGTTTGTCGCGCCAGTCCGCGACCGGGCCGTACAACGTCCTGACCCGCCCGCGGAACTCGACGACGCGGTCGTGGATGTTGCCGGTGATCTGGTCCTCGAAGTCGACGCGGAGAAACGCCAGATTCGCGGCGCTGCCCGCGACTCCCGCGCCGGTCGTTGCTCCCGCCGCGATTCCCGGCATCCGTTCACCGAGACGCACCGACGTTCCCCATCCGGGACCGGCGGCTTGAAGTCGTCCGCTCGGCTGGTCGATGCTCAAGTCGCGGACGTGCATGCGGTCGATCGAGGTCTGGACGCCGAGTCGCTGCGTCGTGTTCTGCAGCACCACGTCGCCGCGAAAGGCGATGCCGCCCACCCCCACATCCGCCGGAGGCTTGTCGGCCGAGAAATCGATCCGCTGCGTTAGGGCAACTTCCAAGTTGCTGCCCCCGACCAACAAATCGAAGACTTCGCCGTTGTTGGTCGATTGCCGGCCTCGCAATCGGACGTCCCCTTCGAAACGGGCGATGCGACCGTCGAATTGCATCTGCGATTTCCACTCGACCGTCATCTTGCGTGGGGATGCGGAAGTCTGAGGATCGCGGTTGCCCGGAAGCGACGCGCCGGCCATCGGCAGCGCCATGCTGCCCGGCCCCGTGATCCACAGGCGATTGCGTTCCCGATTCAGTTGCAGGTTGTCCCCGGCCACCTCCACGTCCCGGGCGGCGATCTTCGCAGGGCTGCCGCGGACCAGCATCCGCGTGCGCGGCGTGTTGGCGTATTCGAGTTGCACCAGGTCGCCGACGACGTCGAGCGGGGTTTCACCCGGCTTGGCCGTCTGGATCTCACGCAACCGCACGTCGCCGTCCAGGATCAGATGCTCGACGACTGTCTCCGGTCCGCGACGCAGCAATTGGACTTGCAGATGCTTGCCGACAAGATCGAACTTCTGCGTTGGCTGGGCGAGAGGCGCCGGCTTCCGCTGGGGCTGAACTCGCGGACTCATGGCGGCAGTGTCCGAAGTCGGCGGAGCTTGGTCGTAGCGGATCCACACTTCGACTTTTTCCGTTGCGCCGACCAATTGCGGCGAATCGACGCGTACGGCGCGCTCGGCCAGCATCCGCACCGGCTGGTACGCGAAACGCGGGGCTTCGGTGGCGCCGTCTGTCTGCGGCGTCTCCCGCAACCACAGGTGAAGGTTCTCGGCTGCAAACTCGCCCATGCCCTGGTACTGGACCCGCGCCGTCCCCAACAGCGAAACGGCGTGATCTTCCTGATGCGGCTGGACGATCAATCCGTTCTTCCAACTGGCTTCGAACACTTCGTTCGGCTCGCCTGGCAGGGTTCCCCGCAACTGGCCCGGTCCCTTGGCCAGCAAACGTCCCAACCGTCCGTGTTCTGCCATCGTGTACTCGACTTCCGCCGCCCGGAATTCGCTCTGTTCGAACCGAAGCTCGGCCTGTTGATCGTCGAAGACCCGGATCTGGCGCGTGGGCAGATGATACTCGATCCGCTGGGCGCGGGCCGCGATGGACTGCGACGGCATGTCCAGGTCCACCGGGGCGCCTTGCAGCACGATACGTTCCACCTCGAGTGACGACAGTTCGGGGATTCCTTCCTGGGACTCGCGACGCTCGGGTTTCGCGACGGACGCACCGCGGCGAAGATGGATACTCAGCACGTCGCACGTCAAACGGTCGTTCGGACCATCGCGATTCCGCTGGATCATCTCGACCTGATCCTGGAAGCTGGCGGTCAGCCGGTCCAGGTCCAAGCGGAACGGGCCGCGACACGTGATCTCGGCCTCGCGCGGAGCCGAATTCGTCGTCTTCTCCGGCGTGTTCCGTTTCGTGGGCGTGTCGTTGCTCAACGCGGGCAACCGCAGCTTCAAGTTGTCGACATGGACCAGTTCCAGGGAGCGAAGCTGACCGACGCCGGCGTCTCGGAAGTTTCGGGACGAATTGCTGACGGAAGCAGGCGGATCGAGCGTTACGATCAAGTCGCGGCCGCGTCCCGTGTTCTCTCCGTACCGGAAAATGACCTCGTGCGGCGCGACAATCCTCTGCCGGTCGATCTGCACGCGGTCGGTGCGCACATCCAACGCATCGTTGGCGCCAGGCCGGGATTCGGGGCTCTGGATCGTCACCGGTCCGATCAACCAGCCGCCGACCAGCCGGCCGAATTGTCCGCGCGAAAGATCCAGCGGGCGATCAAACCGAATCAATGCGCCCCGAGGCGAACGCAGCACGACCGAACGTTGCCCCCCTTGACCAGATTCGCTTTCACCGGGCGTACGACCATGCAGAATCAGCGTGCAAGGAACCAGTTCCAGGCCGCCGTCGTCTCGAATGCTGTATTCCCGCACCAACAGCATGCCACGATCGGTGCTCAATACCATCGGATTGTCCAGTTCCCAGTCGCCGGGCGCGAACAGCCCTTCGAGATTGGCGTCGCGCAAGGGTACAAGGCTGCTGGAAGTCACATCGGCGATTGCCGAGAACAGCGACTCTCGCCGCTCGACCGCGGGTTCGATCAGCGGAACCGCAATCAGACTGTACAGCACGTAGGCGCCGGTTACGGCTGCAAAGATTTTCGCGCTGCGTTTGATGCGGGAAGACATGCGATGTGGGCCATGAACCGCTAGTGGATGTAGTTCCGGACCAGATCGTCCCAGCGACCTTTGGCCTTGAGGACCATTTCGATCACCTCGCGGACGGCGCCGCGCCCTCCCGGCAAGTTCGTGATGCAATCCGCCACGGCACGCACATCTTCGGCGGCGTCCTGCACCGCCACGCCCAGGCCCACGTACTGGATGACGGGCAAGTCGGTCAGATCGTCGCCCAGATGGCAGACCTGTTCGGGTTTCAGTCCGAGTTGGTTGATCACTTCCTTGGCGGCTCTCAGTTTGTGCTCGAAGCCCTGACGCACCAGATCGATGTTCAGTTCGGCCGCGCGCACTTTGACGATGTGCGACGATCGGGCCGTCAACAATCCGAACTGGTATCCGGCCCGCTGCCAGAGGCGAATTCCCATTCCGTCGCGGATGTGGAAGCGTTTCAGTTCGATGCCTTGGTTGTCGAAGTAGATGCCGCCGTCGGTCAGCACGCCATCGACATCCGAGAGAATCAACTCAATCTGCCGGCAACGCTGCTCGATGGTGATGTTCGTCATAGACTCGATTCCTGCTCAGCGGGCGAACGGTACGGTGTCGGGGTTGGTCTCCGAGCTGTCGCCGCCGAGTCCGCGGCTCGCCGCCGACTCCTCCTCCGGCTGGAAGGATCCCGGCGGTTCCGGCAACCAGGCGACCACGTCGGTGATATCGATCATGCCGACCGGTCGCCCGACTTGGTCGACCACCGGCAGTTCGCTAATCTTTCGCTCGGCCAGAATGCGGATCGCCTCCGTCATCATGGTTCCGGCCAGTACGGATCGCGGCCCGCGCGTCATCACGTCGCCCACGGGTCCGTCGATACAGAAGTCCTTGCGGTTCTCCAGCAACCGCGCGAGGTCGCTGTCGGTGAAGACGCCCGTCAGGCAACCCTGCGAGTCGGTCAGCATCACCGCGCCGCTGCGCCGGCCGGGACGGCTGGCTTGCACGAACACCTCGCGCACGGTGCAGGCTTCCCCGGCCACTCGACATTGGTCCAGCGACCGCATCACTTCGTCCACTTTCGTCAGTTTCCGGCCCAGACTGCCGCCGGGGTGAAAGCGGACGAAATCATAAGGACCGAACCGCCGCATTCGGCTCATCACTAGAGCTAGCGCGTCGCCGACCGCCAGCATGGCCGTCGTGCTGGTACTGGGCGCCAAACCCAGCGTACACGCTTCGCGCAACGGCCCCAAATCCAAGACAACGCTGGCGTGGCGTGCCAGCGTGCTGGTTGCCCGGCCGGTGATCGCGACCAGCGGGATCGCACTCAGCGAAGGCAGCAGCCGCGTCACTTCCTCGGTCTCGCCGCTGAACGAAAGCATCAATACGACATCGTCCCGATGCACGCGGCCCAGGTCGCCGTGAATCGCTTCGCCGGGATGCAAGAAGTGACTGCGGGTGCCCGTCGAAGCCAGCGTCGCGGCGATCTTCTGTCCAACCAGGCCGGCTTTGCCCATGCCACTGACGATCACGCTTCCTCGGCAATGAAACAGCAGTTCGATCGCACTACAGAATTCCTCGCCCAACCGGTCGGACAACGCCAGCAGCGCCTGCCCTTCGGCGCGCACAATCTCGCGAGCCAGACGCAATTGCTCGAAGTGGCTGAGCGATTCGGGTTGGCGAATAGCTTCCATGCTCATCGTCACGTCTTCCCTGACGTGGAGGAGAAGGTGAGACTCTACGGCGGGCGGATTGTAGCCGCCCACCCCGTTTGCAGCAACGCGAACGCAGCCGGATCCGGCAACCCGAACACGTCCTCGCACCGCGAAGAAACGCTAGCACCGCCAGCAATGCAGGCCCCGTACGAAATCCGCGACGGTCTCCGCGACCTATCGCCCCATGGCACGGACAGTGGCGAGGCCGCCGTCGACACCGTATACTTGGCCGGTGACCCAGTCGTTCTCGGGCTGTAGCAGCCAGACGATCAGCGAAGCGACGTCTTCCGGTTTGCCCAAGCGGCCTGCCGCATGCATCGCTCGCGACGCTTCGGCCGAACGTTCGTTCTTCCAAATGCGTTCGGTGAGTGGCGTCTGGACCAAGCCGGGCGAGACCACGTTCACCCGGATTCCACGCGCTGCATACGTGGCGGCAGCGGAACGCGCCAAGCCGATGACGCCGGCCTTCGCCGCCGCGATGGCTTCGTGGTTGGGCAGGCCGATCTGCGCCGCGGCCGATGAAACCAAGACGATCGCCCCACCCTGCTGCTTCATCGCCGCGCAACCAGCCCGCACCGCGGCGAACGCTGACGTCAGATTCGCGGCCAGCGTGTCGTGCCATTCCCGGTCGGTCGTGAGGTGTGCCGGTTTGAGGAGGATGGACCCGACGCAATTGACCACGCCATCCAGTCGCCCCGCCGCTTCAGTTGCCTCGGCGACCGCGCGATCGACAGCCTCGATCGACGTGGCATCCACGACGTTCACGGGCGACTGCAGGGCATCGGCAAGCTGCGTCAGGGATTCGGCGTTGCGGCCCGCCAACGTAACGCGATCTCCAGCGGCATGCAATCGCCGACATACTTCCGAACCGATGCCTCCGCTGGCTCCGAAAACGATGTAATGATTCGACGACGAAGTCATGATTCACTCCTGCTGCGGCACAATCACCGACGCGTGCTGGAACTTCCAATCGAAACGACGTAGGGATCAGACGGACACAAGTTTATAGCAGCTTGGCGAGTCCCCAGGAGATTCGGACATGCGACTACGGTGCAGCCTCCGACTCGTCCTCCAAGACAACGCGGAAGCCGACGTTGTACACGGGTTGCCAGGCGGGATAGGCCAATCGGAACGCTGATCGGCAGCGAGACGGACGGTCGGCGAACGAACCGCCGCGGACCACTCGCCGCTCGGTCGCTGGAACGCCCCGGACTTCGTTGCGGCCATCCGCGGCATCGTAAGGGTAAGGACGATAAGCCGACCGGGTCCATTCGGCCGCGTTGCCGTGCATGTCGTACAGGCCCCAAGCGTTGGCCTGGTACGATCCCACCGGGGCCGTGGCAATCGCCTCGTCGTCGAAACGCATGTCGGCCGGCAACGGCTGGAAGTTGACGACGCCTGCGGTGCCGCTGTACAGAGCTGTCAGCGAGCGGTCGGCGAGATTCGCCCAAGTCGTAAAATCGGCGCGAGTGATGCCGTAGTTCAATGCGGTCGTGGTACCAGCTCGGGCCGCGTATTCCCATTGCGATTCTGTGGGCAGAGCGAAACGCAGACCCGTCTCTTGGGACAGTCGTTCGCAGAACCGGACCGCTTCGTCCCACGAGACTCGCACGGCCGGTTGCTGGGGTCCGTCGAGTTGGATCCCGGGCCCGTCGTATTCGATCTGGCGCTTCGTGAACAGGCCCGAGCTGTGGCCCGGAGAGAGGACGCGAAACTGCTCGTTGGTAATCTCGAAACGGCCGATCCAAAAACCGCGATCGATCCGCACCAGCGCGGCAGGCCATTCGTCCGCGGCGCCCTCGCCCGTGGTGTCGCCCATCACGAACGATCCGGCCGGAATCCGGACCATTTGCAGTGTCGCACCGCCGGGCAGAGCAACCGTCTTCGCCTCGACCGCTGTTGGCGCCGTGGGTTCCGGTGCGGCGTCGAGCAATCGCGAGACCTCGTCGATTCGGTCCTGCTGAACAGCACTGGGCAGTTCGAGGCACGGAACCCTCGGCATCGGGGAGGGCGGCGGAGGCGTGTCGGGGATCGCTTCCGGATCGGCCATCGGACCGCCGAACTGCTGGGCCAATTCGTGGCGTCGTCGATCGGCTTGAGCGGGGATGGCGGCCACTTCGCCCCAGGTGCCGTGGCAGGGGCCGTTCAAGTCGATCCACGTGACCAGCCGGTCCCAGGCTTCGCGGTCCAACTGGACTCCGTGGTGCCCCTTCTCCAGCATTTGGATCAGTTCGCTGGTATCCGCATGGTACTCGCCCGGCCTCAGCAAGTTGGCATCGTCCTCGATGTTCACCCGCCGGATGAAAGGGATGAGTGCTTCGTAGGCCGGCGAGTAATGGGTGCGCAGTTCCCCATAGGGTGCGGGCATCTTCTCGCACGAAGAGAATCGGTCGGGGTAGGCGACGGGGATCGATGGATCCAGCCGCGTCGCCCCCAGCTTCGACAGCGGCAGCCCCTGGTAGTCACCGACCGAATGCCGATCGCGCAGATCGGGCAGCGAACGGTCGTCGGCCAACGGTCGGCCATCGTGGCAGCCGACGCAGTATTGGTCGAGTACCGGCTGGACCTCGCGCTCGAAGTCGAAACCTCGCGCCGGGCCGTACCAGGGACGGATCTCCGAAGCACGCTCGCTCATGGCCAGATCGCGGCGAACTTTCGGGGTCTCGCCGGGCGATTCGTGGCAGCCGATGCAGGATGCCGTTTCACCGGGCATCGCGGTGTACCAGGACCGCATCACTTGGACGGCTCGCCCGTCGCCGTCCAAAGCCTGGAGCGTGATCGGCATGTTGGCCGGAACGCGGAACTTGGCCGAACCGTCCGGGTAGACGGGAACCGTGCCCAGAATCCGAATCACCTCCCAGGGACCGCCGCGACCGACCTTGTCCGGCCCGGCCATGCCTGGATACCCGTAATGGTAAGCGGCGACCCGCAACTGCTGGACCACGCCTCGAGGTACGCCTTTCAAACCCGCCCCCTGGTAGACGTCGTGAACCACCACGACCGCATCCTCTTGTTCCGAATCGATGCGGTCCGGAATGGCGGGCGGCCGAGTCCGTGGACGCACGAGGATGGGCTCGAAGAAGTCGTAGTCGGGGTGTGTCGCCAGCGGCGTCATGTTGTCGAAGGCATCGACCAGGTAGATGCCCCACGTTTCGTCGGCCCTGGTCTGCATGGCGGCGATGATGTACTTGTCGCTCAGCGGATACGGATGCAGGAACTGGTAGCGGGCGTTGACCGTCAACGCATCCAAAGCGACCGGAACCGTTGGCTCGCCGCGGTATCCGAATCGATGGACCACTCCGTCCGCACCGCTCCAGCCTTTGGCCGTGTCCAGCACGACCAGTTCCCCCATCCGATTCCGCCCGTGGTAACCGGCCAGGATCGCTGCGATCTTATGGGGCTCGCCCGGCACCTGCTGCGGAAAGAAGAGGCAATTGGGATAGTACGAATTGCTGCCGTACGCAGCTCGCTGCCCCGTTCCGTCGGGATTCATCGCCATCAACGGACGCACGTAGGCATGCAACAGTCCCGTGTAGTCCCAGCGACTGTAGATCACTTGACCGTTGGCCAAGACAGACGGGTGCAGATCCAGATCCTGGTCGTAGCATAGTTGACGCATGTTGCCGCCGTCGCCGTCCATCGAATACAGGCAGCAGGCTCGCTCGCGGCCATGCCAACACGGCACTCCGGTGAACGATGCCGTCGAAGCGAAGACGATGCGCCCGTCGGGCAAGTAGCAGGCATCGAAATGGTCCGACTCGGCCACCTCGCGGGACACTTGGCGCAGACCGCTGCCGTCCATACCGATCTCGTGGATCTGCCAACTGCCGCGGACCGGCATCGTGAACATCAGGCGGCTTGCGCTGAAGTCCAAATCCATCTCGCCGACAAAACGGCCATCGCTGGGACGATACAACGTTGTGAGTTTTCCGCCCGATCGCAGCGGAGACAGCACGGCCAACTCGTTGTCGTAGCCGTCCTGCTTCAACGTCGAATTGCACTGGTGGTTGGTAGGCAATCCGAGTTGCCCCTTCTTGCGCTTCAACAGCAGCAACTCATCCGCGTCGAGCAGTGGGTTGGCGAGGGTCGCATCCCGGCGCAGCGCAGCGAACGTTGTTTCGACATCCGGCACTTGAGCGGCGATCGCCCGGTCCAGCTTGTCCCAGCGTTGCAGGAACTCGGCGCCGCGCGGATACCGGTCGCCGAACGTGTCGATCAGATCCTCGATGGCCAGTCGCAGCGACTCCATGCGGTACGCGAGCCGCTGCTTGTCCGCCGCGATGCGCGGATCGTACTGCTCGGGACGCTCGATCGGCTTTGTTCGCTGGGGCGGCGCCAGGCGGACGGGCGGCACGAGGATCGACGGCGCGATGGGACTGGGCAATTCCCTCGGTCCGTTGTCTCTTGGCGCTGCGGCAAACGAGGCGCTCCGTATTCCCGGAAGGACCGGAACCAGGACAAGGATGAATGCCAAATGCGTCCAACGACGATGCATCGATTCTCTCCAGTTTGATTTTCAGCAGGGTTGCCTCACGCCAAGCCTTGTCGGAAGACGCCGTTATTCTAGCAGCGTTCCTCGCGTGTTACACTCGAGATTGTCTGCGGCGTTTGCACGGGGAACGGGGACTCCGCGGGCCGGATCGTGCTCGCGAAAATGAAAGCGATGTCCGGAGTAGATCATGCAACAACGTATCTGCGACCATGTTCTGACTTGCCGCGCGAAGTTGGCGACGGGGATCGCTGTCGTACTGTCCGCGATGGCCATGATCGGGCAACCGTCCGCGGCAGCTCGCGACGACGGACTTCCGAGGGAGCTGAAGCAAGGCTTGGTGTTGTGGTTGCGCGCCGACCGAGGCGTCGAGGTGTCGGGCGGTCGCGTGGTGAGCTGGCACGATCAATCGGGCGAGGGCCATTCGGCCTTTGTTCCCGACGGGTTCATCGGGCCGACACTCGACGAGGCGCCGCCCGCGCTGGTGTTTTCAGCCGAAATGTCGAACGAATCGGAACAAACGCCGCGCGCGGCCGGTTTGGCACTGCGAATTCCCTCGCAGGTGCTGCCGCGCGACGCACGCGAGTTGACCGTGCTGGCCGTGGGGCGTGCCAACCGCCCGTCGTCGATCGGTCTGTTCTCAATTCGCAACGCAGCTCGGCCGTTGGTCCAACTGGACGTCGACGAGCACGCCAACGCGCGCTTCATCGTGCGCGACGGTCAGTCCAGAACGCTGTCCGCGACGACTCCCTGCGTATTGGATGCACGCACGATTTTTGGCGGGGTCCTTCGGGCTCCGGCGGCGAATGCCCCGGTCGAAATATCGGAAACGGGACAGGCACTGGGCGTTCATGCTCCGGACTCAATTCCTTGTTCGGTGCAGGTCTTGTTCGGCGCCGAGCGGGAGAGTGGGACTGCCGGTTTGCTGGCGTTACCGTGGGTCGATCGGGGCGCGTGGATCGGCGCACTGAGCATTCCCGGCCTGAAGGCGTACTCATGGCAAGGCAGTATTTCGGAAATCCTGGTTTACGACCGGGCGCTGAATGAGGAGCAGTTGGAGCAGGCGGTTGGCTATCTCACGAAGAAGCATCAGCTTCGACCGCCCGTCCCAACCTTCCTTGCCGATTCTTGGAACGTGTTGAACAAGGAGCAGTCGGACGAGCCAGTTGCGGAAGAGTTGCAGGCGGATGTATGCATTGTCGGGGGTGGGAGCGCCGGCGTAGGGGCGGCCATCGCGGCTGCTCGCGAAGGCGCTCGCGTCGTGCTGGTCGAGCGCCAGAAGCGGCTGGGCGGAACCGGCGTCAACGCCTTCGTTTCCAGTTGGGAGCCGGGGCCAGGCTGCTCGATTGCCGAGGAGTTGTTCCAACGCATGAAAGCGATCGGTGGGGCCGGCGTCGCTCGGTCTCAGCCAGTGCAGACCAAATCGCCCATGGGCTTGCTGCTGGTTTCCGACGAGGAAGAGTACGCCAGTTCGCTGGTGCGCGCGCTGCCGGGCGACCCGACGCGGCGGCGAGTGCCGTTCTGCGTGCCGTACAAGCCCGAGGCGTTCGACGCCATCGCGCGGCAGATGCTGGACGAGACGGGCAACGCGACGGTGTTGGACGGGACGACGTTCTTTCGTGCCGAACCAAACGTGGCGAAGACGCGAGTGGAATCGGTGTTGGCGGAAGACCGCGATGGCCGCATCGCGCGGATTCGTGCGAAAGTGTTCGTCGACTCGACCGGCGATGTGTGGCTGGCACGGGCGTTGGGATGCGAGGTGATGTTGGGCATCGATCCGAAATCGCGGTTCGACGAGCCGTCGGCGCCCGAGAAGGGCCTCCTGCAACTGAACGCCATCACTCGCTGCTATCGGATCGAGCTGAGTGATGCGCCGCGCCGAGAAATTGCCCCCGAAGCCGCCGTCGCGTTTCCCCGAGCCGCGTTCGTCACCGGCTGGAAGGACGGGACGCGCACGGTCAACATGATGCCGACGCTGCCCGGCAGGGCCTTGATCGACTTGGGGTACGATGAATGCATGAGACGCTCGGAGCAGATTGTTCGGGCCCATTGGAATTGGCTGCAACAGATCCCTGGATTCGAACGGTACGAACTGGCCGAGATCGCGCCGATGCTGGGGATTCGCGAAAGCTATCGCGTGGTCGCCCGCTACGTGCTGAACGAACATGATCTGCGCGCCGGATTGCCCGGCCAGCGGCACGAGGACATCATCGCGGTCGCCGACCATCCCTGCGACATCCACGGCGCCGGCGGGCACATTGTCGAGGTTCCCACCGCCTACGGAGTGCCCTACCGCTGCCTGATCCCGGTCGGACCGTGGGAAAACCTGTTGATCGCCTGCCGCGGGGCCGGGTTTAGCCGCATCGCCGCTTCGAGCGTCCGCCTGCAGCGAACGATGATCCAGTTGGGCCATGCCGCGGGAGTTGCCGCCGCGATGGCCGCCAAGGAAGATTCGCCGGTGAACCGCATCGACGTACCGCGTCTCGTCGAGCGGCTCGATGCGAAATCGCGGTATCCGATCGATGAATCATTCGTCAAGCCGCAATGACCTGACAGCACACGTGGTCCGGCATCGCCGAGGCCGGAAGAATCGCGTCTCGGAGAGACGCGTCCACGTGGGCAGCCGTTCCGCAGCATTGCTCAGCTTTCAAAAACGACAAGCAGTTGGAATGCGCAATCTATCTCCCGACAGAGAACTCGCGGAGGGGTCGGTGCCCCGACGCTTCCATGAGTTCGTCCCAATTTGCCGGCAGTCGGATCTCCTTGATCGCAGCCCCCATACCGCCGGCCAGCGTCTGGACTTTGTTTCGATTTGGGTCCCCGCATACGATGATCTGCAACTTCCCGCGTGTGGCGGCCGGGGTGGTCACAATGTCTTCCCATCCAGGGAATCTTGGATACCACGGCGGCAGTTTTCCCTTCTCGGCACCGGGCGCCTTCATGGCTCTTGCGAGTTCATCTTCAAACGATCCCAACACCAGGCCGAACGAGCCGTGAACCTTTGAAAAAGTCCATTCATAGGTGATTCTTCTCGCATTCCTCGTCAGATCATCGATCAGACTCTTCTTGGTGTACCCTCCGTCCGCAAGCAACTCGGCGACTCCCGGCGTCACCAGAAGATATCGACGCGAATCAATCATGCCGCTGGCAAACATCTCGCCCCGAGTAACTCCGTAAGCCATGAGTTGCATGATTTTTTCCGGGTCAGATGTTGCCGGAATGAGATTCTGACCCCAGACGGTACTGTTGGCAACGGCAACGGTGCTTGCATCTTTCGAGAAACCTCTCTCAACATGGTACGGACTCCATCCCATCTTATCCAACGCCTCTTCATCTTCCGCCAATACCCAGGACTGCGTTTTACCGAAAGTGCCCATCTGGGTTTCCTTGATTCGGTATCCCGCGATATTCCTCTCGATCAGACCCAAAGCACGGCCGATGACTTGGTTCGTCGAGTGCGCGATCAGGCCTTGGCCATGATCGATCTCAAGTTGCCTGGCCAGCGGCCCGTTGACCAGATAGAAATGCACAAACGAATGGGTGCTGCCGCCACTCATGGACAATCGGAACGCAGGGTCGCCCATCGCTTTGACCGCTGCGATCAATACAGGCATATGCTCGGGCCGGCACCCGGCCATGACAGCATTCGCCGCGATGTTCCACGGCGTGGCCCTCAGATTGGCCGCCGGGAGCACAGCGATCTCCTCGTCAGCGGAGGAATCGGTGTATTTGAGGAACGTCTTTATTCTCTCCACCGTCGGCGGAACGATGGCCAGCCCGTCACTCCAGTTGTTGTCGGTGAAGTGCCGATTGATGGCATCAATCGAGCCGGTAAAGACGATTTCCCTGGTCGTCTCGACGGTATCTGTCGTGGGAATGGGCTTGGTCAGCGCTTGGATGATTTGAGGGAAAACGACCAATTTGCTGTTTTGCTGGAGCTGGATGTTGGAGTGAAGATCGAATGGCCCCGGATAGACGGCGACCTGGAATGATGGCAAGCCCTGATCCTTTGCCACAGCGCGCGCCTGCTCGTCAAATCCCGGAGCGGTGACAACCACACCTGGAATACCCAGTTTTTCAGCTTCGACGACCGCGCGGACCGCGCGGGGAGTGCAGGTCCCTCATCCGCCGTTTCCGCTTATCAATGCTTTGCAGCCTTGTTCCTTGAGCACGGCTTGCAGAGTTGCCGCGTCCGTCGAAGTGTCGTCATGACCCGCTGCCCGGATCGCAGCGTCGATTTCCGTGTACGGGACGATTTTGATGTCGGGGTACTTGCTTTTCAGCGATTCGGCAATCGCGGGAAAGGTGGTATCGGCTTTGAATGCATGATTCCACATCATGCAGACCGTCTTGCCCTCCAGGGTCTCAAGTCGCGGAGCCATCGAGATCATCTTGACAGCAGAATCACCGAGAGGGCTCACCACGCTGTATACCGGTTCAACCGGGTCGTGGGGAACCGCCACCGTCTTGTTGGACCCTGGCGCCGATACCTCGGCGCCGATAGCTCCGGCTGGACCTGAGACGTCCCCAAGAGAACCCGCGACAAGGAAAACGACGATTCCACTCGACCAAACGAGCAGGTATCGAAGCGAAGGTGCTTTGACTTTCCCGTGTTTCATGGTGCTCTCCATCATGGTTTCTCGATCATCCTGCATCGCTTTGCGAACGCCTGCTGTCCATGAACCCCATGGACCGCTCCCAGGTTCCGCTAACGATGCAGGAATTGGTCCGTTGTCGAGCCAGCATTCGATGTCGGACTTGATGAGCGCGACGAGGCCGAAAGCACCAGGATCTCACGCGAGCTCGAGTCTTCGGCGGGGCGGGCTGGCGACGCGGAAGGAAGAAAAGCTAGCTCGCGGGCGTTGCTACAGATCCTGCGGCAGCAGGTGGCCCATCTTGTCTCGCTTCGTCTTGAGATAGGTGGCGTTGTATTCGTTCGCCGGCGGCACGATCGGAACCTGGTCCATCACTTCCAGGTCAAAGCCCCCGTAGATGAAGGCGTCGGTCTTCTTGGGATTGTTGGTCAGCAGGCGGACGCGGTGCAGTCCCAGATCTTTCAGGATCTGGATGCCGATGCCGTAGTCGCGCATGTCGGCTTGAAACCCCAGGGCGAGATTGGCTTCCACGGTGTCCAAGCCTTGCTCTTGCAGCGCATAGGCCCTGATCTTCTCGGACAGTCCGATCCCGCGGCCCTCCTGCGGCAGGTACACCAGGACGCCGGCGCCTTCGCAACTGATCATGTCCAGAGCCATGTGCAACTGCTCGCCGCAATCGCAGCGCAACGAGTGGATCAGATCCCCGGTAAAACAGCTCGAGTGGATTCTGACCAGCGGCGCGGCCAGCTTTTCGGGTTGCCCCATCACCAGCGCGACCGGCTGTTCCATTTCGTACTTGACTTCGTACACGATCACTCGGAAACGGCCGAACCGCGTCGGCAGATCCGCTTCCGCGCCGCGCTCCACCAGTTTCTCGTTCAATCGCCGGTGCGCGATCAGTTGTTCGATCGAGATCAGTTCCAGGTGATGGCGACTGGCCAGTTCGCTGAGCGTTTCGCGGGAGGCCCGGTTGCCCTGCTCGTCCAGAATCTCGCACAGGACGCCGGCCGGAGTGAGACCGGCCATGCGTGCCAAGTCGACAGCCGCTTCGGTGTGTCCCGCGCGGCGCAAGACGCCTCCCTCCTTGGCCAACAGAGGATGCACGTGTCCCGGCCGCACGAACTCGCTCGCCTTCGTGCTCGGATCGACCATCTTTCGGACCGTGGTCGAGCGTTCCTCGGCCGTGATGCCCGTTCGGACGGAAGCGTGGTCGACCGGCGTCATGAAGCTGGTCTTCAGTGGCGCTGTGTTGGCGCTGACCAGCGGATGCAGGTCCAGGCGGTGGCAGACGTCCGGCAACACGGCCACGCAGAACTCGCCGCGACCGGAAAGCATGAAATTCACCCGTTCCGTGGTCGCCTTCTCCGCGGCGCAAATGAAATCGCCTTCGTTCTCCCGATCTTCGGCATCGACGACGATTACCACCTCGCCGCGCGCAATCGCATCGACCGCCGACTGGACCGACGAATAATCGATGGCTCCCTTTGCATTTCCTTCGTTCATGGCACCCATTCCGCCTCGTGACAAGCGACCGATGTCCTGTATTATAGGGCAGCGGCGGAATTCCGCTAGGACGTGTTGGTCCCTTGGTTTCCTACGGTCGTGTCCCGCAATTCGGCGGTTCCCTGTTCCGCGCGGTGTCCCCCGGCCTCCCTTTCCGGAAAGGCGTTTGCCCGATGCTCGAACGCGAAGAATACGTGGAACAGGCTTACTTTTTCCGCGTCCTGGGCGAACGACTGCTGGAGAATTTTCCGCTTCAGGAGTTGATGGGGCAACTGCGGCACGAAATCCTGGCGACCACCAAGCTGCCGCTGGCGATCGATTATTTGCTTTCCGAACTGCGTCACAGCGGCGTCATGTCCAGGGCCATGAAACAACTGGCCCACTATTTCACGCCCTATCAGACTTACGTGATCGAAGCGGCCGAAGAAGACCGAGGTCGATTCGACTCGCGGGTCGCGATCGAGATCCTGCATCACGAGGCGAAGTACTTGGCAGGGACCCCCACGCCGGAGGGCCTCTTCCTGTACCAATTCGAAACGCTGGCCCGCAACCGATTGCGCTACGACCGCGGCTTGGATGCGATCGCCCGCGACCCGATGTACAACGACGACTGGCGTCAGTGGATCTACACCGTCCGGCGACAGGTCGGAATTGTGGACGTGGCCGACATGATCTTCGTGCGCAGTTGGGAGTACCTGCGTCGGAAAGCACGGCCCGACATGCCGCCGCCGGAACCCGAAGCCCCGGTCCTATTCGGCGAAAAGGAAGGCAAGATCGCGTGGGCCAATCGCCAGAAAGATCCCATGTATCTGTTCGCGGCATTGCAGCGCCACCTGAGCTATCCAATCCCTCCGCGTCCGAAGCGGATCGACGAGAGCCGGGAACTGCTTCCCCAGTTGATGCGCCGCATGGAACGGCTCGAAGTCCGCATCAAACTACTCGAGGAAGAGAACCGCGAAGGGATCGACATCACCAAGTTCTACGCCAATCAGGACAAGCCTGCCCCGTAGTAGGCCTTCACTTCTCGATTCCCAGGTAGCGGGAACTGCGTGACTCCTTTGCTGCCCGACCTCTTGCGACCTTGGCGCCCAGGCTATTCGTCTTGAACCGGCGCTCGTCCGCCGTCGGTCCCGAATGAACTCAGGAAGTCCAGAAACCTGGGCTGAAACAGGGCCGGAGATTTTTCCGAAAAAATTTTCAGCCAAAGAAAAACACCTCCTAATTGGGCCATGCACAAGGATTGTGCAAACGCCCTCGTGCGCGGTCTTTGGGCACGTGTGCGCAGAATCTGGCAGTTCGTGGTGGTTTGTTCTAAGTGCAAGCAGTGAAAGCACATCGATGCTGCTCTTGACGTCAGTCGGCAAAATCCGGTAAACCCACATTCACGACAGAGAGGACGTTTCAGGGCGTCCCGCGACCTTCGGGGATCCAAGCCACGTACACGGAAGGAGTGAAGCATGATGGAAGTCGCCGAAAAAACACGATTTGAAGAACGAATTGAAAAAGTGCGCGATGCCGTACAGCAGCGGCTTGATAGCGAAACGGACTGGGTGGTGTTCTACCGCGAGGTGCTGGGCGTCGGCGGCATGCTCGACGAATTGTTCTCGACGCGGGAGGAACGTATCCGCTTCGAGCAGACGGAGGAATTCGCCAAGATCCAGCAGGCCGTGGCCAAGCTCCGGGAGAAGAGCAAGCAGGCCAAGGACATCTGCGAGGAGGCCACGCGGGTGATCACGGTACGGTTGCCGAAGAGTCTGCACGAGGCGCTGCGGAACGAGGCGCACAACCACAAAACAAGCATGAACCAGCTTTGCATTTCCAAGCTGCTGCAATTCATCGACGGCGATCTCGTGCCATCGGACGTCCAGCCGCCACGGGCCGAACGCAGCGCCCGCAACCGGACAGCGGGCCAAGCGACCGTCGAGGTTCCGCCCCAGGCGGAAGACCGGACTCCGGAACCACCGGTCGAATTGCCGTCCAGTCCTTTGGCGATCGGCGGGGTTTCGTTTAGCTCGTATGCCGACAGCATGACTGGCGGCCGTCCGTTCTGACGTGACATGCCGTCGAAATTGAACGGTCTGTCTTCGCGGGGCGGATCGGCAGTCCCGCCTTCGGTACGACGGACGTCCACGTTCGTCGCACCGCAGAATGATGGACAAGGATGTCCGTCGTACAACCGGAAAACCATGTCACGGCAAATCGAACCCTGCATCTCCCAGTCCCGTTGGCGTTAGGGGGAAGCATCCGGCATCCGCAGGTCGGCTGGCCGCCCCAGAGACTCGAGCTCGGCCGACCAGTTGCGAACGATCTCCGCGCGGCGGAGGCTGGCTTTGGGCGTCAACTCGCCGTGCTCCATCGACAAGGGGCGCGGCAGGACGGCGAAGTGGCGGATCTGTTCGTGAGGGCTCAGCCCCGCCAGGCAGACATCGATCCGCTGGCGGAGTTCCTCAGCGGGGCGAGGATCGTCGGCCGCGCCAAGGGGCTGCGGGACGATCAAGGCGATCGGGAAGCCTCGCGCATCGCCGGTTACGAACGCTTGTTCAATCCGCGGATCCTGGACAAGCAGCATTTCCAGCCGGCTCGGCTGGAACTTGTGGCCCGTGGCAGTCACGATCATTTCTTTCTTACGGCCGCGAATCTGCAGCAGACCCTGCTCGTCCCAGGCTCCCAGGTCGCCGGTATGCAGCCACCCATCCCGAATCGTCTCGGCCGTGGCCTTCTCGTCTTGCCAATACCCCTGCATCACATGGGAGCCTCGCGTCAGGATCTCGCCGTCGTCGGTCAGTCGGACCTCGACGCCGGCCGGCGGTCGTCCGACCGCGCCCCAGCGGACGGCATTCGGCGCGGAAACGCTGACGACCGGCGAGGCTTCGGTCAGTCCGTAACCGGGGAACAGGGGCACTCCGCATTGCCAAAAGAAATCGAAGGTGGATTGCCGCACGGCAGCACCGCCGCACTGGCACGAGCGGATGCGTCCACCAAGCAACTCGCGCAACTTGTCGGCGGCCGATTTGTCCCCGCCCGCCAACTCGCAAAGCTTGTCGTAGAAATAGGGAACGGCGTTGATCCAGGAGGGTCGAACCTGTTGGCAATCGTCCAGCACGGACTCGCGGCTCTCGGCCAGCGCCAACCGGTTGCCGCAAGCGATCCAGATGTACAGGTCGCACGTGCGGGCGAAGATGTGACTGAGCGGCAGGAAGGCGAGTTTCAGATCGTCCGCCTGCTCGCCCGTCGCCGGCCAGGTCGCCGCGGCGTTGGTGGCCAAGTTCCGCTGAGTCAGCATGACGCCCTTGGGACCGCCGCTGGTGCCCGAGGTGTAAAGGATCGTCGCCAGCGTGTCGGACGACACCAATGCTTGCGCTCGGTCGTTCAAATCAGCCTCGTCGCGCGGTTCGAGCTGTGGCGGCACGAACGAAGCCAGGCGCCGCACGGGATGATCGACGAGCGACCCATGGCAGTCGTCGAAGGTCAAGCAGGCGAGTGCGCGCGGCAGTTGGCCCTCGATACTCCGCAGCTTCTCCAACGCTCCGCGGCCGGAGATCAGCACGCGGGTGGTGCCACTGTGTTGGATCTGCAGCGACGCTTGACCGGCGGGCAGATTGGCGTGAAACGGAACATGGACGGCGGCCAGCCACTGCAAAGCCAAGTCGCACGTGATCCATTCGAGCCGGTTTTCGGACCACTGGGCCACTCGGTCGCCTGGCGCGACGCCCCAGTCCCTCAGGGCGACCGCGGTGCGCAGCACCATGCTGTGGAAATCGTGCCAAGTCCACCAACGAAATCCGCCCGCCGCTTTCGTACACAGCGCGGGCCGTTCGGGCGTGCGGGCGGCACGGTCCTTCAACCAACCGATGATCGTTTGTTCCATCTTTCCTTCCGCTTGTTTGCCGCTGGCTTGTCCCCAGGAAACGTCGCCAAGATACTCGAATCGTCGGTCGGCTGGGTAGGGCGGGATCCTGGCATCCCCCTCGCGAACGGGCTGCGGACGTGGTATCCTGAGCCCAGGTGCAGGCGTGACAATCGCACAGGATAAGGAGACCGAAGATGCGCGACGTGATTTCCCTGGTGTTGGGTGGTGGCCGCGGGACAAGATTGTACCCGCTCACGAAATACCGTTCGAAGCCGGCGGTACCGCTGGCGGGCAAGTACCGGCTGATCGATATTCCGCTGTCGAATTGCTTGAACAGCGGCTTAAACCGGATCTACGTGCTGACGCAGTTCCTGTCGGTCAGTCTGCACCGCCACATCCGGCAGACGTACCGGTTCGATCAATTTTCCGGTGGTTTCGTCGAATTGCTGGCCGCCCAGCAGACGATGGATACCGGCACCGATTGGTATCAAGGAACGGCGGACGCGGTTCGCAAGAATCTGCGTTATTTGCAACAACCGGGCATCCGGTACGTGTTGATCCTGTCGGGCGACCAACTGTATCGCATGGACTACCGGAAGATCGTGGAGTCGCACGAGCGGGCCGGGGCGGATGTGAGCATCGCCACGCTGCCTGTCTCTCGGTCGTCGGCCAGCGGGCTGGGAATCATGCGAGCCGATTCCTCGGGGCGGGTGATCGGCTTTGTCGAAAAGCCCAAGACGGATGCCGAATTGGAAACGGTGGCATTGGAACCGCAGTGGCTGGAACAACAAGGAATCGAGAGCCGCGGACGCGACTGCCTGGCGAACATGGGAATCTATCTGTTCAACCGCGATCTCCTGGTGGACATCCTGAAGCAGACCGACTCGGAAGATTTCGGTCGGCAGGTCTTCCCTCGCTCGATTGAGCAGCACAAGGTGCAGATCCATCTGTTCGATGACTACTGGGAAGATATCGGAACGATCAAAGCGTTTTACGACGCCAATCTAGGCATCCTCGACGAGAAGCCGTCGTTCGAACTCGCGATGCAGAATGCGCCGATCTACTCGCGGCCCCGTTATCTACCGCCCACGCGTTGCGAAGGCGGGACGATTCGCCGAAGTCTGATCGCCGACGGCTGCACGATTGGCAAGGGTTGCGTCATCGAGAACAGCATCATCGGTTTGCGCTGCATCATCGGCTCGAACGTCACAATTCGCAATTCGATCCTGATGGGAGCCGATTACTTCGAGGGCGATTTCGAGTTGTCGATCGACCAGCAGAATGGTCTTCCACCCGTGGGCATCGGCGACGATTCGCACATCGAGGGCGCGATCATCGACAAGAACTGCCACATCGGACGGAACGTGCGGATCGTCAACGAAGCCAACGTGGTGGATAGCGAAGGGGATGACGACGTCTGCATGATTCGCGACGGCATCCCGATCCTTACCAAGGACGGCGTATTGGCCGACGACTGGCGATTGGGCGGCTGATCTCAGCCGCGGCCCCGTTGGCATTCTCGCTTCAGCGTGTCAGCCTCCAGCCGCAGCACGCTGAAGCCCGCACACTCCGACGGGCAACGGATTCGTCGCGCAAGAGCGTCACGCAGTAAAACGTTTGGGCAGCGTGATCGTGTACAGAATGATCACGGCACCGGACGCCAGGAAGGTCCAAGGCATCCATTCGCGCGTCTTGACCTGACTCATGCTGCTGGTGGTTGACATTGCGGCCGGGACCACACCGGTGTTGGCAATAACGGCTTCGTCGATCACCAGGCACTCCAAACCCAGAATGCCAACGGTGATCCCGATTGCCAAAAAGACCGAACGCCACATTTCCCGTCCCTCCCTTCGCATCGCCGATGGTTGCGAGTGTCCTCGGATTCCTATCGGCACCGCGAGTTGTGGCCCTGAGTCCGCCCAACGCGAAATGTGCTTTGCACCGTGGCAGGCGAACGGATCGTGCCGCTTTTTCCGTCCGGCCCCCATCTTCCATCTCTGCGGCCTCAACCCCCGCCGCTCGGTCAAACGACAACGAATCGATGAAAACGGAATACTCAGCACGCACACGGCTCTTCCGCTTCCTCGCATCCGCGGTGCTCATCGCCGGGATCGCCGCGAGCCAACCGTCGCGCGGTCAGGACGATCCGGCCGAGTTCCTGCGGCGCGAACGAGATTTGCGGAAGATCTCGGCAGGCAATGTGTGGCTGGTACCGGCCGAGGTGCGGCTGCAGAGTCTGCTAGGGGATCTCGATCGGTTGCAGCGGGACTTGCTGGGGCTGCAAAGAGGATTGGAGGAGTCGGCAAGTCTGAACCGCTCTGTTTGGGAAACCAATCGGCAGTTGATCGACGCATTGCGGCGCGTGTTGTCGGACTCCGAGACGGACGATCCGAAGAAGCGGAAGATTGAGCAACAGATCCGCGAACTGGAGAAGCAGGCGGTGGAGCCGCGAGAGTTGTTTGCGGTCCCCGACGTCCAGCGCCGACTGATCGAACTGACCAACCTCCGCTTGCGGCTGATGCTGTCGGTCATTCAGATCCGCCAACTGCACCGCGAACTGACCGAGGACTACGCTCGGTTGGCCGACGACCGGGCGGTGATCGACGCCCTGCGCCGCTTGGGCGACGACCATCGGACCGGGCCTCTCCAGCAAGGCTACCGCACTGCCTTGAATCGCCTGGAGCAGTTCGAACGGTTGGCCGCTACCGACTGGTTGCCCGTCTACCGCCAGAGCCAACGCGTCCGTTTCGGCGGATTGCTTGCCGACCAGGTGCCCGTCACATTCAGTTGGCAGGACAGTTCCGAGCCGACGCTGTTGGCGGCCAGCATGGTCGAAGCGGCAGGTCTGACGATTGCGGACGATGCTCAGACCGTGTCCGTCACCGTCGCAGGGCGTCGTCGGACAGCCCGCCGCATCCTGGTGCCCTCGATGCGTTTCGGAGCGATTCTGCTGACGGATGTCCCCGCCTTGGTGCTGTCGCCCGCCGACGAAGATCTCGGCGCCTCGATCGGCCCCGAAGCATTTGCCGGCTATCAGGTCGAGGTGGAACCCGAACGGCTGCGGCTGGTCATCCGACCGCTCTGAAACACCGGAACGGTCAGTTGTCAGTTGTCAGTTGTCAGTGGGCCGGCGTCGGGCATTCGTGCCACACGGGGTGTCAGCGGACGATGGCCCTGGCGGACAGCAACGTCATGATCTGGTCCACGCAGTCGTCCACGGACATTTCGTGCGTGGGCAAGGTCAAGTCGGGCGACGCGGGGGTGTCGTAGGGGAACGAGACGCCGGGAAAGTTGGCGATTTCGCCAGCTTCGGCTTGGGCATAGGGGTTGCCCTCGGCGCGCTGTCGGCACACTTCGATCGGTGCGGCGAGATGCACAACCAGGAAACGGTCCCGTCCAATCACTTCGGCCGCGCGCTGCCGCACTTCCTCGCTGGGCGCCACGAACGCCGCCAGACAGATCAATCCGGCGTCGTTGATCAACTTGGCGAACTCCGCGCCGCGACGCATGTTCTCGGAACGGTCCTCCGAACTGAACCCCAAGTCCCTGCTGATCCCCAGCCGCAGATTCTGACCGTCCAGCACCGTGCTCACCCGGCCCATGTCGAACAGCCGACGTTCCACGGCGTAAGCCAAGGTGGTTTTGCCGGAACCGGTCAGGCCCGTCAGCAGAATCGTGGCGGGCCGCTGACCGAATCGAGCCTGCCGCTCGTCCGGTTTGACTTGACTCGTCTCGCTGTGCAGTCGGACACTCGCCGGCTCGTCGTCCCAGTGATCGTGCCTTCGGTCAGCCGTTACGCGGGCCATAATCATCCCGGCCCCGACCGTGACGTTGGTCAAGCGGTCGATCACGATCAGACTGCCGGTGCCGCGGTTGCGGCGGTAGTCGTCGAACGCGATCGGCTCGGCGAGCGTGATCGCACATCGCCCGATCTCGTTCAGTCCCAACGTCGGCGCGTCGCGCCGGTGCAGCGTGTTCACATCCACCTGGTAGCGCATCGTGTCGATCGTCCCGCTGACCTGCTTGGTGGTTTGCTTGAACAGGTATTGCTTGCCGGGCACCATCGGCTGCTCCGACATCCACACGACCATCGCGTCGAACCGCTGTTCCAGCTTCGGCATGTTGCCGGGACGGACGATCATGTCGCCGCGGCTGATGTCGATCTCGTCGGTCAGCGTCAACGTCACGGCTTGCGGAGCGAACGCTTCGTCCTGGTCGCCGTCGAACGTGACGATCGACTTGACGCGGCTTGTCTTCCGCGACGGCAGCACCATGATTTCGTCGCCGCGGCGGATGATCCCCGAGGCGATCGTGCCGCAGAAACCGCGGAAATCCAGATGCGGACGGTTGACCAACTGAACCGGAAAACGGAAGTCTTCCAGGTTGCGGTCCGAGCCGATGTAGACGTTGTCCAGGAAATGCATCAGGGTGCTGCCCTGATACCAGGGCATGTTCGGGCTGGGATCGACGACGTTGTCACCTTTCAACGCGGAGATCGGCAGGAAATGCAGATCCGGGATGTCCAAGCGGGCGGCAAAGTCGATGTAGTCGGCGCGGATCTGGTCGAACACCTCGCGGCGGAAACCGACCAGGTCCATCTTGTTCACCGCTACCAGAACGTGTTTGATCCCCAGCAGCGACACGATGAAACTGTGACGCTTCGTCTGGGTCACCACGCCGTTGCGGGCGTCGACCAAGATCACGGCCAAGTCGCACGTCGAGGCGCCCGTCGCCATGTTCCGCGTGTACTGCTCGTGGCCGGGCGTATCGGCGATGATGAACTTGCGGTTGGCCGTCGAGAAGTATCGGTATGCCACGTCGATCGTGATCCCTTGCTCGCGTTCGGCCCGCAATCCGTCCGTAAACAGCGCAGGATCGAATCCGCCTCCCGTGGTGCCGTGAATCGCCGAGTCGCGTTCCAGCGCCCGCAGCGTGTCTTCGTAGATCAACTTGGCGTCGTAGAACAGACGACCGATCATCGTGCTCTTGCCGTCGTCGACGCTGCCGCAGGTCAGGAAACGCAGCAACTGCTTGCGTTCGTGCTGGGCCAGATAGGCGTTGATGTCGGTAGCGATCAGTTCGGAGCGATGTGACATGGCAAAAACCGGAAAGAAAAAGGATACAGTTCAGTCCACGATCGAAGGCAGCAACCCGGCGAGGCAACCCGGATATCCGCGGGCTAGAAGTAACCCTCGCGTTTCTTGTCTTCCATGCTGCCTTCGTCGTCGTTGTCGATCACCCGGCCTTGCCGTTCGGAGGTTGTACACAACAACATCTCCTGGATGATCTCCGGCAAGGTGGTCGCGGTGGATTCCACCGCCCCGGTCAGTGGATAACAGCCCAGGGTGCGGAACCGGACCATTTTCATCACGGGCTCTTCGCCCGGCAGCAGGTTCAACCGGTCGTCGTCGACCAGGATCCAATTCGAGTCCCGCTTGACCACCGGGCGCTTGGCCGCGAAGTACAACGGGACGATGGGGATGTTCTCCAGATGGATGTACTGCCAGACATCCAATTCCGTCCAATTCGAGAGCGGGAAGACTCGGATACTCTCACCCTTGTTCACCCGCGTGTTGTACAGTTGCCACAGTTCCGGTCGCTGGTTCTTGGGATCCCAGCGGTGAAACCGGTCGCGGAAGGAGAACACCCGCTCTTTGGCTCGCGATTTCTCCTCGTCGCGTCGAGCCCCGCCGAACGCGGCGTCGAATCCGTAGTGATCCAATGCCTTCTTCAACGCTTCGGTCTTCATCACCGTGGTGTGCTTGCCGCTGTGCTCGAAAGGATCGATTCCCAACTGCCGCCCTTCCTCGTTGATGTACGACAGCACTTTCAGACCCAACTGAGTCCGGGCGTAGTTCTCGCGAAAGGCATACATCTCCTGGAACTTCCAGGTCGTATCGACGTGTAGCAATGGGAACGGCGGTTTGCCGGGATAGAAAGCTTTCATGGCCAATTGAACCATCACCGACGAATCCTTGCCGATCGAGTAGAGCATGACGGGATTCTCGAACTCGGCTGCGACTTCGCGGATGATGTGAATGCTCTCGGCTTCCAGCTCTTTTAGATGAGTCAGGTTGTATCCGCTCATAATTCCTCAATTAGGTCTACTAGTCCATCCAAACAATAGCGATCGGTTCGGTGATCCGGCTGGCATCGATCGTTGATCAACACGCCGAAACGAGAACGTCCACGAAGAAGACCGCTGCCCAACCCGCTTTGGTTCGTCGACACTCCGGAGGACGTAATGCCGAGCCAGCTTCTTGGCCAGCATTAGACCGACTTGGCGCTCGCTTCGGAAGGCCCGTCGGCCGGTACGGTCAGGATAAACGATATAGTCGGCGGTGTCAGGGCGGAAATTTTGCCTGGATTGTCCAGACGGAACCCGCACTTTGTTTCTCGCTGGGAAATCTGGTCTATTCCGGCGCGCCAGCTTACCGATCTTAGCAAACAAGCTACCGTTCTGCACGGCATTGTGTTCGTCAGTCTTTCGGGGGTCCAAGTTAATGGGATCGACCACAGCCCGCTGGGTTTGGCCGCTGCTCGGGATCGTCATCGCCCTGTTCGCGCTCAACGTGCGCGCCTCTCGCAGTTGGAGACATTTGACGCTGCCGACCGCTGCCCAATTGGTAGCCGAGGCAGCCGCGTTCATCCCCCCGATCAGCCTTGCCGACCTCGGCTTGGATACCTTGCCCACTCCTTTGACGGCCAGCGCGGATCTGCCCAGCCTTCACCGAGACCGAATCGCGATACGAAACGAGGACGGTGTTTTTGCGGCTCACCCGCTACGAGTCGGCCGACTCTGGGAAGATGAGACGGATCTGGATGCTCCATTGACGAGTTTCAGCGGTGACAATGGTTCGGCTTCCGGGGCCTGGAATTCTCCGCAGCCCATGGCCGATGATCCGGCAAGCCCAGGACAGGACGACCTGCTGACCGGTTTCGTGGTCGAGCCTCGGGTGGCAGAAATCGCCGAAGTCGTCGCGAATCGCTACGGAGATGCGACCAGCCTGTCGGTGCCGATCGGGCCCTCCAGCCGTTCGGAGCACACCGCGGTGATCGGGCGGCCGTCAACGAGAGCGGGAATGGACTGGGATGCCAGTCTGCAGATTGAGGCCGAGACAACCCAGCATGTGGCGTATCGGCGCGCGTCCGAGGCGTCGCCCGAAAGCATCGCGACTTGGCCGCACGCTCCCGCCTTGGTCGCCCGTTTGGACCAATTGAGACAGGATGCCTCCGCCTCGGGTTGGTGCGACAATGTCCTGATCGCTTTGGACGATCTTCAGCAATTCAATTCCCTGTCCGCCGACGGTGTCGCGAACGCTCTAGACGAACTGCAGGGACTAGCCCGACAGGGTCAGGACCGCGCGGCACAGATCCATGATTCGGCGGCGCGGAACGAGTGGGGTCGCTGCGTTCACGCCCTCGAACGGCGAGTGGCGATCTGGCGGCGCATCCACGAAATCGCCGCCCCCAAGACCGTGCCGGTCACGATGACAATCCGCGACTCGCTGAATCTGTCGCCCATTCTGGAGGCGGTGGAACGCCGCCTGGAAAATGTGAAGAATGGCGCGGAGTGGCGCAAGTACCTGTGTATCGACGAAGCTCGTCAACTGACCGATCCGTCCGCGGAACTCGATACGGTAACGGTCCGCGGTCTGGCTCGACGGGTTCTTCAGCGGATGGACTACACGCGGTTGACGCCGGAGCAGTGCGAATTCCTGTCCGACCCCGATCTGTTGGCGTATGCGCAGGAACTCAAGCATCTGGCGGCTGATCCGGTAGACTACTGTTCCTTGCTGAACGACCTGGAGGACTACGAAAACGAGGTCCGTGCGGAATCGTCGGCCCGCATCGCCGCCGCTCAGCAGTCGCTGCGTTGGTCGCACGACGAGGCCGTCGTGCGCCTTGGGCATGAACTGGACGGACGGTATCGCAACGCAAACATCCGTTTGGCCATCAGTCATGAGTTGATGAACCGCTGGATGCCAAAGGTCGAGCCGACCGAGCAGCCGGTCGACGAGCGAATCATGGGGGTCCGTACGCGCGGTTGCTCGGCCACCATGGCTCGTACCCAGGTGCGGCTGTTGCCGAGTTCGGATTCGTGGACGTTCTTCTTGCAGGCTGACGGCGAGGTCGCGTCGCGAACCTATGCTTCCCAGGGCCCCGCGACGTTCTTTACCCGGGGACGGAGCAGTTTCCAGGCGGAGAAACAAATCGTCATCCGACCCGAAGGTATCCGCCAAGAATCGGCCGAAGTCGCGGCCAGCAGCAACACGAATCTGGCGGGCCTGAGAACCGACATCGATTCCCTTCCCATCCTCGGCAACATCGCTCAAGCCATTGCGACGCATCAGTACCAGATCCGCGCTCCGCGCGCAGAATCCGAAGTCCGGAATCAACTGAGATGGCGGATCGGCGAGATGATCGATCAACAGGTGCAAACGCAAGTCGAGCAGGCCCAGCAGCGTTTCACGGACCATTTCCAGCGGCCGATGCAGAAACTGGGGGTCAACCCGATGCCCTTGGAAATGCAAACCACGGAACATCGGGTAATTGCCCGCTATCGGCTGGCGGGATCGCATCAGTTGGCCGCATACACTCCGCGCCCCCTGGCGCCGGGAAACAGTCTGCTGAGTCTGCAGCTTCACGAATCCGCGATGAACAATGTCATCGAACAATTCGGCTGGAGCGGGCGGCGCGTCCCGTTGAAGGACATCTACCAGGAACTGGGGACGTTGTTTGGCACGTCCGAAGTCGCGCCGCCGGCCGATCTGCCGGACGATGTGGTCGTGCGTTTTGCCGACCGCAATCCGCTGCGCATCGATTTTCAGGACGGGCGAGTCACGATTACCATGGGCCTGGCGGAGCTTGCCCAAGGCCGCAATCGCTGGCGGAACTTCGTCGTGCGGGTCCATTACCAGCCCGCGCTCGATGATCCGCATGCCGATCTGGTGCGGGACCAGTACGTGGAGTTGATCGGACGCCTCGCCCTGCGGGACCAGATCGCTCTGCGGGGAATCTTCAGCCGCGTCTTTTCGCGAGAGAAACCCTTTGATCTGATCAGCCGCCAACTGGCCGCCGAGCCCCGACTCGCCGGTCTGGAAATCTCCCAAATGGAAATCCTGGACGGCTGGTTCGCCCTGGCGATCGGACCGTCGGGGACCAGAACCGCGATGATTGCCCGCGACGAACGCTACCGGTCGGAAAGCTTGCGTGTCAGGTAGCGCAGGATGTCGCGTACCGAAACCACCCCCACCGGTCTGCCCGACGCATTGACGATCGGGACATGTCGATAGCCGCCCAGATCCATCCGGTGAACGGCGAAGGCGATCTTCGCGTCCATCTCGAGCGTTTCGACGCGTTGCGTCATGTGACGGCTGATCGGCTCGTCTGCCATGTCGCGCGCATTCTCACCAACCCGCAGCAGTGCGTCGCGCTCGGTGAAGATCCCTACCAGTTGCTGGTCTTCGACGACCAACACGCATCCCAACGAATGCTGGTCCAGGAAACGCAGCACGTCGCGCATCGGCGTATCCCGGGTCACGGTCAGCGGCGGTCCGCTGACCAACTTGCCGATGCGGGCCGTCAACAAACTTCGTTCGACTGCCGTCGCCGGCACCGGGAGATCCAGGTTGGCGAGCGATTCCTGGCAGGCTTCGCAGACGTCCGCCCCGTCGATGTTCTCGTGCTCGCAATAAGGGCAAATCATGATCCCACCGTCCAGGTATCGCCGGAGTGGAAGAGTTGGTCGAGGTCGCCGATCCCCCGTTTGGCCTGGGACAATTCGGTCTGCCGATTGAGTTCTTCATCGTAGCGCGCCGCATCGACGGCGCGGAACACGCCGATCGGCTCCGGAAAACCGTCCTCGTGCCGCAGTCGGCTCAGCAAATAGGCCAGACTCGGCTCGGCCGCCTTCTCGTCATGGAACAACAGATCGTCTTCGTTCACGCCATTGCCCAGCGACACAACCTCCGGGTCCAGGCCGTTCAAGCGGATTCCCTTCTCCCGGTTCTTTCCGAAAACCAACGGCTTGCCGTGTTCCAGTTCCAGCACATTGTCCATCTTGACTTCGCGATCGGTGGCGTATTGAAAGGCGTTGTCGTTGAACACGACGCAGTTCTGGTACACCTCGACGAACGCGGTGCCTTTGTGTTCGGCCGCCCGCTCCAGCACCATTCCCAAGTGCTTGATGTTCACGTCGATCGTGCGAGCAACGAACGAAGCCTCACAGCCGATCGCGATCGAGATGGGATGCAGCGGGTTGTCGATCGCGCCCATCGGCGTGCTCTTGGTCACCTTGCCAAGCGGCGAAGTGGGAGAGTACTGGCCTTTGGTCAGACCGTAAATGCGGTTGTTGAAGAGCACAATGTTGATGTCCATATTGCGGCGGATGCAGTGCATCAAATGGTTGCCGCCGATGCTCAAGCCGTCTCCGTCGCCCGTGATCACCCAGACCTGGAGGTCGGGACGCACGGCCTTTAGCCCCGTGGCGATCGCCGGCGCGCGGCCGTGGATCCCGTGCATGCCGTAGGTGTTCATGTAGTAGGGAAAGCGACTCGAACAGCCGATGCCGGAAATGAACACGATCTTTTCCAGCGGCAGCCCCATGCGGGGCATCATCTTCCGCATCTGGGCCAGAATCGAGTAGTCGCCGCAGCCAGGACACCATCGCACGTCCTGGTCGCTGGCGAAATCCGCGGCCGTCAATACGGGCAATTCAGTTGTGGTCATCTCGTTACCTCGGGTTGTATCGTTTCGCCGTCCGTCCTGCCTGTTTCTTTCGAGATTAGCGGAGTACCTCTCGGATCTTCTCCACAATCTCCTCCACGGCGAACGGCTTGCCTTGAACCTTGTTAAAGCCCACCGTCTCGCGCACGTACTTGGCCTGAATCAACATCCGCAACTGTCCCAGGTTCCATTCGGGGATTAGCACGGTCCGGTATTGCTCAAGCAGATGGCCCAGGTTGGCGGGGAATGGGTTCAAGTAGCGCAAGTGCGCATGAGCCACCGAGAGCCCGTCTTGCTGGCAGCGTTCGACAGCGGTCGCACAAGCCCCGTAGGTTCCGCCCCAACTCAACACCAACAGGTCGCCCGAAGCGGGACCGCGGACCTCTTGCAATGGGATGTCGTGGGCGATCAACTCCACCTTGCGAGCCCGCCGGTGAACCATCCGTTCGTGATTCAACGGGTCGTAGCTGACGTTGCCAGTGGGATCTTCTTTCTCCAGCCCTCCGATCCGATGCATCAGGCCGGGCGTGCCGGGGAGCGCCCAAGGACGAGCCAATCGCTCGTTTCGCGAATAGGGATGGAAGACCTCACCGTCCTGCGGCGGCTCTGGATGCGTGATCGGAATCGTCGGCAGATCGGCCACCTTCGGAATCCGCCACGGCTCGGCGCCGTTGGCTACATACCCGTCGGACAGAATCACCACGGGCGTCATGAACCGCGTGGCGATACGCCACGCCTCCAGCGGAACGTCGAAACAGTCGGCGGGGCTGCGGCAAGCCAGCACCGGCATCGGCGATTCCCCGTTGCGCGCGAACATCACTTGAAACAGATCGGACTGCTCGGTCTTGGTGGGTAGACCGGTGCTCGGGCCTCCGCGCTGGACTGAAACGATCAGCATCGGTAGTTCGAGCATCACGGCCAGGCCCATGGCCTCGGCCTTCAAAGCCAACCCGGGGCCGCTGGTCGTGGTAACGGCCATCGCACCGCCGAAAGCCGCCCCCACGACCGCGCACATCGCCGCGATTTCGTCCTCGGCCTGGAACGTCCGCACGCCAAAATTCTTGTGACGGCTAAGCTCGTGCAAAATGTCGCTGGCCGGAGTGATCGGGTACGAGCCCAGGAACAACCGTTTGTGGCTCTGGTGAGCCGCCGCCATCAAGCCCCAGGCCAGCGCCTGGTTGCCCATCACGTTGTTGTACGTTCCCGGTTCGAGCCGCGCGGGCGCCACGCGGAAACTGATGTCGAACGCCTCGGTCGTCTCGCCGTAGTACCAACCGGCCCGCAACGCCCGTTCGTTCGCCTCGGCAATTTCCACCTTGTTGCCAAACTTCTCCCGGTTGAACCGCAACGTCGGTTCCAAATCGCGGCCGAAAAGCCAATAGACCAGCCCCATCGCAAAGAAGTTCTTGCAGCGGTCGGCCAATTTTTGCGACAGCCCCAACTCCTCGACCGATTTCCGCGTGAGCATCGTCATCGGAACCTTGATCACGCGGTAGCTCTTCAAGGATCCGTCTTCCAGCGGATTCGTCCTGCAATTGGCCAGTTTCAGATCTTTGTCCGTAAAACTGTCCTCGTTGATCAGCAGAATCCCGCCGGGAACCAAGTCGGTCAAGTTGGTGACCAACGCCGCCGGATTCATCACGACCAGGGCGTCCAACCTGTCCCCCGGCGTGAAAATGTCGTCGGAAGCAAATTGGACCTGAAAGCCGCTCACCCCGGCGCGCGTCCCGCGCGGCGCACGAATCTCCGCGGGAAAATCGGGGAACGTGGCGATATCGTTTCCGGCAAGGGCCGAAGTATTGGTCAATTGGCTTCCGGTCAACTGCATTCCGTCGCCGGAATCGCCGGCGAGTCGGACAGTGGCGGAGCGGAGTTCTCGGACCGCTTTCTTGGCGTGGGATGGGGTAGGTTCGACGGTGGCAGTGGACATCGTGTGCTCGAGTTCCAGATGTTCTCGGTTCGTAGATTCGGTTCGGAGACGGCTTCGCGACACGGCCGATTCGCTACGCGCCTTCGCGGTCCTTGGTGCCGAGCTTTGGCGTTGGCGGCAAGGTGTAGATCGTCTGCGGAAAATGTTCGACCAGGAACCGCAAAACGTGACGGACGCTCAACACGCCCACCGGACGGCCGCCATCGTCGACGATCGGCAGCCGACGATAACCCCCATTCGACATGCGAGTGATAGCCTCTTGGATCGAATCCTGGTACGCAGCCGTCACCGGATCGCGAGTCATCACCGATTCGACCGGCACGTCCAAGTCGTCTCCGGCGGCCATCATCTTCAACGCATCTCGTTCAGTGAACAAGCCGACCAGAACGCCTTCACGGCAGACCATCACGGCACCGCGCCGTCGCTCCTTCAGTTGGCGGAACACGTCCCGAACCGCCGTGTCGGTCGTGACACACAGGGGCGGAATCGAATCCAGTTGTTCGACCGTCTCGGACTTCAGATTCAGTCGGAAATCCACTGTGTCTGCCCCATCCACGGACTTGTTCGGCCGGGTCTGTTTTGAGGTTCCTAAAAACTATGTTAGTTTAGCGAAGAAGTGACGGGAGAACAACCGGTATTCTAGGCCCTGTTTTCGCTCCGTAACCGATTTTGCGAATCGCCACCTCACAGGGATCTTGCAAGATTTCCGCGAAAATCTTGTAATCTGGTGTTTCCAAACCAGCCAAGCGTTTCTTACCCAAAATGTTTGTGGGAGTTCCGTATGCCGAAGAAGTCGATTCAAGATGTGGATGTGGCCGGGAAGACCGTCCTGATGCGCGTGGATTTCAACGTGCCGCTGGATGATCAGCAGAACGTCACCGATGACCGCCGGATCCGAATGGCGCTGCCGTCGATCCATTCCGTCATCGACCGAGGTGGACGTTTGATCCTGATGAGCCATCTGGGACGCCCCAAAGGCGATGCAGGCGACGCCAAGTACAGCATGAAGCCGACTGCTGCGAAGCTGGCCGAGTTGCTGGAACAGCCCGTCGCCTTCGCCGCTGACACGGTCGGCGCCGACGCTCAAGCCAAAGCCGCCGCGCTGCAGGACGGCCAAGTTCTGGTTCTCGAAAACCTGCGATTCAATGCGGGCGAGAAGAAGGGCGCGGCCGATTTCGCGCAAACACTGGCCGACATGGCCGATATCTATTGCAACGACGCCTTCGGCACCTGCCACCGCACCGACGCTTCGATGGTCGCGGTACCGAAAGCCATGACGGGCAAGCCGAAAGTCGTCGGCTTCCTGGTCGACAAAGAGATCCAGTACCTGAGCGACACGATTTCCCAGCCTGAACGGCCGTTTGTGGCCATTTTGGGCGGTGCCAAAGTGTCCGACAAGATCAACGTGATCAAGAACCTGCTGGGGATTTGCGACAAAGTGCTGATCGGCGGCGCGATGGCCTATACGTTCTCCCTCGCTCAGGGTGGCAGAGTAGGAAAGAGCTTGGTCGAGCCGGACAAGGTGGAGTTGGCCAAGGAGTTGATCCAACTGGGCGGCGACAAGTTGGTACTGCCCGTGGATACCCACTGCGGCGATGCATTCAGCGGCGATTGCCAGAAGCAGATCGTACCGCTGGGCAACATCCCCGACGATTTCGAGGGTCTGGACATCGGCCCCCAGTCGGCCGATCTGTTTGCGTCCGTCATCCGAGATGCCAAAACGGTCGTTTGGAACGGACCGATGGGCGTCTTCGAGATGCCGCCGTTCGATCTTGGCACGAAAGCGGTAGCCCAAGCGATCGCTGAAAGCGGGGCGACCAGCATCATCGGCGGTGGCGACAGCGCGGCGGCGATCCAGCAACTCGGCTTCGCCGACCGCGTTTCGCACGTCAGCACGGGCGGCGGCGCCAGTCTGTCTATGCTCGAAGGCCAAACGTTCGAAGCCGTCGCGCTATTGGACGACAAGTAGGCGCCGACTGCGTCTCCGGCGGACTTGTTCGGCCAAAGTTTCGAGCAAGTCCGCCGAATCGTTCCAGCCCAGGCAGGCATCGGTGATGCTCTGGCCGTAGACCAGCGGTTGTCCCGGCACGAGATCCTGCCTGCCTGCCACGAGGTGCGATTCGACCATTAGGCCCATGATTCGCCATTCACCTTGGGCAATCTGCTGGCCCACGGCGTCCGCGACGGCCAACTGGCGGAGATACTGCTTGCTGCTGTTGGCGTGGGAACAGTCCACCATCAGCCGTTGCGGCAGATCGGCCTCGGCCAGCGCCGCACACGCCGACGCCACACTGGCTTCATCGCAGTTGGGCACAAGCCCGCCGCGCAGGATCAAGTGGCAGTCGGAGTTCCCGCGAGTCCGCACGATGGCCACTTGCCCGTTCTTGTGGACCGACAAGAAATTGTGCCGGTGGGCCGCGGCGAAGATCGCGTCCAGGGCGACCTTGATATCGCCGTCGGTACCGTTCTTGAATCCGATCGGCGCGGACAGTCCGGACGCTAGTTCGCGGTGAACCTGCGATTCCGTGGTCCGCGCGCCGATCGCGCCCCAACTAATCAGATCGGCAATGTACTGGGGAGAAATCGTGTCCAGAAACTCCGACCCGGCCGGCACGCCCAAGCGGTGGATGCGGAGCAGCAGGTCGCGGGCGATCCGCAGTCCTTCGTTGATCCGAAACGTGCCGTCCAAATAGGGATCGTTGATCAATCCTTTCCAGCCGACGGTGGTGCGGGGCTTCTCGAAGTACACCCGCATGATGATCTCCAAGTCGTCGTCCAGTCGTGCCCGGACGCTTGCCAACCGCCGCGCGTACTCTTCCGCTGCCTCGGGATCGTGGATCGAGCAGGGACCGATGACCACCAGCAGACGATCCGACTGGCCTCGCAGAATCTGCTTCACCCGCTCGCGGGTCTGCGTGATCAATTCTTCGGTCGGAGTCCCTTGGATCGGGAAGAAACGGATCAGATGAGCCGGTGGCGGTAGAGGCACAATCTCGGCGATCCGCTCGTCGTCGGTCAGCGAAGTCCGGTCCGAGGGAACCTGATCCAGGGAATCGTCACATGCGAGGTCGGTGGTCATGCGTCAGTCTTCCAACATGCAAAATCCGGAGAATACAAACTGACTATTCTTCCGCACTCGACCGATTCCGGCAAGGTCCCGGCAATCGCTTCCGAACGGCTGGATTCCTCGGCGTCACAGAATGGCCAACGGGTTGCGGCGTTCTTCCAATGTGCCGCGGGTGACGCCGACGCGGTTGGCGGCGTTCAGTTGGCGCCAGACTTCGCGGCCCGTGGCGCGGCCGGCAAGTAGATCGCGGTACAGGCAGACGATCCGGCGAACGTCGGCGGGCGAGCCTTCGAGCAGATCGATGCGAAAGTCGCGGATGCCGGCCGCCAGCAGCGCCGGGACCGCTTCGGCGGCACTCTGCGGCGTGGCGTTGAACAACGTGTTGCGACAGCCGATGTCAGCCGTCAACGGGTGCTCCATCCCGATGCGGTCCCTCAGTTGGACTTGGTGACGGTCGCACGGACGCCCGCAGTTGTGTTTGTTGGTGCCGGGCGAGAGCACGGCGCAAAAGACGCAGTGCTCCATGTGAAACAAGGGCATGTGCTGGTGGATGACGACTTCGAGCCACTGCGGCGGCACGGCCGACACCAAGTCCAATAACTGCTCGCGGTTCAAGTCGAACGAACAGGTGATCCGTCGGAAGCCTAGATCACGCAGGTAGAACACGGTTAAGTCGTTGGCAGCATTGAGCGTCGAATCGGCCAGCATCGGGATGCCCAGCGGTCGGAAGTAATCCAGCCCGCCCAGGTTGCGGACGAGGATGCCGTCGGCGTTGTGCCGAGCGAGCGCTCGGAAAATCGCCGCCTCGCCCGGCTTCTGAATTCGCGGCGTCGCCAGGAAGATCTCGGCATCCGCCGCATGTGCCGCCGCGACTGCCTGACGATACTGGCGGATGTCCTGAAAGTCGGCCATCAGGCTGTCGATGCCGCTTTCCAGGAGGATGTCCAGGTGCTCCAGCGTGCGGCACAGCACCCGCAGCCGGGGTTGCCTCGCATCATCTTGCTCGTTCCGGTTCGCCTCGTCCCGCTGCTTGTCCCGCAGGGCTTGCAACACTCCCGGTGGCGCAATGGAACGCAACGGTCGCGCATCGGCAGCCGCCTCCAACCGCTCGACCATTTGATGCCGCAATTGGCCGAGTACGCTGAGCGGCACCATCGGCTCGCCCTCGATCTCGGCCGTCAGACGCTCGAGTTGGAATACGGTGCCGCCGAGCCGGCCGAATTGTTTTTCCAGCGTTTCGACCGTCAGCGGATGCTTCGTGGCCTTGGCGAGTGGTTCATCGCTGGCCAGATCGCACGTCCAACCGGTGGCCGACCGGCAGGCCGCGCGCAGCGGCTGACCCACGCGGGCCTCGACATGCACCTGCAATCCGACTCGTCGTTGCGGGTCGCCGCTCCGAAAAGTCTGCCGCAGCCGCTTCGTCAACTCGGGGTCGTCGGTCTTCCAGATCTTCTGTCCCGCGTACAAACGCCGCAAGTCGATGTCGTCGCGTCCGAAGGCCAATTCCACCAGGCCCGTTCGACGCTGGCTCGAGAACACTTGGTAGACTCGTCCGCCTTGTTCCTGGCCGCTGGCGCGGTCGCCTTCGAACACGATCCCGTCGCCCGGCTTCACCGCTCGCTCCGGACGGATCTGCACCCGGTTGCCAGCGACGCGAGTCACCTCGCCCAGCAAGACGCCGCGCTTTGCGGAACTCAGCCCCGGAACCAGCCGCTTGTGATCGCAGCCTTCGAGCCAGCCGGGCGAGAAGCCCCGCGAGAACGACAACTCCATCTCTTCCACGTCGCGCGGCGTGACGCGAACCGGGCGGCCGGCCAGTGCCTCGTCCAAGGCTCGGCGGTAGTGCCGAGTGATGTTGGCCACGTACTCGGGCGTCTTCAAACGGCCTTCGATCTTGAACGAAGTCACGCCGGCGTCGAGCAGTTCCGGCAACAAAGCGTACGCCGCCAGATCCTGCGGACTGAGCAGGTACTTGACGCGAGGATCCAAATCCACGTCCTTGCCGTCGCAGACCATTTCATAAGGCAGCCGGCACGCCTGAGCGCACTGGCCTCGGTTTGCGCTTCGGCCGCCCAGCGATTCACTGGTCAGACACTGACCTGAATAGGCCACGCACAAAGCCCCGTGGACGAACACCTCCAGTGGCAGACGGGTCTGCGGCCGGATCTTGCGGATCTCGTTGATCGACAACTCGCGGGCCAGCACCACGCGCTGGACACCCAATTGCTCAGCCACACGGATGCTCTCGGCGCTGGTCAGCGTCATCTGGGTGCTGGCGTGAATCTCCAAATCCGGACAGACAGCACGGATCAATCGAACCAGCCCCAAATCCTGCACCAGCACGGCGTCGAGTCCCGCTTCCGCGATCGTGCGCACCGTCTGCTCGACCATCGGCAATTCGCTGGGAAAGGCCAGGATGTTCAGCGCCACGTAGCCCCGCAGACCGCGGCCGTGCAGCAAATCAACCACCTCCGGCAACTGTTCGAGCGAAAAATTCGCCGCTCGGTCGCGGGCATTCAAGCCGACCTGGAGACCGAAATACACGGCGTCGGCCCCGTTCTCGACCGCCGCTCGCATGGCGTCCATGCTTCCGGCGGGCGCGAGCAACTCGATCGATTTTTGGTCGCGCGACGCGATCTCGGGAATTGCATCCATCTCGAATGGTGGCTGGTTCATCAAGCGGAAAACGCCGTGGATTAAGGTCGCGGCGGGGAGTTGGCCACCGCCCATAGATAGTTCTGCGACGCGATGTAAAGCGTGCCGTTGGCCGCGATCGGTGTGCTGTAGATCGACGCACCCAGGTAGACTTGGCTGATCACCTGCGACTGGCGTCCCGCCGCCAAAACGAAGAAGTTCTTTTTCGTCCCCAGGTACAGTCGCCCGTCCGCCACGAGCGATCCACCCCACGTCTCCGCACCCGTTTCGTATACCCAGCAGCAATCGCCCGTCTCCGCATCCACGCAATGCAGACGGCCGGCGACGTCGGGAAGGTAGACCAGTCCGTCAGCGACCGCCGCGGACGCAATGGTCCGGTCCAGGCCATCGTACTTCCAGATGCAACCGGATTGCGTGATGTCGCCGGTACCGGTTGCGTCGATGCAGTGCAACATGCCACGACCGCGGCCGTGAGCCGGATCTTGGCCGATGGGGACGTACACGCGATTGTTGTGGAACACGGGTGTCGCAATGATCTGGCTGGGACCGAGGTAGTTGCCGTCGTTCTTGTTGGGGCTGCCGCGCTTCCGCTTGTCGCCGGCGTAGTAGGGGATCGGCTCGCCGTCGCGGAAGCGGTACTCCGGCGGATTGCAGTCGTAGGACCAAACCTTCTTCAAGTCGACCGGTTGCTCGGGAACCGCTTCCAACGCCTCGAACGCATAGCACACGCCGTCCCCTCCGCCGAAGAAGACCAGCGTCCGATCTCCGACCTGTCCCAGCGAAGGCGAAGACCACTGCGCGTGAAAGAGCCGTGCGCTAAGCCCGTCGTTTTCCTGAGCCGCCAAACGGCCCGTCCGCTTGTCCAAGGCGATGATCGCAGGCGCCTCGGGCGCGAGCATTCGTTCGTGTGCGGCATCGAGCCCGTTCGAGGTGCTCAAGTACAGGACATCGCCGTGAATCAATACCGAACAACTGGCCGCATCGTGCGGCACCACGCCCAGTTCCTCGATCATGTCGAAACACCAGACGATGTCGGCGTCGCGAGGCAGCAAAGCGACCGGCGGTTTGTCACGGCCGGCCATATAACGGCCTTCGTCCAGAAACGGTCCCTGGTTGCCGTCCGACTGACCGTGGACATCAAGACACACCACCTCGCACGCGCTGGTGACGACATAGGCGAAGTCACCGTCGACCGTTGGCGACGACAGGACTCCCAAATGCTGATGACCGTACAAGGCATTTTTCGGCAGGCCGCCCTGCCGCTCGGGAACCACCAACTGCCACAGCAATCGGCCGGTCTTTTCGTCAAAGCACTTGACCAAGCCGCCGCGGGTCCGCGAGAAGCGATCGTCCTCCGAGACCGTCAAATCGTCCGTTCCAACGAACACCCGTCCGTCGGCCACGGTCGGATTGCCATACGCCGCCGAGCCCAGGCGAACCGCCCAGCGGAGATTCTCCGCGGTCGCCGGATCGATGTTGCCGTCCGAGCCTTTTTGGCCTCGGGTGAAAGAACCAGACAAGTTCCGTTCGCCCGAAACCAAATTGCGGTTGTCGCTGCCACCCCACTGCGTCCAATCGCCGGCGGTCAAAGCTGACGTGGTCAGCACAACACAGAACAGACCACCCAGGCAGCAGCGAGAAAGCAAAGCCATAGCGGAACCCCCGAGGCTGGAACGCGCGGTAGGACTCGATTTGTGCTGTCTCGGGACGGATGGATCCGTCCCGAGCCCTGAAAGTCGAGTCGGAGTGTACCGTTGAGACTACACCGCGGGTTGGCCTTTGTCCACTTCCGCAACAGTCACTTTGATCATCTTGTCGCCCTGGCAGATGGCGTTGACGACGTCCTGGCCTTCGATCACCCGGCCGAACACGGAATGCTTGCCGTTCAAGTGCGGGCAGGGCACGTGCGTGATGAAGAACTGCGACCCGTTGGTGTTCGGGCCAGCGTTGGCCATCGAGACGACGCCGGGACCGTCGTGCTTGAGCGAAGGATCGAACTCGTCGGCGAACTTGTAGCCCGGCCCGCCGCGGCCCGTGCCCTCCGGGCAGCCTGTCTGGATCATGAAGTCCGCAATGACGCGATGAAACTTCAACCCGTCGTAGAAGCCTTTCTGCGCGAGTTTGACAAAGTTCGCGACCGTATTGGGCGTCTTGTCTTCGTACAACTCGAAACGAATGACCCCGCGATTGGTCTCAATGGTGGCAATTTTCATGTCTGGCTCTCACCGTAAAAAAGGACTCTGCCCGCATCGTCCGATCCATCGCGGACGAAAGGGCGGTAGCATACCACAGATCGGTGCCGCGTTGCAGCGGGCATGTTGCCCTTCATCCGTGCCCCGGCTTTGCCATCCGTGCTATCCGAATGACAGAATTCCCGTCCCGCTCATCACGGAATCACCGGCAGCAGAATGTGCGAGCGGTGGATGCGGTCGTGAAACACCGTGTTGACGGCGGTCACTTGGCGACGATGATCGTTCAGCGGTTCGCCCGTGTTCGGATTGATGTCGAAGCGGGGGAAGTTGCTGCTGGAGACGTCCACACGAATGCGGTGACCCCGTTTGAACACGTTCGAAGTCGGGTACAGCCGGATCGCGAACTCGTAAACCTTGCCGGGCTCCATCAACTTCTCCTCCTTCAGCGAATCCCGGAACCGGGCCCGCAGGATGCCGTCGCCGATGTTCAGGTCGAAACCGCCGGGAAAATCCGGATTGGGTGGATAGACATCGATCAACTTGGCCGTCCAGTCGGTATCCAGTGCCGAGGACGATCCCCACAGCTTGACGACGATCTCGCCGGTCACCTCCAGATCTTGTTCGAGCGGCTCCGACTGAAACACCAAGACATCGTTGCGCGCCGATAGCGGGATCGGCTCCGGCGCGTTCCACACGTGCGGACCGCCGCGCTGGTCCCATGCGCCTTGCAGCAGGATCTCGTCACCCGACGAGATATTTCCGCCGATCGTGGGCACGGGATCACGCGGGTCGAAGGTGAATTGCGTCGAGGCGTTTTCGATTTCCGGGGCGCTGGGCGAAAGCCCGCCGTCGGCGTGCAGGTAATACGGCGTGTACTCGGTTCGCGCCAACGGCCACTCGTGTTCATCGCGCCAGTAGCCGCCGTGGTTCAGCCTTCCGTCGGCCGCCTTGCTCCCATCGCCGGTTCCCATCACAAAGATCCGCACGGGCGTGGCGAACGGCGCTTCCTTGCCGACCTTGTTGTCGATGCCTTTGAGCCAGTGGTCGTACCACTCCATCCGCCAGCCGAGATGGTCCTTGATCGCCGCGTCGGCGCCGAAATTCACCTGGCCGTGGGCCGAGCCGCTTTGCGCGCCATGGATCCACGGTCCCATGATCAGGTAGACCGGTCCCCGGATCGCCTTGGTCAGCGCAACGAAGTTCGCCGTCGTGTTGCCGGCCCACGAATCGTACCAACCACCGACCAGATAGACCGGAATGTCCTTGTACCGCTCCGGGAAATCGACGATGTTGTTCTGCTCCCAGAACTGATTGTTCGCGCCGTTCTTCATCGCCTCGACCAACCAATCCTGGTATTCGGGCGCCAGTTTCAGCGGCGTCGTGCCGCGGCGCAGCGGCAGATTGGCCAGATAGGCTTTGCGGTTGTCCATCATCTCCTTCAGCACGGCTGCCGTGCCGGGATCGCGCACTTGGCGGCTGCCTCGCGGGCTGGAGAACATGATCCAATTCCAGAACCGCAACTCGAACGCGCCGCCGTAACGCATGCTGGCATAGCCCAGATTCGACATCGCGTCGACCGGGATCACCGTGGTCAGTTCCGGCGCCTTGGCCATCGCCATCGCGTGTTGAGTCCCGCCGATGTACGACGTGCCGATCATCCCGATCTTGCCGTTGGACCAAGGCTGGCTGCCGATCCAGGCCGCCGTGTCGCAGCCGTCGGGGCCGTCGTCAGTCAGCATGTGCCAGACGCCTTCCGATTCGTACCGCCCCCGCGTGTCCTGCGCCACGAACGCATAGCCCCGCGCGGCGTAGTACCGCCCGCTGCTCGCACAGCCGTCCTTGTTGTACGGTCGCCGTTCCAGGATCACCGGCAACCGCTCGTCTGCAGCCGCCCCCTCGCGCACAGGCAGATAGATGTCCGTCGCCAAACGGACTCCGTCCCGCATCGGCACCATGACGTCTTTCTCGACCGCTACCTCGAACAACGCTTCGGTGGCATCGGACCCCAGTGGCATTCCGGCAATGAAGAGGAACCCCAGCACCCATGCCCTTCCACGAATCGTTCCCGCAAGTTCACGCTTCATGTCCATTCCTTTCTAACGCGACCTCTGGCCGCAACCCAATTCGTTTAACGGTAATCCGGGGGCCTGCTGAAATACTGGCAAGAACCGAGGTGGGGTAAGCTTCCAGCTTGCCGAGT
>JAHDXO010000071.1 GCA_023382975.1 Pirellulaceae bacterium
GCGACTCCGGAATTGGGGCGTTATTCGGCCCCGCGGCCAGCGGACGCGGGCCACTCGGCGGACGCGGGCCACTGTTGGTCGACCGAGCACTCGACGACCTGCTACAGGACGACCTGCGGGTCAGCGGCGACGTCCAGCAGCGCGACGAGGAGGATGAGCTCCGGCTGTTGGCGACCGGTCGCAGCGGTTCCCAAGACCTCGAAAGCGACGCATTTTTCGCGCAACTCTAGGACACCAACCTGAGACTCCGGTCGGAGAGCGGTTGGGATGCTCCCAGAAGAGAAATGCCAATTGGCACCCTCGCTGACGGATCACCGCTGCTCAGCAACTCTCAGGGCAGCGTTCCCCGCGTGTGACTCCGAGCATAAGTATCGGCACTTGGGAATATATCTCCCGCTTCGAGCGTCTTATCTTCCAGACGCTGCCAGAAAATTCTCATGAATTTATCCAGGCGACGATCCGTCTCATATTCAGGTGGCGGCAATGCCGTAACGAGGATTCTGAACAGGAGACATCGAAGGTGATGTTCTTGTGGTCGAGTCTCAAACACGAACAGCGCATTGATGCGTGTTTTGCCGGACAACCGGCGAATACGTCCCCCGCGCGCTGCTTGCGTCTGTGACACTCGGCCTCGCCAACAGAGCGAGCTTTTCAAAGCCCGGTGTCCACAAGATGCCGGGCTTTTTGCGTTGATGGGCTGGTAGCTGAGACGCGGGCACCGACGCGAAACGTAGGTCGGCACCGGTCTGAGGAGCCGGAGACGAGGATTCGAGCGTCTCCCAGCCCACTGGGATGATTGTTGACGCCGATTGTGCCCCGTCCAACGGAGCGGCGCTGGGACTACGAATCCCGGCTGGGTTTGGGTTCGACTCCCCCACGGGGTACTTGATCAAACATGGCGAAGCGAATGGCAGCCTAATCTTTCACTTAATCTGCCCGCCCACGAGGAAGTACAAGGAGATTACCCTTGCGTTCGCGCCGCTCGATGGCAATGGCATCGCGACATCCGCAAAGGATCTCGGTGTGGGGATTGGCGGCGTGGTAGGCGGATACGCCTACAACAAGAGCGGCAGCAAGGCAATTGAAGGCTCCGTGTTCGATGTGTAACGGCGGACCTGTCGATGGAAGATCTCCCGCGATATTGGAGACCTTCGGTTGGCGGAGTGACGCGATTGATCATCACGGTTCAAACGATCATTGCCACAAACCGAGCCAGCGTTTGTGCGGACGGCCGAGAGGAGCCGTTCATTAGAGACATCGACATGGCCAAGTGAGGGACATGAAGTCGGACCGGCCAAGGCCAAGAAACGCGAAAACCCGCGGCTCTCTTTGGGAAAACGCGGGTTTTCTGGGGTTTCAACCGAGTGGGCGATGAGGGGCTCGAACCCCCGACTTCCGCCTTGTAAGGGCGGCGCTCTAGCCAACTGAGCTAATCGCCCGGCCGTGTTGCGCGTATTGTAACCCGAAGCGTTGGCGAGGAAAACACCTCGATCCGACGAACGTGCTCAAACGGTGAGCGAGCGGTGCTCGATCAGCTTGTCGAGCACCCGCTGCATGTCGGCGGGGATGGGCGCAGTGAATTCGATCGGGACGCCGGTGGCGGGGTGGATCAGTTTCAGTCTCTGGGCGTGGAGCGCTTGGCGTTCCAGCAGGACGGGTCCGTCCTCGCGGCCGGTAAGGATCTCGCCCAGAGTGATCTGCGATCGGCCGCCGTACAGTCGGTCGCACAGGACGGGACAGCCGATGTGGGCCAAGTGCAAGCGTATCTGGTGCGTTCGCCCCGTCTTCGGCAGCACGCGGACCAAGGCTAGGCCGCGGAAGCGACGTTCGACGTGATAAAACGTCCGCGCTTCGCGAGCCGTCGGATGGGTCGTGCGAATGGCCATTTTTTCGCGTTGGTAGGGATGCGCGCCGATGGGCAGATCGATCAAGTCGCTGTCACGATCGGGCACGCCCCAGACGATGGCCGTGTACTGCTTCTCGACCGTCCGCTGCTCGAATTGAGCGGACAGCGCCAGGTGCGTCGCATCGTCCTTGGCCATCACGATCACGCCGCTGGTGTCCCGGTCCAAACGATGGACGATGCCGGGCCGCGTGCTGCCGCCCACTCCGCTAAGCTGCTCGAAGCGATAGGCCAAGGCGGCGGCGAGCGTACCGCTCCAGTGCCCGCGCGCCGGATGGACGACCATTCCCGGCGGCTTGTTGACGACGATCAGGACATCGTCCTCGTACAGCACGTCCAGCGGGATCTCTTCCGGCTTGGTACCATGCTGAGGCGAGTCGGGCAGCCGAACTGCGATGCGTTCGCCCTGCCTCAGACGATGCGCCGCTTTGACCGGGCGATCACCAACCGTGACGTACTCTTTATTGATCGCGCGGCGCAACTGAACCCGACTGTACCGTGTCAATCTGGCTGCCAGGAATGCGTCCAACCGCAACCCGACGTCCTCGGCCTCGACCATCAACGTGATCGGTTCCTCGCGCAGCGGATCAAGACTCATGGCGTCGGGTTCGGATCTGCCGGGACGAGCGGCGTCGGTTCCTCGCCCGCGGACTCCGGCGGAACGGGCGGCTGCTCGGGCGTCGTTTCCGCTTCGGCCGGTTTCTCGGGCTCGGCGGGCGGAGTTGGTTCGGCGGGCGCTTCGGGCTCGGGCTTCACAGGCTCGGCGGGCATCTCCGGTTCAGCAGGCGACTCGGGTTCGGGCTTGGCCGACTCCGCCGGCGGAGCTGGCTCTGGCTTCTCCGATTCCGCGGGCTCCTTGGGTTCGGCCGGCTCGGATTCACTGGGCGCGCCGGGATCGGCCGGCGTCGTTGGCTCAGCAGGCGTCTCCGGCTCCGTCGTGGCCTCGGATTCCATCGGTTCGGTCGGCGGTGGCGACTCCGGCTCGATTGGAGGCTCGAACACGGGCGTGGAACTGCCGGGGAACGAAAGGTCGGGGCGGTTTGGCAGGAAATCCAAATCGTCGGGAACATTTGGATCGAAGCCTCCCGCTCCCGATTCCGGTTGAGGTGGCTCCTGCCGTTCGAACCAGGCGTACCAGCGCTCGGTCGAATTCTGCGATAGATCGTCGAATCGGCCCTTGGCGTCACGTCCCAGGGAAGAATTCCCCTCGGCTTGGAAGACTTTCTCGTAGTAGCCGCGGGCCTTCTCGATTTCCGCCAGCGTTTCGTAGGTTTGCGCCAGTCCGTAGCGAGCCCGGTTAAGCAGCATGGGCTGACGCGCGGCCGCTTGTTCGACCGCCTTGTAGTGCTTTTCCGCACTGCGAAGCGACGTCTCCGCCTCGTCCCGATCGGAGAACATCTGTCCCGCGCCAGTGGCCAACAGAATGTCACCCGCTGCCTGCTCGGCCCACAGCGCGGCCGGGTTTCCGCTGTGCAGTCGCGCGACCTCGCCCAGGGCCTTCGGGTCGCGTTGAGCGAAAGCCTGGAAATAGTCGCTCCAGCCTGCGCCGGCGCGAGCCAGTCGCTGGTTGTTCGCGTAGATTCCCACAACCACCAAAACCAGGACGGCGAGAATTCCTAAACCGATCTGTCTCGCATAGGGCTGGATGCGTTGCATGTAGACGCCGAGCGTATCGGCCAATTCGTTGGTCTGCAATTCGTGACGGTGTTGGGATTTCATTTCCGCGGGCGATCCATGCTGTAGGTTGACTGCCCAAAACGGGACGGGCCCAGGTCTGATGTCTTGCAAAGCACCCGATGGCCGCAATGAGCCTCGTGGTGCGCGTCCCGGTTGCGGAGCAGTCTCCAAGGGTGAATGGGCAAGGCCAGAGAACTGCTGTCCCGACCGACTTGGTGAATCGGATCGTCGATCCGTTCGCGGCACGGCACACACCGGTTCTCGCCGAATTGCGCAAGTATAGAAGTGGTGGAGGGATAGCGTCAATAGCGGCGCTGCCGCCTCTTTCCCGGTCGGTGTCCAATCGCTACGATTTCGCCCTGTCGCACCGCCTGTAGGCCGAATCGAAGGCTGCCCGCAGCGGAAGCGAGGTCTGGGGACAATCCGCCCGAAACCGCTGCGATGGTGTATCCCAGGGCCGCAGTCGGCGTAGTTCTTGTACCAAGGTTGCCATGGATCTCAATCCACCCCAAAAACAGGCGGTCGAAACGCTTTCGGGCCCGTTGCTGGTGCTAGCGGGGGCTGGCACGGGCAAGACTCGCGTGGTGACCTTTCGGATCGCCAATTTGATCCGCCATCGGATCGAGCCGGGCCGCATTCTGGCCGTGACGTTTACCAACAAGGCGGCGGCCGAGATGCAGGAGCGGATCGGCGGCCTGCTGGGAAAACGCCTGAAAGAACGGCCGGTCACGTCCACGTTCCATTCGCACTGCGTGAAGATCCTGCGGCGACACATCCGCCATCTTGGCTATCCGGAACGCTTCGCGATCTATGACCGGGGCGACCAGGAGAGCATCGCCCGCAACGTATTGCGGGAGATCCGCGTACCGAACGAGACGCTACGTCCGGGGGATCTATTGTCGCTGGTCAGCGGTTGGAAATCCCGCTCGGTGATGCCAGCGGACGCGGCCCGCCTGGCCCAGACCGACAAGGAGCATCTGGCCTCGATGGCCTATCGCCGCTACCAGCAGGCGTTGAAGAATGCCGGAGCGGTCGACTTCGACGATCTGCTGCTTTGCACCGAGCAGTTGTTTCGCGAGCATCCCGAAGCGCTGCGCGACGAGGCGGATCGCTTCGACCACCTGCTGATCGACGAGTACCAGGACACCAACGGCAGCCAGTACCGCATCGTCAAGGCGCTGGCGTCCGACCACCGCAATCTGTGTGTGGTGGGGGACGACGACCAGTCGATCTACGGTTGGCGAGGCGCCGAAGTCGAGCACATTCTGCGATTCCGCGAGGACTGGCCCGACGCCCGCGTCGTCCGACTCGAAGACAACTACCGGTCCACGTCCGCGATCCTCGAACTGGCCAATCGGTTGATCCGCTTCAACAAGGTACGGCACGACAAAGTGCTGCGAGCCGCGCGGCACGGGGGCGAGCGTCCGCGAGTGCTCCAGTTTCCCGACGAGAATGCCGAAGCGCGCAGCGTCGTCGACGAAATCCGTCGCTTCGTCGAGAGCCAACAGCTCGAACCGCGCCAGTTCGCGATCCTGTTCCGCACCAACGAGCAGACGCGGGCATTCGAGACCGAGTTGCGGCGCGCGAAACTGCCTTATGTGCTGGTGGGCGGCATGTCGTTTTTCGACCGCAAGGAAGTGCGCGACATCCTGGCGTACCTCAAAGTGCTGGCCGTTCCGCAGGACGAGGTTTCACTGCTGCGGATCATCAACACGCCGCCGCGCGGCATCGGATCCCGATCGGTTGAACTACTGATGAATGCCGCGGTCAGCGAGGGCCGCAATCTGTGGGAGATCCTGCAGAATCCCGGCTGCTTGCCCGCGCCCAGTCGTCCGGCCGTCACCGGCTTCGCCCGGATGATCCAGCAGCATGGCCAGCGATTGAAGGCCGGTCAGATGGTCGACGTCGCTCGGCAGTTGATCACTGAGATCAACTACGAGGGCGAACTCGCCCGAGTCTATCACGACGCCAACGAACAGCAGGCTCGCTGGGATTCGGTCCAGGAGGTGATCAACGCCCTGGGCGCGTACCAACAACAGGCCAAGAAGCCGAACCTGCTCGACTTCCTGGACGAAGTGACGCTGGGCGACCGCGAATTCGACAACGAGAAGGAAAAACAGTTGCGGCGCAACGCCATCGTGCTGATGACGCTGCACAGCGCCAAGGGGCTGGAGTTCCCTCACGTCTATCTGGTCGGCATGGAAGAAGGTATTCTGCCGCACCATCGCAGCTTGGGAGACAACGAGAGCGGCGTCGACGAAGAACGCCGCCTGTGCTACGTCGGCGTCACCCGCGCCCAGGACCGGCTGTCCATGTCATTTCCATTGACTCGCATGAAATGGGGTAAACCGCGTGACACAGTCCCCAGTCGATTCCTGTACGAACTGACGGGCCAAGCCGAAGATCCCCAGCAGATCGCCCGACGCCAACAATCGATTCGCCAAGACACAGCCCGCCGCCGCCGACCCAGGAAAGGGAGGTGACCGCCCCCCGATCGCGTCGGCGTCCGCGTGACGTGCGGAGCAGTCTACGGGCCCCAGGAATGCGAGAGCGACGAACGACGATCAACCCCAGAACTGCCACCAGGACCGTTTCGGCTTCTTGGCCACCTGCTGGGCGCCGCGGCGTCCGATGACGCCGGTGGCGCGGGCGTTGTGGAACTGATCCGGTGTGTAGTGCGCTCCGCTCAGGTCGGCCCCCAGCAGGTTGGCGCCGTCCAGCTTGGCTTTGCTCAGATCGGCGGAAACCAGCACCGCACCGTTCAGTTTCGACCCCCGCAGGTCGGCCTGGTACAGGTCGGTCTTGCTCAGATTACCTCGCAAGTCCGCCACACTCAGGTCGGCGTTGGCCAGCTTCGATCCCGTGAAATCGCACTGCGCAAGGTGGGCATAGCGGAACACCGACTTGGAAAAATCGGCTTCGTGGGCGTGCGAACCTTCCAGGTTGGCTTCCGTAAAATCGCATTCGGTGGCGACCACTTTGTCGAGAATGGCTCCTCCGAGACTGGCTTCGTAGAAACTGACTTTTTGACACTGCGCGCCGGTGAAGTCGGCCTTGCGCAGATCGGCATTGCGGAAATTCGCTCCGGCCAGATTGCGAGCAGAGAAGTCCGCCCCGGCCAGTTTGACACCGGCCAACGACTGACCCTCCAACGAATCGGCATCCACGCAATGCAAGACTTCGCCCGAAACTTTGTGTTTGATCTCGATCACGGTTCACCTTCCCAAGACGGACGTCACCCTTCGCGCCGCTTCACCATTGTGACTTCGTTTCCCGTCGCGTTGAAAGTCACTTCGTCCATGAACGACTGCATCAGCAACAACCCGTGCCCGCCTTCGCGTTCCAAGACGTCCGGATCGCCCGGCTTGGGCACTTGGGATGTATCGAAGCCCTTTCCTTCGTCCCGGATCACGAACCGAGCCGCTTCGGGCGACATTTGGACGTCGAAGAAAATCTTGCGGCTGCTGTAAGGCAGTTCGGCCAATCGCTGGTCGACCAAAGTCGTCCCCTGGCCGCTCAGCAGCAATTCGCGAGTGCTCAACATCTCCGCGGCGCTGATCTCCAGATTGCCGCGGTATAGCGCGTTGAGCAGCGCGTGCTCCAGTGCCAACCCGACTCGGATCCGACTGGTCGAATCGCACAACTGGATGCCCGCCATCATCTGCAACAGCAGATTGATCAAGGGATCGATCAGCGCCACCTCGTTGCGCAACTCGAACACGAATTCGTTTCGCTTCAAGCAACTCAGCAGGATCTCGTAACTGCGGTCGACCTCGGCGGCGTGCAGCACCTGAGCGACCTCGTCCACCAACCGTTCATGGATCTGCGATTTGGGCACGTAACCAGCCGCGCCGTCCTCGAGAGCTTCGATCGCCAACGCGTCCGTGCCCTGGCCCGTCATCAGGATGACCGGCGTTCCGGGATAATGGATGCGAACGGCTCGCACCAATTGCAGCCCATCCATTTCGGGCATCATCATGTCGGTCAGCACCAAGTCGTACTGCTCGCCGGCTTCCAACCGCCGGACCGCCTCCCTGCCGTTCGGAACGGTGTCGACCTCGAACTCCGCCTCTTCGAGCAGACCGCGGATATGGACGATCTGCGTCTGGCTGTCCTCTGCTACCAGGATACGTGTCATTTGGCATTCCCCATTGTTGCTGGTGGTCGAAACCCGCGGAGATGTTTAACGGGTGCCCTGCGCCTCGTCCAGAACCGCGGAAACGGTCTCGATACGGCGGATTCGGACGTTGCGGAACTCCACCGGGTCCGAATGCCCGGCGAACCCGAAGTGTCCCCGCGCCAGGTCTTTTCCGGGATGGGGCCGGTTGCCCATCAATTCCGTCACTTGGCTGAGGTCCGCATTCAGAATCACGTTACCGTTCAACTCGACGCGGATCGTCGGTCCCTGGACGGTTACTTCCTGAAAATTCCAATGGCCCGTCTCGCGCAAGAATCCGCGGTGAGCTGCTACCATACCGTAGGCGGAACCGTGGTACTGCCGCGGATCGAGCGTAGCGTATTTCGAATGCTCCGAATCGAGCACCTGCAATTCGCACATTCCCGTGTACGCCGGGTCGCCCGAGCCCGGATAGCGGATGGCCAAGCCGTTGTTGCCGCCGGGGGGCAGGCGGAATTCCAGACGCACCACGAAGTCGTCAAACTGCTCGTCCGTGTACAACGTCCCCCCTTTGCCGGGCCGACAGACGATCGCTCCGTCGCGCACTTCGTAGTTCTCGACGGCGCCGGCCCAGCCCTTCAAATCCTGTCCGTTGAAGACCGGCTGGAAACCGTCCTCGCCGTGCGAAGCCAAGATGCGGTTGGCTTCGTCCGCCGGAATCTCGCGGACGAAGATGTTGCGCCAGCGGATCTCGCCGCCGTGCGTCTGCAACTGGATCACGCCGCGCGGAAACAGAGGACTCTTGCGGTCCCAGTAATTTTCCAGGATCGCGTGATTCACCACCAACTGGCCGTTCAGATGAATCGTCGTCCGGGCACCGACCTGAACGATCCGCAAGCGATTCCACTGGCCGAACGGCTTATCGGCCAGCACCAGCGGATCCTTGCCCGCCGCGCCGGGCGAGTTGTTCCAGAGCCCTCCGGATCCCTTGTCGGCACCGATGTTCCACTTGCCGCCTTCCTCCGTGAAGTCCCAGATCTGGACCTGAGGCGTCGCCTTCAAGTAGATTCCGCTGTCCGCCTTGGCCACCGTCCGGTAATCGATGTGCAGTTCGTAATCGCCGAACTCGCGGTCCGTCGTCAGATAGACTCCGTGACCGTCGTTCACGATTTCGCCGTCTTCCACTCGCCAATGTTCCAACACACTGGCCATATCTGTTTCCCGCTTCCGCGCCCGCTCCTCGTCGCTCATCGAAGCCAATTTGCGAGGATCGAAATGGCCCATACCGTGCCACCCCGAGAGGTCTTGGCCATTGAACAAGGCCACGAACCCTTCCGGTGGAACGTTGTTCTCCTCCGCCCGCAAAAAAGATCCAGGCAACACGAACAACAACCCCGTCAGCAAGCAAAATCGATGCACGTCACTTCTCCTACGGGTAGCCTTGCCAATCTGACACGAATCAGGAAACCAACATGCTAACTGGAAAAATTCCACCTCGCCAGTATTTTCTTCATCCGTTTTTCAATCCGCAAGTCGGAGAGCGTCACGAAAAATCAACAAAAAAAGGGCACCCCCGCAGGGATGCCCTCGATGCGTTGCACTTGACGCCACCTTGTCGCCGGTTGGCGGCATGCGGCCTTTGCCTCAGTCGGCCTTCTTGACTTCAAAGCCCTTGGCAAACGCGGCATCGTTGAACAACAGCGTCACCCGATCTTCGGCCGACTCGGCCTTCGCTTTGCAGCGGTCGCAGCAGAAACAGACCTTGACGCCTGCCACTTCAATCGCCGTCTCAGGATTCAACTTGCCGCCTGAAAACGGGCACTTGACCAATTTGGCCTGCTTGCTGGCCACCAACTGATGGTTGGCCTTTGCCGCAAACTTGCTCGAGTCCTTCGTGAACGCCCCGGCGCAGTTGCCGCAACAAAACGCGACCTTGCCTCCCTTGTAATCGACCGTGCAGTCCTTGTTGACCGCTTTGCCAGACACCGGACAAACGACCTTTGCCTCACTCCCTTCCTCGGCTTGGCTGAACAAGGCCAAATGCACTACCAGAAAACCACCCGCAAAGACTGCCATCAACTTCGACATGAATCGCCCTTTCTCAATTGGAGCCAACAGATTGAATCATTCGCCAAAGAACCGCTCGCCCGCTATTTTGGAATAGCAAACAGTTCTGTTAGACGAGCCAAAACAGAGTCAGGATACACGATTTCTGACGTGGCGTGCAAGATGCAACTCCGAGAATTTTGTGATGGGATCGGCATCCGCGGCTCGGAACGGACCCCGCCGATGATAGGTTGCCGTTTCGTCGCCGTTCGGATTCGACCATCATTCCGCAGTGGCAGCGGTCACGCCTGCGCTGGCAAGGGCTGGTCCATCGCGGGCAGGATCGCGTTGATCGTCTCGGCCAACGCTTTCGGACGTACTGGCTTGGACACGTAACCATCCATTCCGGCGGCCAAACAGCGTTCGCGGTCGCCTTTCAGCGCATAAGCCGTCATCGCGATGATCGGCGTATGACGCTGCAGCGATTGCTCGCGGAGTCGAATTTGCCGCGTTGCTTCCAAGCCGTCCATCTCCGGCATCTGAACATCCATCAGAACCAGATCGAAGGATTCCGCCTCCAACGCCTCGACGGCTTTCCGACCGTCGTTGACGACCGTGACGTCGTGCCCTTGTCGTTCCAACAGGGAGACGGCCAACTTCTGGTTGACCAAGCTGTCCTCGGCCAGCAGGATCTTCAGCGGGCGGCAGCCGGGCTCGGGGGGCTCCGGCGCCGGTTTCACGGATTCGTCAATACGTGCCACCCCCAAAGCGACCAGAATCGCCTCGAACAACTCCGACTGTTTGGCCGGCTTGATCAAGTACGCGGAGATTCCCAGATCCTGGCAGCGACCGAGATCTTCGGGATGGTCGCCCGAGGTCAGCATAACGATGGCCGGTCCCCGTGAGAGCGGATCGGATTTGATGCGCTCGACCAGGGCAAAGCCGTCGGTTCCGGGCATGTGGACGTCGGTCAGCATCAACGGATAAGGCTGGCCCACAACCTTCGCACGCTGCAATTCTTCCCACGCCTCTTCGGCGCTGGAGACCAGCACGGGAAGAAACTGCCAACTCCGCAGCACTTCGTCCAGGATGCGGCGATTCGTGGTGTTGTCGTCCACCACCAGTACTTGGAGGCCGTGGATGCCCGCTAACTCGGCCCGCGGGCGATGGGCCAATGCTTCGCAGCCGATTTCCAGATGGACGGTGAAGTGGAAACTGCTCCCGACGCCTGGTTCGCTCTCCAACCAGATTCGCCCGCCCATCAGTTCGGTCAACCGTTGGCAGATCGTCAAGCCCAGTCCGGTACCGCCGTAGCGCCGGGTCGAAGAACTGTCCGCTTGCTCGAACATCTCGAAAATGGCGGCTTGCCGATTCTTGGGAATTCCGATCCCCGTATCGCGGACGGTGAAGTGCAACACCACATCGTCCGCGTTCCGGGATTCCCGTTGAACATCCAGAACCACCTCGCCCCGGTCGGTGAACTTCAAAGCGTTGCCGACCAGATTGATGATGATCTGCCGCAGGCGGTTGGCGTCGCCGATGGCCAAACGCGGAACGTCGGGATGAATGCGGCAAGCCAGTTCCAACTCCCGCTGGTTGGCGCGGGTGGCGAAGGACTTCATCGTATCGCCCACCTGCTCCCACAGGTCGAAGGGGGCGCGTTCGAGCGTCAGCTTGCCCGCTTCGATCTTCGAGAAGTCCAGGATGTCATTGATCACCGACAGCAACGCTTCGCCCGAATCCTTGACGATTGTCAGGAATTCGTGCTGCTGCGGCGTGACCTGGGTGTCCAGCAGCAATTCGCTCATCCCGATCACGGCGTTCAGCGGCGTCCGGATTTCGTGGCTCATGTTCGCCAGGAAGCTGCTCTTGGCCCGGTTGGCCGCTTCGGCCGCCTCCTTGGCCGCCTGCAACGCTTCGGCCGTCTGCTTCTGTTCGGTGATATCCCGCGAAAGACCGAACGTGCCGATGATCCTTCCGGATTCGTCCAACAGCGGCATCTTGGTCGTCAGGGCCCACGTAACGCGGCCATCGGGCCAGGTTTCCTTCTCCTGCAGGTCAACGACCGGCTCTCCCGTCTGCACGATCCGCCGTTCGTCGGCCATCGCTCGTTCCGCGTGTTCCGCTGCGAAGAAATCCCGATCGGACATGCCGATGGCCTCCGCCGGATCGGCCAGCCCAAACATCGCGCCCATCGCCCGGTTGATCCGCAGGAATCGGCTGTTGCTGTCCTTGAAGTAGATCGCGTGCGGCAGATGGTCCATCAGCGTATGCAGCAGATACCGCTCGTGCTGCAATTCTTCGTTAGCGCTGCGCAATTCGGCCGTCCGTTGATCGACCCGCAATTCCAGTTCGTCGCGCGCTTCGCGCAACGCTTCATCCGCTCGTTTCCGCTGGATCAACCGCCACATTCCTTGGGCGAGCAACGTCAGTTGCCGCACGTCGGATTCGTCGTACGGTTCGGTTTTGTTCCCAACGCCGGACACGGCGACGATCCGGTCGCCTTCGAAAATGGGGACGTTCATGTGCCGCCGCACCGTCACGTGGCCCGTCGGATAACCCTTTTTCCAGGGACTGGGCGCCGCATAGTCGTTGGTGATCACGGGCTGGCGCTGCCGCACCGCTTCGCCCCACAACCCGGTCGTGACCACCGGATACTCGATCGGCTTGTTGATGATCGCACACTCTTTCATGGCCGTCTTGGACCACGAGTGCATGATCAACACGCTTTCATCCTCGGTCGTGAACGCCAAGTAGCCAATCTCGCTCTGCGTCAGCCGGACGGCTTCCTCCAGAGCGAAATCCGTGATCTGTTGCAGCGTCGCGTCGGTCATCTGGCCCAGTTGCAACAGCGCTTCCAATCGGGACCGTTCCAACCGCAGCGACTGCTCGGCGAGTTGCCGCTGATCATCGATCTCCAGACTGTACAGAGCCAAGCCGAGATCGCCCGCCAGCTCCAGGACTAACGATTCCTCCTGAGCGTCGATCGCCAGCTCCGTGGCCGGTTCCGCGATCATCAGGCCGTACACACAGTCCCGATACTCCAGCCGTGTCGCCAACGCTGGATGCGAGGCGCCGCCTTCCGAACGTGCGCCCAACACCAGGGACGCGGCGCGCGGCACGGTGGCGACTCGGTTTTGGGCGAGCAGTTCGCGGCCCTGATCACTCCATCGGCCTTCGCGTCCCGGCAGCACAACGGAGTCGAAACGCCCGTCGGTTCCCGCTTGCTGGTGATCGACCAGCCGCAGCGAATCGTCCAACCGGCCGATCCACACGCCACGATACGCACCTCCCTGGACCATCGCCCGGCATGCGGCCTCCAGCAAACGCGGAACGTCCTTTTCGCGAGAGATCAACTGATTCACGTTGCGAATCGCGCTGATCACGGCCGTCAACCGTTCGCTGCGCCGCGCGGTCTGTTGGCGCTGAATCAACCGACACACGCTTTGCATCAGCACAGACAAGTGTGGAACATCCGATTCGTCGTAGGCCCGCGGTTTGTCCACCATGCCGACCACCGCCACGATCCGGTCGCCGTCCAGGACGGGCATGTGCAAGCAGTTCCGAAACCGGGATCCGCCCGCAACAACGACGTCGTTCACAGTCACCAGTCGCCGCTGCCGGACGGCTTCCCTCCACATGCCGTTCTGGACCCAGGTTTCGGCCAATGCCTTCTGGTCCGAGGCCCTGGTTTCGTTCGGTTGTTCGCGCCAACCGTACCACGCCTGGAGCGACTCGTCCTCGTTCAGCATGGCTAGATACGCCAATCGGCTGCGAGTCAAACTCGCACCTTCGCGCAACGCCAATTCGGCCAATTGTCCAGCATCGGCATCCGCCTCCGCCGTCCGTTCTAGATTCAGCAACGTTTCGAGCCGCTGTCGCTGGGCGCGGAGCGTGTCCGCGGACCGTTGCAACGCGGCGAAAATGGGCCACATGCCGAGCAGACTCGCCAGCAAGACCACCGATATCGTCAGACCCACCAGCTCGAACGCCAAGTCCGAGGAAAACGTCGGATCGCCCGCCACGATGCGGAACAACGGGACACTGCGGCGAGCGATCATCAGCAAGACCGCCAACACCAGCAGGCTCCACGCCCACTTCCTGCCAGTCAACCAGATCATCCGCAACGCCACCGCGGCTACGGCCAATTGCACGAGCGTTGCGCTTACCAGCACCAGTTTGACGAGCAACATCCCGTTGGACTCCCTCTGCAAAAGGCCAGCAACCGGAGACGAGGCACCACCTATTCTAGGCGATTTGCAGGAAAAGCACCTCCCCCTATATCCTCAAATCTCGATCACGGAGCCGTGAGAGAAAGCTCCGCAGGAAATCGTCCACACCAGCGAGGACTTGTTCCTTGCGCGACCGACGGCGGCCAGATGCGACAACGCGGATCATACGAAAGCGGTCAACGCCCTCTCGAGCATTGCTACCGCCGCAGTCCGTCGCGGTCCGAATTGCCGCTTGAAGTGCCTCGAAGCGTGAATGATCCGACGAGGCCTGATGGTGCCCGTTGCCACCAGGCCGCGGTTTACCGGCTGTCGGGTCTGGTGTACTCTAAACGATCTGCCGATTCGAAATCGATGTCATCCTCTCCGGAGTCCCCGCATGAAACCCAACCAATTTTCCCGTCGTTCGTTTCTGTTGTCGTCCGCCGCCAGCGGAGCGATGATTCCGTATTGCTTCAGTTCGGACTCGGCGGCGCAAAGTCTGCCGAAGTCGAAGAACGACCGATTCGGCATCGGCACGATCGGCATGAGGTATCAAGGCACCGTGAACACCGATCATGCCGTCGCGTTCGGCGACGTGGTGGCGATCTGCGACGTCGACCGGGAGATCGGCGACAAAGCGGTCGAGCATTTCGGCGGCAAGGCGACACTGTACGAGGACTACCGCAAGCTGCTGGAACGCCCGGACGTCGATGTCGTGTTTATCGGCGCGCCCGACCACTGGCATACCGCGATGGCGATCGCCGCCTGCCAGGCGGGCAAGGACGTGTATTGCGAAAAGCCGCTGACGCTGACCGTGGACGAAGGAAGACTGCTGGTCCGCGTGGTCCGCGAAACGGGACGTGTGTTGCAAGTTGGTTCGCGGTACCGTAGCGACCACATCGAACGACTGGCGTGCGAGACCGTGGCGGCCGGTCGGCTGGGCCGTCTGAAACGGGCCGTGGTAGGCGTCGGCAAGAACCCGACGGGCGGGCCTTTTGCGACCGAAGATCCGCCGCCGCATCTGAACTGGGATCTGTGGCTCGGCCAGGCTCCGCTGGTTCCCTTCACCAAGGAACGCTGCCACTTCACGTTCCGCTGGTGGTACGAGTACGCGGGCGGCAAGATGGCCGATATCGGAGCGCACTTCCTGGACTTGGCTCAGTGGGGGCTGGGCGTGCAACACACCGGGCCGGTCGAGATCGAAGCCAACGCCCGTTTTCCCTCGGTGGAAAACGGCTACAACGTGGCGACGGAGTTCGAAGTCCGCATGAAATACGCGGGGGGTGTCGAGTTGCTGACGGGCGACAGCCTGCCGGGCGGCGTGCGGTTCGAGGGCGAACTGGGCTGGCTTCACGGCCGCAAAGGTGAGATCAACGGCCAGCCATTCGATCTGCTCTCCGACGCCCCCATCCCGCGCGACCAGTACCGGTTGTACGCGCACGACAATCTCGACCGGCCGCTGCGGACCGGCAAGCCGGGCCAATTGGACAACCATGTGGGCAACTTCTTCGACTGCGTGCGCAGCCGCCAGACACCGCTGTCGGACATTGCCAGCCAGAACCGCGCGGCGAATTTGTGTCATCTGGGCAACATCGCCCAACGGCTGGGCCGGAAGCTGCGTTGGGATCCGGTCCAGGAACGGTTCGTCGACGACGAGGAAGCCAACCGCTTGCTGAGCCGACCGCAGCGGAAAGGCTACGAGATCCACGTGTGAACGCGGACTGTTTCAGAGTTTCTCAGCGGATCAAATGCCAATCGATTTTGGCGTCAAAGTGCGGCCTGCTTGAGCAGGCTGGGTGGATGCTCTATGCTTGAAACCGATGGCTGCCCCCGCCGACCTTGTTCGAGAAGCGATCGGGCTCGCGCGGCTTGGGGCCAGAAGAGGTTGGACTGCCAACGAACGTTACTCTAGCAAGGAGTCTGAGATGCCCAGATCCGTCGCGCTACTCGCCCTGCTCGTCGTCGGATTGTTCCTGCCCGCCGCGTCGCGGGCCGATTCCCTGGCCGGATCGCGGCCGAACATCGTCTTGATGATCACCGATGATCAGGGTTATCCGCCGATCGGACGTCATGGTCATCCGTGGATCGAAACACCCAACCTGGACCAACTGTACGACACGAGCATCCGGTTCACCCGGTTCCTGGTCAGTCCCACCTGTTCGCCCACTCGCTCGGCCCTGATGACTGGCCGCCATCCGATGCGCAACGGCGTGACGCACACCATCCTGGAACGCGAACGCCTGACGTTGGAGGCCACGACACTGCCGCAGGTTCTGAAGACGGTCGGCTACACTAGCGGCATCTTCGGCAAGTGGCACCTAGGCGACGAGGAGTCGTATCAGCCGCATCGACGGGGCTTTGACGAAGCGTTCATCCACGGCGCCGGCGGGATCGGGCAAGCGTACAACTGTAGTTGTGCCGACGCGCCGGACAACAAGTACTTTGACCCCGTCGTTCGCCACAACGGCACATTCGTCAAGACGCACGGGTTTTGCACCGACGTTTTCTTCGCGGGAGCGATCGACTGGATCCGACAGGTCAAGGACCGGGATCCCCCGTTTTTCGCCTACATCACCACCAACGCGCCCCACGGCCCCTTCATCGCGCCGCCCGCGAACGCCCAACGGTTCACCGATCTCGGATTCGGCGAGCAGCAGGCCGGTTTCTACGGCATGATCGAGAACATCGACGAGAACGTCGGCCGGTTGATGAACAAGCTGGCCGAATGGCGGCTGCTCGAGAACACGCTGGTCATCTTCATGTCGGACAACGGCATGACGGGCGGCGGGTCGGGGAAGAACGTAATCGGCCGGACCGCCGACGGCAAGGAACTGGTGTTCTACAACGCGGACATGAAAGGCTTGAAGGGCAGCGTGGACGAGGGCGGCGTGCGAGTCCCGTTTTTCCTGCGCTGGGACAGTCGGATCAAGCCGGGCCGCGACATCGACCGAATCGCCGCGCATCTGGATCTGCTGCCCACCTTGGCCGAACTCGCTGGAGCTTCGACGCCACCCGGACAAGTTGAGGGCCGCAGTCTGCTGCCGCTGATCGAGAACGCCGACGCGACTTGGCCCGACCGCTATCTTTTTTCTCATCAGGGACGTTGGCCGACCGGCGCCGAACCCAACGATTTCCAGTGGCAGAACTTCGCCGTCCGCAATCAGCGGTTTCGTCTGGTCGGCAGGAACCAACTGTACGACATGCAACGCGATCCGAGCCAGACCAGCAACGTGATCCAGGATCATCCGCAGGTAGCCGAGGCGATGCTCGCCGCCTACGACGCTTGGTGGAAAGAAACCAGGCCCATGATGGTCAACGAAAACGTTCCCATGTCCCCGACCCGACCATTCCACGAAGCGTACAGAAAGCAGATGGAAACGACCGGCATCCCGGACTGGAAGCCGGCCGAATAACGGGCACGCTGTCAGTTGTCAGTTGTCAGTTGTCGTGGCCTGCGGGTGCCGAACGCGGGTCAGGCAGTCGGTCGCGCGCCGCCCAATGAAGAGCGAACCCAACCCAGGAGCCCCTTGCCGATGAACGAACCCGAATCCATTCAGGCCGCCCAGCGGCGCGCGGCGGATCAGTTGGGGATCGCTCACATCCAGCGGCACCTGTTTCTGTGCTGCGATCAAACGAAGCCCAAATGCTGCGACAAGGAACGCTCGTTGATTGCGTGGGAGTACCTGAAGCAGCGTCTGGACGAACTCGGATTGACCGGCCGCGGCGGCGTGTTCCGCACCAAAGCGAACTGTCTGCGGATCTGCATCGGAGGTCCCGTGGCGGTCGTCTATCCCGAGGGAGCTTGGTACGGCGGCTGCGACCCGCCCGTTCTGGAACGGATTATTCAAGAGCATCTGATCGGCGGGCGGGTGGTCACCGAACATCTGATCCAGTTGCATCCGCTGGAAGTGTGAAAAGATGAGTCATGCCATGCCCCCTTGCCATTGCTGGTTTGCCTTGACCGGGTTGCTTGTTTGGCTGGCAACCGTCGCCTCGGCCAGCGAGCCACACGCATCCTGGTCGGACTTTCGCGGGCCGCGCGGCGATGGACACAGCGAGGCAACCGGTTTGCCGTGGCAGTGGAACGAGCAGCAGAACGTGGCCTGGAAGACGCCGCTTCCGGGACGCGGCTGGTCCTCGCCCGTCGTGTGGGGCGATCAGGCTTGGATGACGACCGCGACCGAGGACGGGCACCGGTTGTCGGTGCTGGCCGTCGATCTGCACACCGGGCGTCTGATCCACGAACTGGATTTGTTTCACGTGGCCGAGCCCGAGCCGATCGACACGACCAACAGCTACGCCTCGCCATCGCCCGTGATCGAAGCAGGTCGAGTCTACGTCCACTTCGGAACGTACGGCACGGCCTGCATTGCGACCGATACCGGCAAGACCGTGTGGGCGCGGCGAGACTTTCCCGTCGACCATCAGAAGGGCCCCGGATCGTCCCCGATTCTGTTCGGCGATCTGCTGATCTTCCAATGCGACGGCAACGACGTTCAGTATGTGGTGGCGCTGGAGAAGACGACGGGCCGCACCGCATGGCGCACCGACCGGTCGGTGGATCTATCCGCGCGGGATCCGGACTATCGCAAATCGTTCTCGACGCCGCTGCTGCTGGAGCACGATGGCCAGCCGCAGTTGGTCAGCACGGCGGCCGGCGCCGTGTTCGCCTACGACCCACTCACCGGGCGCGAGTTATGGCGGGTGCGTTACGGCGGCCATACCAACGTGGCTCGCCCCGTGACCGATGGGCGAATCGTGGCGATCAACACCGGTTACGCCCGTCCGCAACTTTGGGGCGTTCGGCTGGGCGGTTCCGGCGACATCACCGACAGCCACGTGCTCTGGCGAGCGACTCGCGGCATACCGATCAAGCCCTCGCCGCTGCTGATCGACGGTCGTTTGTATCTGGTGACGGATTCGGGCGGCATCCTCAGTTGTCTGGACGCCGCGACCGGCGTTGAACTAGCGAGCCGCCGGCTGGGCGGCAACTTTGCGGCTTCGCCCCTGTACGCCGACGGCCGTTTGTACCTGTGCAGCGAAGAGGGCCGCACGGTCGTAGTCGCCCCGGACGCCGAGTTGAGCATGCTGGCCGAGAACCGCTTGGACGATGGCTTTGTGGCCTCGCCCGCCGTCGCCGGCCGCTCGCTGCTGTTGCGCGGAAAGCGGTATCTGTACCGCATCGACCCGTGACAGGATTTCCGTGGCATCGCGCTGGCCTGCTTGATTCGCCAAGCTGCCCACACTAGCATCGAGCGGGTGGCCAGGAATTCGAAATCTTCTCTTCCACAGGTGCCTCGATGTCCGACGATCCGATGTCCGACGAACAGCAGCAGGCCTGGGCTCAGTTGGCTTCCGAACTCGCTCAACTCTTGTCCGAAGGGCGCACGCAGTCCGAGATCACTCAGATGCTTGTCGAGCAGGGTTGGGCGTACGACACGGCTCGCGACTTCGTCTCGAAGATCCACCAGCAATGGCAACAGTGGGCGAGCACGCCGGAGGGGCAGGCCGCGCAGGCCGAACCGCGCGGGATCGATCTCGCGGAGCGTTTTCCCAACCTGCGGCCGATGCGCGGCGCCCCGTCGATGTTCACGGTCAACGGGATCGGCCTGACAATCTATGGCGCCCGCGATCGCGACGCCGAGACGGGCAGCTACATCAAGACGCACTGCCTCTGTTTCGTCTTTCTGCCGGTCTTTGCGATCGGGGCGTACCGGGTGATCGCTGCGCCAGGGGGCGGATGGTACTTCCTGGGACGCGAGCGGCTCTCGCGATTGGCGAAAGCGTGGAATCTGCTGGTCGTGTTGGCGATCCTCGGACTGGTCGGGTTCGGATTCTGGACGGAGCACGTCGAGTCGCCCGAATACCAAGCCGGTTTGAAGATGGAGCAGGCGGAAACGGCCGCGGCGGACGGCAACTTGGAGAAAGCCGCCCAACTGTACGGCGAAGTCGCCCAGGGGCAGACATCGCACGCGTCGTCGGCCGTCAGCGGGCTTTCCGGCGTGCTGAGGCAGGTGGCCGAGTCGCCGCCGAGCGACGCGACGGTTGAAACCGTCTTCAGTTTTGCCGTTCAGGTACAGCGGGGTTGCGGCGGGCTTCCCGACACATTCCAACTCGCCTCGCAATTGGCACAGCAGCGAGCCTTGGAGTCGCCGGCTGCCGCGCTGCGATTGCTTCAGATCGTCAGCTCGTTGGCGCCGGACGACAGCGCGCGTCTGGCCCGCGAACTGCTGGCCGCGCACGGCGAGGGCCTGCCGCTGGCACCGACCGAAGAGGCTTGTCGCATCGCGATCGCGCTGGCGAATTCGCCCACCGATCGACAGCAGTTGTTTGTTTGGGGGGCGGAACAGGCGGAGCAGTTCGCCGCGGACGACGTTGCCAGCGGTGTCGCTCTGCTGGGAGTCCTCGCACCACTCGAATCGCCCGAGCGAGTGGGCGAGACGCTGGACAACGTGTTGGCCAAGGGGTTCGATGCACTCCCCGCGGCGGCGGCGCAGGCAACGCTCGAGTCTGCCTGGAAGTCGCTGCCCGTCGAGACACGGCCCTCGCTGGCGCGGGCGGCGTTAGGCTGGCTGGAGCGTCGGAGTGACGCCGATCCGCGAGACTCGCTGCAACTGCTGAACGTGTTGCAGGAACTGGACGAACCGTTGGCAAGCGAGGTGGACGCCGCGCGGCGAGGGTTGCTCGAATCGCTCGTCGCCGCCGACCCTGCCGACGCCGACGCGGCGCTGCGACTGTCCCTGCTCCTGGAGAAAGAAGGGGAAACGGACCGCATCGTCGCGCTGCTCGAACCGTTGAGCGACCGCATCCGCGAAGGGGAAGGTCCGCGAGTGTTGGGGCAAGCGTTTGCCCGCCAAGGGAAGTTCGACGAATCGTATGCGCTGCTGCAACCGTGGGTCGAGCAGCGACTTGCCGCCTTGCATGCCGCCGAAGCCGCCTTTAACGACCAATTCTCGCAGATTCAGCAGCGGGTGTTTTCCCAGTTGCAGACGGGGAACGTCGCCGATTTTGAGTACGTACGTTACGAGAATGCGACCGAGGACGGCCGGATCGCGATGATCCACGAATACCTGAACAAGCGGTTGTCGGCCGATCCCTCAATGACGGCCGCCCGCAACGATTTGGTACGGTACGCCGCGATCGTGCCCGTCGCTCTCGACCTGGGCATCGTCACGATGCGCCGGGCCCAGAGTCTGTCCGACCCCGATGCCCGCGAAGCCGAACTGCAGAAGGCCGAGGCGACGTTTCTCGCGATCCGAGGCGTTGCCGGCGACGACGACCGGTACCGCTTGTTCCTGGGGCAGGTCTACTACTGGCTGGGACGGCACGACGACGGCCGCAAGCTGTTTGACGAGCTGCTCGAGAGCCAGGGACGCAACTATGCGATGCTCATGCAAGTGGCCCATGTCACACGCGATCTCGGCGCGATGCAAGATGCGCGGGAGTTGCTGGAGGAAGCCTACGAGAAGTCCGGAAAATCCGAGGAAAAGCAGGCGGCTGCTCAATTGCGAGCGATCACGCCCAACGACATGGAGGATCGTATCGTTTGGCTGAAGCGGGCTGATGTTCGGGATCCGTTCGTCCAGGCCGACCTCGCCTCGACGCTCGGGCATCAGGCGGCGCGCAAGGGCGACGAGGCCGAGGCTGCCCGTCACTACCGCGATTCGATCGCGGTCTACCGCAAGTTGCCGGAATCGGCGTCCTCGCTTCACAACGGGGCGATCGTCTTGTTCTCCCTCTACAGCGTCACCGGCGACCGCGCGGCGTACGACGAGGGAATTCAACGGGCCGAGAGGGCAGCCGCCCTCGCGCCGAGCGACGCGCTGGTGCTGCTCCATCTCGCCGTCCGGGTTCTCGAACAGGGACTCGCCGACTTGGCGGGGGACGAAATCGATCTCCATCGCCAACGATCCTCGGGGCAGTTCGTCGTGCTGAACGCTCTGGTCACCGACGCAAGGGAACTGGCCGAGATTCGCCGGCGAGTCCGCGACAATGCCTTGATCCAGCGCGCTCGTGACTTGCTGGACAAGGTCATGATTCTTGCGCCCAAGAACGAGACCGCCTACGACCTTGCTTGGTCGCTGCTCAGCTTCGCCAGAGATGGCGACGCGCTCCGCGATCTTTCCGCGCGCGTCGCAGCGGCCGGGCTGGAACCGACCGAGACGATTCGTGAGACGCTCAAACGCTATCGCGAAGCCGAGCCGGACGAAGCCGAAGTCTGGCAGCGCAGCGTTGAACACTTCGAAAAGCTCGTCGTCGAGTCCCGCGACTCGGGACGGCATACCGACTTCGCCCTCGCCGCGCGGCAGCTCAATCGGCTGCGAATGCATCCGCCGGCCGACGACGCGCCGATCGACGCCGATGCGATCGTCCGTCTGGCGGAAGAGGCGAATGCGAATCGCTCGACGCTCGCCACACGGATGGCTTTGGCCGACGCCCTTTCCTTTCGCGGCAACCAGGCGATCGGCGCGAGCGATCCGGATTGGGCGTCGCAGAGCAAGGCGTGTCGGCGGATGCTCGACGCGCGCACGCTGGCTGCCCTCGCGCTGAACCGGTCCGACGCGGTCGGCGAGGCGGCTCGCGGGAACGCCGACCTGTTGAGGGCGGCCGAACTCACGGCCGTCCTGATCACCGAGTTTCCCGACACGTCGGATCCGCTCGACTGGGCCTTTCTACGACCAACGCAACCCGAGGCTGCAGCGATCGCTGCAGAGTCCGGTGCGACCGAGGTGTCCCGCCTCGTATTTCAAGTTCGCCGACGCCTTTCGCCCGTGGCAGCGGCGTACGCGGTACAAGAGTTCTGGCAACAACTTTCATTGGGCGACGAAGCGGCGGGCCGCGAAGCGATCCAGTCCGTGCGCGACGCGGGCGTGCCAATCCCGGCAGAACTACTCGACTGATTGGCGATTTTCGACGCCGGAACTCTTACGAGTTCGGCAACGAAGAAGAACCGTCGCCGCGGAGGAGGGTGGCGACTCGGGAGGGAATCTTGATCGGTTGAGGCGGTTGACCGGCGTGAACTCGGCAGCAGACGGCGGTCATCCGGCCGGTGGCCAGTTCTCGATCGCCGCAAGTCAGGCGGTGAGCGTAGGTGACGCTCTTTTCACCAACTCGCTCAACCGCGACTTCGATTTGGATCTCGTCTTCAAAACGTGCCGGGCCGCGGAAGTCGCAGGTGGCCGAGACGCGGGGCCAACTGATCTCGCCTTCGTCGTCTCGCAGAAAGACGCCCAGTCCCAGATGGCGAAGCAATTGGTGCTCGGCCTGCTCCATATAAACGAAAAACGCCGAGAAATGAACGATCCCGGCGGCGTCGGTTTCGACGAATTCCACACGGCGCGTGGTGGTGAATCGAACGGGTCCGCTGCCCACGTCCGAATCACTCACCAACGTAAGGCAGCAACGCCATGAAGCGAGCACGCTTGATCGCCTCGGTCACGGCGTGCTGGCTGGCCGCCGAGCAACCCGTCTTGCGGCGGCTGACGATCCGTCCGTGGCGATTGACCAGCTTCTTCAGCAATTCGATGTCCTTGTAATCGACGTACATCGGCCTCGGTCGGTGTCCATCGACGAACAACGGGTCCTTTTTCTTCGTTCGGGCCCGTGCCTTCATCCGCTTTTTCGACTTCGTGGTTCTGCTCTTAAACATGTGCTCGCCGCCGTCAATAACTCGTAAACTTCGAAAGCATCACAACTTATCGGTTGGCCGAAAGGCCACCGTTACCCATTTTGTTTTGGCAGGATCGCGTATTTTACGCACCAACGCAGAAAACGCAAGACGCGGTTGGATCAGGCAACGATCTTAATGGCAGAAAAATTGGTGGCAGAAAAATGGCTCTGTTCGCGACTGACTAGTTACTTTTGAGGGTTTTCCAGAGAGTTTCGAGGCGTTGGGCGTTGGCAGGAGCGACGGGCCGATCCGAAAAAGCGGCGGCACAATAGAGATCCGCCAAACGAGTGGCTTCATTCCCGAGTTTCTCGGCTTTCGCTCCCAAACGGACGGCAAATTCGTGCGGCGTCTGGTCTTCCATCCGTGGACAATCGTGCTCGCGTGCCCAGGCTTCCAAAGCACGGAAGGTATAAACCACCAATTGGCTTGGCGGCCAGCGTTTCGCCTCGCCGCTGGCGAACGGATCAGGAAACGCGGAAAAAGGTCGCGGAGGAGCCGACGCTTCGGGAATCGCTGCCGGTTCGGTCGCAACGCCGCGGGCCTGGCCTCCGCGGAGACGGGCCAGCAGGTCGCGGATCGCGTCCAGAAAGCCTTGGAGAGCACCGCGAACCCGATCGCGGTACTTCCAAACCAAATAGCCGACAAGCCCGAAGATGACCAGGTAGTACAACCACTTGATCACATGGGGCAGGGTGTTCAGGGCCGAGTTCAGCATCGTGTGCAGATTGGTCAACGGGTTCCTGGCACGCTGAGCCTCCTGGGCCGAGGACTCTGCCTGCTGGCGTGATTTTTCCACTGCGGATTCGGCAGGCTTCGATTCGGAGGAATCCGATTCGGACTTGCGGGACTCAGCCGACTCGGAACTAGATTCATCAGGCTGGGACGTTTGGGACTTGGCGGCGTCGGTCTTCCCGCTGTCTGATCTCCCTCCCTCCGACTTGTCTCCTTCCGACTTGCCGCTAGCGGATTTGCCGCTAGCCGATTTGCCGGTGCCCGATTCGCCGCTCGACGGTTGGCCGGTCTTGGAGCCGCTTGTGCCGCTGCCAGAACCCTTGTCGGACGGCGACTTCGATTTCTGTCCGTCGCCCCCTGACGCCCGCGGCTCGTCCGATGGCTTTTCCTGGTCGCCTTGCGACTCGCCCGCGGCGCCGTCGGACGACTGGCCGTTCTGCGATTCGGCGTCGGTGCTCGCACGGGTTGTGCGCGAGTCGTCATCTGGGACGTCGCCAGGTGCCTCACCTTTCGTCGCGGTGCCAGACTTGCGCTGAGAATCCTCGGCGCCTTCTTGGCCGGCGCCAAAGCGCGAAGGACGCTGTCCGGTGGGCGACCCCACTGACCAGTCCAGTTGGGTGATCGAATATTCCGGGTGGGGACGCGGGAGAGCAGCGGAAAGCAACAGTAGAACCAGGATCATCGCCAGTCCTGTGCCGAGCCACACGCCGGCCATTTGGACGGGCATCTCCAAGTGGCGCTGCCTGAGATAGCGCCGCAGTGCGAGAAAGCTGCTGTTCAGCAGCAGTCCCAGTGCGCTGGCGACGAACGCGCAGAGCATCCAGAAGGCATAACGGCGGGAATCGATGTTTGCGGCCGGAATGAAACGCTGTCCGAGGCCGAACAAGGGCAGTGCGGCGAGCGAAATATAGATCACCCAGACGCCGGGGGCGTGAGGCCGGTTGCGGTATTCGCGGAAACGCTGCCACCAAGTGAGCGCCGGCGGCGCATCGCGCGACGAGGTGGCGTCGAGATCCTCGGAGCCGGTGTCGTCGCGTGGTTCCCCCGGAGTCGGTTCCATGGCTCCCCGGTCTCTCCGCGGGCGATCCAGTCCGGCGGTTTGCAGCAAACCCTGGCCGGAGGCGTCCTTGCGCTCGTCGATCACGGTACAGTCCCACGTCAGTCGGTCGGCACACCAAAGGACGATCGCGATCAGTCCGATGTTGAGCGGCAGGCTGAGTCCGGCCAACGGACCGCGGAATTCCACAAATCGGGAAAGCACGACCAGCATGGCCAGTGCCAGCGGAATGGCGAACAGCGTGGCGTGCTCGCGTCCTTCATCGATCGAGATGCGCCCGATCAGCACCGAGGCGAAAACGAAACAGCCAAAGGCCCAGCGCACCCGGCCTTGGTATTCGCCCTGGTAAAACGCCTCGACCAAGAAGAAGATCAAGCTGCCGATCAAGATCATGATCAACGCCGGACTGATGGCGATCACGATATAGTCGGTCAGCGTCTTCTGCGGTCGGGACATCGACGGATGCCTGGTCAGTAGATTCGCGGCGTGACACGCGCCTGGACGCGGCCGGGCAGTCCTTGAATCCGCAGGAATCCCTCGGCGTCGTCCTGGTTGTACGAACCGCCGCCTTCCATCGTGGCGATCCCCTCGTCGTACAGGCTGTTCGGGCTGCTGCGGCCGTCGACCATCAGGTTGCCTTTGTACAGGTTCAAGCTGACTTCGCCGGTCACATGCCGGTGCGCTTCGCGGATGAAGGCGAACAGCGCATCCAGCTTCGGGGCGTACCAGTACCCGTAGTAAACCATCTCGGCGACTTCCGGGGCCAACCGGTCGCGCAGATGCATCAGGTCGCGGTCCAGCGTGATCTGCTCCAGGACGCGCAGCGCATCGTACAGGATGGTCATGCCCGGGGCTTCGTACACGCCGCGGCTTTTCATGCCCACGAAGCGGTTTTCGACCATGTCGATCCGGCCCACGCCGTTGCGACCGCCGATCTCGTTCAGACGGCGCACGACTTCGATGGCGTTGCATGCCTGGCCGTTGACCGTCACCGGAATTCCGTACTCGAAGCCGACCGTGACCCGCTCGACTTGATCCGGCGCTTGCCGGGGTGAAACGGTCATGCCGAAATCGACCAGTTCGACTCCGTTGACGCCCAGGTCTTCCAGTTTCCCGGCCTCGTAGCTGATGTGCAGGCAGTTCTCGTCAGAGCTGTACGGTTTGGATGTCGACGCCTTGACGGGGATGTTTTTTTCCTGGCAGTAGGCGATCATCTCGGTACGGCCCGGGAACAACTGGCGGAAACGGGCGATTCGCCAGGGAGCGATGACGCGGATATTGGGTTCGAGAGCCTCGGCGGCCAATTGAAATCGACACTGATCGTTGCCTTTGCCCGTCGCGCCATGCGAGTAGGCATCCGCCCCGACTTCGCGGGCCACTTGCAGACATTTCTTCGAGATCAGCGGCCGAGCGATGGATGTCCCCAACAGATAGTTGCCCTCGTACTTGGCCTGCCACTGCAAGACGGGAAAGGCGAAGTCGCGGCACAGTTCCTCTTGGGCATCGACGATCCGGGCGCTGGCGGCCCCGATGTCGCGGGCCTTCTTGAGAATCGCTTCGCGGTCTTCGCACGGCTGTCCGAGGTCGACGTACACGGCATGCACGTCGTAGCCTTCGTCCATCAACCAACCGAGAATGACCGAGGTGTCGAGACCGCCCGAATACGCTAATACACAGCTTGGCATCGAAGATTCCTTGATTTGGTTCGCTAAAAAACGACTCGCGCCGCGAACGCCCGGACATTGGAGTTCGCACTCCCGTGTGCGACCGACCATAAGAACACACCGGAGCGTGAACGCCGCCTGCGTTACGCAACCGGATATTTTGGTCGGCGGGGGCGATCGGGGCAAGGGGCGGCAAGAAACGGGGCGAGGGCCGAGTCTGTCGTCCAGACCCGGCCCTCGCCGTTGTTCCCTGGCGCCGGGGCGGCACAAGTCCGCCCCGACGCACAGTCTTAAGCCTCGCCGTGAAGCGCCAAGGAGCAGCAGTTGACCCAGAAACTGCTGCCCGCCAGCGTAATGCTTCGACCCAGGAGGGAGGGTTGCGTTGCAATCCCGCAAAAGCAACGCGAACGGCGAGGCTTCCAAGATATCCTGTCGTGTTCGTGCGGGGTGCTGTTTCCTTTGTTGATCGTGTGTTTCAGGCCGCGATTCGTCGCCTGTAGTTCGTCCGCCAACCGATCAGCGTTTGAACCGTTTCGCCCGTATGCCCTTTGACCAAGACAAAATCGTCCTGCTCGACCATTCGACCCGCCACCGCGGGCAACATGTCGGCGGTGGGACACCAGACCGTGCGTTGGGGCGACAGTCCCGCTTGCTGAGCTGCCGCGATCAGCCGCCTGCCCGCTGTTCCGCAGGCGATGAGCAGATCCACACCGCAAACCGTAACCAACGCCTCGCCGATCCGTTTCTCCCAGCCCTGTGCTTCCACCTCGTCCCATTCGCCGCAAACGACCACTCGACGACACGCCGATCCGGACTCGCGCAGTGCTTCGAGGGCGACCAGCATCGAGGCGACACCGGCCTGGCAGGTGTCGTCGATCACGGTCATGCCGTCTTGCCGCGACACCCGGCAACGCGCCGGAAGGGCCTGGCAATTCGACAACGCCTCGGTGATCTCGTCCCACGTCAGGTTCATCCGCCGTCCGACTGCACAAGCGGACAAGGCCGCGTGCAAATGGTGCCGTCCCCAGAGCGGAACGCTGATGGGCGTCCCCTCAACGCGGAACGACAGCCGTCCGGCTTCGAACCTCACATGTTCGGCGACCACATGGCAGTGACTACTGCGTCCGACAAGGACCACCCGGGCGTCCGTCTCACCGGCCAACCGCACCAAGTCGGGATCGTCGCCATTGAGTACCACACAGCCGTCGCGGGACACCTGGCGAACCAGTTCGACCTCGTATCCGGCCGATTCCGCGACGTCCGTGGGCCGCTCAATGGTGAGGCAGTTAATAACGGCTATGTCCGGACAGCACAAGTGCGAAATGGCCTGAATTTCGCCTTTTTTTCGAGAAGTGTAGGCGACCAGTCCGTAGTCGTGCGTTCCGTCCAGCATCGACAGCATCAACGGCACCGAGATGCGGGGGGGCAGATCGCAGCAACCGGCCAGTCCCTCGTACCGCCGCTGCAACACGGCGCCGATCAAGTGCCGCGCGGTGCGTTTGCCGAGGCTTCCTCCAACGGCGATCAGCGAGCCCAGGAAGCGGCGGCGCGAGGCGCCGGCCAGTTGCCAGAGCGCCCAACGGGTGTCTTCGACCGCGATCCGGAACCGACCGGCCCACGGTTCCACGCTGCAGCCCTGGACCACGACGCCCAAGGCTCCCCGCAGGAAAGCCTCGTGAGCACGGTTGGCCGAATCGTGCGGCGACGTCTCCAAGGCCCACCACACATCGCCGGGCCGGACGTCCCGCACGTCGGAGACGATCCGGCCGATCGGTTCCAAATCGCCGTTCAGCGGCGGCAACGAACCGAACTGGACGTGCCCGTCGATCGCACCGGTCATATCGCGGATCAGAAACTGGGACATGGCAGGGATTTCTGCTTCAGTTCGCGGTGGCTGCGCCGGTGGGGAACCGCAGTATGGTCGCCGGCCGCGGGGCTTCGTACTCGATCTTCGACCCGACTTCGCAGAGCCACTGGCGAGCGATCACGCGGTCGTCGAACGGCCGCTTCCGGTCGCCGACGGTCTGGTACTGCCGGTCGCCTTTGCCCGCGATCAGCACGGCGTCGCCCGGTCCGGCTTCGCCCAACGCCCAGCGGATCGCTTCGGCGCGGTCCGGAAGGATGTGCGCCTTGGCAGGGCGGTCGTAGCCGTCGATGATGTCGTGGGCGATCTGCAACGGCTGCTCGCGCCGCGGATTGTCGTTCGTGATGATCCCCAGGTCGGCCCCGCGCTCGACCGCTCGCCCTAGCAACGGACGGCAGGCCGGATCGCGATCGGCGTCGGCGCCGTACACGCAGATCACTCGGCCCGGGGTGACATTGCGCAGGGCTTTCAGCGTTACGGCCAACGCGTCGGGCGTATGAGCGTCGTCGACATAGACGCCGAACGGCTGGCCGCAGCCGATCGGTTCCATGCGGCCCGCAATCCCGGTGACAGCTTCGAGACCGCGGGCGATCGTCGTCAGATCAATCCCCAGCACCAACCCGACTGCCGCGGCGGACAAGCAGTTGTAGATGTGATGGTCGCCGAACATGGCCGTCTGGACCGCCGCCGTCTCGTTGCCCGCATTCAGCAGGAACGTCTGTTCGCCCGCGCAGCGGTCGATTAGTGTTGCGGTCAATTCGGCTGGCATTCTCATGCCGACGGTCAGCACCGGCTGGGACACGTTGCTCAATAGGAACCGGGTTGCCGGATCGTCGGCGTTGGCCACGACAAAGCCGCCGGGCTTCAGGTGCTCCAGCAGCCGGGCTTTCGCGCGGCGATAGTTGATGATCGAACCGTGAAAATCCAGATGGTCCCGCCGCACGTTGGTGAAGACCGCGGCGTCCAGTTCCAAACCTGCCGTATCGCGTCGCGACAACATCTGACTGGACGTTTCCAGGACGGCGTGCGTGCAGCCGGCATTCCTCATCTGGGCCAGCGACTGGGCCAGCACCGGCGCCGACGGAATGGCCTCGCCCACCGCTTGGCGACTCGTTCCGTCGTCGAAAACCAGATCGTTCAGCGTTCCGGTTTCCAGTCCCGCGACTTTCAACACGGACTGAATCAGCAGACTGGTCGTGGTCTTGCCGTTGGTGCCCGTCACCCCGATCGTCCGCAGGCAGCGGCACGGCAGATCTCTCAGGTGATGGCTGATCCAGCCGTAGGCTTCGCGGCTGTCCGGAACGACCAGCACCGGCGCGTCGATCGGTAGACAGCGTTCGGCGACCACTGCCACCGCGCCGCGGCGCACGGCCAGGGGGGCGTAGTCGTGTCCGTCGAATTCAGTGGTTTGCAGCGCGACATACAAGCCGCCGCGACGGCAACGCCGCGGGTCGCTGGTACAGGAAGAAAACCGCAAGTCGCGGCCTGCCGAGAAGTGGTTCTGCGGGAAAATCTCGTGCAAGCTGATGCTAGCACTCGTCTGGCGAAGTGACATATCCGCGGCCTCCTTGCCTTGGACGTCTGGCGACGCTGGTTTTGATGTGGGTCGTGAAGCTCGATCTCGGCCAGCCCTCCCGGAATTCCATTCGCGGAAAGACGGCTCGGCAGCCTGATGCTAGCCTGCGAGCCTCGTCATCATGCACGAATTCTTCTGAAATTGCCCGCCTATGTCAAGGCGATTTTTGCCGAGCGGTCCACGTCGTCCTCGTCCGCCCTGGCCCCGTGGCCGATCCGCTGATGTTTGGGCCACCGGCGATCCCGCAGCCCGAAGGGTTGGCCCCAGGGAGTCACCGTGTTACTATTCGCGGGCTGTTCGCTTTGGACGAACTGTTGCCGGTGGCCAGGGAGGTCAGCGACCACCTTCACTGCGACGATACCTCGGCGCGTCATGGCGGCCAGCCGGCGGTCTGCACGCACATCGGCAACGAGTGGTTCGCCAGCTTCACCACCACCGACTCCAAGTCGCGGCTGAACTTCCTGCGTTTGCTCTGCCGACCCGTGGAGCAGTATCGCTGGTGCGAGGAAGCCCTCGTGGCGCTGGAACTCTACGGCGCCGGAAAGCAATCGCAGCAACGCCTGGCCGGACAGTCCGAGGGCTGCTGGCTCGGACGGGACGTGTGGGAACAACAACTGACGGACTGGAACACGCGGCGCTGAGCCTGCTTTACGCCAAGCGAGAGCAGTTTCTGGCCGTGCTGGAGTACCTTCGTCTGCCGCTGCACAACAACCTCTCCGAAAACGACATGACTTCGAAAGCCGCAGCCCTTTGCCCCTTGACGCTGCGCGGTCCCCGTGGGGTTATTGAGCAGCTACAGGTGACGATCAACGGCAACCCGTACACGGGGACGATCGAACCCAGCGGTCACGAGGGACACGAGCACGGCTGAGACCAGGGGCGTTGCCAAGAAGGATTGCCGAAGGTGTCGGATCGGAAATCGACCTGCGAAGGTCGCATCTCGTCGGGGCCCTGCGCTACAGACGCTGGTTGCCGGCCAGCAGCCGTTCTCGGAGCTTGCCGTAGTCCACGCCTTGGACGGGCACCCCGTGCTCGATCGCGAGGCTGGCCGCGGCTCCCGCGCTTTGGCCAAGGATCATGAAGACCGGCTCCATGCGGATGGAGCCATAGGCGACGTGCGACGCCGAGAGGCAGACGGGCACGAGCAAGTTGGCGCATTCGTCGTGTCGCGGAACGATGGCGCGGTAAGGCACCGGGTAGGGCTTCGGGCAGCCTTTGCCAAAGCCGCCCTCGTTGCGGACGGTGGTCTTGCCGTTCTCCTCCACCACGACGCGCTGGCAGAAGTGCGAATCCATCGGGTAGGATGCCAGCCCGACGGAATCCTCCGCCGTCCTTTTCGATTCGCAGTCGTCTTGCGTCACGACGGCATCGGCGACCATTCGGCGTGCCTCGCGGACATAAAGCTGATGCGGCCAGTTCCCGGTTTCCCTGAATTCTTGCGGGTCGAGGCCGAAGGCCCGCACTCGTTCCTGCAGATCGCCGGGCACCCGCGGGTCATTGGCGAGAAAATACATCAGCCCCTGCTGGTAGGCGACATGGTCTTGAAAGATGCGCTCCCGCAGTTCGTACAGTTCGGGCAAGGGCACCGGCAGGCCGCGACGGGGAGGCGGCAGTTCGGAGAAAGAAACGGGCTCGAAGGTTCCATCCGGCCAGCGGTGGCTGCCGCCGACGTAGTCCGAGGAAAAACTGCCGGCGTTGTTGCTGTCCCCGTTCCTCATCTGCACCGGGCCGTCGGTCATCGGCTTGACGGTGTAGTTCAACAGCCATTCCACCTCCGAATCGAAATTCAGGAAACGCGCCAACAATTCGTAACGGACCGCATCGTAGGCCGGAGGTTTCGGGAAGGGAACGCGATCCGCCTTGGTGGATAGATGCACGCGGAAATTGTAGGCTTGCACCCGGTAGTCGCCCTCGCCCGGTGCGCCCGGCTTGTCTGCCGCAATCTCCGGCAGCAAACCGGATGATGGATCGCCTGCCACGACGAATGGACTGATCGGCAACCGGCAGAACTGATAGACGTCCTTCCACGACACTTCCTGCCACTGGCCAGCGAGCGATTCGTTGAAGGCGCCCCGCGGTTCGCGCCCCACGCGATAGGACACTCCAGCCGCCGCCATCAGATCGCCCTCGTAGGTGGCGTCGATGAACATCGCGGCCTTGACGGTCTCGCCTGTCATCATGCTGGCGGAGACGATGCGGTTGTCACGCATCTCGACGGACTCCAGGTGTCGCTCGAAGAGCACGGTCACGCCCGCCTCCTCCAGCATCTTTCGGTAAAGCGACTCCGCATCGTTGTTGCCAAAGCCCGTCATGCGTCCGATGCGCGTGTAGAAGTCCAGCGCGAGACCACCAACGGACTCCTTCTTGCCGAGATCGGTCGCGGTGAGACCGCCCGAGGTCATTCCGCCCACATGGCGGTTGAAGGACAGCAGCAGGGTCTTGCGGCCTTGGCGCGCAGCCTGGATGGCTGCTGTGACTCCCGCCGGGGTGCCGCCGTAAACAGCCACCTCGCAGTCGCGCACCTCGGGCTCTCGCAGTTCAGCCCTGCGGTAGTAGATAGGCCCATCGGTTTCCCCGCACCAACTTGCAAGCGGTGTACCCAGCAGCGCCACGAAGAAGATGGCAGAAAAGAAGGCTCTTGCTTTCATCGTCATGGTCATGATGTCCTCGTCCGCAATCCAAGGGAGTTGAGGGAAAACGGGGCGCATTCATTTGTCCTGCTCTGAGAAATCCAGCATCCGCGTGATGGGGCCGACCGTCACCCGGATGCGATCTTCGCCGAATCCGCCGTTCAGGAACGGGCTCTGATAGGTGGATGCGGGACGGAGTTCCACGGGCCTGTCGTTAATCCGGGGAAGGGTGAACGTTTCGGGCGACGCCGAATCGTAGCGACTCATTTCGAGATGCTGCGTTCCCGCGGCGAAGCGATAGTGTACCGCGTCACTGGTGACCTGAAGGGGATTGGAACGCAGGCTCTCGCGGAAGCGCTCAAACGAACCGTGGCTGGCGGTATCGCCGGCATGGAGTAGGATGCGGGTCGTGTCCCCCGGGCCCGAAAATTCTGCCGGGTATGCCTCCACCCGTTTCTCGTCCCACTGATGGCCACCGTCCAGGAATTTGACGCCGGCGAAGACCGTGCCGTTGCTGGTGAAGATCCAGTCGTCCTCCTCGACCTTCTCCAGGTCGGTGCCCTCGAAACGCATGCCGAGCTTGCCGGTGTTGTAGGAGCCAAGACTGCTCTTGCCGTGGCGGGCGATGCGCTGGACGAGGAGCACGTTCTCGTGCTGCACGCTCCAATACGAATGCTGCGGGCGCCCGCCGCCGGGGTGTTCGACCAGGGGGTGAATCTCGCTGATCGCACCGCTGGCGGCGTTCTGGAAAATCAGTCCGCAGCAACGCTTCTGGCGGGAGATGCCGGAATACTTGAGGCTCAGGGCGCCGGTTTGCGAGTCGGGCACGGAGAGGGCCGGGTTCTGGAGGGTGCTGCCGAGTAGGTAGGTCGGCGTGCGATAGGCATAGTTGACCAGCGCCGAATCGGCGGCCAGTCGGTGAGCCTCGTCGGCCTCAGAGCGAGCAGCCTCGAGTTCCCCGAGAACCCGGTTGCGGATGACGAACGGTTCACTGGCCGGGAACTCCCGCTTGGCGAGAAGGATCGCCTCGGCGGGAAGCTGGTAGCGGCTGGTCTCGATGACCCGCGAGTGGCTGGAGCCGGCGGGTCGGCCTTCGCAGGCGTAGAGCAGGTTCTTGTAGGCTTCGAAACCGTGGGGACCATAATCGCCCCGGCTACGGCCGCCGCCGCGCCGCCCCCGCACCGCGATCTGCGCCTCCTCGATGAAGGCCAGGTCGAGGAGCAATCCGGAGCGGTGTCGGACGACGGGATCGGGTGCGAGTTCATGCAGGTTGAACAGGGCCGGCCAGGAGTATTTTTGATAGGTGTTCGAGCCGACCTCGACCCAGAGCCCCGTTCGGGCACGACTGCGGGGCCATTCGCGGAAAAAGTCCGTGTAGACGGCGGCATGCTCCGCGTTCGTATGCCCGTCGGCGAGCTTCCTGTCGCGGTAAGCCGGATCGTCCTTCAGCAGCGCGGTGATCAGATAGTAGTTTGGCCGCCGGTTCAGGTCGTGGTTCTCGGTGCCCAGCAGCAGGAAGAGATCCCCGGGACCGGCGTCGCCCATCCGGCTTTCCCGGCTGACCCAGTGCCAAAGCGCTTCCTTCATCGCGGCCTCGGTTTCCGGCTTCAGGCGGCCAGGAAAATGGGTGCTCTTGGAGTGGAATAGGCAGAGGGTGCGCACGTAGTCGGTGATGGAAAAGAAAGTCCACGGCGCGTTTCCCGGTTGCTCCGGCGTAGGGGAGAACCCGGCATTCCGGGCGATGTAGTCGTTCGCCTGTTCGAGCAGGCGCGCATTGGCTTCGTCCACCTTCTCGTTCAACTGGAGGGCCGCAAGGGTCCACAGGTTGTCGCCCCAAACGCCGTGTGGCCAGCAGGTGTCCTTGGCGATGGTCCGACGCAAGGCCGCTTCGCGCAGCTTGAGCGAGGCCGCGTGGGTTTCCGCGACGAGCGCTGCATGGCCAGCGGGATCTTCTGCCGACGATGCGCCGAGAGTTGGCCTTGCATCGTCCGCGCGGGCCGCGCCGATGGCGGAGATGACGATCCACGGAACAAGGTTCAAGGCGAATCGTGGACGGCGACGCCAGCCGAGCAGCGAGTTCCGTAGCATGGTGATCGGATTCCGTTCGGGATCGAGGTGGGTGAGGTGTTGGGATTGTACCACGTTCCGCGGTGTCGCGTCCACGTGAAGCGCTGCTCGGCGGGCAAGCCCGTGGCGGCTGCTCGATCATCTGCCAAGCAACCGCCCCGCCTCTTGCCTCTCAAGTCTCGCCCCTCCCCGCTGGCCGCAGAGCGCGACCAGCTCTCGACACGAACTGCCCGGGCATGGCCCAACCACACCTTGACGGAAACATCGTGGCCGCTATATTCTATACCTATTGGTGTACGATCTACCGCCGGAGTGGATGCATTCGGGTTCTAATGTCCGCAAGTATCCATCCGGTCTGGTTTCACGTGTGAAGTCTATCATGCCAGCTCCGAAAGGAAGTGTCTTATGGGATACACGAAACTCTGGTTCGGTCTTGGGACCGTGATCGTGCTGTCGTTCGTCGTGCTGGGATACTACGGGCGAGAGATCTACCGGCAAGCTCCGCCGATCCCGGAGCAGGTGGTGACCGATACGGGACAGGTTCTCTTCTCAGGTCAGGATATTCGCGACGGACAGAACGTCTGGCAATCGTTGGGTGGCCAGCAGCTTGGCAGCATCTGGGGACACGGCGCCTACGTGGCTCCGGATTGGTCGGCGGACTGGCTCCATCGTGAATGTGTCTGGCTGTTGGATTGCTGGAGCCAGCGGGAACACGGCAGGTTCTACGAAGATTTGACGACGTCCCAGCAGGCAGAGTTGCGAGCGAAGCTGCGAGAGACGATTCGCACCAATACGTATGACTCGACCCGCGGCCAACTCGTGGTTTCGTCCGACCGAGCCGCGGCGATCGATGCGGTGGGACGCTACTATGCGACGATTCTTGGCGACGCGACCGAGTTTCCCGACGATGTTGCGCGTTTCGCCGACGGCGGCATGACGCCCGACGAGTTGCGGAATGCCTACGCAATTCCGAAGCTGACTGTGCGCGACCCCGAGCGTCAACGACTGTTCAATGCATTCGTATTCTGGGCTGCCTGGGCCTGCGGAACCGAGCGCCCCGGGGACGCCGTTGCAGGGAGTGCAATTCGCCTCGCTTCGCTGGCTCCTCCGGTCACCTACACCAACAACTGGCCTGCTGAATCGCTGATCGACAACCGTCCCAGCGGCGCCATTGTGATCTGGTCGGTGGTCAGTTTCGTGGTGCTGCTGGCGGGGATTGGGGCGCTCGCCTGGTACTACGCGGTGCTCAAGAACCGCGAGGAAGAGCCCAGTTCGTTGCCGGCCACCGATCCTCTGCTGGGACTGCGGCCGACGCCTTCGATGAAGGCGACGCTCAAGTATTTCTGGGTTGTCGCGGCGCTGATTGTTGTTCAGGTAGGTTTGGGAGCCGTGACGGCTCATTACGGCGTCGAGGGCGAGGGATTCTACGGATTCCCGCTGGCCGATTGGCTACCGTATTCGGTCACTCGGACCTGGCACACGCAACTGGCGATTTTTTGGATCGCCACGGCTTGGCTGGCGACCGGGTTGTTCATCGGCCCGGCCGTCTCTGGCTTTGAACCGAAGTACCAGCGCGCGGGAGTGAATCTGCTTTTCATCTGCCTGCTGATCATCGTCGGCGGAACGCTGTTTGGAACGTGGTTCGCCACCCGGCAGCGAATGAGCCTGGAGATGAACTACTGGTTCGGGCACCAGGGTTACGAATATGTCGACCTGGGGCGGTTCTGGCAACTGTTCCTGCTTGTTGGGCTGTTCCTTTGGTTGGCGTTGATGGGTCGAGCCTTGGCGCCGGCGTTCCGCAACAAGGAGGAGAACAAGCATCTGCTGGCCTTGTTCGTCGTGGCTTCGGCGGCGATCGCCCTGTTCTACGGGGCGGGCATCATGTGGGGACGTCAGACGAATCTGGCGATCGCCGAGTACTGGCGATGGTGGGTGGTTCACCTGTGGGTGGAGGGATTCTTCGAGGTGTTTGCGACCGTCGTGATCGCCTTTCTCTTCACACGAATGGGGCTCTTGCGCACGAGCACGGCGACGGCGGCGGTGCTGTTTTCCAGCACGATCTTCTTGACCGGCGGGATCATCGGCACGTTCCACCATCTGTATTTCACGGGGACGCCTACGGCCGTTCTGGCACTTGGCGCGACGTTCAGCGCGTTGGAGGTAGTCCCGCTGGTGCTGATCGGATTCGAAGCGTACGAGAACTTGACGCTCAGCCGCGCGCGGCCGTGGGTGAAGGCCTACAAATGGCCGATCTACTTCTTCATTGGCGTGGCGTTCTGGAACCTGGTCGGTGCCGGCCTGTTCGGATTCCTGATCAATCCGCCCATTGCACTCTATTACATGCAGGGGCTGAACACGACGCCCGTCCACGGTCATACGGCGTTATTCGGTGTGTACGGACTGCTGGGAATGGGGCTGCTGTTGTTTTGTCTCAAGGGGCTCGGAACTCACCACGTCTGGCGAACCGGCGTGCTGAGTATATCGTTCTGGGCGATCAACATCGGCCTGGCGCTGATGGTGCTCATGTCGCTGCTCCCCGTCGGTCTGGCGCAGACATGGGCCAGCGTCGAGTACGGTCTGTGGTATGCAAGATCCGCCGAATTCCTCCAGAACGAGACGCTGCATCTTCTGCGCTGGCTGCGAGTCGTCGGCGACACGGTGTTTGCGGTGGGCATCTTCGGCTTTGTCTGGTTCGTGGCCGGCCTGAAGACAGGTTGGTCCATCGCGGATCGGCGCGAGGAACTCGGCGAGGCGATCGAAACATCGGACCCGCGCGACGCGGGCGGGAGCAGCGAATGAAACCGGAAGCACGTCGGAAACCCGGCGACTATACGCGCCGCGACTTCGATCACAGCCCGTTCGTTGTGTTCTACGAGTTGACGCAGGCGTGCGACCTGGTGTGCAAGCACTGCCGTGCGTGCGCCCAGCCGGCGCGGTCGCCGGACGAGTTGGATTCGCGACAGGCCCGGCAACTGCTGGAACAACTGGCCACGTTTCCCAAGCCGCCGATGCTGGTCCTGACCGGCGGCGACCCGCTCAAACGTCCCGATGTGTACGAACTGGTCGAGCACGGCGTCGGCCTGGGGCTGGACGTGGCGATGACGCCGTCGGCCACGCCGCTGGTGACCGCCGAGGCCTTGCAGCGGCTGCGCGCGGCCGGACTGCACCGGCTGGCGCTTAGCCTGGACGGGGTGGATGCCGCCACGCACGATGCCTTCCGCGGCGTGCGCGGCAGCTTTGACCGCACCCTGGAAATCCTGGCCGAAGCCCGCCGCATCGGACTGCCGCTGCAGGTGAACACGACCATCGCCGCGTCGAACGTCCATCAGGTCGACGCGCTGGCCGAGATGCTGTCGAGTCGCGGGATCGTACTCTGGTCGGTGTTCTTCCTGGTCCCGGTCGGACGCGGCCAGGAATTGGAACGGATCTCTCCGCTGCAATACGAAGAGGTCTTCGAACGGCTGTGGCACCACGCCCAGCGGCAGTCCTACGGAATCAAGACGACCGAGGCGCCACAGTACCGCCGCTTCGTGCTGCAGCGACAGGGAAATCCTCAGCGGGCTCCCGTCAGCGCCGGCACCAACGGACAGCAGCGGGCCCCGCTAGGCATCAACGATGGCCGCGGCGTGATGTTCATCAGCCATCAGGGAGTGATCTATCCCAGCGGATTCCTGCCCGTGCTCTGCGGACAATTCCCCCGCGATTCGGTTGTCGATGTCTACCAGCGTCATCCGAGCTTTCAGGCCTTGCGAGACGCCAATCGTCTACAGGGCAAGTGCGGCCGTTGCGAGTTCCGCCACGTGTGCGGTGGCAGCCGCGCCCGCTCGTTCGCGTTGACCGGCGACATGCTTGCCAGCGAACCCGATTGTCCCTATCAGCCCCAAGCGGATTGCGCAGCGGGGTGACCTGCGCCCGAACGAAGACGGTCTCTATCCGTCCAATCGGATCACCGAGGGCAACGACGCGAATCCGCTCGCGGGGTAGGTGGCGAGCACGGGTGGATGCCCAGGCGCCAATTCGATCTGCGCGGATCGCTCTAGCAAGCTCTCCAAGGCAACCCGCAGCTCCAGACGCGCCAAAGGTGCGCCGGGACATACATGAATGCCCGCGCCGTACAGGAGATTCTGACGCGAGTCCCGGTCCCAGCGAAACTCATCCGGAGCGGCGAACACCGCTGGATCGCGGTTGGCGGCGACCCAGACCAACGAAATGCGCTCGCCAGCGGGAATCCGCCGCCCGCCGATGTCAACGGGGCACCTCGTGATCCGGCGGTTCGTGACCAGCGGTCCATGGATGCGGAGCATCTCGTCGATCGCCTGGGGAACCAGGGACGGACAGAAACGCAATTGATCCTGCAGGTCGGGGTGCGTCGCCAAATAGTGAACGCAGATCCCAAGCGATGCGGAAATGGTGCCAATCTCGCCGACGGTCCAGTTGCGAAGGATGCTGGCGATCTCTTCTCCCGTCAGCGGTCGGTCCCAAACGCGGTCGTGCATCAGGGAAGCGGTGATGTCGTCCTCCGGCCGCGCGCCGGCGTCGCGGCGGGTTTGAAGCAAGTGTTCGATCAACTGCTCGAAATCCGCCGCGATCTCGGCCAGCGCCGCCTGATCCTGCGCCAAGGTGGCGTCGTGGTTCCTGTCCGTCCAGCGGATCAGGATCGCGTGCAAGTCGCGAGGCCAGCCGAGAAAGGCGCATTGAGCCAGCGCGGCCAGCGGTCGGGCCCAACGGTCCATCAGATCGACCGGCTGCCCGGCGGGCAGTTCCTGGGCAAGGTCATTCGCAATCGCGCGGCAGACCGGCTCGAACGCTTCCATCCGCTGGGCAGAGAAATACGGTTCGATGATCTTCCGGAATTCGGTGTGCTCCGGCGGGTCCAGGCCATGAGGGACCGAAGGGTGCCGGGAAGCCGCGTTGCTGAACGTGTGATGGTCGCCCAAAGCGCGCGTGACATCCTCATGCCGCAGCAGCGACCAATGCAGGAATTCGCTGTACGCCACAGGACAATGGTCTCGCATCCGATCGTAGGCAGCAAGCTGGTCGCGTTGCACATGGTCGCTGCGCGGATCCCAGTCGGCAGGCGGCGGTTGCTCGAGCGTCATGCTACGGTCTCTCCTTTTTCGGAACCCTGCAAAGAAAACCTGCTCGACTACAAAACATCCTGCTCCAACGAAGGCTCCGTTGCGTCCCCCAAACTCGTAAGCGAACGCCGCCGCCGCATCTCCTCGCCGAGCTCGCGAATTTGCCCGGGTTCGAGTATGCGGGATGCAACCGCAAAGATCCGCTGCTCTTCATGCTGAATGTGGGTCGTATAGATTGTTGTCAGCTCATCGAGCGCCGTCTGGAGACTTTTTCGTTGAACGTCATCCAGTCGGCCCGTTTCGAGCCAACTGCGCACCACCCGGTCGATCAGCGAATGGAACGTTTCGCAGCGGCGGTGATCACTTTCCAGCACGTCCAGATCTGCCATGATCGCACAGGACTCCGCGTCGTCGGAGCCTCGCATCCGCGGAAACAGCGACTGCTCTTCATCAGCCGTGTGGCGCGGCGCAAAATTCGCGAAGTAGTCGAGCGCAGCTTCCAGCGCACGACGGCCGTGATCATCGAGCTCGCTTCGGACGAAACTTCGTTCGACCTTTCGCAAGACATCGAGAAAATGCTCGATCCGCCGGTGGCAGTCCTTCAGCATCTCGATCGGCTCGCTGAAACTGGCGAGCGGTTTGTCACCCAGGTTGACGGCCATCCTAAATGTCTCCTTACGGTGAAGGTGTTTCGGTGTTTTCCGTCGCATTTCTTTGACGGGACGCTTCCACGAGATCTGCGAACTCGGGATTCCTCTCGATGAACGCGGCGACGTAAGAGCAGCGCGGAACAACCTTCCAGCAGCGTTTTCGTGCTTCGTCCAGCGCGGCGCGGACCAGACGGGCGGCGACACCGCGTCCGCGCAGTCCTTCCGGAACCAACGTATGGACGAACGTGGCGCAATTGCCATCCAGGGTGTACGCGAGGAAGGCCGAAGGACCATCCCCGGCCAGCGTGTCAAATCGCCGAAGATCGGCATGGTGCGTGACGGAAAGCGGTTCCGTCCTGCTGGGCGCCAAACCGCGAATCTCGGGTTGGTTGTCTTCGGAGTCATTCTTCCGATCGGTCGTACTCATGAATGAAATCCTTCAAGTAACACACCGGACTGGAAGGCTCGGGCAGGTCATCTTCGTCGTCCGCGGTCGCCTGTCCACGCAGCGCGAACTCCAAAATCGCCTCGGCATGAATCTGGGTCGTGTCGTACAAAGGCAGGGGCGTATCCTGCGCTTTGATCAGCAGGCTCAACTCGGTGCATCCCAGGATGACAGATTCCACCCCCGAATGCTCCAGATCCCGGAGCATCGCCGTCACGGTCTCGCGGGACGATGCCTGGATCAAGCCGTGCGACAATTCCTCCCAGATCATCCGGTCCAGTTCCTCACGACACGAAGGTTCCGGCACCTGGGTTTCAATTCCGCACGCCGCAAAGTGCTTCTGAAAAAAGCCGAATTCCATCGTGGCCTTGGTACCCAGAAGCGCCACGTTGCGCCGTCCGTCCCGCCGCAGCGCCCCCGCGGTCGCGTCCATGATGGTGAGGATCTCCAACGGTGCAGAATCGCGAAAGTATTCAAAGGCGTTGTGTGGAGTGTTGGCCAGAATGGCGGCAAAGTCAGCGCCGGCGTTTTTTAGCCGATCCATTGCCGTCAGCAGAATGGCAGCAACACGATCCCAACGGTTGTTCTCAAACAACGTGACCAGTTGCTGCAGATTCAGGCTGGTCAGAACAATCTCCGGAAAATTCAGCCCGCCGAACGTGCGGTTATATTCCCGGCAGAGAATACGGTAGTAATGAACCGTTGACTCGGGACTCAATCCGCCGATCAGACCGATTCGTTTCATTGGTCAGTATTTTCTTTCCGCCGCACCGATTCGACGGCGAGTTTCCCAGCAATTGCGAGACACTGCTGAATTCGTGCTTTAATGCACGAATGCACAATTGCCAAGTTCCTATCAGTCTTCTAACATTGTGTCAACACGATGAACGACTGTTTCCGGATGAAGCTGCTTTCAAATGCCTCGGAATCTACCCGCCGAGCAGGATCGCGAGTCGAAGAAATGCGCGTGGGTTGAAGCCAGGAGATTGAAATGACGATCGACAAAGTCGATGTCGATCCGAATAGCTTGTTGTCGGATCTGTTTCGCGAGCACCCGGAGACCCGGGCAGTCTTCAACCGGTACGGTTTGCGCGGCTGTGGCGGCGATCACGGCCCCGCGGAATCGCTGGCCTTTTTCGCCGAAGCGCACGGCGTTCCGCTCGACCAGTTGCTGGCCGAGATCCACCAAGTGATCCGCGATCCCGTGGCGCGGGAAGCAGCTCGGACGCAGTTGGCCGAAGACCAGCGCCCGCGTTTGGCGGACGCGATCTACCAGCCGTTTTTCCTGGCCGGCCTGGCGGTGATCGTGACGGTCGGAGCCGCTTGGGGCGCCTGGTTGCTGGTGAAGATCGGCTGGACCGGGACCTTTACCGGCGTCACGATCCACGAGGTGAACGCACACGGCCACGCACAGATCATGGGCTGGGTGGGGCTGTTCATCATGGGATTCGCCTGCCAGGCTTTTCCGCGGATGTGGCAGGTGGACCTGCCCGCGCCTCGCTTGGCTCTGCTCACTTGGTGGTTCATGCTGGCCGGGATCGCCGCGCGCAGCACGGCGATGATGGCGTCCGAGACCGCTTGGGCCAGCGGGTTGCACCGGGCGGGCGCCGCGGTGGAAATCGCGGCCGTGGCCGTGTTCATCGGTCTGTTGACGACCGCCTTTTTCAGCAGCCGCATTCGCATGCAGCCTTACGTCGGCTTCGTCTTTGCCGCGTTGGTCTGCTTCCTGATCCAGACCGTCTACAGCAGTTGGCACATCGGCCAATTGATCGCTGCGCCGACGCGCGACGCGCTGCTGCAGCAGGTGGCAATGTTCCAGGCGTCGTTGCGAGACATCCAGATCCACGGCCTGGGGCTGATGATGATCCTGGGCGTCGGTATCCGCATGTTCCCCGCCATCTTCGGCCTGCCCGAGACGCCGGACCGGCGCGGCTGGACTGCGCTGGGAGTGCTGCTGGCGGCGATCGGACTGGAGGTCTTCTTGCTGCCGGCGTATCAAATGACGGGCAATCGCAACCTGGCCTACGGGATGCTCTTGCCGTGGATGATGTTGCCCGTCGGTGCCGGACTGATCGTCGGGCCGTGGCGGCTGTGGCGCCCATTGCCCGAACCGGGGCGGAGCGACCGCAGCGGCAAGTTCATCCGGGTGGCATTCGCCTGGCTATTCTTGTCCTTCGGCATGTTGTTGCTATTGCCCGTCTATCAGGCGGCCAGTGGGATTGCGTTCAGCCATGCGTACTACGGCGCCGTCCGGCACGCGATCACGGTCGGATTCATCTCGATGATGATCGTCGGGATGGGCGCCAAGGTCGTGCCGACGCTGCGAGGCATCGAGCCCGATCGGCTGCCGGCCTTGTGGCCGACCTTCGTGCTGCTGAACGTCGGCTGTTTCTGGCGAGTGGCATCCCAGGTAATGACCGATTGGCTTCCGGTTTTCTACGGAGTCGTCGCCGTCAGCGGATTGCTGGAATGGACGGCCCTGGTGCTGTGGGCCGCCCACCTGTGCGCCGTCATGCGAGGCTGGGGGAAGTACCGCCAGGAGGGAGACACGGGGTGGGGCCCGGTGCCCGACCAGATCGAGGCCGAGCACCGCGTGGCAGCGGTCCTGGCCTGGCATCCGGAGCTGGAGCCGGTGTTCGTCGAGCACGGCTTCGAGTTGATCCGCAATCCGGTGCTGCGGCGAACGGTGGCGCGACAAGTCACGCTGCAACAAGTCTGCCGAATGAAAGGCGTGGATCTGGATGCGTTCCTGGAAGCGCTCCGGCGCTCGCGGCAAGTGCCCGATCCCGCAGGCTGCCCCGCGGAACCGCCTCGGCTGGTGCCGCTGAACGTCGGGACACCACGGCGAAGTGAAGACTGAGACAAGACCGCAGGGATTGATCTCGTAGGAGCTTGTCCGTAGCTTGGACCGGCGATCGCAGGCACGCACTGCTCCCGGTCCAGTGCAGCGAGAAATCCGGCTATCCGTCCCTCATAATGCAATCCCCGCGGCGCGCAACTGGCGTTCGAGGGGCCATCCCTCCGGGCACCTGTCCGGGCTGAACCAAATGCATCCTCCGGGAACCCAGTTCCGAAGGTACTGAGCAAAGCTCTGCGGCTGAGCAGTGCCGGGCTCGTCATCATTGCCGAACTCGAAACCACAGCACGGGCAAACATCGTAGGAGGGCGTGCCGTAACGCTGACTGTACGGCGGCTCGCCATGAGCAATCCAAGGCGGCAGTCCGATATGCGCATAAGGAGCTACGTCGAGCGCGGGGAACCCGCAGCAGGGGCATACGAACTTTGATCGGATTAAGGTCATGGGGTTCTAGCCAGCCGAACCGATGACTGTCCAAAACGGCCTATTGCGGACACCGCGGGTTTGGGATGGGCCGAACGAAGCGGCTGGCTGTCCGGCCCGCCGCCTTGTCTCGATTGTCGCTTCAATCCTCTGCCTGTCAAGCAGTTGAATCGGAAGCGAGTGAGTGCCCCTCAGCGGAATGAGCCGACGAGGCGGTCTTGCTAAGAGGATACGGTCGTTCAGGCGTTGGTTTGGTGCTTGTTGCGGGGGCTGCGAACGGTGGCTGCGATCGCGGCGAAGAACAGTCCGGTTCCCAACGCCATCACCCACGCCAAGGTGACGAACGGAAACAGGACTCGGCCCAGTTCGCGTTGTGCGACGACCGAACTCCAGTTGCCAGGCATGGTGGCGATCGCCAAGCCGGTCACGGTCAGATTCGCCAGCGCGACAAGCAACACTCCGACGAAAAATGCGCGAGCCACTCCGCGCAGTTGAAGGATCAACAACCCGGTCAAGGCAGGAACCGCCAAGGCGGCCATGACCATCAGAGCGCCTCGCAAGCCGGGCGGCAGCACGGCGCCCAGCGCCACCCAAACCAGGATGAACGCAACGACTCCGCATACAGCTTGCGCCACCACGCGGCCCTGCGTCGGACCGGTGGCGTCGGGGCCGATCGATTCCGGTCCGGTGTCGATTCTCAATTGATACCAGAGCTGTATCGCTTCCAGCCGCTGCGAAATCAGGACGGTGACCAGTCCCAGCAGCATGATCCCGGCAGCGATGTTCCGCATGACCAAGGCGGCATCGACCCACTCGCGGTCGGAGCCGCGGGTGGCCGACCCGCCCAGCAACGCAGCTCCGAATGCCAGAACGCCCCCGGCCGCGACGATCCCCCAACCGATCCGGCGCACCAGACGCCGCCGCTTTTCAAGCAGTTCGGGCTCGTCGCGCGTGGTTTCGTCCATGGGCAGCGCACCGGCGAAAGTGAAATGGAACAACCGACCAGCGGGGCAGCAGACACAACGTTCAACTCGCTGGTTTCAGCGTGATCGACTTCAGATTCATCGGCCGCCAGCCGGCCGGCACGGCGCGGACCTCGAGTCGAGTCGCGCCCGGCGAGCCGATACGGAGCCGACCTACGTCGACGACGGTAAACCGGCCGTAGTCGCCGGTCGCCGGCGCCGCCGCGCTCAGCCGCTGATCCCCGACGACGATCTCGAACTGTCCGCTGGCTTCGGCCGCGATCATCGCACTCACGGCGAAATCACCGGGCCGGTCGACGCGGAAACTCCACTCGACCCACTCGCTGGGATTCAGCCAGAAACCGATGTTGTCGCGTTTTTCGCCGGCCTCGTAGCGGATCTGGGAACCGTGGCACGTCGCATCCGACGCGGCCAGATGGATGGTGCCGTCGGGCCGCTGAACGGTGGCGGTCAAGTCGATGTCCAGATCGCCCTGCACTTGAAGCGCGACCACGCTGCAGATCTTATCCGGCGCGGCGTCAGGCAGATGGACCACGCAGCCCGCGTCGGTCGCGGACGTCTTCAGCGCCGCCCGGTTCGGATCGGCCAGCAGACGCGCCTCCGTGATCGCGTTCTTCAAGCCCGGCACCAGCAATCGGCCATCGCCGGGCCAGTGGAACACGTGCAGATACAGCGTGGTTCCCGTGGCGTCGGACTTCTTCGTGCAGCGGCCCCACGGCAACTGCTTGAAGGGACTGGCCTGGGTTCCGTACAGCGATTCGCCATTGACCTTCATCCAGCGGCCGATCGCCTGCAACCGCTCGACCGACGGCGCGGGGATCTCGCCTTCGGCGGTCGGCCCGACGTTCAGCAGGTAATTGCCGCCCTTGGAGGCGATGTCGACCAGATTGCGGATCAGCGTTTCGTCGCTCTTCCAGTTGTGGTCGTCGCGTTTGAAGCCCCATGTGTCGTTCATCGTCATGCACGATTCCCAATCCACACCCGGCAGTCCGGTGGCCGGAATCTGCTGTTCGGGAGTGCCGAAGTCGCCGGCGTACTGCTGATCGCCACCGCTCAGCCCCTCCATGCCTCGACGGCCTTTGCCGACGCGGTTGTTGATGATCAGCGACGGCTTCAATTCCCGCAGGTAAAGGTACAGATCCCGCCCGTCGGATTCTTCCCACCACGAGGGCCATTCGCCGTCGAACCACAGGACTTCGGTGTCGCAGGTCTCGATCAATTCGCGCAGTTGCTTCTTCATGTAAGCGATGTACTCGGCCTTGCGTCCTTCGAGCATTTTGGTTGGGTTGTACCGTGCGTCGCTGCCGCGCTGCTGCGACGGATGGTGCCAGTCCATGATCGAGTAGTACGTGCAGAACTTGATGCCCTGCTTGCGGCATGCTTCGGCCAGCGGCTTCAGCAGATCCCGGCCGTACGGCGTCGCATCGACAACGTCCCAGTCGGTGGCCTTCGAGTCGAACAGACAGAAACCGTCGTGGTGTTTGGACGTGATCACGACGTACTTCATGCCGGCCTCTTTGGCCAGCCGAGCCCATTGGTCCGCATCGAACTTGTCCGGTTGGAACCGGGCGGCTAACTTCTGGTAGTCTTCGACCGGGATGTTCGCGCGGTCCATGATCCATTCGCCGATGCCCGGAACCGGCTGGTCGTTCCAGACGCCGGCCGGAATCGCGTACAGGCCCCAATGGATGAACATGCCGAAGCGCGCGTCGCGCCACCAGGCCATTCGCTCGTCCCGCTGCTCGGCCGTCTCGGGATTCCAAGACTCGTCCTCCCCCGCCGCAGCCAACGCGGGCATCCCCAGCAACGCAGCCAGCAACAGCGCCCCGTACTTCGCAGACAGCTTTCCGGTCATGTCCCAGTTCTCCTTCGATGTTGATCGACGATGGTTCCGCAAAACGGCTCGCACAGCCTCCGCCAAACGGACAGTATGGCCCGCGGCCGAAGAATTGCAACACCCGGCGCAACAAGCCGTCACAGCAGTTCGTAGATGTCTGGCCGGCGCACCGTCAATTGCGCGCGGCTTCGTTTAACGGCAAGCCGAAGGAGGCTGCTGAAAAAGTCGTGGGGTAAGCTTCCAGC
>JAHDXO010000072.1 GCA_023382975.1 Pirellulaceae bacterium
TTTTTACTCACGAACTCGAACACATCCAAACTCAACGTCCCGCTGAACCAGAACAATCCCTGTTCGCGCAGAAAAAACACTGTGTAGCCGGGCCGCTGCGCAGGCGATTACATCTTCGGGATTCTACGGGACGGTTGCCGCAAGGGCAATAACCGCAGAAGCGCGGGACGAGGAGAAGGGGACGGTTACGGGACGACCGGCTGTGAATTTCGTAGGCCGCGGACAGAATCGCGGGGTTTGAACCTTTGGAATCAGTAGTGTTTGGCAGTTGACGGCACTGCGTCAGTGCTGCCTCTTGCGGCGATTGCCCAGCGCACCGCAGTGCCGCACGTGGGAAATTCCGTTGTGCTGCACCTGCTGGAGGATGCAGCCAAGCGTGGCTTTTCGGCAAGCTTGCATGACGTTGTGGGCGGGGGTTGAGATAGACTGGCGGTCGATTCTGCACTGGAGGTGGAGGACGACTGATGGATGCGAACACGAAGGGATTGGCGGCGGATCGGCTGCGCGCGGCGAAGCGGGAACTCGATGTTCGGCGGCGGCTCGAACGCAATCCTGCGGAACTGTGGATGTTGGCGGCGGAGGCGGCCGCGGATCTGGGTGTCCGGGAGACAGGCCGCCAACTGCAGGTCAATGCCGAGCGGCTTGAAGTATGGGTCGCACAACTGTGGCGGCTCGGCGGGCCGAACGGGCCGAAGGAAGTGAACGGATCGGCGGGTGCGCAGTCCGTCGAGTTGGCGCCGCTGCCGCGGGAGCCGCACGCTGTGCCAGACGCCGTTCCCGTCGGATCTGTCCGGCACGGGGTTTGTCACGACTCGCGGGCTTGTGGTCGCCTGCGTTCAGGTAGAAAGTCAGTCATCTGATCGGGGAAAGCACGACATGTCACGCCAGGATCTCGGGAAACGGTTGGCGGCCTTGGAATCGCGGGTCGCGGAACTTCAGGAGGAAATGCGATCGGCTCGCCCGAGCTGGCAGAAGGACTGGCGGCGGGCCGTGGAAGAATACACCGGTGACGATGATTTGCAGAGTGTCTTTGCGGAAGCCCTGGAGCTGCGCGACGCGGATCGAAAACGTGCATGCAAGCCCGCTCGGGCGAAATCGTGTTGATTCTTCTGGACACAGACCATCTGAAGATCGCGGCCACCGCGATTGCCCAAGACGCTCTCCTCCTTTGGGCCAAGTCGCGCGACTTCGAGCAAGTCCCAGGGCTCAACGTGCAGGACTGGCAGAATCATCGAGGCAGAATGATTACGGTCTGACCGAGATGAACTCCGCCGCGGCATCCATTAACGCGACGGTTTGGAGAACAACGGCACATCAAAGACGGTCAGCAAGCACATCGGTCCCGCTCAGCGTCGCTCTTATCGCTGGCTTCACGGCACATTCCCGCCGGGCCTTGAGAGGCATGCCTTCCTACCAGAGGCTTTCAAGCGAGAAGTATTTTGCGAGCGACGAAACGGATGCAGCGGGGAAGACGGGCGTTCGCACCTCTTCGAAAGACAACGCCGCCGACGCGTGCCAGCTTGCCGAACGGACTGCCACGTTGCACGCAGCGCCGCCAAGTTTGCCTCGGTCTTGCCAGGTTTCAGTACGTTTCCGGCAATTCACCTCGTTGGCGCCGCGCGAAGTAGCTCTGTTCGACGCCATCGAGCCGAGAATTGCCTTCCGGCGGACACAACCTCGACAGATCCGGCAAGTCGTCCGGGAAACCCATCAATTCGAGATACTGATCTGGGCTGTGTTCCGCCGCGAGTTCGATGTTCCGCAGCCAGAGACGCCGTCAACGATTACAGGACTCCGAGTCCAGTGCCAGTACGCGGATGATCTTCCTTGCCGCGAGGGTTAGTCCCTCGATCGTTCCGTCGGCCTTGACGCAAACATGTTCAGCCGTAAGTATCGCACACGGATCTGGGATGTCTGCGTTGCCCTTCAACGCATTGCACGATTGGCAGCAGTAGAGGAGGTTCTCGTAATCCAGTGCCTGGTGAGGACTCCTCGCCTGTGGTTGAAAATGGTCCACGCCGAACTCGCCCGTTACCCGCCCCCACTGTTCTCGCGCGAGACAGTAGACGCAGCGGAATGTGAAATCGTCGCGCAGCCAAGGACGATAGGCCGCATAGGTGGCATAGCCGACTGGTCCGTGTTTGCGCGTGTGCGGCGCGATTGGGTAGTCAAATGCAGACATGGCCACTGCTAACCCTGGTCGTGTTGGCGTCTTCCTGCGAGGAGTTGGCCGTGCAGGCTGCGCGCTCCTTCGACCGGGAACGGAGCGACTCGGTCGCGATACGCCACCGCTTGTTTTTGCAGCAGTTCCAGTTCGACGCGTTCGGCGGCGGTCAACGTCCCGTCGATCTCCTTGTCGATCAACGCGCAGCGCCGCGCGTTCCTGGTTTCATTCCACTCGCCCGGCGCGGCTGAATCTGCTTCCAGCGATTCAATGATCTCACCGGCCAAGTTCTGCCGTAACTCTGTCGGCCACATTTTTACCTTCTGCAGAACCTGGGTGTATTCTGTCTGGACCATGCTCATTGGCTCGTCCCCGATTGGATACCGTTCAAGTACGTCCATGATTTAGTTTAGCTGGCGTGGCACGATTCTGACAGCCGGGTGTCGTCAGGAAGTAGCGGCATGCGTTTAACCCACGGGACGACGTCGCCATCCCGGTTCCGGCCGTGGAAGAACAGTTGCGCGCTTGGTTGGCTCACATCCATAGGGTAACCGACGTTGGCCGGCAAATCGTCCCGTATCAACGTCTGGTCAAAGCCATCGACTTCCGCGGAGCCTGGACCATTGCCGAGTGGGATGAACCGGGCTGCGGCCATCTTCAGACGACTGCGAGCAGCACGAGTGCGAATCGGAACTCAAGATCTGAAGATCGCGGCGACCGCGATTGCCCAAGACGCTCTCCTCCTTTCGGCAGACTTGCGAGATCTCGAGCAGATCCCTGGGCTCAACGTGCAGGACTGGCAGAATTATCGAGGCAGAATGATTACGGCCTGACCGAGATCGACCTCGCTACCGCATTCAAGGGCACGACACCGTCCACTTCAGACAGAGCATGAACACGAGAACCACGCGTTCAGCCCAGGGCGATGCCTGGAGTTGTCGCTGGCCCGCGGATTGGTTTCAATGGAACGGTGGGAGCGGCCATGGGGTGCTGCTGCCGCACGGGACGACGGTTTGGAGAACAACGGCACACCAGGAGGCACGCAATGGGTCCTATTGTCACTGCTGCCATACGCCGGGCGCTGTCTTGGCTGGCGAACCCGCGCCGGGGAAAGACGGTCAGCAAGCACATCGGTCACCACACGCGTTCGGCGGCCAACGCCGCCATGCGGAATCCTCGCTACCTTGGGCGGGCACTCGGTCGCTCGGCCCACTCGGTGTTTCGCGATCCGCGTCCCCGGAAGCTGATCGAGCGGGCGCTGGCCAATCCGACTCGCACGGCCGTTCAAAACAACGGGTACGTGGTCGTCGAGAAGGAGTTCAACCGCATGATCGGCCGAGCCGGGGAGACAGCGATCCGGATCATCATCAACCCGCGTACCGGGCGGATCGTCACCGCCTTTCCCGTTCGTGTCGGAGCGGCTGCCGCACTGATGGTCCTGCCGCAATCGGTCGTGGGCGCCGAGTTCGACGACCGGGTCGCCGACACGATCCAGAATATCGATCGGATGATCGACCATCACTTGCAATCCCACCGGCAGAGCGAACCCGACTTGGTGACGCGGATCCTTGACTTTCTTCTAGATCCGGCGATCGCGGGCGATCCGCACGAGGGATTGTACGTGCAGATCCATCACTTGGTCGAGTTTCAGGTGCAGGAACTGATCCACGAAGTGGAACGGGCGCTGTCGATGTCACTCGGTCCCGCTCAGCGACAGGAGGTCGCCGAGCAATTCCGCAACGCTGTCGCCGGAGCAACCGGCACGCTGGACGATTGACGCTCGACTTCTGCTCGGCAGGTGGAACGAGTTGGCGTGCGAGGCGTAGACCGAGCAATCGCGATAACGTGGACCCGGGAGAAAACCGTTGCGCTCAGAACGCGACGCACCGCGCGCGTTCAACCGTTTGTTCGTCGCTCATTCCGTCGTGTCGGCAAAACACGTCAGGACCGTTGCGAACCCTCACGTTCATGCGCATCGATGATCGCTTGACGTAGACTGTCCGATTTGACCTGGAACTTATCAAAATCACGGATGTTGTCCTGCCGCAGGTGCAGTTGACCTTCGCCAACATTGCCGCGGTGCTGCCCTTTCGAGTAGTGCGGGCTGTTTTCGACTTCGAACGATGCCTGAACCCAGTACTTGATCGTATCGCGCCAGACCGCGACCCAAACAAATACATGACAACATCCGGGCTTGATTTGTTGGAAGTTCATCCAAAATGGCTTCTTGGAATCGGAGGCCAACGCCTTGACGTACAGTGGCGCGTTCACGTCCGCATCCACTGCACGGGAAGCTTTCACTTCAATCTTGATGCCCCCCAACAGGAAATCGTATTGGCCCGAATAATCCGGATCGAGCTTCTTCGAAGGTTCTTGCAGGTCCGGCACAAGTTCCTTCAAATGCCCCTGAGCCCACGACTCGCCGAACGTTCGGGGCGCGCTGATCTCAAAAATGTACAAGAACATGTTGCGTGCCAAATACTCGTCACGCAGTTCGTAGTACGCATCTAAGCTTAAGACGTCTGCGGCGAGTAAGTGGGAGATGACGTATTCGTATTCATTGAAAGGGTAGACGGAGACGAGGTTTTCAAGCCGCGTTCGAATAGCGTGCGCGCCAGTCACTTGGTTCAACAACAGGTCAAGTTGTTCTTGAAGATGCTCCACGATGTCTCACCGCTGCTGGAAATCAGAAAAGGTGTTTCTGCGGGACTGGTCTCGCATTCTCGACTGAAGTGTCGTCGGACGAATCGACGCACGGGAGTTCCGATTCGAAAGGATGGCCGTTTTGCCACCCTTCATGACCGCTTCTGCGATACCGTTCAAGACGCCGGATGCAGATTTCGGCGTAGACCGGATCAATGTCCGTCGTGAAACAGCGGCGACCGTGCTTCTCGGCGGCGATCAATGTGGCGCCGGAATGGGCAAAGAAATCAACAACCACGTCACCTGGGCGAGAACTCGCGGTGATAATCCGTTCAATGCACTTGAGCGGCTTCTGAGCGTAGCAGCCAGACACGTTCTCGTCCATGCGGTAAAACACTTGCTGAATGTCGACCCAGACATTGCCAGCACGAATGTTGTCGGACTTGCTCCGTTCGAAATTCTCGGTCTTTCGGCCGTTCACTTCCTTGTAATAGCCGCGCAGGATCTTAGGAATGTCCGTGTACTCGGCGTCGACATTGAATCCGGGAGAGCCTTTGGTGTAGTAGAGCAGTTCCTGACGAAGCGCCATCCAGTTCCTTTGAGTTCCGTATCCCCGCTGATTACGCATGGTGATAAAACTTCGAGCCTTGTATGGTTCGTCTCGCATCATCAGCATGAAATCGGGGAGCGGTTGAAAACCGTCATTTTGGTCAGCACCGAGCCATACGTAGAGCGATGCATCGGCTGCGGTCACCTCCGTCGTGTTCCGAATCCATTTCCGGCACCATTCGATGAATTCGCCAATCGATCGGATATCAAAGGCCACGAGGTTGTACGGCGGGTCGTGAATCGCAAGCGTGGGTTTGGCGTCGCCAACCAGCTTCCGGATCTGATCACGATCAGCCGCATCAATGCAGCCAATTCGATGTCTGCCCTCGGGATCGTCCCAGATATCTCCCGGTTGTAGACGGCAGAAGGGCAGCAGACGTTCGCGGACATCCGGATTGCTGTCCAGCCGTGGAAGGGGATTGTTCTTCATCGGTTTCATCCTTGTGCTTCGACGATCACCATCGTAGTCCATATTCCGAGGCTTCAGTACGTGGGCGCCGAGTTCGACGACCGGGTCGCCGACACGATCCAGAATATCGATCGAATGATCGACCATCACCTGCAATCCCACCGGCAGAGCGAACCCGACTTGGTGACGCGGATCCTTGACTTTCTTCTAGATCCGGCGATCGCGGGCGATCCGCACGAGGGATTGTACGTGCAGATCCATCACTTGGTCGAGTTTCAGGTGCAGGAACTGATCCACGAAGTGGAACGGGCGCTGTCGATGTCACTCGGTCCCGCTCAGCGACAGGAGGTCGCCGAGCAATTCCGCAACGCCGTCGCCGGAGCAACCGGCACGCTGGACGACTGACGCGAACCAACCAAGCTCGCAGAAGTTTCCCGTCGGGCCGTCTGGCTCTACCCAAGTGCCTGTTTGCAGAACTGGACGCAGCGGGTGACTTCCTGGACGGCGTCGGAGCCTTCGGGAACCTTGTATTCCAGTTCGATGTCGGCGGGGAAGGTCAGGCCGTTGCGTTTCATGTGGTGCAGGACCAGAGCCACGGGAGTGTCGCCTTCGCCCAGCGGCATGTTGGGCCCGTTGTTCACCTTGCGGTCCTTGATGTGCAGGCTGAGGATGCGGTCGCAGTATTTTTCGATCAGCGGAAGAGGCGAATGGTTGGTGCCGGCGACGTAGTGGCCGATGTCAAAGTTGATGCCCAGGTACTTGCCGTGCGAGAGCATCGGGCCTTCGAAGGTCGTGGGCGTCAGTTGCGTGTGATTGTGGAACCCGATCATGATCTCGTGCTTGTCGGCGATCGGGCCGAGTCGCTGGGCGGCCTCTTCGGACAGTTCGCGGGTGATGCCCCGCGCGCCGAGCGCCTTGGCGACGTTGAAGTAGTACTCGATCTGCTCGTCGGGCATGCCGGCGTTGCCGATGTCGCCGAACTTGACGATGTGGATGTTGACGCCGGCGTCGTTGTACATTTTCCGCAGGGCCTTGAAGGCGTCCATCGAGACCGACGTCCGCCAATCGAGCAGCGCCTTGCCGCCCCCGCCGGGCGCGCCGGCGAACTGCTCGGCCGGTCCGCCCATCAGTTCGACCGAACTGATGCCGCACTTGGTGATGTATTCGAGCAACTGTTCCGCGCTGCCGGGCAGCGAGCGGTAGCTGTAGGTGATCACACCGATTTGCACGCCGTGGAACTTCGAATCGGGGCGGGCATCCGACGCGGCGCGCACCAGGTTCGGCATCATGGACGAGGCGGCCAACGCGGCGGCGCCGCCAAGAAACGTTCTGCGCTGGATGGGAAGACTTGATTTCATCATCGATTTCCTGTGGGGCAGGTAGGAAGGATCGCCTGCGACGCCGCGCGTCGCAATCCGAGCATTCGCGGGGAAGTCTCAGCCATGACGATACTGCGAAAACCGAGCGAGTGCAATCGGCAGTGCTCATTCGTCGGCGACGATCTCAGCGACGTGCAACCAGCGCAACCTGCGCCGCGCAAGGGATGCTGCCGATTCGCCGAGAAAGTCGCCCCGGAAGTCAGTGAGGGGGTGTGGCACTCGAACCGCTCCTCGTTTACGCTTCGGATTGCGATGTACCAGGCGATGGCCTCGTGCCGGTTGGGGAGTCAACGACTGGCGAACTTCGAAGGAGAATCCCGTCATGAAAAAACGCCGTATCGGCCGCAGCGGTTTGGTGGTATCGGAGATCTGTCTGGGAACAATGACGTTCGGCTCGACGTGCGACGAGCGGGAAGCGTTCCGGATCATGGACCGCGCGGCGGACGCGGGGGTCGACTTTTTCGATACCGCCGAGGTCTATCCCGTGCCCCCGGACCATTCCTACGTGTACGCCACCGAAGAGATCGTCGGCCGCTGGCTGCGCACTCGCAACCGAGACGCCTTCCTGATCGCCACCAAGTTCTGCGGGTCGGCCAACGCTTGGTTCAAACCCCCGGTGCGCGAGGGCCACACCGCCATCGACCGCCACCATATTCGCCGAGCCATCGAGGGCAGCCTGCGGCGGTTGGGAACCGACTACGTCGATCTGTACCAAACGCACTGGCCCGATCACGACGTGCCGTACGAGCCGACGCTCGAGGCGCTCGATGAACTGGTCCAGGAAGGTCTGGTCCGCTACGTCGGCTGCAGCAACGAAACGCCTTGGGGCCTGATGAAGGCGCTCAGCGCCGCGGAACGCTGCGGGCTGAATCGGTATGAATCGATCCAGAACAACTTCAGCTTGATCAACCGGCGTTTCGAGGACTCGCTGGCCGAGGTCTGTCGGCAGGAACGGATCAGTCTGCTGCCCTATTCGCCGATGGGCGGCGGCGTGTTGAGCGGCAAATACAACCAGCCGACTCCGCCCGAAGGTGCGAGGTTTTCGGCCTATCAGGAGACGGGCGGCGAGCGGCAGCAGGCGATGGCCCGCCGCTTTGTGAACGAGAAGAGCTTGGCAACGACCGGCGAGTTGATCGAGTTGGCGGCCGAGTTGAACATGGGAGTCGCCACGCTGGCCATCGCTTGGAGTAAGCAGCACGACTTCGTCGCCTCGACGATCGTCGGCGCCAACACCGTCCACCAACTGGAAGACAGCTTGGCCGCGGCGGACGTCGTGCTCGAAGAATCCATCCTTCGCCGGGTCGACGACATCACGTCGCGGCATCCGTATCCCTTGGGCTAGGCATCGATCAACAGACTTGACATCCGCTGGAGTTGGATTCATGGTGACGGAGCAACCTCGGGGTTCCAAACCGACCTTAGTCAGTCGCGCGCTGGCCCTGATCGAGCGGGTGGGCAACGCGCTGCCGCATCCGGCGACGCTCTTCGCGCTGCTGGCCGCGGGCGTGCTAGTGTTGTCGTGGGTCTTCAGCCTGTTGGATTTTTCGGTGCCCCATCCGGCGACCGGCGAGATCATCCGGCCGGTGAATCTGATCTCGACCGACGGGCTGCATCGCATCCTCACTCAAACAATCCACAATTTCACCAGCTTCGCCCCGCTGGGCACGGTGCTGGTCGCCATGCTGGGCATCGGCGTGGCCGAGGGCAGCGGGCTCATCGGCGCCTGCCTGCGGCTGTTGGTGCTGTCCGCGCCGCCGCGATTGCTGACCTTCGTAATCGTGATGGCCGGCGTGCTGTCCAACACGGCCAGCGAAGTGGGCTATGTTCTGCTGGTTCCCCTGGCAGCTACTATCTTCTTGGCGGTTGGACGCCATCCGGTGGCCGGCTTGGCCGCGGCGTTCGCGGGAGTCTCGGGCGGCTACAGCGCGAATCTGTTGCTGGGCACGATCGATCCGCTGTTGTCCGGGCTGTCCGAGGAAGCGGCGCGGATCATCGACCCCGACTACACGGTCAGTCCGGCGTGCAATTACTACTTCATGTTCGTCTCGACATTCTTCATCGCGGCGGCCGGGACGTGGGTCACCGAGCGGCTGGTGGTTCCGCGACTGGGCGAGTACCGCGGTGACCAGTTGGCCGAACCGCTGCGGCCCTTGGAGCCGCGGGAGAAACGCGGTCTGTGGCTGGCGGGGCTGGTGACGTTGGCGCTGGTCGTGTTCGTCCTCGTCGGGCTGATCCCCGAGCAGGGATTCCTGCGGCAACCGGAAACCGGCAGCATTCTTCGTTCGCCGCTGCTGGAGGGCATCGTCGCCGCGATCTTCGTGCTGGGTGCGCTGGCCGGGATCGCCTACGGGTTGGCGGCCGGCACGTTGCGCAACGACAACGACGTCGTCCATTGCATGGGCAAGGTCATGGAGACGATGGGCACGTACATGGTCCTGGTGTTTTTTGCCGCGCAGTTCGTGGCCTATTTCCGCTGGACCAATCTGGGCTTGATTCTCGCGATCCGCGGCGCGGAACTTTTGCGGGCCTCGGGACTCGGCCCCATCCCTCTGCTGACCGCGTTCATCCTGCTGACCGCCGTCATCAATCTGGTGATGGGCAGCGCGTCGGCCAAGTGGGCGATCATGGCGCCGATCTTCATCCCGATGTTCATGCTGCTGGGCTACTCGCCGGAACTGGTCCAGGCGGCCTACCGCGTGGGCGATTCGACCACCAACATCATCTCGCCCATGATGTCGTACTTCGCCCTGATCGTGGCCTTTTTCGAGCGTTACGACCCGCGGGCCGGCATCGGCACCGTGGTCGCCACGATGCTGCCCTACACGGTCGTATTCATGATCATCTGGATCCTGCTGCTGGCCGTCTGGATGCTGCTGGGAATTCCGGTGGGACCGGGAGCCAGTTTGTTCCTTGAGTGAACGGGGGTACGGCTTCCGGGCGATCTTGGGTCAAAGTGCACAGGCTGGCAGCCTGTGCTACGGGGTGGAGGGCGATCAGGCTCGGTCAGGGAACTCGAATTTCACGTCGCCATCGATCAGTTTCAGTCGGGCATCGAAGGACTTGCCGGCTTTGGACCTGAAGCCCGTCAGGACATCGGTCTGGCCGTTCTCGATCAGCGACTGGGCAAGTCGGGCCGTGATCCGTTTGCCGGCGATGGTTTTCCAGATCACGAATCGGCAGCCGTCGCGCCAGTTGCTGCAACTGAACGATTTCTTCTGTTCGACGACGTCGCCGCCGCAAAGCGGACACTTGCCCAACCGTTGGTCCGCAGCGTCCGGCGCATCATCCTTCGCCATTCCTTCGTCCGTCGATTCGGCGGTTGGTTTCGTCCTGCTGCGGGACGCGCGCTTCGTCTTCTTCGCCGGGCCGCCCGAGTCTTCGCGCGATTTTCTACCTCCCCACGATTTCCCGCGCCGCGATGGTCTCGCCTTTCCCGGCTTGCGTTCTTCCCGGTGGGGCAGCGGGATGTCCGTCACGTGACCTGTATCGGTGAGTGCCAGAATGACATCGCCACCGTCGCGGGACGGACGGGGAGCGATCAGCACGCGGTGCTGCAACAGGCAGCGGATCTCTTCCAGAAGGAGCGGTTGGTCCTGCCAGGTCGGCTGGAGCACGAACGGACAGCCATCGCGCCAGCCGCTGCATCCGTAGGCCTGCTTGCCTTTGACCACCGGGCGACCGCAACGCGGGCATTCTCCCAATCGTTGCTCGTCGACCGCCTCGGTCGCGCTGCCCGCCAGGATCCGCCGCGTGTAGTCGGCAATCTCGCTCATGAATTGGCGTGAATCCAAGCGGCCGGCTTCGATCTGCCGCAGTTTCGCTTCCCATTGCCCGGTCAACTCGGGCGACTTCAGATCCTGGTCGCGGACGACGGCGATCAAGTAGCGTCCCAAGTCGGTAGCCGTCAGATTCTTCTTCTCCCGCCGGATGTAGTCGCGTTTCAACAGCGTCTCGATGATCGCGGCGCGAGTGGCGGGGGTGCCGAGTCCCTTTTCTTTCAGCGCCTCGCGCAGTTCGTCTTCGTCGACCAGACGTCCGGCCGTCTCCATCGCGCCCAGCAGCGTGTTTTCGGTATACGGTTTCGGGGGCGACGTTTCGCCGCGGCGGATCGACGGTTCGTGCGGCCCGGTTTCCCCCACGGTGAATTCGGGCAATTCCTGCGACTCGTCCTCGTCGTCGCCTTCCTTTTCTTCGTCTTGCTTCTTCGCCTTGCGAGGGTACAGGACGGTCCAGCCCGGATCGAGCACACGGAAGCCTTTGGCGCGGAACGGCACGGCGGCGGATTGGCCGTCGACCGTCGTGACCTCCTTTTCGCACGGTGGATAGAACGCGGCGATCAACCGCGTGACGACCGCTTCGTAGACGCGGGCCTGCGGGCCGGCCAGGCCGCCGGGCAGCTTGCCCGTGGGCAGGATGGCGTGATGATCACCCACCTTGCTGTCGTTCACGATGCGGCCCGTGAACGGCAGGGCCGCCAAGTCGAGTCGGCCGATGTCGTCGGGGCGCGACGGGCGCAGTTGTTCGAGAATCTGCGGCACCTCGCGCTGCAGATCGCGGGTCAGGTAGCGCGAATCGGTTCGCGGATAGGTAATCAGCTTGGCCTCGTACAGCGCCTGTGCGGCCTGCAGCGTGGCGTTGGCCGACAGACCGAAGCGGCGATTCATGTCGCGCTGCAATTCGGTCAAGTCGTACAACTGGGGCGGCTGGGACCGTTCGCGGCGTTTGTCGATCTTGGTGACCGAAAACGGTTGGCCTAAGACTCGGTCGAGCAACTGCTGAGCTGCGGACTCGTCGCCGAACCGTTCGCCGGTGAATTTGAACGATGTCTCGCGGTACCGGGTCAGCAGCTCCCAGAACGGTTCGGGGCGGAACGTGCGGATCTCGTCGTCGCGGCGCACGATCATCGCCAGCACCGGCGTCTGCACACGCCCGACGCTCCACAACAGCCCTTGGCCGCCGAAGCGGACCGTGAAATTCCGCGTGCCGTTCATGCCGACGATCCAATCGGCCTCGCTGCGGCAGCGGGCCGCCGCGTACAGCCGGTCGTATTCGCGGCCGGGCCGCAGTTTGTCGAACGCATCGCGGATCGCCTTGGCGGTCAACGAGCTGAGCCACAACCGCGAGAACGGCTTGGACGCACAGCCGGTCAGCGTCTGGATGTAGCGGAAAATCAGTTCGCCCTCGCGGCCAGCGTCCGTCGCGCAAATGATCTCGTCGGCGGCGCGGAACAGTTGCTTGACCACGTCAAACTGCTTGCGCGACAATTTGTCGTCGACCGTCTTCAGTTCGAACCGCTCGGGCAGAATCGGCAGCGTATCGAGCGACCACTTCTTCCAGGCCGCATCGTATTCGTCCGGCTCCTTGAGCGTCACCAGATGCCCGTAGGCCCAAGTCACCTGATAACCGTTGCCCTCGAAATAGCCCTCGTGCCGCGAGCCGGCGCGCAGAAACTGAGCGATCTCGCGTGCCACCGACGGCTTTTCAGCAAGGACAACTTTCATTTTTGGGCCATTCGGGGAAACCACCAGATTTCCAGCGAATTCGGTCACAGATCGCCGCGGCGACCGTCGCCGCCGCTCGGTGTCTATGCCGCGTAACGCTGGTCGACGTGGTTGATGCCGATCGACAAGAAGTGATCGACCAGCAGTTCGGTGGCCAGTTCAATCAATTTCGAGCGATCCGCAGGCGGCAGATGGTGTTGGCGATGCATCCATAGATTGACTTCGCGATGTACCACGACGGCAGCTCGCGTACGGATGTAGCCACGAGCTTCGGCGTTGGACATGTCCGGCGAGAGGCCGACCAAGCGTCGCAGAACCTCGATGTGGCTCCGTTCGGCAATCTCTTGAGCGGAGCGAGTCAACTCGTGATCCTCGCCGGTTCCGAATTTCCAGATCAATCCCATCAGATGGTCCCTCGCTCGTTCTTGGTCATTCCGTGTTACTGGCTGCGTTATGGAATCGTTTCGCCGGTAGGTCGGCACACAGGCGGGCGGCCTGGACTGCGGGTCAGCGTCAAGGTTCCCGGAGTGCCGAGCTTCTCGCGGAACTGTTCAAAACCCTCCGAATGGCATGCGTGTTCGTGAACCAGCCTTGTAGGCTCTGTCATCTTAAATCGAGCCGCACCGGCTGTTCCCTCCACCCGTCGACAGGTCGTTTCGCATGGACCGTCTGGAGAAGGTGTGCGCCCGCTAGCTGATGACCAGTTCGGGGATAAACAGCTTCACTAAACCTCCTGAACAGCGCAGTCATTCGAAGCGTAACGGCTCGAATGACGGGGGTATTCGAAGCGACTGCCATCGGCAATGACGGCATTTTCCTGGAAACTTGGACGAATTCCGAAATGCCCTACGCGCAAACCGCTGCTTCTGCGATACTTCTAATTAAGCTGCGAGGTGCCAGAGAACAGAGCATGGGCCGGGTACTTCGCACGATGGATCGTGACGCGACGAGTGAAGGGATGCACTCATGAGGATATTCTTCTCGGTCGGGGAACCAAGCGGCGATCTGCACGGCGCCAACCTGATCCGCCAGTTGAAACAGCAATCGCCCGACGTGGAATGCGTGGGTTTTGGCGGGCCGCGGATGGCGGAGGCGGGTTGCGGACTGCTGGCCGATCTGACCGAGTTGGCCGTAATGTGGTTTCTTCGCGTGCTGCTGAATCTGCATCGCTTCTGGTGCTACTACCGTCAAGCCAAACGCTATTTTCGAGATCACCGGCCCGACGCCGTGGTGTTGATCGACTATCCGGGCTTCAATTGGTGGATTGCGCGGGCCGCTAAGCGGTACGACATCCTCGTGTTCTACTACGGCGTTCCGCAGATGTGGGCTTGGGCACCCTGGCGCGTGCGGAAGATGCGGCGCCTGGTGGATCATGTGCTGTGCAAGCTGCCGTTCGAGGCCGAGTGGTTTCACCAGCGCGGCTGCCAAGCGACGTACGTCGGTCATCCGTACTTCGACCAGTTGGCGGGCCAGACACTGGATCCCGGTTTCCAAGCTGAGATGAACCGCGGCGACGGTCCGTTGATTGCGATCCTGCCCGGTTCGCGCACTCAAGAGGTCGTCAGCAACCTGCCGTGGTTCCTGAAGACCGCCGGATTGATCCAGCGTCGGATCCCCGAAGTCCGTTTCGCGGTGGCCAGCTTCAACGAGCTGCAAGCGGAGATCGCCTGCCGAATGGTCGCCGAATCGATGCTGACCGCCGACGTGTTCGTCGGTCGAACCGGCGAGTTGATTCAGACCAGCCGCTGCTGCTTGGCATGCTCCGGATCGGTGTCGCTGGAATTGCTGTTCCACACGAAGCCGTCGCTGATCTTGTACTGGGTCGAGCGGCTTCCGTTTCGCGTGGCGACCCGCTTCTTCATGAAAGTGCGGTACATCACGCTGGTGAACTTGCTGGCGGCACGCGCGCCGTTCTTGTCAGCGGGCGAACGCTACGATCCGATCGCGGCCAGCGCGGACGACGTTCCTTTGCCCGAGTACTTGACCTACGAAGACCCGTCGCGCGCCATGGCCGATCGGATCGTGGGATGGTTGAAGGACGAGGGCGAGTACCGCCGCCGAGTGCAACAGTTGAGCGATCTGAAGAAGCAACATGTCGACACCGGCGCGTCGCGCACCGCGGCGGCGTACATGCTGCGGGTGTTGAACCAACCTGCTTCGATCCCCGGTCCGGGCTCCGAAAGAAACGCGCACGCTCGCCCCGAAAAGTTGTCTGCGTAGTCTTGGCAGCGCGACAAGTCTTGATCTTCCTCACAGTTTTGGCAATTCGGCACGTTTTTCGCTGCGCAGGCAGGAAATTCCCCTTGACGAAAGACACACAAACTTGATTCAATGCGCGAACCTGGGGGAAGCGAGTAAGTGGCCGACACGAACCGAGCTCGGCATATCAACCGACTTGATCGTGCAACGTTTCAACCAGGTGGCTTGCGATGGACCCCGAGAAGGGCGTTGAGGGGCACCTCGCAGAAACGTAAGGACGCCCATTTCAAGGAGCCATAGGATATGGCAACGAACAAGAAGACGACTGCCAAAGCCACGACTGGAACAACGACTGCGACCAAGGCGACGACCGCTCGGTCGACCAAAGCCAAGCCCGCCGCTGCGAAAGCGAAAGCGGCTCCGGCGAAGGCGGCATGCGCCACCAAGAAGCCCGCGACGCGGTCGGCGAAGGCCAAGCCCGAAGCGGCCAAGAAGCCCGCGGCCGCCAAGAAGCCCGCCGCCAAGAAACCTGCGGGCGGCAAAGCGTAGCAGCAGCCGGTGAAAGCTGCGGATCGGGGTGTCGTCGCACTCCGACCTGATTACAACGAGACAGGCCGGCGTCAGCCATCGCATCCGATGAGCTGCCAGCCGGCCTAATTTTTTGCGCCAAGGCCGGACGCAGACGGTCAGTCGCCCACTGCGATCTCGTTGGGCCAAGGCTGCTGCTCGGCTTGGCCATACACGCTCAACTCCGACAGGCCGATGCCGCGTTTCTCCAGCGGAGTGCAGACGAACCGGACGTAGCGGCCGACCAGCGCATGGTCGAAAACGCATGGGTACGAGTAGGCCAGGCGGCCGCCGGCGGGCAGGTCGTCGTACTTCGGATTGTCGTCGTGTTCCCACGGCTCGAAGTCGCCGGGCGGATGAAATACGTCGTCATGCCGGATCTGCCCAGCGGCGTGCCAGATCTCCCCGTCCTGGGATACGCCCACTTCGACGACCGCCGGATGGCAATAACGGGCGTTGGGCTGATGCGAAGTGACTCGCACTCCGGCGATCGACTGCCGCTGCCCGAGATCTACCGTGAACGTCACGGGTGCGTCTGGTCCCCAGAAAGCTGTCGCGGTCTGCAAGGCCTCGGTCGTGACCGAATCGGTCGGCGCGATGACGATGCCATTGGTCAATTCGCGGCCGTCGCGGTCCGGATTGCCCGATTGCTCGTCGGACGGACGGCTGGTTTCGTAAGTTCGGCCCACGGACAACGGTCTACCCCAACGATAAACGACAGGCGACCGTTCCCAGCCCGGCCCGACGTCGACGCCATCGCTGTATCCGTACCGCTGGGCCGGGCCATCGGGAGCGTCGCCCTGCAAGTTCATCCGCACCCAGTGCATGGTTGGATCGCGGCGGCCGGCGACATGGATGGAGTAGCGGTGGGGCAGCGAGGAGACAAGTTCGGTGTGGCTGCGCGTCACGTCGCCCTCCTCGCGGTGCTCGGTCCAATGATAGGTTACTTCCAACGGCAGGAACGCCGCCTTGCGCGGTTGGTGACTCAGTCGAATGAGCAGATCCTGAATCCCGGGCATGTTGTAGGTCGCCGCACCGCTGGAGCAGAAGAACACTCCGCGGAAAAAGATCTGACGCGGCTTGTCTGCCTCGGCCATGTTGTCGGTGGCGATACGGTGGATGACTTGCTGGTCGAAAGGAAAATCCCCATCTTGATTGCGATGAAATTCCTGAAAGTCCTCGCCGTCCCACGAATGCTGCAGAGACACGTAGCTGCGAGACGAACGGTTGGTGCTGATGACGCCGTAATCGACGGATGCAATGCTGGACGGCACCGTCAAGCGCCAAGTGACCGAGCATTCACGACCGTCGGTGCCGGCGCCCAAAGTTGCCTTGTACATGCCGTCGGACTGCTCGTCGCTGTGGACCGACTCCTCGGCCAAGATCGTGTCGCGGTATGCACCGCCGTGCAGCGCCGGCCACAATTCAGTCGTTTCCAACTGCTCGTCCGCGCGCAGCACAATCTGGTTCGTGCCGAGCGTCAACTTGGGCAAGGTGCGACGATTCAACTGAGTGATGGTGGTCACCTGAATCGAGTCCAGCCCGGTTGCTTGACGATGGCGTTCGGCTCGCATCCGTACTCGGATCAGACACTGCGTCACGCCCGCCACCGGATCGCGGAGATCCGAGACCCATGCCTGGCGTCCGGTCGTCTCTGACTGCCAGACCGATTGCCAGCGGATTCCCGCATCGCGCGAGACGCTCATTTCCAGCCGGTCGTTCTCCTCGCCGCGCCGTCCCGTCGCTTCGATCCTCATGCCGGTAATCACGTTGGCCGCATAGATCTTGAACACCACCCAAGCATCGGTTGCGGTCTGGGCCGGATGGACGTTGGCACCGTCCTGCTCGGCGGGTCGGAGTGCAATCGCGGATTCATCGTAGAACATGTCGCGGCAATCATCGGCGGTCAAGTCAGGGCGGAAGATCCAATGGCCATTGCCGCGCAGATTGTTCAGTCCATGCTGATCGTCCGGATCCGAGCCATTGGCCATCGGGCGAAAGCAAACCAGTCGAGACTCGGCGGGTTCCATATCGCCGCGCGGCTTGTCCAGCGGATGCCAGTATCGCGTGTACGATTCGCTGGGTCGCAGATTCTGCGTGTAGCGGTGTCCCCACCGTGCCATCTGGCAATATCGGTCCACGGAGAATCCGTCGGTGTACGACGACGCGCCGTTGATGAGCGTGCGGCGGTAACCGACCGGTTGGTCGGATGCGCAACGCCAGCCGGTCGGCCCGGAATGTGTCGCGCATTGCGGGGCGTAGTGGTACAGGTAGAAATGCCCCGGCTCGCTGCGTCCCTCGGACAGATCGCAGGCGTGCGGTTCTTTGATCTCCTGGCAACTGGCGACCTGCCCGTCGTGGTTCAAGCAGAAGAAACTCATCGACGAATCGAACAGATGCCAGTTCAGCCCGTCGTCCCAGGAAGCTTCGCTTACCGTATGATCGCCCAACTGGATGTACCGGCCCCGGTAGCCCAACTGCAGGAAACTGCACAGGTTCAGCGACGAGATAATCCCGCAATTCATCGCGCCGTACGAATTGTAATGCAGAATCGGATCCAAGATGTGCCGCCCGTCCTCGACGGCGCAACTGGTCTGCCGCCGGCTTCGACGCCCCCAGCGCCACACGGCGATGCATTTCTCCTGCGGCGTTGTCCAAGCGTCCGTGCTGGACTGGACGAACGAGGCCATATCGGTGTAGTCGGGCACATTGTCGGTGACCAATCGCAGCCGGTAGTCCGCAGCGTCCGCATCGCGATCCAGCCCGAACATCAACAACCCCAGCGCCACTAGCGTCAATTGTATCCATGGCGTCGGGCAAACTCGGGTGTGCCGTTTCTCGGGGAGAAGCAACAACCGTCGCGCCATTGACGAGTCTTTCTCGGCAGACATCGGCTTTCCCTTTCGGTTGCGATGAGCAGCCACGCAGTCCGAGCTTCAAGGCGTCGGCCTCGAAGTCACCGATCTGCGCAGTGCTGGGTCAGGGGCTACGAAGCTCGCTCAGGCGGTTAGCGGTATCGCGGATTGCAGAAAACTGTGATAGCACGCGGTCGCCATCGCAATGTCATCGGCCCGCGGCAGCACCACCGCCCGCAGTCGCGCGCGGCGAATCACGCCCTTTTCCAGATGGTCGTCGAACAGGTGGAATCGCGAGGCGAACGTCGGCGGCTCCGCTTCGTCGCCGGTGACTTCGACTGCCGAGAAGTCCGCGGGGTGGATCAGTTCCAAGTAGCTGAACGAAACCTGCGGCGGACGAGCCAGGAGCGCGCCGGGCGGGTCGAGTGACGCGAACGTTGGCCTCGCGATGCTCCGGGACGGTGAAGAAACGTGGCCAGGCAACTCGCGTCCCTCGGCACTCGCCGTGTCTTCATCACCGCGGCCCGGTGCCCGTCCCGTTTCTTCACGGCCGCTGCCAATGTCGACCGAGCAGGCGTGCTGAGACGTCCCCGGGGCAATCTTCAGCAACTCGACGGCCGCGAAGTGGCTGCCGACATACAATCGCGGATCGCTGTCGAGAAGATCGGTCTGGACGGACACAATCAACTCGATTCCGCCGATCGCGTTTTCCTCGGCGACCAGCTCTCGCCAATAGACCTGCCAACAGATCTCGTGCGAGTTGCTCATGCGGTAGGTCGCGACCAAATCCGCACCGCGCACGTAGGCACTTTCGCACACGGGGCGACCGATCGAATCTTGATATGGCGACTGGATCTGCAGGAGCTTCGCACCGAAACGTTGGAAAACCGGGGCTTGCTCCGGGCAGGGGCCGCCGATCGCCAAATCACCCAGCCCGGCGTCGGGAGATTCCACGTCGAGTTCCAGCGTCCACGATGGATTCAACAATAGGGCCTGCTTGTTTTCGAAACGCCACATTTCTTGATACCTCGACCAATAAAAAAACCCCGCCGAACGCATGGGCTGCGAGTCGGCGGGGCCGGAACAGAGAAGAGGCAAGGTTGATGATAGCACGAAAAGCGATGCTGTCTACAGTTGCGAAGAAAAAAAACAAGATAATTCGCGCAACGCAATGCCACCTGAAACTAAAATCGCAGCCAACCCGAACGAACTATGGAGAGCAACGATGCGTAGAAATCGCATACCCAATCGGATGTTTCGCGGTATGATACCGGAAGTTGTGATCTGTAAGTTACCAGGCTGTCCTCGCCGTTCCCTGAGGTGATTTGGAATGGATTGGGCACCGTCGTCGGGACGGAGTCGTGGAGCGCGACTTCGCGTGTCATCTGAGGGATTACAAGGTGCTGGCGGACTATCTGGAAATTGCCGAAGAAGCTGCCCGAGCGGGTGGCAGTGTACTCAACGCGATGCAGGGTCGCATCCGCGTGCGGTCCAAGGGCCGAAACGATCTGGTCACCGAAGCGGATGTCGCTTCCCAGCAGACGATTCGCAACATTCTGCTGACCCGTTTTCCGGAGCACGAGTTTCTCGGAGAAGAGTGCGAAGACGCCGCGGATCGACTGAATTGGACGAATCCGAGCTCAGGCCAGGACGCTCCGCTGCGGTGGATTGTTGATCCGTTGGACGGAACCACCAATTATGTCCACAACCTTCCCAACTATGCGGTCTCCGTGGCATTGGTGCAGGCTGGCGAAGTACTGGTGGGAGTGGTGTACGATCCTGTTTCCGGCGAGTGCTACCGTGCCGCACGGGGCCAAGGAGCGGATCTGAACGGGCAACGACTGGAAACCAGTGACTGCCGACAAGCGAGCGAAGCGCTGATCGCAATCAGTTTTGCGCCGGACGTTGAGCGGGGATCGATGGACATCGAACGATTTCTGGCGATTCTGCATACCTGCCAGTCGATACGGCGGCTTGGATCGGCCGCCTTGAATCTTTGTTACGTGGCGGCGGGCCGCCTGGATGGATACTTGACCAGTTGCGTGAAGGCTTGGGACGTCGCCGCAGGGATGTTGATCGTGCGCGAGGCCGGCGGCCGGATCACCGGAATCGGGGGCGAGCCTTTGGACTTGCGATTTCCCCACTTGACGTGCGCTGCCACGGACGAACTGCACGCCGAGCTTCTGGCAATTCTGTCACAGGTGGAATAACCTCGATCGTCCGCATCGTAAGATTTCGGAGTACAGGTGAATTGGATTGGAGAAAGGTGGCGGGTCGGCTAGACTGAAGGAGTTGATCTGTCCGCGGCTTGCTCGTCGTTCCGGACCCGACCGAGTTCAGCAGCCTTTTCGAGGCAAATCGTGCCGTTTTCCGTTCGTGCCATCGCTGTCCTTGCCTTCACAGCGTTTCTGTTCGCTGCAGGTGGCGTCTGCGCTCAAACGAAACCACCTTTGCAGGGACCGGGGACTCCTCCAATGGACTCGCCGAATGATGGCGAGCCCAGGGTTCGCGAGGTGGGACCGGCCACGTACTACATCAAAGACGAGAACGGTCAACTGATCCCCGTGCTCAATCTGACCCTTCCCGAACTTCACCGAATGATGCAGCGGGATGCAAAGCAGACGGATGCCACTCCGGCAGTGCCGTCGTTCACGCTTCAGTCCCTGCAAATCCGCGGGAAGACCGTAGAGACGAGGGTCCATCTGACGGTCGAGGCGACCATCCGGTTGTTGACCGAGGATTGGGTGCGAGTTCCGTTGCGGCTGGACAATGCCGTGTGGCGGGAACCGCCTCGTCACGAGGGCGACACGGAGGTGGCAATTTTGTCCGAGGGGCCGAACGCCGGATACGTTTGCTGGCTCCGCGGCTCGGAGGGGAAGTTCTGTACCGTCACGCTGGAACTGATGGCTGCGGTCGAACAAGTGGGCAACGAGTCTCGATTAAATCTGCAGTTGCCGCGTGCGACGTCCTCGACGTTGGATTTGGAGGTGCCGATCAGTGGGGCCACCGCGATGGTTTCCAACGGTTTGCTGGAGGTGGTCGAGTCCGGTGCCGGTTCCAAGTTGGTCGTTTCCGGGATCGGCGGGGATTTCCGTTTGGCGTGGCGGAAAGGCGACCCGCGACAGACGAACCCGCGGCCCTTGCTGGAGGCCGGCATCGAGCAAGTCGTCAAAGTGGACGGCGTTCGCCAGGTCACTGCTGACTTGCGACTGCGGGTCACCAGCCTGCGGGGCGAGTTCGATGCGTTCACGGTGCGTCTGCCGGTCGGTGCCCGGCTGTTTCCCCGGCAGTTCAACCAGAGCGGTCTGCGGCTGACGGAATTGCCCGACGCGGAGACGGGTGCGAAGTTGGTCCAGATCAAGCTGGATCGGGCCACGACGGCAACGGTCGACGTCCAGTTGCTGATCGAGTACGTGGCGGCTGCGAACGGGAAGGTGATCGAGTACGACTTGGGCGGTTTCGAGGTGGAGGATGCTTTTCGGCAATCCGGAACGATCGACTTCGTCGTCAAGAGCGATCTCACGCTGACCTGGAAGCCCATCGCCGGGGTGCAGCGCACGTTCGTTCCGGAATCGCTCCGGCAGAAGCTCTCCGCCCGATTCGAGATGACGCGCCGGTCGTACAGCCTGTTGATGCAAGTATCATCCAAGGACACGCAGGTCAGCGTCGAGCCTGTCTATCAGGTGTATGTCGACCGCCGTCACGTCCGGCTGGACGCAACGTTCAAGTACCGAATTCGCGGCGCCAGCCTGTACGGTCTGAATATCCAAGTGCCGGGTTGGCAGGTGACCCGAATCACGCCGGAGACGCTGGTCGACCTCGAGTCGCTTGATCTGGGCAAGACCGATCCGCTGTTTATCCCGTTGACCGCCGCGGCGATGACCGAGAGCGGCGAACTGGTGCTGCAGTTGTCTGCGCAGCAGCCGATTCCCGAGGGTGCCGGGCAGATTTCCCTCACCTTGCCCCGTCCCGAGGCCAAGAGCCTGGCGCCGGCGTCCATTTCGGTCATGTCGGCGGACAATCTGGAACTGACGGTCTCCGAGGAAGGCTCGAAGGGCCTGGAACGAGATCCGTTCCCGCCCCCCTTGAACCTCCAGCAGGAAGAGCGGCGGCCGTTGTTCTACCGCGAGCGCAGCGAGGCCCCCGCGAGCATGCTGGTGGCCCAGATTGAAGTGCGTCCGCGGTCGGTGTCGGTCAGCGCGGAAGCGGACGTCAAGATCGATGCGCGAACGATCCGGGTCCAGCAGCGGTTCCAGTACCGGGTGGCCTACGAGGCGCTGCGACGGCTGCAATTCGCCATGCCCCGCGACTTGTTCGATGCGGGCGACGTCCAATTCGTGTACCGGCAGCAGGCGCTGCCCTTGATCGAGTGGCAGGCGACGGAAACGGGCGAGTCCGAGTCGCCGCCGCAGGACGAATCGTGGGTCCGCGTCGAGGTGGATCCACTCGGCGAGTTGCTCGGCGCTCACGAGATCGTGGTTCAGCACGACCGGTCCCTGGCCGAGGTGAATGACCAACAGGGATCTTCCTTGGCGGTTTCCCTGGTCCAGCCGTGGCTAGGGGACGGCACGGTCGTGACGGGAAATACGGTGCGCGTTCAAGGTGGGCCCGACATCAGCGTTCGTCTGAGTGACGAGCGGTGGGAGCCCGTCGCAGGCGGCGCGGTCGGCACAAGCGGCGAGTTGAGTGTGGCGGCGGACGGGATGCCTCTGGACATCGCCTTGCAAGTCAGCCGCCGTGATATCCGGCGACAGACCTCGACGGTCGTCTCGCGGGCCTGGATCGAAACGCGGTTGGACGCGTCGGCGCGGCGCGACCGAGCGGTCTTCCGGATCGACACAAACCTGGACCGCGTTGCCTTTCAATTGCCGGCCGGTGCGGACCTGCTTCGCGTCGGACTCAATGGACGCGACGTCACGGATCTCGTGCTGCGCGACCAGCGTCAGATCCGCTCGGTCGAGGTGTCTCCTGGCCAAGAGCACGTGCTGGAACTCTGGTACACGCTTCCCGTGTCGGCTCCCTGGCCCGCCATGTTCGACTTGGACGTGCCGCGAGTGGCCGAGGCGAAATCGAGCCAGAGGATCTATTGGACGCTGATGATGCCGCCGGACATGCACTTGCTGCTGCCCCCTGCCGGCATGACTCCGGAACTAACCTGGAACTGGCGTGGACTGTTTTGGGAACGAGTTGCCAGGCTGGAATCCGCCGACCTGGAGCGTTGGGTCGGCGCGGCGCACCAGTCCGGCGAACTTCCCCAGACGGTCAACCAATACCTGTTCAGTTCGTTCGGCATGCCCGAACGGATGCCGTTCTCGGTCGCCACTCGCGGCACCGCGGTGATTCTGATGTCCGGCGCGGCGCTGCTGGCCGGTTTGGCGTTGATCTACCTTCGGAGCCTGCGGCATCCGGCGGTGCTGTTCATCGGCGGGCTGGTTGTCTTCACGCTGATTCTGTGGGTGCCCGACTTGGCGGCTGCCGTGGCGCAAGCGGCTGCCGTGGGGCTGCTGCTGGGGTTGACCGCGTGCCTGCTGAAGTGGATGGTCGACCGCCGCCTAGCCAGCGGATCGGTGATCCACGGCGTCGCCTACTCGAGCCCGGACTCGCAGACGGTTCGCGCTCCGATCGTTCAGTCCGAGAGCAAAGCGGCGCCCCAAACCACCACCCTGCCAGGCTCGCTGGTGGTTGCGGAGTCCAAGGCATGACGGGTTGGAACACCTGGCGCCGCCGACGGGCTTTTGGTTGGGCAGACCGTTTTCGGCCGGTCTGGTTGGCGGTCGCGGCCTGCGTGGCGGCGGTGGTGGCAACCGGCGCCGAACCGCCGCCTTCGCCCGCCGACGCGACTCCACCGCTCCATTTCCGCCGGGTTTTTGTCGCGGACGAGGATCTGTCGAAGTTGAAGCTGGACGGCGTCTATCTGCCTGTCAAGCGGGAGGTCTTCGAGCGATTGGTGCGTTCGGCGGCTGGCGGCGGCGCGGCGGACGAGACGCTGCAAACCCGAATGGATCGAGCGACCTACACCGCCCGCTTGATTGGAACCCAACGGCTTGACGGCGAAGCCGAGCTGGAAATCCACCACCGGGGCGAACGCGAGTCGGCGATTCTCTTGGAGCCTTGGAACTTAGTGATCAAGGACATTCGCTGGCAGTCCGCGGAGTCGCCCGCGCGGCCCGACGAAGGAGGCGCCCCGCAACCGCCGCTGCAAGCGGGCTTTGACGAACATGGGCAGTTCACCGCTCGCGTGTCCGGTTCCGGCACGCTGAATCTGGATTGGACCCTGCGGAGCCTGCCCGATTCGGACGGTCGGCCATCGTTCGTGATCCGTCTGCCGGAGTGTCCTTTGACACGGATTCTGCTGGACCTTCCCGACAGCCTGCGCCCCGTCTCCAGCCATGGATTCCTCACGCTGGACTCCCGGGGAGTCCAGGACGGATCGTGGAATCGTTGGGCGTTGGACGTTGGCGACCAAGCGAGGTTGTACTTGCGGATCGTGCCGGTGGAAGAGGCCGGATCGACGGCTCGCGAAATGCTGGTGCGGCAGGAGTCGATCTATCGCTTCACGCCTCAGGACGCGGACCTCACGGTTGATTTGCGTTTGGATGTTTTCGACGAACCGCTGAGCCAACTGGCGCTCACGGCGGATCCTGCGCTGAGCGTGGTCGAGGCGACTTGCGGCGGCCGTCCGCTGCGGTGGACTGAAAACCTCGCCGAAGGGCGCCGCGAGTTGTTGCTCGAAATGCCCGAGCCGCTGATCGGTCTAGAGCATCGCCTCAGACTCCGGGCTCTGGCGCCCGCCGAACTGGGGCGACCGTGGCAACTGCCCATGGTCCGTGTGGAGAAGGGACTGTGGTCTCACGGAACCGTGCGGCTGGAAATGCCTCGCCCGTTGGTCCTGGAAAAATTGACCGTGCGAGGGTGCCGGGAACTGGGGTCGCCGCCGTCGTCCGCCCCTGGCGCGGCCGACGCGGTCACCATCGAATGCTTCGACCCGCAGGCGGAGATCGCGGTGCGGTTGGGAGTGCCGCCCGGCAAGGTGTTCGTGCGCCGCGGCACGTCGATCAACCTGGGTCGGAGCCGCACCTCGCTCGTCCAATCGGCTCAATTCTCCACCGACGGAGCCCCCCGTTTCGAATTGACGCTGGCGGCGCCTTGGGCCTGGTCCGTGGACCAGATCGAATCGCAACCGCCGGAAGCGATCGAGGAATGGTCGTTCATCGGGCGGTCGGGGGCATCCCGGCTGATCCAGATTCGCTTGCGCAATCCGCTCGCGCCGAACCAGCCCTTTTCCCTGAAGGTCCACGCCCACGGCGACGGCCTCCGCAGTGGCGCAAGATTGACGGGGGAAGCGTTGCGGTTGGGGGAGTACCAGGACACCGTGTCGTCCAGCAGCCTGTTCGCGCTGACCGCAGAGCCGCCACACCAAGTGCGTTTGACCGGTGACGGACAACTCGAACGTTTGGCGGCGGCCAGTCTGGAGCCGGACGAGCAAGGCATGCTGACCGTTTCGGCCGGAAGCGTCGTGTTTCGGGAAGGCCCGGCGATGGACGAGATGACGGTGGATCTCCGCAGCGAACCACCCGACTACGCCGTCCGCATCGATACCGAATGCGAGGTGGGGGAGCGGAAGTTGGACTTGCTTTACCGCATCCGGCTGCAGCCGAAGTCGTCGACGGTCGACCGCGTGCAGATCCATTTCACGGGTGCGCCGGACCAGCGGCTGAACTGGAGCCAGCCGGGAGGAGAACTGCTGCTGACGGCCAAGCGGGTTCCGCTCGACGCGACAGCGGGCAGCGGCGAGACTTGGCAAGTCACGTTGCCCCAACCGCTCGACGCTCCGTTTGAGCTGCTGGCTTCCCAGACGATCGATTTCGAGGGCGAGACCTTGCTGCCGCTGGCCGCGCTGCCCGGTGCGGCCAGCCAGATCGGTACCGTCACCATCCGCTCGGCGGACCCTCTGCCGCTGCAATTCACCTCCCAAAACGTCAGGCCGGTGCCGGCCCAACCGCTCGCTCCCGGACGCTACAACACGACTCGGGCCGTCTACCGCTACGATCCGTCGCAGGATTGCCGGATCGCCGTCCAGCGTGCGGCGGAGTCCGTGCCTCGCTCGCTGGCCTGGGTCTGGTCCTGTGATCTCGTCACCCGCCACTACCGGGACGGCACGACGCTGCACGTGGCCGAGTACCGCGTGGAGAGCGGCGGAGCCGCCGAGTTGACGCTGACGACGCAGACGCCCGTGGAATGGCTGTCGGCGCGCGTCGACGGACGCGATGTTCAGCTCGAGCACAACGCGACCGATTCGACCCGACTGAGCGTCCCCTTGCCGCGCGGAGTGCGGTTCCCCACGGTTCAGGTCCGATATGTCACGCAAGGCGAGCCGTTGGGAGCGATCGGCAACATCGGCGCAACGTGGCCCAGGTGCGACCAACGAGTCTTCCGCCAAAGCTGGGTGGCATGGCTGCCACCGGGATTTGAGTGCGTCCCCGGTTCGGTTTCGCCCGCAGCGGATACTTGGCAGCAACGACTGTTCGGCGATCTGCTCCGACCGCCGGAGGAACGACCGTTCGTGCCTCTGTCGCGCGAGGGCTGGGCGGCCGTCGTCCGACCCTCGAAGGATCCCGCCGCGGCAGCGGAAACTCGGCGTTCGGCGAAATGGTTGCAGGACTTGTGGACCGAATATCGGAAGCTGGGCGAGACAGCCAGCGAAGAATCGCTGGTCACGTGGGGCCGAGTGTTGCGAGTCTGGCAGGCGTCCGAAGGCGGCAATCGCAACGGTTCGCCGGATGTCTGGGTCGATCAACTGGCGCTGGGGGGCGAAGGCATTTCCGCCCAGTCGCTGGTGCCTGCGACACCGATGCCGCCCACCGGGGTGACCGAGGACGGCTCCGCGACCAGTCCCGGCGGTTCGCTGCTGGCGGCTGCGGGACTGACCGTGTTGACCGACGGAGATCGCTTGTTGCTGACCACCGTTCGCGGGTTGTTCGACCGCAGTAGCGTCGAAGACGCCGCGGGAGCGCCGGGCGTGTCCGTGCTGGCCCCCGGCGAATCGCAACGTCTGCTGGCTCAGCAGCCCGCCGGCTTGCGTTGGATTCGTCTCGAATCGTGGATCGACCGACCTCCGTTGCCGCAGGCCTGTTGGCAGCACTCCGGGATTCCCTCCTTGCATCAGGCGGGCGAGATCGCTGGAGACAGCGGCTGGACGTCGCAAAGAATTCCCCCCGCCGTGTTTCAGGCCGTGCCTGCGGACGCGGTTCGTTGGTCCCGTGTGCCCGTATATCAACCCGTGGTCCTGCGATCGCTCGGCTGGGCCGCGTTGCTGGCATCGACCGGTCTGGCGGTCTGGTTGCTACGTCGTCGTTTGTCGCTGGCCTGGCTTCTGATCGCAGGCACCGGCGCCGCAGCACTGCTGGTCCCGCTGCTCTGGGCGCCGGTCGTCCAGTTTCTGTTCCTCGGGACGGTGTTGGGCGCCTTGATCGCGTTGATTCGCGCCGCCCGAGCGGGACGCGGGGCCTCGCTGCCGGAGCGCGAGCAACTGACGACGACCAGTCTGTTCGTTCAGACGCTGGCGGTGTTGGCGTTGTTGGCCGGTCTGGCGGGCCGGGCGGGTACGGCCCAAGGCGCAGAGCCGTCGGCCAATCCTGCCCCGACCGCGGCGCCGATCTACCAGATCCTCAGTCCGATCGATCCGCAGGGCGAACCGGACGGCGAGTACGTTTTCGTTCCACAGGACTTCTACGAGGCGTTGTCGGCGCCGTCGGCACAGCGCGTCGGCGAATCGCAACAATGGATGATCTACGACGCTTCGTACCAGGCCACGATGAGTTGGAACGCGACCGAGGAGAAGTTGTCGGTCCTCGAACTGACGGCGACGTACGAGATGGAGGTGTTTCAGCCTGGTGCCGTGGTGCGTTTGCCGATGGTTGAATCCCAGGCCCATCTGTTGCCCAATCGCGCACTGCTGGACGGCCGCCCGGCGACTATCCGGTGGTTGGATGACGAAGGCGGACTGGCGCTGGATGTCGATGCCGCGGGACGCTACCGGGTGGCGCTCGCCTTTCGGCCTCACGTACTCCGCGATGGCGACTACGACCGTTTCGAAGTGACGATTCCTCGCGTCGGCAATAGCCGGATGCGGATCGAATTGCCGGCCGAAATCCGCGGCCTGACTTTTCCTACGGCAATGGGCGTCTCCGAGCCGGATCTCGGTGCCGGGAACTGGCTGATCCAACTGGGACCGACGGATCGGCTCGTTGCCCGTTGGCCAGCCGATGTCGAGCAGAGTGCCTTACGGGAGAGTCTGGAGTTGGATCAGTTGATGTGGCTGTCGATTCGCCCGGATGCCGTGCAACTGGACGTTCGGCTGCGGTTTTCCCAGTTGGTTTCTCCGATCGCGCGGGTCGCCCTGATCGCCGATCACCGCTTGCGGTTGCTGCCTCCGTCGGACGATGCGCCGATCGCCTGGTACGAAAGCACGCGCGGCCCCGCCCAGATCATCCATTTGGAGTTCAAGCCGCCGCACCGGCAGGATCTTCAAATCGATCTGTCTTTCGCCTTGGAGGAAACGGCCGCTGTGGGGAACATCCGCCTGCCGGAATTGACCTGTTCCGCGGATCGGTTGAGCCGACGCTGGTTGGCGGTCACGGTCGCTCCGTCGCTGGAACGCCAGACCGAAACGCCCGCGAAGGACAGTGGACCGTCGCCTGCCGACTTTCTGGCGGCGTGGGGATCCGCCGATTCCGCTCCGCAGTTGGTGATCGACTCGGCATCCCTCGATCCACCCGACCGCCTGACTGTGTACCCTCGGGAAGCGCCGACGACCGCCCGGCAACAGACGGAAATCGTCTGCCGGCCCAACGCGGCCGACCTGGTCCTGCAAGCCGATCTGCTTTCGGTCGCGGGACCGCGCCTGCAATACGAAGTCAATCTGCCGCCCGCGGTCATCGTGGACCGCGTCACGGTGGAAGAAGCCGGTCAACCACGTTTGAAGCATTGGTCTCGCGACCAGCAAGGACAACTGAATCTGCGGCTGAATCAGCCGCTGACCCTGGAGCACCGCTTGCGGATTCACGGTCGCATGGACATCGCCGCACCGCCGCGGGGCGATTCCTCGTTGACGGTTCCCGTGTGGAGTGTTGTCGGGACGGGGGTCGAGTCCCGGCATGTCGATATCTACCGCCGCGAACAGGCGCAAGTCCGAACCGTCGAGTCCGAGGGATACCAAGTGCGAGAGGATTTTGTCGAGGGGCTGTACGTGCCAGGGCGGGGACGATGGGTCGCCGCACTGGCCGCCGACTCCGCGGCGGCGGAAAGCCGCCTGAAGCTGCTGGCGACCCGCAATCGCCCGCAGACATCGGGCCAGATGGTCACGGCCGTGCGGCGCGAGATGGACGGGTGGTGGGCCGAAGTCGATCTGCGGCTGAAGGTCGCGGGCGGATTGCTCGATGCGCTGCGGTTAGAGATCCCGGCGGACTGGAAAGGCCCCTTCGACGTGACGCAAGGAATGACCACGGTGCTTTTCGAGCTGCCCGGCAAAGGCCGCTGCTATCTGCTGATAAGGCCCGAACGGGCCGTTCTCGGCGACCTTCAAGTCCGGCTCCGCGGCCCGATCTCCGCGGCAGCGCACGAGCGGATTCGCGTGCCGGACATCGTGCTGCTGGACGTCGAACGGATCGAAAGCTACGTCCTGATGCCCACCAAAGTCGATCAGCAAAGGATCGTTTGGGAACGCAGCGGCCTGCAAGCCAAGCCGTTGCCCGAGACGCTGCGCCCGCTGCGCGGCCCCTCCGATCTACCCTACGGAACGATCCAGCCGCGGTTCCAAGCCACAATCAAGGACATCCAACTGGAATCGGGATCGGCGTTCGTCCGCTTGGCGGATCACTGCATCGATTTCGACGCCGACGGACGCATCTGCGGCGTGTCCACATTCGACCTGCAACCCGCCGGTCGCAGCGAGTGCAGCCTGATCGTGCCGGAAGGCTGCCAGCTCCTGTCCTTGTCGGTTGCAGACTTGCCCGTGGTTCCGCTGCCCGGCGAGGAGCGGCAGGTGCGGGTTCCGCTGGGATCGCAACAACTGGCGCAACGCATCGAAGTCCTGTTCGCCGACCAAATCGACCGGAATTTGGCCCCATCGGCAACTCAGCCACTCCGCGTCCCATCGCTGCAGGGCTTGACGGTGGAGCAGACGTGCTGGACCATCCGCCATCCCGCCGGCGCAGCGTGGCAAGTAGTTCCGGCCGCGTCGCTGACCGATCCGCAGGCGCTGGACTGGGTGCGCATCCGCAACCTGGCCGGGATGATCTCCAAGGCCGAGGATGTGCTGAAAGACGGTGACTCGGACGAAATCGCGCGCTGGTACGTTCCCTGGACTCGTCGCTGGGCCACGGCGCGAAGCCGCTTGGCGCCCGCTTCCTTGGCCGCCGACGAATCGGCCAGACAGGCCGTGCAGGAACTTGTGGCTTTCGACGAAAATCACCGTCGGATCGCCGAACGGCTGGGCGTCCAGGCCCACACCCTGGTCGCCGAACAAGAAGCCAGGCGCGCGTACGAAAGCAGCGACGTCTGGCGGTTGGCCGCGAGCCCCCAGCAAGTGACCGCCGCGCTGATCGCTTCCGCGCCGTCGGAGATTCCCCGGATCAAGCGAGCCGACGACCATCGTGCGGTGGGCGATGCGAGGCTGGCCGCCTTGACCTTCCTGGCCGGCCTGACGCTGGTGGCCATGCTGCTGTTGCCGCATCCGTCGCTGGACGACCCGTTGCGGCGCCACCCCGAGCTCCTCGGCGTCGTCTTTGGCGCGATCTGGTGGTGGGCCTTCGCCGCCAGCGCCGCCGGGTTCGTGCTCTTCGCGCTCAGTCTGGCCGCCTTCCTCCTCCGCACCGCCAAACGCCGCCGCCTGCGCCTCGGCCAAATACGGGGACATGCCGCTACTTGAGAAACGAGGACATGCTACGCTTTCAGAGAATAGCAGAATGGCTCCTTTCTCAATCTGCCCCGCGGCACGATGGTGGCCATCGTGGGCTCATTGTCCTGTTGCAATGGCTACCAACTCGGTTGCCACCAAGTAAATCAACCCGACTACTCTCCGCTGCCGTCGGTCGAACAGTGTACGTGGGATATGGAACCGCCACCCAAGTCGCGACATTGCGGCCGACGCGCGGCGTATTCGGTGCGTCCGTGACGGATCGGTTGGATATAGAACTCGAACACGCGGTCGCCCGGCACCATTTCGGCCAATTCCGCATGTGCTCGGTTACATGGCGTGTGGAACAACCACGTCCAGTCCCATCGGGCAATATCGAGAATCCTGACGTGGCACGGGACGATGCACTCTGGTTTCGTCCGCTGGATCAGGATTGGAGCGACTTGCGGCGGGCTTCGATCCGCGAACGGGCTTCATCAGCACCGGCGAGAGCCCCGTGCTTCTGGATCGCTGTTTCCAAGTCGGACGCCATGTCGTCAAGATCTTCGATGCTCGCCAATGCCAGAGCGGCGTCGTACGCTGCCAAGGCTGCGTCCGCCTGACCGTCTACCAACAACGCGATCGCTAGGTTCCCCTGTGCGGTGCAACTCTTGGGATTCAAAGAGACAGCCCGACTATGGTCCTCGATCGCCTCTCGATATCGATCCTCCAGAAAATATTGCCATCCGCGGTTGACGAGTGCCCAAGACTTCTGTTCGGTCGGTGCGTCGGGCATCATGACGACCGCCGTATAGTCGGCGATCTCATTATCCGAAGCGCCAAGCTGCCCATACGTTTCACCGCGGTATATGAGCGCCGTGGCCTTTAGCTCGGCGACTTCGGCGGGCAACTCGAGAATTGCCGTGTAGTCTGCGATCGCCATCTCGGCATCGCCCAGTTTGCCGTGCGTCACACCACGGTTCAAGTGAGCCTGCGCCTTCTGACGCACCGAGGCACCTTCATCTTGTAACACTCGCTCGTAACAGCCCAAGGCCGCTTCGCGACGCAGAACAAGGAGTTCCGAATCCGTGGAACGGAGGCTCCAATGTAACAAGAGCTTTGACCACGGCTCCAAGACAAGAAGAGGTCTCTCTTCGCTACGAGACAGCACATGGAAAATGCGATCCCAGCCAATAAAGTCTTGATCCTCAACTGACTGCTCGGGGCCCAACGTGTTCAAAAGGAACTTGAGCGGCCAATCATCACCTGTCGCCGAGGCGAAACGCAACGATCTGGCTACCAGGTCACGCCGCTCGCTTGGCGAAATGTGCGACTTCTGCCAGATTGCCATTAAATGGTCAGGGAGCGTAGTCTCGCGCGCCATGTCGAGCATTTCCCGCACCAGCGCGTCATATTCGCCAGCAAGGTACTCATCTCGATAATCGCGAGTGAAGATCGATTCCAGCAGGGCCATTTGCGGATGGTAGGAGAGTTTGACAACAGCTTTTCCGACGGCCGATAGGAGTTCTCTCAGCCGTTCCTGTTTTTGCTTGATCTCGCCTGCCGGGACGGGACTCGCGACGATCAAAGTGGGCTTAGGATCGAGTCGCCGCGCTGGTTCTCCTTCGCGCGCGCCGATATCTGTCGCTTCTGACGATTGCTTCGCCAGGATTCCCACTTCTTCCAAGAACTTGCGGGTGCCCTGCACGTTCTGGTCGTTCAAGGCCGTCAGCACGACCAATTGGTCGGAAAGAGGACCGATGCATAGCCCGCCGGTTTCCGTCACCCCTGTGCGACTATCAACCAAGACGTAGTCATAAGCGACTGTCCGTTCGGCAGCGGGGCCGTAGTAGTCTGGAACCTGGATCGCAAACCGGCGACTCTTCAACCACGCTCGAAGGACGCTGCCGATGCGAATCAACGCATCTTGTTCAAAGCTGCCCGTACCCAATGCCGTCAAGCGGCCGTAGTAGTCTCGTTCCTCGTCCACCGGGACGATATCCAGCCGTCCTAACTCAGCACACGGATGCGGTATCGATTCCAGCTTCTCGCGCGGCACCGACACGATGAAATCGCTCAGCGGAGGAAAGGCAGCCTTGTCCAAAGATTCGGTGTTCTGCCGAGACGCCGCCGAGAAGTCCGTTGCCCAACGGACCAAGTCGACCATGTCCTGGGCGGCAAAATCACCGATTTCGTTGTGCCGTCGCAGAAAGCCGCTTAGTCCCGGGGCTTCCAGATCCATGTCCAGAACGAGCACGTTCCGTCCCTTGGCCACCAAAGCGTAGGCGATGTTCAACACTGCCATGCTGCGGCCGACACCGCCTTTGAAGCTGTAGAACGTGAAGATCTGGGGAAAATCGCTCATGAGGCTGCGCCTTCCAAGTGGATCGGCGAAACCGCCGCGATTCCGCGCACTTTCGGCAGAACCGTGGCGGGTGACGAGGGCGGCGCCGTTGGTGTCTCCAGGCGAGGCACCGCTTTCAAGACGTCGCACAACCCTTTCACTTCGTTCAAGAAAATCTCCCAGGCCACGTCGGGAAATTCGCGATGCGTAAAGGTCTCGAATGTCCGTTGCACACGATCGGGATCTTGAACCGCTGCGTATCGCAAGTAAGCCTTCCAGCGAAGTCTTCGAGCGCGGGCCGCACAGAGCGCAAAGTCGACAATGCGTTTCAAGTACGCCGGTTCGCGGCGGAAGTGATACATGGCATCGAATCGTTTCAACAGTCCACTCGCCCACTCGTCCATCAGTTTCTCGATCGTTGCGGCGGAACCGCAGGCGGCCTGGATCGCATCGCCGTAGTCTGCCAGGTGTCGCCAGTACAGATGTTCCTCGCTGTACAATGTCGGTCGTGGCAATCGGTCGGCGGTGTCCAACAGACGTTCGTCGGCGTAGACGACCATCAGTTGTCCCACAAGGCGACCGTCCGATTCGGAAAAACAAGTTCTCCCGAGAAGGATTGGGCTCGCGAACTTCGTCCATCGTCCCGCCTTCGTGTGCGAGCTGGCTTCGTCCTCGGACAGCCAACCGGTTGTGCTACCCTCCGGCTGCAGTTGCAGCACGCAATACCTGCCGTCCGATCGACGTCGTACCACGGGCAACGCTCGGCCGCATTCAACCAAGGGCCTGCCGTTGAAGCCAACAATCTCGAAGTCATCGTGACGCACCCCATTCATGCTTTCACCTCTTCACGCACCCACTCTTCGACTCGGCGACAGAACTCGGGCGTCCCCGCCGCCTCCAAGGCGGGTGGCCCAGCGAGAAACCGATCCAGCGCCGTGGGTGGATCACCCGGCGGCGCATCCTCCTGTTCATCCTGCATGCGGCGCAACATGGCCATGATCGATTCGTCGCCACACCAAGCCGCGCGAGCATCAATTGCTTGCCCTTCGGAAAACCGTACTTCAAAGGTCCAAGCCCGCCAGTCGTCGTTCAATTCGTACAACCCCTCCTGATCCCAGGGCCGAGGTCGGCCCGTCCAATAATCAACCGGAACATCAAAGTACGCCGCCAGAATCTTGGCGAACACGTCTCGCCAGAAGATCCAAAGGAATCGCCGATTCCTTTCCGTACTGAACGCGTTCGGCATCGCCGTCCGCGGAAACAAGGCGGAGCTTGATGTGCCGATCGGGATGCATCAGTCCGCCTGTATCAAACGGTGTTGCTGAACCAGCATGATCCGCTTCGCAATCCGCCGCGAAAGCCATCGCTACATTTCCGAAAGCGGGATGTGCTCGCCCCGCGTAGAAATAGGCCGAGCGGGGCAATCCGAGAAGGTCTTCCGCGCGGGGCGTTAGGTGGGTGTAGTACTCGGCATCCTCCGACGTAGGAATCTCACCTGCCTTCCCTTGGACGGTGATTTCGAACGGCCGTTCGCGGCCACTGACGTGAACCAAAGGAATTCGCTGGGCAATCTGCTGGCACGTCGGCAACCGGCTGCCGTACCCGTCCGCATCGAACGGGTCGGCCGCAACTCGCTGGTCAAGATTCGTGAAGACGGGCATCGATCACTCGTTGAATTCAGAGAGGTTTCGCTCTTGGAGACAGCATCATGATAATCCGGCCCCGTCCACGATGATACCCGTCATCGCGTAGGAGAAATGGTCGCCATCGCGTTTCGTGAAAACGAGTTTGGCTCCACTTGGTCATGCCGATCGCTTGGCCGTCGAGATGAACTGGGGAGTGTTCACAGCGTCTTCAGCTCTTCGAGCATTTCGAGCAGGTTCCGAGTCAGGATCAGGGAGGAATCCGGCTCGAATTTCGAGGTGCCGATCCAGGTTTCGTATCCGCCCAACGCGTGTTGATGCGGGGGCGGCAAGTAGCCATAGGATCCGTTGGCCAGTTCGATCAGGAACGTGCGGGAAAACGGACTCTTCTCCTTGATCTCCAACCCGATCTCGACCAGCACCTCGAACGGCATGGAAACGATCGCTTGGTCGCCGATGCGAATCGCTTGCACGATCACGTTCTCGGTTCGATCCGGCTCGGCATGGGCCCGCGTCGCGTTGGCATATTGAGTCGCTTTGCTGTGGATCTGCTCGCGCTGCTGCCGCGGCAGTTCCAGCATCTTCTGGGCGCGCTGGACGTCGGCCGCGGTCGACTGCCGGTACTTCAGCGTCACTTCGCGCTCGCGCACGGCGATCAGCGGATCTTCGTCGTAACGCTCGATCTTCCTGACGGCCCGCCACGCCGCGTCGGCCGTCTTCGTGGCGACGGTTCGGACCTGTTCGAATGGAGCCCGTGGCGGGCGTCTGCCGTCAAAGTCGATGTTGTTGATGTCCCCGCTGGCGCCGTTGGTCATCATGGCGACGAAGTTGTCCGGTGGATTCGCTCCGCCGACGCGATAAGGCATGACGCGCGCAAATTCGCCAAAATAGTCGGCCGACGCCACGCCGACGACTTTACCATCCTCTTCCTTCACCGTAGGCATCCCGCCGACGTAGTGCAGCGCGTAGTTGGCAATCAGCCCCAGAGCTTGGCCGCGGCGGGTGCGCACATCGACCACACAGACTTCCGGATCCGTCGGCCCGGCAGGCTTCTCCAGGTTGGCACGCGGTGCGTTCGTCCGTACCTGATCCAACTCGCCAAACGGATTCTTCTCCATCGTTCCCGGTTTCAAGAACCAGCGGCGGTTCCAAACCTCGCTCGGCTCTTCCTCTGCAGCGAACCCGACTTTGGCTGGTTCCAGCGATTGAATCGCCCGGGTCAACGCCTCGACAACGCCCTGCAGTCGCAGTTCCTCGTAAGCGATCCTGCCCGGCGTGGTATCTCCGCCTTTGGGAGCACTATGCGTGTGCGTGGCGCACACCAACATCTCCGAGATTCTCCAACCGGTCTTCTCCGCCACCATGGCCTTGGCCCGGTCGCACATGTCGCGACCGACCCCGATCGCGTCCACCACCGCGATGACCGCGCGACCCTGGCCGTTCTCAAAGGCGATTGCACGAACGTGCAGTGGATCGTGGACATACCCGGACGGCCCGGAACGCAGTTGTATCGGAAAGACGGTCGGCGAGATCTCGACCACCGCCGTGCCGGCGCGAAAGCCCGGATGCTCTTGGGCCAACCCGACCATCGCCGTCAGGAGAACCACGCCAACAAGCGTTTGGACACCGAGATTCAGAAATTTCTTCATGGCAACTCCTTGTTGGGCAAACCACTTGGCCGCTCCCGGCACGACTCGGGCCTCGACCACAATCAGACTTCGTCGCGAGATGGCCGTACCCCACATCATCAACATCGTATCATGGTCCGTCACTCCGTGGATACGACGGACGTGGACGTTCGTCGTACCGCATGCGTGACTTCCGCAGCCTATTTCAAATGAATGTCATCGACGAAGAACACGGCCGGCTTGGTGTCCAGTCCGACGAAACCGCACCAAGTGCAAAGCTGAAAGGCTGGATTCTGAAAAGGCAGATCCTCCTTCGCGATCGTCGCTCCGTCCGCACCGGTGAGGCGCAACGTGTAGGTCTTGGGCTTCGACACGCCTTCCTCGAACTCGATCTCGACTCGTACCCAGCGGTCCAATTCGTACCGGCCTGCGTCGATCCTTGCGGCTGGACCACCTGGACCCTCGACCCGCACTACCCCGTCCGGACCGAAGTGCAAATACGGGCCGCTGACATATCGATCGTCAGGCTGCGAACCGCCGAACCAGTCGCGGAATTCCAGACCGATCGTTGCCGGTTGAGCGGCACCGTTCTTCAAGTGGCATCGCATCTGCACCTTGCCGCTTCCGGGCGTCCGCTGCACGCACCAATGCGGCTTCCAAGCGGTTACGCCGGCCGCGTCCGTGAAACGCAGGCAGCGTTGGCCCGACGCCGGGTGCTGATCCGTGACCACCGCCTCCGCTCCGCCCTCGTTGCCGACCGCGCCGGCCGGAGACTCGCTGACATCGTAGTCTTCGAAGTCTTCGAAGAACACCCTTTGCGGCGGCGGCGCGGCACGCTCCAGCGTTCGGTGCGTCACGCCTCTTGGCAGGGCGCGCCATGCCTCCCGTCCATACAAGCCCGCCTTGCTGATGTCGATCGGCTCGAAACCCAGCTTGAGCGCCGGCGAATCCGGTTGTAGGCGGAAGTCGCCCTCCCGTGGATTCACGAACCGCGGATCGGCCACGATCGAGCGCTTGTCCCGCCCGTCTCTCTGCCACTCGGCCAGCGACCGCCCATCGAAGTCGGCCGACGGTGCGGTCTCGCTCCAGTAGCAGTTGCGGTCCGCGGTGAACTTGCTGCCGTCCTTCCAGTTGCTGCCCCACAGCATCCGCGGATTGGCGTTGTAGACGATGTTGCGTTCGAGGTGCGCGTGGTTCGTGTCGGGTTCGTGGTTGGCGTTCCGCATCAGTTGGCCTTCGTCCGAGTAAGCAAAGACGTTGTTCGCCACCACGTTGCCGTAAGGATAGGTGTAACAGTGCAGGTGCAGTCCGCCGTCGCGAGTGCGGTAGACGACATTGTGCTCGACGCGGATCTCGGAACTGCCCGCGTCCAGGTAAATGCCCCAGCCGCCGTAGCCTTCGTGCCCGCGTTCGAACCGCGTGATGTCGTGGATGTGGTTGTGATGCAGCACCGTGTCCGGCGAGACCCCCAAGGTGTAGATGCCGCCGATGTCGTTCAGCACGCCGTTGCCGAGATGGTGAATGTGGTTCCAGGCCACTTCGTTGTGGTGCGTATAAGCGGGCGCCCGGCCGGTCCAGCTCCAGCCCAGATGCACACCGGTCCAACTGAAGTCGCAGATCTCGTTGTGCATGATCCGGTTGTAGCTCGCACTGCCGCCGAGAAACACACCACAAGCGGCCCGGAACAGCTTGCCGCCGTCGTGGATGAAGTTGTTGTCCACGACGTTATGCGCGGTCAAATACCCATCGGCGGTGCTGATCGGCGCGCCTTCGGAAAGGTACACGCCACCGCCGCCCAGGTCATGGAAGTGACACTGGCGGATGACGTTCCCGGCACAGCCCTCGCGCAGCGAGATGCCATGCTCACCCAACTGCGCGAATTCGCAATTCTCGATCGTCGTGTGCCGCAGTCCCGTGGCGAACAAGGCGCCCCGCTGCGTATGCGCCCCTTGGACGCTGTGCGGATAGTCCCGGCTCAGATCGGCATCTGCGTGCTGGAACGAGATGCCGCGAAAGACCAGATGCTCGACAAACGGCCCGGCCTCCGGTTCGCCGCGGAACGTCACCAGCGGAGTCGCCACGCGCGGCGCGATGACTTCGGCACGCTGCGGATCCTCGCCGGGCAGCGGGTAGTAGTACAGCACGCCCCGGTCGGCGTCCAAATGCCACTCGCCCGGCGCGTCCAGCGCTTCGAAGACGCCCTCGACATAGTACCGCACTTCGGGGCCGAGGAAGAACACACCCGCCGGCCGCGCGAACGTGATGCGGTGCCGCTGGCGATCCACTCGACCGATGCGGTTGAACGAGTTCACCCAGTTGTGGAACAGCACGACGGTCGCGCGATCCGCGTCCTGCAGCGAGGCGAGATCGCTGGCATGGTACGTAAACCCAAGACACGCGGGATGCGCGGCGTTGGTCAGTTGCAGCCGCTTCGTGTAGAAGTAGCTTCCTTCGTTGGGCATCCGCGCCCGCGTCCGACGTTGGCCATCGACGAACAATTGATAAAACGGCTCACCACGTTCCCGCACCCACGGCACATCGGCGGCCCACAGATAGTCGCCCTGCTTGCGCCATCCCGTGATCCGCGTCCCGCCGCTGACGACCGGTTTCTCGTCTTCGTGCGCGCACCACACGACGGGCCGTTCTTTCGTGCCCGAATCCGCTGCGGCGAATTCGAGCGTCCCAGCCAACTCGAACCGGCCGCCGCGCAAATGGACTCTCATGTCGGCTTCTGGATCCTGAGTTCTGGCTTCGTGGACAGCGTCCCGCGCGCGCTGAAGCGTAGCGAACGGCTTGTCCCTCGTGCCCGGATTGGAATCGTCGCCATCGGGCGAGACATAGAATTCTGCCGCCCAGATGGCTCGGCAGGAGAGCATCAAGACCACCGCGACGGTGATTCGGATCACTGCTTTCATGGCAAACCTCCCTTGCTCACTCTCGACAATTTAGGGCTGCGAGAGCCCCAAGCATAGCCGTACCGGAAGTACTGCAGGGGCTTTCCCGAAGTGTTGCAGGCAGAAACGGCGACATTCTGCTTCTTTGAAAGAGCGGAATGTTTCCCTCTTCAGGCGTTCCCTGTGGCCAGGATGCACACGCCCGCGATCAGCACGGCGATACCCAGCAGCACCCAGACGACGCTCTCGCGGCTGGCCCCTTTCCATTCGCCGGTTCGGAAGCCGTGCATGTTGCCCACGATGATCGCAAAGGACATGAACGATGCGTAACCTACCGAAACGCCCAGATCGCCAAGCAGGGGGAAGCCCAGGTTGAACAGATAGATGGCGCCGTTGTGAAGGAATGCCATTACCAGCGCGATCAGCACGGTCGCTCCGGCACCCGGCGCAGCGAAGTTCCGCCAAGTCTTGTTCTTGGTCAACAGCCACGCGCAATACAAACACGAGGACACCGCCCCACCCCACAGGATCACCGCCGTCGTGGCGCAGGAGGACTGCCAGGGCTCATTGCCGAATTGAGATTGAGCCGCTTCGGCCACCGGGCCGGTATAGCTGGCCGCGATGCCGTAGCAGGCGCAGAGGAACCCTGATACGACGGCGATGGTCAGACCGACCAGCATCCGCGGTTGGCGCCGCACCCCGGCGTCGGCAGTGCCGGGGTCCGTCGTGCGCAAGCTGCGCGCCTTGAGGATGCCGGCCCGACCGGACAACACTACACCCGCGACGCACACGGCAACGCCAAGCAGGATCATACCGCCCTGCACCGTGAAGATCCGCTCGCGATGATGCAGAGCCATCGGAGCAATCGCACCAAAAATGATCTGGGCCCCGTAGTTCAGCGAGTACGCCAGTGACAGCCCGATGAACGCGAAGCTCATCCCCAACGTCATCGACCCAGCGCCCCACAGGAAACCGAACAGCATCGGCATCAGCAAACCTGCCAGCCCTACATGACCGAAGACGGCGAAGAAATCGCGCACCAGCAACGGCCCCAACAGGAACGGCATGGCCAGCGTCGCGAACAAGAAGAACGGTCCCCACAGATTTTCCCACGGCGTACCCTGGCGGACGTATTTCGTGGGCAGGCCGAACGACCCTCCGCAGACGGCACCCAGCAGCAAATACACGAATCCCATCAACAGACCGCTGTCCATCACACGCTCCCCGTTGTCAGCTTCGATTGCGGATTGTTCGAGAAAGAACCGTCAGGCGTCATTCGCCGGGAACCGGATCGGCAGGAAACCGCACGGGGCGAGTTCTCCCGCCACCTTGCGGACATTCGTCAAACGTTGGCGGTCACGCCGGGCATGGCGCAGACCGGATAGACACCATGTTCATCGGGCTGCGTGGGCGGGTCCATGTCCCAGGTGCATTCCTGCACCGCCGGCGGCAGGTAGTATTCCGATTTGACGGCCTGTTCCCACGTGATCTGTTTGCCGCTGTAGCAGGAAAGCTGCCCCATGACGGCCACCAGCGTGCTGCGGGTCATGTAGTCGCCGCAGTGCAACGGCCTTCCGCTGCGCAGCGATTTGAAGAACTCCGTGTGTTCGGCCTGATGGGCGTTGGGGACCGGGCCCTCGAAACGCCACGGATTTTCGCCGTCGATTCGGCCGTCCATCAGCCAAGCGGTGCCCTTGGTGCCCATGACGATGCTGGAGTATTCGCCGTAGCAATTCAAGGCGGTGCGGCAATTCGCGTATAGCCGCACGCCGTTGTCGTAGTGGTAGACCACCGAGTGATGATCGAACACGTCGCCAAGCAGCGTCTGCACGCCCGAGCGTCCGCCCAATCCGTGGCATCGCACCGGCGGAGTCTCGCCCAGCGCCCAGGTGGCGCGGTCCAAGTTGTGGACCAGCGACTGAGTCACGTCGTCGCCGGACAGCCACGAAAAGCGGTACTGGTTTCCGTACTGGATTTCGAGTTCCCGCAGTCCGGCCGGGCGAGTCGTCAAACCGTAAGGGCCGCGCAGAAAGTTCTCTTCGATCGACACGATGCGGCCGATCTGTCCGTCGTGGATGCGCTGGACGGTCTCCTGAATGTTCGCCTGGAACCGGCTGTGCAAACCCGACAGCACGCCGAGTCCCTGCTGTTTGGCTCGTTCACAGGCGCGGGCGGCCATCTGAATTCCCGCCGGGTCGATGGCGTGAGGCTTCTCGACGAACACGTGTTTACCGGCCTCGATGGCCGCGGCCATCTGCAGCGGATGGAACTTGGCCGCGTTGGCGATCAGCACCACGTCCGCCGCTTCGATGACTTGCTTATAGGCATCCAAGCCGACGAAACAATGGTCGTCGTCCACTGCCGTCTGCTCGGGCCGTTGCTGCTTCAGTGCGTTGCGGCTGCCTTGGACCCGGTTGGCGAATACGTCGGCCATCGCCACCAGTCGCACGCCGGGATCGGCATGCATGGCTTGGGCCGCGGCACCGGTGCCTCGGCCTCCACAGCCCACCAGGCCGACGCGAATCAGATCGTCGCCCGCCGCGTGGGCACTGCGCGCCAAGCTCAACACCGGCGCGACCGCCGCCGCGGCGGCTCCCGACTGCTGCAGGAATCGACGCCGGGACAAGGAATCAGCGTACACGGGTTCGGTCCGGGGCATGGGAAACTCCTTGTGACAGAAAACTAGGCATTCTGCTTTCGCAAAAAAGTAGCGTGTCGCCTTTTCAATCCGAGACCACGGCCTTGAACCTGCCCTGTGGCTTCACGGCCGCTTCTGCGTCAGTTGGTGTTGTGAATCGACAACCATCATTGGATTGGAAATTCGCATCGGTTTCGCCCTGCTAGATATCACTGTCCGCGGTATATTGCCTGACGCGATCACGACGTACAACCCACAGTCTGCCGCAAATGTCCTCGCGGGTCAGCGCCGCAATCAGCATCCGGCAGGTCGCCCACAGATCGCTGGGGGTGGGCCGTGAGGGCAGACGCAGGACGGCAATCCCCGCGTAGTCTCTGGGTTCAAAAACCAATGGATTCGCAAAGTCTTGATCCAATGTCACCAAGCATCGCTGCTCAGCTTGGCAGGCCGTGACCACCTCGCGGTCACTGGCCGAGGCCAGTTGTTGTTCGGATACGGTCGCAACGTCATGCCCGGCAGCGCGAAACAGCTCAGCGCCGCGCACGCCTAAGTTCTCGTCAAGCTTCAGCTTCACAGGTTCGTCTCCATGCACAAATCGACGAACCGCTCTCGCGACATCTCGGCGCCGTACGCCAAGCAGGCTCGGATATCGTCGGGTTCGATGCCGGGAAAGTTGTCGAGAATCTCCTCATGACTCATCCCGCTAGCCAGAAAATCCAAGATAAGGGAAACCCAAATCCGGTGTCCGCGAATGCACGGATTGCCCCCACAGACCTGCGGATCGATCGAAATCCGCTTCAGTAATTGCTCTCGTTCCATGTGATTCCTTCTCCTGATGCGGGGTGTCGATCCGCAGGCTTCATTCTGGCCAATGGACGACCGTCCGGCAAGGTCACGTTCCGGAAGTCGGCACGCATTCCCAGTGAGATGCACCGGTTGGCAGGACGGATCGATTCGGCGACAATGGGCGGAAAATACCAGTCCAACGTCAGACGATTGGAAGAAATACGAGGAGTCTGCATGTCAGACACGATTCGCGAGGCGGTCAGAGAGAATTACGCTTCGGTGGCCCGAAGCGGCTTGTCGAGCGACCGGGCTGGAGTCCGGGCGGTCGCCGAGGCGTTCGGCTACACGCCCGAGCAGCTTGCGTCGGTACCGGCCGACGCCAACATGGGCGTGTCCTGCGGCAACCCGACGGCGTTCGCCAGCATCCGACCGGGCGAGGTCGTGGTGGACCTGGGATGCGGCGGGGGGCTGGACGTCTTCCTAGCGGCGCAGAAAGTCGGGCCGACGGGCAAGGCCGTCGGGATCGACATGACGCCGGAGATGCTCGAATTGGCTCGACGGAATGCCGCCAAGACGGAGGCCAAGAACGTCGAATTCCACGAGGCAACGATCGACAGGCTGCCCTTGCCCGATGCCGCAGTCGATTGCGTCATCAGCAATTGCGTGATCAACCTCGCTCCGGACAAGCCCGCGGTCTTTCGGGAGATCGCCCGAGTACTCAAGCCCGGAGGACGACTGGCGATAAGCGACATCGCTCTGAAGAAACCGCTGCCGCCCGAAATCGGCGAGGATCTGACGGCCTACATCGGGTGCATCGCCGGTGCCATCCCGATCGAGGAGTATCGGAGCGAACTGATCGCCGCCGGTTTTGCGCATGTCGAGGTCGTTGATTCGGGCTCCGATCTGAACGCCTACGCCAAGGCAGAGGGTACCTCGGGGTGTTGCACGCCGTCCGACCATTCCGGTCTGGCCGTCGTGCAGTCGAGTTGCTGTTCGCCGCAACCGGGTGCGTCTGCGCTTCACGACCGGCTGGCCGATCTGCTTCGACGCTACGATGTCAACGAGTACGCTGCCAGCGTGCAGGTGTACGCGGTGAAGCCGGGGAGTTGACATTCGTGGCAACCTTCGAGGACTTTGAAAGCATCGACATCCGTGTCGGCGTCATCGCCGAAGTTCTGCCCTTTGCCGGTGGCCGATCGTCCACGCACATCCTGATGGTCGATTTCGGGCCGGACTTGGGTGTGAAGAAATCGCTGGCCAGGCTAACGCCGAACTACGATGGCCCGACGCTCCTCGGGCGGCAGGTTCTGTGCGTGGTCAACTTCCCCCCGCGCCAAATCGGCAAGCACCTGTCCGAGGTGCTGACGCTGGGCGTCCCCGACGACCAGGGAAATGTTGTCTTGATCGGACCCGATCGGGAAGTTCCGGTCGGCGGCCGATTGTACTGAAGACTGGAACGGACTTGCCCGTATGCCGACAATTCGCGTAGCCAACTTGCGAGTCTGCGTCACCGAGCCCGAAGCCCGGTTGCCCGGCCGGGTGGCAAAGAAACTGGGACTGAAGGAAGCCGACCTCGCGCGGTGGCAGATTTTGCGCAAGAGCCTCGATGCACGTTCGCGGCACGACCTGCGATTCGTCTACACGGTGTTGGTCGACTTGCCGGAAGGAAGCCGCGCGGCAGAGCGACTGAACGACAAGCCGGGCGAGGTCGAATTCTACGTCCGGCCGCCGTTTGACGATCCCGAGCCCGGCCACGCCCCGCTGGAGCATCGGCCGGTCGTGATCGGCTCGGGGCCGGCGGGGCTGCTCGCCGGATACTATTTGGCGGTTCGGGGGTATCGGCCGCTGATCATCGAGCGAGGACAGCCCGTCAAGCAGCGGGTGCCGGCGATCCGCGCGTTCGAAAAAGGTGGCGACCACGATCCCGAGAACAACTATCTGTTCGGCGAGGGCGGGGCCGGCGCATTCAGCGACGGAAAACTGACCTGCCGGATGAGCGGGCCGGATGTCGACTGGGTGCTGGAGCGGTTTGTCGAGTGCGGTGGCAAGCCGTCGTTGGTCTACGAACAGCGCCCGCATCTGGGCAGCAACCGGTTGCCGCTGATCGTGCGGAACTTCCGGCGCCGGATCGAGGCGTTGGGCGGCGAATACTGGTTCGGCTGTCGGCTGGACGGGTTGGACATCGCGGAGGGCCGCTTGCGGGGCCTGCACACGTCCCGTGGCTACGTCGCGGCGGCGCAGGCGGTGCTGGGCATCGGACACAGTGCCCGCGACACGTACGGTATGTTGCTGGACGCCGGCATTGGGCTGCGGCAAAAAGCGTTTCAACTCGGTCTGCGCATCGAGCAGCCTCAGGAGCAGATCAACCGGCACAAGTACGGCCGGCCTGAGTACCTGCCGCTGCTCGGGCCCGCCGACTATACGCTGACGGCGCACGGCCAGCGGGACGTCTATTCGTTCTGCATGTGCGCCGGCGGCGTCACGATCCCGAGCGTCTCCGAACCCGGCTGCATCGCCACCAACGGCATGAGCAACTCGCGGCACGACACGCCGTTCGCCAACAGCGGCATCATGGTGACGTTGGAACCTCACGAGTTCGGCGGCCCGCACGTGCTGGCCGGTCTGGAATTGCAGCGGCGGTTCGAGACGATCGCCTTCGTCCTGGCCGGCGGCAACTATTCGGCCCCCATCCAAACCGCCGCCGATTTTCTGGCCGGCCGCACTCCGCCCAAGGGTCAGCGTCTGGAGAGTTCTTACCAACGAGGCACGACGGCGCTGAATTTGAACGAGGTCTTGCCGCCCGTCGCCGCCGCCGCGATTCGGTCCGGGCTGCCCGTGATGGACCGCAAGTGGCACGGCGACTTTCTCGCCAACGCCAACCTGCTTGGACCCGAGATGCGAGGCAGTTCGCCCGTGCGCATCGAGCGGGATCCCGCGTCGCGTCAATCGCCCGCTTGCCTCGGCCTGTACCCGGTCGGCGAAGGCGCGGGCTTTGCTGGCGGGATCATCAGCGCCGCCGTCGACGGCCTGCTGAGCGCCAAGCAAATCGTGCGACAATGCGCACCCTGCGGCTCCCCAATGGAGGCTGCTGAAAAAGTCGTGGGGTAAGCTTCCAGCTTGCCAAATGGGGCGTC
>JAHDXO010000073.1:0-26895 GCA_023382975.1 Pirellulaceae bacterium
GCAGCGGAACATGCAGCGGAACATGCAGCGGAACATGCAGCGGAACATGCAGCGGGACGTCGGGCGGTGGCAGTTGGACGTCCAGTTGGGGCGACTCGTACAGTGAGACCGTCAACTACCCCGGCTTCTACCACGTCGGTTACTCCGCCGGCGGCGGCTACCTCGGCGACGACTACGGCGGCGCCAGCTCCAGCGGCGGCGGGTACTACATGTCCGCCCTTGCCGGCCCCGAATCGCTGGTCGACTCTGATCAATCTGCGCCAGTTAGTGATGAATCTGTACTCGGCGGATCCACCGATGGCGGGGTGATCGAGGTATTGACCGAGGGTGTTCCCCAAAGCAACGCAGAACCAATCCCAGGCCCAGGTGGCCTGCAAATTGGATGGCGATTCTGCAACGGGGCAGAATTCTATCATTGCGTCCCTCGCTATCGAAATGGCCAGCTCATCGGGGGAGCCTTTGATTCGAGACTGACAGTCGGTGACCGACGGATCGATGTTGTCTTGCCGTACCTCCAACCAGAGAACCGTGATCGGCTACGACAGGTGCTAGACACTGCCAAGCGGGCTTGGGCGTTCCCGTTTGGTGCGGATCACTGTCACAGGTGGGTGGAAGATGCTCGTCGCCGGATAGAAGACATGGGGGTTGAATTCTACGACAATGACGATTACACGATAGAATATGCCGAGTGGCGTTTTCCCCCTGACCTGAACAACGGTAACGTTGAACATGCAGCGTTGATGATCAGGTTCAAGGACGGCACGATTATCTATGTTGACAACGGTTACCTTGGAACAGGTGTCTCTGACGCGTTTCTTCCAAAAGATGTTCCCTCTTGGCAGGAACGGGAATGGACCGAGGCAGGAACGCACGGAAAGCCTATCGTTCCACGACAGGAGGTCCAGCTAGACCTCCAGCTTCTGCGAAACGCCTGGAAGAACGTGAAGAGTTGGTTTGGGTTTGACTGAGCCTTCACCGTTTTAGATTCCTACTAAGCGTCGCGTCCGCAATGGATCTAATCATGGACGAAAACCCCTATCGTACGCCTGCGAATGTTGGCAGCGGCGCCACGGCGCGGTGCCGCCAGATACGTGCGACCATACGGCAATTCGGTCATGGGATCTGCGCTTTTAATTCGTGTCTATCCTGCCTGTTAGTTCTCGCTCTGCTGCTAATACCGGCGACGCCTATTACGCCCATGAAAATGATTGTGGGGCGAAGCCTCTTTTGGTGGCACCTTGTAGGTCTCCCTGTGTCGGTCCTTTTTGTCATTTGGAGCCTCTCGCCTCCTGATGTTCGTTCTTGTGATCGTTTAGCTGCGAAGGCTTGGTGCGTGGTGCTGCTCATCCCGTGGATTGCACAGTTGGTCCTGGTTGTTCTGATTATCATTTCGGAGGAATGACTGATATGCATCCTGTCCAGTCAAGTCTGCTCTTGAACGGCGTTCGCCACACACGCCCCCCGAAATTTGGCTACGCACTGTCGGCAAGACGGCAACGCTGTCGCATTCAGACGTTCGTGCCCGTTTCGCCACCTGAGTACGCTTCGACTCTTGACGTGGCCCAGTTGGGCCGCCTGGTCCAAGCCACATCCACCGACGGCACCGTCGATTACCAATACGACCCCCGCGGCCAATTGATCGCCGCCGACTACACCGCTGCGGTGAGCGCTGGGGCCACGGCCATCGCATCAAAATCTCAGCCAAACATGAGCCTTTCGAGGAAATTCGTGTTCCATGCGGCACGTTTCCGCTTGCTCTTCAGGCTCCCTCGCGAAGTGTCTCGTTTGAGCAGGCTGACCACGAATTTTCTGAGGAAGCCAAAATTCTCGGCGACATCTCCGTTGCGCAGTCGGCTGGCGTCTTCGCCAAGAACGACGTCCAGAACCCAGTGCATGCTTTCAATCCCCCAATGTTCGCGCACCGAAGTTGCGAACTCTCCGACTTTCGCTGGGCGGCTGCTGATGTAGTAACGCACTTCGCACGTGTGCCCTCCTTCACAATCCGTCACCGTGATGACCTGTCCGATCGATTTCAATCCCTTCCATTCACGGACAAGTTGCTTCATGGATTCCGGCAGCGGGGCAATGACAAAGGAACGTTCTTCGTTCCGTCCCCGCGATCGCTCGGTGGTCGTGTGCCGGCGGCAGGAATGATCTGCGAAGTCGTCCTGCAAGTGCCGCTCGGTAAAGAACTCACGCACTCCTTCCAGGAGTTTGGGCTGGTTGTCTTTGACGGCAAGAACGTAATCCCCGCCCCCGTGGATGATCTGCCGAGCGATCTCCTTTTGGCATCCCATGGCATCGATGCTCACGATCGCCCCGGACAGTTCCAGCATCTTCAACAGCTCGGGAATTGCCGTAATCTCGCTGGACTTGGAGTCCACGGCTACTTGGCCCAGCGTCAACCCCTGCTTCGTGGCCCAGGCACTGACGAGGTGCAGTGGATTGCTCCGATGCTCGGCACCGCCGGAACCACACAACGTCTTCCCGTCGATGGGAACATAGCGTGGCTCGCCCTCTTCCTCGCTGTCGGTAGCCAGCGATGCAATCTAATCCAGAAAGGCCTTTTGGAATTCAGCAGGCCTGATCAGCGACAGCACGCGTCCGATGGTGTCGTGCGAGGGCACACCATGCTCAAGCGGAACGAATCGGCGACGCCAGGCCAACTTCTCGCGCGTGAAATCCGCGATGTCGCTGGGACCGTCCGCACCGGCCAGCGTTGCGGCGACGCTGATGAACAGGATGTCCATGAGCTGGTGACGCTTGGACCTGTTGATGCGTGGATCTGCGACGCTCGCGAATTGGGGCCGAAAGTCGAGGGCAGAAGTAGCAGCCGTCATCAGACACCTCCGTGAAAGGCAGTAAGGGAAACTCCGTTCACAGAAATCTTTCGCTGCTAGCATTTACTTTGGCAAGACTGATGCGAATTTTTTACTGGCAATTTGATGCGATGGCCGTGGGCCCCGTAGCGTTCGCTCGCTGAGCGGCCGCTTCCTTCTTGGGGATTCTATCGGATGATTGCTAGCCTGGCAATCAATGCACAACGCGGCTCTTTGAGTATCCGCGTTCCGGCTTTGCACCACGATACTCGCTTCTTGACCGAGACAAGGCACCGCTCGTGGGTATCGCCCGCTGAAACGCAAGACCCCAAAAGCGAGTCTCCAACCGGATGTCGCGCGTCCCTTCCGTCTGCCGCGCCGGGATACTTGAACGCGAATTAGATCGGCTACGTGCTTCCCATTATCTTCCAGGAAATGGAATGATAATTGGACCACCGACGATGGCGCCAATCGCGCAAAGCGAAAGCTGCACGATCAGAAGACACAAGGGTACTCCGATGGCGAGCAGCCATTGCCTAGTGATTGGTAAAGCAGAAAAAGAAGATCGATTCCTCGCGAAAAGGAAGACCAGCAAGAACGCCATTGGACACAGCAGCATCGCGATTACACCCCACACGGTTCGTACTGCAACATTCCCCTTCGGCACATAGTCCGGTCCCGAATTCAGCCAGGCAGCATTGCCTTCCTGAAGATCTACATAGCCAAAGTAGAGAATCCCACAGGCGATAACGCTAACGATGCAGCTTGTCACTACCGAGACGTACCATACGAACACGTCGCGACCTTTTGTGTTTGCCATATCTTCTGCTCTCGCTGATGGGATTCTATGGCAGCGAACTTGTGATTGTCTGGAACGGCCTTTAAGGAAGATCGCAGCCTGCGAATAGGCCGACCGGGGCGGCGGGCTATTTCGCATGCCGCTGCCTCGCGATTATCGCTCTGATCCCTTTCCCGTCAAGCAGTTGAACCAGGAGCAAATCCGGGCCACCCAGCGGAATGGGCCGATCCGGTTATCGGTCTGCTCGCGGCTGGATTGGCTGACGGGCTGCGTCGGTCTGTCGCGGCACGACTTGTGATCTCATCGGCCGCCCAAAGTATTGTCGCAGAGCCGGTTGAACTCGGATCACGGCGCGTCTTCTGCAATTTGTCCGATACCTTGCCCGGCGTCCATGCCTTGCCCGGCGCCCATACCGCGGCCCGCTCCCATGCCTTGACCGAGGCCCAGGCCGCGACCGCCGCCCATGCCTCGTCCGCCGCCCAGCCCTCGTCCTGGCCCCATCCCGCGTCCGGCGCCCATGCCTTGGCCCGCAATGTGCCCGTCGTCGGCCGACTGACCTTCCGCTTCGCAGCCGGGCGTTTGGCACGAGTGTCCATCGCCGTGCGCACCGCCCGGTCCGGACGCGGTTGGCGACGTGCCTGACTGGCTGCAATTCGGGTCCGTGCAAGAGCCGCCTTCGCTGCCTGGCGACGCCCCGCAGCCACCACTCCCCGCATTGCCATGTCCCGCAGCGGTCGATGCAGAACAGCCACCGCCCTGGCCGCCACCTCGGCCCATGCCCTGCCCGGCGCCACGGCCTGCACCTTGCCCGCGTCCGAGCCCGGCACCCTGTCCCGCGCCGTGGCCACCGCCTTGGCCGCCGGCGCTGAACTGGTTCAGTTGCGGATAGGTGCGCGAAACGAGCGTAAACAACTGGTTGGGCGCCATGCCGTTCTGCTGGGCCAGTTGTCCCCAGGTGACCTCGGTATCCGCCACGGTCACACCTTCGTTCTTCAGCGTGTTGACCATGTCGTCCAGGTCGACGCCAACGTTGCTGGCCAATCGCGCCACGGTGAACTCTTCGGCGTGGGGAGCCGGTCCCTGGGGCGATTGCCGCTCCCACGAGTTCTTGATGTCCTCGTTCCATGCGGTCAACGTCGTCAGCGGAGGCACCGAGTAGATCGTGCCCGCCACCAAGGCCGCGGTCAGCAATAGGGCGGTGGCCATCTCGAGCTTCAAGTTCAAGCCGGCGCTCCGCCGCTTGATATAGCTCCAGAATACCCGCCAGTTCATCACCAGGTGCCAGACGGCGATGACCAGCACGACCGCACAAGCGTTGATGTGCAGAGCGGACCATTCATGCTTGCCCAGCCCGAGCATCGTCCAGCCGCTCCAGTTCGCCACTCGGCCTCGTGGCGTCATGTACAGAATCGCACCAGAAAAGGCGGCGACGCTGAAGGCGCACGCCAGCAACAACGAGATAAATCCCTTGGTCTTGAATTTCATCGAACCGTCCCCTCTGGTTGGAAAGTGTGAAAGTCTTGCACACCGCTCAAGAAATCCCTTGCCGATTTTGCAGGCGTAGGCGCCAAACCCGCACGAGTCCGGCCACGCCCAGTCCGAACTCTCACGAGTTCGGACTGGCAAGGGAAATGGAATGCAAAACCGATGCCAACCAGAAAGCCGTTCAGGGTTTTCGGTCGCCGGTCACGGTCAGCTCGACCGGCTCGGGCAAGTCGAGCTTGCGGATTTGATTGAGCACCGTCTGGCGATCGCCGACCAGGACGAGCACGCCCTGTTCCAGCGGGATGGCATCTTTGGCCATCCGGTTGAGCGCGGACGGCGCGACGGATTGGATGATCTCCAGATCCTCGGCCGGTCCGTCAAACGAGCGTCCGTTGCGCAACAGCGTCGTCGCGGATTGAAGTAGCGAACCGAGATCCTCGTAGTCCTCGACCAGACTGGTGCGGAAACTGGCCCGCGCCTTGTCGACTTCTTCCGCCGAGATGTCGCCGCTGCGGATCGCGGCGAACTCGTTCAGAAACTCCCGCAAGGCGTCGCCGGTCACCGCGGATTCGACGTTCGAGTAGGCCAGAAAGAAACCGGTCTGCGGCTCGGCCAGAAACCGGCTTCCGGCGCCGTACGTAAAGCCGTTCCTCTCGCGCAGGTTCTGGTTCAAGCGACTGGTGAAACTGCCGCCAAGGATCGTGTTCAGCAGCACGCGCGGCACGCGGTCCGGATCGCTGTAGACCGGCGCCGGCAGATAGAAGCGGACCACCGTCTGCGCCGAACCAGGCTTGTCGACCAGCACGACGCGAAGATCCTGTCTCTTCAGCGGCGGCAACTTTGCGCGCGCTGGCGATGCACCGCTGGCCTGCCAATCGCCGAAGACGTCTTCCAGCATCGAGCGCGCCTGCTGGACCGTCAGGTCGCCTGCGACCAGCAGCGTCGTGCGGTCGGGTCGATAGGTCGAACGGTGGAACTCGCGCAGCTTGTCCAGCGCCAGCGCCGCGACCGTGCCGGGCGTGCCTTGCACCGGTCGGCCGTAGGGGTGGTCGTCGCCGAACAGCGTGCGCATCCCGACCAGACCGGCCACTGCGCTGGGATTGTCCTGGTCGCGTCGCAACGCCTCGACCGCCAATGCCTGGACGCGTTGCCATTCGGTCGGATCGAACTTCGGCGTCCGCACGGCGTCGGCGAACAGTCGCAGCGCCGGCGAAAAATTGCGGCTCAGCGACGACAGGCTGCCGACGCTGTACTCGCGCGCTGCCTGGAACGACAGGGACGCGCCCAGTTGATCGACCGCCTTGCTGAATTCGATCGCGCCGCGCGATCCGGCGCCTTCGTCCAGCATATCGGCCGTCAGCGACGCCAGACCGGCGGCGTCCGCCGGATCATCGATCGATCCACCCTCGAAGACTGCCCGCAATTCGACCAGCGGCAATTCACTGCGCGGAAACAGGTGGACGCGAATTCCGTTGGACAATTGGAAACTAGCGGGGACTGGCGGCGTAAAATCGGCCGCGCCGCCGACCGCAGGCTGCTGGTCCCGCGGGTCAGGCTCGACCGTCTCGATTTCGGGCAGGACGCGGAGGATCAATCGACGCTCGGGCGCCAGCACCTCGCGAGCCCAGCGAGTCACGTCGGCGACCGTCGCTTGGCGATAGCGGTCCAGATCGCGGCGGAACGAATCGGGCTCGCCGAAGAAGAACTGGTACCGGTTCAGCGCGTCCGCTTTGGCCAGCAGCGATTGCAGGCTGTTGACCGACTGGAATTCGATCTTCGCCTTGTACCGCTCCAACTCGTCCGCCGTGGGACCGTGTTCGCGAAACTCGGCCAGCACGTCGTCGATCGCCTTTTCGAGCTGATCCAGTTCGATACCCGGCTTGGCCGTGGCCTCGATGCGGAACAGCGACCCGAGCAGCCGCGATTCCTGGTAAGCGGTCACTTCGGTGGCCAGGGGGTTGTCGTAGACCAGCTTCTGGTACAACCGGCTGGTGATGCCGTCGCTCAGCACCGCTGCGGCCAAGTCCATTTCGGCATCGCCGGGCTGGTACACCGCCGGGCTGTGGTAGACGACGAAGGTCTTGGCGAACTGCACGTCGTCGCTCATCGTGTTCCGCACGACGCGATCCAATTGGACCGGCGGGGCATCGCGGCGGATCGGTTCGGAACCGCGAGGCAGGGTGCCAAACAGCCTCGCGATTGCCGGCTTGATCTCGGCCGGCTGAAAATCCCCCGCGACGACCAGCGAGGCATTGCTGGGTACATAGAACTTGGCGAAGAACTCCTTGACGTCGTCGACCGTGGCCGCGACCAGGTCCTGGTGCGTGCCGATCACCGGGATGTGGTAGGGATGTCCGGGCGGAAACATCAGTTCGGAGATGCGCAACTCGGCCTCGCCGTACGGTTGGTCTTCGTAGCTCTGTCGCCGTTCGTTCCGCACCACCTCGCGCTGCTTGTCCAGCTTCTCCTGGGTCATGGTACGTCCCAAATCCTGCAAGCGGTCGGCGTCCAGCCACAGCAGCGTCTCGAGCAGATTCGACGGTCCGAACGAGAAGTAATTGGTGCGGTCTTCGGACGTCGTGGCGTTGTTCCAGCCGCCTCCGGCTTCCATGATGGCGTCGAAGGCCCCCTCGGGAACCCGCTCGGTTCCCATGAACATCAGGTGCTCGAACAGGTGGGCAAAGCCGCTTCGCCCCGGCACTTCGTCCTTGCTACCCACGTAGTACCACAAGTTGATCGTGGCTACCGGCAGACGCTCGTCCTGGTGCAGAATCACCGTCATGCCGTTGTCCAGCCGATACCGTTCGTACTTGACCTCCTGCGCCGCCGAAGCCGCGACCAAGCAACACGAAAATAAGCCCGCGATTCCCGCGATCTTCCCGCCGAACATCTCTTCGCTCCTCTCCGTAGCACAGGCTGCCAGCCTGTGGTTCAAGAATCTCTACCACCGCATCGCGAATTCTCCACGGCCTCAGCGTCCGTGTTCTCGCCGCCCTATTGTAGTCGCCGCGAAGGAATTGAAAGGCCCATCACGCGTGCGTCTTAGGAAAATCCCCGCGAGTCACCGATGCGCCACGCAGCGCTGCTCGGAACGAAAGCGAGCGAAACAGCCGGATCGCCTCGATTCCACTCCGGGTTGCGGATTTCAAATATCCGGCGTGCGAGCCGCACGAGTGCCAGCGTCGCGTTCCAACAGCGACTGCAAGCGGCGTTCGAAAGACTCCTGCCCGTGGGAAACGACCAGTCCGATCGAAACGGCCCATAGTTCGCGGCTTCCCAGGCGGTCGCATTCTAGCTTGACCATGTCTTTGCGCGTACACAGCACCGTGTCGACATCCGCCAATCCTTCCACCCATTCCGCCAATTTCGCCACTTCCGACCGGGGAAAGCCAAAATGATCAGGCAGCGAGCGGAATCCGAGCACCTGGCAACCGAGTGTGTCCAGCGTGTGGCGAAATCCATCGGGATTGCCGATCCCGCAGAAGGCAGCCACTCGGCGACGCGACAATGACTCCAACGATCGCCGTCGGCCGCCGGCTGCGATCAACTCCGTCGGCTGATGCACCAACTCGATCCAATCGGCCGCGGGCGCCAGGTGCCGAACCCGCGCGCGGATCGCCGCTCGCTGCTCCGCTGTCACTGCGTCGGCGCGGGACAAGGCGACAACGTGCGCACGCCCCAGCCCGGATACCGGTTCGCGCAAGGTACCGCGGGGCAGCACGTGCTCCCAACCGAACGGTTCGAGGGCGTCGAGCAAAACCAAGTCCAAGTCGCGTTGGATGCGCCGATGTTGAAATGCGTCGTCCAGGACGACGACGCGGCAACTATCACGGTCGATGGCTTGCCGAGCGGCGGCGACCCGATCGCGATTCTGTACGTGCGGCAGTTCTGGGATCTTGGACGCCAATTCCAACGCTTCGTCGTTCGGGGCGCCGTCGCGAGCCTTGTAGCCGCGGCTGACCACGCCGACGCGAACACCTCGGTCCCGGAACCAACCGACCAGCCACTCCACCAGCGGCGTCTTGCCTGTCCCGCCCACCGTCAGGTTGCCCACGCTGATGACCGAGGCGGGTACGCGGAGACTGCGAAGAACGCCTCGATCGTAGCACGCATTGCGCGCTCGCATCAACGTTGCGTAGGGGATTTCCGCGAGCCGCAATCCGGTGCGCAACACCGCCGCAGTCGGGCCGATTCGCCGACCACTCACGATGTCGCGGAATTCCGAGGGGCTCAGCACCCGCGCCCTCCTTGGCCGAAGGTCTCGACCTGCCGCCGGTCGGTTAAATCTTGGCGCAGATCGCTTCGGCCATCTCCTGCGTACCCACGGCCGTGGGATCGTCCCGGTGGGGCTTCAGGTCGTACGTGACATCCTTGCCCTCGGCGATCACTGCCGCCACCGCTTGTTCGAGACGATCGGCGGCTTCCATTTCTCCCAGGTGCCGCAGCATCAGCATCCCCGACAGGATCAACGCCGTGGGATTGACCTTGTTCTGGCCCTTGTACTTCGGAGCGCTGCCGTGCGTCGCTTCGAACACCGCACCGCCCGGTCCCAGGTTTGCGCCCGGGGCGACGCCCAAGCCGCCGACCAAGCCGGCTCCCAGATCGCTGACGATGTCGCCGTACAAGTTGGGCAGAACCAGAACGTCGTACAACTCCGGCTTCTGCGTCAATTGCATGCACATATTGTCGACGATGCGTTCCTCGAACTCGATGTCCGGAAACTCCTCGGCCACCTTCTTGGCCGTGGCCAAGTACAAACCGTCCGTGTACTTCATGATGTTCGCTTTGTGGACGGCAGTGACTTTCTTGCGACCGTTCTGACGGGCGTAGTCGAACGCGCAGCGGACGATCCGCTCGGAGCCCGGCACGCTGATCGGCTTGATTGACACGCCGGTGACATCGGCCGAAGTCTTGATCTTCCGATCCGACGGCAGGCCGTTGATGAATTCAATCAACTGATGGGTTTCCGCTCGCCCCGCCTCGAATTCCACTCCCGCGTACAGATCCTCGGTGTTCTCCCGCACGATCACGATATCGACACCCAGTTCACCGAAAAACGTGCGGACACCCGGATAGTGTTTGCAGGGTCGAATGCAAGCGAACAGTCCCAACTCCTGCCGCAAGTAGACATTGATGCTGCGGAATCCGGTCCCGACGGGGGTAGTGATCGGAGCCTTCAAAGCGCAGCCAGTCCGGCGAACGCTGGCCATGACGGAATCCGGAATCGGCGTTCCGGTACGCTCCATCACATCGATCCCTGCTTCCTGCACATCCCAAGTGATCGAAACTCCCGTAGCGTCGACGCACTTCCGAGCCGCTTCGGCCAACTCGGGGCCAACGCCGTCGCCGGTGATCAGGGTGACTTCATGTGCCATTCTTACTTGCTCCTGTCCAAAAAAAGCGGCAGAGGGAAAAATCGACAAGCGACCGGCACGCACGGGCACCGAATCCGGCCGGTTATTATCCACGTGGCAGTCAGATGATCAAGGACCGGTCCGCTCGCCTGTCTGCCGGATGACGCGAGGCACGTTGTATGGCATAATTTCGGTCATGAATCTATCCGAAGGCCCAACCACGACGTTCTACGCTCCTGCCGGTCGCAGCACCGAGCCGGAAGTGCATCGGCAGCAGCAATCGATCATCGACGTGCCGCTGTTGCAGCAGACCATCGACGCGATGTCCGACGTCGTCTTGATCCTGAACGGCCAACGGCAGGTAGTCAGTGCCAACCGACGTTTGCTGGAACTGTTGCAGTGCGGAATCGGCGACGTGCTGGGCCGCCGGCCGGGCGAGTTGGTGCGATGTCGGAACGTGGCGGGCGGTCCGGACGGGTGCGGAACCGCGCACGAGTGCTTGACGTGCGGCGCGATCGACGCGGTCTTGGAGAGTCAGCGGCAAGACGACCGGGTCGTTCGCGAATGCCGGATCTCGCTGGACCAACCGGTCGGCGGGGCTTTGGATTTGCTGGTCAGCGCCACGGCGGTCGAGGTGGACGGCCAGCGCTACTCGATCTGCGTCCTCAAGGACGTCAGCGACGAAAAGCGTCTCGGCGTCCTCGCCCGGATGTTCTTCCACGACGTGATGAACACCGCGGGCGGAATCCAGGGCTTCGCCCACTTGATCCGGGAGAGCATTCCCGAGGACTCGCCGGAGAGCCAGGAATTGGCGGAATTGGCCGAGTTGGCCGATCAACTGATCGAAGAGATTCGCGCCCAGCGGGACTTGACCTACGCGGAGTCGGGCGACTTGGAGCCCGAGTTCGAAGCGATCGAGGTAGCACCGTTTCTCGAACGGCAGCGGGATTTGCTCGCCAGGCATCCCGTCGCGCGGGGACGGCGGATCGACTTGAACTGCTCGGACTGCGGTACGCTGGTCACCGACGCGCGGCTGCTGGGACGAGTGCTGGGCAACATGATCAAGAACGCGCTGGAAGCCGCGGCGGCGGGCGAAACCGTTTCAGTCCGGTGCGAACCGCGGGACTCGCAGCTCGAGTTCCACGTCCACAATCCGCAGACGATGCCGCGCGAAGTGCAGATGCAGATCTTCCAGCGGTCGTTCAGCACCAAGGCGCGCACGGGTCGCGGCATCGGCACGCACAGCATCAAACTGCTGGGCGAACGCTACCTCGGCGGCAAGGTCGGTTTCGTTAGCGGCGAAGGCCAGGGCACGACGTTCACCATCAGCCTGCCCCGGCAACCTCGGACCGCGCCGGTGCAAAGCGCAGTCGAAGCTTGACTGGCGAAAGCACGCACTACAATCGCGGGGCGTTTTTCCACGGAGCGTCGTGGCGGATTCCAAGATTGACGATGCGTTGCAGCAGTTCTTCGTATCCGATGCCCATCGATTCGGCCGATTCGGCGAAGTCCTCGCCGTACTCGAGATTGGGATTGGCGTTCGCTTCGAGCACGTAGATCCGGTCTTCGGCATCCATCCGCAGATCGATTCTCGCGTAGCCGCTCAGGCTCAGGGCGTGGTACACCCGTTTGCAGATCCGCTCGATCTTCGCCACCAGCGGCGGCGGCAAATCGTCGGCCGCTTTGGTCGTGATGCCGTACCGTTCCTGGTACTTGCCGTCGAATTTGACTTTGGCCGTGGCGATCCGGGCCACGTCGTCGGGCATCCCGGGAAACAGCATTTCCCAGACGGGAAAGGTCTGCAGACGCTGGTTGCCGATCACGCCAACATACAATTCGCGGCCCTCGATGAACTCCTCGACCAGCGCATCCGACTCCGCCCGCCGGTGAACGAACTCGACTCGCTCGACCAGCGCATCGTGGTCGCGGACCACCGACGCCTGGGCAATGCCGAACGAAGCGTCTTCGATCACCGATTTGACGATCAACGGATAACGCAACTGGTTCAGCTTCTTCACCGATCGGCGACGGGGGCAGACGGCGAACCGCGGGGTAGGGATGCGGTGAAAACGGAGAATTTTCTTGCTGACCGCCTTGTCGCGGGACAGCATCAAGCCGCGCGGGTTGCAGCCGGTGTACGGCGTGCGCATCAGTTCCAGATAGGCGACCACCGCGCTGTCGTAGGTGGCCAAGCCGTGGAACTCTTCGAGCATCATGAACGCGATGTGCGGACGCCACTCGCGAATCGCGCGGCGGATCGGCGACAGATCGTCGAAGACGCCCACGGCTCGGACTTCGTGCCCCATCTCGCGGAGCGTGGTGACGACATCGTACTCGACTTTCCAGACCGCGATCTCTTTGTCGCTGTAGCCCTCCATCGACTCGGGCGGAACCAGACCTTCGCGGACCAGCACGAGAATCCTTCGCGGTTTCATAACGCCACCCGGTGATGTCCGTCATGCAAATAGTTCATGGTTTGAATCGTCAGCAGGATCAACGCGTTCCGTTCCACCTCGCGCTGCGGCCGATGGACGCGCAGCTTCAGGTCCCGGCAGCGTTCGATCATGCCGTCCAGCACTTGATTGATCGTGTATTGGTATTCGCCCGTCCAGTGCCCCACCTCGCGGCGCAGCTTCGGCCCCAGCCGGCGCAGGAACACGGCCGCTGAAGGGCGGCGGGCATGCTCCGGCGCATCGGAGAACAATCGCCGGAGGTCGTGGTCGTAGAAGTTCGGATGGTCCAGGCCGTAGTGCGCCCGTCGCTGGTCGTAGTGCTCGCGCAACGTCATCCGCAGCGTCGGCAGCGAGCCCGGACGTTCGCGCGACGTGACCTTCGCCTTCTGTTCGCGGATCTCCTCCATCAGTTGATGCACGAACTCCAGCTTCTTGATCGCGGGCCAGTCGTGATACTGGCTGCGCCACCGCGATTTCGGCTTCAGCCAAACGGCAAACGTCTCGGCGAAGTCTTCGACCGGATGGCTCTGCGCGTACCACGAATCCAAGTGCAGCACGAAGCTGCGACTGTACGGCTTCGGCGAGTAGAAATCCGGGTAGGGCTCCGACGCGCGTCCAAACACTTCGCGCCAATCGCGGCGGCGGCGCAGACGGTAGGCGTTGTCGATCGCATGGCCGGCCTCGTGGCGGAGAATCTGCATGCATCCTTCTTCGGCGCCGCCTTCGACTTCGAGCATCTGCTTCCGCTCCAGCCGCATCAGCCGGGGATGCCCCAGATAGAAAGGCACCGCGATGCCGGGCACCCCGTCCGGCGAAAACCACTCCTGGGCCAGCCAGCAATGCGGCCGGAAATAGATGCCGCGGTACTCGAGTTCTTCGTACAGCCGGGCGATCCGCTGCTCCAGCGGAGTCCCCTCGATATGCACGCCCAGATTGCAGAACCGCATGCCCAGCAATTTTTCGTCCGACAGTTCGTCCAGGTGCGAAGGCCCGAAGGCGTTCCGGGCGCGAGCCCGATAGTGTCCTCGAACCACCTTTCGACGTTGACTCGCCAAGGACTTGTCCAAAACATTCTTCCCCTTCATCCATTGGAAGCGACTCAAAGCCAATTGCAGCTTGAGCTTAGTCCATCACCTCCGCCGGATCAACCTCGGTTGCGTCGAAGGCCCCGACCTCGCCAGTTGAGAATGCGTTCTTGGCCGATCTTCCGAACCAAACAACAAAATCCAAAATCCCCGGAAAGACTACTTGCATTCGGACGATGGAATTGTAAGTTGGCGGCAAAGCGGGCAATCGGATTCGAAAGTCTCTCTTCCGTGAAAGGACTGACTCATGTCGCGAACCGGGTTCTGGCGGCGATTCGTCGCGGCCCTGGAGAAACTGCCCATTGCCCCCTCACTTATCTAGCCTGACTTTCCGGGCCGGCTGGGACGACCAACAGGCTGACGATGCCCGCGGCTGCAACCCGTGCGCGCCGTTGTACGACCTGATCGAATCCACTGGCGCGATTGTCGTCAATCGGAACGGTTTGAGTTACCAAAGCCGGCTGCAAGCGGTGTTCCGCGTGGAAACGATCCTGCCCGATGACAATCCCGCCCCATTCACGGTCGTCGACGGGACCACTTGGCCCAAGAGTCTGTTGTTGACCGTCACCGACCCGCTGGGCCGCGTGACCACGTTCGACTACGACGGGCTGGGCCGGCAGATCAAAGTCACGCAACCCGATCCCGACGGGCCCGGCGGCCAGGCTCCGGCGTTCCAGGCCACCGTCTACGACGCGGCGGGCCGAGTGCTGCAGACGTCCAACGCCCTGGGCCACACGACCAGCTACGCCTACGACCCGCTCGGCCGCGTCGTGTTCCAGACCGACGCCCTCAGCGGCGTGACGTCCTTCCGCTACGACGCCTTGGGCAATCGGTTATCGCTGACCGATCCGGGCGACAACACGACTACCTGGACCTACGACGCCCTGAACCGCGTGGTGCAAGAAACCAACGAACTGGGCCATTCCCGCTACTTCGCGTACAATGACGGTGGCTACCTGACCCGGCGGATCGACCGCCGGGGTTTGGTGCGCGAGTTCCAGTACGACACGCTGGGCCGCAACACCGCCGAGATTTGGTACGACACCGCTGCGGACGCCGAGATGGACGTTGACCGCCAAGACACGCTGAACTTCACGTACGACGCCCTGGGGCGAATGCTCTCGGCGGGCGACCAGTTCGCCGGCTATGCGTACACCTACGACCGCCTGGGCCGGATGACGATCAGCGACGCCGCCATCGCCGGACTCGCCCCCACCGTTACCTTGACCAACGCCTACGACGCCGCCGGCCGGAGAACCCAAGTCGCCGCGAAGATCGGCGGCAACGGGGATTTCGTTACCGACTACGCCTACGATCAACTCGGCCGCACGACCAGCATCCGGCAATACGCATCGCCGACATCCGTCTTGCCCGTCGCTGACAAGCGAGTGGACTTCACCTACGACCTCGCCAACCAACCGGTCGCGCTCACACGCTATGCCGACCTGTCCGGCAATCAACTGCTGGCCGCTACCGACTATCTCTTCGATCAAGCGGGCCGGTTGACGGGAATGACCCATTCGAAGGGCGCGAGCGTCTTCGCCGATTACGATTGGACCTTCGACGAAGCGAACCGCATGACCCGCTTCGAATCCCTGATCGACGGCGTGGCGGACTATACCAACGACGACACCGGGCAGTTGACCGGGGCCGAGTACACCGCTGGGGCCGGTCTCCCAACCGCGCCCCCTGATGAGCAATACGTTTACGACGAAAACGGCAATCGAGTCAACAACGGCTACACCGTCGGGCCTAACAATCAACTCCTCAGCGACGGAACCTACGCGTACACGTATGACGAAGAAGGCAACCGCACGTCAAAGACCAGCATCACCACCGGCGAAGTCACCGAATACACCTGGGACCACCGCAACCGCCTGACCCGAGTCAGCACGCGAGCGACTGCCAACGGCCCCCTGACCGCGGACATCCAATACGCCTACGACTTCGGCCAACGCTGGGTGCGGAAGGTGTTCAATCCCGGCCAGTCCGACGAGCGCAGCACGGTCTTCGTTCATGACGGCGGAGACGAGCAGAATCCGCTGATCTTGCACCCCATTCGACCGCCCCAAATCGTCCTGCACTTCGACCGCGAAGGCGCCGGGGACGCGAGCGAGACCGATCTCGCCCACCGCTACCTCTGGGGTCCGAATGTCGACCAGATCCTGGCCGACGAACAACTAGACTCCAGCCAACCTCCTGCCGTCTCCAGCCTTCTCTGGCCACTAACCGACCACCTGAACACCGTGCGGGACATGGCGACGTACGACGCGAACACGAACACCACAACCATCGTCAATCACCTGACCTACGACGCCTTCGGAAACATCGCGGCGCAGACCGCCCCAACCATCGGAACCCTGTTCCTCTTCACCGCCCGCCCCTTCGATAAAGACACCGGCCTGCAAAACAACCTGAACCGCTGGTACGACGCCACGACAGGCCGGTGGCCGAGCGAGGATCCAAGTACCTACAAAGGAAGCCGATACAACTTGTTCACGTATGTGAGCAACATGCCCGCGACACGCGTCGACTCATCAGGACTCATCCTGCGCATTCCAGAGTACCGCGACCAGGCCTACTTCCTCCAGCTTCTCACGCAACTTTGCCCGACCGGAAAGTGGGCGATCGCACCTCGTTGGACTGGGAACCCGCCTGTCCGCTCTTGTTCTCCTGGGTTCTGTTCGCGCGGGGCAGCCTCGGGAGACTCTGCTCGGAAGCGTCCTGGGAGCGAATCTGCCCCCACACCAGTCTCATGCACCTGCATCTGTGATGCCATCAACTCGGAACGAATTATTACGCTGAGGCGCGGATCCGGGGGAAGTGTCGCCCAACACGAAGCTGGCATGCTTGACCAGCCCTTGAATCACGTAAGGCTGGATCCAACTGACCCCTTTCGTCATCCAACGCTGGAGGGATGGGGCGACAGTACCCTACGGGGCCCAACAGGGAACGATAGCGGACTAGTTAGAAACACCGTGATGTTCACTCTCGCTCACGAGTTGTGTGGCCACGTTGTACCCAATCTGAAGCACGCACAGCCTCCCTTTCCGAAAGGCCCAGGGTACACAAAGGAAGACCCCGTTCTCATTATAGAGAACAAGATCCGGAAAGAGCATTCGACCCCAAGCAATGACTATGGCCAGCGTGGCTGGACTTTCTGGAATTATCCATTGTCACCCGCACCGAACGATCCACACTACGATCCCGACCTGCCCGGTTACGTAATCTGGGAAGACGGGAAATGGGTGCCATTACCACCGCATAAATCGCCATACTAGGGAGCACAATCGTGTGGAAGACAAAGACTAGCTTTCGGCTTCTGGTTGTCGGCGGAGCAGCCATGGCAGCAATACACTCGGTTTTCCTTGGATGCGATCGCTTTGCAGGAACGCCCGATAGACTGACAAGTGTGCCGCCCCCGGACATGAGGGCGTTCGCCGGCCAAGGCGGCCAATTCCTATTCGAATTCAGGGAGTTTCGAGGCGTTGGAGTGTATTCGCAGCAATTCGCGGCCTCGGACATCGCACCTATAACGTCCCTAAAGTATCATGTAGGGAAGAGCTACTTAGGTCGTCCGAACCATTACAGTTTCACGCGGGATTTGTATATCCTCCCGGCATCGGAGGTGGAGAAGGCTATCGATCTTATCGAACGTCGAGGGTTTCTCTTATGGCCGTCAATGGCAGAACCTGGTGCCGATTTTACTGAATGGACCATCGAAGTGTATTGCTGCGGCAAGGCACACCGAGTCGTACTGTACAGTACGGATGAAGTTTTTGATGAATACTGGACCGCACCGCCTCGCTCTCACGTTCCGGTAACTGACAATCCCGATGTTCGCACGCTCGCCCGAGCGTTCTTCGGCTTGCTGGACGATATGCGAGCTCTAGCGGTCGCACACGGGATGAGATTCGAAGAGCCGCCGGGCAATGGTCTGGAAGACACAAGCAAGTCCAACATGGAATAGGACAAGACACGACTGATTTGTTGCCACGGTGACGCGCTGGGCCGCAACACCGCCGAGATCTGGTACGATACCGCTGCGGACGCCGAGATGGACGTTGACCGCCAAGACACGCTGAACTTCACGTACGACGCCCTGGGGCGAATGCTCTCGGCGGGCGACCAGTTCGCCGGCTATGCGTACACCTACGACCGCCTGGGCCGGATGACGATCAGCGACGCCGCCATCGCCGGACTCGCCCCCACCGTTACCTTGACCAACGCCTACGACGCCGCCGGCCGCAGAACCCAAGTCGCCGCGACGGTCGGCGGCAACGCAGATTTCGTCACCAACTACGCCTACGATCAACTAGGCCGCACGACCAGCATTCGCCAATACGCATCGCCGACATCCGTCTTGCCCGTGGCAGACAAGCGAGTGGACTTCACCTACGACCTCGCCAGTCAACTGGCCACACTCACCCGTTACGCCGACCTGTCCGGCAATCAACTGGTCGCGGCTACTGACTATCTCTTCGATCAAGCGGGCCGGTTGACGGGAATGACGCATGGCCGCCAACTCCCTCTCCCGCCGGGAGAGGGTGGGGGTGAGGGTGTCTTCGCCGATTACGATTGGGCCTTCGACGAAGCGAACCGCATGACCCGCTTCGAATCGTTGATCGACGGCGTCGTGGACTACACCAACGACGACACCGGCCAGTTGACCGCCGCCGAGTACACCGCTGGGACCGGTCTCCCGACCGCGCCCCCTGATGAACAGTATGTTTACGACGAAAACGGCAACCGGGTGAACAACGGCTACACAGTCGGCCCGAACAATCAACTGCTTAGCGACGGAACTCACACGTACACGTATGACGAAGAAGGCAACCGCACGTCGAGAACCCACATCGCGACCGGCGAAGTCACCGAATACACCTGGGAGCACCGCAACCGACTGACCCGAGTGAGCACGCGAGCCACTGCCAACGGCCCACTGACCACCGACATCCACTACGCCTACGACTTCGGCCAGCGCTGGATCAGGAAAACGCTCGACACGAACGCGGACGGGACGATCGAAGAGTCCCGCGTGTTTGTGCATGATGCGCGTCAAATCGTCCTGGACTTTGAGAAGATTGGAATGGGTGACGGCGAATCGACAGATCTCACCCATCGCTACCTCTGGGGTTCCCGAGTCGATCAGATCCTGGCCGACGAAATCGTAAACACGGGAACAGCCGGCGACATGGCATGGCTACTGACCGATTATGTGCATTCTGTGCGAGACGTAGTCGAGTACGACCCGACGACGGACACGACCAGCGTCATCAAGCACATCGCCTACGGCGCCTTCGGCAACGTGACCAGCGACAGTGGGCCCGGCATTGACAGCCTCTTCCTCTTCACCGCCAGACCCTACGACCCAGACACCGGCCTGCAGAACAACCTAAACCGCTGGTACGACCTGTCAACCGGCCGCTGGATGACCGAAGATCCGATCGGGTTCGAAGCGAGGGATGCGAATCTGCTGCGGTATGTGGGCAATCGTCCGACGAAATACGTGGACCCGCTTGGACTCCTCAAATTCGCTGGCGTGAATAACAGCCCGTATGTTTACGTGACTGGTGAGACGTTTGAGGGATACGGAGGTGTTTATTGGGGCGTGAATATTGATTTGTCGTCGAGCGAGGTCGCGGCCGTGAAGAGGGCGGGAGCGGCCTATATCGTTGAGAGCAATCGCCTGACGGTTACGGCGAAGTGTTGCTCAGAATGCTCGTGCGATGAAAGACTCGATGTGGACGGCTCAAGCGAGCTTCAATATCTTTATCCAATTAGTATTGATGAACGAGGGAACCTTCAAGTGACGAAGTTTGACGGCCAGGGAACGAAGGGAACAGATTATTTCCCGATCTACAAAATGGTGGTCGGTTGGGTCCTCCTCCCCAACATGAAGACTTGCGGGCACGTTCGTGTCACTTCCGTGTTCAAGCTTATGCCGGGCAATGCGCCACAGATTGGCGATGAGTACGACTTTCACGCCCCCAACAAAGCGTTCGACGGCTTTTGGGCCGACGATCCAAGAACAGGAAAGCAGGAACTGATTGGAGCGACAACGCCTTGGAAAAACTTTCCGTCTCTACGAGGGGAACGACTGGATGAGCTGTGGGCAGTGGCTGATTCATGGGTTCTTGTAGGTGGAAATCCAATCTCACGCGTAACACTTCGTCTCGATGCGAAATGGAATTGCAAGGGAGAAGTGCTGTCGAAGAAAGCATGGTTCACAGATGACATGACGGGTGCGACTGGGAATGTCGTTGGCAATGAGGGTCGAGCTACACGATGAATAGACGAAGGCAGTTCGGCCTAAGGGACCTACTCCTGGCGATGACGGCTGTCGGTGTCCTCATCTTCATTGGAGATTGGTATTGCAACAGCGAGTCCCGGAAGCAACAAGGGTTATATCGCCGAGTTGCGCGGAATGGAGGTACTGTTTACGTACACAAACTTGGCGTGCAAGTTACGTGGGGCTACATTCCTCCACTGCCGAGTGGTGTCGAAATTCGAGTCGTTCATCCCGTCGCTAGAGGTCGACCCGACATCGGAACACTGGAGGCATTGTGTGCAATTCGAAACCTCACGTACGTGGATCTTGGGAAAGATTTTCGACCACCACCAAATGGGTCCGAACTTGTGGAATGGCTCCGAAAACGTGGTGCGCTGGCTGAGTACGACGACAAAGGGCGACGAAGACGTTGATGAGTAGAACAGCATCTCAGGGAACACGGTCTGGGGGAGACTTGGGCGATTTAAGGTCAGCGATGGTCTTGAGACAGAATAAAGGGGGCAGGAGCATATACTGGGGAGGCTGCCGGAAGCCGGTACGTTTGACTTTTGTCGCGGATGCGATGAGCAGATGGTGGCGGGACTGGCGGGGGCATGGCGGGTCGCGCGGTGTCCCGGTGAACGGGTATTGGGCAGTCTGATTCCATACGTGGTTTTGTCTCGAATTGCTCGGTATCCGGCGGCAGTCATAGACGCGACTGCCGAATCGCTTCCACTTGATCTTGCGCTCGCGTTCAGACGTCATCGCGACTCCGGGTGACAGCGAGGCCGATGGCGCTGGCTGTTGTTGCGAGCGCGGTCGGAAAGCCACAGCAGGGACGAACTACGCGAGGCGAGTTCGTAATGACAGAAACATGGTATGACAGAAAGATGCAGCCATTTCTCTGTCGTTTTTGGGAACCTGAGCAGCGTCACTTCCTGTATAATAACGGCGGCTACCTGACCCGGCGGATCGACCGCCGGGGGTTGGTGCGCGAGTTCCAGTACGATACGCTGGGCCGCAACACCGCCGAGATCTGGTACGACACCGCCGCGGACGCCGAGATGGACGCCAATCGCCAAAACACGCTGAACTTTGCGTACGACGCCTTGGGGCGAATGCTCTCGACGGGCGACCGGTTCGCCAGCTACGCCTACGCCTACGACCGCCTGGGCCGCATGACGATCAGCGACGCCGCCATCGCCGGTCTCAACACGCTGGACACGAACGAGCACCGCCCGACGACACGGGGCGGACGGCGTAAGGGAACCTGGTCAACATTCACAGTGCCCTAGCCACGCTCTTTGAACACGACGTCGATGGCCAGGCCCGCGGCCAGCAGCAGGGCTACGATGGACGGGTTCTGCTGCAGTTGGGCGTTCAAGGAGATGATGTAGTTGTCGGCCGACGTGAACAGTTCCTTGCCGATCCCCGCCCACTTCTTGGTGATGGTGCCCAGCTCGTTGCCCGAAGCGTCCAGGAACTTGAAGTTCCAGCCCTTCCAGTCGCCCTTGACCTGCGCCACCTGCTGGCCCAGTTTGTCGTAGACAAAAAAGCCGCCCCCCAGGGAAAACAGCTTCGACTTGAAGAACCCCAGCTCGTTGCCGTCGCTGTCCCGGACGCTGACTTTCGCCCGCAGGAACGTGAAGCCCCGGTGAATCGACAGCCGAACGGGACCGTCCTTGTCATCCTTGATCTCGACCTTGGTCGGCAGCATCTGCTTGTTGACCAGCAGCCGCAGCCATTTGAACAACGCCCCCGGATTCTCGATGGCGATCCCGACCTGCTGGTTCGTCGCCGGATCGATGATGTCGTAGACGTCCGTCAGTTTCATGATCCCGGCATGCTCGCGGACGAAATACTTGGTCAGATGGAACATGGTAACCTTTCGGAAAAGTGGACAGTGACGCTGGTGGCCGAATCCCGTGTCAGAGCCTCGCAGTGCCGGGCGAAAACTGAAACCGAGTCTCAGGCGGGATGCTACCCAAACCGCGGTTTTCGAGACTCATGTTCAAGAGGCCGGATTTTCTGCAATTGCAACCGCATTGCCGCAACCTGCCCCCTTGTCTTCGATGCCTGCGCTGCATAATGCTCTAGGGAAACCGCATTCTACACCGTTCGCAAATCCTAGCAATAAAGGTGAATCCAATGAAGAAATCAATCGAGCAAGCTTTCAACGACCACTTGAACGCCGAGTTCTTCTCGTCGTATCTGTACCTGTCCATGGCGAATTACTTCGCCGCCCAGAATCTGGAAGGCATGGCCGCCTGGATGCGGGTCCAATTGGAGGAAGAACGGATGCACGCGATGAAGTTCGTCGACTTCATCAACGACCGGGCCGGTCGCGTAGTGCTGCAGCAAATCAACCAGCCCACCATCGAGTGGGCCAGTCCGCTGGCCGCCTTCCAGGATGCTTACAATCACGAGTGCCTGATCAGCGGCAAGATCAACACGCTGGTGGATCTGGCCAACAAGGAGAACGACCACGCGGCGCACAATTTCCTGCAATGGTTCGTGTCCGAACAGGTCGAGGAAGAAGCAACGGCCCAGCGGATCGTCGAACAACTCAAGCGAGTTGGCGACAACCCCGTGGGCCTGATGATCATCGACCAGCAACTCGGCTCCCGCACGGCGTCAGCCCCCGCGGATGCGGCGGAGTGAACGTATTCCGGAGCCACAACACGGCCCGCCGACGCGCTCCGTTCTGCGACGTCGGCGGGCGTCGCTCGTCTGCGAATTCTTACGAGTTTCGACAATTGTCATACAACCGCGACCGTTCAAGGTGGAACCAAATTAGCGGTCTGGAAATCACCTAGGGCACGTTCAATCTCCAGTATCCTCGCGGCAGTCCACAAGCCTGCCTACATGCCCAAATATCATATTTTCACTCCCAGAAAACACTTCTTTGAATTTCCCAAGAAATCGCTTGACGGTAAATTTCGGCATGTTACCCTAGTCTCCTACTCTGTGCATGCATTGCACACTTCGCAACCGGCAGGGGCTCCGCAAAACTGCGAAACTCCTCGGCTTGCTGGGTGGAATGACTGAGGTTGTTTGATTCCAAGTAACAGAAGGAATTTGGAGGGTTTGACATGAATCGAGTATTGTTGACGGGGGTCGCGATCTTCTTGGCATTTGTCGGTATCGCGCTGGTCGGTGGCGACAATCAGGCGGTGGCCGGTCACGGCTGCCATGGCTGCGGCGGTTGCTACGGAGTGGTAACGTGTGACGGCTGCAGCGGATTCGTTGCCTGCCGCGGCGTTGTCGCGTGCCATGGAGCGCCGATTTGCGGCGGCTGCTATGCTCCGTGCTCGGGCGTCGTTGTCGCGCCGCGGCGAGCGATGTTGCACCAGCGTTGGCACGGCTGCCACGGCTGTTCTGCTCCGGTCGGCTGTTTCGGCGTATGCAGCGGCGCATGCGGCGGCGTCATCATGGGTCCGGTCCAGAAGGGCGAGGCGGTGCAGAAGGTGGAAGCCGTTCAAAAGGCGGCTGCAGTCCAGAAGGGCGAAGTGATCCAGAAGTCGGCGAGCCTGGAATACGCTCCGCTGACGTACCGTCAGGTGAGCTTCCGCCGCTAGAGTTTGCGGGCGGCGAGACGACCGCGATCTCTCAGGCATTTTGGGAACCGCAAGCCGGTTGCTGTCACGGGGCAGCGACCGGCTTTTTTCGTGGCTTTTTCGAACCCTCCGAGGCCGAACAGCAGTAGATGCTGCCGACGATCAACAGGCCCACCGTGACGGCAAAGAACAAAACCGGGTACGGAGGCAGTTTCATGCGACGCGCCAACTCGATCACGCCTCCCATCAACGGCTGACCGATCAGATTGCCGATGTCAAACATGGCGAGCATCAGGGTGGTAGCAATGCCGCGGTAGCGGGTGGGGAACGAAGCGTTGCCCCCGGCGACGACGGCCGGAAACAGCAACGCGTGCGCGGTCCCGGCAAAGACGGCTGGCAGAGCCAGCGACCATTCGTTGCGCACCAGCAGGTACGAAAGCACCGACAAGACGGCTGCACTCAGGCCCCATTGAATTCCGGGACGCACTCCCCACCGGTCGACCAGATGCCGGAACCGGATGCGGACCGCCAGTGCCGTGAGTGCGTAGACCAGGAAGAAGATCTTGATCCGCGGAATGCCCAACTCGTTGGCGTAGGCATTCAGGAACGTGTTGGGCAAGCCCAAAATGATCCCTGTCGCAGCAGCCACCAACAGAATCAAACCAGGGTGGTATCGCCACAGGACCGCCGCGATGGGAACGTACCGACGCTGCAGCCGGCGCGATGGATTGTCCGTCCGCAGCACGAAGAACAGGGCGACCAGGCTGAGCGACGCCGAAGCCACGAACAGACGCACAATTTGAGGACGTGTGATGTTGTCCCCAGCCAGGAAAAGGTCGCCCAGCGTCGGGCCCAAGGCCAGGCCGATAAACCCGGAGGTTCCGATCACGCCGATCGTTTCGGCCATCCGACTGTGCGGTGCCCGCAACGTCACATAGGTGAGCGACGATCCGAAGGCGCCGGCGATGCTCGTGGTAAGCAGGATCCGCGCCAGATAGACTCCCGGACCGTTGACCCGCGAGACGGCCAGATGAGCCAATACGCTCGTGGCGAAAAGACACAGCGACATGATCCAGATCCGCCTCGGCCCCAGACGGTCGATGCCGATTCCCTGGAACACCCGAGTGGCCAATGCGCCCAACATGCCGACGCCGACGATCAGGCCCAGATCCATTTCGCTGCCGCCCAGATAGCTCACGAAATCGGCGTAGCGGAACAACAGACTGACGCCCATCATCAGGCTGCAATTGGCGGCGTAGCAGAACCAGAACGTCCAGTCGTAAACCGCCGGATCCGGGGCACTGGCGTGGCTGGGGATCGGTTGGCCCGCTACGGGGAAGTACGGATCGTCGGGGGCGGGCATGGCGGGCGGATTCCTCAACTCGGCGCAAGGCGGCTGTCCGATTCGTCGTTTTCTCTCGTTCGCCGCACGGCGAGCGGTGTGGCGTTAGCCCACCGGTACTGCAGCGGTCGTCCGATTCCTCGTTTTCTCGCGTTCGGGACACCATCGGGCAGACGGAACGCTTACAATATAGACGTTTCCGGTCAACATGACAGGAGGTGAACCGTGACGAGCTTGGTAGGTGGAATCGAAGCGGGCGGCACGAAATTCGTCTGTGCCGTCGGATCGGGGCCTGACGATATCTGTGCCGAGTCGCGTTTTCCCACCACCGTGCCGGACGAGACGATCGCGCGGGCCGTACAGTTCTTTCGCGAGCAGCAATTGCAGCTTGGCCCCTTGAGTGCCCTGGGCATCGCAGCGTTCGGCCCGATCGATCCCCATCCGGGCTCCGCCCGGTTCGGCTACATCACGTCGACACCCAAGCCAGGCTGGAGGGACACGGATTTCGCCGGCCGGGTCAGCCGGGAACTCGGCTTGCCCGTGGGATTCGATACCGATGTCAACGTGGCGGCCCTGGGCGAATCACGATGGGGCGCGGCGCAGGGACTGGACACGTTTCTGTACCTGACTGTCGGTACCGGGATCGGCGGCGGAGGCTTGGTCAATGGCCGCATGATGCACGGACTCGTCCATCCCGAGATGGGGCACGTGCGAATCCCGCACGACCGAGTCGAAGACCCCTTTCCCGGCCGCTGCCCGTTTCACGGCGACTGTCTGGAAGGACTGGCCAGCGGCCCGGCCATCGAAGCGCGTTGGGGCAAGCCGTCGCGCGAGTTGCCACCGTACCATCCGGCCTGGACGCTCGAAGCCAAATACTTGGCGCTCGCTCTGGTGAATTACATCTGCACATTTTCGCCGCAGCGGCTGATCCTCGGCGGCGGAGTCATGGAGCAGCAGCAACTGTTCCCACTGATTCGCCGCCAAGTCCAAAAGTTGCTGAACGAGTACGTCCAAGCTCCTGCCGTGATCGACCAGATCGACGAATACATCGTTCCGCCTGGACTGGGAAACCGGGCGGGCGTGTTGGGCGCGATCGCGTTGGCACAAGACCAAGTCACGGAGCGGGAACGTTGATGATGCGTTCTCCGGTCGGCTGCAGCATCGATTGCCCGAATTTTCCCGTACTGGAGAGCTTGAGCACCCGCTTGGTAATCTGCAACTGGCCGGTCCAGTAGTCCAGTTGCCGCCAACGGTCCTGGAGAATCTGAGTCACCAGGTCGCCGCCGCCGCGATTGCTGGACATGAACGCCGGACCGACCGAGGTCGATTGAGCCCAGACCTCTTGGCCTCCTTGGTCGACAAACGCCACTTTGCAGACCAAGCGACGGTCGGGAACTTGCAGGGTGGAAGCTGCGCCGCCGGTTCCGAACGTCCGGTACTCGAGTTGCCGTCCCGAGTCCTCTTCGGTCAAGTCGACCTTCAGTCGGAATGGCTGGCCCTCGGCCACTTGATACCCCGTCGCAGCCAGTTTCCCGCGGAAGGACTCGGTCAGTTCCTGCTGCAGATTGGCGCGGGCCGATTGGCTGGTGGCCGTCACCTGCAAGCTGACCGAGTCGCCAGCTTGAAGAATCGGAACATTTGCGGCGACGAATCCGTCGATCTTCGCCGCGACATCGCTGCTGGGCACCGCGGCGGCGCTCAGATACGTTTCGCTGCCGCTGCGGGCCGTG
>JAHDXO010000073.1:26905-45187 GCA_023382975.1 Pirellulaceae bacterium
AAGCTCGCTGGTCGGTCGTCTGCGGATGCGTCTGCAAGCCGACGTAATGCCAAACCGTCATTTGATGGCTCAGCGAAACCAAATGCGAACCGGCCAGCAGAAAACCGTCACCCACCCACTGCAGCCGATCCGCCGCGAGGGGCACTTCCACGGCCTGCTTCTGGCGGCCTTGCGTCGCGTCGAAAACGACCACCGCCGAACTGCCGCCGATCGGAGCCGAGAACGTCGCCGCGATCGAGCGGCCGTCGCGCGAGAACGCCACGGCGCTCAAGCTGATGTAGTCCTCGGACAACGGCCCGAGGGAACCGGCATGTCGGCCATCGGCCGCGTGGAAGAACCTCAACCACAGACCGGCGTGTTGTACCAGGTACTTTCCTCCGGGGCTCACCAGCATCTCCTGGTGGCCCTTGCATGGAATTCGGTAGACCGGCGTCTTCTTGCCTGCATCCCAAACGATCGCCGCCTCGTCCTGCGAGTGGTGGGTGACCACTCGCGAGGCGTCGATCATCTTGGCCCACGCGAAGCGCCGCGAAGCCTGACCTTCGTACGGCTTCCATTGCGCCACCTGCTCGGCGCCGGCATCCTTCCAGCGCCAGACCTCCAGCGTTTCCTGCGTCGCGTACGACTCGGCGGGAAGCAACAGGAACGCAGCTCCGTCCGGACTGACGCTCAGCAATTTGGCGTATTGACCGAACGAGCGTTCGGCGACTGCCTTTCCTGTTTTCAAGTCGACTTGCTGGACCAGGGTTTCGTTCTTCGCGCCCGAACGCGCGTAACTGGCAACGAACTGAGCCAAGTCGGGTCGCGCGACAAACAAGTTCTGCGGGCTGTCCGGCAATCCCAACGGCTTGGCCAGCAGACCGTCGGGGCCGGCCGGCACGCTCTCCGGTTGCCAAACCCAAGCGACCGAATCGTTGACTTCGGCGATGGCCGGCTTGTCGGCATCCGGGGTGGGCGAATTCTCCGCCGACGTGCCGGATGTCGCACCGGCGCCGGCCGACGACGCGGCCGACGACGCGGCCGCGGGCGACGTGCCGGCCGTGCTATTTGCCGTCGCGCTGTCGGTGCCCGTCGTGGCCACCTGGATGACCTGCTGGCTGGGACGGCCGAGCGTCCAGACCAGCACCGCGATCAGCACCAACAGCAACACGCCGCCGCCCGCGCCGGCCCCGATCCACACCGCCAGCGGAATGCCCTCGCTCGCGGCCGAGCCGGGTTTCGGCTTGCCTGCGGGCTTGCCGCCCGGACGCGAAGCCGAAGTCAACGGCGACGAGGTCAGCTTCGACGGCCCCAGCGGGTTGGCCGCCGCTTCCCAGTCGCCCAACCCGGCCAGCGGATCGTCGCTCAGACCGGCCAGCGGGTCACTCAGATCCGCCATCACCGGCTCGTTCGGATCCGGGATAGTCATCACAGCGCCGCACTTCTTACACTTGGCTCGCTTGCCGGCCAAGGCATCGCCCACGTTGTATTGCTGTCCGCATTGACCGCACTTGACCGAAATACTCATCGAGAAACTCGCTTTGGGAAGAAGAGGACCGGATGCCACCTCACCGCCAGATCTGCGCAGATAGATGGATGACGCGCGTAGAATACACCTGAAAACGTTGGAGAACAAGCGTCCCACGGAGACTGGATTCGGTCGATTAGACGCCTCGGGAGCTGGGCGACCTCGCGAAACGGGCGGTCAGGACAGCGACATCCACATAGAGGCAATTCGCCGGCTCGCCGAGGCGCGGGGCTTTCCCGCACGTCGCCGCAACGCTTCTGTCCCGAACCGGCCGATTTGGTAAACTCTCGGTGATCGGGAGTCCGCCGGCGCGAGGCAAAGCCGCGAAGCATTTCCGTAGCCGAATTCGTGAGAATTCGTAGTTTCTGGAGAGACTCCGAATTCTCACGAATTCGGCCACCATCGTTTTCCCGGTATTTTGACGAAGGAATCGAAGACTACTATGAGTTTTGGCGGCGAGAGCCCACTGGAGACAGATCTTTTCGCTGCGCTGACGGCGGCTCAGCGGGAGGCGGTTGCGCATGTCGATGGGCCGCTGTTGATTCTGGCCGGGCCGGGCAGCGGCAAGACGCGCGTCGTGACGCACCGCGTCGCGAACCTGATGCGGCACGGGATCCCGCCGTACCAGATCCTGGCCTTGACGTTCACGAACAAGGCGGCGGACGAAATGCGGCAGCGGGTTCAGACGCTGACCGGCAGCCGGGACGTCTGGATGGGAACGTTCCACGGGTTCTGCGCCCGGCTGCTGCGGATCTACGCGACGCTGGCCGGGTTGCAGGAGAACTTCTCGATCTACGACTCGGACGACAGTCTTCGCGTTCTGAAACAAGCCATGTCCGAATGCGACGTCCAACCGGCGCACACCAGTCCGGGCAGCATCGCGCACGCGATCAGTTGGGCCAAGAATCATCTGATCCGTCCCGACGAATACGTGGCGCGGCAGAACAGTCCCACGGGCATGGTGACCGAGAAGCTCTATCCGGTCTACCAACGTCTGCTGCTCGAGGCCAATGCGGTCGACTTTGACGACCTGCTGTTGCACGTGGCGATCATGCTGCGCGAGAACGACGAATTGCGGGCTCAACTGGACGACCGCTACCGCTACATCCTGGTGGACGAGTACCAGGACACGAACCTGGCCCAGTACGCGCTGGTTCGGGCGCTGTCCATCAACTATCCCAACTTGGCCGTCACCGGCGACCCGGACCAGTCGATCTACGGTTGGCGCGGCGCCGATCTGAACAACATTCTCGATTTCGAGCGCGATATGGGCGCCGTCCGCGTCGTGCGGTTGGAGGAGAACTTCCGCAGCACTCCGAACATCCTGCGAGTGGCCGACCATCTGATCTCGTACAACGTCAAGCGGAAACCGAAGAAACTGTACACCAGCCGTCCGGAAGGCAGTCCGGTGCGGCTGATCGTGTATCCGACCGGGCACGATGAAGCTGACGGGATCGCGGCGCGCATCGCCGACGAAATCCGCGAGGGCAACCGCAGCGCGGGCGACTTCGCCGTCTTCTACCGGGTCAACGCCCTGTCGCGGCAGTTGGAACACGCGATGCGCTCGGCGGGAATCCCCTACCAAATCGTCAATGGACTGGAGTTCTACCAGCGCCGCGAGATCAAGGACCTGCTGGCCTATCTGCACTTGCTGAACAATCCGCGAAACAATTTCGCCTTGCTGCGGATCGTCAACACGCCGCCGCGCGGGATCGGCAAGGTGACGATCGAGCGGCTGACGAGGCACGCCCGGCAGCGGGGCATTTCGCTGCTGGACGCGGCCCGCGAGAGCGGCCTGATCGAATCGATCCCCAAACGGACCGCGGCCAAGATCGCCGCCTTTGTCGCTGCCTGCGACCGGATGGCCGAACAGGCGTTCGGCGACGTCCGAGACGCGATCCAGAGCGTCTTGGAGGAATCCGGCTACCGGCGGTGGCTGATCGATTCCGGCACGGAGGAAGACCAAGAGCGGCTGGCGAATATCGAGGAACTGCTGACCGCCGCCGAGGAGTTCGATCACCAGCATCCTGAAGAGCAGAATCGGCTGGAGCGATTCCTCGAACAGTCGTCACTGGTCGCGGATACCGATGCTTGGGAGGAGGAAGCGGAACGGATCACGATGATGACGCTGCACGCCGCCAAGGGGCTGGAATTCCCGGTGGTCTACATCGTGGCGATCGAGGAAGGTCTGCTGCCCCATCAACGCAGCTCGGAGGATCCCGACAAGCTGGAAGAGGAGCGGCGACTGCTGTTTGTCGGGATGACCCGCGCCCGGGAGGAACTGCAGTTGAGCCTGGCCCAGTACCGGGCGTTCCGCGGCGACCGCCGGCCGACCATCCCCAGCCAGTTCCTGATGGAATTGCCCCGCGAGCAGATGGCGTACAGCGAACCGACGGGCTACTGCGACGACACCCACGATGCGTCGTTCGACGTCGACGGTTTCGACCGAGGCGAATCGGTCCCGCCCGTCTGGACGGACGACGAGTTCGTTCAGGAGTCGCCTGACGAGTACGAAACGCGGCGGCTTCCGTCCGGCGTGACCACCGCGGCCGAGATGCTGCAGCCGGGGCGACGCACCGGGCGGCGATACCCGCCAGCGACGTTCTTCCAAGGCTTGGCGGTCTCGCATCCCGAGTACGGAAGCGGTATGATCGTCGCCGTCAGCGGCCAAGGAGCCAAACGGACGGCGCGCGTCTACTTCTACAGCGATGGCGAGGAACGCAGCTTCCTGCTGGCCCACAGCCCCCTGGTCCCCGAAGGCGATGAGTTTTAGGTATCACGAAGACAGAAAGCGAGTTGGACGATGGCGGACGCTTATCCGAAAATTGCGAACTTCAAGACGGTCGAGGCGTTCCGCACGCGGCTTGGCGAACTGAACCTGGATCTGCCCACCGATCCGGAGATCCTGACCGCCGACCAGGGCAGCCCGTTGGCTCAGCCGATCCGCATCGGCGGTCTTCAGGTGGGCAACCGCTGGTGCATTCATCCGATGGAGGGCTGGGACGCCAACCCCGATGGGACGCCGTCGCCTCATACGCTGCGCCGCTGGCGGAATTTCGGCATCAGCGGTGCCAAGCTGATCTGGGGCGGCGAAGCGGCCGCGGTTCAGCCCGACGGCCGAGCCAACCCGAACCAGACGATGGCGATCCCCGAGACTCGGGACGGGCTGGCGGCGCTGCTGAGCGAATTGGTGACCGCCCACCGCGAACATTGCGGAAACACGGACGATCTGTTGATCGGCCTGCAATTGACCCACTCCGGCCGCTTCTGCCGCCCCCGCGACAAACGTCTCGAACCGCGGATCGCCTATCACCATCCGCTGCTGGACGCCAAGTTCGGCATCGATCCGGGCGACGATTCGGTGGTCTGGACCGACGACGACTTGGAACGTCTGATCGACAGCTACGTCGTGTCCGCGCGTCTGGCCCACGACGTCGGCTATCACTTCGTCGACGTGAAGGCCTGCCACGGCTACCTGCTGCACGAATTCCTGAGCGCGCGCACCCGGCCGGGCAGATTCGGCGGCGACTTCGACGGCCGGACCCGCGTGTTGCGCACGATCATCGAGCGGATCCACGCCGAGGTGCCGGGGTTGATGGTCGGCGTGCGGATCAGCGTGTTCGATTTCCCGCCGTACAAGACCAGCCGCGAGGTGGGCGAGCCGATGGATTACCAGCCGCTGTTGCCGTACCAGTTCGGCTTCGGCGCCAACCCGGACAATCCGCTGGAGGTGGACCTGCGCGAGCCGCTCCAGTTGCTCGGATTGCTCCAGGATCTGGGCGTCGTCGCCGTGAATCTCTCGTGCGGAAGCCCCTACTACAACCCGCACATCCAGCGGCCGGCGATCTTCCCGCCCAGCGACGGATACCAGCCGCCCGAAGATCCGCTGATCGGCGTGGCCCGTCAGATCCACACCGTTCGCCAATGCAAGCAGGCCGTCCCCGAACTGCCGATCGTGGGCACCGGCTACACGTATTTGCAGGACTACCTGCCGCACGTCGCACAGGCCGTGGTCCGCGCCGGCTGGACTGACCTGGTCGGCATCGGCCGCATGGTGCTGTCGTATCCCGAGCTGCCAGCCGACTGTCTGCAGCGAGGCGAACTGCAGCGCAAGCGGGTCTGCCGCACCTTCAGCGACTGTACCACCGCGCCGCGCAGCGGCCTCGTTTCGGGCTGCTACCCGTTGGACGAGTACTACAAAGATCTTCCCGAGTCCAGCCAGTTGAAGGACATCAAACAGCGTCTGAAATCCGGGTGAAACCGCGTCGGTACCATCGCATTCGCCCGTCGCTTGTGAACGCCGTGAGAATGCGACGGAGGATACGAGCTCGCGCCAATTCAGCCGCAGGTTCAAGGAGCCAACGATGCAAGGTCGATCCATTTGCCCGATTTGCCTTTCCCTGTTCGTGTTTCTTTCCGCCGCGGCGGCCCGTGGCGACGCGGTCGATGCGCCAGCCGCGGCGCAAGCGTTCGGCAAGGCGCGGCCCGCCGTGAAGGTGCAGCCGGACGGGTTGTACGTCTGCGAAGGCGAGGAATTCCAAGTCGCGGCGCCGACGGGCGACGGAGCTTTGCTGGGCTGGCGGGCCAAGCGTTTCGGCGAAAACTACTACGCGGCCACCTTTGCCAACTGCTTCCTGAGCCGCAAGGCGTTCCTGGGCGCTCCCGAGCAGTGCGAGGAAACGATCGCCACGATCGATGTCGAGATCGAGCAGGCCGGACGCTATTTGGTGCTGGTGCGGTACGAGGCGGCGTATCGCTTCGAGACCCAGTTCCGCGTCCAGGTCGAGCAGGCTGGACGCATGGTGCTGAACCGGCTGTACGGAGCACGGAACAACACGAAGATCTGGGCCTTCCGCGAAGGGCTGAAGACCGAAGTGGCGTGGAGCTGGGGCGCGGTGGAAAACGTGGTTTGGGAAGGTCACGATGCGTTCGTCTCGCTGCGTCCGGGGCGTGCCACGATCCGTTTGATCGCGGGCCGACAGCCCGAGCCGGCGGCGCGGCGGAACGTGGATCTGGTCATGCTGACCACGGATGCCGAGCAGGTGAAGATGCGGATCGAGAAAGAGAACTACCTGCCGCTGGACGGCCTGCTGACGCAATCGGGCGATGTATTCTTGCGGGTCGCGAACCGCGGCGAGCAGCCGCTGGTGTTCACCGGTCGCGCGGCGCCGGGCGGCGGCAACTGGCAACAGCACTCGCCCTACTGGGTCCACTTGCGGAATTGGACGATCCCCACGATCGAAGTCGAACCGGGCAAGCGTACCGATTGGATCGAGGTCGGTGGCTTGATGGACAGCTTGGCGGACGGCCAATGGTCGTGGACCGGCAACGGGCCGTATGTGGCCGAGTTCGGCGTGAAGGACGCAGCCGGGCAGATCGTGCCCCTGGCTGAGTTCACCGGTCAGGGTGACTTGCGATTGGCTGCCGACGCCGACACCCGATACTCGCGCCGTCTGCGCACCCAGGACGCGGTGCTGTACGATCTGCTGGCTGACTTGAAACAGGCGAACCCGGCGCCGCACGGCCGTGCGCCTCGGCGGACGCCGATCTACGCCTCGACGTTCGAGCCGCTGGACGAAGGGAAACATGCCGCGACCGTGGCGGAATTCAAGCGGCTGTTCGCGCTCAGCGACACGCGGGCCGACGCGCCGGGTGGCCGGGGCTACATCGACGTCCGGGGCGTCGCCACGGACAAGCTGGCCGAGTATTGCCAGAAACTGGGAGTGCAAGCCGCGAACGTCGCCGTGGTCAGCCTGGGCGACGAGATCAGTCTGCCGAACCCCAGCGGCGATGCGGTCCACGAGGAGTTCCGACAGTGGCTAAAGAACCGCGGCATGAAGCCGTCCGACATCCAACCGACGGCGGGCGGCGACTGGACGCAAGTCGTCTTCAACCCCGATCCGAAGCTCCAAGCCGCGCAGCCCGCCGTGTACTACTGGTCGATGCGCTACCGCAACGACCACGGCATCCGGGCGATCAAGCAGCGGACGGACATTCTGCGTCAGCATCTGCCCAACGCCGCAATCGGCGCGAATTACTCGCCGCACTATCCGTCCGAGCACATGTTCCTGGGCGAGGTGTTCAAGTGGGTGACCGTCTTCCGCGAGGGCGGCATGACGCTGCCGTGGAGCGAAGACTACATCTGGCAGGTGCCCATCGCTACGCCGCAGATGAACCAACTAAACTTCGCGCTCTTCCGCGCCGGACTGCGGGGCAAGCCGGACGGCAAGATCATGTACTACGTGATGCCCCACATGCCGAACAACACGCCCAACCAGTGGCGGCGGCTGTTCTACGGCGCTTTGGCGGGCGGCATGACGATGGTCAACCTGTTCGAGTTCCGGCCGGTCCACGTGGCCTACACCGAGAACCACGTCGACCATCCCGAGATGTACCGGATGGTGCTCGGCAGTTTCCGCGAACTGGGCCTGTTCGAAGAAATCGTTCAGGACGGGCAGGTGCGGCCGGCTCAAGCGGCATTGTGGTTCAGCGAGACGGGCGACATCTGGGGCGACAGCCACGGATCGTTGGCGGCGGGCAAACGGACGCTGTACACGGCGATCCTCCATCAGCAGATTCCGATCGATGTCGTCGTGGAACAGGACGCGCTGGCTGGGACGCTGGATCAGTACCGGGCGTTGTACTTGACCGACGCCCATGTTTCCCGCGCCGCGTCGCAGAAGATCGCCGCTTGGGTCAAGAACGGGGGACGCCTGCTGGCCACCGCCGGCGCCGGGATGTACGACGAGTTGAATCAGCCGAACGCGGTGTTGCGCGAATTGCTGGGGATCGAGCCGATCGGAATGGACGAGCCCGACGATTCGCGGGTGATCATGGCCAAGCAGGACTTGCCGTTCGCCCGTGTGATCGACCGAGCGTCGGTCGTGCCGGACCGGTTAACGCTGGTGTCCCCGCAGGCGTTGTGGCCGCAAGCCGAGACGCCGGTGATCGGCGTCCGCAGCCGCTTCCAATTGCGCGACGCCGCGTTGGTGTACGCATTCGCCGACGGCTCGCCCGCGGTGACCAGCAAGCCGGTGGGCCAAGGCTGGGCGGCCTACTGTGGATTTCTGCCGGGGCTCAGTTACTACCATCCGGCGATCCCGGTGCGGCCGGTGGACCGCGGAGCGACGGACGACTCGATGATTCACTTCCTGCCGACCGAATTCGATCCGGTCGCCTCGGCCATCATCCAGGCGCCAGCGGCTCCGCTGTTCGCGCAGCGCCCGGTGATTTGCAGTCAGCCGCTGGTCGAGTCGGCCGTGATCCAATCGCCGCACGGCGTCGCGATCCCGCTGATCAACTGGACGCCGGACCCGATCGTCGGCTTGCAGGTCCAGATCTCGATCCCTGTGCCGACGGGCAGAGTCTCGCTGGCCAGCGGGCGACCGGTTCGCGTCGAGAAGACCGACACCGGCCGTCGTTTCATCCTGGATCTGGACGTCGCCGACGCGCTGATTTTGCGATAGTCCAACATCCGAAAACTGATCGAGCAGGGGACGATCCAGCGTCTGCTGATCGATGAAGCCGCTTCACGCGGGTCCACCCGTTACGATTCTCTGCTGCTGGGCATCGATCTCGGCGGCTTCACTTGGCCCCAGTCCGTGTCGAGGCAAGCGGATGGTAACGGTGGTTCCAACATCGGGCGTACTGGCAAGCGAGATTTCGCCACCATGAGCACCTACAATCTCTTTGCAAATTGCCAAGCCCAGTCCGTTGCCTCCCTGGACGCGCGAACGAGCCCTGTCGCAACGGAAAAAGCGATCGAACACTAGCGGCTGATCTTCAGGATCGATCCCGATCCCGGTATCGGAAACCGTCAGCACCGCGCACGTTCCGTCGTCAGCCAACCGCACTTCCACAGCGCCGTCAGGTCGATTGTAAACGATCGCGTTGGACAGCAGGTTGGCGACCAACTCGGCCAAACGCTCCGGATCACCCCAAACTTGCACGGAATCCAGTCGAGCGTCGACGGAAATCCGCGCCGGCGCCGCCAGCGGCAGCAGCGTGTTCCGGCAGGTCTCGACGATCTCGCGCAAATTGCACAACGCACGATGCGTCGCCAGATTGGCTGCGTCGTCGCGCGAAAGGGTCAACAGATCATCGGTCAGCCGTTTCATTCGCGCCGCCGCGCGCTGGCACGCGACCAATGCCTCGCGGTATTCCTCGCCCGTACGTTTTGCTTGCAGCGCCAATTCGCTGTGGGCAAGAACCACGGCCAAAGGGGTCCGCAACTCGTGAGCCGCATCGGCCGTGAAACGCGTTTGGCGTTCGAATGCTGCGTCCAACCGGGCGAACATCGCGTTCAGCACCCCTGCCAATTCGCCGAGCTCGCTCTTCGTTTCCGCCAGATCGATCCGTTGTGAAAGATTGCTTGCTGAAATTGACGACGCCGTCTCGGTCATTCTTTGAATCGGTCGAAGCACGGATAGAGACAGAAACCAACCGCCGATCAATCCCACAACGATCACGCCCGCGCCTCCGCCCAACAAGGTCGCCAGGAACGTGCGCAATTCGGACAACTCCTTCGAGATGTTCCGGCCCACCATGATGTCCGTGCTGGACGGTCCTGTCAGGATGATCTCGTACCGGTTCCCGCGCCGGCGAGCCGTGTATTCTTCCAAAGGCCGTCCGCGATGCCGCATTGGGTCGGGGGGCGGAATCGCCTGCTTCGTTCCGGATACCAGCAGGACCGGCGAATCTTTGCCCTTCCAGATGGCGAAGTCGTCTCGGACATCTTTTCCGCGGAACGGGTGAAGATATTTGCCGGGGATCACTTCCTGCTGCAGCGGTCCGGACAAGATAAGTGCGTCATCGCCGATGGGCGGCGGGACCGAATCGTCACCGGCTGAGAATCTCTCCGGCTTGGGCTTCTTGCCACGTTCTTTTGCTTTGGCCTCGGCCTCCATCAGTCCGGCGGCCAGCAACTGAGCCTCGCGGACCAGTTGCGACTCGACGTTCCTCCAAACTCCCTGGCGGACATGCCAGTACAGGATGCTGCCCAATCCGCCCACGACGAGCAACAGGATCAGGCCGTACCAACCCAACATCGTCCAGCGGATCGACCTACCCATCGATGATGTAACCTTCGCCGCGGCGCGTGGTGATGAATTCCTTGCCCAGTTTCTTGCGCACGTTGGAAACGTGGACGTCAATCAGATTCGAGAGCGTGTCGTCGTTCTCGTCGAACAGGTGTTCGTAGAGCGCGGTTCGCGTGACCAGTTTTCCGCGCCGCATCGCCAGCAGTTCGACGAGCGCATACTCGCGGGGCGTCAGCGTGACGATCTGCCCGCCCTTGCGAATCGTGCGGGCCGCGACGTCGATCGCCACCTCGCCGATCTCGATGACCGTCGTGGCATCGCCGTGCGCTCGGCGGATCAGGGCACGTAACCGGGCCAGCAACTCCGAAAGCGCAAAAGGCTTGACCAAGTAGTCGTCCGCTCCAAGGTCGAGTCCGCGAATACGGTCCTGGATCCCGTCTCGGGCCGTCAACATCAGCACGGGCGTCTTCTTCGACCGCCGAAGCTCGCTCAGGAAACTCCAGCCGTCGCGGCCCGGCAACATAATGTCCAGCACTACGACGTCATAGTTCCAGCTCTCCGCCTTGAACAGACCATCGTCCCCGTCCGCCGCCGCGTCGACGGCATACCCCGCCTCGCGGAGCGCTTTCTGCAAAACGTCCGCGAGATCTGGCTCGTCTTCGACAACAAGAATCCGCACGTTCGCCCTTTCGCCGATCGATCGTTCCGATCCTTGATGCTTCAGCATATCAGACGGTCACTAAGGCTGTGGTGCCTCGACAGGTTCTTTTGGCGGCTTGGGCGGCTTGGCTGGCTTCGGACCTTCGCCGCCCTTGAGTCGCGACGTGTCGAACGTCTCTCCCAACATTTCGTTCCATTTCCTCGCCTGAACCGGCGTCAGCGTGCCACGGATACGTTTGTCGAAGTCTTGACGCAGCTTTTCCTCCTGTTCCTTACGGAGTTCACCTGCCTCCTTGCCTCGAACCAATGCGTCGACTTCCCGCTTGATCTTCTCCCTTTCTTGTTTCGCTTCTTCCCGCAGCCGCGCGATGCTGTCGAGTTGCGTTGGCGTCATGTTCAGTTGCTTGGCTACCTCCGGATCGTTCAACGCATCGATCCCCCGCAACTGCAAGGCGATCTGTTGGAGCCGCTTCAGTTGATGCGGCAACAGGACGCCGGCGATCTCGCCACGCAACCAACCCTGCCACTCCGTTTCTTTCGCCTTCAGCTTTTCGCGCAGCTCGCGTTGTTTCTCCGGCTCCAGCCCGCGCGGGTCCACGTCACCGACGATTTCCTTGACTCTTTCAGCCAAGGACTCGCCGATTTCCCGAAACTTGGTCCGCTGTTCATCCAAGATTTCCAGTTCGGCTTGCACGGGTTCAGAGGCCAGCAATTTCAGGAACAAATCATCTTTCACCAGCGGCGGGCCACCCGGCTTCTTTACCGGCGGGCCGCTCGGAGGCTGGCCCCATGCGGGCAAGGCGACCAGCACTCCCAGAAAAATCGACGCCAGAACCACCAAACTGCGGTCGCGATGTCTCATCGTACCTTCTCCTTTGGCAAAGTAAAATCCGCTCTCAGCATGCCCGCTTCGCGTTCGGTCTTCAGGCCAAAGCGCGATTCCCCGTTTCTTCGGAAACGGGCGGACATGCAGGTGTCCGCAGCGGATTCTACTTGGTCCTACCTTAAGAGAAGATGAAGAGGTTCCCACTCCGACCAGTCCGGGCCCAGCGGACTTCGCGCCGACCGAGCGTCGGTCGTGCCGGATCGGTTAGCGACGGCTCGCCCGCGGTGACCAGCAAGCCGGTCGGCCAAAGCTGGGTGGCCTGCTGCGGATTCCTGCCGGGCCTCAGTTACTACCATCCGGCGATTCCGGTGCGACCGGTGAACCGCGGGGCGCCCGGTGATTTGCAGTCAGCCGCTGGTCGAGTCGGCCGTGATCCAATCGCCGCACGGCGTCGTGATGAACCGTAAGCATCGTTCGAGAAACAACTGTCGCCTCGTCAATGTAGCCATCACACTCCGTGGGATGATCAGCAATGAACACTGGACAGTTATTCCTCGAACGATGCTAACGGGCCTTCCGCCGCGTTTCGATGTTGCCACGAACCTCTTGGCGAAGAAGCTGCCCCGCGCGATGGTTTATTGGCGGCGTTCAGCCTGCGCCATGGCCGCGCGGACTAGGGCGAGGAACTCCTGGCGGTAGCCGGTGGGGTCGCCCTCGGCCGCTTCCGCAGCGATTTCCAGCACGCTCGCGTAAGTGGCATTGCCCTGATGTTGCGAGTTGCGAAGCAACATGCCGAAGGACGCGACCGCTGCCGCAAAGCGGAAATCCTTGCTCGCCTGTCCGAACCGATAGCCCAGATCGGCGACCGGGAAAGTCAGCTTCGTGCTGGTGTCGCCATCGGGTTGCTTGTAGCGGATCTTCAACGTCAGCAACTCGCCGCTTCTCGCCTCGCCCGTCAGATCACCGCGCTGCTGATAACGCAGGTCGTCGACCGGCGGCGTCGACAATTGTCCGGCCGCATCCGTCGGCACGATCTCGTACAAGGCCGTGACCGTGTGGCCCGCGCCGATCTCGCCAGCGTCCTTGCCGTCGTCGTTGAAATCCTGAGCCGCCAACAGCCGGTTCTCGTAGCCGATCAGCCGATAGGCCGATGCTTGGGCCGGATTGAACTCGACCTGGATCTTCACGTCCTTGGCGATCGTCACCAGCGTGCCGCTCAATTGTTCGACCAGCACCTTGCGGGCCTCGGCGTCCGTGTCGATAAAGGCGTAGTTGCCGTTGCCCTTGTTCGAGAGTTCCTCCAGCATGGCATCGTTGTGATTGCCCATGCCGAACCCCAGCACGGTCAGGAAGACGCCTCGCTTGGCGTTCTCTTCCACCAGCCGCACCAGTTCGTCCGTGCCCGTGACACCGACGTTGAAGTCGCCGTCGGTACAAAGGATCACCCGGTTCACGCCGCCCTGGACAAAGTGGTCCAAGGCCGCCTGGTACGCCAGTCGAATCCCCTGTCCCCCGTTGGTCGAGCCGCCGGCCTGCAGCCGATCGAGCGCCTCCATGATCACCGGCTTCCGATCTCCCGTGGTGGAATCCAGCACCATGCCAGCGGCGCCGGCGTAGACCACGATGGCCACTCGGTCGTTCTCGCCCAATTGGTCCACGAGCATCTTCATGCCGCGTTTCAGGAGCGGCAGCTTGTTCGGCTGGTCCATCGATCCGGAAACGTCCAGCAAGAACACCAGGTTACTCGTTGGCCGGCTGTCGCGTTCGACCTCCCGGCCCTTGATGCCGACGCGGACCAGCCGATGCGCGGGCGTCCAGGGACACTCGGCCACCTCGATATGGGCTGCGAACGGATCGTTCCCCGCGGGCGGCTCGTATTCGTAGCGGAAATAGTTGATCAGCTCTTCGATCCGCACCGCATCCGGCCGAGGCAGCATGTTGTGTTCCAGCAGGTACTGCCGCACCTTCGAGTAGGACGCGGTATCGACGTCGATGGAGAACGTCGACAGCGGTTCGTTCTTCACGGGTATGAACGGATTCTCGTCGATCGTGGCATAGCGGTCCCCGCCCATGCCCGGTCCGAGCCCCTGATCGGCGCGAGTCGGCATGCCCTCCGGCGCCATTCCGCTCGACTGACCGTTCCCCGGACTCGGCTCGGCGGATCTCATGCCGGACCCCATGCCTCCCTGCCCACCGGCCGCGTATCCCCCGGAATACATGTCGCTGTCGTAAGTACGGGGTGCGTATTGGGCAGAGCCGCCGGAAACCGCATAACCGGAGATTTCGTTCTCGCTGCTCACCGGGTCGAGCGGCGCAGGACTCGCAACAGGACCACTCGAGCTGCCGTACATGCCGCCGTATCGGTCTGCGGGCATCGAATACCCGTGCTCACCGCGCGTGGCGACGGGATTTCGCAGCGCTGGTTCCGTGACCTCGGAACTCGACGGCATGGTTTGCGCACGCGCCTCTTTTTCTGCTTCCATCGCCACGCGGATCTCTTCAGCGGCTCGATACGCCGCCGAAGGCCCATCGCCGACCGCGACGTTCCGGTACTGGCCGGCAAGGAACCAGGCGATTCCCCAACCGCCCATGACGAGCAGACTGGCAGCAAGGACCGCGGCCATCTGCCAAACGAGGCGGTGGGCAGCGTTTCTGCGGTTGGCGGGCACAGCCGCCGGCGTTGCAGCGATTTCCCGCGACAGCAAGTCCCGCTGCGGATCCGTCAGTCTCAGCGGCGGCTCGCCCCGCAGTTCGCCGGACAGCAGATCGAGCGTCTGGCGTGTCTCGTCGACCAACCGTCGCAAGGCGGGCGACGATTGCAGCTCGGCTTCGAACCGCTCGCGATCCACGTCGGACAACTCGCCGAAAACATAAGCCGTGATACGGGGATCTTCTTCGTGGGTCATGATGGTATTCTCCTCCGGTCACTCGCCCGCGGCTGCGGCCCGCAGCCGCACGCGCAGCGAGGTAATGCCCTTGTGCAACAGGAAACCGACATTCGACACGCTCAGGCCCGTGACTTCGCTGATCTCGCGATAGCTCAGCCCATGCTGGACCTTCAGGCGGATCACTTCACGCTGGTTCTCCGGCAGCGCGTTCAGCACCGCCGTGGCTTGCCCAACCGCCTCTTGTCGAGCCAGCGCCGCACGCGGATCGACTTCACGACTGGCAAATCGGTCCGCGACTTCGTCGCTCAACGGTTTCATCCGAGACTCCTTTTTCAAGACATCCAGCGCCCGATTGCGGCAGACAGCGAACAGCCACTGGCGCGAGCGAGATTCCAGGGAATTGCGCGGCTGCCGGCACAGACTCAGAAAGACATCCTGCACCACATCCCGCGCGCGATCCGCATCCCCGAGCAGACGGGCGGCGTACTGGATCAAGGGGATCTCGTACTCCGCCACGGTTGCCCGCAGCCAATCTGCGTCGGATTGTCGGAAGCCCGGTTCCACCATATTTCCGCTTCCCCCAGAAGCCGCTCCGCGCCGCCTAATACAAGAACGATCCAGCGGCCGGATTCTTAGCCAAAATTATATGCCAGCCAGTTCCAATCGCGCGGCAGCGAGCCCAGAGCGTCCCATGCCAGACGTCCCGCCAGCAACGCCGCCAAGACTCCCCAAGCCACGGCCTACCACCGCTCGGCGTCTCGCGTCGTCGCAAGCGGCCGATGCCGGAGCAGGAAGTCGAGCGGATTCGGACGTGCATCGCCAGTAGCCAGCCCTACGGGAGAGGCTGGAAAATGGGACTGGCTCCGAGTGAGAACCCCGAAGACCTCGGAGAATCGGTGGTCGCGAAGGTGCTGATCGCGAAGGTGGCTGTCCCAATTTCTTCACCGCCTCGGAGCGACGACTGGCAGAATCGGCAGGCCGAAGATCTGGGACGGTGGCACACGCTGCGCCGCGAAGGTCGACCGTCCAAGCAGACGGCGAATCAGAAAAACTAGCAGCGTCCCCGCTTCGACCCACTCGACGAAATAGGGTAGACTGCGGTGAACGAACGGTTGGGAATCGGAATAAGGAGCTGATTGTATGATAGCTTCGCAGGGTGTAATTCACGGCAAGACCATTGAATTGGAGCAGGAGCTGGGTCTTGCCGAAGGGCAGCGGGTCGCGGTGGATGTGCATGTCGTGGACGAGCCGCCCGCTTGGCTGGAGCGGTTCGTCGTGGACCCGGCCGTGAACCCCGCGAAGTTGGTGATCAAAGGAACGCGATTGCTGGTCGACGACCTTGTTCGGCTGGTGGAGGAGCAGCGGAACGACCGGCAACTGCAGCAGCTTCACCCGGAACTTGCGCCGGCGGACTTGGAGGCGATCCGGCAGTATGCGCGCGTGCCGGCGGGACTGCGGCAATCGTTCGGCGGTTGGGCCGAGGACGCTGAGGAATTGGATACGTACCTGGAATGGACGCGCCAACAGCGGCAGGTGCGGCGACGGGAGGTTGAAGAGTGAGTTTCCTGCTGGATACGGATATTTGCTCGGCTCAGATGAAAGCCAATGCCCGCGTGCATGGCCGGTTCATTCAGTATGGCGGCCGATTATCGATCTCGACCGTGACGCTGGGGAGTTGAATGCGTGGGAGTCGCGCGCTCAGGCGTCGCCAAAGCGAAAGCAATCCTTGCTCGATTTGCTCCAACAGGTGCAGGTGCTTGTCCTGGACGAGGCGGCGGCACGCAGGTTCGGGGAAGTGCGGGCCTGGCAATTGGATCGCGGCCTCGGCAGCCCTGATCTGGACTTGTTCAACGCCGCGATTGCCCTGGTTCACAACCTGACGCTGGTGACGCACAACGTCCAAGACTATGCCAACATCCCCGGCCTGCAGGTCGTCGATTGGCTCAACCCGTAGTTCTTTTCTTCCGCCCTCCGGGTTCGAAACTCCCTGTTTCGAGGCCCCATCCGCGTTTCGACCCTCGCCTTTGACGCGGTTGCCGGTATTGCCTTCCAGCGTGAACAAACCTCGGGCAGGATCCGAGAGTCAAAAAATTTCGGGGCTCAATACCATTCACGGCTGGACAGCCAGTCCATTCATCCTCGCTGCCGTTCCGTGTGCGCTTCAACGCGCCTGTTGCCAGACTCGCCGCAACGCTCGATACCGGGCCTCTCGCAAGCAGCCACCCGCGCGATCTTCTCCACCCGCTTGTCAACAGAACATTTCCGGTCCGCACGTGCATCGTTCTGTTCGGCAGCATTCGACGGTGTGGATTGAACTACAGCTCGTCACCTTCTTCTGGCTCAACGTCCGGAACTTTGGCAAGCACGGCATTGAATTTGTCCCTGCTGCCTCTTTGGGCGCGTTGCTCCAAATACTCCATGGTTGCTAAAGACGCGAGCTTCTCGGCTACGGCGGTGGCAATGAACTGGTTCATGGAAATGCCGTCTTGCTCGGCACACTGTTTCAATTGCTTGTGTATGGAATTTGGCAGTCGAAGGCTCAGCGTCGTACTCATGGGACAACACCTATTATTCGCAGAAATTCGATAGGGCGTATCGCCTGCAACCCGAAGCGTTCAATGTCTCGTGTATGGCGTCAATTAGCTTGTCTGCCCTGGCGACAATTAGAAGTGACGAGGCGGGGAGGTGCTAGCAGTCTTTGGTTCGGGCGTGGGCGACAATTAGAACGACCGAGGCAAGGTGGGTGCTAGCACGACAGGGAGCAAGTTCCGCGACCAAGGGAAGCACCAAGTTGTGGAGAAATCGTTGATTTGACGGGAGTCCGCGGGAATTGGAATTCCCTCGGCGGCCCGATTTGTGGCAGGTTGTCGCAAGCTTTTTACCCCCCAAGGAGGCTTGCGATGCTCAAGGATGAAAAGGCGGCCAGGATGTTCTCGATGCTTCACCGGGGACAGACTGTCGCCGAGATTGCACGGAGGCTCAACATGAGTGAACGGACGATTCGGAAGTACCGCGATGCGGGAATCCTCCCTAGCCAACAGCCGCATCAGCCGCGGGAGTATCGAACTCGGCTCGATCCGCTGGAACCGTATTGGCCCGAGATCGAGGAACTGTTGCACCGAGATCCTCAACTGCGGCCCTTTGCCTTGCTCGATTGGTTGAAACAAAAATACAATCCGCCGGTCGGCGCGGCCGGAGAGATCGTGATCGACGACTCGATTCGACGGACTCTGGAGCGGCGCGTGCAGCAGTGGAAACTGCAGCAGGACGTCTGCCAGGAAGTGACGTTCCCGCAGACGCATCATCCAGGAGACGTGCTCGCGTTTGACTTTGTCGTGCTGAACGGCCTTGGGGTCACTCTCG
>JAHDXO010000074.1 GCA_023382975.1 Pirellulaceae bacterium
TATCACAAGTCCCACCTGTACGACATGACGGCGCGACGCACCGACGTCGCCAACGAGCAGCGCCGCATCCGGTTCGGCGTCGACGACAATTTCCTTTCCGGCGGTCCGCACCGCGTCGCGGTGAAGGTGACCTATTTCGACCGGGACAACGCCGAGTGGGAACTCGCTTTCCACAGTTCCCCGACAGCCATCAGTTCGCGGAGAATCGTCTGTGGCGAAACCGGTCGGGCGAAGACAGCCACGTTCATCCTGTCCGAGGCATACTTTCCGCAGAAGGGCTACACCGGTTGTGACCTGGAAATCCGCGCGGTTCGCGGTGATGCGGTAATCCGGATGGTGCGGGTCATCAGACTGGTGGGGGCGCAGGATGTTCGCTGAGCGACGACCATGCCGTCGAATGCATGCGTCAGGACGAACTGAACCTGTTCGAAGCGAAGATGCGGCACGAGCGAAGAACGCCTGGCCGAATTCTTCCTCGGACGATTCAAGGACTGGGGTTACAACTCGTCGGGCTGCGGACCGCTGCCGACGATGGAAAAACGGATTCCCTGCGTGGCCACGATCTGGACCTTCGACCCGAACAGCGGCTGGCTGGTGATTCGCCTGGAAGGGACCGGCGAACAGCCTGCCCGGATTCGGCTCGGTGAACCCGTGGCGCCGCTGCATCCCTACTCCGCCAAGGCTTCCGTTCATCAGCCTCGAGACCTGCCTTTCGGCAGCGCGGCCTCGTATACTATCGACAGTGGGCGGGCGGAACAGGACGCCCTCCGCCTCCGATTGCTGCCTGGGGAAGCTGCTTCTGCTGGTCTGCACAGGCGGGCGGATCACGCCCTGCTGCCCTTGCTGAAGTTTGATCTGGCCGAAATGTTTCCCGGCACGTTCGCCCAGCGGAAGTTCCACATACCGTCTTCTCACACATGCTGAACTGACAGGCTGTTGAAGCTCAACGGAATCCAAGGTGACACGACATGACGACGATTGATCCCTCCTCGCGACGTGCATTCCTGCTCGCATCGGCCGGGGCCTTGACAGGCGCCGCTTGGACGGCAACGTCGGCTCCGGCGCACGAAAGAACGACCGCAGGAGCCGCGAACGGCAGCCGGCGCGGCCGCCATCGCGTCGGGGCGGTGGCGTATGGCTATCAGTACTCGATCGGTCTGTTCAGTTACAAGGACCGTCCCGGCGAACGGTTCGACGCCGTTCGGTTCGTTGAAGCGAATCACGCAGCGGGAGGCGAAGTCGCTCAACTTTACTTCTCGATGATTTCCGATCTCGACGAGGAGGGCCTGGCGCGCCTTCGGCGAAGAGCCGAGGAACTGGACGTGCTCCTGGAAGTCCATGGCGGCGGCGCGCTCGGCAAGCCGGCCGGGTTCGAGGACACGATGCAGCGTGCCGCGCGCCTCGGCTGCAAAGTCGTGGGCTGCACGTTCGGGATGCTGATGCGGCCGCGCAAGATCGCGACGCTCGAAGCTTGGGACGAACATACGCGAGCATGCGAATCGCGGCTGCGCCAGTTGGCCCCGTCGGCCAAATCGCTCGGTCTGACCATCGGCATCGAGAATCACCTCGATTTCACGGTCGAGGAACTGCGCGATCTGGTGCGCCGCGTCGACTCGCCGAACGTGGGCGTCATGTTCGACGTGGGCAATACGCTCGGAACGCTGGACGACCCACTCGAAGCGGCTGATATCCTCGGGCCCTACACGGTAGCCACGCACTACAAGGACTTTGCCATTACGGAAACGCCGAGCGGTTTCACGTTCTGCATGGTTCCGCTCGGGTGCGGCAGCCTGCAATTGCCCGAGATCACCAGACGCCTGCTGAAGCATGTTCGCCCCGAGATGGGCATGTCGATCGAAATGATGAATGGGCAGCACTTCGAGGTCAACTGGCTCGAAGAAGGCTTCTGGGGGCCGTTTCGCCACAAGACGGCGGCGCAGGTTGCAGCAACGCTGCGCCACATCCGCGGCAAGGAGATCGACCGGCGAGAGTACAAGTTGGTGGAGGAAATCGACAGGCTTGCCCATGAGGAGCACGTAAGGTTCGAACAAGCCCGCATGACGGGTTGTATCGCCTATCTCAAAGACATTTTGGATCAGGCACGGAATCCCGCCTGATGGTGAACGCCCAGAATCCAACACAAGAAAATTCTCATGCGACGCATGCGGCCAAGCCGAAAATCGCGGTGTGGATCGGGGCGCCCGGGCCCAAGGGAGCTGCCAACCTCGTTCGCATAGAATCGATGAATCGAATCGGTTTGTTTTTGTTGAGGGAAGATTTCCCGGTCGCGCCGACTGTCTTCTCCGCCGGAGTTATGGTTCTGCCATTCCGCCATTTCCGTCGGGTAGGACGCTTTCCCAGAAGTTGCCGGGGGCGTTCATGGCGGGCGGGCCGGTGCCGCGCCACTGGCCCCAATCCGACGGGCCGCGGAGGGGGACGGCGCCCGGCATGTCGATGCGCGGTGCGGCCAGCATGTCGCGCCGGCCCTGCTCGATGGCGGCTCGCAACGATCGCAGAACCGGATCGTCGGGGACCTCGAACCGCGGCGGCGACTGACCGTCGACCGGCCGGGAAAGTTCCCAGCCTCCGGCCGACTCGGCCAAATGGGCCGCCAGCACCATGCTCTGTTCGGGATGGGTCAGGTTGATCCAGTGCGAATCGTCCGGGAACTGCTTCCGACCGAAATCGGCGTGGCAGGACCGGCAATGCTCGTTGAACGTGCCCAGGAACCGTTCGTGGAACCAGGCGCCTGCCCACAGGTCGCGGTCGCCGGGGGTCTCGGGGCGAGTGCGTTCGTAGCGGCCGTAGTACCCGGAGTTCGTGTCCATCCAAAGGTACACGCGTTGGCGCTGCTCGGGGCTCAAGCCGACGTCTTCGTGCCCGTCGGCCCGCCCTTCGATGTAATCGCGCAGTCGGCTGGCAAAGGTGAAGGCCTGCTTGGGCGGGATGACCTGGCTGTCGTTGGCCGTCAATCGGATGGTGTGGACGAGCCCGCGGGCGAAGATGGAATCATAAGCCATATTGAAGAACCTCGTCTTGTCGCCGCTGAGGTTCAGCCGGCCGGCCGGGTTCGCCCCGCTGTGGCATTCGGCGCAGTGGCGGTCGAGCACGGGTTGCACCAACTCGTGGAACTCGATGCGACCCTCGTTGCCCCACGGGTACGGCTCGGGTTCGACCGGTGGCCGGCTCGCCGCCAGCGTCATCCGCGGCGGAGGTGGGAGGGTGCGGCGTTCGTGGCAGCCGATGCACGTTTGCCGCTCGCCGGGCACGAGGTTCACGGCGGAGCCCATCGACTGGACGGCTCGTCCTTCTGCGTCGAGGGCCTGGAAATACAGTTCGCGCAAGGCGGGCGCGGTGAAGTGGACGGAGCCGTCCCGCTCGACCGGCACCCGGCCCAACGTGCGCCGGGCGTAATAGTTGCGCTGCCCCATCACGGGGTTCATCTCATACACGCGGTATCTTCCCTCCCCGGTTTCGTTCACCGGGTACTTCGGTATCTGCTCCATCACGCGCAGCCACTTGATCTCGCCCGGCGCCACCTCGCTGCCCAAACCTTCGTACACGTTTTGCACGAGGAAACTGCCGCTGGTAACGCCTTCCGGCCACTCGTGCCCGGCCCGCGCCGGCGGGCGCTCGCGCGGCACGAGCGGGATGGGGTACGTGCAGGAGAGCGCGCCGTCGTCCCAGACCAGCGTCCGGCGGTCGTCGGCGGTCAGCAGGTACACCTTGAACCGTCTGTCGGCGCTCTCCCGCCCCCCACCGTACGACACCAGGAACCGCTCGGCGCACAAGGGGTAGGGGTCGCGATAGGCCCACTCCAACGGTTGCCAGTTGTCGTAGATGTCCGGAAACTCCCGCGTGATCCACTTCAAACCGGCGGGCGATTCGGTCCCATGCGCCCGGGTGACCGTTCCGACGGCGCCCATCACCCACCCGTGATGCGGCGCGAGCGTGGCTACGATCGCGGCGGTGCCCGGAATCGGTCTGGCCTGCCACATCACGCCCGGGTTGCGGACGGTGTTGCCAAAGTAGAGCTGTACCATCGTGCCGTCGGAGTTGACCGTCCAAAGCGACTGCCGCCATTTCACGTCGCGGTCGACGTATTCCCAGCGCGTGTAGAGGATGCGCCCGTCGGGCATCGTCTGCGGCAAGAACTCGTTGAGCGTGTTGACCGTCAACTGCCGGATGTTCGCTCCGTCTCGGTCCATCGTGAACAGCGCCGTGGCGGTATCCCACGCGCACATATTGAACGACTTGATGCGAGTCGAGACGAACACCAGGCCGCCGTCGGGCAACTCGGAGGGCGCGAAATCGTGGAACTGCCCGTCGCTAATCCGTCGGAAGCCCGATCCGTCCACGCCGATTTCGTAGATGCTCCAATTGTCGTCGTAGCCCTCCCGCATCGAGAAGAACAGCGTCTTGGCGTCGAACGAGCTGTTCATATCGAAAATGGCGGCGCGGGGATTCGCGTAGATGGTGCGTGGCGGTCCGCCGCGTTCGAGAACCTGGATCTTGCACCCCCAGCGTTCGACCACGGGACGCGAATGATATCGCACGACGCCATCAGGGTTTCCCAGCCGTTGCTGCACAATGAATGCGATGGGCGGCAGACGGTGGACCTCCTCCCGGAACACGGCCTCCCAGCGCGCCGCTTCCTGCAGGGCCGCGTCGCGCCGGGCCACATCCCAAAGCACCACGTCGTCAACGTTGACCGAATGCACGGTGTCGTCTGCCAGGTGGGCGTTGTAGATGCCCAGCCGGTTCTCTCCGCCGCGGGCGGTGAATTCGAACGCCACCTCGCTCCACGAACCGTCGCGTCGGGTGGGAACCAAGCGGTTGACCGCCCCCTGGGCGCTGAAGTGCGAGGTGGCGCGCGGATGGCCGCCCCGGGGGCCGACGTCGGCCACGCTGATCGGATCGGCGCCGGCTCTTCCGACCAGCACTCTCACGTGCGACGAGCCCGTGGCGCCGTCGAAGTTCTGCACCCACAGCCTTGCCTCGTACGTTCGCCCGGCCACCAGCGGCTCGGCCAGATCCTGGTATCGCCCGCCGGCCGAGGCGGCCGCACCGGGGTGCAGCCCCCAGCCGCCCGTTCGCGCGGCGCCGGCGAACGCCCCGTAGCTGTTGAAGTCCGCAATCCAGCCAACCGGATCAGTCCCGTTGCCGGTGTTCTGCTCGAACCCTGGGTTGGACAGAAGGTTCGCTGCTCCCGCGATGGCCGGGGCGCACAGGGGGACGAGCAGAATCAGCACGACACGCAGACTTACAGCACTCCGCGACATGGAGGGACCACCGATCTTCCAAGGTTTTCGCAGTTGCCGCTCGGAGCCAGTCCCATTTCCTCACAGCCTCTCCATCTACGCGACGGCCCCAAGGCCAAGGTAACGCCGGCAATCACTTCCCCTCGGCAGTCCCCAGCAACGCCGCTTTGAGTGGCTCGACCCAATGCTCCCGCTGCGGGTCGTAGGCGCCGAACCCTGAACAGAACTCCCAGTAGGCGAAGCCCATCTTCCGTTGAAGGGCCTCTTCGGCGACGAAGCGGGTCCAGCGAGCCCGCGATTCCATGTCGGCCCGGCTGTAGGCTCCGAACTCGCCGAGGTAGATCGGGCGACGGTGTTGGACGGCCCACGCGATGGCCTTGTCGAAGTCGCGTTGGATTGCCTGCTTCTCGGCGCTGGTGCCGGTCCACTTCGTGCCGAGCCATTGGTTGGATTGGGCACCGGCCCAACTGGCCCCCTGGTGCGTGAACTGGAACGGGCTGTAGTAGTGGACGGTGACGACCAGGTTGCGGTCTTCCTCGGGCAGGACCAGGCTTTGCAGCTCGCCGATGCTGTTCCAGCCGACCGGCCCGATCACTACCTTCCGCGTGGGATTCGTGCGGCGGACGACGGCCAGCGTGTCGGCCAGCAAGCGGTTCCACTTGCCCGCGTCGAGCCCGGCATGGGGCTCGTTGAGCAGCTCGAAGGCCAGCGCCGGCGGCTGGGCCTTGTAGCGCTCGGCAATCTGCCCCCACAAGGCGAGGAAACGCTCGCGGTGCTTGTCGGGCTCTTGGAAGATTTCGTCGTAGTGGTGCATATTCAAGACCGGGATGAGACGCTGCCCGAGCGCCTGCGCGACCGCCCAGTCGACCCGTGCGAAGAACTCCGGGTCGATCCGGTAAGGGGCCGCCTTGTCCGCATGGGCCGACCAGCGGACGGGGATCCGCACCGAGTCGAAGCCGGCCTCCTTGATCTTCCGGAAGTACGTCTCGTCGAGCGTGACGCCCCACTCGCCCTCCTGCGGCGCTTCCAGGGCGTTTCCCAGGTTGATGCCGCGGCCGAAGGCCGGCGCCAGTTGGAGGAAGAACGGATCGGCGAAGACCTTGTCCATGTGGCTTCGGTCGAACTGCACTGCGCGGAGGTTATCGACGACGAACCGGTGCGACTGGCCCGGCCTGTCCAAGAACACGTTGAGCGAGACGATGTTCCTCAGATCCAACGCGTGCCCCGGACTGCCGTGCCACATGCCGAAGGGGACGGAGAGCACGGCCTTGCTCCGAGGCGGCACGCTGACCGATTCGGTATTGCAGTTCTTCTGCCCGTCGGCTCCTGGGTTGTTGACGCTCAAGAGTACCCGAACGGCCGCGTCTTGCGGATTGTGGATATCCATCTCAACGGCATCGAACCCGCTCAGATCCCAGGGACCTTCCCGCGGTTCGAGCAGGACGCCGGGATAGGGCGCCGCCGCGGCTGTCGTGATCTGGAGGGCATGGCCGCCGTTGCTCGCCACGCGAGTCGCCTCGACCTGGTTCGGGCCAACCCGCACCGCCTGCGGGTCCTCGAAATCGACCAGCAGCTTGGGCTTGGCCGGCACCGCGGCCTGGGTGGAACCAGGGGGCTGTGCGAACGTCGCCAGTGCGACAGTGAGCGCGGGCAGAATCAGCCACGACTTGCGTACGACGAGCGGTGTGAAATGCCGGTACATGGTGTGTCCTCGGAGCTCGGAGATTTCACGAAATCTAGCCCCCAGTCGCGGACTCTGCAATCCCACGCTCGTTTCCCGGCGGTCAATGCAGCAGTTCGTAGGTGACGATGGCGTTGATTCCCGGACCATCGCTGCCGGAGCCATGCACGCGGTACTGCTCGTCGAACAGATTCTCGACGTTCAACGCTAGACGTTGCCGCGAGGTGATCATGCGTCCCAAACGGAAGTTGACCGTGGCATAGCCGGGCGTGCCGCCGGGGGGGATTCGGTTGACATCCGCAATATCGCGGGCGGCCAAACGGTCCTGCTCGTCGACAAGCCATGCGAACACGTCGAACCAATCTTGGCCGCAGTTCCAACGCCGACGGACGCCGACGATGCCTTGCATCGGCGGGATGCGGTCCAGCGGCTCGTCAAACAAGCCGACGTCTTGACCGTAGGTATACCAGAAGTTGCCGTACAGACTCCATTCGGAAGTCATCAAGTACTCGCCGGAAAGCTCGACGCCCTGCAAACGCGAGTCGCCGTTGGCGCGCTCCAGGAAGTCGTTCGGATCGGGTGGACCACGCAGGATGTGGTCCTGGAGGTCGGTCCACCAGACGAACGCCTGGCAATGGAGCCGCGAGGAATCCCATTTCGCGCCCACTTCGTACGTCACGCTCGTCTCGGGCAACAGATTCGGATTGGGCAGTTGGGTGCCGGTGAACACGTTGCCGTTGGTCGTGGCCAAGTCGTCGATGTTCGGCGCGCGGAACCCCTCGCTGATCGAGCCCACCAAGTGCAGGGAGGACGTCAGGGTGTACGTCAGTCCCATCTGGCCGATCCAGTCCTGATAGTGCGGAGCGATCTGGTCGGTCACATTGTTGGCCGTTACGGTGGCGCCGGCCGTCACATGCTCGAATCGCACTCCGCTGCTGGCCAGCAACCGATCGGTCAACCAGACGTCCCAGTTCAGAAAGGCGCCGTAGCGAGAGTAGTAAGCGTCATCCGGCACTTCGCCAGCTCGTCTCGTCACCGTCGGCGGCTGGACACTGGCGTCCACGTCGGTCCGCCAGGAATCGATCTCATCGTGATACCAGTCGAATCCGTAGGAAAGCGTACCGAATCGGTCGAGATCGGTCGTGAACGAACCGGTGATGCCCGTTTGTTCGTCCGTGAAGCCCAGGTAGTTCGTCAACAGCGGGTTGCGTCCGGGACGAAAATCGCGATCGGCACGTTCTTCCTCGAAGCGGTGCAGCGAGGCCGTGATCTGATACGTGTTGATCAGTCCGCACGGATCGCAACCCTGCCAGCGCAGAAAGAACAGATCGCGCATCTGGGGATCGAAGATGGACTCGCGATTCGAGGGAAAACGATCGGTTCGGAAGATGTCTTCGCCCTGATAATGCTGCACGCCAAACACCAATTCGGAAGACTCGGTGAGCACGTAGTTCAGCTTGACGTCGGCCGATTTGTAGCTCCAACTGGTCGCCGGCTGGCGTCCCACGTCGAAACCGGGCGGAGCGTCGGGAGTGCCGCCGATGTCCAGATTGTTGTAGTTTCCGTAGCCGGCGCCACCGAAGACTCCCAGCGAGCCGACCGAGCCTTCCACGCTCAGCCGTCCCGTGTAGCCCAGATCGGCCGAACTGAATCGCTGAACGGTTCCCCCTGTCAGGAAGTCCCCGACCGAACCATTCGCCTTCTTGGTGACGATGTTGATCACACCACCGATCGCATCGCCGCCGTACAAAACACTTCCCGGCCCGCGGATGACTTCGATTCGTTCGACGGAATTGGGATCCACCGTGTTGAAGTACTGGTTGGGGCCTGCCCGGAAGGTGGCGTTGGTCATGCGAACACCGTCCACCATGATCAACACCTGCTGTCCCGTGAGCCCTCGCACGTACGGCGACGATTGGCCGCGCCCCGTGCGCTGGATCATCACGCCCGGTGTCTGTTCCAGGGCTTGCCCCATGTCGATCGGCGATCGCTCCATCAATTGTTGCCGCGTGACGATATCGATGGCGCGCGGGTTGTCGAACAGCGAAAGCGGCGCCCCCCGCAATCCGCTGTCCAGATCCCCGATGGTCTGGTCGGACAGAGAAGGGAAGCTCAGCGAACCGTCGAATGGTTGAAAGTCCGTTGCTGGCGGACGCACTTCCACTTCCGGTAGCGTGCCTTCGCTCGGTTCGCCGGCTTCGTCACCCGTCGGCGGACGAACTTCGACGGGCGGAAGCGTTCCTTCAGGTTCGTCCTCTTGGAAGGATATGTCGGACACGCGAATCGCTGCCGATCCGGCGTCCTGCTGGGCAACAATCGGACCGGCGGCTAGGAGCACGAAACAGCAAACAAGACAGGAGTGCTTCAACGGCATCTGGGCTTCTCCAATTTGTCGGCAGCTTTCCCGACGTGGCCCAGAGCTAGTCGGAGATCGCTACGTCTACAACACTCATCTGGCATCGGTTTGTAGCAGTTGGTGAATTCACAACAACTGTATCGATTGAGAGAGCTTCCCTGAATTTCCTAAATTCTCTGTCGGCAAATCCGCCAAGCGTGTCGGTCAAATCGACACGGTGGGATTCGTCCGGCATCTTGAAAGACGATCGCAGGGGTCTTTTCCAGTCTTTTTCCGGAATCGCATCCCTGGCATAGCAGTTGCTGCTTTTTTCTTGTCTGGCAGTGCGCTAACTGGGTTCATGGATGGCTTTGTGGGTGCGTTCGCCAGAACGTGAGGAAAGGAAATCCCCAATGACCCATGATCCGCACAGATCGGACCCCCAATCCGAGATAGCTGCCACCCCTGCATCGACGGACGGATCGCGTCCGTTGATCATCCGGTCGGAGGACTTGTTGCAGGGACGGCGCGAAATCTGGATCGCGCACGGCGAGGACATGTACCGGCTGCGACTAACGTCGTCGGGCAGGTTATACTTGTCGAAGTAACGGGACGGAATCAGCCTCCGTCCCCACCTAGGACCATGACCAAAACGATCATCACTGCACTCGGACGCCCGACCATCACCAATGCCTTGCTTTGGTCGCTCGGGTTCCATCTGAGTGTGGCGGCGGCCTCCTCCTATCCGTGGGCTCGATTGGTCGATCGGGTGACCCTGGCGGGAACGCGGAACGTCGTCCAGGTTGATGTATCGATTACCGCGGAAACGCCGCGCCCTGCAGAAGAAGTCGCCGTGCCGATGGAGTTCGAACCGCCGCCGCCCGTGGCTGAGCAGCAGGTGGTCGCGCGGCCGCCTGACGAGAGCTTGGCGCAAGTCGATCAGGTGCCGCTCGACCCCGTACCGCAAGAGGCGCCCCTGAGCGAGCGGACGGTGGCAGTGCCTGCCCCAGACAGTCCCGTTGCTTCCCCGGACTCCACGCATGTCGTTCGGCGCGAGCCGATCGATACGCCGCCGGATTCCAGCAAGACGCCGCCGCTCCATCTGCCGCGTCGCGAGTTGGCATTCGATCGGCCGCAGATCAGCGTCGCGGCGGTGCAAATTGCTGGAGTTGACGACACGTTGCCTCCCGAATTGTTGGACAACACGCCGCCGACCTATCCCGCGGCGGCGATCGCCCGTGGCTTGGAGGGCACGGTGCTATTGCGGTTGTACATCGCTACGACTGGGATGGTGGAGCGAGTGGAGGTTGTCACCTCGAGTGGTCACGGCATTCTCGATGCCGCTGCCGTCGAAGCGGTCAGTCGGTGGCGCGCCCGTCCTGCCCAACGAGCGGGCATCGCCGTGCCGACCGTCGAATTGCTGCCGGTGCGTTTCCGGCTTTGATCGCTTGGCCCGCACCGCAGTACTTGAAGTTGCGTGTAGTCGAATTCGGGAGAATTCGTTGGTTGTTTCGCAAGGGAACGGCCACCAACCCAGAGTCCGAATTCTCACGAATTCGGCTACTCCCCGTCGAAAAGGCCAACTTCGCGGCTGTCGAAATCTCCGAAAGCATTCTTGACGCGCCAATTCGGTCAAGCGTACACTGATATCAGGAATCGGGGTTGCGTGACTTCTGCCCCAGGGATGCTTATGCGTCAGCCGCGAACGATGATCAAAATGGTGGCGTTAGCCGGTTACCTGATCACGGTAACCGCTGCGATGCCGTTGCATCATTGCGACCATCATCGGTCCGATGCCGTCGGGGCGGCGACCAGCGGCGGATGCGAGCATTGCGTCGAAACCTGTCCGAATCGCCTTGCCTTCGATGGCGGAACATCCAGTCGGCTTGACGGCTTCGAAGGGAGCCACTGTCCAGACGATTGTTTCATCTGTTATGTGCTGGCTCAGAAGAGTCTCTCGATCTTCGCGGCTGCGGCCCTCGGTTGGGACGAAATCGTCTCAGAGATCCCCTGCTCAGAGCCCAGTCCGCCGACGCTTTCGCTGCGGTTTTCTGCTCCTATCCGCGCTCCTCCCCACATCGCGTGAAATCCGCCATCGGTCCGATTTTCACGCAGGTTGTGCGCCGTTGCGTGCGTGCGCTCGCAATTGTTGACGCGCAATCATCCCTGGGAGGTAGGTTAGTCATGTTCCGGCGACAGTCTGGTTTTACCCTCGTTGAATTATTGGTCGTCATCGCCATTATTGGCATTTTGGTCGCGTTGCTTATGCCCGCCATTCAGATGGCCCGCGAAGCGGCGCGTCGCTCGTCGTGCAGCAACAACATGAAGCAGATCGGGTTGGGTCTGCACATGTATCACGACACGTTCGGCCGTCTGCCGGCCGGTTGGAGAGCTTACGACCCGGCCAACGGCCAGCCATTTTGGTTCGGGCTTCCAGGCTGGGCGTGGAGCACCAGCATCCTGCCGTACATGGAGCAAACCGCCGTGTTTGGAGATGCAGTGCATTTCGAGTATCCGATCAGCGATCCGATCAACGCGGACGCGCGGCTGGCCCGGATCAAGATCTACCGCTGTCCGACCGACATCGGCGGCGACATCTTCGATCTGCCCGGAGGAGGGCCTACGGTCGGCAGCCCAGCGACCTTTCCGTTGCAGATGGCCACGGGAAACTACATTGGCATGTTCGGCACGGTCAACTTCCGCGATGTTTGCAGCCCGTCGTCCGCCACGTTCAACGGCTGCGCGGGCGACGGCACGTTCATGCTCAACCGCCAGTTCCGTTTTGCGGATATCCTGGACGGTTTGAGCACGACGCTGGTCGCCGGCGAACGGAATTCGGCCTTTGCGCCGTCGACGTGGCTGGGCGTTGTGAGCGGCGGCCAGCACGGCGTGGCGCGAATCGCCGGAGTCGCCGCCTTTCCGCCCAACTCGACGGCGGCGGCCGAGCATTACTTCCACAACTTCAGCAGCTTCCATCCGGCCGGTACGAATTTTCTGGCCGCCGATGGTTCGGTGCGTCTGATCGCCGAGACCATCGACCTGTCAATCTACCACGCTCTGGCCACGCGGGCCGGCCACGAAGTCGTGGGCCAGTACTGACGCGATCCGATACGAGCTACTGACGCGGCCATTGGCGCAGCGCTTTCACCAAGCGATCCCTCACGTCCGGGGTCGTGGCCCATTGGCCGCTTGTCGTTTTGGCGGCGAAGCAGTCCGAATCGGCGATCCACCACTTCCGGCGCGGCGGCGCATGTCGAGGCGACCGACATTCGTGTCGGAAAAACCGACGTCGGTGCAAACGTCGCGCCGGGGCGTGGGCTAGCGCAACCCTCAATTCTCAAGGCAATGTTGCGAAAGCTGTGCCATATCGCGCCCACGGTACGCCGGTTGCTATCCACTGTACCGGTAGATCGGAAACCACAGAATTCGGGAGAGAAACAATGCGAGTATGGCGATCGGTCGTTGCAACGATGGTTTGTGCGGGGCTTACGATGGCTGTGCCGGATCTGAGCGCAGCCGAAGCGAAGTCCGTGGGACCTGATCCTCAACTGTACGAAACGACGGTTGGTCGGGCGATTCAGTTCCTCACCGCGAGCCAGTCGGACGATGGGTCGCTCAGTTCCCACGTGGGGATCGGCCCGACGGCGTTGGCCGCCCTGGGCTTGCTACGCAGTGGGCGTACCGCGGCCGATCCGCGCGTGGCCCAGTCGCTGAAGTATTTGGAGGAGTCCACCCAGGAAAGCGGAGGCATCCATACGCCGGGCAGTCGCATCTCGATCTACGAAACGTGCATCGCCCTGGTCTGCTTCCAGGAAGCCAACCGCGACGGACGTTTCGACAAGGCCATCCGGGAGGCGGAGAAGTTCATCCGCGGCGGACAATGGGACGAGAGCAAGGGAAGGGACGCGTCCGACCCGGCCTACGGTGGCGCCGGCTACGGTGGCAAATCGCGGCCGGACCTGTCGAACACGGCGTTCTTGATCGACGCGCTGAAGTCCTGCGGGGCCGGAGCCGACGATCCGGCGATCCAGCGGGCGCTGACGTTTGTTTCCCGCTGCCAGAACCTGGAAACCGAACACAACACCACGCCGTTTGCTGCCAAGGTGAACGACGGCGGGTTCTACTACACCCCCGTACTGGAACGGCAGAACGAGGAGAGGCAGACGCCCAACGGCGGTCTGAGGAGCTACGGCTCGATGTCGTATTCGGGCTTGAAGAGCATGGTGTACGCCGGCCTGACGCCGGACGATCCGCGAGTCAAGGCGGCCTTCGACTGGATCCGCAAGCACTACGACGTCAAGACCAATCCCGGCATGGGCGACGCGGGCCTGTACTACTACTACCACACGTTTGCCAAGGCGCTGGATGCGTTGGGGATCGACGAGATCGAGGACGCCAAGGGCGAAAAGCACGACTGGCGCCGGGATCTGACCGAGGAACTCGCGCGACGCCAGCAAGCGAACGGTTCCTGGGTCAACGACAACGCCCAGTGGATGGAAGGCGATCCCAACCTGGCGACGGCTTTTGCACTGCTCGCCCTGTCCTATTGCCGGCCCAAGTAGACGAACGAGTTGCCGGCCCAAGTAGACGAACGAGCCGCTCGATGGCCGCTCGGTTTCGCCGCGACGCTTCTGTTGTGCGGTCTGGTTGCGGTGCTTCCGGCAATTGTGGCGGGGTGCAAACAACCGGCCGCTTTGGTGAAATCGACGTAGACCGATGCGTGATCCAAGTTCACGACAATTTCTAACCCACCGTTTTCCGTTTGCCGACTACAGCCCATGAACACTGCTTGGAAAATCGGTTCGCTCGATGTGCCCTTCACCGTGCCGTTCGTCCACCGGCTGCGGTTCACTCGCGACGTCTTCGGAGAGGACCGGCTCGTGTTGGCGCAGTTGCTGGAACCGGCAGAGGGCCCGCGCGCGAGGGTACAGTTCTGGGTGGATGCCAATGTTGCCGCGGCCCACCCGGCGTTGCCCGGCAAGATTGACCGTTTCGCCTCCGAGTTCGCAGACCGGCTAACCGTGACAGGGCCGCCCCAGGTGGTTCCTGGCGGTGAAGCGTTGAAGAACGACATCCACGCCCTGCAGCCGATGCTCACCGAGTTCCATGCTGCCCGGCTCGATCGCCGCAGCTATGTCGTCGTCATCGGCGGCGGGGCGGTTTTGGACGCTGTGGGATTTGCAACCTCGATTGCCCATCGGGGCCTGCGATTGGTGCGATTGCCTGCCACGACACTGGCCCAGGCGGATTCGGGCGTCGGAGTCAAGAACGGCGTCAATCTGTTCCGCACCAAGAACTGGCTGGGGGCCTTCGCCGTGCCGTGGGCCGTGGTGAACGACGCCCACTTGCTGGAGACTCTGGCCGATCGCGACTTCCTGGCCGGGTTCGCCGAGGCGGTCAAGGTCGCTCTGCTGAAGGACCGGCGACTGTTTGAGGAACTTTGCGAGGCGGCAGACCGGATTCGTCGTCGAGACATGGCGGTGTGCCTGCCCATCATCAGGCGGTCGGCGGAGTTGCATCTGGAACATATTACCCGCGGTGGCGATCCGTTCGAAATGCTCCAGGCGCGCCCGCTGGATTACGGCCACTGGTCGGCACACAAGCTGGAAGCCATGAGCGGCTTTGAGTTGCGGCACGGCGAGGCGGTAGCGATCGGTGTCGCGATCGACACGGTCTACGCCTCGCTGGCCCTCGGTCTCGACCCCGGCGACGCAGCACGCGTGCTGGCCTGTCTCGTCCAGTTGGGATTTGCGCTGGATCATCCCCAGCTCGGTGATCTTCCGCAGTTGCTGACCGGCCTGGAGGAGTTCCGGCAGCATCTCGGCGGCGAACTGACGCTCACGATGCTCGAGGCCATCGGGCGGCCGGTGGATGTCCATGACGTCGATCCCAACCTCATGGTCCGAGCCATCGAGCAGGTTCGGCTGTCCGCACGATCTCCGCGTCTAGCCCGGCGCAGATGTGTGACCCGATCGGAACCTTGCGGGCAGTGAAGGGTTGAATTTCCATTGAACTTCCGTACAGCATGTGCCAATCGGGCGTTCGCAAGACGATGCTCGACAGATTCTGTGTCCCCCTTGATTCGGAGACGGTACCTCGACGGGAGTCTCGGCCATCTGGATCGCAGAGGCCCTGCGCAAGACGGACGGCCAATTGATCACACACGAGATCGAGCCGGAGGTTGCCGCCCAGGCGCGGGCGTCAGCATTACTCTGAAGAAACGTTGAACTGAGCGCAGACCGACGAGGCATTAGGAGAACTTGTTATGACGAAGATGTGGCTTCCTTTGTTTTTGGCCGCGATGGCGGCTTCACCATCGATCGGCGCCGAGTCGGCTTCGCCCGCAGGCGCAGATGCGAGTACCTATGAGCGGACCGTATCGAAAGCGATTGAGTACTTGACAACCAAAGGCCAAGCGGAAGACGGGTCTTTCAGCCGTCACGCAGGAATCGGCGTCACGGCCTTGGTGACGACCGCGCTGTTGCGGCACGGCCGGACCCTTCACGATCCCGTGGTGGCCGCCGGCATCAAGTGCTTGGAGTCGTCGGTTCAGCCCGACGGCGGCGTCTATCAGCCGGACACGCTGTACGGCAACTATGAGACCTGTCTGGCGATTCTCTGCTTCCAGGAGGCCAACAAGGACGGACGGTATGACCGACTGATTCAGCGGGCCGACTGCTTCCTGAAAGGGATTCAATGGGACGAAACCGAGGGCAAGGACGCTTCGGATTTCGCGTATGGCGGCGGCGGTTACGGGAAACACAAACGGCCGGATCTATCGAACACCAGTTTCTTGGTCGACGCTTTGCGGGCTGCCGGCAATGATGTGGACAGCGACGCGATGCAGCGGGCGTTGGCTTTTGTTTCCCGTTGCCAAAACTTGGAGACCGAACACAACACCACACCGTTCGCGAGTAAGGAACCCGACGGCGGTTTCTACTACACCTGCGCAGCGGGCGGTTCCAGCCAGGCTGGGCAGACGCCCAACGGCGGCCTGCGCAGCTACGGTTCGATGACGTACGCCGGCCTCAAGAGCATGATCTACGCGGGCGTGCGTGCCGACGATCCGCGAGTCAAGGCGGCGCTTGCGTGGTTGCGCAAGCACTACGATCTGAAATCGAATCCCGGTATGGGCGCTGCCGGGTTGTACTACTATTATCACACGGCGGCCAAGGCGCTGGATGCGGTGGGCGAGGAGACGTTCGTGGATCAGGACGGGACCAGGCACGACTGGCGAGCCGAACTGATTGCCGAATTGGCGTCCCGCCAGCAGGACAACGGGGCGTGGGTCAACGAAAACGACCGGTGGCTGGAGGGCGATCCGAACTTGGTCACGGGTTACGCCCTGCTGGCTCTGAGCTACTGTCGCAAAACAAACGCCGATCGGGGAGGCGAGTGAGCGGGCCTGACAGCAGCGTGAACGTCGGCCCTGAACAACTGACCGAAGGCATCGATGAATCGGCAAACGCGCCAGTGCTTCGCGACCGCTGTGGTCCAGTTTCTGGGGGCCACTTCCGGACACCCCGGAGGCGATGGGTACGAAAACCGTGTCTTGTGATTTCTACGGTAGGGAGGACGACACCATGACGATTGAACTGCGACACGATGCTCTTCTACTTCTCTTCTTCGCCCTGGCGCTCACCGGGATGAGCCGGGCTGCCGACGAACCAGCGGCGACGCGGGAATTCGAGGTCCGTAACGACCGGGCCTTTTTGGGCGGCCAGCAGGTTGATCTGTGGGGGCTGCGGTGCGGCAATGCGCTGCACAGCGAGGCGATCACCGAACGGCATATCCGCAATCTGGACAACATGGCGGCTCACGGGATCAACCTGATCGGCGTGTACATTCAGGGAAGCAACGGAGGCTGGCCAGATGCGGACGCCGCGCTGAACGGCTTCACCCGCGACGGCAAACTGAAACCGGTGGTGGCTCAACGGCTGGAAACGCTCGTTCGCGAGGCCGACCGGCGCGGCATGGTCGTGATGGTCGGCCTTTTCACGCAGCGCAAGGATCAGGAGTTTTACGACAACGCGGCGATCCAGCAGGCGATCGAGGAGGCGGCCCGGTTTCTGTCGCAGCGAAAGTTGAAGAACGTCTTCGTCGATGTCATTCACGAGTTCAGCCATCCCGAACGGATGGACCAGGAGATCTTCCGCGAGCCAGACGGGGAAACGAAGAAGTCCAAGTTGACCGCCTGGTTCAAGGCGATTGCCCCCGACATCGAAGTCGGCGTTTGTCCCGATATGACCTCCGACACGGGCGACACGTATCCGGGCATGGACGTGCGGATCATCCAGAAGGAAATGCCCATCCCGGCGACAGGATTCGTCGTCAACGTCGAGGCATTGCGGCACGACATCTATCAGAACGACGGTGTCTTTAGCCGGGGCGACATCGACGAGATCCTCGCCGGTTGCCAGCGGTATCTGGCCGCGCCAAACGCGGTCCTGCTGTTTCACGCGTGCTACATCCAGGGAATCACAAACTACAGCGGCAGCGCACCCCATGCCGAGATGGGCGGCTACGGCACCGGCGCCAACGACCGCGGCGTGCGGTTCTATTACGAATGGGTCCGCGACCACGTGGGCCGGTGGCAGTATCCCAAGCATCTGCCGGCCGCGGCGTCGCAAGGGACGTGAGGCAAGTCTTCCAAAGCCGCTGCCCGAAGTCGCTCGCCCCTTGTGTCGGCCTGCGGCATGGCGGTATCATTAAGCTGACGAGCTTACCCACCTATATTCTTTCCCGCCCAAGAGAACCATGCCCACCCCCAGGAAAACGCCGTCCGCCTTTACGCTGGTCGAGTTGCTTGTGGTGATCGCGATCATCGGGATTCTCGTAGCACTTCTGTTACCGGCCGTCCAGACCGCCCGGGAAGCAGCGCGCCGTATGCAATGCTCGAGCAATCTCAAGCAACTGGGCTTGGCGAGCCACAACTATCACAATGTCTTCGGTTGTTTCCCGCCGGGCAGCATTACCGAAGGCCCGTGCTGTACCCAGAAGAGTCGCATCAACTGGGCGATCGCCCTGCTGCCCTATATCGAGCAACAGTCGGCGTTCGAATTGTACGACCACAGCGTGTACAACGAAGATCCGGCCAACGATGCGGTCCGCAAGACCTATGTCGCCGCGCAGATCTGTCCCTCCGATCCGGGCGGTGGAGATCTGCAGATCCCTTGCACCGGCCCCGGCGGCACGGTGGCTCGGGGCGGCCTGGGACTCGAATACCGAACCAGCTCCTACAAATGCGTGGCCGGCTGCGTTGGCAGCGACATCCCGCTCAGCGCCCAACAGGGTTGGTGGGACAGGTATACGCCCGCGTTACCATTGCCGCGGGAAGACCGGCGCGGGGTGCTGCACATGGTCGGAGTGCTGAATTGGAGGTGCGAGTCCCTGCAGAGCGTGCTGGACGGATCATCGAATACCTTGATGATCGGGGAAAAGAGCACCTCCACGCGGCGCGACATGGCGGCGTTCTGGGCCTACACGTATCTCAGCTATGCGATGGGGCACACCGTCGAGCATCCGCTGTCCATCAACAACGATCTCGCGTCGTGTCTGACGTTGGCCAGCGAAATGGGCGTCTGGGGAGGCGGGGCTTGCTGCAACAGTTGGGGAAGCTTCCACCCCGGTGTCGTCCAGTTTGCGTTGGCCGACGGCTCGGCGCGCGCAATCAATCAAAACATCGATTTGACGATCCTGTGCGCCCTCAGCACGATCCACGGTGGAGAAATACTGCAAATGCCGTGATGTCCGCAAGAACGAGCGATCCAGGGCTGAATCGCGTTTTGCGAAACGGGGTCGGACCTCGTTCGCAAGGAACCGCCCGGAGGAAACCATGCCGAAACGTAGGCCGTCCCCGACTCGCGAAAAGCCAGTTCGCGAGAGTTGCTCCGATCTCCCAGCGTCCCGACGTGTGTGGCGCACGGGCTGCGATCTGCTGAGGTGCGTTCTGCTCCTGCTTCCTCTGCTGGCCGGTTGCGGCGGCAAGGATTACACGGCCGTCCCGGTTTCTGGCCGGGTCACTTTGGATGGCACGCCTCTGCAGGATGTGGGCATTGTCTTTGTGCCCTTGGCAACGGGCCGAGACGACCCGAACATCGGGCCCGGATCGCTTGGCCGCACGGACGCCGATGGCCGGTTCACTCTCCGCACCGTTCGCGGCGACAAAGGCGCCGTTCCCACGGAACACGTCGTCCGCATGGCGTTTGCTACGGCTCAAAGCGATCTGGACGGTCCGGAAGGATTCGCGCCGGCGGGATCGAACGTCCCTGGACCAGCTCCGCAGAGGAGTGGGCTGCCCCGCCAGGCCCTCGACGGCAGTCTGCACTTCGAAGTTCCCCCGCAAGGCACGGATCAGGCCAATTTCGATTTCGTATCCCCTTGAGCGGCGTTCGAAAACACGCCGTCATCACGCGTCCCCAATCCCGCGCGCCGCCCCATGAGATTCCGCAGCATCGTTTGCACACTTCATCGCTGGTTGGGCCTGACGTCCGGCTTGCTTGTCTTCGTCGTCGCTCTGTCGGGGAGTCTCTACGTCTTCGAGCGGGAGTTCCGGGATTGGCTCGACCGCTACCGGCACGTGGACCCCGGATCGGGACCCCTGTTGCCCCCGTCTGAACTGCGCACCATCGCGGAACGGCAACTGCCGGGCGAATCGGCTGCGAGGATGTATTACCAAGGCCCACGTCGCGCCGCGTTCGCTCAGTTCGGCAACATCAAGACGCAAAACTACAAGCTGGTCTTTCTGAATCCGTACGATGGGTGCGTTCTGAAGGTCAAGGACATGAACTACGACTTTTTTCACGTCGTCTTCAGCCTGCACTACAGGCTGTTGCTGAGGCCGGATCTGGGAACGACCATTGTCGATATCGCTACGCTGGTGTTTGTCGTGGTCTTGATCAGCGGATTGGTCAACTGGTGGCCCCGCACCCGGGCAGTGATCGGGCAGCGTCTGCGGATCAAGTGGCGAACCGTCTGGCGGCGGCGGAATTACGACCTGCACAACGTCTTGGGGTTCTACGTTCTCCCGGTCTCCCTGGTCGTCGCCTTGACCGGACTGGTCTGGGGATTCGCCTGGGTCAATCATGCCGTCCGGTGGTTCGCCTCGGGAAGTTGGACGGGACCACTGGCCTCCGAGTCGGCGGCTTATGACATGCCCACACCGACGGGTTCACCGATCCAAAACCTGGACGCTGCCTGGAAACGCATCGCGGAGGACCATCACGACGCTGAAGAGTTGATTGTGTTCTTCCCGTCGCCATCGCAAGCCACCATTCGGTTCGTCGTGAACCCGCAGCGGTACACCTACTACAAGACGGATCACTTCGACTTCGATCCGATCACACTTGCGGCGACTTCGGGCAAGGATTCGTGGGGCAGGTACGAGAACGCGACGATGGCCGGCATCGTCCGCCGAGCCAATTATGACATTCACATCGGGGCGATTCTGGGGCCCCCCGGCAAGATGATCGCTTTCTTGGCCGGCCTCGTCACCGCCAGCTTGCCAGTGACGGGTTTCTTGATTTGGTGGGGCAAACGGAGGCGAACCAAGGCGTGTCCGCCGGTTTGAAGTGTCTTCGTCAGGCGGTAGGATGTTGGACATTACCAAGTGTTGAGGTGCGGAGAGAGGACCATGGCAATTCAACTGCGATCCATTGCACCGTTGGTGCTTCTGTCCATGTCGTTGTGCGTCTGCCCGATCGGGGCTGCCGACGAACCGGCGGCGACGCGGGAATTCGAGATCCGTAACGACCGGGCCTTTTTGGGCGGCCAGCAGGTTGATCTGTGGGGACTGCGGTGCGGCAACGCGCTGCACAGCGAAGCGATCACCGAACGGCACCTCCGCAACCTGGACAACATGGCGGCTCACGGAATCAACCTGATCGGCGTGTACATCCAGGGAAGCAACGCGGGCTGGCCAGATGCGGACGCCGCGCTGAATGGCTTCACCCGCGACGGCAAACTGAAGCCGGTGGTGGCTCAACGGCTGGAAACGCTCGTTCGCGAAGCCGACCGGCGGGGCATGGTCGTCATGGTCGGTTTATTCACGCACCGCAAGGACCAGGAGTTCCACGATGATGCGGCGATCCGGGGGGCGATCGAGGAAGCAGCCCGGTTCCTGTCCGAGCGGAAGCTGAAGAACGTCTTTGTCGATCTTTGCCACGAGTTCAGCCATCCCGAGCGGATGGACAAGGAACTGCTCCGCGAACCGGATGGGGAGACGAAGAAGGCCAAGCTGAGCGCATGGTTCAAAGCCGTGGCTCCCGATATCGAAGTCGGCGTGTGCCCCGACGCAAGGTCCGGCAGCGGAGACTCGTACCCTGGCTTGGACGTGCGGATGATTCAAAAGGACATGCCCATCCCCGCGACCGGATTCGTCGTCAACGTCGAGACGCTGCGGCAAGATGTCTATCAGAATGACGGGATTTTCAATCAAACGAACCTGGACTTCATCTTCGCCGATTGCGCGCGGTATCAGGCCGCGCCGAACGCCGCGATGCTGTTCCATGCGGCCTTCATTCAAGGAATCACGAACTACAGCGGCAGCGCACCCCATGCCGAAATGGGCGGCTACGGCACGGGCACCAACGACCGCGGCGTGCGATTCTATTACGAATGGGTCCGCGACCACGTCGGCCGCTGGGACTACCCCCGGCACGTGCGGGGCAGGTAGAGCCGACGGCAAACAATCCGCCATGTTACGGTTCTCGGGCGTCTCGATCACCCTTTTCTGCTTCGCCGCAGGCTGCCAGCGCGAGCACCGCGTAGGCAGTGCCGGCGTGCGTGAGGTAGTGCTTCTGATCTTTCCACAATGATCTGGTGAACCAGCGACCGCTGGCGCGTTGATGCGATTTCAGCCAGGCCACCCCTCGTTGTATGGCGGGCTCCTCAACCGCGACGCCGGCCTGCCGGAGCACATACAGGGCAAAGCCGGTTCCGTAGCCGTCGCTGGTGGCCAGATCCTGCTGCTTGCCATCCGAACGCTCCCAGTTTCCCAAGGTCGCCAAGGCCCAGCCGCCATCGGGTTTCTGGAGCGCGAGCAGATCCCGCACCACTTCCGCCCGCTCCGTACCGGTCATGATCCCGTCGACATGCAACGAGGCCAAGAGCAACATGGCGCGGTGGTGCAGATGAGCGGGCGGGTTGTGCCGGAAGTAGCCGCGGATCCTGTCGAGTCCGGCGCGTGCCTGCGGGGTTTCCGCGTAACCGTCGGGAGCAACGCCCACGCCAATCGCGGCCATGGTTGCGCCGTAGTGGTCGTCGATCTCCGACGGTGGCTGATTGTACTTCATCCAATCAAACCCGCCGTCGTCGCGCTGCATTGACCACATCCGGTCGAGCGCCTTGCGGGTCGTCGGATGCAGTTTCCCCGTGGTCAGCGCGTCATTCTGGGCCAGCACCGATGCCACCATCACCGCCTCAGTCACGCGGAACTGGACGTCCCGCGGATGATCGCCAAGCGTTTCGAGCCGCGCGCGGATCGAGTCGTGAGCCGGTACGTTCCAAGCAACCAACGGTCGGGTGAACAGGTACGCATAATCGGTGTGACACGCGAAGCACTTGCGCTCCTGCTGCCAGTTGAGCGCCGCGTTGTCGAGGAACCGGACCGCGGCTGCCGATGAGAATTCATCGCGGAACGGTTCGTCCGCCCGGTTCTCGCCCACGGGCAGCGTATCTCCCGGCGCGGCCGGTTGCGCGGCGATGGCTGATACGGATGCCCAAAGCGCGAACGTCAATGCCGCCAGCCGTGTTTTCGATCCATCCGCCATTTTCGTTGTTCTCACAATTTCTATTGAATGACCCATGTTTCGTCCCTACCAGGTTTCGTGGTGAACGGCGTCTTCGCGGTAGCGGGTCCGCGGCGCGGGCGACTCTGCGGGCCAACCGACCGCGATCGCCGCGACGGGAATGACAGGTTCCGGGATGTTCAGCAACCGGCGGATATGCCGCACTCGGTCCTCGCGTGGATGGACGCCCAGCCAGCAGGCGCCCAGCCCCAGCGCACTGGCGGCCAACAGCAGATTCTCGACCGCCGCGGAGCAATCCTGCAACAAGTAGGACAACTGACCGTCGTGGGCCCGGTGCAGATCGCCGCAGATCACGATTCCCAGCGCAGCGTCGCGGAGCATCCCGCCGTTGGGCAGTCCCGCCGCGATTTGCGACAGCCGGTTCCGGTCGCGGACGACGACAAACGCCCACGGATCCTTCGCGACCGCCGAGGGGGCGGCCATCGCCGCTTCCAGCAGATCCCGAACCATCTGGTCCGGCACCTCCCGCGGTTGGTACTGCCGCACGCTGCGGCGCGAAAACAAATCATGCAGTCTCGGGTTCATGTTCTCTCCCCAGCGCCCCAACGGTCAAGTTTACGCCGATTGTAGCAAGACTGAGACGTTTCGATAATCGGGATCAAGGGGGCCGCAACGCATGGCAAGCGAGACTGGATGCACAGGCTGGCAGCCTGTGTTACGGCGGGGCCGGTCAGCTCTCCGTTTCGAGGTCTTTGATTTTCCCGGTGCTGTCGGCGAACTGCTCGACATGCCACCGCACGATTTGCGCGTGCTGGGCGATTCGTTCGGGTTTGTTCTCGTGATGGGATAGCTCGTGGTAAGCATCGTTCGAGAAACAACTGTCGCCTCGTCAATGTAGCCATCACACTCCGTGGGATGATCAGCAATAAACACTGGACAGTTATTTCTCGAACGATGCTAACTGCCGGAGACCCCGCCGACAAACAGAAAGTTGCGTCCGGACCCATCGTTGGCGAACATCAAGGCGCCGGCCCGCGTCGCATCGCGGTGTGGAAGGCACCGGCGTGACCACGCTGCACATCACCCACAACACCCACGAAGCCGACACGCTGGCCGATTGCCTGATCCGTCTGCACGACGGACGCATCGAGCGCCAATTGCTGCCACGGCCGGCCGTTCGAGTCGAATAAGGCCTTCTGCCCTGCTCCCGTCCCGCGAAGCCTCGTTTGCATTGCGCGCCTTGCGCTCTTATGATATGAGCGCCTTGCTGGAACCGCAGCGGGAATCGTGAGATTTCCGGCTCCGGACTCTTACGAGTTCGGCCGCGGGACGTCCGGCGGCAGATCACCCATTTCCCTTTTTGCACCTCGGAGAGAACTTGCCATGACACGAACAACCCGATGGATTCCGTCCTGGGCCGCCGCGATTCTGCTGGTCGCCTTGAATCTGTGCCTTGCCCTGCACGCCGCGGCAGGCGAGCAACCTGCGGGCTTGCAAAAGGGCGACCGGATCGTCTTCCTGGGCGATTCGATTACCGCGGGCGGCGTCCGCGAGGGCGGCTATGTGACGCTGATCGGCCAGGGCGTCGCGAAACACCACGCCGATCTGGGCATCGAAATCATCGGGGCCGGGATCAGCGGCAACAAGGTGCCCGACCTGCAGAAGCGGCTGCAGAGCGACGTACTGGATAAGAAGCCGACGATGGTCGTGATCTACATCGGCATCAACGACGTCTGGCACTGGAACCGGGACGCGGGGACGACGAAGGAGAATTACGAGGCCGGTTTGCGCGACGTCATCCAACGCTGCCAGGCGGCGGGCGCCCGGGTCGTGGTGTGTACGCCTAGTGTGATCGGCGAGCGGACGGACGGCTCGAACAAGTTCGACGCCATGCTGGACGAGTACGCGGAGATCAGCCGCAAGGTCGCTGGCGACATGTCTTGCCAGTTGGTGGATCTGCGGAAGCGGTTCCTTGAGCATCTGAAACAGCACAACGCGGACAATGCCGAGCGCGGCGTGCTGACCACCGACGGAGTCCATCTGAATGCCGAGGGCAACCGGTTCGTGGCCGACAGCATCGTCGGCGTGGTGTGCGGCCAGGACCATGCCGCCGGCCGCGTGCTGCGACACGTCGTGGTGTTCAAATTCAAGGAAGGCACGACGCCCGAACAGGTCAAGCAGATCGAGCAGGCGTTCGCCGCGCTGCCCGGCAAGATCGACACGATCATCGATTTCGAATTCGGGACCGATGTCAGCGTCGAAGGCAAATCGAAAGGCTTCACGCACTGCTTCGTGGTCACGTTCCGCGACGAGGCGGGCCGCGCCGCGTACTTGCCCCACCCGGCCCACGACGCCTTTGTCAAGCTGGTCGTTCCGCACGTCGAGGACGTCCTGGTCGTCGACTACTGGACCGCCCGGTAACGCCGCTATTGACACGCGGACTTGCGGCCCGGAACAATGAACGCTCCGCATTCCGCCATCCTCCCAGGAGAACCGCCATGACTCAGCAACCGCACGTGTCGTCCCCGGATCGCGGCCATCCGTCGCGCCGAACCTTCCTGCAAACCAGCGGCACCTTCGCCGCAGCAACCGCGTTGGCCGGCGCCGTCGTGCCCCGCGTCCACGCCAGCGAAGACAACACGATCCGCTTGGCCTTGATCGGCTGCGGCGGTCGCGGCAGCGGGGCGGTGCGGGATGCGATCGACGCCTCGCAGGGGCCGATCAAGTTGCATGCGATGGCGGACGTCCAGCCCGCGCGGCTGGCCGTCTCGCTGAAAGCTCTGCATAACCGCTTTCCCGACTCGGTCGACGTTCCCGAGGACCGCCAGTTTATCGGCTTCGATGCCTACAAGAAAGCCATCGACTCGCTCCGACCCGGCGACGTGGCCATGCTGACCGGCTACGTCGGTTGGCGGCCGGTTCAGTTGGAGTACGCGATCGAGAAGGGCGTGAATGTGTTCATGGAGAAGTCGTTCGGCTGCGACCCGCCCGCCGTGCGGCGGATCATTGCCGCCGGCGATGCGGCGGAGAAGAAGAACCTGAAGATCGCCGCGGGGCTGATGTGCCGGCACTCGCGGTCGCGCCAGCAATTGATCGACCGCATCCGGGACGGCGCGCTGGGAGACATCCAGTTGATCCGCGCCTATCGCATGCAGCCGGTTGGTCCGCTGGGCAAGAAGCCCGAGGGGGAAAGCGAGCTGCTCTGGCAGTTCCGCAACTTCACCAAATTCTTCTGGGTTTCCGGCGGCTTGTTCGCTGAAATGACGATCCATCAGATCGACGAAGTCTGCTGGCTGGCCGACGCGCTCCCGGCCACCGCCCATGGGATCGGAGGCCGGGCGCCCAGCAACGACGACCCCGCGCAGAATCTGGACTCGTACCACATCGAGTACACCTTCCCCAACGGATCGAAGGGCGTGGTCGACGCGCGCTACCTGTCGCGCTGCCACAACGAATTCGCGACCTACGTGCATGGCACGAAAGCCGCCGCGCAGTTTTCCGGCGACATTCACGCCCCGACGGTGCGGATCTACAAGGACCAGCGGATCGAGGACGCCAACATTGCCTGGCAGCCCGATCCCGAGCCGCACAGCCCGTACCACGCGCAGTGGAGCTTCCTGCTGGACGCCATCCGCAACGACAAGCCGTGCAACGAGGCCAAGCGGGCCGGACTGTCGAACATGGCCGACATCATGGGCCGGGCCGCGGTCCATTCGGGCAACATCACCAACTGGGAGCAGGCGTACGCTTCCGAGTTCCAGTGGTGTCCGGGTCTGGATCAGATGGACTACGAAACACCGCCGCCCATCCAGGCCGACGACCGCGGACGATACCCGTGTCCCAGCCCCGGCTTCTGGACCGAACTGTAAGATCCCGATTTCCCGTCGCCGAATTCATGAGAATTCGGATGCCCCTTAGTTTCCCGTAGCCGAATTCGTGAGAATTCGGACCTGTTTCGCTCCGAATTCTCACGAATTCGGCTACGGCGTTGATACCTTCCCCTTGCATCAAGGTGCCTTGTGAAAAACTTCCTGCTTCTTTGCCTGATCGGTCTGCCGCTGGTTTCCGCATCATCCCGTTCGGTTCAAGCCGAACCGCCCTCGCCCAAGAAACTGGTCTTGGTGGCGGGCAAGCCGTCGCATCCGCCTCGGTTGCACGAGTTCAATGCGGGCGTCCAGTTGTTGGCCAAGTGCCTGCAAGATTTTCCTGGGTTGAACGTCCAGTTCGTGCTGAACGGCTGGCCGCGCGACGAGCGGGTGTTTGACGGCGCCGACGCCGTGGTCTTCTTCATGGACGGCGGCGGCGGGCACGAAGTGGTGCAGGAGCGCGGCCGGCGGCTGAAGATCGTGGACGACTGGGCTCGGCAAGGCGTCGGACTGGGCTTCATGCACTACGGCGTCGAAGTCGTCGCGGACCAGGCGGGCGAAGAATTCAAACGCTGGATCGGCGGGCACTACGAGCACATGTTTTCGTGCAATCCGATCTGGGAGCCGAAGTTCGTGCGGTTCGCCGAGCATCCGATCACGCGAGGCGTCGAACCGTTCCAGATCAAGGACGAATGGTACTTCAACATGCGGTTCCTGGGCGGTGGCGCGGGAAATCGGGCGGCGACGATCGACGACGTGGAATTCGTGCCGATCCTTGTCGCCGCGCCGTCCGACGCGGTGCGCGACGGACCGTACGTCTGGCCGCGCGGCCCCTACCCGCACATCCAGGCAGACAAGGGCCGCGAGGAAGCGATGATGTGGGCCGTCCAGCGGAAGGACGGCGGACGCGGCTTCGGGTTCACCGGCGGCCACTTCCACGACAACTGGGGAAATGAACCGTTTCGCAAGATCGTCCTGAACGCCCTGGTCTGGCTGGCCAAAGCCGAAGTCCCGGCCGACGGCGTCACCTCGAACGTGACCGTCGACCAATTGAACGCCAACCTCGATCCGAAGTAGCAACCCTAGCGACCGTTGGACCTCAGTTGCTGGAACGCGGCCACGAAGTGTTCCGCGGTGGCGCGCCACGTCCGGGTGCGGGCATAGCGAATTCCGGCTTCCGCGAGTTTTCGTCGGTAGGGGGCGTCGTGATACAGCCTTGTTAGCACGGCGTTCATGGCAGCCGAATCGTCGGCCGGTACGCTCTCGCCGCCGCCCGCCGCCGCTACCCACGCATGACAAGCCTCGTCCGTCGTGACCACCGGCAGTCCGCTGCCCATCGCTTCGAGCACCGCGTTGCTCATGCCTTCGCCAGCCGAAGTGCAAAGATACACATCGTGCTGCCGCAGCAGACGGCGGACCTCATCGCGCGGCTGGTGCCCCAGGAAATCGACCTGCCCCGAGACGTTCAGGTCGGCCGCACACTGCTGCAAAATGGTCCGGAACGGCCCGTTGCCCACCACGGTCAAGCGACACGAGATGCCCGCGTTGGCCAAGTAGTGGACGGCAAGGAATGCCAAATCCACCCGCTTGCGAGCAATCAACTGTCCCACCGTCACCAACCGCAACACGCCGCTGCCGGAACCCGCCGGTTCGGACGCCAGCCACGATTCGGACAGGCCGTTGCCGATCACCAGGGATTTGTCTTGCACTTCGGGCAGCAGGGCGACGGCTAAACGAAGCAACTCGTCGCAGTTCGGCGCCACCAGATCCGCGTTGCGGAGTGTGGAACGCACCAATCGCCGTGCGATTGTCTGCGCCCAGAACGGTAAGCGGCGACCGGGGAAACCGGGGACATCCGAACCGCGCAGCGAGACGATGACGGGAACCCTCAGCCGACGCCCCGCCCGAACGGCCACCCAGCCGGAAGGAATGGCGAAGAAGGCCAACACGCCGTCGGGACGGAAATCGTCCAGCAGACTGGGCAGATGACGAGCCAGACTGCGCGAGACGCTGATCAATTCCGGGATTGACGGAGCGGACAGGGATCTCCGCCGTGCCGGCACGCGCACGACCGTCAGCCGGGGTTGTTCGATTCGGCAAGGGGAATCGGGCGCTGCCGAGGTCACCACCAGCACCTCGTGCCCCAACGCCGCCAATTCGCCCGCAATCTCGGCCGACGCCGTGCTCGCCCCGCCTGCCAAAGGCGGATATTCGTGATTGACAATCGCCAGCCGCATGCAGCCACTCTGCCCTGGAAAGAGTGCGGACGAGCCGAATCGTCGTGATTCGCGACATCGGTCCCCACCCTTGATCTAGCCCCCTCTTGGTCCCCGCGCCCCGCGGTCGCCGCGCAGAATCCAGCCCGCTACCGCCGCAAGCCGCGCTGGCGAACGGTCGCAACGAGCGTAGCGGTTGTGGCGCGCGGCTTGATGATTGGCTCCAGCGAACGTTCGTGGAGCCGCCTCTAGACCTTGCAGCCGACTTGGTTCCACTGCTCGGCAGCGTTCTCCGCGAGCAGATCGAGTAGGTCGTCCCAGTCGTCCCACGGATCGCTGGTCTCGCAGGCGTGGGCTCGAGCTGAATTCGTCGCGCCGGACATCTCGGTCGGCCGTGCGCCGCTGTTGGCGGCTGGCCACGCCGCGACAGGCGACTCGGTGCTCCGCAACTCGATCGCGGCGAGATCAACCAAGCGCGTCGACAACGGCGCGTGCCATCGGACGTCCGTCTCCGGCGTCCACATCGTTGTCGGCGATGAGTCCGCCTCGGGCTCCGGGGCGCTTCGTCCGCCCAGCGACACACCGTTCAGATGGTTGATCACCAGCAGGGCATCGGCGGCCGACAAATGGTTGTCGCCCGTCACATCGTAGAAGCGAGGCGAAACGTTGGGGCCAACCGGAGACAACGGCGGTCCGCCTGTGTTGATGCGATTCAACAGCAACAGAACGTCGATCGGCGCGACTTGTCCGTCTCCGTCGACATCCAGTGAATTGACCGGATTGCGGCCGGTCAGCAATTGACCGTTGGGAACGGCTCGGGTTCCCGCCGGCAAACTCGCCTTGCTCATCAAGCCGGCATGATCCCCACCGGTGGACGTCTGACCGATGCGATGGCCCATTTCGCGGAGCAGGACGGTCAGCAGATCGATCCCGGCGGGCGGCTGGCCGACGATAAACTCGGCGTCCTCCCACGGAGTAGCGTCCAGGAACCAGCCGTGCCCGGCCGCATCGCGGTCCAGGACGATGCCGACCGTGGTGAGTTGACTGAGTTGCGTACCGTTCAGACTTTGTACTTCGATGCCGGTGGATTCGAGCGCCGCCCGCTGGGCCGAATTGATTCCGGCCGCTGCCCAGCGTTCGACTGCCTTGGCGGCCAACTGTCGAGCTGCGGCGGTGGTCAGCGTTAGTCCGGCCGGCGCTCCATCGAGGGGCGGCGCGGACGCGACCGTCGTCGATAGAATCTCGCCGGGCGCGGCCGTCGCGACTTGACCGGTAACTTGGAAGACGAACGGACTGGCTTCCGGATCGTTGCTGGTAATCGACACCGGTCCGGCAAACGTCCCGGTTGTCGTGGCCGTCTGGGTCAGCGTGAACACGGTCGATTGTCCGGGGGCCAGTTCCGTCGCACCAAATCCGGAGGTGGTGAACCCCGCGGCTGCCACGACCGGCTCGAACAGCACCAGCGTCCCGTCGCCCGCATTGCGGACCAGAAACGTCTTCGATTGAGCGGCGCCGAACGTTGTCGTGCCGAAATCGATCGACGACGACGAGGGATAGATCGGCTGGCCCGCCAGTTCGATTGCGATCCGCGGCCGGGCGGCCATCGTCACAGGAATCAACAGCACGCTGTCCGCGACGACCAGCCCCGAACCGGCGTTGGTCAGTTGTACGGCGGCCCTGGTCTGGTCGGGCGTGATCAGGCCCAGCGACTCCCAACCGACGCCGTCCCAGAAGAAATCGTCCGGATTGAGCCGCTGGTTGACCCCTACCCGCTCGTTCATCTTCAACGGCGCGGGATCGTCGCGGAACAGTCGGTAGATGGCGTTCGCCTCGCGGTTCGCGCCGGCGGTCCACGTCGCGTAGGCTTGGTACGTGACGCCCGGCGTCAAGTTCTCGAAGTTCCAGGTCGCGATGGCGTTGCCACAGACGGCGCAGGTGGCCGCATCCAGGGTGTTCTGGTATCCCGCGCCGGAATAGCTTGTCCATCGTCCGACCGTCGAATACCCCGGCTGCCGGTTATCCAAGGACAAAACGGTCATCGGACCCGAGCCGGATGCCTCGCCGGAACCTCCCGACGCGAGCGCCGCAAGTGTGGAAGGAATCAAGGGGATTGGCATCCACTGAGGCGACAAGCCCGTCGTTGGTGGCGCCGGCCCGAGGTCGGAGATCCGCTCGATGCGGATCGCATCCGCCACCACCCAACTGCTCGCATCGTTGCACAAAGACACAGTCAGCAGGCCTCCGCTGACGGCATAGCCGGCGGACAGGTCGATCCAGTCGTACCCAAATTCCGTGAACGAACCGGGGTAATCACCGGGGTTCAGCTTCTGATTCACCTCGACGCGCAGATCTGCCGTGGTTCCGTTGGGATCGCGCATCGTGAACGGAGCGTCTATCGCGCGGAACCACTGGAACTCCGACGGCGAGAACCAAGTCGCCGAAACGCGATAGATGCCGGGCAGCACGTTGAACGTCCACACGGCGCACTCGCTGCCGTTTCCCGGCCTGACCCAGGACGCGCTGTCGCCGAAAAAGCCGGTGCAAAGATCGCTGCCTGTCCAGTTTCCGATCGTACTGAAATTGTCGTCACCGTCGTCGCCCACCGCCGGAACGCTCGCATAGCCGAAATCGACGTCCATTCGGCTCTGGCCTTCGGCCAGTGGAACATCGACCTGCGAATCAAGATTGCCGTCCAGATCGTACGAATTGCCCAAACCCGCCAGCAACGTCGTTTGATCGACGACGACTCGGAAGACACCCGCTGGCAAGGCATTGAAGAAGTAATTGCCGTTGGCATCGGTCGTCGTCGTGCGGATCACGTTGTCGCCCGGCGTGTTGAAGTCGCCGTCGGGACCGGGCCAAATCAAAATCATCGTCACGTTCGCCAACCCCGGTTCGCCCGGATTGAAGGAACCGCTGCCGTTGACGTCCCACCAGACGAAATCACCCAGCGAGCCGAGTTCGGCATCGTCATCGTCCAGATAGTCGTTCACGCCGCCCGAGTTGTTGCGTTCGCCCGTGCCGCTTCCCGGGCCACCCGGCGTCGTCGAGCCAGTCGGATTGCCCGGCGTTCCGTTGCTGTCCGGCAGACTCGTGTAATCCACGTCGACAAAGTTCGGAATGGTGGGAGTCGACGGATCGACGATCACCGTGGTGTAGCGGACCACAACGGTCTCGCCCGCGGGGATTTCCTCGATCACCACATCCAGTAGCGCGGAAGTCGAACCCGAAGCGTCAAACACGGGAGGCGGACCGCTGCTGGTGACTTGAATGCTGCCCACGGTCAAAGTCAGTGCGGCGGGAATGGCATCCAGCACGCGAACGTCGAAGGCCGATGCGTTGCCCGAATTGGCGATGCTCACCACGTAGGTCACACCGTCCGGTGTCATTGCACCGCCCGCCTTGGTCGCCGCGAGCGCTGGTTCGACGATCTCGACCGTCGTGGACTGGGTGGTGTCGACTTGCCCGCCGTCTACGAACAGGTCGAAGGCGTTGCTGAGCGAGACGCCATCGACGTTGCCCGGTACGTTGGCGACCAGGACGTTGAATTCCAGCGTCACGAATTCGAGGTTCGCGTCGGCGTCGTTGTTGGTGATCGTGCCCAGATCGAAGGTCACGGTCTGGCCGGCCACCAGGATTCGTCCCGCCGGCAGCACGAAGGTGGGCGGCACGGCGTTGTTGCTGGCGCCGGCCAAGTTGGCTTCCAGCGTCCAGGCGTTGTCGGCCGTGAACGAGATCCGCACCTCGCCGTCGTTCAGGAAGGTCAATCCGGCGGGCAGCGTATCGACCAGCGTTACGTTGGGGAAGGTGCCGCCGGTGAACTCGGCCTGTAGGCGGTAGCGGACGATCTCGCCGATCGTGACGTCGTTGCCCGTGGTGCTGGCTTCGGACGTGGCGACGATCGACTTGCTGGGATTCGACGCCGCCGGGTTGCCGGTGATCGTCGGCGCATCGTCGTCGTCGGTGTACGACCGTTCGTTGGGATCCACGCCCGGCAGGGTGGACCAGACGAGGTCCGCCGTGTTGACGAACGTATCGCCGGCCTGGACCGTGGCGTCGACGGTCGCCTGGAAGGTGAACTGGTAGGGTCCGTCGCCCAGCGGGATGGTCGCCCAGAAGAACTCGACCGTCGGCAGCGAGAGGGTTACCGTCGGCGCCGGGCCGGTGATGGCGGTCACGTTGCCGATGTAGGTCAACCCGGCCGGGATCGCGTCGGTGATCAGCACGTCGAAGGCGTCCGAGGTGGACAAGCCCGTGTGGTCCACGGTGATGGTGAACGTGATCGTATCGCCGCCGACGACCGTCACCGGCACCGCGTCCTTGGTGATGGTCAACTGCGGCTCGACGATGGTGACCGTGGTGGACCGGGTGGTGTCCACCTGGTCGCCGTCGACGAACAGGTCGAAGGCGTTGCTGAGCGAGACGCCATCGACGTTGCCCGGTACGTTGGCGACCAGGACGTTGAATTCCAGCGTCACGAATTCGAGGTTCGCGTCGGCGTCGTTGTTGGTGATCGTGCCCAGATCGAAGGTCACGGTCTGGCCGGCCACCAGGATTCGTCCCGCCGGCAGCACGAAGGTGGGCGGCACGGCGTTGTTGCTGGCGCCGGCCAAGTTGGCTTCCAGCGTCCAGGCGTTGTCGGCCGTGAACGAGATCCGCACCTCGCCGTCGTTCAGGAAGGTCAATCCGGCGGGCAGCGTATCGACCAGCGTTACGTTGGGGAAGGTGCCGCCGGTGAACTCGGCCTGTAGGCGGTAGCGGACGATCTCGCCGATCGTGACGTCGTTGCCCGTGGTGCTGGCTTCGGACGTGGCGACGATCGACTTGCTGGGATTCGACGCCGCCGGGTTGCCGGTGATCGTCGGCGCATCGTCGTCGTCGGTGTACGACCGTTCGTTGGGATCCACGCCCGGCAGGGTGGACCAGACGAGGTCCGCCGTGTTGACGAACGTATCGCCGGCCTGGACCGTGGCGTCGACGGTCGCCTGGAAGGTGAACTGGTAGGGTCCGTCGCCCAGCGGGATGGTCGCCCAGAAGAACTCGACCGTGGGCAGCGAGAGTGTCACCGTCGGCGCCGGGCCGGTGATGGCGGTCACGTTGCCGATGTACGTCAACCCGGCCGGGATCACGTCGGTGATCAGCACGTCGAAGGCGTCGGAAGTGGACAAGCCCGTGTGGTCCACCGTGATCGTAAAGGTGATCGTATCGCCGCCGACCACCGTCAGCGGTACCGCGTCCTTGGTGATCTCCAACTGCGGCTCGACGACGTCCACCGTTGCGGTATTCCGCAGGGTGTTTGTCGTCCCTTCGACCGTATGCTCCAGAAGAACTTCATTGGTCAGGGTGTCCCCGTTGGCGTTTCCCGCCGCGTTGATGAGCTGCGCCACCACCCGCAAGACGATTTGATTGTCGGCAATCACGGAAGAGACGGTGTCCGGGCGATTGTAGAACTGTGCCGGGAAGGTGGCGATTGCGGTGTGGGCAGTGGTAACCAGGGTGATGTCGCCAGCCGTCAGGGCATTCAGGTTCGCGAGGTCGGTGAACAGATCTTGCCCGATGCTAAGCACGCTGAAGGAAACCAGGTTCAGGACACCGGGAGGATCTACAGGCAGCAGATCCGAGATGACCAGATCATCGGCGCGTCCGTCCGGCAAGGTTGCGGTCAGATCAAACGTGACCGTTTCGCCGATTGTCAGATCCGGAGCAGCCGTATGGAATCCCGATCCGGTTGATGGCTCGGAGGTGGCCGTGACCGACTTGGCAATCGCAGGCCCCAGAGTCCTGGCGTCACCGCTGTCCGAAGTCACGTAGATATTCGGACCGACGCCACTGCCGGTACGCTCCGTCGAGTCGGGGTCGCTGGACTGTTGCCCCGGATCGCCGACGATGCTGGTCCAGGTGAGTGCGGCAACGTTCGTCAGCGTGGTCAGGAACGGAGCGTCGTTGTCCAACACCGCCTGAATCCGGAGCACGGTGATGTCGCCCACGTTGAACTGGCCCCAGGTCAACGTCAAGTTGCCGCCCGTGGCGTCTACGGTGGGTGCGGGGCCGGAGTCGACAATGACCGTGCCCGCGTAACTGAGGAAATTGGCCGTCGCCGCCAAGGGGTCCGACAACACGACATCTAGCGCGGCCGCATTGCTGCCCATGGCGTGCCGGATTGTCAATTGAAAATCGACGATATCCCCGGCATCCGCCGTCGGGGGATCCGAGTCGTTCTTGATCAACTCCAACGTCGGCTCGACCACCGTGACAGGCAGAGCCTCGGCCGTCAGCGTAATCAAATTGTCGGACGTCAGGACCGCGCTGTTGTTGGCCGTCGACCCGCGGATCATGGCGGCTTGGTTGAGTACCACCGCTTGGTACCGGATGGTGATCCTCTCGGGCGTTCCATCGTCGGTATTGGCGTTGATCACGGTGCCGAAATCGAACTCGATGGAACTGCCCGCGCCGCCGGGGATGCTCGTCAGGGCGTTCACGTCGGAGAACGGAGTCCCGCTTTGCAGCGAAACGCCCGGCGAAGCCGTGATTGTGACGACGCCGGTCAGGTCGGCTGGATCGATCACCCCGAGCCCGGCAGACAGTGCGTCTCGGATCAGCATGTTGGGCGTGGTGCCTTCCGGCACGGTCACGACCAATTCGTAGGTGATGATCTCCCCGATCGCGACGTTCGTTCCGGCGGTATGCGCTTGGTTCGTGTTGAAAATGGACTTGGCAAAGGCCGGTGTCCCCGTGGTGAAATTGGCGTTGGCACTGTCGTTGTACGTATTCTGCCCTGTACCCGAGCCGTTTCGTTCGCCGTCCTCGTCGCCCGAGCCACCCGGGGTATTCGTCCCCGTGGGGTTCCCCGTGGTGCCCGTACCTGGGAGGCTGGTGTAGGTAACGGTGGCTGTGTTATTCAGCGTCTGGTTGGGCTGGACATTCACGGTCAATTCAGCCGTGAACGTAACCACGACCTCCGGTGAGCCGTTGTCCACCAGAGCATTGGTCAGCGTGACGTTCAGGACGTTGCCGCCGGACACGTTCGTGTAGTCCGTGCCGGCGACCAGCGGCGTACCGCCCACAGTGACGCTGGTAACAATGACGTTGGTGAAGTACGTTGCGTCCAAGGCATCGTAAATGTTGGTTTCAAAGGCATCGGCGGTGCCTTGATTCGAAAAACGGAGCTCGTAGGTCACCGTGTCGCCGGCATCCACGGGAGTCTCTCCGACCGTGCTCTTCTGCAGATTGGTGATGGATGGCTCGACAATCGTGCCAATGACCGGAGCAGAATTCAGCGTCGCGGGGTTTCCGGCGACGATGAAGTCCAATTGGAAGAAGTTCGACTTGATTGCCCCGGCCGTATTGTCTGCGGCGTTCAAGACCAACACGTTGAACTCCAGCACACCGTATTCCACGTTTTCATCGTGATCGTTGTTCACGATGGTGCCAAAATCGAAAGCCAGATCCTGACCAACGACCACCAAATCGCCCGTTAGCGGATTACCGTTTGCAGTGATGCGGTTGGTAGGAAATTGAAAGGTGGTGGGCGGCAAGGACGAGCCGTTTGCGTTGAACAGATCCGGGTCGGTGGTCATGTCATCATCGGAGATCAAACCGAAGAAGATCTGGCCGTCATTCAGCAACGCCAAGCCAGCCGGCAAGCTGTCGCGGAGAATCAGGTTGTTCAGCGTCCCTTCGACGATGGTGCCGAACATCCGATAGCGGACGATTTCGCCGATCGCCAGATCGGTGGAATCCGTGTGCGCCTCCGACGTGGCCACGATGGATTTCTCCAGGTTCTTACTAAGAACAGTCACCGTGTCCGAGGCAGTTGCGTTGTAGTCGTTCTCGGCTCCGCCGGGATCGCCCGAATTCCCGGTCCGTTCGACGGAGAGAAGGTCGTTGGGAGATTGCTGGCCGGGGGCGCCGGGGATGCTGGTCCACTGGATGTCCGCTGTATTCGTGAGAACCTGGCCCGGCCCCACCGTGCTTTCCAGTTCAATTTGGAAAGTGACGGTGCTGGTGGCGCCGACAGGAAACACGTCGTAGGTCACCGTGACATTGCCGCTGCCGTCCACACTGGCAACGGTTCCCGTAATCCCGCCTGTGTCAACGACCGTCGGAGGCAAGGCTCCAACGTACGTTGCGTAAGGGGCCAGCGAGGAAATCAGATCCTCCAACTCGACGTCCAAGGCCGTCGCGTCGTTGGCTGCCGCCGGATTTGTCACGACGAGGGTGACGGTGAAGACATCCCCCGCATCGCCGGTTTCCGGAAGGATGGTCTTGGTGATATTCAGCACGGGTTCGACGACCGTCAAATCGTCGGCCGTGGCGGTCAGCGTGCCGGTTGTCCAAGTGTACACGGCACTGTTGTCCAACGTCGTGCCGCGGGCATTGCCGGGCACGTTCCGCACCACGGCCCGGTAGACCACCGTGATCGTCTCGGCGTTGCCATCGTTGACGGCGCTGTTGGTCAACGTGCCGAAGTCCAGCGTCAACTGGCCTTGATTGCCGACCAGCGCCGACTCCGCATTGCTCTCGACCGTCGCATAGCCGACGCTGGAAACCACGTCGGGGTCGGCCGTGATGCTGACGACGTCGATGACACTCAAACCTGCCGTGACCGTGTCCACGACCACCGCATTGGGCGTCGTGCCTTCCGGGACGGTGATTACCAGCGTGTACCAGATCACTTCGCCGACGGACACTTCGGGAAGGTCCGTGTAGGGGTTCGAGGTGTTCGTGATCGACTTGGCCAGCGCCGGAAGGCCCAGCGTAAAGTCGATGCTGCCGGAGGTTCGGTAGTCATTGACGCCGCCTGATCCGTTGCGTTCGCCGTTGGCTGCGCCGGATCCCCCGGGGGTATTGGAACCGGTGGGATTTCCCAGCGTACCCGTCCCTGGCAGGCTCGTGTAAGTGGCGGTCGCGGTGTTGCTCAATGTCTGCCCCGGTCCTACCGCTTGGGTCAGCGTCGCGGTAAAGGTCACGACCACGGGGGGCGAACCGGTGGCAACCAGCGGATCGGTCAACGTCACATCCAGGATGTTGCCTGCGGACGCATTACTGTAGGCGGCCGGCGAACCGCCGACGGTTACCGAGGTAACCGTGACGTTGTCGAAATAGGTCGCGTTCAGGGCGTCGTAGATGTTCGTTTCAAACGCGGTGGTCGAGCCCGTGTTGGCAAAGCTGATTTGGTAGGTCACGACGTCAAAGGCGTCCACGGGCGGCGCGCCCGTCAACACTTTGGTGACGGTCGGTATCGATGGTTCCCGGAGCGTGACCGTCACTTGGTTGGAAGTCAATGCCGGGTCTGTGCCGACGCGGGCCGTATAGCGATTGTTTCGGGATTCGCCATTGTCGTTTGTCTCGTTGGTACTGATGTTCTGCACCAAGGCGTTGAACTCGATGATGACGTATTCCAAGTTTGCGGGGTCGCCATCTACGTCAGTGTTGGTCAGGGTTCCCAAGCTGAACACTGGATCGGTGCCGCTGGAAAAACTGGCCGGGGTGATCTGCGCGCTCGGCAGGACGAAGCTCGGCGTGATGGTGGAAACCGTCGTTTGGTCCCCTGCCACCCAAGGCCCCGTACCAATAGCTGGAACGCTCGAACTGATGCTGTTGGTGGCGGTGGACACAAAGGCGACTTTGGTTGTTCCGTCGTTCAGGAACAGCAGGCCGTTTGGCAGCAGGTCCGTCACCACGAAACTGGGCAAGGTTCCTTGCGGGATCGTGGTCACCAGCCGGTAGCGGACAATCTCTCCGATGGCCAAGTTCGAGCCGCTGGTATGGGCCTCGGAAGTGGTCGCAATGGACTTACTGACGGCGATGTTGCCCGTGGTGATGTTCGCGCCGTCGTTGGCGGTGTAGTCGTTCACGCCGCCCGTGCCGGTCCGTTCATTGGGGTCGGGTCCGTCCAGCGATGTCCATTGGATCGTCGCCGTATTGCCGATCGTCCGATTCGGCAGGACGCTCGTTGCCAACGTCCCCGTCACGATCACGGTGACGGTTTGACCTTGCAGCAAATCGAATGACAAACCGGGAATGGTCTCCAAAGTGGTCCCGGAAATCTGAAACCGGCCGCTGATGTCACCGTCGGCCGAATGAGCTGCCGAGAACGCGGGTAGGGGCGCAAATACGAATTCGGCCGGCAAGGGATCGGAAAACGTCACGTCATAAGCATCGGTGTTCGTGCTCGCGGCGTGACTGATCACCATCGTATACTGAACCGTGCTGCCGGCTTGGCCAACCGTACCACTCCCGTCGACCACGGCCGTCTTGTCCACCTGCAGCACGGGTTCGAGGATGGTCACGGGGTCGGCGCTGTCCGAAGGCGTGGATTCCGGGTCTCCGTCGAGGACCCACTCGAACCGGGCCACGTTGTCGCGCACGCCGCCGCTTTGGTTGCCCGCCGTGTTCAATACGACCACGGTGTACGTCAGCGTCAGGGTTTCGGCGACGATGTTGACCGTGTTGGCGTTGGCGAGTGTTCCCAGGTCGAATTCCAGGACTTGCGCGGCGCCGATCCCGTCGCCCGTCACAGTGGGAAAGAACGACGCGGTGTTGGCAAAGGGGTTGATCGACGATGTCACGTCGCCGCTCGACGGTACGATGCTGTCCAGGCTGACAAACGCCAGCCCCTGGTCCAGGGTGTCCACGATCTGGGCCGAGTCGATCACGCCTTCGGGCAGCGTGATCACCGTTTGGTAGGTGATCGTCTCGCCAATCACCGCTTCGTTATTGGCGTTGTTGAGTGTGACGACGCTGGTCCCGACAAGCGACTTGTCCACGGCGGGCGGGGCGATCGTCACCGTCGCGTCGTCGGTCTTGTCCTGGGCCGTGTGGTCGGGCCCGCCCTCGGCCCCGGCATAGTTGAACAGCGTGGCCGTGTTGATGATCGTCTCCAGGGGCTGGACGCTGGTCTGGGCCACCAAGTCGTAGGTGATTACCAAGATGTTCCGGCCGCTGGTGGCGCTGTATTGGTCCAGCGCGCCGCCGTCCGTGCCGTTTCCAGTGTCCGGGGTCGGGCCGGGATCGGTCAGCTCGATGCCGCCGGTTGGATCGAATAAACCGCTGCCCAGATTGGTGAAGGCGATGGCCGCTCCGGTTCCATCGGTGACGCTCAGGTTCAGCCCGGCTCCGGGAATCGCAAAACCCGCCGGCAACGTATCGCGCACGCGGATGTCGAAGGCGCCCCGCCGGCTGCTGCCGGTGTTTTCCACCACCACGGCGAACGTCACCAGATCGCCGGCGTCGATCCCGGCGAGGTTGCTGTCGATCGGGTTGGCGGTCAGAACCGTGGAATTAATGACATCCGTGCCGCCGATCGCGGGGGCGTTCCAGCGCGGGTTGGCCGTCGGCGTCGCGGTCGGAGCGGTGAAGGTCACCGGTCCGACGGTGAGGGGCGAAAACACACCGGCCGGATTGTCCGTGGCCACCACGCCCTTGGTGACGCTCAACACCGGCTGGGCCAGAACAATTTGGACGATCGCATCGTCAGCCACGGCTTCCTGACCGGTGTTGTTCGTGATCGCCCGCACCTGGTTGGTCAGGAACAGCCCGTCGGCGAATGGATCGTCGCTGACGGTCATGGTAAACAGGATGTCCGCCGTCGTCGCCTGCGGCGGGCTGGCGGAGTAGTCGCCGTAGCCGAACTCGATGCTGTTGGCCGTACCGTTAGTCGTGATCGTGGGCACGATGCCGGACAGTGCGAAGAAGGTGTCGCTGGGACCGAACTTGGCCGTCCCCGTGGGCGGAGCGGTGGCGCTGACCGTCGCGTCGAAGGGCGCCATGACGGTCGTGGCATCGAAGATCGGCAGCGGCGGGTAGTCGACCAGCCGGCCGTTCTCGAAGCGGCTCAGCGGCAGGGTGACGGTCAGGCGATAGGTCAGCGTGTCGCCGGGGGTGACGGTCGGGGGCAAGGAAAAGCTGGTATCGCCGTTGATCGCATAGACGGTCTTCTGCACGTTGCCCGAGACAATTACCACGCCGGCGCCGCTGGTGTCGGCTTCGCTGTTGCCGTTGGGCGTCAAGTCGCCGACGTTCAGCAAGTTGCCTTCGATGGTGACCGCGTTGCTCAACGCGTCGCCCTGATCGACGCTGGGGTTGCCCGGTGGATAGTCGTCGGTGAAGTCCTCTTGGATCACCGCGCGGTACGTGATCGTGCCCACCGTGGGTCCGCCGTTGAAGCCGGAGCAGTCGGGGACCGGCCCTCCGGTCCCGGTGCTGGGGACGCAGCCGCCCAACAGTTGGGCGTCCAGGCCCAAGCGCGCAGCCAGTTCGTCCGAGACGCGCAGCTCGATCCGCTGCGTGCCGTCAATCGTAGGAAACAACGGGTCCGGATTGGTTCCCAACGTGAACCGGTCGAACGCATTGTAGTTCAGCACGTCGAAGACCAGAGGGCCGCTGGTCGTTCCATGCTCGGTGAAGGTCAACACCGGCGTGAATGTCGCAAGAAACCGCTGCCCGTCCGACAGGATGTCGTTGATCAACACATCCTGGAAGGCGAAGAAATCAGAGACTTGGAACTGCAAGGTATATTCGAGCGTATCGCCGGGACTGGGGCCGGTCGCTCCGACATCGTTCTGGATCGTCACCGATTTTTGAATCGCGATCGACTTGTCGGTCAGCGTGTGCTCGGGACCGACCGGATCGGCGACTGCGTTATTGGTCGGCGGCGGAAAACTCTGATCACGAGGGTCCAACGGCTGCCAGTCGCCTATGGCGCTGGCCTGGTTCTCCGAAATCACATCGTCGCCCGTGTCCGCGTTGATTACGGGGTTGCCGTTCGCATCGTTCAACGGCACGAAGAAAGAGAAGGTGACTGTGGCGTCCGGGCCCGGTACGCCGGTGATACTGGGGAACTGCACGACCAGATCGTTGTCGAACGGATTGGCCGCAGCGCCTACGGTCGGCGTTTGCAGCACCGAGTAGCCGGCGGGCGACGCGGAGTCCAGGCTCAGGAACGCCAGGTTGTTCGGCAGGAAATCGCTCACGTCCAGGTTGGTGACCGTCTGGCCCGTCGCTACCTCGACGTTGATCACATACTGCCGCGGGAAGTTCGGCCCGGTGGCCGTTTCGTCCTCCGGCCCGACATACGTTTTGGTCAACCGGATCAGCGTGGGCGTGACGCTGGCCGACGGAGTCCAAGTGCTGCTGTCGGTGCTGGCCTGGCTGACCAGGCTGGGGTCCGTGGCCGGATTGTCCAAAGGATCGTTGCCGAATTGGAACCCGGCCCGGGCGGTCAGCGTCAGCGGGACGCCCAGGTCGGCAAAGTCCGACATGTCTGCCGTGACCGAGATCACCGCGGGCGGTTGATCGGGCGTGAACGACCCGAACGGCAACTGGAACACGACCAGCGTATCGCCCGGCGTGCCGCAGACCTGTAGGGGATCGCCAGCGGGGTCGACGGCATAGGGATGCTCGACGCACGTCGGCCCGGCGCCGCTGCCGGGAAACGTCAGCACGGTCGAAGTTACGCCGATGCCCAGGTACGTGGCGTTGACGAAGCTCAAGCCGTCCAGCGGCAGGCTGGTATTCCCCGCGCCATCGGCGCCGTTGTTGGGAAAGATCACATCGACAAACGGCCCGTAGCCGGTATCGGTCGCCGACGCATTGTCGAAGGTGACCGAAAAGTTGACCGTATCGCCGATGAAGGCGGTCGCGGGGATCGACAACGCGACGGCGGGATCCGCGGCCAGCAGGCAACGGTTCTCGAGGGATTCGAAAATCAATCTTCGCCCCCGCGGGGCCGGTCGGTTGCGACGTTTCGTAGACGGGGGTAGGCTTGGCCGGCGTAACACCGATTGGATCATGGCGTGTCCTTGACGAACTCCTGGAGACATGGGGGGGTCCGCGAATGCGAGCTATTCAAGCGAACCCAGATGCAATCATGCATCCAGTATTACGGTCTAATCACCGGTGTCACACGATCAATCCATTTCGCTCGGGGATCCGCCTTGGCGAAGCTCAAGGCCGTGGTATCTATCGATTGCGATTACTTTGACAAAGATGTCGGTTTTGTCGGTGCGCCTCGTGCTGTGCAGACCGTGGGCTCCGGAAGCATGGAAAACCCAACGCAGTCGCCAGCTTCTCTGCCGGTTGCGAAGCATCCCAGGATCTGGGCCCGAAATAACGACAAGACTGTGCCATCGCGGTCCGATGATGGGCGCAGTGCTTGCCAGCGGAGCTCGGGAGATTTGCCATGTCAAGAAGAGTAGCGTTGACGGTCGTATGGCTGTTGCTAGCACCGGTGCTCGGAGCGGCTTCCTGCGGCCAGGATGTCCGAGTTGTGGCTCGCCCGCCGATTGTGGCTGGCGGGTTGCGTCCGGCGAACGTCGGGGGCGACCCATGGACGATGGCTCGCCGCCTGCAGTGGTTCTGGTACAGTCCGCAGCAATGGCAGTTTCCTGGGTACGTCGCGCCTCCGGTGTTCTTCCCGTTGGATTCGGGGGGCTTGCCCGGCGACGCATGGTATCCGGATCCGTTTGACCAGCGGGAATTCGACCTGGCCCGGCCCTCGAGTGAACCGTCTCGCACGATCCGCTCGGAACGTCGTGAACCCCAGGCATACCAGTGGAACGAAGCGACGGGACGGGCCGAACCAGTCGAGGTGCAGCGGTGGGGTGGACGTCGCGGAAACGGGCCGGCCGGGGACGGGTTGTGAGGATTAGTCGGATTTTCAGCGGTTAATTGCTAATCTGGACGCTGTTACAGTCGATATAGATAGCAGGACCAATCGCGACAACCGTCCGAACACGACCCAGCCAGCCCTCGCGCGCTGACGCATTTTTGCGAGCAGTCGCCGAGCCCACCCCGCAGTCCACGTGGCTCGACGCTGTCTCGTAGCCCGTCGCGTTCCAGATGCTGGTATGCAGTTGACTTACCAGGGGGAATCCACATGACCTATCGAATCCACTTGTTCAGCGCGATGCTGGTTTGCACCGCAACCTGCGCGCTCGCCACTCAACCCAATGCGCCGATCGTCGTTTCGGACCAGCCCGAAAGTTTGTCCGACGTCGTACCGATGCCGGATCCAGTCGATTCGCGGGGCCAGTTCTACGACAAGCTGCCAGACGCCGGCTGCTCCTGCACGGATGCCTGCGGTTCTTGCAGTCTTCCTTCCGGCTGTCCCTCGCGAGGCGGCCATGGTGAGTGCGTCGGCCGGATGCTCGGTTTCGGATGCGAGAACGGCTGCTGCGGCAACACCTGCAACATGCCGCAGCATCTGATGTACCACCCGACCCAGCACGGGTACTACTACTTCATTCCGTACAACCACAGGACCGTGTTGCAGCAGAAGCTGGCGGTGGCTCGTTACGGCGGCGATCCGCGCAACCCCTACGACAACTCGATGTTCCAAAACATCTACGAGGGTTTGGAGCCCGTCAGCTTCGAGCTGAGAGACCTGCGACCGGCGACACCAGCGGCACCGCCAACCCCGGAGACGCCACCGGCGCCGGAAATGCCCGCACTTCCTCCGGAAGTTCCGCAGGCCCCGGTGACTCCGCCGCCGCCGATCGAGCGTCAATTGGATCCGCCGGCCGAATTGCCCCAGGCTGTTCCGCCTACGGTGATCGATCCCTCTGCGGAACCGACCGTCGAACCCGCCGCGGAACCGACCGTCGAACCCGCAACGGAACCGGCTATCGAACCCGCCGCGGAACCGGCCGCCGAACCGGTCGTCGATCCGTTTGGGGACGAAGCATCCAACCTTCCGTCGCGTCCGGTCGCACCAGCGCTTGGTTCGCCGGTTCCCGTGCGGCCGACCGTCGTGCCCACGGTGATGCTCGCACCGGAGATGGTGCTGAGCGAGACCGCGCCGGAACCGCGGTCGCGCGGCTCGCGTCCGCGCCCGGTGGTGGTGACCTTCGAGGGCAAGACGGTTCTGTACGAGAATCAATCGCCTGCTCCGCTGCGGTAACTTGATCCAGCGGATGGGGCCAGCGCGCGGCCGGGACGCGGAGACGCGGACGCCGGCCGCGTTGGACTCCGACCGCGCCGAGATAGACTCGTTGCAGCATGAGGAGCCTGCTGAAATACTGGCAAGAACCGAGGTGGGGTAAGCTTCCAGCTTG
>JAHDXO010000075.1 GCA_023382975.1 Pirellulaceae bacterium
GTAGCCGGGCACGGTGATGCCGCCCTGGAAGGTCAGCAGCGAGGCGGTGAAGATGATCTTGCCGCGTCCGCGAGCCAGCATGTCCTTGCCGAACTCGCGGCTCAGGACGAACTGGGCGTTCAGATTGACTTCCAACACCCGGTCCCAGTACTCGTCGGGATGCTCGGCCGCCGGTTTGCGCAGAATCGTCCCGGCGTTGTTGACCAGGATGTCGATGGGCGGGCATTCGGCTTTGACTTGCTCGACCAGGCCGTAGACCGCCTGCCGATCCGCGAAATCGCACGAATAGCCGCGGAACGAGCGGCCCGTCGCGCTCACCTCGCGCTCGACCTCGCTGCCCGAACGTTCCAGTTGTGCCGACACGCCGACGATATCCGCGCCGGCTTCGGCCAAGCCGACCGCGATCGCTCGGCCGATCCCGCGGCGGCAACCGGTCACCAAGGCGGTCTTCCCATCCAGCTTGAAACGATCGAGGACACTCATCGCGACAACGGCTCCTTTCCACACTGCAGAAGGTACTTCATTCCGGCGGGGTTTTCGTCGATCTCCTGAAACACTTGTTGCACATCGTCCAGCGGAGCGATGCGCGTGATGATCCGCTCCAACGGCAGGCGACCGCTGGCAGCCAGCCGAATCGCCTCGTCGAAATCCTCGGCTTCGTACACTCGCACGCCGATCAACTGCAACTCCCGCCAGAAAAACTGGAACAGATCGACCGGCTGCCGCTGCGAGTGGATGGCGACCATCACGATCCTGCCTCGGATCCGCGGCAACTGCGTCATGGCTTCGACGCCCGCCGCGGTGCCCGAGACCTCGAACACCACGTCGGCCATCGCGTCCTGGCTGAACCGCGCAACCGCCTCGACCAGATTCTCGGTCGACGGATTGACCGTGGCCAGTCCGAATCCGGCGGCGAGTTCCAATCGCTTGGCGTTCACTTCGGAGACCAATACCTTGGCGCCCAACTCGCGGGCCACCAGCGCGATCAGCAGCCCGATCGGCCCGCCGCCGATGACCACCGCGTTCTCCCCGGCCTGAACGCGGGCCAGCCGCACATCGTGGCAGGCCACCGCCAGCGGCTCGATCAGCGCCGCATGGTCCAGCGGCAACGAGTCGGGTAAGCGGTGCAAGGTGTAAGCCGGCACTGTCCACGACGCCTGCATGGCGCCGGGCGTGTCGATGCCGATGAATTTGAGATTCTTGCCAATATGCGTGTAGCCGTTGTCCACCGGCGCCGGTTCGCCCGGCTTGAGCGGCCGAACCGCCACGCGGTCCCCAAGCTGGAAACCGGTGACGCCGGGTCCGAGCTCGGCAATCCGGCCCGCGGCTTCATGCCCGATCACCTGCGGGATCGCGACGCGGCGGTCCATCACGCCGTGGTAGATATGCACGTCGGTCCCGCACACGCCGCAGAACGCGACCTCCAGCCGTACTTCTCCCGGCCCCGGCGCGACCGCCTGGCCCTCGCCCACGCGAAACTGCCGCTGCCCCTGGTAATACGCGGCCTTCATTGGAATCCCTCCGGTTGTTTCGTTTCAAAAGCCCATGTGCCCACCGCATCCGCAACGTCAATTCTGCGATTTCGCAGTGGGCGGGATCGTTCTCAAGCGGCCTCGAGACCGCTACTGGCGGATCTCGATGTTCCGGAACAGCACGTGCATGACGCAGCCGGAGTGCATCTGCAGGGCCAAGTGGCCTTCGGGGCGGCTGGGGTCGTCCTTCAACTCGGCGCTCTTGACACCGTTCACGTGGACGGTGACGTTGCCGCCGCGCGCTTCGATCACCATGTCATTCCATTGATCGTCCTTGGTGAACGATTTTTCCAGTTCGTTGGACGCCTTGCTCACCCAGGCGCGGCCGTAGCTTTCGTAGATCCCACCGACGCCGCTGCCCGTGCGTCCGACTTGCACCTGCAGCCCGTGCGCCTTCTCGGGCTCTTTGACGATCGTTCGGATGTAGAAACCGCTGTCGCCGGAGAGGCACTTGAATTGGAAACGCACGGTGAAGTCGCCGAACTTGGCGTCGCTGACCAGCAGACCGTACAGCTTCTCGTTGTCGGCGCGGCCGACGAACGCGCCGTCTTCGACGGTCCACGTTCCGTCGCCGACCGCATGCCAGCCGGTCAGCGTCTTGCCGTCCATCAGCGGACGCCAGTTGCCGGCGGGCTCTTCGCTCGCGGCCACCGTAACCATTGAGCAGAAGAGGATTGCGAAACAGACAAGTTGCAAACGATTCGAACGGATCATGGGTAACTCCTTGATGGCGAGTGAAAAAATGGTGAAGGCGGGTCGCGGGCACCGTGCGAGCATCCGACGAACGGATGACTCTACCGCGGCGTGGGCAACTGCCGATCACGGTACCAGACGAACGCCGCGGCCACAATGGCGAGGCCCAGCACGGTCATGGCCACCGCGTCGGCCAACGTGCGGCTGACGGACACGCCGGACAGTTGCCGCGCGAGCAGTTGCAGGTACGACGTGTCCGGATCGACATACCCAAGTTCGCGCCGGACTTGGAAATGCCAATCGGCGCAGATACAGTAACCCCAGCCGTACCAGTAGCCCAGCACGAACCAGGACACCAGCGTCGCCCCGAGCGTCAGCCGATGGACGACTCGGGTTCTTTTCCACATCCAGCCGGTCATGTTGAACACGATCAGCCCGGTGTGCAGGACGAAACATGCGATGTCCAGAAACGCAAGCATGTCGCCGACTAGACCGCCCAGCCCGCACGAGCCTCGGGTTTTACCCAGCGGTTCGCTTCGTCACTGTTGGTGAAACGCATGTTCGGGCCGTCCCACTCGAGTTTCGTTCCGGCCAATCGGACGGCGATCATGCCCAGCAAACCCAGTTCGGTCAGCGGGCCGCCGTAGCTGAAGGGCGAACCCGCTTGTCGGCCCTCGCGAATCGCGTTGACCCAATCGGCGTGGTGCCCAGGCACGCGAGGCAGTGTCGGCTCGGGGCTCTTGTACTCCTGCATCTTGGTCTCCGGGACGATGCGCACCCCGCCGGCGCCGTGGGAGCCGTAGGTGATGGTGCCCTTGTCGCCGATCACCACCGCGCCGGTGCCGGGCGGGTTGCGGCCTTCCTCCAGATCCTTCGGGCGCGGGGGACGCCGGTCGCCGTCGTACCAGACCAGCTTGACCGGCCCGCGGTCGCCCTTGGCCGCGAACTCGAACGTGATGGCCGTTCCCGGCGGGTAGACCTCGGCGTGCTCGACTGGGTCGTACTCGTCCGCCTCGGCCTGGACCGACTGCGGCGCGCCCAGATCCAGGGCCCAGAACACAGGATCGACCACGTGGCAGATCCAATCGCCGATGCAGCCCGTGCCGAACGGCGTCCAGCCTCGCCAGTTCCAGGGAACGTACATCGGGTTGTACGGTCGCTCGGCCACCGGGCCCAGCCACAGATCCCAGTCCAGATGAGCGGGCACCGTGTGCGTCTCCGAGCGGCGCGGCAGATTGCGGATCTGGCTGTACACGTCCTTGAAGGCGTCGCAGCAGGCGTGGACTTCCTGAACCTGGCCGATCGCGCCGTCCCAAATCCATTCGCAGAAGGTGCGGATCGAGCCGGACGAATGGCCTTGGTTGCCCAACTGCGTGACCACCCCGCTCTCGCGAGCCGCGTCGATCAGCGTGCGCACCTCGTGGACCGAATGAGCCAGCGGCTTTTCGCAGTACAAGTGCTTCTTGCGGTTCATGGCCTCCTTGCAGATCACGGCATGCGTGTGGTCCGGCGTGGCCACCATCACCGCGTCGATCTGTTTGTCCATTTCGTCGAACATCTTGCGGAAGTCGCGGAAGCGTTTGGCGTTGGGAAAGGCATTGAAGGCCTCGCCCGCCCGCTGGTCGTCGACATCGCACAAGGCGACGATGTTCTCGTTGCGGAAGTTCTGGATATCGCCCCAGCCCTGTCCGCCGACGCCGATCCCGGCGATATTGATCTTCTCGTTCGCGCTCGGCGCATCCTGGGATCCCAGAACGTGCCGCGGTACGATGGTAAACAACGCCGCTGCGGCGCCGGTGCTGCGCACGAATTGTCGTCGGGTCACTCGATGGTCGCGATGCATGGTTACTCCTCAGCTATCAGGTAGGAAGGAAACAGAATCGGGGACGCCGGGTGTTTCGCGGACACTCCCGGTCGATTACCAGTTTACGACACGACAACTTGGGAATGCCACTCCCCGCAGGAAAAGTCATCCCCGTCCGGGAAGAACCGACCAGCGTGATTGAAACGGCTCTCCAGCAACGACTTGCGTCGAGACCCTTCTCCTCGGATCGCCGCGCTGGCTCTGGCAGATCGCATCCGGCGGCGTTAGAATCGCGGGCAAAGAGGAAGGACCGGAACATGAATTCTCGTCAGCGGCTAGAGGCCGCGCTTCAGCATCGCCAGCCCGACCGGGTTTGCGTCGACTTCGGCGCCAGCTTCGTCACGGGGGTCCATGTGTCGGTGGTGGACAAGCTTCGCCGGGCGATGCTGGGGGACGGTCTCTGGCGAGTCAAGGTGATCGAGCCGTACCAGATGCTGGGCGAGGTGGACGATGCGCTGCGCGAGCCGCTGGGCGCCGACGTGATCGGCGTGCTGGGCCGCAAATCGTTGCTGGGCACCGACGAGGCGGGTTGGAAACCGTTCACCCTGTTCGACGGGACCGAAGTGCTGGTGCCCCACAATTTCAACACGACGGTCGAGGACGGAACCGGCGATCTGCTGATGTATCCCGAGGGCGACACGTCGGCGGCGCCCAGCGCCAGGATGCCCAAGGGCGGATATTTCTTCGACTCGATCATCCGCCAGCAGCCGTTCGACGAGAACCAACTCGATCCGGCGGACAACTGCGAGGAATTCGGCTTATTCGACGAACGGGACCTGGCGTTCTACCGGCAGCGCCGCCAGTGGTTTGACGAACGGCGCGAGTACGGCGCGCTGCTGGTGATGCCGGGGGCCGGCTTTGGCGACATCGCGATGGTGCCGGCCCCGTTCCTGAAGCATCCCAAGGGAATCCGCGACATCGAGGAGTGGTACGTCTCGACGGCGATCCGCCGGGACTTCGTTTACCAAGTCTTCGAGCGGCAATGCGAGATCGCGCTGCAGAACATCGACACGCTGATCGATCTGTTCGGCGATGTGGTGCAAGTCGCCTTGATCAGCGGGACCGATTTCGGCACCCAGCGGGGTCTGTTCGTATCCGTCGACGCCTACCGCGATTTGTTCAAGCCGTTCCACCAGCGGGTCAACCGGCTCATCCACCAGCGGACCGGCTGGAAGACGTTCATTCATTCGTGCGGCGGGGTGTGGGATCTGATCGGCGACTTCATCGAGGCCGGGTTCGACATTCTGAATCCCGTCCAGTGTTCGGCGGCGAAGATGGAACCGCGGGCACTGAAAAAGGAATTCGGTCCGCACATCACCTTCTGGGGCGGCGGCGTGGACACGCAGAAGACCTTGCCGTTCGGCACGCCGGACGACGTGTACCGCGAGGTGCGGGAACGGATCGAGATTTTCAACGAGGGCGGCGGTTTCGTCTTCAATACAATTCACAACATCCAAGGGAACACGCCACTGGCGAATGTCCAGGCGATGCTGCGCGCCATCCGCGACAGTTCCCGCGGTTGACGGGTGCGGCCGGTCAGGAAAGGTGACGATGCCCGAATTCGAACGCATGGTGGTGCTGCTGACGCCGGAGGGCGGATACTCGCAGCGTGTCGACAACGCTGCGTTCGGTCATTTCATGATCGTGCTGCTCCGCGAGATCGAACGTGCGCTCGGCGAGCAACCGCCCGACCAGCCGCTGTTGCTTCAGACGTCGTTGGCCTTGTTGCCCGACGGCCAGCGTCTGGTCCAGATCGATGCTTCTCCGGCGGACATGAATGGACCGATCCGCGCGAGGTTGGCCCCGCGGCTCGAAGATCTGCCCGTGCCGCCCGTCGACGGCGGACCCGTCGCGGTGCTGGTGCGTTCGGCGTCGCCCGGCGTGTCGGCGGCGACACCTGCGGACGATCTTCCGCCGCCGTTCGCGGCCGTCTTTGGAAAGAACGGCGCAGCGATCTTGGGAGAGAACGGCGCATCGACCTTGGACGAAGCACTGATGCGGTGGGCGGGGCTAGGATCTTCGGCGCGGACCCGCTCGGCTGGCGGGCGACCTGCCGGGGCGCGGCTGCGGGCGTGGTTTTCGAACCTACCGGTTTTTTCCTGGGTCGCCGACCGCATGTCCCGCATGTTTCGCCGCCGCGTGGTGGAAGCAGCACCGGTCCCGCCGGTTCTGCCCGCGGCGATCACCGAGCAAATGCAGCGGTACGGCCAATTGGCCGATTCGGGCGACTTGGCGCCGTTGGACGGCACGGAGCGCGATGCAGAGAGCCTTACCGCATTGATCGCGCGCTATCCGGACGACCCGCGGTTGTACGGACTGCGCGGCGACTGCTACAAGTCGGCGGGGGATTTCGAGCGGGCGATCGCTGACTACACCGAATTGCTTGCGCGGCTGCCACACAATTCGAGCGGCTATCTGGTGCGGGCGGAGTGTCACTATCTGAGCGCCGAGCGTCAGCAGGCGCTGGCCGACGTCAATCGGGCGCTGGATTGCGATCCGCAGAACGCGGCGGCGTGGGCGCTGCGGGCTGCGATGTTGTGGGATCTGGGCGCGACGGACCAAGCGCTGGCGGACTACGAAGCGGCGATCCGAGCCAATCCGCGGAGCGCCGACGGGTACGTGATGCGGGCTCGCCGGTACGCGATGAAAGGCCGCTGGGCGGAGGCGCTGGCCGACAGCGAGGCCGCGCTGCGCTGCGATCCGCACGATCCGCAGGCCCGTCTGATGCGCGCGATGATGCGGCGGCAGCTAGCGGAAGACCGCGGCACCTTCTTGGCCGAATCGGCCGGCATCCTGGCCGACTGCGACGCCGCGCTGGAGGTCGAGCCGGAAAACGCCGAATTCTGGGCGGCGCGGGCCGAGGTGAAGCTCGCGGCCCGGGAACTTCGGTCGGCCGAAGAGGATTGCCGGCGGGCGCTGGAACTGGATTCGGACTGCATGCTGGCCTACGCCCTGCTGGGGCAGATCCATCGCCGCCGCGGCGAGTTCCCGGAATCCATCGAAAACTGCACGCAAGCGCTGCGGCGGGGGATGTTCGACACGCGCGTGTTCCTCTGCCGGGCCGAAGCGAGCGCGGGGCTGAACGAGATCGAACAGGCGCTGGAGGACTGCGACACCGTCATGCAACTGAAGCCGGACGGCGTGGATGCCTACGGCCTGCAGGCCCAGATCCACATGCGGGAGGGCGATTTTGAAGCGGCCGTCGACGACTGTTCCGCGGCCGTCGCCATCGATCCGGAATGGTACGTCGGGTACATGCTGCGCGGCCACGCCCGGCAATGCCTGGGCGAGTTGACGCTGGCCCTGGAGGATTTGAACCGGGCGGTCCTGCTGGCGCCGGAGGACGCCGCGTCCCGATACCACCGCGGACTGGTGCTGCACCGGCTGGACCGGAGCGAAGAAGCGCTGGCCGATTTCGACCGCGCCGTGGCGCTGGATTCGGAGTTGGTCGAAGCGTACTTCCATCGATCGATCGTCCGGATGGAGCAGGGCGAGTTCGACAAGGCGCTACTCGATCTGGACGAAGTTCTGTTGCGGGAGCCCGACTTCGCCCCCGCGTATTTCAACCGCGGCAACGTCTACCGCTGGCAGGGCAATCTGGACGCGGCCCTGCGCGACTTTGACGCGGTCATCGACTTGTGCCCGACCTTGGCGGCCGGCTACAGTTGCCGGGGCGATATCTGGACGGAGAAGGGCGAGGACGACCGCGCCCGCGAAGACTACCGCGAAGCGGTGAATCTGGACCCCGGCGCCGCGGAGCATTTCACGCTGCAGCGGCTGATGGCCGAAGCGATGCACCATCAGCGGCGGGAACAGTACGCCGAGGTCATCGCCCGCGCGAGCGAGGCGATCGACCTGGAGCCGGCTTTCCTGCCGGCCTTTGCGATCCGTGCCGGAGCGTACTGGTACGCGGAACAGCACGTCGAGGCGGTTGAGGACTACACGCATCTGTTGGAAGAGACGGGCGAGACGTTCTTCGCCTTGAACGGACGTGGACAGGTGTTCGCCGAGATGGGCGAGTACGCCGCCGCCTTGGACGATCTGAACCGCGCGATCGAATTGGTCGAGGGGGATCCGCCCGGAACCGCCGCTGCCTACGCCCGGAACGGCCGCGGTCTGGCCTTGGCCGGTCTGGAACGCTACGACGAAGCCCAGCGAGAATTCGACGCGTCCCGAGCCATCTGCCCGGACAACGCCTGGTTGGACTACAATCAAGGCTGGATGCACCATCAGCGCCACCAAACCCAGCAGGCCGCAGCCAGCTTCCGCGCGGCGCTCGAAAAACAATCGCCGCGCCTGACGCCCCGAAAACGTAGCCGCGCCCGCGCCTTCCTGGCCTCGCTCGAAAAACCGGCCGAAGGACGCCAATAACGCGGGCGGCTCGGATCGACATGGCACGATGCGCGGAGGAATGGTATAGATCAAGGACGATGGTTACTCGCAACACCCCCCATAAACGCCCGGTCAGTTACTGGATGCTCGAACAGGGTCAGCGGAAGCCGGTGTGTCCCCTCGCATCGCGGACGGTGACGAATCGCCTGGAGCCAGCCCCGTTCTCTTGCCGTCTTTTCGTGTGCCTGGTGGCGTTGGCGTGTGCTGCCACTGCTAGCGTCGGCCGCGGCCAGTGGGTAGACAATCCGTTGCGGTCTGTCCAACCGCTGCCGGATGTCGCATCCGGCATATTGTTCCAGTCGGCCGAAGCGGTCGACCTGCCGGGACCGGATGCCGAAGCGACCGCGGCCCCGCCAGCGGGCGAAAGGCCTCCTGCCACGGCGGACGACCCAGCGTCCAAGCCGTTCATCGGGTTCTTGACGCCTGTCGAATTGAGTCGCCGCAAACTGACCTTGGAAGCTGCCGCCGACATCGAGACGTCGGTCAAAGCGGACTTGCTGAAACACTACGCCAAGGCGGAGGAGTGGCTGCAGGCGGCTGCCGAGACGGTTCGGCAAATCGACGCATGGAATCTCGAAATCAAGCAAACGCCTGCGACCGTGGCCGGGGTGCGTCAGCAACTGGAACAGCCCCTGCCCGAAGTGGAAGCGCGGTACGATCGGCAGGCGTCAGTCGAGGATCTGCAGAAGATCCTCGATCAACACCAGGAACAGTTGCGCACCGCCCGCGAGGAACTGGCGGCTCGCGAGGCGGCCGTGAAGATCCGGGACCGCAAGAGCGAACTGGTGCGGCTGGGCGAAGAGACCAACAAGCAACTGGAAGAAGTGAGGAAGCGTCTGGCGATCGCTCCTCCGCCGGGCGAGAACGTCGCCGCGACGCTGGCTCAGCGCACGGAGACCGAGGCGCATCTGACGGCCTTGGACCAGCAGTTGCGGGCGCTGGACGCCGAAAGCAAACGTTTGGACGCGGTGGCCGAGTTGTTGACGCTCCAGCGGGATCTGGTCCAGCGACGTGTGAGCCATCTGGAGAAGACGGTCGCCGCTTGGCAGGACGCCGTTGCCCAGCGCCGCAAGATGGTCGCCCAGGCGAGTGTCCAGGAAGCCTTGCAGGTTCGCGAGCAGGACCGCGCCTGGCAGGGAATGGACTCCTCGCTCGAAGAACTGGGGCAGCGCGACGCGGAACTCGCTCAGCATCGGGCGGATCTGGCCGTCAAGCTGGCGGGCATCGCCAAGGAAGTCGAAACCAAGGCCAAATTGCTGGACGATGTGCGGCGGGCCCAGCGCAACACGGTCGAAAAAGTTCAGGCCGCCGGTCTGTCCTCGACGATCGGGCTGATGTTGCGCGACCAACGCGACCAACTGCCCGATGTTGCCCAGCTCCGTTCGCGATTGTTCTTTGTCGAACGCGAGATGCCCGACTCCCGCTACCGGGCAATCGAACTGAAGGAGGAACGGCAGCGCATCGGCGATCCGGACGGCAGCGTCCAGGAGGTCCGCGACCGGCTGGCTCAACCGATGTCCGACGAAGCTTGGAAGACCATCGAGCCGAAGGTCCGCGAGGCGCTGCAGCGTCAGCGGCGGACGCTGGACGATCTGCTGCGAGATTACGATCTCTACCTGGACGACTTGAGCAATCTGGAGGTCCACACGAGGCGGTTGCTGCTGCAGGTCGACGAATTCGCCGGGTATATCGACGAACGCATCCTGTGGATCCGCAGCACGGAACCGCTGTCCCTGCGGACGTTGACGCTGGCACGCGAGCAATTGAGGAAACTGGCCATGCCGGCCGTCTGGAGCGAAGCGATTCAGCACGGTTTTCGTCGCATCGGACATCAGCCGATCCGAGTGACGGCGCTGGTGGTCGTGTGGGGAATCCTGTTCCTGTTTCGCCGCACGCTGCGCCGCTGGTTTGACAAACTGGTTCGGCCGATGGACGACAGCTTCGTCCAGAGCATGACCGCCAATTTGGAAGCAGTCGTGCTGACCATCGCGATCGCTTCGGTGTGGCCGCTGTTCGTCGGTGTGACCGGATGGATCATCTCACGGATGGCCATCGACGCCGGGCAATCCGTACCGCCCGTGTCCGCGGCCGCGGTCGACCTGTTTGCCGCGTTGGGGATTGCGCTGACCACGACCGCCTATGTCTATTGGCTGGCCGAGATCGCCCGGCAAGTGTTTCGGCAACAGGGATTGGCGATCGCCCATCTGGGCTGGGATCCGACGACGGCCGGGTTGATCCGGCGAGTCATCCGCCGTTTGATGCTGACCGGACTTCCGCTGGTCCTGCTGGTCAATTTCACGGAGGCATTCGACCACGGGCTGGCTCGCGACGCCTTGGGACGCTTGGTTTTCCTGGCGGCCATCGTGGTGCTGTCATTCATGGGCTACCGGGAATTTCATCCGCGCGGAGTCCTGTTTGAATCGTTGGTCCAGATCGGCTCGGAGACGGGCAACTACCGGCGCCGCGCGGGCATCTTCTGGCTGCTGATGGGGATCCTGCTGGTCCTGGCCATTCTCTCGGTCAGCGGGTTCCACTACTCGGCCAACCAATTGGCGGCCCGTCTGACCGAATCGCTGTGGTTCGTCCTGGGCGTGCTGTTGGTCCGTAGCCTGCTGGCCCGTTGGCTGTTCATCCGGCAGTGGAAGCTGGCCCGCCGCTTGTCGGAAGAGCTCGCCGCCGAGACGGGCGCCGTGGAAACCGAGTTGCCTGCCGAAGGGGAAGAGGCCGAAGAAAACGTGGCCGACCGAGCCCGCGAGGCGAAACGTAAGGAGCAGGAGCGAACGCTGGTACGCATCGATCAGCAGTTGCAGAAGTTGCTGCGACTGGGCGTCACCACGGCCATGCTGATCGGTCTGTGGATGATCTGGAGCGGCGTGTTGCCCGCCCTGCGGGCGCTGGACCGGATTCCGGTTTGGCCACTGAGCAGCGTAGTCAAGACAAGCGTGCTGCCGCCCGCGGCAGCATCGGAACCCACGGAGGCGTCGCGAATCGACGCGGGACCGGCCGCCCTGCTGCCCGTGCAGGAGGGGGCTCCGATCGAGGGCACGTCGCTGGGCGATCTGCTGCTGATGCTGCTGATCGCCTTTCTCACGATCGCCGCCGGAAAGAACCTCCCGGGCTTGCTCGAAGTCACGCTGCTGGAACGCCTGCCGTTGGACCGCGGCGCACGCAACGCCGTGACCACGCTCAGCGGCTACGCGATCATGCTGGCCGGGCTGTTGATGGGCGCCAACGCGATCGGACTTCGCTGGCAGAGCATCCAGTGGCTGGCGGCGGCGTTGACGGTCGGGTTGGGATTCGGCCTTCAAGAGATCTTCGCCAACTTCGTGTCGGGCCTGATCCTGCTGTTCGAGCGGCCAATCCGGGTGGGCGACATCATCACACTGGGCGATGTCGATGGGACCGTGACCAAGATCCGCATCCGCGCCACGACCATCACGAACTGGGACCGCAAAGAATTGATCGTGCCCAACAAGGAGCTGATCACCGGCCGATTGCTGAACTGGACACTGTCCGACCAGATCAACCGCTTGGTGGTCCAGGTCGGCGTCGCCTACGGATCGAACGTCGCCAAGGTCCGCCGCTTGATGTTGCGGATCGCCAACGACCACCCCGTCGTCCTTAAGGATCCGGGGCCGGTGGTCACGTTCGAGTCGTTCGGCGACAGCGCCTTGATTTTCGTGCTGCGATGCTACCTGCCCAGTTTGGAAAACCGCCTGGCGACCATCCACGATCTGCATGCGGCGATCCACGACCGTTTTGCGCGCGAGGGAATCGAGATCGCTTTTCCGCAACTCGATCTGCACGTCCGGTCCGCTCCGCCCGGATCGCTGCCGGGAGATCCAAAATGAGTGTCGAGTCGGAATTTCCGGGAACGCAACGGCGGCTCCGCGTCGCGTCGGTCCAGTTCCAGCATCTGCCCGGCGACAAAGCGGCGAATCTGGGCGTTGTCTACCGGTTCGTTCGGCAGGCGGCCGAACAGGGCGTGCAAGTGATCTGCTTTCCGGAATGCTGCATCACCGGCTACTGGCACTTGCGGCACCTGACCGACGACCAGTTGCGCTGCCTGGCCGAACCAGTCTTCGACGGCCCCGCATCGCAGGTCTTGGGCCAGTGGTCGCGCGACTACGGCATGACGATCGGGGCCGGGTTGATCGAATCGGCGCCGGACGGCGCGCTGTACAACACCTATGTCGTCGCGATGCCCGACGGCCGTTTCGCCAGGCACCGCAAGCTGCATGCGTTCGTCAGTCGCTATCTGAGCTCGGGCAACGAATTCACCGTCTTCGACACGCCGCACGGCTGGCGGGCCGGCGTCCTGATCTGCTACGACAACAACATTGTCGAGAACCTCCGCGCCACGGCGCTGGAGGGCGCCGAAATCCTGCTGGCGCCGCACCAGACCGGTGGCTGTGATTCCGGCAGCCCGCACGCGATGAGTGTCATCGACCGCGCCGTGTGGGACAACCGCCACAGTGATCCTGCGGCGCTCGAAGCAGAATTGCTGGGCGACAAGGGCCGCGGCTGGCTGATGCGGTGGCTGCCATCCCGCGCCCACGACAATGGCCTGTTCCTGGTCTTCAGCAACGGGGTCGGTCCGGACGACAACGAAGTCCGTACGGGCAACGCCATGATTCTGGACCCCTACGGCCGCATCCTGGTCGAGACGTGCAAGGCGGGCGACGACATGGTCGTCGCCGATCTGGACCGGGCCCTGCGCGACCGCTGTACCGGAGTCCGCTGGATGCGCGCCCGACGCCCCGAACTGTACCACCGGCTGTCCGTCCCCACCGGTCGCGAAGAGGACACCCGCACGGTACGCTTCGACCATCTGCCGCCGGAGCCGGACAAGTCTTAAGGCAGCTCGCAGGCGGCGGAATTCTCTCTGCCAACGCGCCGTATTACGCTGTCGGCCAAAGCGGCTAAGATATCTGATAGTTCTGTTCCGTTCAGTGGATTACACATCGCCCGTTGCAAAGGGAACTGAAATGCACGCGTTGCAAAGATTCGGTTGGGTCGGAGTTGGCGTCTTGTCGCTGCTCCGGGTCGCGTCGGCGGCGGATGCGCTGAACGACGACCGGGCCGCATGGTTGACGGCGATTCAGCAGCGGGCGGCGTCTGCCGCAGATCCAGCGGCGGATGCGGCGGGCGGCGTGGATGGCGTAATCGACGGCAAATTCGGGTTCCACACGGATCAGGAGCGATCGCCGTGGTGGCAGGTGGATCTGGGCGATGTCCAACCGTTGGACCGAGTCGTGATCTACAACCGCACGGCCGTGCCCGACCGGGCTTCTCGCGTGGCGGTCCTGCTGTCCGAAGATGGCCAGCGTTGGACCGAAGCCTACCGGCACGACGGAACGCTGTTTTTCGGGCACAGCGACGGCAAGCCGCTGAACGTGCGGCTCGAAGCGCGTTGCGCCCGCTACGTGCGGTTGCAGGCGCCCGACGATACATGGATGCACCTGGACGAGGTGCAGGTGTTCGGGGGCGACGATTCCGGCCGCAACCTCGCGTTGAACCGTCCGGCGACGCAGAGCAGCGTCAGCAGTTGGTCGACACGGAAGAAGACGCCGCCGGTAGCGGACACGGAACTGTTGGCCGACGTGCCGAGCGGCCGGCAGGTGATCCACGGACTGTTAAGTCCCTGCGGACGCAGCGGGGAGCCGCTGCTGCGACAGCTTCAAACGCTGACCGACACTGGCACGCGACTGGACGACCGTGCATGGATCGAGTTGTATTCCGCCGCCAAGCAAACGCGCGACCGCATCGTGGCCCTGCGCGACGAGTGGTCTCGCTTGGACCTGACGGCCCTGCAACTGGCGATCGACGATCTCCGTCAGACCTTTCCGGGGCGTTACGCGGCGGGCAAGGCCTGTTTGGAAGAGTTCCAGCGTTGCGCACCGGAATTTGCCGCGTTGACCGAGGGGCTCCAGCAGGGCGATCCGCGGGCGGTCGACGAAACCGAGCGGCTGCTCGCGCTGCGCCGCGACGCGCTGTTGGCCAACCCGTTGCTGGACTTTGGCCGGTTGTTGTTGGTCAAGCGCCCCGCGACAACTCCACAGTTTGGGCTGCCCGCCAATTTCCAAGGCAACGATTCGCTGCCGCGGACCGGATTCGACGACGAATTGGCCGTGCTTTCGCCCTTGCGGCCGGACGGCACCTTGACCACGATTGCCGGGCCGGAGAAGAACTTCGTCGGCGATGTCGATCTGGACTTCGACGGTCGGCGCTTGCTGTTCTCGTCTTTGAACGAGCAGCGTCGCTGGCGAGTGTACGAATTGGAACTCGGCGAACCGGCGGCTGAGAATGCCGGCGAACCGGGGGCTGTCTCGGTTCATCAGCAGACGCCCGGGTCCAGGCTCCAGGCGATTCCGCAGATCGACGAGGCCGACGTCGACAACTTCGATGCCTGCTACCTGCCCGGCGGGGACATCGTGTTCACGTCGACGGCCACTTACGTCGGCGTCCCGTGCGTGTTCGGCGGCTCCCACGTGTCCAACCTGTACCACCTGAACCGCGCGACGGGACAGATCCGCCGTTTGACCTACGACCAGGACCACAACTGGTGCCCGACCGTGCTGCCCAACGGGCGCGTGATGTATCTGCGATGGGAGTACGCCGATCTGGCACATTCCAACAGCCGTCTCCTGTTCTCGATGAACCCGGACGGCACGAACCAGATGGAATACTACGGTTCGAATTCGTATTTTCCCACTTCGTTCTTCTATGCCCGACCGCTGGCGGATGGCACGTCGCGCATTGTGGGAATCGCCACCGGCCACCACGGCACGCATCGTTCCGGCCGGCTGCTGATCGTCGATCCGGGGCGCGGCCGCCAGGAAGCGGACGGAGTCGTCCAGGAGATCCCGGGGCGGGACCGGACGGTCGAAGCCACGGTGCGGGACCGACTGGTCGACGGAGTCTGGCCGCAGTTCATTCATCCGTACCCGCTGAGTGAACCGGGCAGCAGCCGCGGCGCGGGCAAGTATTTCCTGGTGTCGGCTCGGCTATCGCCCGATTCGCCTTGGGGGATCTATCTGGCCGACGTGTTCGACAACCTCACTCTGGTCAAGCAGTTGCCGGGCCACGCGCTGCTCGAGCCGGTGCCGCTGCAGCCGACCCCGCAACCGCCGGTGATTCAGCCTCGCATCAACCCAGCGGAATCGGACGCGACGGTCTACGTGGTCGACGTCCACCAGGGTGGCGGGCTCGAAGGCGTGCCGCGCGGCGAAGTGAAGCAGCTTCGGCTGTTCACCTACTACTACAGTTCCCGCGGCACGGGCGGGTTGCTGGGCAGCGTCGGCATGGACGGCCCCTGGGACGTACGTCGCGTACTGGGGACCGTGCCGGTCGAGGCCGACGGTTCGGCCTTGTTCCGCGTGCCGGCCAATCAACCGATCGCGGTGCAACCGCTAGACGGCGAAGGCAAAGCCCTGCAACTGATGCGCAGTTGGTTCATGGCCATGCCTGGCGAAATGCTGTCGTGCGTCGGCTGTCACGAGAAGCAGAACGACGCGACGGTCAACCGGACGACCCTGGCCATGTCGCGATTGCCGTCGCCAATTCAGCCCTGGTACGGTCCGCAGCGGGGATTTTCGTTCGCGCACGAAGTTCAGCCCGTGTTGGACCTGCACTGCGTCAGTTGCCACGACGGAGCACAGACCGCACCGGACTTACGCGGCACCGCGATGATCGACGACTGGAATTCGCAGATCGCCGGCCATGTCGACCCGAAACACGGCGGTCGATTCTCCGTGGCTTACGCGAACTTGCATCGCTTTGTCCGCCGTCCTGGGATCGAGAGCGATCTGCACATGCTGCCGCCGCTGGATTTTCACGCGGACACGACCGAGTTGGTCCAGATCCTGCGCAAGGGCCATCACGGCGTGCGTCTGGACCAGCAGTCGTGGGACCGGCTGACGACGTGGATCGATCTGAACGCGCCGTACCACGGCAATTGGTCCGGGATCGTCGGAGAAGCGCACATCGCCACGGTCATCGAGCGCCGCCGGGAACTGGAGCGGCTGTACGGCGGGCCGGACATCGATTACGAAGACATGGGCCAGCCGGCTCGTCTGCAAGCGATGGAAGAGTCGGCTAGCCGAACCGGCGCTACCACCGACAGCGGCTTGCCTGGAGGCGACAAGCAAGCCGCGGTGGAACCGGTCCCCGTCTCCGGCAACCGATCCGCCGAGTCGGTTGCGACGCGGGTCGTCGATCTAGGCGACGGGATGACGATGACGCTGGCCCTGATTCCCGCTGGCCAGTTCGTCATGGGCAGCGGTGACGGGCATCCCGACGAGCGGCCGGCGCAGACCGTCCGCATCGACCGTCCGTTCTGGATCGGCACCTGCGAGGTGACCAACGCACAGTTCGCCCGTTTCGATCCGCGGCACGATAGCCGGCTGGAATCACGGCACGGATACCAATTCGGCCGACTCGGCTATCCGTTGAACGAGTCGCAGCAGCCGGTCGTCCGCGTATCGTGGCAACAGGCGATGGCCTTTGGCAATTGGTTGAGCGACCGCACGGGCCTGAACTGTACTCTGCCAACCGAAGCGCAATGGGAATACGCGTGCCGTGCGGGGACCGCTTCGCCGTTTTCCTTCGGCGACGGCGATCCGGATTTCTCCACCTGGGCCAACTTGGGCGACCGCCGTTTGCGCGAATACGCCGCCTGTACGGCTCACGAGAGCTACAGCAGTACCCGCATCCTACCGGAGCCCAACCGGTACGACGACTGGGTGCCCAAGGACGACCGCTTCGATGACGGCCACTTCCTGGCGGCGACGGTCGGTCAATACCAACCGAATGCCTGGGGACTGTATGACATGCATGGCAACGTCTGGGAGTGGACGCGATCCAGCGATGTTGCCTATCCGTACCGCGACGATGACGGACGCAACGAGGCTGCCCCATCCGGGCGCAAGATCGTCCGCGGCGGGTCGTGGTACGACCGCCCGTACCGCGCGACCAGTTCCTACCGGCTTGGCTACCGCCCGTACCAGCGCGTGTTCAATGTCGGTTTCCGCATCATCATGGAAGCCGCCCCGCGGGTAGCTCGCCAAGAATGACAGACCGACGGGCGAACAGAACGACAACCAAGAGAATCGATCGGAGTTTCCGACACCGATCCCGTCACGCGTCACCTGGCTCAACCAGAAATCCAGCCTGCGCAAAATGCCGATCGACTGAGAGCGCCGTTGAGATTCCCAATCTTTCCATGATCACGAATGACACGCAATCAGTAAGCGAAAACCGTTTGTCTTGATGGCGTACGAAATAATTCCAGCCCAGCACAAAAATATCTTCATCCACATGAATCATCCGCACTGTGGCACTCTGGAGCAAACGGTTGCCTACCTCGACAGCTTTTTCGTGGTAACCGCGGCTATTGAAGAACGTGACTATCTCATCGAATACATACGTCGTTGTCACCAGCGTCGGAAGACGGTTGGCTAGGCCGCGCCAATGGTCTTTGACTCGAAAGTGGCTTTGGTCGTTGGCCAACTCGAGTGCCAGAACATAGCCGGTGTCTAGAAAAGCTGGATTCATGACTTGTACAAGTATTGGTCATGGTTTGAGGCAGCGTCAATCACGTCGATTTGTATCGGGTTCTCTCCCAATCTTGTGATAGGATCGTCCTCACGCACCGGCACGACGACGACGCGTCCTTCTTCGCGTTGAATGTCTACCTCGGCAACTCCCAGAAACCACTGCGGGGGAAGAGTTATGCCGTTTTCAGTCACTTTGCTGCGCATGTCCGCTCCAATTCACCGTTTCATGTGATCATTCAGTTCGATCGTTCCGAGATCCAGAATCTTGCCCAATTTGTCTGCCGGCACGTCGATTTCGATCGGCGAGAAGACGCCTTGGAGCCGATCGCTGTCGAACCCTTGGTCGCGCTAGATGGCGGCCAAGCAATACTTACCTGGGGGCACCCCGCCGCCAGCGATTTCGAAGACGCCGTTCTCGTCGGCGGTGCTGCCCTCGACTTGCAGCGTGGTCTCTTCGCGTTCGGCCAACGCCAACCCCGTCTCGGGCACATGCGTACTACTGCGCCCGCAACCTGCGCACCATAACAGCCAGAGGACGGACAACCGGATGATTGAAGGTCATGAGTTTCCTTTTCGAGGATCGAGACCAGAAATCTTCCGCTCGGCTGAGGCCGCCTAACGCTTGGTGGGCGGCTTCCCGGTCAGTTCAAAATCCAATCCATCCTGAGGACCGGAGATCGTGGCCTTGAGCGGCGACAAGTGCGCGGCGTCATATTCCGGCGGCGTAATCACCTCGTACACGTCCCGCATGGGGCTATCTGGCACATCTTCGTACTCTGGCTCTTGGCCCACCAGTTTTTGTCCCGTGACGAGGACGACCTTCTCTCCCGGCACCACCGTCGCCGTATAACTCCCGTCTTTGATCACGCCGCCGCCCGTGGGAGCAGTGCCTCCCACATCGACAAAGGAGATCGCGCCGGACGGAATCGCAACCCCGTTTACCGTTGCCCGTCCCGTCACCCGAACCTCGTCGCTCGATTTCCCGCACCCGCCGGCGACCGCCAACAGGATGCCCGACAGCACGACGCCAAACCCCAGAAACCTACCCATATCCCGTCCCTATCGTTTACGTATACGAAATGCTCCGACCCAACCAAGTCCATGGACACGCAGGCTTAGGGCAGTTGTAAAGCTTCCTTGCCGGCTGCTGTAATGGCGGCTTCCCACACGTTCTGGGCGATGCTGTCTCCGACGAAACGTACGGAACCATCGCACATGCTCGCCATGACTCCGCCCGGATGGCGGCTTCGTGCAGCAATGTGGTACGCATTATTGTCCGCGATGACCACGCACGGGATGGTCATGTAATCCACATTATTTGGATCCGTCGCAGTCGCTTTGCATCGGCGACAGCGGTCAGGACTTTTCGAATTCGGCGTCAGCATGGACATGAACCCGGGACTTCCTTCGTTGTTCAGGATGTCGCCCCGGTTGTCGTCGACGGTGTTCGGAGCCGCGATGATGATCTCGGAGAACGCCAGCGTATTCGACGTACCGTCGCGGATCTCGGAGATGTGGTACACGTGGCCGACGCCGAACGGAGCGCCTTTGAAAATCGCTTGGTCCGCGGCACTCTGGTGGAGGTGCGTGTTGCCCATGTTCGTGACGTAATTGCCCATGACTCGCCAGTACGGGTCGCTGCTCGCCTGCACGGCTCGAGTCAAGTCCGAAGGGCAGCTATAGCTTTTTACGTGCTGCCGGCAGGTATCCATGTTAGGGGCTTCATAGAACCCCTTGGTGAAATCGTACTCCGTGAACAGTGCCATCTGTTCGACGTAGGGCCAGAGCTCAACGGGCCACGAGATTCGTCGGTAAGTGCGGCCGCTCTCGACCTTTCGGACATCCGGATTGGCCCCGATGGAGAAAAAGCCCGCGTGGGAGTCGATATGACTCTGGACGGCCAAGCTCCACTGTTTCAAGTTGTTCGAGCATTGGGTGCGCCGCGCGGCTTCGCGAGCGGCCTGGATCGCCGGCAAAAGTAGGGCGACGAGGATTCCGATGATGGCGATCACGACCAGCAATTCGACAAGCGTAAAGCCCGCGTGCGGTCGCCGACTGTGGTGCCAGCGTGCTTCAGACATGAGAACACCCTTTCCAACAAAAATCGCTCAGGAACAAATAACAAATTCAAGGATACCGAAAACGGCCTGTCGCCTCGCTGGAGGCGACAGGAGCGTGTCCCGACAATCTTGGCAGGCAATTCCAGGATTCCTATCTGCGCCGGGCAGGCGGAGATTGCAGTTCAAACGTGAACGTGTTCTCCCCGCCAGCCGCGACGGAGGCCGTCAGCGTGCTTTCGGTGTTGTACTGCGCCGGAATGTAGCTCTCGTAGTTGGGCAAGCCGTCTGATGCAGGAGTAGGCGACTCGCGCGTTGCCGTAATCTCGACGCGATTTTCTCCGGCCGGCACCCGGCATTCAAACTTACCGCCGGCGATCGAGCCAGCGCACGGACTGCCTATGTCCGCGGGAAAGAAGACGATCTCCCCCTGTTCCACGGGCTGACCGTCGAAGGTGACCGTACCCGTCACAGTAAATACTTTCGGTCCGCCACCGCCGCATCCAAGGGCGAGTCCTAATGCGCTCAGCAACGTCAGCCCAAACAACCATCGACATGCAACCACTGTCTGCCCTTTCGGGAAAGGATGGATATGCTTCCGCACCGTATTCGTTAGTAGGGCGATGGCGGTTCACTGCCCGAACGTGTGCCGAGGTCACGCCAAGTCTGCGTATTGATGTCATTGGACACGAACCGGACCGAGGCATCGGCCAGGAGAGCGTGGACGCCCCCGGGATGATAGCTGCGTGCAAAAAGGTACTGGGGATCCGTACTGCCGACGCAGGGCGCTTCAGGCAGGTTGTCGGCTTGGCACACTCGGCAACGATCGGCGACCGGCGTGTTCGGGGGCAGATTCGTGGTGAAGATGCTGCTCAGATGGTCAGCGCGGTAGTAACGGCCGCGGAAGTCTCGCTGACCGCCTCGCTCTTTGATCGTGATTATCTCGGCTCCCATGACGGTGTTGGACGTTCCGTCCCGGACCTCCGCCATGGTGATCCTGGACCGATAATAGAACATTCCGTTCAGATTCGTGGAATTTGCCGCCGTAATCTGCTCGTTGCCATTGCACAGGAGGTAATTCCCGCTGAACCCGTCGTTGTAGTCCGGCGGCGGATCTGCCGTTCCGTGAACGATCCCCGTTTTGGGAGGGCCTTGCGAGGGACACGTCAGCCCCGGAATAGGCGTGTTCATCAAGTCACTCGGGAAATGCTGCGAATTCCTGGTGACCATGTACGGCAGGAGTTCCTCATAGAGTGCCGATTGCTCCATGAAAGGCAGAAGCAAGGGCATCCATGACATGGCTCCTGGAAAGGCTCTGGGCGCTGCCTCGCTGGCATTCAAAGCCTGGGCGATGACACCTGGGGGAAAAACGTTGTACGTATCATGGTAATTGTGAAGTGACACGCCGAGTTGCTTGAAGTTGTTGGTGCAGCGAGTGCGGCGCGCAGCTTCGCGCGCGGCCTGAATTGCGGGCAGCAACAACGCGACCAAGATTCCGATGATTGCGATGACAACCAACAACTCGACCAGCGTGAAGCCAAGCCTGGAACCGCGACGCGGTAGAGAGATTAGACCAGCCATCTGTTCGCCTTTCGTGTTGACAGAAAGAAAAGAGATAATTTATCTAGCTTAGAATCTTGTCCGCAAAGCGTCAAGCGACGCCGTAAAGACTTGTAGAATCCACTGCGGGAGCGACGCCACGCCGACTCTTGTTGCCTTGCTGCCAATGTCGTTCGCTATTCAGCGTTTGACATGATCGTTCAGTTCGATCGTTCCGAGATCGAGAGTCTTGCCCAATTTGTCGGCCGGCACGTCGATTTCGATCGGAGTGCGTTTCGGGGAAAAGGCACCTTTGAGCCGATCGCTGTCGAACCCTTGGTCGCGCTGGAAGACGGCCAAGCGGTACTTGCCGGGCGGCACTCCGCCTCCGCCGCCAGCGATCTCGAAGACGCCGTTCTCGTCGGCGGTGCTGCCCTCGACTTGCAGCGTGGTCTCTTCGCGTTCGGCCAGCGCCAACATCCCCTCCGGCACCAACTGGACCTCGATGCTGCTCAAGCCCACGTCGCGACGCGGTGCTTCCAGCGGCACTCCGCCCTGAACGACACGACCTTTGACGATCACACCCGTTTCGGGCACGTACGTACTGCTGCGGCCGCAACCGGCGCAACACAACAGGCCAAAGAACGCCAGCCGGAAAAGCGGATGAATGCGGGTCATGTGCTTCCTTTCGGAGGATCGAAGTCAGAAAACGCCAGAGTCGCGTTCAGCGGATCGCGACCCACGCTTGAGTCGCGTTCAGCGGATCGCGACCCACTTTGCGCAGGAACTATGGGAAGGTCACCGGTTGCCCGTCGCTCCGCTGCCCCATGCGGTGGAACAGAGTCAGGTCGATATCCCAACTGAGGAACCGTACCGTGCCGTCTGCAAAAACGGCATTGATTCCCGCGGGATGCGAGGAACCGAAGCGTTGTTCTCCGTCGCCGGTGTTCCGGTCGGGACGAGGTTCCCGGTCGGTGTAACGCATCGTATCGTGGTCCCAGCCGCAGGTGTAGCCCTCGTTGTCGTCCGACTGCATGGTTCCTAGCGCCATGTAGTTCATTCGCTTTTCGCCCACGACCATCGTGTTCGAGGTTCCGTCGGTGATCGACGCCGTCGAGATGGGCGCTCCGTTGGCCCAAGTCTGATTCGAGTTCGTCTGGACCACCACGCCGTCGTTGTTCGCATTGCTGCCCGCGTAGTCGATCATGGCGTGCGCGTAGGAGCCCGCGGGACCGTACCAGGAATTGCCCACCACGGATTGCGGCGGCCGTCGCGAGGGGCAGAAATACGTCGAGATCTTCGCTCCCATCGCATTGATCTGCATTTCGTCCAGGGTCGTTCCGCCGTTGCCTTCATAAACGATGCTCTGTTCGATGAACGGCAGGATCTGAAACGCCCAGCCCGCGCGCTGCTTCGGGGCGATCAGCGGCGTGGCGCCTTCGTACTCCGGCGCATAGCTCCAGTGATGTCCGGCGGTCGGAAAGAACCGGTACGTGTCGTGATGGTTCTGGAACCCGAGGCCGATCTGCTTCAAATGGTTGGTGCATTGGGTGCGCCGCGCCGACTCGCGAGCCGCTTGGATCGCCGGCAGCAACAACGCGACAAGGATGCCGATAATGGCGATCACCACCAGGAGTTCGACCAGCGTGAACGCACGCGGGGCTCGAGGTCGGGAGAGAGGAAGCATGAGAGGCTCCTTATTGCTGAATACAGAAGGGAGAAAGACAGCAAACGCCTGCGATTCGCAGTATATTGCCGCGATGGTGCAAAAGCAATGCACGGAACGTGGTATTTTTGGCCCGAATCGGTCGTTCGACTGAAACCGATGATTTTCGCTCGCGGATCGGCAGTGTTGTTCAGCGTGAACCCGATCCGGACACCGACTCGCTCGGTTGCCGCAGTTGCGTGACGCGCTGATGATAGGCCGCGATCACCTCCTTGCGACGCAGCATACCCAGGATCCGTCCCGGTTGTTCCGGATCGAGGACCGGAAGCTCGTCGATGTTCTTCCGAGTAAAGCGGCGCAGCGCTACATGCAGGTCGTCGTCGGGCGACACCGTCAGCACGGGCGTGGTCGCGATGTCGGTCGCCAGGACCAGCGATCCGGCGCGATCGCCGGTCAACACGGTGCGCAGGTCTCGCAACGAGAAAATCCCCACCAACCTCCGGTCGCGGTCGACGACCGGGAAATACGTATTCTCCGTGTCCGCCGCGCGGCGCAGAATCTCCGGCAACGGCATGTCGTCCGGGATCAAATCCATCTGACGATGCGTGTTCATGACTTCGCGGACGCGGATCTGTTCAAGCACGTCGACGACGAAATCGCCCTGGTGCGCCGGGCTGTCGACCATCGCCGGCACCTGCTCCTCGTACAGCGACCAGCGCGAGGACAGCACGGCAACGTTGACAATGCTGACCAACATCAAAGGAATCAACAGATCGTAGGAACCGCTCATCTCGCAGACCATCAGCATGGCCGTCAACGGCACCCGGGCCACACCGGCAAAGAACCCGCCCATCCCGACCAACACGAACGCCTCCGGATGCGTAATGGTCTCCGGAAAGAACTGATGGCACAACTGGCCAAAGGCCCCGCCCAGCATCGCGCCGATAAACAGCGACGGAGCAAATACGCCGCCGCTGCCGCCCGACGAAATGGTGAACGAGGTGGCAACGATCTTGCCGAAACACAGCAAGACCAACAATCCGACAGTCAATTGTCCATCGATCGCTTGCTGAATCCACCCGTAGCCGCCCGACATGACATGGGGCAACTGCAGCGCGATCAGGCCCAGCACCAGACCGCCGACCGCCGGCTTTAAGTACTTGGGGATCGGCAGCTTGCGGAAAACACGGTTCCGCAGTCCGTAGAACACGGCAACATAGACATAGCCCACCAGCGCGCACACAAAAGCGAACGCCAGGTAGAACGGCAACTCGGTCAGATTCGTGAAGACCAAATCCGGCGGCGTTTCGAAAACGACCGCTCGACCGAAGATCAAACTGAACGTGGTGTAACCGGTGATCGACGCGATGAATGCAGGGATGACCGCGGCGAATTCCAAGGCGGTCGAACCGTACAACACTTCGCTGACAAACAAGGCGCCGCCCAGTGGGGCGCGAAAGATCGCACCGATCCCCGCCGCGGCGCCGGACAGCATCAACAACCGCCGGTCCCGCTCGCCCAGTCTCAAGCGGTCGCTGACCATCGAGCCAAGGCCAGCGCCGATCTGCGCGATGGGGCCTTCGCGCCCGGCCGATCCACCGGTTCCGATCGTGATGATCGATGCCAGCGCTTTGACGAAAGGCACTCGCGTGCGGATGCGCCCGCCCAGCCGGTGAAAGGCTCGAACCATCGCGTCCGTTCCGTGCCCTTCCGCCTCGGGCGCGAACGAGTAGACCAGCAAACCGCACAACAAGCCGCCGATCACGGGAATCAAGACCACGGCCCACCAGACAACAGGCAGTTGAGGAGCATGGCTAGCCGTCTCAGCACCTGCCGAAGGCGGGTAGTAGCCCATGCCCCGTCCGAGCACAAAGGACTGGGTCAGGTCGAGCAAGGCGAAGAACGCGGCGCCGCCCAGTCCGGCGATCACGCCCAACAAAGGACTGATCCAAATCAAGCGGCCGGAGACCTCGGTATCGAAAATACTGCGGAAGTGATCCGCAATCGTGCGTAGAAGCTCTCGTTTCACAGTAACAACCGTTCCTCCGAAGTCGCGTGTTCCGCGACAAATTCTCCGGCATTCAAGAATTCCGGGCTAGACGTCGATCTCTGCGCGAATGTACGCTGATGGTGTGGGCGTTCGGCGTTCATGCAAAAGGTTTGGGGTATGGATCAGTTCAAGATCAGAATCGCCATGCTGATGGTGGCTGGCATCATTGTCTGGATTGCTGGAGCGTACGCTCTGGATGGTTGGCGTTCGTATCGGCTTCGGGCGGAAGAGAAGCGGCGGGCGGGAGCACGCCCGACCATTTCGGTCGTTCCTCACGACGATCGACCTCAATTGCCGCCTGCCGAGGCCGCTTGAACCACCGGCGGACTACGGTTCTTGTACGGCAGGACCGGCGGGCCGCCAAGGGGTTGGTTGGCCGAACCAAGTGTCCAGACGGCTGTACTGGAGATACTCGATGACGACCCCGTTTTCGTGAGTGAACACGACGCGCCCAAAATCGGCGGGCTCGAACGGTCCCAGGACGATTTCCTTGCCCTCGACGGCGGCTTCAAGGCTTTCGACGCGGTAGGCCACGTGGGGCAGATGCCAGAGTTTCCAAAGGCCCACATCGGCCGGATCGACCTCCGGCATCGTCTCCGGCCGAATGTACTCGATACGCTGGGGATGCAGTCGCGGGTTGGTGACCCAGACGCGGCTGAACTCGACCCAGCTCTCTCCGTCCTGCGGCTGCATCGTCACGATTCCGATGTGATCGAATTGTTTCATCATCCGGGTCTCCTCCAAGGTCTTCCACGGTCTTCTCAGGCCAAGGTCACAATCCGTCCGGTCGCAGCCGATTCCTCCGCGGCCAAGCAAGCGCGGACCGCCTCCAGGGATTCGCGCGGCGTGATCAGCGTCGGCCGAATTCCGTCGCGCACGCAGCCGACGAAGTACGCCAATTCGTCGCGGAGCGCACCGGCCCGCTGTCCATGTAGCAACGGCCAGTAGGTCGTATCCGGCGAATGCCATCCTTCGGCATCGCAGATCGAGAAGTTGGGATGAGTCTCGTGGATGTGGATCGAGCCCTCGGTGCCGATGATCTCCATCCGCTCGTCGATCTGGAAAGCCGTCTTGTTCGGCAGGCACCAGACGTCTTCCAGAACGCCGATCGCGCCGCTGGCGAAGCGGTACATGGTCCAGCCCAGATCGGGATGCTTGCGGTCCCGCATCCGACCGGTCTGGGCGTACGCTGTCTCGATGCGGTCACCGCTGAACCACAGCATCAGATCGGTGTCGTGGACGCCGTCGCCAATGATGGGACCAATCTTGTTCAGAATCTCGTCGGTGACGAAAGCCGGAATGTTGCGACGGGCGTACATCGATAGAATCCGGCCGATGCGGCCCGCCTGGATCTCGGCCCGCGCCGCCGCGTAGCGAGGGTTGAACCGGCAGATGTGACCGACCATCAAGCAACCCGCGGCGGCATCGGCAGCCGCGACGATCCGCTGGCAATCTTCGACGGTCGAGGCCATTGGCTTTTCGAGAAACACGTGCTTGCCGGCCGCCAGCGCGGCGAGTGTCGGCTCGGTGTGCTGGTCCCACATCGTCACTACGCTCACCGCCTGCAGCTCGGGATCGGCCAGCATTTCGCGATAGTCGGTAAACGTCCGCGGCACCTGGAAACGGCTGGCCAGTTCGGCCAGTCGCGACGGTGTGCGGGTACACAGCGAATGCAGTTCGACGCCAGGGATCGCCCCCAGCGCCTCGCAATGCTTCTCGCCGAACCAGCCCAGTCCGATCACTCCGTATTTCACCGCCATGGCATGTGCCTCCCGAATTCCGAGTGTCCGCGCCCGCCGCCGGTACGCTCCAAGGTACACTCCAGCAATGCGTCTCTCACTTCTTCCCGACCGCGATCATATCGATCCCCAGCGTCCGGTCAGCCACGCCGACGCCATGCACGGTCGCCTTCGACGCCGCCGGTGGCCGCTGCGGATCGTAGAACTCGGGCCGCAGGTCGTTCAGTTTCGTGCTCGCGTCGTCGTCGGAGACGTAATAAGTGGCTTTGACCAGATGCCGCAGATCGCTGTCCGCCTCGGGCAGGATCTGCTGCAACTGGTCGAACACGTCGCGCACCTGTGCTTCGCCGTCGCCTGCTGCACGGGATGTCAGGCCGGCGATGTAGATTTGACGACCGGCGGGAACCACGGCGACCCGGCTGAACGTCGGCGAGGGCTTGACGCCCGGCGGCGTGTAGTAGCTGACCGCCTCGGCATTCGCTTCGCCGGTCACCGGCCGATGGACGATCATCTCGATTTCCACGGGCGCCGAGGCGATCCATTCCACGATCGTAAACGGCGGCGTCAACCGCTGCGGAAACACGGTCTTCAGTTCGCGCAGCACTGGGTCGGCCGACTGGGCCGGTTGCACGAAGACCTTCAGATGCACGATGTGCGATCGGTCGAGCCCCAGTTGCTCGACGATCTGCAGCAAGGCGTTCATCGACTTGGCCGTGGCCTCGGCCGCCGTGGGACTCTTGTCAGGATGCCCGGACAGGTAGGCCACTCCGCCCACGGGCAGCACGGCGAAGTCGGCACAATCCGGATCGCCGGCGACCGCCTCGCAACGTTGCAGCGTGACCGTCTCCGTCTTTCCGTCCGTGGTGCCGACAGCATCCATGGCGATCAGGGCAGCGGGTAGAGGCAACGGAGATTGCACAGCCGTGATCACAGGCCGCACCTCGGCCTGGATACGCTCGTTCAACCGCTCGCGGGCCAAAGCCACCGTTTCCGGCGAATCGGCGTACACGTTCAATCGAACAAGCCGGTCGAGTCCGGAACCCGCGGACTGGAGCACCGCGGTCAAGTTGTCCAAGACCTGTTCGATCTGCTTCTCGACCGCCTCCTGGCCGACCAGTTGCCCCTTTGAGTCCAGCGGCAGGATCTGCCGGGTATGGACCAACGGGTAGCCTTCGACCACCACCGCCCGGGTGCTGCCGGGCGAATCCGCCGCGCCCAAGTGACGGATGGCCGGTGCCACCGGCGGCGCCACCGGCGGCGAGACCGGTTGCGGTTGGCCGGCCGCGCCGGACGGTTCGCGGTCGTTGCCGGTCTGGTCCTGAACACCCGAGCAACCAGTGAAAGCCAACACGCACCCCAGGCACAAAGTGACGGCAAACAAGCGAGCGTTCATGATGGTCGTCTCCTGGGGTGTCGAGTCAAAACGATCCGCGGTGGGCTCTTGAATTTCCGAATGATCCACGATGGTACTGCCGGAGACAAGCGGGCAAGGTTCGGGCGGGAACCAAGCACCCGCCCCCAGTTCACCTTCGAGCCGGAACTTCCCGGAATTTCCAAAACGATCCACGTTGCGCAATCGTCTATCTTCTTTTGCAGCCGTTTGCCTAACTCTTACCGAAAGAATCTGCCATGCGAAGACTAGGTTATCTGGTGCTTGTACTTTGCGTTCTGCCGGCCGGCTTGTCGGTTCTGGCTCAGAAACCCCCGAAGAAAGCCGTTGACGAACAGCGGGAGCTGTTGTCCCGCCACGAAACACTGGCCGACTTTGATGGAGTGGATTTCCGGCTGTGCCGGGGGCTGACGGCTCTGTGTCCCGAGCAGTGCGGCGACTCCGGCGAGTTCGCCAGTTTCACGATCAAGAAATACCTGAAGTATGAAAAGCTGGGCCAGTACGGCGACCCCGAACAACCGAACTTTCTGGTTCAGGTCAGCGATTTCCACCGAAAGCCCAAGGGCGACCCCAAGATCTTGGAAACGGTCAAGGGATTGGAGAAGGGCGATCACGTCCTGCTTTCGTGGAATCACGATTACGTGACGAAACAGGGCACGTCGTCCCCCGAACGTCCGATCGTCAAGCTGGAAAAGGTCACTCCCGAACGGGCGGCGAAGCTGCTGAAGGCGACCGAACTTCAATGAGGGTGGCTCGCGGGCGCCGAACGCGAGTCAAACATTCTGGCCCCCTCGCCACCGCGTCCATCCCGATCGGCGTTCGAAACCCGTGTCGTCGCCGCATTGGCGCGGAACGGAATTCGCGTAAACTCTGGGGTTATTCGTCCCAATCTTTCCAATACCCCCGGATCGCCCTCGCCGGCAGGGAGGCATCGGCATGGTTACCAAGAAGCGCAGCCAACTCACGCTTCACGACAAATTGTCGCGACTCACTTTCGACCAGGCTTGCCGGCTGATCGGCGAAGACGGCAAGCGACTGCTCGCCGCGGGAACCAAGTTCGAAATCGATCTGCAGCGGCAGGTCCGTTTGAACAACCAGCGTTTCGAGTTGCGGTTGTTCGACGACCAGGAGACCGTGGTCACCCTCTGGTTGGAAAACGGTGCGCAGCAGCGACTGCGCTGGGAATGCAGTTCCGGCAACATGCCGTGCGAAGAGGTGGGCGCGGCGTTCTCCGTGATCCTCGAACACAAGATGGAACTCGGGCTGGCCGAACCGCCCGAGGAGGAATTGCCGCTGGAGTGCCTGACCGAAGAACAGTTGATTCGGCGGGCGCTGCGCGAACGCAAGGAGCGGGCGCGGAGCGAAAAGATGACCGTCCGCTCGGCGGACCCCAGCCGGCCGTGGACCGAGTACACGGTGACCAGCGAAGAGTCGGGGAAGAGCTATCATCTGACGCTGCGCGGCGAAGGACGCGGCGAATCGTCTTGCTCCTGTCCGGATTTCCGCTGCAATACGCTGGGAACCTGCAAACACATCATGCATGCGGTCGAGAAGGTCAAGCGGCGTTTCTCGGCCGGCCAGCGCCGCACGCCGTACAAGGTCGAGCAACTGCTGCTGCATCTGAAATACGGGGACCAAGCGAGCCTGCGACTGGAACGGCCGGCCCGTTTGCCGGACGACGTGGCGAAGATCGTTCAGCCGCTGGAGAACCGCGCCATCACCAATCTGCTGGATCTGATGCGGCGGATCCGCAAGCTGCAAGCCAACGGCCAAAGCGTCACCATCACGCCGGACGCCGAGGAGTACATCCAGCAGGCTCTGTTCCAGCAGCGGATCAGCGACCACGTGGCCGAGATCCGGCGCGATCCGGCCCGGCATCCGCTACGGACGGCGCTGCTGAAGACCGAGTTGTTACCGTACCAGTTGGACGGAATCGCGTTCGCCGTCGGCGCGGGACGCGCGATCCTGGCCGACGACATGGGGTTGGGCAAGACGATCCAAGGCATCGGGGTCGCCGAACTGCTGGCGCGCGAAGCCGACATCCGGCGCGTGCTGGTCATCTGCCCCACGTCGCTGAAGAGCCAGTGGCGTAACGAAATCCAGCGGTTCAGCGACCGCGACTGCCAATTGATCGTCGGCAGTGCCCCGGACCGCGCCGACCAGTACGCCAACGACTGTTTCTTCACCATCTGCAACTACGAGCAGGTGCTGCGCGACGTGACGGTCATTGAGCAGGTCAAGTGGGACTTGATCATCCTGGACGAAGGCCAGCGGATCAAGAACTGGGAGGCCAAGACCAGCGCCGTGGTCAAGAGCCTGAAATCGCCGTTTGCTCTGGTGCTGTCCGGCACGCCGCTGGAGAACCGGCTGGACGAATTGTACTCGGTCGTCCAGTTCATCGACGACCGGCGGTTGGCCCCGGCGTTCCGCTTCTTCCACCGGCACCGCGTGGTGGACGAGAACGGCAAGGTGCTCGGGTACAAGAACCTGGACACGCTGCGCGAAAACCTGCGTCCGATCCTGCTGCGGCGCACGCGCGATTCGGTGATGCAGCAACTGCCGTCGCGGTCCACCGAGATCGTCCGCATTGCGCCCACTGAAGAGCAGGCCACGATGCATTACGGCTATATGCAGATCGTCCAGGCGATCACCAAGAAGCGGTTCCTGACGGAGATGGACCTGTTGCGGCTGCAGAAGTCCCTGTTGATGTGCCGTATGTGCGCCGACTCGACGTTTCTGGTCGACAAACAGGAACCGGGATTTTCCAGCAAGCTCGACCGACTGGCCGAACTGTTCGACCAGTTGTTTGCCGAAGAGAACCGCAAGGCGGTGTTGTTTTCCGAGTGGACCACGATGTTGGACCTGATCCAGCCGCTGCTGGACGAGCGCGGGATCCAGTACGTGCGGTTGGACGGCCGGGTGCCGCAGAGCAAGCGGCAGGACTTGGTCAATCACTTCCAACGCCACCCGCGCTGCCAACTGTTCCTGACGACCAATGCCGGCTCGACGGGCTTGAACCTGCAGGCGGCCAACACGGTGATCAACGTCGATCTGCCCTGGAACCCGGCGGTGCTCGAACAGCGGATCGCCCGCGCGCACCGCATGGGCCAGAAGCGGCCGGTGCAGGTGTTCGTGCTGATCACCGAGAATACGCTCGAAGAACGGCTGCTCGGCACGTTGTCGGCCAAGCACGAACTGGCGCTGGCCGCGTTGGACTACGAGTCGGACATCGCCGAGGTCGAGCTGGCCTCGGGCATGGACGAGCTGAAACGCCGCCTGGAGATCCTGCTGGGCGCGAAACCCGAAGCGGCGATCGACGAGTCGCAGCAGGCCGAGAAGCAACGCGACGCGGAATTGCTGGCGCGGCGCGACCGAGTGGCCGCGGCCGGCGGCGAATTGCTGGGAGCCGCGTTCCACTTCCTGGGCGAATTGATGGCGGACCAGCCGGTGACGCCGGCCACCGACCAACTGGCCACCGATCTGCGCAACCGCCTGAGCCAGTGCGTCGAGCAGGACGAACTCGGGCGACAACGCCTGACCGTCACCCTGCCCGGCCCCGAAGCCCTGGAAGGCCTCTCCCGCTCCCTAGCCCGCCTGCTCGCCGTCGGCCAAGGAAGCTGACTCGGCGGAAGCCGCCTGGCCCGGATTATTCAGGAAGTGCGCCGCGGGGCCGTAGTACAGGCTGCCAGCCTGTATTTGGGGAACACAGGCAAGCTGCCTGTGCTACAACTCGCCCCCGCGAATAATCCGGGCTAGGGATCACTCGATGGATCGCACTGGCTCTCGCTGGAAGGCGTCTGCCGGGGGCCAGCGGCGCGGGCGGTGATGTGGACGAAGCCGTCGGCGTCGATGCGGGCTCGGTCGCCGGTGATGAACCAGTCGTCGCGGAACTTCTGTTGGGTCGCTTCGGGCTGGTTCAGGTAGCCGAGCATGACGTTGGGGCCTTGGATCAACAGCAGGCCCTCGACATCGACGCCCACGTCGGCGCCGGTTTCGGGATCGACGATCCGCGCGGTGACTCCGGGCAACGTGCGGCCGACCGAACCGTCGCGGTGGGTGGCCTGCCACGCAATGTTGGGCTGCGGCGGGACGTTGAGCGCCGCGACTCCGGCCAATTCGGTACTGCCGTAGCCGGCGTACGGCCTGACTCCGAATTTCGCTTGGAACGCTTCGGCCAGTTCGGAGGACAACGACTCGCCGCCCGTCAACACCATGCGCACCGCTTGCAGATCTTCGGCCGCCAGTTGCTCGAGCGCCACTCGAAGCTGTCCGGGCGACGCGACCAGGATCGTCGGAGCCGCTTGCCGACAGAGTTCCCCCCACGCTTCATTCCGACCGGCTTCGTGATCCAAGGCCACGCCATGGTCGCGCAGCAAGGGCGACCACAACGCGCTGAGGAATCCCGCTGCGGTGGAAAAGGGCTGGATCCCCAGCAGCAAATCGCAGCGAGTCACGAACAGCATCTCGTTGCACGCTTCGACGTTCGAGGCGATGTTTCCGTGAGTCAACTGGACCGCCAGCAGCGGTTCGCGTGGGCGGGCGGTGAACAAAACGGCTAGCACTTGATCCGGGGTGATGTGAGTCAGCCCCAACCATCGCTCCAGCAAGGGCACGGGGATAACCCGCGTCTGAAACCAGGCGACAGTCCGGTCCCAGGTCGTCGCCTGGGCCAGCAACGAGTCGAGCCGGATGCTGCGCGCGGCAACGTCTTCGTCCACTCGGGGAACGACCTCGCTGTCGATCACCAGACAGGCGGCACCGGCCGCATCGAGGCTCGTCGCCATTCCCTCCGGTTGGTCCGGGTTCAGGACGACCGCGATCCGCCCGTCGAGCGCCAACGCCGCGTGGAAGGCCACCGCATCCACCGAGGGCGGCAGGGCCACGGCGACCAGATTCGAGTCGGGTGAAAGGCTGCGGCGCAACAGACGGCGCAGCAGCAGTGCGCGACACAACAGTTCGCCGCCCGTCAGTCGTCCACCGCGGTTGTCGACAGCCCTTGTCCGCCTCGCATTGCGGCGGCACGTGCGCAGCAACTGACGTGGCGGAAGCAGCGGGCAATGCTCCGGCCGCCGCGCCGCCTGGCTGATCAACTGCTGCACGGCCAGTCGCACGGTCTGAGCATCGCCAGGATCATGAATCGGTTTGCCGAATTCGATCGAAACTCGCAGACGCCGGAAACGGGGCCACTTGCGGAAGAACCGGCCTCCGCTGAAGGTCAGCACGCTGCCCCACAAGCCGTGGCTGCACATGGGGATCACCGGCGCGCCGGTGCCCTTGAGCATCGTCAGGAATCCGCCATTAAAACCCAACAACTGATTGGTTCGGCTGATCCCGCCCTCGGCGAAAATGTGAATCACCCGTCCCTGCTTGAGCAACTCGCGCATGTGGCGGATGGTCTGCAGAACAGAACGCCGATCCGTCGGCGAGAACCCGATGACGCCTCCGTCGCTGGTCAGCCGCTTGATGATCGGGTTGTTCAGATTCGCGGCGTCGGCCAGCATCACCACCCGCCGCGGATAGCAGTAGCCCAACAGGAAACCATCCAGCCAACTGATGTGGTTCGACACCACGATCGCGCCGGTGCCCTGCGGAACGTTCTCCGTCCCGTAGATCCGCAGGCGGTAGACGATCCGGATCACCACGCCGAAGATCACTCGCACCAACGGCAGCGGGATCAGCCAGACGATGAAGACCAGCACGCCCAGCGTCGCGATGCCCGCAACCAGAAAGATCTGCCGGGCGCTCAGTTCCAGTGCGCTGGCCAACACCCAGAAGATCCCGGAGGTCAAGAACATGCCGGTGAACGCCAGGAAATTGTAGGCGGCCAGCACGCGCCCGCGCGATTCGGGCGGCGCCCGGTCCTGCAGGAACGACAGCAACGGGATGTCGTACAGACCGGCCGACACTCCCAACCCCAGCAACCACAGGCAGGCCCAGCAATATGGTCCCGAGAACGGTTGGCCATCGCCGGTGGGCACGGTCGTCAGCAGCAACAGCGACAGGGTGATGCCGGCCGCCCCCACCGGTGTGAGCCCCACCTCGACCCGTCCGCGCGACCAGAGTCCCGCCAACACGGCGCCCAAGCCGATGCCCAGGGTCAGAACCCCCAACAGAAAGCCGACGTACCGCTGCTCGGTCACCATTTCGGGCTTCGCGAACTTGTCGATGTTCGATTGGGCCAGCACGCCCATCGACCAGAAGAAGGCGCTGCCCAGCGCGGCCATCAGCAGCGGTCGGCTGACCACCAGGGCGCTCAGGTCTCGATACGTTTGCGCCGCCGGGTTCCAGGGCACCGGCCGACTCGGATTCGAGGGCGTCAATCGGCCGATGAACAAGCTGGCCACCCAACCGACGACGGCCACGCCAAGCAGCGCTGTCGCGGAAATCCACCAGCGGTACTGGCCCGGACCGATCGCGACGCCTTCCAACTCGCCGCTTTCGAGCGTGGTCAAATCGAACAGAAACCCGCCGGCCACCGAGCCGAGGATGACGGCGAACATGGTCGTCATGCCCACCCAGCCGTTGGCCGCCGAGATCCGGTCGTGGCGCACAATCTCCGGAATGCAGCCGAATTTCGACGGACTGAAGATGGCGCTCTGCGCGCCCATCAAGAACAACGCGGTCAACATCAGGCTGATGCTGCCGCTGATAATCGCGACCATGCCCAAGGCCATGATCGCGATCTCGGCCACCTTGCAGCCGACAATCACCGTGCGTTTGCTGAAGCGATCGGCCAGATAGCCGGCCGGGGCGGTAAAGATGACGAACGGCAGCAGAAAAAGGGCTCCGCCCAACGCCAACGCCCGGTCTGGCTCGATGAGCTCCTTGCCGATCGGGATGATCAGCCAGCGGAACATGTTGTCGTTCAGCGAGACCAGAAACTGGGTGAATAGCAGCCCCAGAAAGCTCCGCGACAGCAACCCGCCATCCGCGTCGTGCGTCGCGCCGCCCGTTCCGTCCTGTTCCACCGAAGCGCCCATTCAGCGTCATCTCCATCGATCGCTTTGCATCCTACCGCACCGCCGCACAGGGCAATGTACACGCCGACCCCTTGGCTGCGTAGGGCTTGGGGAGGTTTTTGCGCGGATTGCGGTGCCCTGAGCGATTTCGCTCGTTCGGCTATTGCGTACTTCTTGATTTACTTATTCCGCTATTGACACGCTCGATTGGTTGTCCGACCATGAACTTCACACGCCCTGCTGGTGGCGGCGGCTCTTGCCGACTCCGACTGCCTTCGGGCCGCCCCGCGATTGCTCGCCACAAGGAGCCTGCCATGCATCGATTTGCTCTGATGTCCGTCGCGCTGCTGATTCTCGCTGCCAGCGGGTCAACGTCCGCCGATGAACCGCTGGCAGTCGCCCAAGCGGATTCGCGCAGCCAACTCGATCCGCTGGTCACGACCCACCCGATCTTGTTCGTAGTCCGCCCCCAGTATCGCAAGGACCACCACAACACCGAGACCATGTTTCAGACGGGCGAGATCAACACGGGCAGTTTCGTCGGGGGCGGCGCGATCAAGACGATCGACTTGGCTCGCGGTGGACAAGTCACCACGCTGCTGGAAGTTCCCGACGGGGTGGCGCGCGATCCGGATGTCTACTTCGACGGCTCGAAGATCCTGTTCTCCATGCGCCGCAATCGCGACGATGATTACCATCTGTACGAGATGCAAGCCGATGGATCGGGGTTGACTCAGTTGACTTTCGGGTCGGGCATCTCGGACATCGATCCGATCTATCTGCCCGACGGCCGCATCCTGTTCACGTCGACGCGCGAGCCGAAATACTGCATGTGCAACCGCCACATCATGGGCAATCTGTTCACGATGAATGCCGACGGTTCGGACATCCAGCAGATCGGCCGCAGCACGCTGCACGAAGGCCACGCGGCGCTGCTGCCCGACGGCCGGGTGATCTACGACCGCTGGGAGTACGTCGACCGCAACTTCGGAGATGCGCAGGGCGTGTGGGTCACCAATCCCGACGGGACGAATCACGCGATCTACTGGGGCAACAACACCAATTCGCCGGGCGCGGTGCTGGACGCGCGGCCGATCCCCGGGACCGAATTGTTCATCGCCACCTTCTCCTCGTGCCACGACCGGCCTTGGGGCGCTTTGGCGATCGTCGACCGACGTCTGGGCCTGGACGGCCGCGAACCGGTGTTGCAGATTTGGCCCGCCAGCGCGATGGATCTGGTCGGCAAGGGCAACTACGACACGTTCGTGAAAGTCGATCCGAAATACGAAGATCCCTACCCGTTGTCCGACCGCTGGTTTCTGTGCTCACGGATGACGGGCGACGGGGAACAGACGGGGCTTTATCTGATCGACCGCGACGGCGGCGAAGCGCTACTGCACCACGAGTCGCCGGGCTGTTTCGATCCGATGCCGCTGGGGCCGCGCCCCCGCCCGCCGGCCATTCCTTCGCGGATCGATCCCGAGCGAAGCGAAGGCTATTTCTACGTGCAGGACGTGTACACCGGCTACGGCATGGACCGCGTCGCGCGGGGCAGCGTCCGCTATCTGCGAGTGGTGGAATCGCCGGAGAAGCGTTTCTGGACCCGACCCGCGTGGGACGGCGGCACGGGGCAGCAGGCGCCCGGCATGGCCTGGAACGATTTCAATAACAAACGCATTCTGGGTACGGTTCCGGTCGAGGCGGACGGCAGCGTCTACTTCGCGGTGCCCGCCGACCGGTTCGTCTATTTTCAGTTGTTGGACGAGCGAGGCATGATGGTCCAGTCGATGCGCAGCGGCACGATCGCGCGGCCCGGGGAACGGATCGGCTGCGTCGGCTGCCACGACGACCGGCGTTCGAGCGTCGGGGCCGAGTTCACCAGTCTGGCCTGGCAGCGCGGTCCGCGCCAGCTCGAACCCTGGTACGGTCCGCCGCGGTTGTACAGTTACACGGCCGAGGTGCAGCCGGTGTTCGATCAGCACTGCGTCCGTTGCCACGACTACGGCGAGCCGGCAGGCGAGCAGTTGAACCTGGCCGGCGACCGGGGACTGGTATTCAACACGTCGTACGTCGAATTGCGCAGCAAGCCGATGGTCAAAGTCGTCGGCGCCGGCCCGCACCAGGTCCAGCCGCCGCTGAGTTGGGGATCGCATGCCAGCCGACTGGCCAAGGTTCTGCTCGAAGGCCACGGCGACGCTGAGATCGACCGACAGGTGAATTTGGACCGCGAGAGTTTCGAACGCATCGTCACCTGGATCGACCTGAACGCGCCCTACTATCCCAGCTATGCCAGCGGTGCCTTTGGCAACAACCCGTTCGGCCGAGCGCCGCTGACGGATGCCGAAGTCAAACGGCTGAGCGAATTGACGGGGCGGAACTTGATGGACCGCGGACAATTGACTCAAATCAGCTTGACGCGCCCGGAGAAGAGCCCTTGCTTGAACGGGTTGGCGAGCGTCGAGAACGGCAGCTACGAAGAAGCGCTGCGAATCCTTCGCGCCGGTGCCCAGCGGCTGATCGAGACACCTCGGCCGGACATGCCGGATTTTCGGTTGGTCTCTCCGGTCGAGATCACTCAACAGCAGAAATACGAACGGTTGGGAAACCGTGCGGAAGAATAGAGAGTCGCGTCTTGTGAGCCAGACCTATCTGCTCGGAATCGATAACGGTGGCACCGTCGCCAAAGCGGCGCTGTTCGGTTTGGACGGCCGCGAAGTGGCGGTCGCTTCGACTCGCACCGAGATCGTGTCGCCGCAACCCGACCAGACGGAACTGGATGCCGATCGGCTGTGGCAGGCAACCGCCGAGACCGTGCGGCGACTGATCGGCGAGCACGCGATCGCCCCGCGCGACATCGCAGCCGTCGCCTGCACCGGGCACGGCAACGGGCTGTATCTGGTCGACGATGGCGGACGGCCGGTTCGACCCGGCATCTTTTCGGCCGACATGCGGGCTCGAGCGTACGTCGAGCGCTGGACCGCCGAGGGAGTCGATCGCGCCGTCCGGCCGCTGACGATGCAAGCATTGTGGCCCGGCCAGCCGAACTCGCTGCTGGCGTGGTTGCAGGACCGCGAGCCCGATGCGTTGCGGCGTGCGCGGTGGGTGCTGATGTGCAAGGACTACATCCGCTTCCGGTTGACCGGCGAAGCCTGGGGCGAGCTGACGGATATGTCCGGCACCAGCCTGTTGGACGTGCGCTCCGGCGGGTATTCGCAGGAGATCCTGGAAGCGTTCGGAATCGGCGGCGTGCGGGAAAAACTGCCGCCGTTGCGGTTGCCGCACGAGGTCTGCGGGCGGGTGACCGCCGAGGCGGCTGAGGCGACCGGCTTGGCCGAGGGGACGCCTGTCGCGGGCGGCATGTTCGACATCGATGCCTGTGCGCTCTCGTCCGCGCTGACCGACGAAGACACGTTGGGCATGACCCTGGGCACGTGGGGGATCAATCAATATGTCTCGGCGGCTCCGGTCGTGGACGGCGTGTTTATGACCAGCCGCTACTGCGTGCCGGGCTACTACCTGATCCTCGAAGGCAGTGCTACCTCGGCAAGCAATCTGGAATGGTTTGTACAGCAGTGGCTGGAAGCCGATACCGCGGCGGTTTGTGCTCAGAGCCGGCCGTTGTACGAACGGATCAACGCAATGGTCGCCCAGTCGCCGCGGATCGAAACGGGACCGCTGTTCCTGCCGTTCCTGTACGGGTCCAACGTCAGCCCGTCAGCTTCGGCCTGTCTGGTCGGGCTGCGCGCCGGGCACAGCCGCGGCGACGTGTTGCGGGCGGTGTTCGAAGGAGTGGTGTTCGCGCACCGGACTCACTGGGATCGGTTGCTGCGAGTACGGCCAACCCCGACGCGGATCCGCGCCAGCGGCGGAGCCGCGCGCAGCGACGTTTGGATGCAGATGATCGCCGACACGTTCCAAGTTCCTGTCCAGGTTCCCGACGGCTCGGAGTTGGGCGCGCTGGGCGCAGCGATTTGCGCCGCCGTTGCCGTCGGCGCCCATGCGGATTACCCGTCCGCTTGCCAGGCGATGGTTCGGTGCTCGCGCCGCTTCGAACCGAATGCCCAACTGGAGTCCTATTACGCCGCGAAGTATGCCCGGTATTGCCGGCTCGTGGCAACCCACAACGATTTTTGGTAGGAGCCCGTGAGATGATGAAGCCGTGCGTTTGCGCCGCTCTCGCGCTACTGGCGATATGCGTTCCCCGGCCTGCCGTCGGAGGCGACGATGCCGGACATCCCGCCTACACGCGCCGGGCGACCTGGGCGGAGACGATGCTCGCCTCGAGAGCTGCGTTGGCCGAAGCGGCGCCGTCAGCGGTCCGCGCCGGCACGTGGCACGCCACCGATTGCCTGCCCAGTCCGAATTTCGCGGACGCCCTGTTCCCGGAACAAGCGATCGACCTCGACGCCCGGGACGAGGAAGGCCGGCCACGCTGGCATTCGCGACCCGAGTGGCAGGACGGCCAAGTGCAGGATCTGCCCAACGGCCGCCGCGGCGCCACATACTTGTTCCGCACGCTCGACACCGAACAAGCGATCGGCTGGGAGATCAGTCTGGGCAGCGACGACGGACTGGCCGTGTGGCTGAACGGCGAGCCGTTGTTGGCCAACGACGTCGCCCGCGGACCGGCACCCGATCAGGACCGCGTAACGCTGGCGCTGCGGCCGGGCCAGAATCGCTTGCTGCTGAAGATCTACAACCAGGGCGGCGGGCACGGTTTCTACTTCCGCGGCGGCCACACGCCCGTTCCGCACGTGTGGGAGCAGATCGAGCGCGACTTTCCCATGCAGGCCGCCTGGATGAAGCGACATGCGCGCGGCAAACACCTGGCATGGTTCGTTAGTGCGGGCGAGGCGAACTTGGACCGCGAGTTGATCGCCGCGGCGCTGAAGGAACTGGGAGCCAGCGCCGAACCGTTCCGCGGCGAACTGGGACTGATCGAGAGCTCTTCGGCGGCGGCCGACGATCCGCGCTGGCTGGAACTGTACGAGAGTGCCTGCCGATTCGCCTATCGACTGGAGACGGCGCGTGCGATCAATCTGCCCGCGCTGCGCCGAGCGATCGAGGATCTGGCCACCAGCGATCCGCAACGATACCCCCGCGGCCCGGAATTCCTGCGTCGCATGGGGGAACTCGAGCAGCAGACCAAGGATCTGGAGTTCGCGCTGGCGCGAGGCGAGCAGCAGGCGGCCGAACATGCCGACCGGTTGGTGCAACAATACGATCAGCTCCGTCAGGAAGCGTTGCTGGCCAACCCGGCGTTCGATTTCGCGAAGCTGCTGTTCGTGCGCCGCAAAGCCGACCAGTTGGGCTTGCCGCAGAACTGGCAGGGCAATTGCGCTCTGCCGCGCAACGGTTACGACAACGAGATCGCCATCCTCGCGCCGCCGCGGCCCGGCGGGCAAGTCAGCACGCTGTTTCGCCCCGAACAGAACGTGTTCGTCGGCGATGTCGATCTGCATTTCGACGCCGACCGGATGCTGTTCTCGATGCCGGGCAGCCACAACCGCTGGCAGATCTGGGAGATCCGCGCCGACGGGTCGGGCTTGCGGCAGGTGACGCTGGGCGAAGAACCGGATGCCGACAACTACGACGCCTGCTATCTGCCGGATGGGCGAATCGTCTTCTGCTCGACGCGGTGCTTCGCCGGAGTGCCGTGCGTGGGCGGTGGCAACGCGGTTGCCAACCTGTTTCTGATGGACGCCGACGGCGGCAACACGCGCCAGTTGTGTTTCGACCAGGACCACAACTGGTGTCCCACCGTGCTGAACAACGGTCGAGTGCTGTACACCCGCTGGGAATATTCCGATTCGCCGCACTATTTCACGCGGCTGCTGTTCCACATGAATCCGGACGGCACGGGGCAGATGGAATACTACGCCAGCAACTCGATGTGGCCCAACTCGACGTTCTACGCACGGCCCATTCCGGGTCATCCTACGAAAGTGGTGGCGGTGATCTCCGGTCATCACGGGGTGCCGCGGATGGGCGAACTGCTGCTGTTCGATCCGGCCCAGGGACGTCGCGAGGCGGACGGCGCGGTTCAACGGATTCCGGGCTACGGACGTTCCGTGCCGCCGGTGATCCGCGATGGCTTGGTCGAGGGATCGTGGCCGAAGTTCCTGCATCCGTATCCGTTGTCGGACAAGTATTTCCTGGTGTCGTGCAAGCCGACACCCGAGGCCCAATGGGGACTGTATCTGGCCGACGTCTTCGACAACTTGTTGCTGTTGCACGAAGAGCCCGGTTTCGTCTGTTTCGAACCAGTTCCCGTGCGGAAGACCGACTTGCCGCCGCGAATCCCCGATCGCGTCGACTTGACCAGCGACACGGCGACGGTGTACCTGTCGGACATTTATCAAGGCGACGGCTTGGCAGGCGTGCCGCACGGGGCCGTCAAGGCGTTGCGGATCTACAGCCCGCACTACGCTTACCCAGGCATGGGCGGGCACATCAACATCGGCATCGACGGCCCTTGGGACGCGCGGCGGATTCTGGGCACGGTGCCCGTCCAAGCGGACGGTTCGGCCGTGTTCCAAGTTCCGGCCAACACGCCGATCGCCGTCCAGCCGCTGGACGATCAGGGCGCCGCGCTGCAGGTCATGCGCAGTTGGTTCACGGCCATGCCAGGCGAGACGCTCTCCTGCGTGGGATGCCACGAATCGCAGAACAGCGGACCACCCTCGCAATTCAGGCTGGCTGCGGTGCATCGCCCGCAGCGGATCACGCCTTGGCACGGACCCGCCCGCGGCTTCAGCTTTCCACGCGAGGTCCAACCGGTGCTCGACCGGAACTGCGTCGGGTGCCACAACGGACAGACGGGGCCAGGCCGCTCGCCGCTCGATCTGCGAGTCGACGGCTCGGCTGGCTGGCAGAACTTCACGCCTTCCTACGTCGCCCTGCATCCCTTTGTGCGCAGGCCCGGACCGGAGAGCGATTATTTCCTGCAACGGCCGCTGGAGTTCCACGTTTCGACCAGCGAGTTAGTTCAAATGCTCCGCAAGGGACATCACGGGGTCCAGTTGAACGCCGAGGACTGGGACCGGTTGATCACCTGGATCGATTTGAACGTGCCCGACCACGGCACTTGGCACGAGCATCGCCGCAGCCGATCCCACTGGGAACAGCGGCGTCTGGAGATGCGAACCGCCTACGCCGGGCGTCCCGAGGATCCGGAAGAGATCATCCAGATTGACGGGACCGTGCAGCCGGTAGCGTACGTGGAACCTGTTGCGCCGCCGACCCGGACCATCGGCCGCGTGGCCTGCCCCGATTGGCCGTTCGATGCGGCCAAAGCGAAAGAACGTCAAACCCTCGCGGGCGAGCCGGAGCGAACGATCGAACTGCCCGACGGCAGCCGGCTGGAACTGATGCTGATCCCCGCGGGCTGTTTCGTTATGGGCTGTGCCGACGGCGAACTGGACGAGTATCCGCCGCATCCCGTGACGATCGAACGGCCCTTCTACATGGCCAAGTTCGAGACCACCAATGCGCAGTTCGCCCTGTTCCACCCGGCTCACGACAGCGCCTATATCAGCATGACCAACAAGGACCACGACCATCGTGGACATCCGGTCAATCGCCCCACGCAGCCCGTCGTTCGAGTCACGTGGGAGCAGGCCGAAGGGTTCTGCCGCTGGTTGTCCGAGCAGAGTGGCCAGTCGGTGAAGCTGCCGACCGAGGCCCAATGGGAATGGGCGTGCCGCGCCGGCAGTGCGAGCCCGTTTTCCTACGGGGACGTCGACGCGGACTTCGGAGGTTTCGCCAACCTGGCGGATATCGCGCTCGCGAATTTCGCGCAGCGTGATTCGCCCAAGTGGCATCCCAAGGACGATCGCTTCAACGACGGCGCCATGGTTACCAACCAGGTCGGCCGCTACCAGGCGAACGCCTGGGGCCTGCACGACATGCACGGCAATGTCGCCGAGTGGACGCGATCGGTCTATCGGCCTTACCCGTATCAGCCGCGCGACGGCCGAGATGATCCGAACGCGCGCGGCCAGCGGGTCGCTCGCGGCGGTTCCTGGTACGACCGACCTCACCGCGCGCGCAGTTCGTTCCGGCTCTCGTACGAGCCTTGGCAGCCGGTGTACAATGTCGGCTTCCGCGTCATCGTCGAGATCGACTAGAAGTGGCTCGCGGGCGCCGAACGCGAGTCGAATATGCCCAAGTGGCTCGCGGGCGCCGAACGCGAGTCAAGAAAGTTAGCAAACTCAGACCCCAAACCGGTTCCGAGTCGGCGCTCGGACCCCACCGAACCACGCGCAACGTGCGCGCATTCCATCACCGAAGACTTTGAACAAGGAGCAACCTGATGACTCAACCAACCTCCGATCGACTGAATCGGCGTTCCCTTTTGGCCGGTGCCGCGACCGTTGCGGCCGGTGCTGCTCTGGCACAGTCCGGGGCGGCCGAAGAACCCGCGTCCGTCGCGAGCGAAGTGAAGACGTACACCAGCGCCGAGTTCTACGGCGCCGACGGCACGTTTCTGATCGACAAGGCGCGCGAGGCCTACTACGACATGTTCCGCCGCTTCCACTATCCGATCTCCGAGACGCTGAAAAAGGAGATGTGGATCCTGGAGTTCGGCTTGGGCGATTTCTCCCGCGTCGGCATGGCCGGCATCTTCTGGTTGAACCGGGAGGATTACAACTATTTCGGCCACGAGATCTTTTTGCTGCCCGGCCAGATGATCCCCGAGCACTGTCACTTGAAGACCGCCAAGGGCGCACCCAAGATGGAATCCTGGCAGCCGCGCCGCGGGATGATCTACACGTTCGGCGAGGGCGACGCCACGCCCGAACTGCTCGACAAGATTCCGCCCAGCCAGCGGGAGTTGGTCAAGTCGCGGTGCGGTGCATCGCTGGGAATCGATGAAATCGGGCACCTCAACCGGCTAACCGCCTGGCACTTCATGGTCGCCGGGCCCGAAGGCGCCCTGGTGACCGAGTACGGCACTTTCCACGACATGGACGGCCTGCGCTTCTCGAATCCGAAGGCCACGCTATAATCCACGAGGCGAAAGCCCAGCCAACTTCGTTTGACGGCAAGCCGAAGGAGCCTGCTGAAATACTGGCAAGAACCGACGTGGGGTAAGCTTCCAGCTTGCCGA
>JAHDXO010000076.1 GCA_023382975.1 Pirellulaceae bacterium
CACGATTTCATTCACGGCCGACGACCAGGCGATCGGCGCTGCGGTCAGTGCCGCCTCGTCCACGGTGACGCTGCGCAATCTCACGGCTGCTCGGCCGATCAACCTGGGCACCGAAACGGCCGGCTCGCTGAGTCTGACCGATGCCGAACTGGATCGGATCACGGCCGGGACGCTCCGCATCGGCGATGCGAACAGCGGGACGATGACGATCAGCAGCCCGATCACCATCACCACGGCTAGCACGCTGGCGCTGCGGTCCGCGGGCAATATCATCAAGTCCAATTTCAACGATGGTCTTGCGGTAGCGAATTTCCGGGCACAGGCCGCAGCAGTCAGTATGCAGGGCAACAACTCGGTCTCGCAGGTGGCGGGTATCGTCGGGTCCGGCGGGTTCTATTTCGGAAATACGAGCCCGTTGACGGTCGGCTCGGTTGACGGCGCGAGCGGCATCACAACAACCGGCGGCGGCCAAGTCTATCTGAACGCAAGCTCGGTTGCCGTCTCGACCGGAATCAGGTCGACGGGCACGGTCACGTTGCAAGGGAACGATGTAGAAATTGGCGCAGCCGTCCATGCGCCCGGCCAATTCGTTTCCATCCAGCCGCGTACTTCGGGACGACTGATCGACGTGGGCGTCGAGACCGCGGGACGGTTGAGCCTTACGGATGCGGAACTGGACTTGATCACCGGACACAGCGTGTCGCTGGGTGACGGAGGCGCCGCCGGCAACATCCTGGTGGCTGCGCCGATCACGGCACCCGCAGGATGGGATACGCTGCGTCTGTTGACCAACGGAACGATCACACAATCCGGAGCGGGAACGCTGGCAGTGAGCCGCCTGGAACTCTTCTCTCAAAGCGGAATTTCACTGACAAATCCCGGGAATTCGATCGGCACGCTGAGCGCTCAAACGACTGCCGATCCGCTGGCGCTGTCGAACAGCACCAATTTGGCGATTGGTAATGTCCTTGGACTGTCGGGGATCGCCACGGGCGGAGGCGACGTCTCCATCGCCGCGCCGAATTTGAATATCACGCATGCCATCAACGCGGGAAGCGGCTCGGTCAGCCTCGTGCCTCCTGCCGCGACGGCCATCGATCTCGGAGGCAGTTCCCCTGGACAACTCGGCCTGACGGACGCGGAGCTTGATCTCATCACGACCGGCGTCTTGCGGATCGGCGACGCGAGCAGCGGCGCCATTTCGGTTACCAGCTCGATCAGCCCGGGCGGGACGAGCGTCTTGCGACTCTCTACAGGCTCGACGATTTCTTCGAGCGGCGGCGCCATTTTGGAAACAAGCGTGGCACTTGTTGCGGCGGGGGGAGTCGATCTGCCAGGCAGCGGCAACTCGATTACGAATCTGGCCGGTTCGACGTCCGGTGCATTGTTCAACGTCGGGGATGGCGGGGGCAGTGTCCATATCAGCACCGTCGATGGCCTGGCCGGCATTTCCACCAGCGGCGGCGTAGTGATTGTCACCGCCCACGGTGCGAGTTCTCTGACGGTTAGCCAGCCCGTCAACGCGGGCGACAAGGACGTCACGTTCTCGGCGAACAACATTGCCATCAATGCGGCCGTCAGTGCCGGCAGCCAAACTGCCACGTTGCGTTCGCCGAACGCCAATCGGCCGATCAGTCTTGGGACGGAAGTGGGCGGCGCACTTTCGCTGACGGACGAGGAGCTGGATCGGATCACCGCCGGGACGTTGCGCATCGGGGATGCGAGCAGCGGGACGATCACGATCAGCAGCCCGATCAGCGTCACCACGGCAACCACGCTGCGGCTGAATACGGGCGCGAATGTCACCCAGTCGGCCAGCCTGGCCGCAAACGATCTGGCTGTCGACGCAGTGGGAGAGGTCTACCTCGGCTTCTCGAGCAACAGCGTCGCAACGGTCGCCCTGCACAGCGCCACCGATCGCGTTGTCGTCGGCGACAACAACGGCTTTGCCGTCGGCGACGTCGATGGTCTGGCGGGAGTGTCCGCGGCCTCAGCGGTCGGACTAGCTGCCTACGGGGGCCAACTCGCAATCAACGCCAACGTGACCGGGACAAATCTCTCGATGTACGCCTATGCCAACGAGGGCGCGATTACGTTCGCCGTCGGCACGCTTACCTCGGGCTCGACCGCCGACATCGGCGCCGACAAGATAAACCTCCTGGGGCAGATCAGCACCAGTTCGATCACGACGTTGCGATCGATGAACAACGATGGGGTCGATTTGGGCTCGACGGCCGACACCGCAACCAACACGCTCGAGCTTTCCGACGCCGAGCTGGACCGCATCACGGCCAGTTTACTGCAGATCGGCAACGCGTCCACTGCGTCCATCCAGATCAGTGCGCCGATTACGCACGGCAATCACCTCAAGCTCACCTCCAGCGGTCAAGTCACGATCAATCATTCGGTCACGATGGCACCGGACAAGGACTTCTCAGCCACGGGGCAAACGGGGATCGTGCTGAACAATTCAAACGCCGATCTCGTCGCCAGCGGTGTTGGCTGGCTCACGCTCGAAACGCCCGCGGGCATCGTTCTCTCTCCGGGTTCGAGCATCACGACTCAGAACGGAGATCTGAACCTGCGAGCCAATCAACAACCCACGCCGACGGTCGGCGGGGCTCATGGCATTGGGGTTTACAGTGCAACGGTCCAAGCGACCGGCAGCGGCAATGTACTGGTCAAAGGCCGGGCCCTGTCGGGCGGCGGGCAGCTTGGCGTGACCGTCCAGTCGGGCGGCGTGATCCGTGGCGGGACGAGCGGCACGGTGACCGTGGTGGGGACGGGGGGAATCACCAGTGGCAGCAATCACGGCGTGTACGTGGTTGGCTCCGGCAGCACGATTACCTCGGTGGGCAGCGGGACGGTCAGTGTCCAAGGAACCGCGGGAGCCGGATACTCGGGCTTCAATTTGGGTATTTACGTCCTTTCTTCGGCGTCCATCACCTCGGGCGGCGGGAATATCAGCGTCACCGGAGCCGGCGCAGGCAGCAGCAGTGGATTCAATCACGGGGTCTACGTGGCCGGCTCGAGCAGCATCAGCGCCCCCGGCTCGGGCAACGTCAGCGTCCAGGGAATTGGCGGTGCGGCGCCCGGCAATCGCAACCTGGGTGTTGTGGTCGAAGGTAGCTCCACGACCATTTCGTCCGCCGGCGGGAATGTGAGCGTTACGGGAACGGGCGGCGGTTCAAGCAGCAGCTACGAAAACTACGGTGTGTTGGCCGGTTCCGGCGGCAGCATTCGATCCACGGCGGGCGGCACGGTGACCGTCGTCGGCAGCGGCGGCACGGGGAGCAACGGGAGCAACCTGGGTACCTACAATGTCGGAACCATCAGCTCCACGACGGGCGATGTCAGCGTCACGGGAACCGGCGGCGGCTCCGGCAACAACAACTACGGCCTCTACAACGCTGGGGGAACGATCACCGCGGGCGGCACCGCCACGGTCACCTTGCAGGGTACCGGGGCGACAACGGGAGCGGTTTCGAATTACGGCGTCTACCTGGCGTCGGGCACCGTCTCCGCGGGCGGTGGAGATCTGATTATCACCGGGCAGGGCAACGGCAACGTCAGCGGCGGCTACAGCAACTACGGCGTGTACAATTCAATACCCCTCTCCGTCGGCGGCGCGGGCTCGATCACAATCCACGGCACCGGCGGCGCATCCAGCGGCGGCTCGAATTACGGGGTCTACTCGTCAGGCAACATCAGCACGGCCAATGGCAATATTTCCGTTACTGGGATGGGCGGAGGCAGCGGATCGTCCAGCGCAAACTATGGCGCTCGTCTCTACGGCACCATCTCGGCCGGAGGAGCCGGGACCGTCGACATCCAAGGGACCGGCGGTGCGACGTCGGGGAGTTTCAACTACGGTCTTGAGATCGGCGGCTCGGTGCTCACCAACGGCGGCAACGCCACGATCGTCGGTCAAGGTGGCGGCGTCGCCACCGGCAGCGACAACTACGGGATCCGACTATCCGGAACCTACACCGCAGCTAGCCCGGGCACCGTCAGCATTCAGGGGACGGGCGGCGCCACGACGGGGCCATATAACTACGGTGTTGTCACCACCGGAACGATCTCCCTCAACCGCGGCACGATTTCGGGCCTGGGCGGCGGCAGCGGGTCTAGCTCCTACAACTACGGAGTCTACGTCCAACATACGATTTCCAGCAGTTCGAGCGATGTGACCGTGCAAGGAACGGGCGGGGCGACTGCGGGTGCTAACAACTTCGGCGTCTACGTCTTGAGCGCCACGGTCACCGCCGGCAGCACCGGGGCTGTCACTGTAACCGGAACCGGCGGCGGTGGCACGGGCAGCGGTAACTCGGGCGTGTTCTTGTACTACAGCCTCGTCACTTCCAACGGTGGCAATGTTTCTGTCACGGGAGATTCCGCTGCGACAGGAACGGGTGGGAGCAACGTCGGGGTTCATGTAACCGGTGGCTCCGCAATCACCGCCGGTGGCAGCGGCACGGTGACGGTCGAAGGAACGGGTGCGGCGAGCAGCGGTGCCGGCAATCACGGCGTCTACGTACTGGCCAACGGCGCCACGACCTACATCGGGTTGGGCGCCGGCAACGTGACGGTCAACGGCAGCGGGGGCGGCACGGGTACCAGCTCCGCAAATCACGGCGTCTATCTCGACGGGAGCACGGGTTACTTGTCTCGAATCGGCGCCTACTCGAATGGCTCCGTCCAGGTGACCGGCACCGGCGGCAACGGCAGTGGCGGTTCGCACTATGGAGTGTACGTACGCTCCTACGCGGTGATCAGTTCGGCCAATGCGAATGTAACCGTTGCCGGCACTGGAGGTGAGGAAGGCGGGACGAACCTCGGCGTTCTCCTTCAAGGCGGTGCCTATGTAGCCGCCGGTGGCGCGGGAGCGACAAGTATTCACGGCACGGGCGGAGTAGGCAGCGGCCACAACAACCACGGCATCCTCGTCGAGACCTCGTCACAAATTGCCAGTTCCAGCAGCGGCACGGTCAGTGTCGCCGGACAAGGCGGCGGTGCCGGATCGAGTGGCTTCAATGTGGGTGTCTTCCTGCAAACGGGAGGCCGCCTCAACGCCAATACCAGCGCGGCTGTCACCGTCGCCGGCGCGGGCGGTGCCACCGACGGCGCAAACAACCATGGCGTCTATGTCAACTTCGGCGCCGGCATCGAGCAGTTCGGCCCCGGCGGTCTGACGGTGACCGGCGACGGCGGTGGCACGGGAGTAGCCTCCGCCAGTTTCGGTGTAATTGTCCAGAATTCGTCGCGCATCCGCGGCGCCAACGCGGCAACCGGCGTCACCGTCCAAGGGGCAGGGACCGGCACGGGCGGCTTGAATCACGGCATCGACGTTTCCGGGGGGACGTCCGAGGTCTCCAGCATCAACGGGCTGTTGACCGTCACGGGGATCGCGGGCGCAGGCGGCTCCGGCTTGCGAGTACTGAGCGGTACTACCGTTCGCACGACGGGCACCGGCAATATCCTCGTCACCGCCGATTCTGCGACCATCGGAGGCGGTACGATCAACGCCGGGGCGAATACCGTCACGGTCCGCCCGGCCACGGCCGGCACCCAGATCCATCTGGGGGGCGCCGACAGCGCCGGGGTGCTGGGTTTAACTGACGCCGAACTCGACCTGATCACCGCGGGCACGTTGCGCATCGGCGATGCGAACAGCGGTGCGGTGCTTGTCGACCAGCCGGTCACCATCACCAACGCCGGGACGCTCCACATCATCACCGGCGCGAATGTCAATCAGAATGCGCCGCTGGCCGTCGCCAACCTGGCGGTCGAGGCGGATGGCGAATTGTACCTCGGCTTCTCCAGCAACGACGTGGATACGGTGGCTCTCCACAGCGTTACCGACCGGGCCATCTTCGGGGACAGCGACGGTTTCGTGGTCGGGACGGTGGATGGAGTTGTCGGCGCGGTCGCCGCCTCGACAGTCGGCTTGGCGGCGTACGGCGGCGACCTCGCCGTTCAGGCAAACGTGGCGGGACAGAACGTCAACCTGTATGCCTACGGCAACGGCAACTTCCTAACCATCGCCGGCGGCGTCGTGGTCACGGGTGTGGCGGGCGACATTGGGGCCGATCGGATGAACCTCCTCGGCACGTTCAACATGGGAAGCGGTCCCGCCTACCTGCGATCGTTGAACGATGACGCGATCGATCTCGGTTCGACGACCGATGCGGCAGCGAACACGCTCGAGCTTTCCGACGCGGAACTGGATCGAGTGACGGCGGGGACGCTCGTAATCGGCGGGACCAGCGGCGGGAGTATCGCGGTGTCGGCCAACATCACCCATTCGGCAGCGACCGCCATGCAACTGCTGTCGGGCGGCGACATCGCGATCAGCGGCGGGCAGATCGATACCGCGGGCGGGACGCTGCTGCTCGATTCCGGCAACTCGCCAGCGGCGGTCCGTCCGACCAAGTCGGACGTTGACGTTTCCGCCAGCGCGCTGTCGTTCGGTAGCGATCTGGCCATCGCCATCAACGGCACGGCGGTCGACACCCAATACACGCAACTGAAGGTCGCGGGAGCCGTGGATCTCACCGGCGTGACGCTGGTGCTCAGCGGTTCGTACACGCCGGCCGTCGATGATAGCTTTGTCATTGTCGACAACGACGGCACCGATGCGGTCCTCGGCACGTTCACAGGCTTGCCGGAAGGTTCGGTGGTCGTCTTCAATGGCCGGGACTTGCAGGTCAGTTACCAGGGCGGCGACGGCAACGACATCGTCCTGACCGCGCTCCCACTGACCTTTGTCTGGGACGGCGGCGGAAACGGGACAAGCTGGCTCGATCCTTTGAACTGGGATCGGGACATGTCCTACCCCAACGGAGTCGGCGACGAAGCGGTCTTCCCGGATCTGGGATTTTCGATCAGCGCCAACGTCGGCACGCCGGTCACGGTCGGCAAGATCACGATTGCTAACTCCGCGAATGTCTCCATCTTCGGCTCGGCGATCACGCTGGATGCTTATGCGGGCAACGCGGAGATCCGGTTTGATACCGACTCGGTTCACGGCATCAGCGCTCCGCTCGTCTTGGCGGACGATCTCGACTTCCGTGGCACCGGGGTGAACGCGGGCATCGGCAGTGCGATCAGCGGGAACTATGGCATCCGCAAACTCGACGGCGGCAGGTTGCGAGTCAGCGGAAACAACTCGTTCCTGGGCACTGCGACGATCGTTCAGGGGCAGGTTTGGGTCGAGAACGCCAATGCGCTGGGAAGCACCGCCGGGGGGACGATTGTTGAGGCGGCCGGGATCTTGAGCCTGGCTCGCGGTTCGTCAACGCCCTTGGTCGTTGCGGAACGGATCACGCTCAACGGCGGCCGGTTGAACGGCAGCCCCTTTGGTGTCGCTGCCTCGTATGACCTGAGCTTCACCGGTTCGATCGAGGTCACGGCCGACAGCAAAATCGACATATCGCATTCCAATCCCGCGACGCTTCGGATCACCGGACCTGTTTCCGGCGGGGCCAATCTGGAAATCAACGGGGACAACCAGGGTGTCGTCGCGTTGAGCGGGAGCAACTCGCTGACGGGAACAACGACGATCGGACGAACGAGCTCGATGGCCGGCACGGTACGACTGGACGCCGCCAACGCCGTGTCGCCGTCCAGCACCTACGTCGTGCTGGAGACGTTCGACTTGAACAACTTCAACGCCACCATCGGCGCACTGCAAGGTTCGGGTACGGTGGCTCTCGGCAGCGGTGCGCTGACCACCGGCGCCAATGACGCGTCGACATCGTTCAGCGGCACGTTGAGCGGAACGGGCTCGGTGACCAAGACGGGTGCAGGGATTTGGACATTAAGCGGACCGAATACGTACGGCGGTTCGACCACGGTCTCCGGCGGCACGGTCAAATTGGGCGTGGCGAACGTCATCCCCAACAACAGCAGCGTCGTACTTGCCAATGCCGCGGGGGTTCTGCTCGATCTGAACGGTTACGGCGAGACGATCGGCTCGCTGTCGGGCGGCGGACCCCTGGGTGGCAATGTTTCGCTCGGCAGTGGCACTCTGGCCACGGGCAACGACGACACGTCGACCAGCTTCGCCGGCGTGATCAGCGGCAGCGGACAGTTAAGCAAACTGGGCAGCGGCACGTTCACGCTCTCCGGCGCGAACACGTACACCGGCTACACGAATGTCTTCTCGCCCGGCGTGCTACGACTGGGCGCCAATAACGTGCTGTCCGATGCCACCCGAGTGAATCCGCAGTCGGGCGCCACGTTCGACCTGAACGGGTTCAGCGATACCATCGGAGCCCTCGACATTGGAAGTGGCACCGTGACGAACAACGGCGGAGCCTCGTCCACGCTCACCGTGGGAGGCAACGGACACAGCGGTTCGTTCCCCGGCACGATCGCCAGCGGCACCGGCGTCATTTCGTTGGCGAAGATCGGTAGCGGCACGCAAACCCTCGGCGGCAATAACTCCTACACCGGCCAGACCGTGGTGAACGATGGGGTCTTGAGCATCACCCACGCCAATGCGCTAGGCACTCCGGCAGGCGCCACCACCGTGGAAACCGGCGCGGTTCTGGAAGTGTCGAACCTGGGGACCGTCGCCGAGCCGTTGATCCTGAACGGCGGAACCGTGCGGTCGGCGGCTGGATCGGGCGCTCCAACGTTCACCGGAGGTGCGACGTTGAATGCCGACAGCTTCCTTCAGGCAACGCCCGGCTTCAACGGGATGGAGTTCCAGACCGCACCGATCACCGGGACGGGCGGCTTGACGATCACGGCGGGCCAAGTTCGACTGAGCAGCCCCAACAGCTACGACGGTGTCACGAGCATCCAGTCCGGCGCGCACATCATCTTCCACGACGCCGCTGCCTTGGGTTCGAGCATCGGCGGGACCGAAGTAGCAGCGGGGGCCAGTCTCTGGATGAGCGGCGTCTTCACCGTGACCGGCGAAGCGTTGACATTGAACGGCGGCAGTCTGCAGGCCAGTTCCGGCCCGAACGGCTGGAGCGGACCGATCGATCTGGCCGCATCCAGTTCGATCCACGCTTACTCGGGCAACACACTGACCATCGGCGGGCCAGTCTCGGGTGCGGGTGGTCTGACGACGAACGGTCCGGGGGTCGTGGTGCTTGCCGGTACGAGCAATTACGCTGGCGCGACTCAGGTGACCAACGGAACACTGCGGGTGGACGGTTCGATCGTCTCCGCGGTAACTGTCGCCAGTTCCGCCCGCCTGGCCGGTTCCGGCAGTACCGGCGACGTCACGGCGAATTCAGGCGGCACGGTCGCCCCCGGAAACAGTCCGGGCGTGTTGAATACGGGCAACGCCGAATTCGCAGCGGGTTCGACGTTCGAGGTCGAAATCAACGGCCCCGCGCCTGGCGCGGGTGGGCACGATCAATTGAACGTTACCGGCACGGTGACGATCGCCAGCGGGGCGCTGCTCAACGTCTCCCTCGGTTACACGCCGGCGGTAGGCGACGAGATCGTGATCATCAACAACGACGACGCGGATGCGGTGGTTGGTGAGTTCGACGGGTTCGCGGACGGCTCGACGGTCACGATCGGCGGGTTCGATTTCGAAATCGACTACCAGGGCGGCGACGGGAACGATGTGACGCTGACCGCGCTGCCCATGACGTTCGTGTGGGACGGCGGCGACGCGGACGACGCCAACTGGATGTCGCCGGACAACTGGGTTGGCGACGTGGCACCCGCCCCCGGGCACCGACTGGAGTTTGCGGGGAACGTACGCATGTCCAATACCAACAACTTCCCCAACGACACCTCGTTCGCCTCGATCGAGTTTGCCGTCCACGGATTCTCGGTCAGCGGGAATCGCCTTGCGTTGGATGAAACTCAGGGACTCGCCATCACCGTCGCGCCCGGCGCGGCCACATGGTTCACGATTCCTCTGGCAGGTGACGGGGATCTGCTCAAGAGCGGTGGAGGCCAGTTGATTCTGCAAGCTGCCAATACCTATACGGGCCAAACCACAATCAACGCGGGCTCGATCAATCTCGCCAGCAGCGGAACCTTGGGCGCAGCCTCGGGTGGAACCGTGGTCCAAAGCGGAGCGACGTTGAACATTCTTGGGACCGTGCCTGTCCTGGACAATATCACGGTGAGCGGCATTGGCTTCACTGGCTTCGGCGCTGTCAATGGAAACAACAATGCGGTACTCGCGGGCAACCTGACACTGGCTGGCGACACGCGAATTGCAACATTTGGCGCAACATCGCCCTTTACCATCACCGGCAACATCAGCGACGGTGGAAACGGATTTGGCCTGGAAATCCGGGGTTCAGAAGTCGCACGAACGATCGTCCTCGCCGGAATCAACACGTACACCGGCCCAACCTCACTGCTGGAACCTGTTACCCTCCGGCTCGAAGGCGGTTCGGCCATCTCCAACGGCAGCGCAGTGACTCTGGCGGCCGGTTCAGTACTCGACCTGAACGGCTTCGACGAGACGATCGGTTCGCTGGCGGGCAGCGGCACTGTGGTGCTTGGCACACGGACGCTAACGACGGGCGGAAACAATCAGAGCACGACGTTCAGCGGCTCGATCTCCAGCGTCGGCGGATTCACCAATGTGGTCAAGGAAGGCAGCGGTACGTTCACCTTGTCCGGAACGAACGCCTATTCCGGGACGACCTTGATCAACGCGGGTACCTTGCGTGTCGTGGGCGGCAGCGCGATCGCCGACAGTGCAGCCGTCCAGACGGCCGGCAGCGGCGTGTTCGAGGTAGGTGCCAGCGAGACGATTGGCGGCTTGTACGGTTCCGCCGGTTCCGTTCAGTTGCCAGCCGGAACCATGCTGACCGTCGCTCCGCCAGCGGCCACGAACAGTTCGTACAACGGCGTGATCGGCGGCCCAGGTTCGCTGATGCTGGCAGGCGGAGCGAACTCGGGCTGGACCCTGGGAGGCATCAATACGTACACCGGAACCACGGATGTGTTGAGCGGCACGTTGCGGGTCACGGGCACGATCGGAGCCGGCGGGCCGGCCGACACGGTGACGGTGGGCAATGGCGCCGCACTAGCCGGGACCGGGACGATCCATGCCGACGTCGTCGCCACGGGCGGCTCGATTTCGCCGGGAACCAGTCCGGGCGTGCTGACCATCGACGGCGATCTGAACCTGGCGGGTGGACTGCTTTCCGCCGAGGTCAACGGAACGACGGCAGGCAGCGGCTACGACCAGTTGGTTGTCACCGGTACCGTCGACATCTCGGCGGCCACGCTGACTGCGACCGGCTCGATCTCGAGCGTCAGTCCCGGCACTCCGATCGTGATCGTCGATCATCAGGGTGCGGGAGCTGTCGCGGGGACGTTCGCCGGTCTGCCGTCGGGAGCGGTGGTCGCCGTGAACGGGGAGACGTTCCGCATCTTCTACAACGGAGGCGACGGAAACGACGTCGTGCTGCTGCGAGACTTTGATGTCCTGCCGACGGTGCTGGTCGACGACGATTGGGCCGGTTTGCCCGCGGGCACCGAAGTCGAGCCCGGCGCGTACTACCGGTTGAACGCCTTCGACGTGATCCAGGACGCGATCAACACGGTCGATCCGGGCGGCGAGGTCGTGATCAACGCGGGCAACTATCTGCAGAGCAACACGACGATCAACAAGCATGGCCTGACCGTACGTGGAGCGACCGGCACGGCGGGCGATGTCAAAGTGCTTCCTTCGGGCGCATCGCACGGATTGATCATCGGCGGCAACGATGCCGTGATCCGGAATCTGTTCATCGCCGATGGCTCGCACGGCATTTTCGCCAATGGCGTCCATAATCTGACCGTCGTCAACGTGGAATCGACGTCAAACAACTTGGACGGGTTGCGCGCGATAAATACGACCGGCACGATCACGATCGAGGGCGGGTGGTACCACGACAACGCCTATGATGGACTGCATCTTGTCAACATCCAGTCCGTGGTGCTGGCCAGCGGCGTGACGTCCACGAGCAACCGCGCCGGCCTGGTTGTGGAGACGGCAGCCAGCTTCCAAGACATCGACGGCGTGTATTCCAACAACGACCACCACGGCATCCAGTTGGTCGACATCTCCGGCGATGTCACCCTAATCCGCACGACGCTGGAGAACAACGATGCGGACAACAACGGCACGGGCGATGGTCTGAACGCTACCGATGGCGGCGACGGCGACAACGTGGCGATCGGCGGCGATCTTCTCGTACAAGGAGCGACGATTCGCGATACGGACGGTGCTGCTGCCGGGAAGCATCAAATCCGCGGCGTCTATGTTCAGCGACTAGGCGGCTCGGCGACCTTCGAGGACGCCGCGTCACCGGCGCAGTCGGTCACCGTCAGCGGCCATGCTCAGGAAGGCTTGCTGATCTACCACGGTACGGGCGCGACACTGAGCAACGGCACCTATCACGGAAACCGCGGACCCGGCATCAACCTGCAGTCGTTCGGCGGTCAGATCGAAGTTACCGACGTCACCGTCACCTCGAATGCCGTCGGCGCAGTATTCCAAACCTCTGCGGGCAACGTTTCGATAAATGGCGGCAGTTTCACCCACAACACCTACCAAGGACTGAACATCATCGCCTACGGTAGTCCCGTGGAACTCACCGGCGTCGCGGCCAGCCACAATGGAAACGTCGGGATGCAATTGGGTGCGGCTGCGAGCCTGCAAATCACGGACTCCTCGTTCCAGGCCAACGCTCGATACGGAATTGCCATGGGCGGAATCGTCGGCGCCGTCACCTTTGTGGACGTGACGGCGGTCGGCAACCGCAACGACTCGGGCATTCGCATCGAGTCGGCTGGGTCATTCAGCGACACGGACGGCGTTTACTCGAACAACGACAAACACGGCATCGAGTTGCTCGATATCGCGGGCGACGTGACGTTGATCCGAACGACGCTGGAGAACAACGATGCCAACAACGATGGGATCGGCGACGGCCTGAATGCCATGGACAGCGTCGATGCCAACAGCGTGTCGATCGGCGGCAAGTTCGAGGCACGCAGCACGGTGGTGCGGGACACCGACGGTCCGGGCGGCACGGTTCACCAGCAGTCGGGATTTGTGATCGGCGGCCTGGCCGGCGACCTGTATATCTATAGTGCTGTCGGCGGCGGAGCCAACGTGTTCTCCGGCCATGCCGCGGACGGCGTGCGGATCGACAACTTCGGCGGCGGTTGGTCGCTGATCCGAGGGACTTACGCCAACAATGCGGGCATCGGCTTCGACGTGAACGGCGCGACGGGTACGCTGCAGTTCGACATGGCGACATTCGCCGGAAACGGCAAGGGCATCGAGATCAGCGACGCCGCGACCGTGTTCTTCAGCGATTCGACCCTGGACGGAAATGCGAACGGCGGCAGCGTGACGAATGTCAGCGATTTTCGACTGAGCGCCTCGACTGGCGACGTCGATTTGAATACGGCCGCGATCAGTGGCGAAGGGCACGTGCGGCGCGTGACGTCCTCCGTTCCGCACGACGTCTTGGAATACACCGGCGTTGCGGACCTGACGGTCAACACGTACAGCGGCAACGATACGGTCAACGTCGCGCCCCACACAACCACCGTCCTGCACCTGGATGGCGGCAACCCGACGACGGCGCCGGGCGACACGCTGAACTTCACGGCCGGATCGCTGCCTCACCAAATCACCAGCAGCCAGATCCTGACTGCGGGCCACGCGAATATCCACTTTGTCAACTTCGAGACGATCGCCGAGACCGGCAACTCGCTTCTCATCGGCGGAACGGACGGCGACGATACGCTCGAGATCACGGCGACCGGTCCCGACTCCGGCAGCTACGTCCTGACCATCGACGGCGTCGCGGGGCCGGCGGTCTCTTTCTTGAACATCGCCTCGCTGACATTCAACGGCCTGGATGGGCACGACATCCTGCGGATTCACCATCCGGCCGGAGGCGTGTTCGCGCCGGCGGGCGGGATCGTGTTCGACGGCGGTCCGAATACGACCGCGCCCATCGTGAATCCTCCCGGCGATTCGCTGGAGATCCTCGGCGGCTTGGCGACGAGCGTCGAGCACGAGTTTGCGAGCGCCAACGACGGCGCCATCTACTACAACGGCGAAGCGAACGCTGCGATCACTTATTCGGGCCTGGAACCGATCACCGACACGACGATCGCCGCCGACCGCATCTTCACCTTCAGCGGCGGATCCGAGACGATCACGCTCTCGGACGATGCGGTTCCGGGTCGATCACGGATCGACTCGACTTTGGGCGAGAGCGTCAGTTTCCTGAACCCCACTGGATCGTTGATCGTCGACACGTCGCCAACCGCGGGCGCTGACACGCTCGTCGTCGACGGGTTGGACGCCGTGTTCGACGCGAACGTCACGATCACGGCCAAAGGCGCGGAGGACGACGTCGTCTTCAGCGGCGCGATCGATCTGGGAGATAACCATCTGACGGTCGCGAATACCCGAACGATCACCGTCAGCGGATCGTTGACGACGGCCGCTGGGATGATGGCCTTGAACGCTTCGCGCAATATCGTGCTGCAATCGGGATCGAGTGTGACGACGGTCGATGGCAGCATCTTCATGGTCGCGAACTCGGGCGGTTCGACGAGCGGAAATTTTGCCGGCATTTCGGCCGCCAACGCGACGGTCCAGACGACCGGCAGCGGCAACATCGCGTTAGCCGGGTTTGGCGGCGACGCGGGCGCCGACAATATCGGCATCCACCTGCACAGCGGTACCTCAGTCCGCTCCACGGCCTCCGGGTCAAACGCCGGCACCGTCTCGCTCAGCGGGTTCGGCGGAACCGGCACCAATTTCAACCGCGGCATCGTGGTCGAGGGCACTACGACCCAAGTCACCAGCGTGGACGGCGACATCGCCATTCTGGGACTCGGGGGAACCGGCACCGGCGACGGCATGCACGGCATCGACCTCCGCGGCCAAGTCATCTCGAGCGGGACGGGCCCGCATGCCGCTGCCATCACGCTCACCGGCGCCGGGGGCTCGGCAAGTACCACTTCGCCCGGTCAGGCGAGTGGCGTGATCATTCAATCATTCGGCGGTGCGGCGCTGGTCCAATCCGTGGATGGGGCGATCTCGATCGGAGGCCAAGGCGGAACGGGGAACACCTCCCGCGGCGTTCAACTCCTGTTTGGTGCGGACGTGATCGCTACCGGAAGTGCCTCGATCGATATCTTTGGCACCGGCGGCTCGGCGGCCAACAACAACAACGGTGTCGGTGTCTTCATTTTCAATGGCGACAGTCGAGTTCAGACGACCGCCGGAAACATCACGATCACCGGGACCGGCGCAAGCAGCCCGAGCGGATACGGGTCCAACGGACTCAGCATTTACTCCGGCGGCGCCGTGTCAACAACATCCGGCGGCAACGTCACGCTGACTGCCCACGCGGGTCCGGGTTCGATCCAGGATGCGTTGGTGATCTTCGGATCGACGGCCTTGGTGGAGACGAGTGGCGGCGGTGAAATCGTCCTGAACACGGATAGTCTCATGTTAACGGGATCCGTCACGTCCGACAGTGCGGTCACGATCGCGCCGATTACTCCCGGCCGCGAGATCAACCTCGGAACCGAGGACGACGACAGGCTGAGCCTGACCGATGCCGAATTGGACCAGATCACGGCAGACGTGCTGCGAATCGGCAACGCGACGGCGGGCTTGATGATCATTAACGGGCACATCGACACGGCCGGGACCGATACTCTGCATCTGATCAGCGGCACCGTCGTAGTCGGCCAGTCGGTGGTCACCGAGCCCAATTTGGCCGTTCAGGCGCCCGACGGCATCTTGATGAACGGCAACAACGCTGTCGGCGTCGTCGCATTGCATTCCAGCAATGGACACGTCGTCTTTGCCGCAGCCGGCGACCTGGAAATAGGTCAGGTCGACGGTCAGTCCGGCGTTGCGGCCCTGAACGGCGACGTAAACCTTGTTGCACAAGGCGGCTTGTTGGTCGGCAATACCCAGCAGACCCGCGACGTCGAAGCGAGCGGCAACGTGTTCCTGTCCGCGTTGGGGGACGGCAACCTGTTGGCGATCGCCGCCGGGGCCGTGGTGCATTCGACGGGCGGCATGCACATCTACACGGCGGACAAGATGCAGATCGACGGCCAGATCGATGCCACCGGCCAACGTTTGACGCTCAAGACGCGGAGCGCAGGCGACGCGATCGATCTAGGCTCGACGACCGACGCGGCGCACAACACGCTGGAGTTGTCCGACGCCGAACTGGACCGGATCTCGGCGGCCGTGATCCAGGTCGGCGATTCCAATGCCGGTCCAATCGCAATTACGGGGCACATCGACACGGCGGGAACCGATACCTTGCGTCTTTGCAGCGGGGCCAGTGTCACGCAGTCGCCGGGAATCGGATCGATCGCAGAACCGAATTTGGCCGTGCAAGCGGTCGGCGACATCACGATGAACTTCAGCAACGCCGTCGACGTCGTAGCACTGCGGTCCAACAACGGCAACATCGTCTTCGCGGCGGGCGGCGACCTGATTATCGGTCAGGCCGATTTGCAGTTCGGCGTCGCCGCCGCAAACGGCAACGTCAACGTCAGTTCGCAAGGCGGGTTACTGGTCAGCAGTACGCCGCTGGCTCGCGACGTCGAAGCGGGCGGCACCCTGCACCTGTCGGCCCTGGGCAACGACAACCTGCTGAAGATCGCCAGCGGAGCCGTCGTCTACTCGACGGGAGGGCAGCACATCTACACGGCGGACAAGATGCAGATCGACGGCCAGATCGATGCCTCCGGCCAACGCGTGACGCTCAAGACTCGCAGCGCGGGCGAGGCCATCGATCTGGGCTCGACGACCGATTTGGCGGCTGACACGCTCGAATTGTCCGCCGCCGAACTGGATCTGATCGCGGCGGCCGTCATTCAGGTTGGCGACTCGGATGTCGGTTCGATCGCAATTACCGCGCACATCGATACGGCGGAAACTGACACCTTACGTCTGTACAGCGGGGCCAGCGTCACGCAGTCGCCGGGCAGCGGATCGATCACCGAGCCGAATCTGGCCGTGCATGCGACGGGCCACATCACGATGGACGCGGGCAATGCCGTCGAAGTCGTGGCACTGCGGTCCACCAATGGCAACATCGCGTTTGCCGGCGACGGCGTTCTGGAAATCGGCCAGGCCGATCTTCAGTTCGGCGTCGTCGCAATCAACGGCAACGTGCATGTCGTTTCGCAAGGCAGCTTGCTGGTCAGCGATACGCCACTGGCTCGCGACGTCGAAGCGGGCGGGAATGCGGTGTTGCATGCCATCGATTCGAGCGGCATCGGCGACGATCTGACCATCGCGAGCGGTGCGACGATCTTCACGCACTCGGGCGATATCGTTCTGCGAGCGGGAGACGACTTGTTGATCGATTCCGGCGCGACGGTCGCTGCGGGAGGAAGCGTCGAGTTGGCGGCCGATTTCGCCGCGGCCGAAACGCTGCCCGCGGCGGTGGCGTTGACCGTCCGCGGCTTGGTCACCAACGTCGCGCCCAGCATCGCCACCGCAGGCAACGGGAACGATGCGATCACGTTCCAGCAGAAGGGCGCGGGCCGGATCAACGTCGACGCCGGGGCAGGTGACGACACGTATCATCTGCTGGTTGGCGAAGGAACGTTATCAGGCCGCGTGCATTTTGCGGACACGTCGGGAACCGATCAGTTGAACGTGACGGCGACCGCGGCAGCGGACGAGCTGTGGATCGACTTCCTGACGGAGGCAGGTGTGGGCACGATCGTGACGGCAGCGGACGGCGGCTTCACGGGCGGCAGCGGTACGTTCACCAGTTCGATCGAGTACCTGAACGTCTTCGGCGGCGATGGCGAAGATACGTTCCACGTCCAACCTTCCGCGTCCGCCGGCACCGAGATCTTCATCGATGGCGGCGCGCCGTCGTTCGGCGATGCGTTCACGACGGGCGATGTGCTGGATTTCGATCCGTTGGGACATCGGTTCCAAGTGACGTGCGACGCGATCGAGACCAATCCGGGCGGAACGCCCGCTTTCGAGCTGGTCCGCTTCCGGGATATCGAAGGCATTCCGTTGGGCGAGAACAGCGGCAATCTCGGCACTACCGAGTGGTCCTTCGATTTCGATCCGACCGGCGCTGTGGTGACTCAAGCGGGCTATGACAGTGTTGCGCCCGGGATGCTGTACGACGGCATCAACGGCAACCTGTTCGGTTGGCGAACGGCCGTTACCGGCTTCGACCGCGGCGGCGGGTTGACCAGCGAGTTCGGAAATCTGCTGCGCGACGGCCACTGGCAGTCGGCAAGTCGGACGTTTACGGCCGAGGTGACCAACGGCTGGTATCTGGTCTCGATCAAGACGGGCGACAGAAGTTTTGCGCGCGACCACCTTCGCGTGACGGACGCGGACAGCGGGACGATTCTAGTCGAGGGGCTGTCGACCGCAGCGGGCCAGTTTGCGACGCGAACGTTTTTGGTCGAAGTCACCGACGGAACGATGGACTTGGCATTCAGCGACGGGGGAGGCGATCCGTATTGGGCCGTCAACGGACTGGACATTCGGCCGGGGAGGATACTGACGATCGGCTCGCCGCCACAGCCAACGCTCACCGCGGACGGCATTTCGCAAACGCTGATCGAGGGTTACCGGGCGACCGGCGGACAACTGGTCACGGTCTCCGCCCACGTCGATACCGACGGCGACGGCGTGCCGGACGGACCGGCGCAGATCGCGACGCCGGACGCGGATCCGGACTTGGCCGGCGTCCAGGTGCGGGCCAACGATGCGTTCGGGACGCAGTACCCCGGCAAGCCCGAAGGGTACTTCGAGTACACGCTGGTACACCCTTCGCAGCCCGGAACCGTGACCGTGAAGTTAGAGGAAGTCAGCGGCGATCAGGCCGGCTGCCTGTCGATCCAACTCCAGGCGCCGGGCGTCCGCCGATTCGACTTCAATGCCCCGGGATCGCCCACTCAGACGCCCGTATCGACTCCGGCCCAACCGCTGGGATACATCGGCGTGTTGCCCAGCGATCTGAATTCGCCGTCGGTAGGCTACGGCTGGGTGACGTCGCCGTCGTCTTACGATCGCGGAGCCCAGGCGGGCTCAGGAGCCACGCATCTGCTGCGCGACGGAGCCTGGGCGAGCGGACCTCGCGAATTCCGCGTCCAGTTGCCGGTGGGGGCCTACGAAGTGACCGTGACCTTCGGCGATCCAAGCTTCGCCCGAGACCAGATGAACGTGACGTTAACTCAGGGCAGCAGTGCCGATCTGTCGTCCGTCACCAACGTCTCGACATCGGCTGGCCAGGCGGTGCATCGCACGTTCACGGCGGTGACCAACATCGACGGCGAGTTGGTGTTCCAGTTCAGCAACGGCGGCGGCGATCCGTACTGGAACGTCGCGGCGCTCGAAGTGCGGGGACCGTTGACGGTCGAGAACGGCGGCCTGTTCAGCATTGCGTCTCCAGGGGGAATCGCCCCGGCCGACGGAGCAAGCGTCATGGATTACGAGGTCAGCGGCGCCACGGTGGGTGCGGTGTACACGATCTCGGCAACCGGCGGCGCCTTGGTAGTCGACATCGATGGCGTTGCCGTCGCCGACGCCGATCCGCGGTACGCCGGCGTGCAGATCGTGGCCGTCAGCAGCAACTTCAACTTGGGCGTGCGCAGCCCCTCGTCGAGCGGCGACGTGAACGTCCAAGTCGTCGAAGTTACCGGCGCTTCGCGAGGGTCGGCCCAGCAGACGTACGCCCTGCCGCCGGTGCGCCGTTTCGACTTCGACGGCAGCGGAGTCGCCACCCAGCAGAATCCCGACTTCACCAGCGTTCGGGCGTCGGCGCTGTACAACCCGGCCAACGGCTACGGCTGGGTAACTTCCCCAGGCGAGATACAGCGCAGCGGCACGGGGATTCTGGAGGCGTGGCCGAGCTTGTACCGGGACGGCCACTGGCAGTCGGGTAGCGGTACTTTCCAAGTGCAAGTCGAAGCGGGACAGACGTACGACGTGCGAGTGTACACGGGCGACCAGAGTTTCACTCGCGACCAATTGCAGATCACCGTCGAAGGCGCGGCCGGGCCGGTTGTTGTGCCGCTGACCGCCGCCAACAAGTTTGCCAAGGTGACGATCCCCGGCGGCCAGGATACGAACAACGACGGGCGATTGAATATCACGTTCACTGATCTCGGAGGCGACCCGTACTGGGTGGTCAATGGCCTGGACGTGGCATTGACCGGATCTCTGCCGGAATTGCCGCCGACGTCGGTCGTTTCGGTCGCCGTGAATAACGATATCGCTCCGGAGAGCGCCGCAGAGACCGTAACGTTCACGGTCGGCCTGGACGTGGCGCAGCCGTATCCGATCACCGTGGCCTACACGATCGGCGGGACGGCGACTCCGAGTACCGATTTCATCAACGCCGGCGGCGACTACAGCTCGCTCAACAGCGGGACGATCACGTTCTCGCCCGGCCAGACGAGCAAGACGATTCGGTTCCAGGTGGTGGACGAAGCGTTGATCGAAGACGACGAGACTGTGATTGTCACGCTGAGTTCGCCGGCGGGAGCAACCTTGGGCGCGCCCAGTTCCGTCGCGCATACCATCGAAAACGACGACTTCCCGCCGCCTCTGCCGACCAGCCGGTCGTTCGACTTCGGCTCGTCGTCCAGTCCGCTCGATCCGGCCTTCACCCAAGTCGGCGACGCCAACGCCTACAACTCGACCCTGCGCTACGGCTGGCAGACCGCCGCGTCGGCGTTTAACCGCAGCGGGCCGACCGCTCTGCTACAGGACGGCCATTGGGGGACCAACAACACGTTCCTGGTGGACATCCCGAACGGAGATTATGTCGTCAACGTCACCTTGGGCGATGCCTCGTTCGCGCGGAACAACATCTCCGTGTGGGGCGAGGGCATCCTGCAACACAGTGGCTTGGGCACCGCCGCCGGGCAATTCCTTCATCGTTCGTTCGTCGTCACCGTCGCCGACAATCAACTGAACGTGCAAATCGCCAGCACCGGCGGCGATCCGTACTTCACGATCAACGCCTTGGAGATCTTCCCGGCGCAGGAGGCGCCCGAGTCGCCGCAGTTTAACCACGATCTGCAGACGACCGACGGCGTCACCTTTACGGGGACCAGCAACGCGCCCGATGGCTCGTTCGTGACCGTCAGCACGTCGCTGGGTTCGATCACTTCGGCCGACGCAAATACCAGCTACGTCGGCACGCAAGTCGTCGTCAACAGCGGCAGTTTCACGTTCACCGTGGCGGGCCCCGGGGGCGGCGGTCTCGCGACGATCAGCAGCGAAGAAGTCACGGGGAAGGGCAAGGGAACGGTTGCCCACTCGTACGCCATGCCCACCGTTCGCCGCTTCGACTTTAACGGGTCGGCAAACGACACCGAATTGACGACCTCGCCGGTCTTCACCGGCGTCCGCGGCACTAGCCTGTACGACGCCAACAACGGCTACGGCTGGACGCAGACCGTGTCCGAATTCCAGCGAGCTTCGGCGGCCAAGACGAGCGTCGCGCTGTACCGCGACGGCCATTGGGGCTCCTCGATGCGCACGTTCCAGGTGGCGGCGGATGACAGCAAGACCTACAGCGTCCGGGTCTACGTAGGCGACGCCAGCTTTGCACGCGACAAGATCCAAGCGTCCAGCGACGGCCTGAATTGGGTCACCATGAATCCCGTCACGATCGGGGCAAACGTGTTCGCCACGATCAGCTTGACCAACGCCAGCCCGAGCGCGGGCAAGCTGAACATCAGCATCCGCGACAACGGCGGCGACCCGTACTGGACGGTCAACGGGATCGACGTGTGGGAGAGCACCGCGACGGATCCGGGCGAATCACCCTTGTTGGCCGGCGTCTGGTCCAGCGAGATGGTCGGCGGGCAACTGACCCAGGCGGCGGTGGACGCGGTGTTGCCGGCGGCCCGCGAGTACTGGGTCTCGACCGGTCTGAGCGACGTGCAACTGGCCGAACTCTACCGCACCCCGATCGCCATCGGCGACCTCTCCTACCGCGGCGCGCTGGGCGTGAGCAAGCCCGAAGGCATCTGGCTGGACGCCAGCGGCGCGGGCCTGGGCTGGTCCCTTGGCAGTGGCCAGTGGTCAGTGGTCAGTGGTATCCCGACAACCGCCAACGGACAACTGCCAACTGCCGCGTACGATCTGCTGACCGTCGTCACCCACGAACTGGGCCACGCGATCGGCTACGGCGACCTGGACCCGCACCACCATCCGGACGACATCATGTCCGGCGTGCTGCAACCGGGAACGGGACGAGTTGACATCGCGGCCAGCGTAAGCGACTCCGAATTCACAACCCTGTTCGGACCCGCGGCCAGCGGACGCGGGCCACAGTGGGTCGCGGGCGCCGAACGCGACTCCGGAATTACGGCGCTGATCGGACCCGCGGCCGGCGGACGCGGGCCACTTGTGGGCGGACGCGGGCCGCTGGTGGTCGACCGCGTGCTCGACGAGTTGCTCCGCGACGACCTGCGGGTCAGCGACCGGGCCTTGGGCCGTGAAGTAGACGACGAACTCGAGCTGTTGGCGATCGGTCACAACAGCGAACAAGAGTCCGAAATAGACGATTTCTTCGCCCAACTGTAGGCCACAAGCGTGGCGGCGTCAGCCTCACTGCCGCCAGCCAAACTGATAACTTTCGCCGACAAGCGGCGAGGATCTGGGATACGCGTCCAGATCGCCGGTGGGCTAACGCCGCACCGCTCGCCGGGGGATCACCGGTGGGCTGACGCCGCACCGCTCGCCGGCGAGAGTCTCAGGGTTGCCATTTCAAATCCCATATTGGGCGGACTGAATCGCGAATCAATTCGCTGGCTTCTTCGGCGACCATCGTCGTCGCTGCACAGGTGTTCCCATTGACGATCACCGGCACGAGCGACGCATGCATCTGGCGTGAGCCGGGTTTGTCAGGCTCGTTAGTGGTCTTCGGACGGCGACCGGCCGAGTTCGAGCAGTTGAACGAGGCCGTTGGCGACTCGGCAGGCCAACCAGCGCTGGTCCGGCGAGACCGCGATGCGAAAACACCGATCGACAGGGTCTTCACGAAGCCTGCAGAGTTCGGTACCCAATTCCACATGCCAGACCAGGACCGTGCCTGTATCCGAAAGCGACAGCAATCGTTCGTTGCCAGCAAAGGCGACTTGCTGGACGTAGCTGCTGTGGCCGAGCATTTCGTGGATCTTCCGCCCCGTCGCTGCGTCCCACAGGATGACGCGTCGATCGTTGCTGCCGGATGCCAGCCATCGGCCGTCGGGGCTATAGGCGAGCGACGTGGCAGTGCTGGTGTGGCCGCTGAGCGTGCGCAGTGGAACGCGTCGGATCCAGTCCCAGATGACGAGATTGTCTTCGACAACGAACGCCAATTGGCTGCTGTCTGGCGAAAACCCAACGGACCACGCCTGGTTGGCCGAAATCCGCTGCTCGACTCCTCCATCTGCAACGCGGTACACCACGACACGGCTGTCCGTCCAACTGGAGATGGCGAGGAGGTCGGATGTCGGGGAAAACACCAGTTGATCGGCCGCCTGATCCGTCAGACTCCAGACAAGCCGGTAGCGAGTGCCTAGCCGTCGGTAGACTTTTAGAAGTCGGCCGCGATCGTTGCTTGCCGCCACGTACGACCCGTCCGGTGAAAACGCGACGTGGTCCATCGGCGACGAGTCTTCCGCTACGCGCGAGACAGGAACGCCGTTGGACACATTCCATAACTCGACTCCGTTCTCGCAGGCAATGGCCACCGTCGAATTGTCCGAGGAGAATGCCGACGTTCGCGGAATCGCGCTTTCCTGATGCTCTTTTCCGAGTGTTCGTTGCCCCGAACGATCGACCAGATGCCACGTGGCGACGTGATTCTCCTGGCCCCCGCTTGCCAGCAGTTCACGCTCGGGGTGAAAATCCAGGGCGTACGCGCGACCCTCGTGCGCCTGCCAATTAAACCGCAGGGCACTGCCGCCCGGGGCGGCCTGTTTGTCTAGCTGCCAGACACGGAGCCCGCCATTCTTGTCGCACCCCGCCACGAATTTCTCGTCCGGAGAGAATCGCACTTGCTGGATCCGATCGTAGTGGCGCCCGGTGAAGATCCATTCGTGCGACCATGGACGAGTGATGCGACAGACCTGAAGCAGCATGTCGGAATTTCCGCACGCGAGCAGGTTGCCGCTCGGCGAGACGGCAAGGCTCTTAATCTGGCGAAGAACACCGCACGAGAATTCGTAGACCATGGTTTGGTTCGCGAGGTCCCAGATTCGCAGCTCGCCATCCCGATGCCCGGTGACGATCCACTGATTGTCGGCGGAAATCTGGCAGCAATTCGCAGGTTGCTGGCCACAGAAGGAAGCAGACAGGGAACCATCGCCGACGTTCACCAGACGCACCACTCCGTCTTCCGCACAGGTCAAGATCTGATCCCCTTGGCCAACGAACTGGACCTGCCAGACTCGATCCGCGGCCACCGACAAGGTCTTGGTCTCGGCGCCATTCAAGGAATACAACCGGACCCGTCCGTCGTCACAAGCAGCCGCCAGACATTGCCCGTCTGGAGCGAAACTCAGATCTCGAACGGTTGCCGGACTGTCGAACGAGACCGTCTTGCGCGAGTTCAGATCGATCAGTTCCACCGGGCCTGCCTCGCCGGCCGATGCGACAAGCCGTCCGTCGGGCGAAAACTGCACGCTGCGCACCGGGCCCTGGGAGGTAGTGAGTCGCTCGGCGCGAGGTCGATACTGCCGATCCAGGAAGAACCATTCGAGGTTCCGTGGGTCATCGGCGGCATCGGCTGGCTGCCACATGTCCAGGAGATGCGAAAACTGCACCAGGTCGTCACTGCGGAGAGCGAAGTCGGCTCGATGAATCGCCGTCGCATACGCGGTTTCGCGGGCCAATCGCCGCTGTTCGAGGGCGTCTTCGTGCATCGCCTCGGCCTCGGATTTCGCCAGCCGAGCATCGACCAACGCCTGCTGTTCGGCTTGGTGAAGACGCCCGAGACGCCACGACTGCCAGGCGAGCAGCGAGATGAACAGCGTCGCCAGCAGGACGCCCACACCGCTGAATGCCGCCAGATCGGGATGCCTGCGGACCCAACGCAGGCGTCGCTCGAACCAACCGCGTGGCCGAGCCAGAATGCTCTCGCCATCCAGATATCGCCGCAAGTCGTAAGCCAAAGCGCCCGCCGACAGGTAACGCTGTTCCGGACGCTTCTCGAGCGCCTTCAGACAGATCTGTTCCAGGTCGCGATCGACGCGAGGGTTCAGCAGTCTCGGCGCGGGAGGTTCACGGTCTCGAATCTCGTGCAACAGCTCGACCAGGTTGGTCTCCGCGAAGGGCGGGCGACCGGTCAAGAGAAAGTAGAGCACGGCCCCCAGGCCGTAGACGTCGGCTGCGACCGTGAAAGGCTGACGGTCGTACGACAGGCATTCCGGGGCCAGGAATGCAGGTGTCCCGAGTAGCTCACCGGTGCGAGTCAGATTGCTTTCGTCATCCAACCGCAGTGCGAGCCCGAAATCCGTGACGTAGGGAATCCCGTCGCAATCCAAGAGCACGTTGGACGGTTTCAAGTCTCTGTGCAACACCCCCCGCGAGTGCGCGTAGGCTACCGCATCCACCACCGTTGCCATCAGGCGGGCCGCCGCGAACGGATCCGTGCGGAACCCGCCCGCCTGCTGCTGAAGATCTCCTCCTGGCAGCAACTTCATCGTGAAGTAGTGAACTCCGTTCTCCTCGCCCACGTCGAGAATCGGAACGATATTGGGATGCTCCAGATGGGCGCTGGTCATCGATTCGTTGTGAAACCGTCGATGATCCGCCTCGCGAGCGAGACGATCCAGGCGAATCATCTTCAACGCCACAACTCGATCCAGCGTCCGATGCCGCGCGCGGTAAATGACCCCCATGCCTCCGTGGGCGATGACCGATTCCAGGATGTACGGCCCGAATTCTCCCTTGTTCTTCTCGCTCCGAACGGTGACCGAACTGCGTGGGAACTCGGCGACACCACATGCGGACTCCATCCACATGCCCACCGCCAACTGATCCTGCAAGCGGTCTCGCAGCTCGGGAAATCCACTCAGATAGACTTCGATCTCCGGCTGTTCCCCCAGTTCGCGGCGAGTGCGAATCTCGCCGTACAACAAGTCCAAGAGGAGACCTTGATCATGGGCAATCGCCGGGCACAAGACCAGGTAATCGTGAATCCGTAGAGGAGCATTCCGCCGCCAACGTTGTCGTTGATCGATCAGACACAACTGGACGAGGTCCGCGGGCCGCAAGTGGGATGCTCGCTGCAGATAATCGCCGAGGGCCGGGGCGACTTCCGCCGTCTCCCAGGCGTCCAACAGAGTGTCTGCCAATGCCTGCAGCGACGGAGGTTCCGCCGGGCCGAACGAAAGGGGGTTATCCATCGTGCAGACTCAAGGCGGATGCGACCTGGGAAATCGCCCGATTGTATTGTTTACGGATGGCCTCCGGTGAATGGTTCCCCGGCAAGCGTTCGGTGATCTGCTGCCACGAAACCCCCTGCAGCCGCCAGTCGAGAATTCTGCGCGGCACCTCGGGAAGTCGCGCGAGCGCCTGGTCGATCAGTTCATCTTGGCGGAATGCGCCGCTGGGCGTTTCCTCGATCGCCGCGAGTTCACGCAACATTTCGGGATCCAGATCCTGCTCGCGGCGCAGATCGCGACGTCCGGCTTGCCAAAAACGCGCGATGCTGCACACACGGCGTTCCGCGATGGTCTTCAGCAGACCCAACAAGTCCTCCGGACACTGGATGTCAAACCGTCCCAGTTGCAGGCCGACGAAGAATCGTGCAATGGTTGACTGAAAGACGTCGCTCTCGCCAACCACACGGTAGAGGCGGCTGTCGTACAGCCGAAACCGGATCTCGCGGCGGATCGCATCGCCGTATCGATCAAGTAGCTCGCAGGCTGCTTGCTCGTCCCCACTGCGCACGCGCTGTATCAACTCTTCGAATTCGTTGTTCATCTTGGTCGCGATGACGAATCGTCAACTCCATCAGCCGCGCAATCACGCCTCGGACCGCCCGACAAACGTTGCCGGGAAATCGTGACCACATCGCAAAAACCACTAGCGGAGCAAACAAGGGGGGTTGTTTGGCGATGTTTGTCATTTTCGCGTGCGGGGCAGCTTCGGGCAATAGGCAGCACGGCGGCTTTCTTCGCCAGACTGGCGGTGCGTTGTCGCATCGATCGGATTGCCCAGCGCAGAGCCTTTCCTGGGATTTCTCGAACCGTTGCTGTGCCGATCAGTGATGCCAGACGGTAAGCATCTCAAGATCTCCGGAAGGAATCCGCAGATTTTTGTCATGCCGGAGACCATTTCCGGATTCTTGTCAGAACCTGCGTCCGACTCGCGCCCACTCGGCGATATAGCGTGGGACGAATTCCGTCCGTTCGCCGCGCAGCCTTCCGGAGAGATCAAGATGAGAAGCTATCTGAGCCACGTGTTTTCTCCACGCAAGAAGAATCGAAAGCTCCAAAAACGACGTGCGCTCTTCCGGCCGACGTTCGAGCAACTGGAGGATCGTCGGTTGCTGGCGGGAGATCTCGCGTTGATCGACGTCGATCCCACGGGAGCACCGGTCTACGGCAAAACCGCCGTGGTCGGCGACAAGCTGTACTACGCCGATACGGATCTGCAACACGGTACGGAAATCCATGTGCTCGACGCCATGGCCGATACGACAAGCATCGTGGCGGATATCAATCCGGGATTTGGCGACTCCTATGCTGGTCAGTACGGCTTTGCGGTCGTTGGCACGAAGTTGTACTTTTCGGCCTATGATCCAACCAACGGCCACGAACTCCGGTGGATCGATACGTCGGCCGTCGCCCCCACCGTCAATACCCTGGACATCCACAGCGGCAGCAACGGTTCCTATGCCGGCCAGTACGGCGGTTTCACGGCGGTAGGTACGAAGCTGTACTTTTCGGCGTCTGACGCGACCAGCGGCGACGAACTGCGGTGGATCGATACGGCGGCGGCCGAACCCACCGTCAATACCTTGGATATCCACAGCGGCAGCGGCAGTTCCTCTGCGGGCGCGTACGGCGGCTTCACGTTGGTGGATACGAAACTGTATTTCACGGCCTACGATCCGACCAACGGCCAGGAACTGCGGTGGATCGATACGACGGTCGCCTCCCCCACCGTCAATAGCCTGGACATCAACAGCGGCAGCGACAGTTCCTATGCGGGCCAGTTCGGCGGCTTTACGCCGTTGGGCACGAAGCTGTACTTCACGGCCTATGATCCGACCAACGGCGACGAATTGCGGTGGATCGATACGACGGTCGCTTCGCCCATCGTCAATACCCTGGACATCTACAGCGGCAGCGATGGTTCCAACGCGGGGTTGCTCGGTGGCTTTGCGACGGTAGGCACGAAGCTGTACTTCACGGCCGCTGATCCGACCAACGGCTACGAATTGCGGTGGATCGATACGTCGGCCGCCTCTCCCACCGTCAATACCCTGGATATCTACAGCGGCGGCAACAGTTCCTCTGCGGGCCAGTTCGGCGGTTTCACGGCGGTGGGCACCAAGTTGTACTTCACGGCCTATGATCCGACCAACGGCTACGAATTGCGATGGATCGATACCACGGTCGCCTCGCCCACCGTCACTACCCTGGACATCTACAGCGGCGGCGGCAGTTCCAACGCGGGCCTGTACGGCGGCTTTATGGCGGTGGGCGCGAAGCTATACTTCAGGGCCTTTGATCCGACCAACGGCTACGAACTGCGGTGGATCGATACAACGGTCGCCTCGCCCAGCGTCGAAACCCCGGATATCAGCAGCGGCAGCGGCAGTTTCGTTGCCGGCGCGCGCGGCGGCTTCACGTTGCTGGGCACGAAACTGTACTTCACCGCCCCTGATTCGACCGGCGGCTACGAATTGCGGTGGATCGATACAATGGCCGCCGCGCCCATCGTCAATACCCTGGATCTCTACAGCGGCGGCAACAGTTCCCACGCGGGCCAGTACGGCGGCTTCGCTGCAGTGGGCACGAAGCTGTACTTCTCAGCCTATGATCAGACCAACGGCACCGAACTGCGGTGGATCGATACGTCGGCTGCCTCCCCTACCGTCAATACCCTGGATCTCTACAGCGGCAGCGACAGTTCCTATGCGGGCCAGTTCGGCGGTTTCACGGCGGTGGGCACCAAGTTGTACTTCACGGCCTATGATCCGACCAGCGGCTACGAATTGCGATGGATCGATACCACGGTTGCCTCGCCCACCGTCAATACCCTCGACATTTACAACGGCGCCAACCATTCCAACGCTGGCTATTACGGCGGCTTCACGGCGGTAGGCACGAAGCTGTACTTCTCGGCCCAGGACGCGACGTACGGCCACGAACTGCGGTGGATCGATACGACGGCGGCCGAACCCACCGTCAATACCCTGGACATGTACAGCGGCGGCGGCAGTTCCGACGCGGGCCGGTTCGGCGGTTTCACGGCGGTAGGGACGAAGCTGTACTTCACGGCCTATTCTTGGACCAGCGGCTACGAACTGCGGTGGATCGATACAACGGCGGCCGAACCCACCGCGAATACCCTGGATATCCACAGCGGACACGGGGATTCTGTTGCGGGCCAGTACGGCGGCTTCACGGCGGTAGGCACGAAGCTGTACTTCACGGCCTATGATCCGAACAACGGCGACGAACTGCGGTGGATCGATACAGCGGTCGCCTCGCCCACCGTCACTACCCTGGACATCTACAGCGGCGGCGGCAGTTCAGCCGCAGGCCAGCACGGCGGTTTCACGGCGGTGGGCGCGAAGCTGTACTTCACGGCCTATGAGCCGACCAACGGCTCCGAATTGCGGTGGATCGATACCACGGCCGCCTCGCCCATCGTCAATACCCTGGATATTTCGAGCGGCAGCGGCGGTTCCGGTGCGGGCGCGTACGGCGGTTTCACGGCGGTGGGAACGAAGCTGTACTTTTCGGCGTCTGACGCGACCAGCGGTAGGGAAGTTCGGTGGATCGACACGACGGCCGTTTCGCTCACCGTCAATACTCAGGACATCTACAGCGGCAATGGCAGTTCCAACGCGGGCCAGTACGGCGGTTTCACGGCAGTGGGCACCAAGCTGTACTTTTCCGCCTACAAGGCAGGTTTTGGTGTCGAGTTGTTCAGTTACACCGACGCGATTGCTTCGCTCACGGCCAGCCTAAACTCGGGCAATCTGACGATCACCGACACCGACGGCACGGGCAAGAACAACGACTTGACGGTCAAGCTGGTGAACGTCGCGGGAACGGACTACGTGGAAATCACCGATGCCGCGGAGCAGTTCGCGAGCGCTCCCACGACATCGCCGCCAAGCACACTGAGCAACGGCGACAAGACGCTGACCGTGCCGCTGTCCGCCATCACCGGCAGTATCACGGTCAGTACCGCAGACGGCGAGGACACGCTGACGATCGATTTCAGCGGAGGCGATTTTCCGGTGCCGATCCACTACGCCGGCGGCGATCCCGCGACGGGGGCGAGCGACCGACTGGTCCTGACGGGCGGAACGTTTGCGGATGCTACGTTTACCTCCAACGGTTCATCGTCCGGTACAGTCAACTTGACAGGCAATGCGACGATTTCCTACAGCGGTATGGAAGAACTGGCGTCCGCTGTGGAGATTGCCAACCTGACGCTGAAGTACTCCGCCTCGAGCGAGCAGATCGCCATTTCGAATCCCGGCGGCTGGCAGACTTTCGCGGAAACGGACGCCGGTGGACGCGTGCTGTTCAATAATCCTTCAACCACGCTGCACGTCGACAGCGGCGATGGCTACGATCAGATTCACTTGATCAGCCTACAGTCCGGATATCCTGCGGGTCTGTTCCTCGGCAGGGAAACCGATCTGGCGGACTTCGTCTCGATCAGTGGAATGCTCAACACGACAAGCGATGTTTCCGTCGCTGCAGATCAGATCGTCGTTCAGTCCGGTTCCATGATCGAAACGATGGGCAGCGGTGACATCACGCTCCGCGCCTCGCAGATCGAACTGAGCGGGAATTTGAATGCCAGTGGCCAACTTCGAATCTTGCCCCGCGGTGATGACTCGCCGCTGACCGTCAATATCGTTGCCGATCTGTTGTTGCAGGCCCAGACGGGAGCGATTCAGATCGGCGACACCGATGACTTCGGCGGTCTGACGATCGTCGGTGCCAACCTGAACAGCCCCACCGAGGATCTGTTCATCGAGACCTCAGGGATGTTGAGCATCCAGACGATCGTTTCGACCATGAATTGGGATGAGTGGTCGAACCCCAGTGCGCCCTATCCGAGTGTCACGTTGCGTGGATCGGAATTGCACATCCCGGTGGGAGGGATCGTCGATGCCGACGGTACGCTCAGTGTCCTCCCGGCGACCAACGGCTGGGGGCTGATTTTGAATTTGGCGAACAGCGGGGCATTGCAGGCACGGCAAGGCCCAATTCAGATCGGCGATCCGGACGATCCGGGCGGATTATCGATTGAAGGGGCCGGTCTGCGGAGTCCTGCTCACGATCTCTTCATCGAGACGTCAGGTTCAATGCTGATTCAATCGATCGTGACGACACGCTCCGACGACGACTGGTCGAATCCCAGCGCCCCCTACCCGAACTTGACCTTGCGTGCATCGGAGTTGAACATGCCGATCGGAGCGATCGTCGATGCGGACGGTACGCTCAGTGTCCTTCCGGCGACCAACGGCTGGGGGCTGACTCTTCATCTGTCGGACAGCGGGGCATTGCAGTCGCAACAAGGTCCGATCCGGATCGGTGATCCGGACGATCCGGGTGGGTTGAGAATTGCAGGAAGCGGTCTGCGCAGCCCTGAACACGATCTGTTCATCGAGACATCGGGGCCCTTAGCCATCGAAACGCCGGTGACCACAAAGACCTGGGACGAGTGGTCCAACCCGAGCGCACCTTACCCCAACGTGACTTTGCGCGGATCGGAATTGAACATCCCGGTCGGAGGGATGGTCGATTCGGACGGATTTGTTAGCGTACTGCCCGCCACGGACGGGACGGGCTTGGTTGTTAATCTGTCGGACGACTGGCTGTTGTTTTCACCGCAGGGCCCGATTCAGATCGGCGATGCCAACTCGGCGGGAAATGTAGTGATTGGCGGCGCGGGAGTGACCAGTGAATCTGGGTTGAATATCGCAAGCCTGGGATCGATCTTCGTCGATTCGCCCGTGACCAGTCCGGCGGGAGCCGACATCCATTTCGTGGCGCAGGATCTCTTCGGCAACGCGCCGATTCTCACTGCGGGACAGATCACGGTTGACTCCAATGTCGTGTTCAACGCATCGAGCATTTTTCATGCGGATCTGAGCGGAACGTTTCCACTGTACGGTCAAATGCATGTCCTCGGAGATGCTCGTGTCGTGGCGCTGGCTGACGTTGCGTTGGACGTGAGTCTGAGCTTCGCACCGCCCGTGGGCGAGCCGTTTGTGATCATCGACAACGAGGACCCTGCGTCGACCGTTCTCGGAGAATTCTACCAACTGCCCGACGGGTCCGTCTTCGATGTCAACGGTCAGCCGTTCCAGATCGACTACCAGGGCGGCGACGGCAACGACGTAACGCTGACGGTGTACGGCCCCGGCTCGATTCGCGGTCAGAAGTTTCACGACGTCAACGGCAACGGTCAACGCGACCCCGGCGAACCGGGACTGGACGACTGGACGATCGAGTTGGTCGATCGGGCAACGGGGCATGTCCTGGAGGCCCAGCAAACGATCAGTATCGACTGGGACGGGATCCCCGGCATCGATCCGGAAACCGAACAGGGACTCTACCAGTTCGACAGCTTCCCGCCCGGCGATTATGTCGTTCGCGAAGTGCAGCAGGCCGGTTGGGTACAGACATCGCCAACCGGCGGTGGTGCAGGCAAAATCGCGTTCGTGCGCAATGACAACGGAAACTCCGATATCTTCGTCATGGATTCCGACGGAAGCAACTTGACGCGGGTAACGTATGGCATCTTCGGCGCTGATGCCGTTACCTGGTCTCCGGATGGCGCCTGGCTGGCCTTTCGTGCTGTTAGCGGCGGCAACTACAGCGATCTGTTCATCGTTGATGCGAGCGGTATCGGAACCCCGGTGAACATCACCAATACACCGGATTACGACGAGTTGGCGCCGGATTGGTCACCGAACGGCAGTCTGCTCGTGTATGGCCGCAATCCCGTCAGCGGCGGCAGTGAAGACATCTTCACGGTTCAGCCTGACGGATTCGGTCTCACGCAATTGACCAGCGGACCGGAGCGTGAATTTGATCCGGCTTGGTCGCCGGACGGTTCAAAGATCGCTTTCACGAGCTTCGACCCAAATACCTACAGCACGGTAATTCAGGTGATGAATGCCGACGGTACTGGTCCGTTCGTCCCAATTGCGAGTGGTTTTCAGGCCGTCTGGTCTCCCGACGGGACAAAGATCGCCTACACGGGATTTTCTGCCGATCCGCTCGCAGAGATTTTCGTGACGAACGCGGATGGCAGCGGTTTGGGAGTTCAACTGACATCCAACTCGTTCCACGACGGAGAGCCCACGTGGTCGTCCGACGGAACGTCGATCGTTTTCTCAAGCGACCGCGCTGGCGATCCTGATCTGTATGTGATGCCTGCCGACGGGAGCGGTCCGGCAACTCCGTTGACAAGCGGTCCGGCTCACGACAGGGGACCGGATTTCTGGAGTCTGGAGGCCAGCAGCGGCGGCGTCCATACCGTGACGTTGGCGGCAGGTCAACTCCTGGACGGATTGAACTTCGGCAATATGCAGGCTGCGTCCGAAATCGGCTCGATTCACGGCTTCACCTTCAATGATGCCGACGGCAACCGTGTGTACAACCCGCCGGTGATTGCGCCGGATAACGGATTCGGAACGGCGGATCTGCCGGTGCCCGATTCGTTCTTTCGATCACGCGATTGGATGCCGGTGATCGTGGATGGCCTACCGTCGGGAACGGAAGTCATCGGTCGCGCGACGCTCGATCGTGTTGAAAACGTCGTGCAATTTCCGGGCGGGTTGCTGGGTGGCGGCGGCCAGCAGTTCGACGGCATGTTGCGATTGGAACTGCTCGGCAGTGGCGAGTTGGAAGGTTGGCATCGCGTGCTTTCGGTGCCGGTCTCGGCCGTGACGCACAGCGGGCCGCGGACGGTGGGCGATCCGATTCAGTCCTTCGATACCGAGATGGTCCAGATATCGGGCGAGCTCGTTAGCGATCCCGACTTCGAACTGGTTCGGATTACCGCCGGTACGGATTTCGGCTTGCCCAGCCCCGGACACACGACACTGTCGCAGCTACCGGGTGGTGATTGGAACGTCGATGGTTTTCTTGACATCACCTACCGCATCGATTTCGTCGGTTCGCCCGGCGGTTCCTTGGCAGGACAATCCGGCAGTACGACCGGTGGCGTTCATATGAGCCAAGGCGGTAGTGACAGCCCGATGCCGGGAATTGAAATCCAACTCAACGGCGACGTAAACGGAGACGGTTTTCCGGATATCGTGCCAGCCCTGTCAGACCAACAAGGCGCATTCCATTTCTCGGACCTGCATCCGGGCACCTTCACGCTGCAGCAAGTCAATCTACCACTTAACCGAGTTCAAACCACGCCCTGGCCGGAACCGTGGACAGAGTTGACCGTGGGCGGTGGCGAAGCCTGGGTGTGGCAAGACGGCGCAGCGATGCTACCCGAAGGCGATCCCTTGGACGAAGTCTTCTTCGGCGAGCCGTTGATGTTCGGTAGCACGCAGTTGCAGGAGATACGTGGTTGGAAGTTCGAGGATATCAACGGCAATGGGGACTGGGATGAAGCTGAACCGGGAATTGCCGGATGGCCCATCACCTTGACCGGCGTCACCGGGACGGGGTGGGCGGTGTCGATCAATGCGGTTACGATGCTGGACGATCCGAATACGCCGGAAGATGAGACCGGCCAATACGGCTTCACGGGACTATGGCCAGGTGAGTACCACGTCGACGAGGATCCGATGTCGCCGTGGATTCCGTCCCGCGGCATCGGCGGCTACGATTTGAGTCTGACCGGTTCCTTGGACGTACCAGTGGCCCTGGACGCGTTGACGCAGGAATTCAATTTCGGCAACTACCTGCCCGGAGCAATTCACGGATACAAGTTCAACGACTTGAACGCCAATGGTCTGGACGATGCGGAACCGCGGTGGGCGGGAGTGACGGTCACGCTGGTCGGTGATGTTGACGGTGACGGAATCGCCGACACGCTGATTGCGACGACAGACGACAATGGCGAGTACGGATTCGAGGGACTGCGCCCAGGTGCGTACCTCCTGACGGAAACGCCTTTGCCGGGTTCCGTTCCCACGACTTCACCGTCGGCAGCGGTGACGATCAGTAGCGGCGAGGCGGTAGTTGCCCACGCCGGCCAGGCGCAATTGGGTTCCTCGCTGGTACGGCACGAATTCACCGGGACGGTTACCAGTTCGCAACCCGGTTGGGCCGATGTGGTGCCCGTCGGCAGCCAAATCAGCGGCTTCTTCGTCTATGACACATCGCTGCCGGACAGCGGTGCCGGCTCGACGGTAGGGGTCTATGGGCTTTCGTCGCCGGTTTCTTTCGGCCCATCGCGTGTGATGTTCACCGCGGGCGGCATGAGCTTTGTCAACGATTTGAACGAACGTTTGCAGTTCGTCGTGTTTGATAATTACGTCTATCCCGGCCAATCCCCGATTGACGAGTTTTTTCTCGGCAGCTTCCAGGACGTGATCGTGTCGCCTTCGTCCGCACTTCCAGCGGATTTGGCGGCGGGCGACATTAACCTCGTCTTCGGCCTGCACGATGATACGGCCAGTGCATTGAACAGCGATTTGCTGCCGTTGTCACTGGATCCGACGGCATTTGGTGACTTCTATGGTTTTGTTGATGGATACAGTTTTTCGTCGGGCTCTACGCGATTCAACTACACTTTGGATTTACTGGCTGTCGCACCCAGCGAGCAGTTTGAAACGGTAAACGCTGCATTAGCATTCGGGGACTATTACGAGCAAGCCAGTTCGATTTCCGGTCAGAAATTCGAGGATGTCAACGGAAATGGAGTGCAGGATCTCGGGGGGAGCGGAGTTCCCGTGCCGGAGATCGTGCTTGCGTCTGTAGGCCCGGTCGTACTCACTCGGAACGACGACGGATCAACGGACCTGCTTGATTTCGGGTTCACGTTCGACTTCTACGGCACGCCGTACACTCAGTTCTATCTGAATAACAATGGCAACATCTCCTTCGACTCGCCACTGTCGCAATTCACGCCGGACGGGTTCCCGCAGACGATTGCAATTGTCGCGCCGTTCTGGGCGGATGTGGATACGCTAAACGAACTCAGCGGCGAAGTTCACATGACCAGCGGTCTTAGCTCTCGCGGTCGCGAGTTCATTCAGATCGATTGGGTGGATGTTGGCTACTACAATTCACAGGCGGACAAGCTGAACGATTTCACGCTGTATGTGGAAGATGATCCGGACGGCGATCTCGTCGCGTTTTTCTGGCGAAACATGCAGTGGACGACCGGTGATGCGTCAGACGGTTTTGAGGGGTTCGGTGGGACGGGTGCCCAGATCGGTTTCGACAGCGGTGACGGTGCAAGCTTTATCAGTCTGGGCCGACCAAGAGATGCCGCTGGACTGTTGCCCTTCCAAAACACAAGTTACGTCTTCCGAGTCGATTCAACGGGTGTGCCGCAACAGGTCGAGCGGGGCTTGGACGGATGGACAATTCAGTTGGTGGATCGGAACACCGACGACGTCGTTGCCGAGCAGACCACGCACTCGATCGATCTGGATGGCAATGGGGTTGTCAACCCGGCAACCGAACGCGGCCTGTACCGTTTTGGTGACGTACCGACCGGCGAGTACTTCGTGCGAGAAGTGCAACAGACAGGCTGGCGACAGATCTCGCCGGCTGCATCGGGAGCCTATTTGGTGGATGTACCGGTGGGAGTGATTTCGATCACCGACCTGGATTTCGGGAACCAGCAACTCGGATCGATCAGCGGATACAAGTTCGAGGATCTGAACGGAGATGGGATTCGCGATGAAGGCGAACCGGGGCTTTCCGATTGGACAATCGTGCTGGACCGCGACGCAGACGGACAAAATCTGATGACGACGACTACCGATTCGGACGGGCGCTACGAGTTCGCGAACCTTGAACCCGGCACGTATCTTGTGAACGAATTGTTGCAGTCAGGTTGGGCGCAGAGTCTCCCGCCACTCGGCGAGTATTCCCTGAGCCTGACCGCAAGTCAGCATGCAGGCGGTCTTGACTTTGGCAATTTCGTGCGGGGATCCGTTCACGGCTTCGCGTTCGACGACGCTAATGCCAACGGGTTGTTAGACGAGGGGCTGTTCGTTGTCGATGACGCGATAAATGTCAGCGGCGGACCGTGGCCCTTGTCGATCAACTCGGGGATCTCTACGGCTCAGACATTTACAGCCGGCGTGTCAGGCACCATTCATGACGTCACGTTGTGGTTGCGCAATGTCTCTGGTTCGGGTTACGACTTGGATGTGGAAATCTATGACATGGCGGAAGGCTTTCCGGCCACGCGCCGGGCTGTGACCTTCGTAGCAGGCAACAGCATCAGTGCGGACTTCGCACCGCACACATTCGACTTTAGTTCTGCAGGAGTAGCTGTCAGTGCGGGTGACGTAATGGCGATCGCAGTGCGAGCGAGTGGCATGCCGATTGAAGAGCGATTCGAGTGGCAGATCTCTCCGTTCGATCCGTACGCCGAAGGAAACGCGTTTCAGACGGTGGAGAGTAGCGGGGGCTGGAGTCGTTCAAGCGACTTTGACTGCGATTTCGCCGTGCGCATCGCTACCTCTGTCCCGATCGAAGCACCGTTGTCCGATGTACCGTTCCGTCTGGAGGGAACCACGGGCAGCGGGATTCCGGTTGATTCGGTAACAGCTACCGACAGCGATGGACGTTTCGCGTTCGAAGGGCTGTTGCCGGGGCAATATGTTGTGACGCAAATCCTGCCACCGGGTCATACGGCTTCCACACCGCTCACGTACGCGTTCGATTTGCTCAGTCGGGAAGAGTTGGTCGCTTTCGAGGGCCAGGCGGGCTTGCCTCCTGAGGATCCGAGAATGGAGGTGCTTGTCGGTGCGGAGTTGATGTTCGGCAACTTGACGAATCTCCCACCCGTGGCCGTTGCGGGCGAGCCGTATGTTTTCGAAGGCGGTCACGATCTATGGTTGGACGCCAGCGGGTCGTTTGATCCGAACGAGGCGACTGGCGACGTGATCGTGGATTACCATTGGACGTTTGCCAATGGACTGGAGATAAGTACCGATTCGCCGACGGTCACGGTTGCTTGGAACGATCTCTTCACCCTGCCGGGGCCGGGAGTGGAGAGCTTGGTCATGCTGCGGGTAACCGATTCGCACGGGGCGAGCGGACAGGCCGAGGCGGGTTTGATGTACGTCGACACCACAGCGCCCGACCTTGTGCCTCCGCCAAACCAGGTGTTCGAAGCGACAGGCCCCGATGGCGCGATCGTGCATTATCCGGGCGCCTTTGCATTCGATCTGTTTGGGCCGGTCCTTATTGATTTCTCTCCGCCGGACAGTTCGCTGTTTCCGCTGGGTACGTTCACGATCCAAGTCGGTGCGTTCGATGGTTCGGGAAATGCAAGCTTTGCATGGTTCGACGTGAGCATCGTTGACACGACACCGCCGGTAGTTGTCGTGCCGGACGACGTCACGGTAATCGCCTCTTATCCATTCGGTGCTTTCGTCGATTTCTCGCCTCCCGTGCCGTTCGACCTGGTCGATCCCAATCCCACGGTCGTGTGCGAACCGCCACCCGGTTCACTGTTCCCGATCGGGACCACGCCTGTCACGGTAACCGCCGTCGACTATTTCGGGAACGAATCGAGCGAGATCTTTCACGTGACCGTTCTGCCACCGATCGCTCTTTCCATCGTCGGCGACCATGTCTATTGGCAGGATCATTTCGCCAGAAACGACAATTGGGCATTGTCCTATGCGGAAGGCCAACTGGTATTCGAAGACCTGGCAGGCGTTCCAATTCATACGGACATTCCTGGGGCGCTGGGTGCAGGCACTTCGCGAGTCACGGTCCCGGCGGCAGGTCTCAACGGTCCTGGCGCGTCGATCACAGTTCAAACGCGCGAAGGCGACGACACGCTGACGATCGATCTCAGCGGGGGCGATCCAATTCCCGACGGAGGACTGACATTCGACGGCGGCGACGCGATCCCAACATTCAATCTATTTTCCAACGATGGCGATTCGAATCACCTGGCGTTCCCCGGTGACAGTCTGTGGATTCTCGGCGGCGATCAAGGCGAGGTGACCTACAACTACACCAACTCGCATGACGGCAACATCGTGATGTCGAATTACGGGACGGTGCATTACACCGGGCTGGAACCGATCACCAACAGCGGCTCGGCGACCGACATTGTCTTCAACTTGCCGTTCGTCCAGAATTTTGTAACCCTGAGTGACGATGGACTTGTCGGGAACGGCATGTCGCGATTAAGCGGTCCGACGTTCGAGACCACCGACTTTGCCAATCCAAGCGGCTCGGTCACGATCAATCGCGGTGACTCTGGCGACTGGCTCACCGTCGAAGATCTTCCCGATTTCGATGCCCATCTGACGATCGGAAACGCTGCAGAGCCTTTCGGCAGCGTTTCCTTGTCGGGGACGATGGTACTGGCCACTGGCAGGAACCTGTCGGTGACCGCCACATCGATCCTCGCCGCCTCGAGCGGGAATATGAACGTCACGGACGGCGGCTCGATCAGCCTGTCGAGCAACAATCTTGCGATCGATTCGTCTGCGGCGATTTCTGCCGGGAACGGTATCGTCGCGATCAAGCCGTTTGCCGGTGGCCAGGTCGATCTGGGCGGAGCCGACGGGGCCGGGATTGTTGGCTTGACGGACACCGAGTTGGACCGGATCTCGGCGGGGACGATCAAGATCGGCGATTCCAGCAGCGGTGCGATCAGCGTCTCGTCGGCAATCAGCCCTGGCGGTACGGCCATCCTGCACCTGGTCACTGGCGACGTTGTTACGCAAACAGGGGCCATCGCGGTAGGCGGCCTCGCCCTGGAGGCTGCCGGAGGCGTCTCGCTGCTGAGCACCGCGAACGCGGTAACCACACTCGCGGGAAGTACGCCCGGCGGCGCCTTCGTGTATCACGACAGTGATGGCTTCGACGTGGGGACAGTGGCTGGCGTCGCGGGAGTGGTTGCGGGAGGGCTTGTCGGGCTGGAGACGTACGGCGGAATCCTCACGATCACGAAGACCACGGCCCTCCACGACGTTCAGGCAACGGGCTTCATCAGCATCGTCAACCGTGGCAACGGTACCCTCCTTCGAATCGACGGTGGAGCGAACCTGCTGACCGGCAGCAACGTTTTCCTGGTCGGTGACAGAATGGACCTTCAAGGCACGTTAACCGCGCCAGGGGGAACGGCCTACCTGTACAACAGGTCCTTCCAGGCAATCGATCTGGGGTCGACGACGGACGTGGCCATAAACACGCTGGAATTGTCGGATGCCGAATTGGACCGGATCACCGCGGAGACGATTCAGATCGGTCAAGGGAATAGCGGCACGATCACCATCAGCGGCAGTCTGACGCAACCGGGCAAGAATCTGTTACTGATGACAGGGACCGGTGTGACAGGTTCCGGTAGTCTGACCACGGGTGCGGCCGCGGCTACCACGGTCACCATTACTCAGGGGGGCGATTCGACCTTCAGCGGCGCCTTCGGCGGGCCAGGTGCTAATGAAAACAACTTCGCGGTGACCAAGACCGGCGGCGGCAGCCTGACGCTGTCTGGAACAAACACCCACACCGGCGCTACGACCATCGCCGGCGGTTCGCTGCTGGTCAGTGGTTCGACGGCCTCCGGCAGTGCGGTCACGGTCAACAGCACGGCGGCTTTGGGCGGCACGGGGACGGCCGGCGGAACAGTGCAGGTCGGCAGCGGTGGACAACTGGCACCCGGAGCTAGTCTTGGCATACTCAACAGCGGCAGCGTCGCATTGGCTGACGGTTCGAATTTTAGCATTCAAATCAACGGCACAAGCCTGACTCCCACGGCGCAGTACGACCGATTGAACGTGGCGGGAACTGTGGCGCTGAACAATGCCAATCTGAACGTCATCCTCGGATATACACCAGCATTCCTGGATTCGTTTACGATCATCGATAACGACGGAACGGATCCGGTGGTCGGTCAGTTTGCAGGCTTGGCCGAGGGTGCTACGCTGCCATTGGCAGGACACGATTTTCGCCTCTCTTACGTCGGCGGCACGGGCAACGACGTGGTGCTGAGTATCCCGAAGCCTCCGCCGGAACTGCTTCGATTCGACTTCAATGCTTCCGGCTCCCCGACTCAACAACCTCAGGCCACGCCGGCGGCGCCGGACGGATACATCGGCGTGTTGCCGACGCTTGCGTATACGGACGCGACGGGTTTTGGCTGGTTGGGGACGCCCAGTCCCTTCGATCGAGGCGCGTCGGCCAGTCCCGCGTATTCGTCGCTGCTGCGGGACGGAGCGTGGGGCAGCGGCCCGTCGGACTTCCAAATGCTGCTGGCCCAGGGCTCGTACGAGGTGACCGTGACGCTGGGCGATCCGAGTTTCGCCCGCGACCGCATGAATGTGACCGTCGTGCAAGGCAGCGGCGACGGCTTGACCAACGTGGCCACGGCGGCAGGCCAGTTGGTACATCGCTCGTTCACCGCCTCGCCCGACGTCGACGGCGTGCTGAGACTGCGGTTCTCCGACAGCGGCGGCGATCCGTACTGGACAGCAGGCGCGGTCGAAGTGCGTCCGACAGCGGTTTCGGTGAGCGTAGCACGCGACGGAGGCGATGAACCTCAACCGGCCGACGGGGTCACGGTGGACACGTTCACGGTGTCCGGCGCGACGGCCGGAGCATGGTACACGCTGAGCATCGACCGGGGAACGGTCACCACGACCGATCAGGATCCACGCTACGCGGGCGTCCAGATCCAGGCGCCGGGAGAGAGCTTTGCGTTCACCGTCCTGCGCGGCACCGGGGGCGGAACGGCAAACGTGCGGGTCGAGGAGGTCAACGGCGCCTCGCGGGGCAGCGTGCTTCAGCCGTATCTGGCCATTCTCCGCTACGACTTCAATTACCGTAATTCGGACACCGCGGCAGGCTTTGTGGGCGTGGGGGATGCGAACAAACACGATGCGACTTTGGGCTACGGTTGGGCCGCCACGGCGCTGGGATTCGACCGCACCATCGGCGCCCCGTTGCTGCGCGACGGACACTGGGGCACCGACAACACGTTCCTGGTGGACGTACCCGACGGCACCTATGTCGTCAATGTCACCCTGGGCGACGCGAGTTTTGCGAGGAACTTCATCAACGTCGAACTGGAAGGAACGGCGCCGGCGAGCCTGAGCGGCTTGAGTTCGAAGGCCGGCCAGTTTGTCCACGCCAGCGGGCAGGTCACCGTCGTCGATGGACAGTTGAACGTTCGCGTCCGCAGCATCGGCGGCGATCCGTACTTCACGATCAACGCCTTGGAGATCTTCGAATTGGATTCGCCCGCAGCGCCGCGCGACCACGGCCTGTCGATCGACGCGGAAGCGGGCAAGGTCTCGGGAACCGCGAATCCCGGGGCTCTTGTGACGGTCCGTTCGGATCGGGCCGCAATTCTACCTGGCCAAGATTCGAGCCCGTTTTATGTGGGCGTACAGGTGCAGGCGGACGCGGTGACGGGCGAGTTCGAATTGATGTTTGCTTCGCCCCCCAGCGGCGGAACTGTTCACTTCACCAGCGAGGAAGTGACGGGGCGGGGCGGAGGTGCGGCGAGCCACACCTTCGCCGTGACAGGCTGGCGGTTCGACTTCAATGACACCGCTTTGCTACCTGCGGACGGTTTCATCGGTCTGGGAAAGACCAACGAGTACGACGACGTGAGCGGCTTCGGGTGGCAGAGCAATGCCTCCGCCTTTGACCGCGGCATCGCACACGACCTGCTCCGCGACGGCCACTGGGGCACCAGCAACACGTTCCTGGTGGACGTGCCCGATGGCACCTACATTGTGAACGTGACCCTGGGTGACGCTTCATTCCTGCGGAACCATATCTCCGTCTGGGCCGAAGGACAGTTGAAACTGAGCGGCCTGACGACCGCAGCCACGCAATTCCTTCATCGGTCGTTCCTTGTCACGGTCACCGACGGCCAACTGAACGTCCAGATCGCCAGCACCGGCGGCGATCCGTACTTCACGATCAATGCGCTGGAGGTGTTTCCGGCGCAGGAAACGCCGGATCCGCCGCGGTTCGACCACGATCTGCAGACCGCCGACGGCGTGACCTTCACGGGAACCAGCAACGCGCCCGACGGTTCGTTCGTCACCGTCAGCACGTCGCTGGGGTCGGTGACTTCGGCGGACGCAAATCCCTACTACGCCGGCACGCAAGTGGTCGTCAACAGCGGGAGTTTCAACTTCACCGTGGCGGGACCCGGCGGCGGCGGTCTGGCGACGATCGGCAGCGAAGAGGTGACCGGGAAAGGCAAGAGTAGCCTGCCGTACAACTATGCCGTGCCCGATGTTCGCCGTTTCGACTTCAACGGGCGGGAGAACGTGACTGAGTTGACGACCACGCCGGTGTTCACCGGCGTCCGTGGCGGCCAAGCGTACGACGCCAATCTTGGTTACGGCTGGACTCCGGCAGGGATCCAGTTCCAGCCAGTATCCGAGTTCCAGCGAGGTTCGGCGGCCAAGACCAGCGTCGCTTTGTACCGCGACGGCCATTGGGGCTCCTCGATGCGCACGTTCCAGGTGGCCGTGGTGGAAAGCACTTCTTACCACGTTCGCGTGTATGTGGGCGATGCCAGTTTTGCGCGGGACAGCATCCAGGTCTCGGTCGAGGGCGGAGCGTGGCAGAACGTGCCCAACACGGCGGCCAACGGATTCGCGACGCTAGTCACTTCGGGCAGTTCCACGGACAGCGATGGCTTGCTCACCATCAGCATCCGCGACGCCGGCGGGGATCCGTACTGGGTGATCAACGGGATCGACGTGTGGCAGAGCACCGCCACCGATCCCGCCGAAGCACCGTTGCTGGCGAGCCAATTGGGCAGCGAGATGGTCGGCGGCTGGTTGACCGAAGCGGCGGTGGAAGCGGTGTTGGCGGCAGCTCGCGACTACTGGGTCTCGACCGGGTTGAGTGACGCGCAACTGGCCGAACTCTACCGCACCCCGGTCGCGATCGGCGACCTGTCCTACCGCGGCGCGTTGGGCGTCTCACGGCCCGAGGGCATCTGGCTCGACGCCAGCGGCGCGGGCCTGGGCTGGTCCCTTGGCAGTGGCCAGTGGTCAGTGG